>NZ_JBLTXA010000007.1:0-264936 GCF_048066175.1 Niveispirillum fermenti | reverse complement strand
CCCGGCTGTCAGCGCGGGGTATAAAGCGGGTCCGCCATGGACTTCAGCGTGGCGGGGGTCAGTTTTTCCACCGCCCGGTCATAGGTCAACAGGCCGTTCAACTCGCTTTCGACGTCCGTGGTCTGGGTATAGACCGCGGCGGCCAGGCCCTCCTTGCGATATTGCCGCACGATCTCGTCGAATTTGGTGCGATAGCGCGCTTCGTAGTCTGTCTGGTCCTTGGCGATCTGATAGATGCGCAGGTCGCGGTCGGGGAACCAGAGATGGCCCCGCTTGGCCAGCCCGACGCCGCCATATTCGCCGATCACCCGCACCCGGCCACCGCTGGCCTCGGGCACCAGCGGCACTTCCTCGTAAGTGTGGATGTCGTACACCTGCGATACATCGCCCGCCGTGTCCAGCCAGCCGCTGGTGGCATTGATGATGCGGCTGGGGTCCATATTATGGACCAGGGTGGCAACGGTGCGGGCATCATACTGGCCCCAGCCTTCGTTGTTGGTGACCCACATGACGATCGACGGGAAGGCGCGCAGGGCGCCAACGATGTTCGCGGCTTCCAACTGGTATTGCGCCATGGCCTGCGAGGTGAAGACCGCCTCGCGGTCGCTTTCCCGCCGCACGGCCTGATCCGCGAAGCCGCCCGAAGGCAGGTCCTGCCAGATCAGCATGCCCAGCCGGTCGGCATCATAATAATAGCGGGCCGGTTCAACCTTGATATGCTTGCGCAGCATGTTGAAGCCGGCCTTCTTCAGGAAGACCATGTCGCTTCTGGCGGCCTCCTCCGAAGGCGGGGTCAGCAGGCCGTCCGGCCACCAGCCCTGATCCAGGACGCCATTGTGGAACAGGGGCTTGTTGTTCAGCAACAGGGCGGGATGGCCCGTGGACGGGTCCTTCCCGACCGATATCTTGCGCATCCCGAAATAGCTTTCGACCCTGTCGCCCGCCCCGGCGGCCGGCGTCAGGGCGGCATAGGTCGCCGCTTCCCGGGCTGAATGCGAGGGCAATTGCCGTTCGGGCCGCTCGGCCCCCGCTGTCGGGTTGGGTACCTGCACCAGCTCGGCGGTGAGGTCGTAGAGGAAGGGATTGTCGGGCGACCAGAGCCTGGCATCCGGGATGGCCAGTTCCGCCCTGCGGTTGCCCCGGATCAGGGTGGAGGCCACGGTTTTGCCGCCGCTGCGCACGGTCAGGCGGACGGCGTCGATAGGCCTGGCCGGACCGCTCAATGCCACATCAACGGCCACGATGCCGCGGTCGATATCGGGGGTGGCGCGCACCTCGGTGATGTGCAGGTCGGGAACCGGTTCCAGCCAGACGGTCTGCCAGATGCCGCTGACGGCCGTGTACCAGATGCCCCGCGGGTCCAGCACCTGCTTGCCGCGTGGCTGGTCTCCGGCCGAGGTGGGGTCGGCGACCAGGACGGACAGGCTGTTCGCCCCGTCACGCAGATAGGGGGTCACGTCGAAGCTGAACGGATTGGACCCGCCGCGATGGCTGCCGACCAGCCTGTCATTGACCCAGACCGTGGCCTCGAAATCCACGGCCCCGAAATGCAGCAATGTCCGCTTGCCGGACCAGTCGGCCGGCACCGTGAAGTCGCGCCGGTACCACAGCCTGTCGTCGGGCAGCAATTTGCGCGCAACGCCCGACAGTTTCGATTCCACGGCGAAGGGCACAAGGATACGGCCATCCATCCGGTCGGGCTGCGGCGCGCTGGCCTTGGTGATGGCGTAATCCCACATGCCGTTCAGGTTCTGCCACTGTTCGCGGGCCATCTGGGGGCGGGGATAGCTGCGCCAGGCGTTTTCCGCCGTCACCTCCCGGCCCCATCTGGTCATGATCGGCCCCACATAGGCACCGTCGCTGGCTACCGCCGTGCCGGGCTTTGCCGTGGCGGGCTGGGCCGATACCGGGGCCGTCGCCAGATGGAAGAGTGCCGCGGCACCCGCCAAGAGCAGAATTTTCCGCACTGCCTGTCCTTTCCTGTCCCTGTAAGCGACCTTCTGCCGCTTTGTGTGAATATAAATACGATATATTGAAGGGTGCTGTGCTTCAACGCCTTTCCACCTCCAGCCTTTCCGACCGGGCGCGGTTGCCCGGTAAAACGGCTAAAGCCAGGGGCGGCATTGCCCGGCGGAGGAGCCGGCTTCCCTTTTCTTTCCTGTTGCGGAAACGATCCGACCAAATATTATTGATATTATCAATATTGCCAGAAGGCCGACCTATGCTACGGTGGGGCGGCAAAGGCCGGTCACAGGCCATGACGGGGAAAACCCAGGGGGAGGAGAACGGGTCCGGTGAAAGCGCATCGCATTGCCCGGTTGCTGGCGGGTGTCAGTTGCATGGTTGTCGCCTTTGCGACGGGGATGGGCACGGCAATGGCCGCCGACGCAATGGCCGCCGACACGCCGGCCGCATCCCGCCCGAACGTCGTGGTCATCCTGCTGGATGATGTCGGCTTTTCCGATGTCGGCGCCTTCGGCGGGGAGATCCCGACACCGCGCATCGATGCGCTGGCCAGGAACGGCCTGGCCTTCACCCAGTTCTATAACAGCGCACGCTGCAGCCCGTCGCGGGCATCGCTGCTGACCGGCACCTATCCGCATCAGGCGGGGCTTGGCCATCTTGAAGGGGTGGACGTGCCCGGCGCGCAGGGGCTGCGCAGCCGGTTGACCGACCGTGTCGTCACGCTGGCGGAAGTGCTGAAACCCGCCGGCTATTTTACGGCGATGGCCGGCAAATGGCATGTCGGCATGTCGCGCGGGGTCGGGCCGTGGCAGCGTGGCTTCGACCGGTCGCTGGCCACGCCGTTCGGGGAGCTTTATTATCCGGAGCAGTCGCAGCCCATCGCGCAATGGGTCTATATCGACGGGCGCAGGGTGCCCGCCAACGCCCCCGAGGTGGGGGAGGGCGACTGGTATTCCTCCGACATGTATGTCGATTGGCAGGCCCGTTTCATCACCCAGGCCCAGGCGGAGGGAAAGCCCTTCTTCCTTTACATGCCCTTCACGGCCGCGCATTTCCCGCTGATGGCGCCGGCGGCCGATGTGGTCAAGTTCAAGGGCCGGTACCGGGAAGGCTGGGATGCCCTGCGCCGCGCCCGTTTTGAGCGGCAGAAGACGCTGGGCATCATTCCCGCCAACGCCGAACTGCCGCCACCATTGCCGAACAGCTATGATTGGGACAGGCTGACCGATGCGGACAAGGAGCGGTTCGATACGATCATGGCCGTCTATGCTGCTGTGATCGCCCGCGTCGACCACGCCATCGGCACGCTGGTGGACCGGCTTGAACAGGCCGGCGAACTGGACAATACCCTGATCCTTTTCATGTGCGACAATGGCGGCAATGCGGAGAGCGGGCCCGATGGCCGCCTGTCCGGCAAGGGTAAGCCCGGCGGACCGGACAGCGTGGTCTGGGCCGGCATGAACTGGGCCACCTTGCAGAACACGCCCTTCCAGTATTTCAAGCATTTCACGGAAGAGGGCGGGATCGCCACGCCGCTGATCGCCCATTGGCCGGATGGGATCGACCCCGCGCTCCGTGGCACCCTGGTCGATGCGCCGGGTCATCTGATCGATGTGATGCCGACCGTGGTGGAGATCAGCGGCGCCACCTATCCCGCCCGCCATAATGGTCACGCGATCCTTCCGATGCAGGGCCGTTCCATGCTTCCCGCATTCCATGGCGAGGCGCTGGCGCGTGACAAGCCCCTCTTCTGGGAGCATGAGGGCAATCGCGCCGTCCGGGACGGCAAATGGAAGCTGGTGGCCCGCTTCGAGCAACCCTGGCAATTGTTCGACATGTCGACCGACCGGGCGGAAATGCACGACCTGTCGGCAAGCCGGCCGGACCTTGTCCGTGCGATGGCCCGGCAATGGGACGACTGGGCCGCGCAAAGCTTTGTCGATCCGTGGCGCCCTGAATATGACCGTCATCTGAAGGGGCGCAAACGCCAGAACTGGGGCGGCGCCGACAGGATCGACCGGCCCTATGCGGTGATCGAATAGCGGCCGGCCTGCTGGCGGCACCGGCCCCGCCGGGTCGCGCGTTGAAGATAGCCCCGGTTCTGGGGTAGATGCTGATATATCTTATAATAGAGGTTCCGGACCAGATGATCAGACTTGGACTTGTCGGGATCGGCAAAATCGCACGGGACCAGCACGTGCCGGCCCTGGCAAACAGTGGCGATTTCGACCTGGCCGCCACGGCCAGCCGCCATGGCCGGGTGGAAGGTGTGGAGAGCCACAGCACGGTTGCGGCAATGCTGGCGGCGCGTCCCGATATCCGGGCCGTATCGCTCTGCACCCCGCCCGCCGGGCGGTTTGAGCAGGCGCTGGACGTGATCCGGGCCGGCAGGGACCTGATGCTGGAGAAGCCGCCGGCCGCCACCGTGTCGGAGGTGGAGGCGCTGGCGCAGGAGGCGCGCCGGCAGGGGACGGTGCTGTTCACCACCTGGCATTCCCGCGAGGCGGCGGAGATCGATGCGGCGCGTGACTGGCTTGCCGGACGGCGGATCGACGCCGTACGCATCCGCTGGATGGAGAATATCCGCCAGTGGCATCCCGGCCAGGACTGGATATTGGCGGCCGGTGGTTTCGGCGTGTTCGATCCCGGGATCAATGCGCTGTCCATCGCCACCCGCATCCTGCCGTCGCCGCTGACCGTCCTGGATGCGGTGCTGGAGGTGCCGTCGAACCGCGCCAGCCCCATCGCGGCCCAGATCCGTTTCCGGACCGGCGACGCCACCGGTGATGCCCGGCTGGATTTCCTGCAGACCGGGCAGCAGACCTGGGATATCGAGGTGGATACCGATGCGGGCATGCTGCGCCTGGGTATGGGCGGCAGCGTCCTGGAATTGCCCGGCGAGATACCGATAAGCGGCGAGAACCAGGAATATCCGCGTCTCTACAGCCGCTTTGCCGAACTGGTGCGCAGCCGGCAGAGCGATGTCGACCTGCGCCCGCTCCAGTTCGTGGCCGATGCCTTCATGATCGCCGACCGGCGGATCGTCCAGCCTTTCGAGTTCTGACAAGGCGGTTCCGGCAAACCGCCCAACCAAGTCGCGGAGACTGATAATGTCCAATCTTTCTCGCCGTAAGCTGCTGCTGGCCTCGGCGGCCCTTTCCCTGACCCTTGCGGCCCCCTTCGCGGGCCGGGCCGCGGTGGCGGCAGAGCCGCCCGCCCGTCCCAACATCGTCGTCTTCCTGGCCGATGATATCAGCTATAATGACGTCTCGATCAGCGGTGACCGCAATGTGCGCACGCCGGCGCTGGACCGGCTGGCGTCGCAGGGCATGACGTTCGACCGGGCCTTCGTGGCTTCCCCGACCTGCGCGCCGAGCCGTGCCGCATTGTTGACCGGCATGATGCCCGCCCGCAACGGGGCGGAGGCGAACCATGACCGGACCAGCGCCGTGGTCCGCAAGCTTCCCTCCTTCCTGCAGGAGCAGGGCTATCAGGTCGTCGCCTTCGGCAAGGTCGCGCATTACCAGCATACGGGTACCTATGGGTTCGACTACTACGCCAACGATACGTTCCACGACCATAAGGGCATTGCCGCCGCGGCCGAATGGCTGAAGGCGCGCAAGGACAAGCGGCCGCTGGCACTGTTCGTCGGCAGCAACTGGCCGCATGTGCCCTGGCCCCGCACCACCGAGGGTTACGCACCCGACGCCATCACGCTGCCGCCCAAGACGGTGGACACGCCGGAAACGCGCGAGGCGCGGGCCCGGTTCTATGCCGCCGTGACGCGCATGGACCAGGACCTGGCCACCACGATGGATGCGGTGGACAGCATTCTGGGACCGGAAACCTTCGTCCTTTATTCGGCGGATCACGGGACGCAATGGCCGTTCGGGAAGTGGAACCTGTATGATACGGGCACGCGCGTGCCGATGGTCGTGCGCTGGAACGGCCGGGTGCAGGCGGGAACCCGGACGAATGCCATGGTCAGTTGGGTCGATATCCTGCCCACGCTGGTGCAACTGGCCGGCGGCAGGCAGCCCGAGGGGATCGACGGGGTTTCGTTCTCCAGCCTGTTCGGTGTCGGCAGCGGGCCGGCGGGCCGGCCGGAGATTTACACGACCCACAATAATGACGGTCGCATCAACACCTATCCCATGCGCAGCATCCGCACGGAACGCTGGAAATACATCCAGAACCTGCTGCCCGACACGCTGCACACCACCCATATCGACCTGAAGGTGGCGCGCACGGATTCCGGCGTCTATTTCCCGTCCTGGCGGGAAGCGGCGGAGCGGGACCCGGCGGCCAAGGCGATCGTTGATGCCTATTACAAGCGCCCGGCGGAGGAATTGTACGACCTTCAGGCCGATCCGGACGAGCAGGTGAACCTGGCCGCGGACCCACGCCACGCCAAGCAGTTGAAAGAACTGCGCACCAGGCTTGATCGCTGGCGCAAGGCGCAGGGCGATACCGGCCGTATTCCGGTCCAGCCCCGCGTCGAGCGGGGCCCGATGCAAGGCGAGGATGATTGAACCGTCCGGCCCTGATCCCGGCGGGCAGTGATGAAAGCCGGGATCAGGGCATTCACCGCTCTGGCCCCTGGGGTCGGTACCCCGAGCCGGCCCCGCAAGGGGCGCCGATACAAACGCCCCGCGGTTCATTGCCTCTGATGGGGGGCATCGGGTCCTCATCGGGAAGGGCGGAGGAATGCCAGGGTGACCCGCGTGTCGGGGGCGGAAACGGCGATGCGCCTGTTCCGCTTTCCCCAAGACAAACCGGGGCCCATCAACGCAATGCGAAGGGGGCATTGCTGTCCAGCGTGCTTACGCTTCAAATTATCATATTGGACCTATTTATATGATTGATGAGCGTACAGGCATTTGTTAGTTCGGCAGTGTGTGAGAAAGGGGCTTCCGGGGAAGGGGGCCTGTGACAAGGGAGACGAAGATGCGCCTTGGATATCTGGTCACGGTCTCGGCCGTTGCATTGTGCGCGGCGATGCCCGTGGGTGCGCAGGAGACGAGGGGGACGACCAGCGCCGCGGAGGCCGATCCCGACGCGGAAGCCTCGCAGGGGACAGTGTTCCAGGAAGTGGTTGTGACCGGCATCCGGCGCAGTCTGGAAAGCGCGCAGTCGATCAAGCAGAATTCCGATCAGATCGTGGATTCCATCGTTGCTGAGGATATCGGCAAGCTGCCGGACATCACGGCGGCGGAATCGGCATCCCGTATCACCGGCCTGCAGGTCGAGCGGGCCCAGGGCGAGGCGTCCGGCGTGCGCATCCGCGGTCTGCCGGATTTCACCACGACCTTCAATGGCCGTGACATCTTCATCGCTGATGGCCGGACGATGAACCTGCAGATCTTTCCGTCGGGCAGCATCTCCCGCCTTGATGTCTATAAATCCTCCACGGCCGAACTGGTCGAGCCCGGTATCGCCGGCCTGGTCGATGTGCGCTCCCGCAAGCCGCTCGATTTCAAGCGCGACCGCGTGTTCGGCGGCATTGCCGGCGTGCGGCTGCACCAGTCGCGGGAAACGGATGTTGAAGGGAACCTGCTGATCAGCAAGCGCTGGAACACGGGCATCGGGGAGATCGGTTTTCTGGTGAACGGCTCCTATGCGTCGGCCAGCTATGTCGATTCAACCCGTGCCAATGCCCAGACCATCGCCCGCCGCGTGATCGCCGGTACGTCCGAACCGATCCGCCATCCCGATTTCGTCAATGTGAATTATGCCGTTGCCAGCCGGGAACGGCCGTCGGCCAATTTCGCCCTGCAATGGCGCCCCCATAGCGACCTTGAGGTCTATGTGGACGGCATCTATCAGGGGTTCCGCAACAGGGGCCAGGGCCGGAACCTGCAGGTCACGGTCGGGCCGGCCGCGCAATTGTCGAATATCGAGTTCTTTCCGGGCACCAACCTGGTCAAGAGCATGGATGCCACGGGCGGCGCCTTTCCAACGGGCACGCAGAACGTGGTCAAGACCGACACCAACACCTATCAGGGTGGCGGCGGCTTCAAATGGAAGCATGACGACCTGAAGCTTTCCGGTGACGTCGCCTATACCAAATCGACCTACACGATCCTGACCACGGGCTTCAATTTCACGCTGCAAGGCGCCCCGCTGAAACAGTTCGACTTCGATACGGACAAGGGTGCGGGCGGCGGCACCGTGTTGCTGTCCAATTTCGACATGACGGCGCCGGCCAATTACCGCATGGTCGGCCTGGCGGAGACGGGGTCGCGTTCCGGCCGCAAGGGCATGCAGGCCCGGCTGGATGGTGAATACCAGATTTATAGCCCGTTTCTGGATACTTTGCAGGCTGGTATCCGCTTCAGCGACCATGATGCCTTTGCCTACAACTACAACCAGAACAATATCGCGCAGCCCGGCTCGCTCTACTCGATCCTGCCCCTTCAGTTCGAACAGGCGAAGGCCGGTTTCCGCAATGACAAGGCCGATTCCCTGAAGACCTTCCTGGTGCCCACGCGCGCCTCGCTCGTGGACCAGATGGACTATCTGCGCGGCCTTGCGCGCCTGCCGACGCCGGGCTTCGCCGATCCCACCTATCTCAGCAACGAGAAGGATTATGCCGGTTACATCCAGGCGCGATATTCCTTCGATGCGGGTTTCCCCGTCGATGGTGTCGTCGGTGTGCGCGCTGTGCGCACGGAAGACCGGATCAACGGCTTTGCGCGGGAAACGATACTCAATCCCGCGGGCGGCCAGACCGTGGTGACGACCCCGATTTCGCGCAAGAACGGCTATACCGACATCCTGCCCAATATCAGCGCGCGGCTGCGTCCGTTCGATGATTTTCAGGTCCGCACGGCCTTCACCAAGACGCGCACGCGGCCCAGCTTCGGCAATCTCAACCCGACGCTGACCATCGGTCTGCCGCCGACCATCTGTATCGAGGATCCGGCCCTGCCGGAGAACGGCCCGGACAATCCAGGCTGCGTGCGCACGGCGTCGGGCGGCAATGCCGATCTCGACCCCATCACCTCGTCCAACTACGACATGTCCTTCGAATATTATCCGTCGCGATCGACGTCGGTGACCTTCGGGCTGTTCCGGCGCGACGTGAAGGGCTTCATCTCCACCTACACCGTGGAGGTGGACGACGCCCAGTTCCGTCGCCTGCGCATCACGCGGCCGGACAATGGCGGCAAGGGCCGGATGCAGGGGATCGAAACCGGCTTCACGACATTGTTCGATGCCGACTGGATACCCGGCTGGCTGCATAATTTCGGAACGCAGGCCAACTACACCTATATCGACCATTCGTCCGAACTGCCGGCGGAACTGGCGCAGTTCCTGCCCGGTCAGCAGAAGATCGCCGGCGTTTCCAACCACACCTACAACCTCGTCGGCTTCTACGAGACCAAGGTGCTTTCGGTTCGCGTCGCCTACAATCACCGTTCAAACTTCATCGTGAACTATCAGCGGCTGAACGATCCCGGCATTGGCGGCCTGGGGCCGGTGCTGCCATTGATCGAGGATGGGCGCGGAACGCTGGATCTGGCGACGACCGTGACGCCGACAGAAAATGTCTCCTTCTCCTTCAATGTGTCCAACATCCTGGGAACGGCGGCCAAGAACCATCGCCAGTTCAATGAACAGGGCGATGCCTATCGTTTCCAGACGCGCTTCCTTGAAACCGTGTACCGGGCGGGGATGCGCTTCAATTTCTGATGCGGCGGACCACGGGCCCCGGCAATGACGGGGCCCGTGGGAGTGCCCACCAACCTGCCCCACCAACCTGCGATATGTCCTCCTTACCGCGGGCTTTCATTTCATGGCTGCCCCGATCGGGGATGTGGGCCGCGGGGAAACCCCGCGGCCCTTGCCGTTCCGGATTGGGTTATCTGCTGCCCGACGGTACGGGCAGGGGGGTACCGGCGCCCACCGGCTCACCGAACCGGGGCCAGCCCTCCTCGGTCCAGTCGAAGCGCTGCATGTGGGGGGCGCGCTTGGGCGTGCATTTCATTCCGGGGCCGGGATTGGCGTGGTAGATGATCCAGTGCTCCTTGCCGTCCGGCGACATGAAGAAGCCGTTATGGCCCGTGGCATAGACACCGTTGGCGCTGCGGAACACGGGTTGTGCGGACTTGGTCCAGGCCGCGGGGTCCAGCGGGTCGGCACCCGGCGCTGCGTGCAGCAACCCCAGCGCGTAATCATCCGACCAGCAGGCGCTGGCGGAATAGACGATGAACAGGTCGCCCTTGGGTCCCAGCAGGAATTCCGGTCCCTCAACGATCTGTCGGCCGCCCTTCTGTTCCCAGGGCTGGTCGGCCTGGGTCAGGATGCTTTCCTTGCCCTTCAGCGTCCAGGGGTTCTCCATCTCCGCGATGGCCAGCCCGCTGGTCGGTCCCACATAGGGGGAATAGACGAAATACCGTTTGCCGCCATGATCGAAGACGGAGCCGTCGATCCCCGGAAGGGCGGTATTGATGCGGCCGCGATCCACCCAGTTCCCTTTCATCGGGTCCGGACCGGTATTCTCAAGAACGAAGACAGCCCGGTGGGCGTCATCCTTGTGACCGCTGGCGGTGGCAGAGTAATAAAGATACCATTTCCCGTCCAGCCGGTGCAGTTCCGGCGCCCAGATGGAATGGGCGTTGGGGCCTTTCTTTGGCGGAGTCCAGATCACGGCCTTTTCTGCCTTGGCAAGATTGGCGATATTGTCTGTCCGCCACAGGGCGATTTCCTTGCCAAGTGTGTGCATATAATAATAGACGCCATCCACCTGGGTGATCCAGGGGTCCGGTCCGGACGGCAGCAGGGGGTTCGTGAAACGGGCGCTGTCGCTGGCCGTTTCCGTTTGCGCGCCGGCGGATGGCGCCGTCAGGCATAGTCCTGCGGTCAGCAGCGGCACCGCCATCAGCAGGGCCAGGGACCGGCGGCCGCCGCGCCCTGTGGCCGCAACCTTCCCGTCAAGCCAGGGACCCGTCGCGGATTTTTCCAACTGTCGTGTAAGCACGTCGCTTCTTCTCCTTCTTGGACGATCGTTTTATCATATTAATGATATCGAAAGCCGCAAGGATTAGTTTGATCCGGCCGTGCCTGTTTCCCCCGGCGGAGCGACCCCTCCGGCGATGTTCAGGGGCCGCGTACCGCCGGTCGCGTCATGTGACGCTGTAGGGCACAACCCGTCTTTCGTGCGCATCCACGCGCAGGGCGCGGCCAATGGGCGGAAAGGCCCGGTGACGGCAGTCCTCGCGGTCGCAGACCTTGCAGTTCGATCCGATGGGAACGGCCGCGTCGGCATCACGCAGGTCCAGGCCGGCGGAATAGACGAGCTGGTCGGCATAGGCGATTTCACAGCCCAGGCCCACTGCTGCCTCACGCGGGCGGGAAAGATAGGAGTTGCCGCGGCTGACCACCGTGCGCGCGATGCACAGATAAGTCGCCCCGTCGGGCATCCGCGCCTGCTGCACCAGGATGCGGCCGGGCTGGGCGAAGGCCTGATGCACGTTCCACAAGGGGCAGGCCCCGCCGAAGCGGGCGAACTGGAACCGTGTGGCGCTGGAACGCTTGGCAATGTTGCCGGCCATGTCCACCTTCACGAAATAGAAGGGCACGCCCGGCATGCCCGGCCGCTGCATGGTGGACAGGCGGTGGCATACCTGTTCGAAGCTGACATTGAAATGGGCCGACAGGCGGTCGATGTCGTGCCGCATGCGCTGCGCTTCCGTCAGGAACCGCTTGTAGGGCAGGATCAGGGCGCCCGCGAAATAGTTGGCCAGGCCGACACGCAGGATCGACCGTGCCTCGATGCTGGACAGTCCCGCCTCGGCCACCAGCCGTTCGATCTCCACCCCATAATCCAGCAGCGCGATCTGGTGGGCAGCGAAGAAGGTCCGGCTTTCGCGCGGTGTGCCTTCGGACACCAGCAATTCCTTGTCGTCCGGATCATATCGCCACAGCACGTCATGGCGGGCCAGCATGGTCGACACCCGGATCGTCACGCCGTGCCGGTCGGCCAGGTGCTGGGCCAGATGCTCCAGCAGCCGGTCCTTGGAGAAGTGCCCCCCTTCGAACAGATCCTCGGCGGCATGGTCCAGCGTTTCGAAATGGTTGCGCTGCTGCTGCACGAAGTCGCGCACCTCGTCATAGGGAAAGGCGGCGGGTCCCGCCACATTGTCTCCGCCGCCGACCTTGTCGACCAGCGCCTTGTATTCCTCGTCCAGCCCCTGATAGGCGCGATAGAGCTTCAGCAGCGATCCCATGATGGCCGGCGCGGCGCGCACGGCATCACGGATGCCCGCGAACGTGACGGAGGCATCCCCGAACAGCGGGTCGCCAAGGACCTCGCGCAGTTCGGAGGCCAGGCGCGTGTCGCTGTCATCGGCGAAATGGCTGGGTTCGACCTGGAAATAGGTGGACAGCCGGATCACGGCCGCCGCAGACAGCGGCCGCTGGTTGTTTTCGATCTGGTTCAGATAGGACGTGGACAGCCCGACCTCGGTCGCCAACTGCGCCTGGCTGATGCCCCGCGTCTCCCGAAGGCGGCGGATACGTTCGCCGGCATAGATTTTTACCGTCATGCTCGTCCCCTGCGGCGCCGGCCAATGCGGGCCGGGCGCCTGTCACCTGCTCCCCGTCAGATAGCATATTTTTCATTTCCATGTGTCGGGGTGTCGTCGGCGGGACAAAACGCTCCGGTGATGAGGTGCTTGAAAGGCCCGCCGGCCCCCGTCAGGGGCCGGGTACGGCTGCCGTCCCGCGGCCCCGTTTCCGTGTCCCCCTGGCGATGGCGGCCTGCCGTGCCGCGCTTGCGAAGGCCGCTGCGAAGGCAAGCATGGAAAGGTCGAAGGCAGCGAAGACCCGGTCGCCGGTCAGCAGGCTGGGCAGCAGGCCGCGTGACGTGGTCAGGGCGTTTACCAGGGGCACCAGCGCCAGCAGCAGGGCGCAGGCCGACAAACCCTCCACCCAGGCGCGCCTGGGGGGGCGGGCGAGGGTCCAGGCCGCCAGGACGGCCCATGCCAAGAACAGGCAATGGATTTCCCATTCCGCCCGGCCGGCCATCGCCGGCGGCAACAGCCGGTTGGCCAGGAAATAGACGGCCAGGCCGGCGGGGGCGCCGGCCATCACCGCGATGTTCAGCCGTTCGACCAGGCGGAAGCCGGCCGGTGGCTGTGCCGGGTCGGGCAGGCGCCCGCGTCGCTTCACGGTCCACAGGACCAGGCCCGTGGCGATCATCGCCGTACCCGCAACCCCGGACAGGAAGTAGAGCCAGCGCAGCAGGGGATCGGCGAAGCGGGCGGCGTGCAGGTCCGTCATCACCCCATGGGTGGCAAGGCCCGGTCCTGCCGCCGGTGGCCTGTGCAGGGGCCGGCCATCGACCGCGTCCAGCAGCAGCGCGCCGTAGCGGTCGCCAAGGCGTTCCACGCGCGGAATGACCGCTGCCACGGCGGCCGCGTCGCCGGGATGATGGATGGTGATGCGATAGGGCAGGGGGTCACCCGACGCCGCCCCGGACCGCCGGATCAGGTCGGGCAGGGGCAGCAGGGGGGCAGCCTCGCCCATCGGGGCCGGCGGCGGCGGCGGGCGCAGGGCGGCGCGGAAGGCGGCGGGATCGGGAAAATTGGCGGCCACGGCCCAGGGCATCAGCGTGAACAGCAGGGTGACCAGACCGGTATAGGTGATCATCACATGGAAGGGCAGGGCCAGCACGGCCGTCAGATTATGGGCATCCAGCCACGAGCGCTGGCCCCTGCCCGGCCGCAGGGTGAAGAAATCGACCAGGATTTTCTTATGGGTGATCACCCCGGTGACCAGCGCCACCAGCATCGCCACCGACGCGATGCAGACCAGATAGCGGGCCAGCCACCAGGGCATGTAATGCAGATTGTAATGGAAGCTGTAGGGGAAGCCGCCGCCGCGAGTGTCGCGCACCATGATCCGGTCCCCGCTGGCGGGATCGAAGGCCGTTTCCCCCGATCCCGCCGCCGGCGGGGCCGCGCCCTGCCAGGCGGCCAGGACCGGTTCCCCACCGCGCGGGGGCGGCAGGGTGATGGTCCAGGCCGTGGCGCCGGGCGCGGTCTCGGCCAGATACGACATGATTTTATCCAGGGCGGTGTCGGTCACCGCCCCCCGGCCCAGTTCGGGCCGCATCCAGGCCGATATCTCCTGGGTGAAGAAGGCCACGGTCCCGAACAGGAAGATGATGAACATCAGCCAGCCGAACAACAGCCCGGCCCAGGTATGCAGCAGGGCCTGCGACTGTCGCAAACGGCTTTCCATGCGGGCGGTTTCCCCTTGACCAATGACCGGGATCAGAAATCGGCCGTGACGGATACCAGGACGGTGCGCGGCGGACCGACCGTCAGCCCCTCGCGCGCGGCCGACTGCCAGTAATCCTTGTCCAGCACATTTTCCAGCGTGGCCCGCAGGGTCAGCGGCGTGCCGCCGGCATCCACGGCATAGCGCAGCCCCAGGTCCCACCGGGTCCAGTCCGGCAGACGCTGTGTATTGCCCACATCCACGAATTGCGGGCTGGTGTAGGTCACGCGGCTGGTCAGGGTCAGCGCCTCCAGGAAAGGCACGTCCCATTCGCCGGCAAGGTTGAACTGGCGCTTGGGCACGGCGGGCGCAGTCCTGCCGTCATTGACGCCGCCCTGCGTGCGGGTCAGCTTGCCCCGGGTGAAGGCCGCACCGCCCAGCAGGCGCACATCCTCGCCCAGCGCGCCATAAAGGCTGAGTTCCAGGCCACGGTTGCGCTGGTTGCCATCCACGTCGAAGCGCAGGCTGACGGGATCGACATAGGAGCTGGGCCGGTCGATCTGGAACAGGCTGACCGTTCCGCCGAAATCACCGAAATCATACTTGGCGCCGACCTCGTATTGTTTGGTGATGAAGGGAGCGAACACCTCGCCGGCATTGACGGCCGCCGTCGGTGCCGTTGGCCCCTGGCTCAACCCCTCGATATAATTGCCATAGAGCGACAGGCGCTCCAACGGCTTCACCACCAGCGCCACGGCCGGGGTGTTGGCCGATTTGTCGTAATGGGAGGTGCGGGCCCCCGTGACGGCATCGAAATTGGCCGTTTCGACCTTTTGATGACGCAGGCCCAGCGTCAGTTGCACATTCTCCCCCGCCGTGGCGATGGTATCGGCCACGGCCAGGCTGGTGATGTCGGCCGTGCCCACCTTGGGGATATGGGTGATGGCGGCCAGGGCCGGCAGCGGATTGCCGGCCGGATTGTACAGGTTGGAGAAGATGGTCGTGCCGCGCACCCGCGCCTGGCCCGACTTCTGGTCCAGCCGGCTGGCGCTGATCACGGGGCTGTGGACCAGCGATCCCGTCGTGAAGCGCCCCCGCAGCCCCGCTTCCGCGGTTGTCGTGTTGATATATTCATCCAGACGCGCCGGCACCGCCCCGATGGAGCCGGCGGCATCCAGCAGCAGCCAGCTTGTCTGGATGCTCTCGAAATCATATTCCCGCGCCCCGGCCGCCGCGAAAAGCGTCAGGTCCGGGGTGATGTCGAACTCCCCCCGCACGGCGCCCGACCGTTCATCGGTCTTCCAATAGGTCCAGTCGGGAAAGAAATTGCCGTCGGCGTCGGGGGCCTTCGGGATGGCCACGCCGGCGGCGGGCGGGAACAGCAGGCCACTGCGCGCATGGGTCAGGCGATACTGGTAGTTCAGATCCGCTTCCAGCCGGAACCGTTCCGCCTGATAATCCAGGCCCAGCGTCGCGGCCTTCAATTCCTCGCTGCTGCGCGCGGGTGCCGTGTCGCCATCGCGGTAAAGCGCATTCAGGCGCACGCCGACCTGTTCGGCCTCGCCGAAGCGCCGGCCGAGGTCGGCGTGCAGGCCCCATTGGCTGTCGCTGATATGGGAGGCGGTCAGGCGGGTAATGGGCACCGATCCGGCCCGCTTGGGCACGAGGTTCACCGACCCGCCCACCGAGCCGGACGGCGCCATGCCGTTCAGCAGCGCGTTGGGGCCACGCAGCACCTCCACCCGTTCCACACCGATCATGGTGCTGGAATTGCGGGGGGAGATGCCATAGAGCCCGTTGAACGCGACATCATAGTTGAACAGGGTGAAGCCGCGGACATTGAACTCGTCCCGGCCCGACCCGCGGGAATAGGTGTTGCGGATCGACGGGTCGCCGGCCAGCACGTCGCCCAGGTTCTGGGCCTGCTGGTTGTCGATATACTGCGCCGTGTAGTGCGTGACGTTGAAGGGCGTGTCCATGATGTCGCGGCTGCCCAGCAGCCCGACCTTGCCGCCGCGCGCCACCTCTCCCCCGGCATATTCGACGGGCAGGCTGCCGATCTCCCCCTGTCGCGGCACGGCGAAGCCGTGAAGCGCATCGCCTTCCACACGCAACGGGCCCATCAGGATGGCGCCATCCGCCGTCTGCGGGGCGCGGTCGATGGTCGCCACCGTGCCTTCCATCCGGAAGGTGAAGCCCGTGCCGGCCAGAAGCCGGCCCAGCGCTGTGGCTGCCGGCAAGGCACCCTGCACCGCATTGCCCTGAACACCCTGGATGGCGGCGCCGTCGGCGGCCACCTGATAGCCCGATTGCGTCGCGAAAAGCAGCAGGGCGTCGGCCAGGGGCTGGGCCTGGATATCGAACCGGCTTTCAGCGGCCGCCTGTGCCTGTGCCGGCAGGGTGGTCAGTATCGGCCCCATGGCCGCCGTCGCCATCCAGAATGCCGTCATCGCCGACCGGCGCGCCCGTTGTCCCGAATTCCTTTGCCCGATACGCACGGTTCCGTCTCCACTCGTTGAGCTTGCCTGGAATGCTAATGCGTCGCAATCCTAAGGTCTGCCAACTCAACGATGGAGCGGAAGCTTTTTACAAAAAAAGTCGATAGCGAGCAGAGGTTCTAAAAAATCATCATCATATCAATAAATTACGATGCAGAGACAACCAGCAGCCAGGGTGTGACGCGCCGGACCTTGCCGCCCAGCGGGCCGGTTATGGTCTCCACGGCCCGGACGGGGTCGCGGACATCATAGGAACCGGTGACGATCCGCCCACCCAGTTCCGGGTCGGTCAGCACGATGGCGCCCGGATAATAGCGGCGCAGGTCGGCGATGACTTCCGACAGGGGCTGTGCCACCGCGACCAGCCGTTGCGCCGACCAGGCACCGACATTGGCCGGGGCGCCCGTACCCCTGACGGCTGGTCCGGCCCAGGGCAGCCGGGCCCATTGGCCTGCGGCCAATGTCGTGGAAACGGCTTCGCCACCCGTGTCACCATCGCGATCGACCTGTACGCTGCCATGCCGGACGGCGACATCCGCGCCACCCGTGCCCAGCCGGACGTTGAAGCCGGTGCCCAGCACCGTGACATGGGCGGCCCCGGCGGTCACGGTGAAGGGCCGGTCCGGGTTCCGTGAAACCTCGAAGAACGCCTCCCCGGCCATCAGGTCGACGGTGCGTCTGTCGCCGGCATACCGCACCCGCACGGCGCTGCCGGGTGCCAGGCGGATGCGGCTGCCATCCTCCAGCGCCAGAACCTGCTGCTCGGCCGTGCCCGTGACATGGTCGGCCCGCAGGCGCAGGACGGCCTGTGGTGTCATTGCCACGACGAGAAGTGCCGCGGCTGCGACAGCGGCCAGTCCCAGGCGCCGCCGGCGCCGGGGTGATATGGCATCGCGCGGCGCAGAAGGGGGGGCGGTGCGGGGGGGCAGGAACGCAACCGACTTGCCCTGTGCCAGAAGCCCCATGACCCTTTCCGCCTGCTGCCAGGCGGCGGCATGGGCGGGATCGGACGCCAGCCAGTGCCGGAATGCCCGCCGCAAAGCATCGTCTTCCGGCTCCTCCGTCATGCGGACATGCCATTGGATGGCGTCCCGCAGGGTCCCGTCCTGGTCTCGCCCGGTCCCGTCATCCGGAGAAGAAGTCATGCGCCCTCCCGCCCGCCGCTTTCAGGGGAATGTCTCCATTCCCGCGGGCCTCTGTGGAGAAAACGATCCAGCAGACGGATTTTCCAAAACATATCCCGCATCAGCCGCCTGTCGCACGCCAGATGGAAAATCATGACTTGCGGGCCAGCCTTTGGGCACAATGCGCCACACCGTCAAGCACGAGCTTGTTGGCCAGGGCGACGGATATGCCCATGCGCTCCGCCACCTCGCGCAGTTTCAGGCCGTCGAACTTGTACAGCATGACGGCCCGGCGCGTGCGGTCGGGCAATTCATCCAGGCTTTCCAGTACCAGCCGCAATTCGGCCCGCGCGCCGGCTTCCGCCTCCGGCGACGGGTTCGCGGCGGCCACGCTGTCGGCCAGCATGCCGATATCGGCAGTCCCCTTCGATATCTCCCGCTGCCGGGCGCGATAACCATCCAGGGCCAGGTTGCGGACGATGCGGTAGAAGTAACGCAGCGGCTCCTGCAGGGGACGGTGGCGCTCCACCTCGTCGATCCGCACCCACGCATCCTGCACGACATCTTCCGCCCGCGCCCGGTCACGCACGATGCCGTTGGCATAGTCCACCAGCGCCTCGCGATGTGCCTTGTAGAGCGATGCGGATTTGATATCGGGCGGCACGGACGGTCACAGGCTCCCTCTCCGGACCTGCTTTGCCGTCGAGGGGGCAGGCATGACCAGGCGATGCGACAGATTATTATTATCGTTTCTATGGCAAACCCTGCCCCCTCGCAATGCCTGTCTTGCGAGGGGGCAGGGTTGCCTTGCGGGGGGGCAGTCCCCCCCACTGTCAGCGCTGTGCGGCCATCCGGAGCGTGACGGGTGGTCAGAGCACGACGGTCTTGCTGGCGTTGGCGAAGATCCGGTGCTCGGCATGCCAGCGCACCGCGCGGCTCAACACCGATGCCTCGATCTCCCGGCCGATGGCTACCATCTCGTCGGCGGTGACGGAATGGCTGACACGCCGGACATCCTGTTCGATGATCGGCCCCTCATCCAGGTCTGCCGTCACGAAATGGGCTGTGGCACCGATGATCTTGACGCCGCGCGCATGGGCCTGGTGATAGGGCTTGGCGCCCTTGAAGCTGGGCAGGAAGCTGTGATGGATATTGATGCAGCGACCCTCCAGGCTGGTGGAGAACTCGTCCGACAGGATTTGCATGTAACGGGCCAGCACCGTCAGTTCGGCACCGCTTTCCTCGATGATCGACAGGAACCGGGCTTCCTGCGCTGCCTTGCCGTCGGCCATGGGCAGATGGTGATAGGGCAGGCCGTGCCATTCCACCAGCTTGCGCATGGTCTCATGGTTGGACACGACCCCCACGATCTCGATGGGAAGCTGTCCGATCTCGGTCTTGTGGATCAGGTCGACCAGGCAATGGCCGAATTTGGAAACGGCGATCAGCACCTTCTGCTTGCGGGCCAGATCCTTCAGGTCGCAATCCAGCGACAGGTCGGCCGCGGCCGGGGCGATCAGCGCGGCCAGCCTGTCGGGGCCGATGGGGCTGGTCAGTTCCATCCGGCTGAAGAAATGGCCCGTATCGGGATCGCCATAGACCTCCGCCGCGCGGATGTCGCAGCCATGGGCGGTCAGCAGCGGGGCGACTGTCGCGATGATGCCGGGACGATCGGGGGAACGAAAACGCAGGACAAGATTGCGGGTCACGGGAAAACTCCGGCTCGGGGCTGGACACGGGCGAACAGGCGCCCGGCATAGGGGGCCATCGTCTGGTCGACGATGATCCGGAAACGGGGCATATGCGGCCCGTCGGACAGGCGTGCGATGAACATGCCGGCATCACCCAGCAGCGACCGGGCTACCGCATCGACGGGAAAGCTGTCGGGCCACAAGTCCAGGGGGCAATGGGCGGCCAGTGCCGCCCGCGCGGCGGTGCCGGCGAGGCAGAACGAAGCGCGGGCATGCGTCAGGTCCACCGCCAGCAGGTCGCCGGCCGTCTGGCCACCGATCCGCGCCACCCAGGCGGCAACCGCCACCTCCGGTCCTGTCACCAGCCATTCACCGGGTGCCAGCCAGGCGACGCTCAGTCCCTGGTCCGCCACCAGCCGGCCGGAAGGTGGCGGGACCATGCCCGTCACCGCCTGAAAGCGCGCGTCGGCATCCTTGCCGACGATACGCAGCTTGGCGACGCCCAGATCCGTTTCCAGGCGGAAGGACAGGTCCGGGCGGACGGTTTCCAAGGCCTCCGGCGCGGTGCGGCGCAGCGTGATTGCGGGTTGCTCAGCCATGCGTGCGCTCTCCTGCGGGATCGAAGAAACGGGGATCGGCGATGCGGGCCGTGCGCCACTGGCCAAGATCCCAGACGCGCACCGTATCACCCATCCGGTCACGCCCGCGTTCCACCAGCCCCATGGCGATGGGCCGGTCCAGCGTGGGCGAATGGATGCTGGATGTGACCCAGCCCTGGGTGCCGGTTGCCGCTGTCGCCCCGGCCGGCAGGACATGGGCGCCCACGGCCAGCGGGCCACCGTCATCGGCCACTTCCAGCCCGACAAGCTGGCGCCGGTCGGTCCGCAATGCATCGGGCCGCAGGGTCGACCGGCGGCCGACGAAATCGTCCCTCTTCTTGGCGATGACGGGGCCGAAACCGATATCCTGGGGATAGGTCGTGCCGTCGGTATCCGAACCGACATGCAGGAACCCCTTCTCGATGCGCATCGCCATCAGCGCTTCGACCCCGAAGGCGGTGATGCCATGGGGCTTTCCGGCCTGCATCAGCGCATCCCACAGGCCCGCCCCATAGCCCCAGGGCACGGCGATCTCATAGGACAGCTCGCCGGAGAAGCTGACCCGCTGCACGCGGGCCGGCACGCCGCCTACGGTGCCCGCGCGATAGTGCATGTGCGGGAAAGCCTCGGCGGACAGATCGATATCGGTGCCGACCGCCTGGAACACCGCACGCGCCTGTGGTCCGGCAACGTTCATCACGGCCCAGGCGGTGGTGACATTCTCCACCGCCACGCGCAGGTGCGGCCATTCACATTGAAGCCATTCTTGGAAAATGTCGGTGATGGCGGCCGCGTGGCCGCTGGTCGTGCCGACCAGATAATGTTCCTCCCCGATGCGGGCAAAGACGCCATCATCGTACACGATGCCATGTTCGTTCAGCATCAGGCCGTAGCGCCCCTGGCCCACCGTCAGCGACCGGACATTGTTCACATACATGCGGGTCAGGAACGCGGCGGCGTCTGGCCCCTTCACCTCGATCTTGCCCAGGGTGGAGGCATCGAACAGCCCGACCGACCGCCGCACCGCGCCGACTTCGCGCGCAATCGCCTGTTCCTCCGTTTCGCCGTCGCGCGGGATGAAGGCTGGACGCAGCCAGGCGCCGTAATTCTCCATCCGGGCGCCAAGTGCCACCTGCGCCGCGTGCGACGGGGTTACAAGGAAGGGGGACAGGTCGTCGCCCACGGCGCGGCCGGCGAAGGCGCCGATCGTCACCGGGTCGAAGGGCGGCCGGAACTTCGTCGTGCCAATGGCCTGTGGCGGGCGGTCCAGCAGGCCGGACAGCACCTGGATGCCCGCCACGTTGGAGGTCTTGCCCTGGTCGGAGGCCATGCCGAGCGTGGTGTAGCGCTTCAGGTGCTCCACCGAGCGGAAATTCTCCCGGCTGGCAAGCTGCACGTCGGCGACGGTCACGTCGTTCTGGAAATCCAGCCAGGCCGTCTGCGCGCTGATATCGCCGTCGGCAAAGCGGCGGGTGGGGCCGACCGCGGGGGCGGCTGGCACCGCCACGGGTTCGCCCCGGACCGTCGCCCGGGCCGCGGCGATGGCGGCGGCCAGGTCCCGGATGCCGGCGGCGGCACCGACGCTGACCGCATCCTGTACGGCGTCCTTGGGCAGAAAGGCCTGCTGCCGCGCGTCATAGGCCAGCGTGCCACCGGACTGCGAATGCAGATGGACGGCCGGGTTCCAGCCATCGGATGTCAGGATGGCATCGCAGGCGATGTGGCGCCGGTCCCTCCCGGTCAGGCTCGTCACCTCCAGCCCGCGAACCGTGCGGCCGCCCTTGGCCGCGACGGGGGCCGAACCGGCGATCACCTCGATGCCGCGTCGGGCGGCCTCGGCGGTGACGGTGCCCGGTGCCGTCCGGCTGTCGACGATGGCTGCGATGTCGCATCCCGCGTCATGCAGCGCGAACGCGGCCTCGTAGGCGCCGTCATTGTTGGTACACAGGACGGCGGTGCGGCCGGGCAGCGCGCCATAGCGCACGGCATAGGTTTGTGCCGCCGATGCCAGCATGACGCCCGGCAGGTCGTTGCCCGAAAAGGGGACCGGCCGTTCAAAGGCACCCGTCGCCAGAATGACCTTGCCACAGCGCACCTTCCACAGACGCTGGCGCGGGCCGGTGCGCTCGGCTGGCGGCAGATGGTCGTTCACCCGTTCGCACAGGGCGACCAGCCCGTGATCATAGAAGCCGAAGGCCATGGCCCGGTTCAGCAGCCGGATGTTCGGCGCGGCGCGCAGCCGGGCCAGCGCCGCATCGCGCCATTCCAGCGGAGGCAGCCCCTCCACCGTGCCGGTTGCCGACAGCAGGCCGCCGCCGAACTCGGCATCCGCCTCCACCAGCATGACACGCCGGTTGCCGGGCTGGGCCGTCGCCGCCAGGGCCGCGGCCAGCCCGGCCGCGCCGGAGCCGATCACCAGCGTATCGACATGGGCGAAGCAATGCTCGTACCGGTCCGGATCGGGCAGGGCGGGGGCCGTGCCCAGGCCGGCCGCCTTGCGGATCGAGGGTTCGAACAGGCTCCAGCCGGGCCAGAAGAAGGTCTTGTAATAGAACGCGGCGGGGATGAAGCGCTTGAACAGCGCATTGACCGCCATCAGGTCGAACTCGACGCTGGGCCTGGCATTGACGGGCGTCGCCGTCAGCCCCTCGTAAAGCTCCACCTGCGTGGCCTTCACGTTGGGGACGGTGGCTGCCCCCTGTTCAAGCTGGACGATGCCATTCGGCTCCTCCAGTCCCGCCGCGATCAGGCCGCGGGGGCGGTGATACTTGAAGCTGCGGCCGATGATGGAAACGCCGTTGGCCAGCAGGGCCGAGGCCAGCGTATCGCCTTCATAGCCCTGGTAGGACCGGCCCGCCCACCGGAAGGTGACGGGCCGCCGCTGGTCGACGGTGGTTCCGGGTCTTGTGCTGCGCCAGCCGCTCATGCCGCAGTTCCTTCCGGCAACGCTTCGCCCATCGGATAGACGGCGGTGATGCGATGTGTGACCGTGTCGCGGGCCAGGTTGAACCAGCGCCCGCAGCCTGCGCTGTGCAGCCACCGTTCCCGGTGTTCGCCCTTGGGGTTGGTGCGATAGAACAGGTAGTCGGCCCAGGCCTCGTCGGTGACGGCGTCATGCGGTCCCGGCCGGGTGATGTGCCCTTCGCCGCCGCAGCGGAACTCCGTTTCCGCACGGGGACCGCAATATGGACAGGTGATGAGAAGCATGTTGATCCCCCCTAATGCGCGATGCCGGAGGCCGCGGCCTCGTCGATCAGCGCACCGGTCTTGAAACGGTCCAGGCCGAAGGCGGTGGCCAGCGGGTGTGGTGTGCCCGTCGCCATGACATGCGCCAGGCACCAGCCGCCGGCCGGGATCGCCTTGAACCCGCCCGTGCCCCAGCCGCAATTGACATAGAAGCCGTCCAGGCCGGTGGCGCCGATGATGGGTGTGCTGTCATGGACGACATCGACGATGCCGGCCCACTGGCGCAGGAAGCGCATGCGGGAGAAGGCCGGGAACAGTTCGACCACGCCGGCCGCGGCCCGTTCCATCCAGGGCAGGTTGCCGCGCTGGGCATAGGACAGATAAAGGTCCAGTCCCGCGCCGATGACCAGTTCGCCCTTGTCGGACTGGCTGAGATAGGTACCCGTCGCCGGAGACAGGATCACCGTGTCAAGGCAGGGTTTGACCGGTTCGGAAACGAAGGCTTGCAGCGCATAGGAACTGATCGGCAGCCGCACGCCGGCCTTGGCCGCCACCACGCTGGAATGGCCCGCCACCGCCATGCCGACCGTGTCGCTCAGCATCGTGCCGCGGCTGGTTTCCACCCCGCGCACCTGGCCGTTCTCGATCAGGAAGCCCTGTACGTCGCAATTCTGGATGATGTCGACACCCAGGGCGGAGGCGGCACGGGCATAGCCCCAGGCCACCGCATCATGCCGGGCTGACCCGCCGCGCGGCTGGTTCAGGCCGCCCAGGATGGGAAAGTGCGGGTTTTCATTCAGCCCTGGGATGTTGGACCGGACCGAAGCGGCATCATGCAGTTCCGCATCGATTCCATTCAGCCGCATGGCATTGGCGGAGCGGCGCAGCATCTCCATCCCATGCCGGTCATGGCCCAGCATCCACATGCCCCGCTGGGAGAACATGATATTGTAGTTCAGGTCCCGCGACAGGCCCTCATAGAGCTTCAGCGAAAATTCAAAGAATGTGGCGGTCTGCGGATAGAAATAGTTGGACCGGATGATGGTCGTGTTGCGGCCGGTATTGCCCCCGCCGATCCAGCCCCGCTCCAGCAGGGCGACATTGGTGATGCCGTGATTCTTGGCAAGATAGTAGGCGGTCGCGAGACCATGCCCGCCCCCGCCGATGACGATCGCGTCATAGCGCGGCTTGGGCGTGGCATCCCGCCAGGCCGGCTGCCAGCCGCGCTGGCCGTTCAATCCTTCACGCAGCAGCGAGAGTGCGGAATATCTTCTGGTCAAGCTCAGGTCCTCCGACCCTTATTATACAGCGCTGTACTGTATCGTTCAATAAAGGCTGACGATCAAGCCCGCTGGAATTGTGGTATATCGGGTGCAGCATGCGATTGCTGATGGGCCAAGGCGCGCTCTGCCGATGCAATGGTGTTTTCAAGCAGCATCGTCACCGTCATCGGGCCGACACCGCCCGGCACGGGGGTGATGCGCGACGCCTTGGCCGAGACCCCGTTGAAATCGACATCGCCGGTGATGCAGCCGTCGGCCAGCCGGTTGATGCCGACATCGATGACGACGGCACCGGTCTTCACCATCTGCCCAATGATCAGGTTGGGCACGCCGGCCGCCACCACCAATATGTCCGCCAGGATGGTGAACTGGGCCAGGTCGCGCGTCTTGGCATGGCAGATCGCCACCGTGGCACCACGCGCCATCAGCATCAGGGCCATGGGCTTGCCGACAATGTTGCTGGCCCCCACGACCACGACATTCTGTCCTTCGATGGGGATGTTTTCGCTTTCCAGCAGCTTGACCACACCATAGGGCGTGCAGGGGGAAAAGATCGTGTTTCCCGTCACCAGTCCGCCGACATTATAGAGATGGAAGCCGTCCACATCCTTCTGGACCGAAATGGCTTCCAGCACCTGATCAAGCCGGATATGCGCGGGCAGGGGAAGCTGGACCAGGATACCGTCGATCCCCGGATCGGCATTGAGATTGGCGATGGTTTCCAGCAGGTCGGCATTGCCGATGCTTTCCGGAAAGCGCAGGCAGGCCGACCGGATGCCCACCGCTTCGCAGGCGCGGATCTTGTTGCGGACATAGACGGCGGATGCCGGGTCGTTGCCGACAAGGATGACGGCAAGGCCCGGTGGCGCGCCACGCCGTTCGGCAACCGCCTGCCCGCGCCTCAGCAGGTTCGGGCGCAGCCCTTCGGCGAGGCGCCGGCCGTCGATGACCTTGACCATGGAACAACCTTTCACAAGGAGGGCGCCGGCGCCCGGCATGTCGCACCTGCAACGCCCGCCGGGACCGGCGGGTATTTTGGATCAGGCGTGTTATGATGGCTTTATAGTACAGTGATGTATTGTACGTCAATTCGGAAACAGCGGCCTGTGGAGACAAGGCGGGCGTGCCGACCGCGTGCAGGGGAGGGCGGTGCTATGCCCCTGGCGCGCCATTGTGAATCCTGAGCGCGAGCCGACAATCGGCTTTGTCGGATAATATTCTGATAAACAATAGAAATTTTAGAATCCGGCCCTGCTGTGGCCAGCGACGGTGCCAGGTGTGGGTTTGCATGCCGGCCAAGGCAGCCGGCACTGGCGGGGCATGGCTGGTGCAGCCAGTCGCCCTCCAAAAAAGACAGTACTGTCTTGATTATGATTGTCGGTCTGCCGGCTGGCGGGCCCCCGGCGGGGCGTACGAAATGTGCCCGAACGTGCGATGGAGGGTATGACATGGCCGACCCCGATCCCGGTGATCGCCTCCGCCAGCCCGCTGTTCCCGTTGAACCCGGCGCGGTATACAGGTATGTACTGACGGGTCGGCCGGCCTGACCGGCGGGCCGGCTGGTGCCCACTGATCCCGGACTTGATGATGTCGAGTGACCTTCCCGAAACGGACCCGACCGATGCGTCGCTGAAGAAGCGGCCGCGCAAGGCCCCGACCGGGCCGCGACTGGGGCGCGAGGATTGGGTGCTGGCCGCCAAGAAGACATTGGTGGCGCGGGGGATCGATTCCGTGAAGGTCGACCGCCTGGCCAAGGAGATCGGGGTCACCCGCGGCAGCTTCTACTGGCATTTCAAAAGCCGTGGCGAACTGCTTCAGGCGCTGCTGACCTATTGGCGCGACACGAACACCACCGCGATCAGGACGGCGGTGGAAAGCAATCGCGGCAATGGCGATGCGCAGTTCAAGGCGCTGATCCGCACCTGGGTGGAGGAGAAGGATTTCTCCCCCAGCTTCGACAATGCCGTGCGTGACTGGGCCCGCCATTCCAAGACCGCCGCGACCCTGTTGCGCCGGGTGGATGAGGAACGGATTGCCCTGCTGGGCGACATCTTCCGCAACCTGGGCTATGAGGAGGCCGAATGCGCCGTCCGGGCGCGGGTGCTCTATTTCCACCAGGTGGGCTATTACGCCCTGGCCATCAAGGAAACCCGGGCCGAGCGGATGGCTTCGATGCCGCTTTATTACAAGATATTGACCGGTATCACCCCGCCGGCCGACAGCGCCGCCTGACGGCTTGCCGGGCCCTTGTCTTGTTGCGGGGCGGTCAGCCGGCCCGGCGGGCGGTCCATTCACCGCCCTTGTCGAACCTGGCCAGATACTCGAACAGGCCCTTGGGCACGGGCTTGCGCCCGGGATCGTACCAGGGCAGGAAATTGGCCAGCAGCGGTTTCAGGAAGACGCGGCGGTTGAATTTCCGGAACGCCTTGATGTCCTGTTCCAGCCTGGCCTGCTCGGCCGGATTCATGCCGGCGCGATCGATCTCCAGCATATAGGCGGACGCCTTGGCGGAAAACCGCCGCAGATGCCACATGGCATAGACGAAACCGTAGATGCGGTAGAAATAGCCGTTCACGATGCGGCCCCACAGGCCGCGCGCGAAGGCCTTCCTGAACACCTGGAAGCAGACTTCGCGATGTTCGAATTCCTCCGCCATATGCCATTTCCAAAGGCGGATGGCGGCGTTGTCCAGGCCGCCGATCATCTCCTCGGAATGGTCGAACCACAGGCCACCGGCAACGGCCCCCAGGGATTCGAACCCGTCGGCATAGGCGAGGCGGAATTTCAGTGACCGGGTCCGGGTAAAGCGCTCCAGATCGGCCGCCAGTTCCGCTTCGAATTCTGCAAGACGCGGATAGCCGGCATCGATCAGCACCTTGTTGAACTGCCGGTGCTGCCGGAAATGCTGGGATTCCTGGCCGATGAAGGCCTGGATGTCGGCGTGCAGGGCCTCGTCATCGGCCGGCAGCAATGGCTTGACCTCCTGCAACAGCTTGATCAGCCAGGGCTCCACCGGCGTCGGGATGATCGACGTTGCGTTGCGGTCCTGGCAAAAGGCGATGTTGGGTGCCCAGTGTGGCTTGATGTCGGAAAAGTCGATCCTGGGAAACCGTACCGGCATGGACATGCCACCCTCCCTGTTCATATTGCTTGGGGATAAGGATACCGCCGGCTTGCGGTCTGCCAATTCGCAACAGCTTAAGCATTTAAGTAGTTCTGTTGCTCAGGCCGTGAGGAAGTCCCGTTCCATCGCGACATGCACGGTCCGCAGCAGGGTTTCAAGATCGGTACTGTCCGTCGCCGTCAGGTCGCGACAGGCGCGGGCGAAGGAGCAGGTGCGGGCGATGCGCTCCATGGCGGACAATGTCAGTTCCCGGCCTTTCCCGGTCACCCGCAGATGCACCGTCCGGTGGTCGTCCGGTGCCGGCACCCGCTCCACCAGCCCCGATTTGGACAGTTTCGCCACGCGGACGGAAATGGCGGCCGCCGTCACGAACAGCATGCGGGCGAGGTCCGTGGGCCTGGGCGACCGGTCCTCCTCGATCAGCAGCGCCGCCAGCACGAAGATGTCCGACCCGCTGACCCCGTATCCGGCGGCGATATCATCGATATCCCGCCAGACGATCTGCGCGATGGCCAGCGCGTGCCACATCGGTCCGAAATAGCCCGTGTCGATGCCGGGTATGGCGTCGCGGAAATAATGCCTGCCGCGCTCCAGCGGGTCGGTGACGAAGGTCCTGTCGGTGGAACGGGTGCTGTCGTTCGTCATGCTGCACCTCCCATGGATGCTGGTGGATGGTCCGCTCTGGAATGGTCAGGCAGGACGCAAGCCGGCCCCCCGTCGTTCACCCTCCCGCCCATCCTTGTCCCTATCCATCCGGACCAGGATCTTGCCCCGGGCATGCCCCGTCTCGCTCAGCATGTGCGCGGCGGCTGCTTCCTCCAGCGCGAAGACGCGGTCGACGGGAACCCGCAGCCGCCCGGCCGCCATCAGATGCGCCAGATGTGCCAGGCGCGCGCCATCGGGTGCGACGGCGGCGGTGGTCATCCGAACCCCGTGGCGGGTGGCGGCATCCGGTTCCGGCGGGGTGGGGTCCAGCGTGACCAGCATGCCGCCGGGCCGGAGCACCGGGAACGACCGGTGCCGGACGGCGCCACCGACCCCGTCCAGCACAAGGTCGACATCCCGCAGCCCGTCGGCAAAGTCACTGGCCCGGTAATCGATCACCCGATCCGCGCCCAGGCCCGCCACCCGGTCCCGGTTGGTGGCCGAACAGGTGGCGATCACCTGCGCGCCGGCGATCTTTGCCAGTTGTACGGCCAGGCTGCCCACCCCACCGGCGGCGGCGTGGATAAGCACCGCCTGTCCGGCCTGCAAGGCCCCCAGGTCGAACAGGGCGGTCCATGCCGTCAGACCGGCCAGGGGCAGGCCGGCCGCGTCCATCGGGGATATGGCATCGGGCAGGGGGGCCAGGGCGTGGGCCTTGACCGCGACCAGTTCCGCCCAGGCCCCGCCCTGTTGCACGGGAACCATGCCCGCAACATGCATGCCGGATGTGAAACCCGCCGCCAGCGGCCCGGCCGCCACCACCGTGCCGGCAATATCGGCGCCGGGCGTGAACGGGAAGGCCTGTGGCACCCATTCACGGAACCAGCCGGCCCTGAACTTCCAGTCGGCGGGATTGACCGAACTGAAGGCCTGCCGCACCAGCACCTCGTCCGCGCCCGGACAGGGGGCGGGCGCTTCTTCCAGCCGAAGCCGGTCCGGCCCGCCATGGGCATGGTAACGGATGGCGCGCATGGTTTTCCCCCGTTCAGGTCATGGACCGGAAAAGCGCTTCCTGGCTGGTGCTGGCCACCAGCCGGCCCTGCCGGTCGTAAAGCAGCCCGCGTGCCAGTCCGCGGCCGTCGCCGCCGGACGGCGTATCGCAGTGATAGAGCAGCCACTCGTCCGCCCGTGCCGGCCGATGAAACCACATCGCATGGTCCAGACTGTTGATGGTCAGTTCCTGGCGATTGGTGGACAGGCGCCCCGGCCCCACGGCGATGCCGGCCAGCCAGTAATCGGCCAGGAAGGCCAGCAATGCGGCCTGGTCACGGTCATCGCTGCCGGCGGCGCTGGGCATGCGCACCCAGAAGGCCCGGGACCTGTCACCGGACGGTGCGAAGAAATAGGTTTCCGGCGCCACCAGCCGCAGTTCGAGCGGGAAGGGTGCCGTATAACTGGCCACGGTTTCCGGCGGCAGCCGATGGGCATGCGCGGCGACATAGGCGTCGAGTGAAACCAGCGTCTCCGGGGCCGGCAGGCCGGCGGGCGGGGGCTGCTGGTGGGCTTCGCCCTCTTCGGGGTCGTGGAAGGAACAATGCAGATGGAAAATGATCCGGCCGTCCTGGCTGGCCCGGACGGCCCGTGCCGCGAAACGCCGCCCGTCGCGCAGCCTTTCCACGGCATAGTCGATGGGGCGGCCCGCATCGCCCGCCCGCAGGAAATAGCCGTGCAGGGAATGGGGCATCCATGCCGGCGCTGTGCGGGCGGCGGCTGTCAGCCCCTGGGCCAGCACCTGTCCGCCGAACAGCGCGCCCGCCGGATTGGCCTGGGCGTGCCGGCTGCGGAACAGGTCGGCACCGGCCTGTTGCAGGTCCAGCAGCCGGGCCGCGCTTATGGGTGCCGGCCGGGTCACGCCGGGCTCAGGCGGCGCTGTGCCTCGATCACCGTGTCCATTTCCTCCAGCCCGCTGCGCGGAACGGCATAGTGGCTGCGATCATCGATCTGCGCCAGATGTGCGGCCACCTCCTCCACGGTGGGGGCCACGGTGCCGGGGTGATACCAGCCCTCCGTCAGGCCGACGAAGATGCGGGAGTATTTGCCGCCCAGCACGGAATACATGTTCTGCGAACTGTCGCAGGCCCGGCTAGCCATGTAGCAGGCCATGGAAGCCACGAAATCCGGCTGCATGCCCTGGATATAGTGGCGGGAGCGCTGGCCGGCGGCGGCCAGGAAATCGGCGTCGGGCCGCACGTCACCCGGCTTGCCGCCCAGGCGCCCGCCGATCGCGTTGGGGAACAGGCAGTTCACCGCGATGCCCGCCGGCGCCTCCTGCGCGATTACGTTCATCAGCCCGATCATGGCCGTCTTGGCCGATCCGTAATTGGCGCGGATGGGATTGCCGAAGATGCCGGACTGTGAACCGACCAGCACGATGCGGCCATATCCCTGTTCCACCATATGGCGATAGGCGGGCTGGGTGACGAAGAAGGCGCCCTTCACATGGACATCATGGACGGCGTCGATATCGGCCTCGGTCAATTCGCCGAAGCGGGCGTTGCGCTGGTTGCCGGCATTGGGGATGACGATGTCGATCCGGCCGAAATGGCCGATGGCGGCGTCGATGATGGCGGCCCCGCCGGCTTCGGTGGCGACGCTGTCGTAATTGGCCACGGCCTTGCCGCCGCCTGCCCGGATCTCTGCCACCACGGCGTCGGCGAAGGTCGCGGAAGATCCTTCGCCCGTTGTGCTGCCACCCAGGTCGTTGACGACCACGGCGGCACCCCGGCGGGCCAGTTCCAGGCAGAAGGCACGGCCCAGCCCGCCTCCACCGCCGGTGACGACTGCGACCTGCCCGTTGAAATCGATATGACCCATCACCTGATCCCGCCATTTCGCGTCTTTTGGATGAGGGGCAGCGTAGCGCCGGTGCCGGCCGGCGCCAGACAGCAAATCGGCGGGCCGGCGCATTCTTCAGGTCCATGATGAATCGCCCCCGCTCCGGCCGCCGGTCTTTGCATTCCGCCTGCCGGCGGGGACAAGGGATGGATCAGGGCAAATGGCAAGGGAGAGAAGCGATGCTGCGCAAGACCATGCATGTGGCGACGCAACCCGGTGGTGGCCGGACGATCGCGTTGACCATCCACGCGCCGGAAGACCCGGCGCGGTTCAGCGGGCGGGTGATCTATGCCTCTCCCGGTGGCGGGTATGGCCGCGGTTACTATGACATGGCGTTTGACGGCCATGCGGGATACAGCCAGGCTGCCCACCATGTGGCCGCCGGCCATATCCTGGTCGCCTATGATCACCCGGGCGTCGGCGACAGCGACACGGCCGGCCTGTCCAGCCTGAGCATCGAGGATATTGCCGCCGCCAACCATGCGGCCCTGGACCGGGTGCGCCGGGGGCTGGCAATGGGGGGCCTGCTGGATGCCTATCCGCCGCTGCCCGATGCGCTGCATGTCGGCATCGGGCAATCCATGGGCGGCGGGGTCACCATCATCATGCAGGCCCGCCATCGCAGCTTCGATGCCATTGCGGTGCTGGGCTATTCGGCCATCCACACCGTGTTGCCGCAGCCCACGGCGGCACAGGCCGAAACGGCCAAGGCGCAGTACCGTTTCAGCCGGGATGACGACCCTGCGGGCCTGTCGGTGGCGCGCAGCGCGGCCGGCGTCGCCGATTTCGTCTATCCCTTCCATTGGGAGGATGTGCCGGCCGATATCCTGAAGACGGATATGGAAGGTGGCTATCCCATCCGCCGCACGGCCCCGCCCTTCGGCAGCCTGACCATTCCCAACTGTGTCGTGGCCATGATGGGGCCCGGCTTTGTCGCGGCGGAGGCGGCTGCCATCGACGTGCCGGTCTTCCTGGGGTTTGGGGAACGCGACACCAGCGCCGATTTCCGGGCGGAGCCGTCGGCTTTCATCACCGCGGGCGACATCACGCTGGTGATCGTGCCGACCATGGCCCATATGCACAATTTCGCATCCACGCGCGCCCGGCTGTGGGACCGGCTCAGCCATTGGGTCATGGGGGTGGGGCGATGATCCTCACCCCGGCTGCACCTGCCCCGCGGTCAGCGGCCGGGCATAGGAGATATCCTGTCCGTCGCGCCGGCAGGGGCCGGTGGAGGACAGGGCGGCGGCCCATTCCGGGGGCAAGGCGGTTTCATTGAAGGTTCCGACCTTCTCGTTCACGCAGACGCGGTGCGCGATGGCCCAGCGGCCGTCGCGCCGTTCGAACCGGTCGACATAGCGGCCGAAACACAGGCTGGGCGGCCCTTCCCGGTTCTCTCCCCAGAAGATGTAGTAGGTTTCGCCGTGGGCGGTGTCGCCATCCAGGTCGATGGTGTGATTGGTGATGATGTGCTGGTGGCGGTTCTGGAACTGTCCGTGCCAGCCGATGGCCCAGTCGACGAAGGCACCGGCGACGCCTTCGGCCACGCCATGCTGGTCGATGGCGTCGGCATGATAGGCCGACAGCATCAGGTCGCGGTCGAACCGGTCGACGCCGCGCGTATAGCGATGCAGGCAGTCCAGGATTTCCTGCCGGTCCTTCATCCGGCGGATGAAAGACAGCGTGTCGGCGTCGATGATGGCGGTCGTATCGTGCATTGGTCTTTGCCTCCCTTGTCGCCTTCAGGCTCGGCTCCGGATGGCGTGCCGGCAAGCGGCCGTACCGGACTTGCCGGCAGGCTTCACGGATGCGATATCGGTCCTGGCCCCGTGGCCCGGCGCCGCCAGGCCGTCGGGCTCATCCCGCTATGGGATCGGAAGACCAGCCGGAAAGATCGCGGGTCGCGATATCCCACCATGGCGGCGATCTGGTCGATGGTCCGGCCCGTGCGGCCCAGCAGCCGCTGTGCAGCCCGGATGCGCAGATGCTGCACGTAATCCTTTGGCCCCATGCCTGTTTCACGGGTGAAGCGGCGGATCAGGGTCTGATGGCTGGTGGACAGCGACCGGGCCAGGTCGGCGATCCGGATGTCCTGCGCGAAATGCATTTCCAGCCAGACCTGGGCGTTGGCCACCATCGGGTCGCCGGACAGCCTGTCCTCCACCACGCGGTCGACGCCTGTGACGGCGGCCAGCCATCGCCCGGCTTCCGCGCTGAACACGCGCTCGATCAGCCGCACCATCAATGCCGGCTCGGCCGCCGGTCCGGCACCCAGGATCAGGCCGCCTTCCTCCACCACGCCGCGCCGCGGATCGACGGGCAGGCGGGGAAAGCGTTCCCGGCACAGGGGCGTCAGGGGACGCGACAGCGGTATCGCCATGCCATCCACCAGCCCGGCCGCCGCCAGCAGGAACAGTGCCGATCCACTGGCTGATATCAGCGTGCCTTCCGCCTTGCGGGCACGCAGCCAATGGCCCAGCGGCTCGCATGCCGCCAGCCTCTCGTCCAGGGCCGTCGCGGAACCCACGCGGAAATTGGCGATATGGATCAGGCCATAGGGCCGCGTTCCGCCCCAGGCCCCGTCGCAGGGCAGCCGTCTTCCATCGGCCAGTCGCACCGGCTGCCCATCCTCCGTCAGGAGATGGAGGCGCGCCTCCAACTTCAGCCCCTCGCTGGGTGCGAACAACTGTTCCACCTGCGCCCGCACCACGACGAAGGCGTCCAGGCAGGCGCCCAGGCTGGCCAGGAACGATCCCGGCGGGGCGATCACGGCAATATCGGCCATCGGTTCCTGTCCTGTGAATTATAGCCATGTATATTGTTAAATATGGCCATAGTGGTGGCTTGCCAACGCTTTCATCATGACCCCTTGAACCGGGAACAACCCGGACAGACCAGGGAAGAAGCGGCGATGAACATGCAGGCACGGCCCCCCATGCCGGAAATGGGTGAACTGAACGTGTCCAATCATCTGCTGGGCGACCCGGCGGGCCTTGCGGCGGCGTGGGAGCGCGACGGTTACTGGTTCTTCCGCGACGTGCTGGACAAGGCGGTGATCGCCGATATCCGCCGCGTCTATATCGATTATCTGGTCGATATGGGGGTTGCCGATCCGGCCGACCCGCAGCATCGCTATAATGGTGCCGATTATTCGGCCCTGCCGATCAATTCCAACCTGACGCGCCTGAATGAACAGAAGGTCCATCGCCTGCTGCACGGCGCGCCGACCATCAACAGCTTCTTCCAGACATTGTTCGGCTGCGATCCGTTCTGGGTTCCCTTCACGGTCCACCGCACCAATCCCCCGGTGCAGGATGTCACCCGCCCGCGCTTCGATTTCATCCATGCCGACGGGTCATACAATGACGGGCTGGAATTCCTGATCTGCTGGGTGCCGATCGGTGAGATCGATGCCGATGTCGGCGGCCTGGCCGTGGTGGAAGGGCTGCACCGGCAGCCCAGCCTGCACCGGCGCGACGGCACCCGCATCCTGCCCATCGAGGCCGCGGACGTGCCGGCAGAGGCCTGGCGGCGGACGGATTACCGGCCGGGGGATGTGCTGCTGATGGATTTGCACACGCCCCATAGCGGCCTGTCCAACATCTCCCGCGATCAGTTCCGGCTTTCCATGGATACCCGCGTCATGCCGTCGAACGGCCGGCTGCCGCTTGCCGGCACCATCCTGTCCGTGGATGCCGGCATGGTGGCCGTGGCGGATGCGGCGGGCCGGCATGTGCTGCACATCGATGAAAACAGCTTCGTTCGGGGACATCGCGGTGACCGGCTGGTCCCGGCGGACATTCCGGCCCGGTACAACCCGGGTGACGCCGTCATCGTGGCCCATGCGGAAGGGCGGGTGGTCAACATGCGCCCGCAGCACTGACCATGCCGGAACCGATCCTGACCGGCCGCCGGCTGCCGGGCAAGGCCGCCATCGTCACCGGTGCCGGCGCCGCGGGAGAAGAGGTGGGCATCGGCCGCGCCATCGCCCTGGTGCTGGCCGGTGAAGGCGCGCGTGTCGCCTGCATCGACCTGGACGGAGACCGTGCCGCCACCACCGCCGGAATGATCCGGCGGCGCGGCGGGCAGGCGCTGGCCATCACCGCCGACATGGGCAGGCGCGCCGACTGTGCCGATGCGGTGGCGCAGGCCGTGGCCTGGCTGGGGCGGCTGGACATCCTGGTCAACAATGTGGGCATCTCACCGCCTACCAGCCTGTCGGGGCTGGACGAGGCGCAATGGTCCGCCATCATGGCGGTCAATCTGGACAGCGCCTTGTGGATGAGCCAGCAATCCGTGCCGCACATGGTGGCGGGTGGTGGCGGGGCCATCGTCAATATCTCCTCCATCGCCGGGCTGCGGGCGCACGGGTCGCTGGCCTATGGCACGTCAAAGGCAGCGATGGTGCAGCTGGCGCGGGAAATCGCCGTGGCCCATGGCCGCGATGGCATCCGGGCCAATGCCGTGGCACCCGGACATGTGATGACCCCGCATATCGCCCACCGCATGCCACCCGGCATGCGCGAGGACAGGCGCAGGGTCGGCCCGCTGGGGATCGAGGGGGACGCCTGGGATGTGGCCATGGCCACCTGCTTCCTGGCCAGCGACGAGGCCCGGTTCATCACGGGCGTCCTGTTGCCTGTGGATGGCGGCGTGACGGAAATCGGCCCCTTGCCGGCCCACGGGCTGATCTTGCGCGGCTGACGACGGGCGCCAGGGTAACGGGTGCCAGGGTAACGGGTGCCAGGGCAGGGATGACGGCTGGTGGGGGCGCAGACGTGACGTCTGTCCCCCTACCGTTTCTATCCCTTCAACAAGTCGCGCAGGGTGAACTTCACCACCTTGCCCGTGCTGTTCATGGGCAGCGCGTCGATGAAGGTGACACCGCGCGGCACCTTGTAATTGGCCAGGTTCGCCTTGCCCCAGGCGATCACTTCGGCCTCCGTCAGGGTGGAACCGGGGCTGCGCACGATGAAGGCGTGCCCCACCTCCCCCAGCCGCGCATCGGGCACGCCGATCACGGCACAGGCCCGCAGTCCGGGCAGGGCACCCATCTGGCGCTCGATCTCCGCCGGATAGACGTTGAAGCCACCGACGATATACATGTCCTTCAGCCGGTCGGTGATGCGCAGATAGCCATCGGCATCCAGCACACCGACATCGCCGCTGTGCAGCCAGCCATCGCCATCCAGGGCCGAATGGGTGGCCTGGTCATTGTCCAGGTAATGCAGCAGCAGCTTGTCGTCGCGGATCAGCACCTCGCCCGCCTGCCCCGGCGGCAGGGGCTGGCCATCCGGGCCGGCGATGCGGATCTCCGTGCCCGGGATGGGGCGGCCCACGGTCTGAACCACCCGTTCGATCGGGTCGTCGGGCAGGGTCTGGGTGGCGGACCCGCAGCATTCCGTCATGCCATAGCCGGTGGACAGGATCTGTATCGGCGTCTCGTCGCGCAGGCGCCGCATCAGTTGGATCGGAATGGTCGTCGCCCCTGTCGACAGGAAGCGCAGGCAGCCGATATCCCAGGCTGCCTTGTCCGGATGGTCCAGCAGTTCCTGCCAGACGGTTGGCGGTGCTGGCATCACGGTGATGCGGTTGCCGGCGATCAGGTCCAGGATGGCCGTCCCATCATAGGCGTCGGGCCAATGGATGGTGGCCCCCGACATCAGGCCGGCCACCCATCCCGCCTTGTAGGAGGCGTTGTGGGAGAAGGGGCCGAACACGCAATAGCGGTCATCCGGCCCCATGCCGGAAATGCCGCACCAGGCGCGCCCGCCGCCCAGCGACCGTTTATGGTCGAACACGGCCCCTTTGGGCAGGCCCGTGGTGCCCGACGTGAACATGATGTCCGCCAGATCGTCGGGACCGACATCGGCGGACCGGGCCGACAGCCGGTCGTCCCCGACGCCCGTGCCCGCCGACAGGAAGGGTTCCCACCCCTGTTCAAGACCGCGCAGGGCGCCGGTGCCCGGCCGCAGCACGATGATGCGGCGCAGATCGGGCATTGTCTCGCCGCGCAGCATGTCGGGATAGTGACGGCCCAGGAAGTCACCGATGCTGAACAGGTGGGTGATGCGGGCCCGGCGGATGATGTCCGCCACTTCCCCCCCGCGCAGGCGCGTGTTCAGCGGCACCAGTACGCCGCCGATGCGCTGGGCGCCCGCGGCCGCCGCGACCCATTCCCACATGTTGGGCGCCCAGACACCGACCCGGTCGCCCTTGGCCAGCCCGTCGGCCAGCAGGGCGCGGGCCACGCGGTCGGCCATGGCATCCAGCGACCGGAAGCCGATGGCACCGTCCTGGGCGCTGCTCAGCGCGGGCTTGTCCCCGAAACGGCGGGCGGCATCCCTCAACAGGGCGGGAATGGTGGTGGTCATGGGGATCAGTGCTGGCTGGCGGGGATACGGATGACCAGACCGTCAAGCGCGGCGCTGACCTTGATCTGGCAGGACAGGCGGGAGGTCTCCGCCGGGTCGACGGTATAGGTCAGCATCTCCTGTTCCTCGGCACCGGGGGTCCCGGCGGCGGCGGCCCAGGCCGGGTCGACATAGACATGGCAGGTGGCGCAGGCGCAGGCGCCGCCGCAATCGGCCTCGATCCCCGGCACGCCGTTCTGCACGGCAACCTTCATCACGGACTGGCCCTCTTCCGCCTCCATCACGTGGGACTGGCCGTCGGGGTCGATGAAGGTGATCGTGGGCATGGTCGTGCTCTTCCCTGTTTGCCGGGGGCCGGAACGCCGGCCTTTCTCGTGACGCCTTTATGCCCCGCGGATGTGCCACTGTCGCCGGGGTCGGGTGATCTTATCAAGCATACGATCCTTGGTGCCGGCGGCCGGCCCGGCTTTGGACGGGCGGCAGGATCGGCCCCTAATCTTTCCCCATATCCCCGCCCGATGGCCAACCGCGCGCCCGATGCGCGCGACAGCAGGAGTTCCGTCCGATGCCCGCCTATGCCATGAACATGACCGTCCCGGACCATGTCCCGGCCGATCTCGTCCATGATTACGACGTCTACGCCCCGGGTCCGGCCGGGTCCGACTTCTTCGCGGAACTGTACGCGCTGAAGCAGAAAGCCCCGCCCATCTTCTGGACCCGCCATAACGAGGGCCACTGGTACGTCAATGATGCCCGGTTGGCCGCGCGCGTTCTGAAGGACAGCGACAATTTCTCCTCCCGCGCCCTGGTGGTGCCGCGATCGAATAACCCGACGGGGGAGGGGTTCACGCCCATCCATCTGGACCCGCCCGAACATACCAAGTACCGCCACCACCTGTCGGTGGCCCTGTCGCGCAAGGGTGTGGCGCAACTGGCGCCGGGCGTGCGCGCGCTGGCCATCGACCTGATCGAGGGGCTGAAGGACAAGGGCGGGTGCGAGTTCATGGCCGATTTCGCCTTCCAGCTTCCCATCATCGTCTTCCTGCGCCTGGTCGACTTGCCGGAAAGCCATCGGCTCACCCTGCTGGAGGAAGTGGCCAAGATCATCCGGCCGGGCAGCAACAAGGCCGACATCATCCGTGGCCTGGCCGCCTATCTGGCGCCGATCATCAGGGAACGCCGCGCCAATCCGGGCGACGACCTGATCAGCTGGCTGTCGTTGCAGGAGGTGGATGGCGAGCGGATGCGCGAGGAGAAGTTGCATTCCATGTGTACGCTGCTGCTGATCGGGGGGCTGGATTCGGTGGCCAACACGCTGGGCTTCTTCGCCCGCTTCCTGGCGGAAAATCCCGATCACCGGCGCCAGATCATCGAGAATCCGGCCATCATCAGCGCCGCCGTGGAGGAATTGCTGCGCCGCTTCCCCACGGTCACGGCCGGCACGGGGCGCATGTGCCTGCATGACCAGCAGGTCGGGCCGGCCCTGGTCAAGGCGGGAGAGATCGTCATCTCTCCGCCGGCCATGATGAACCTGGACGATGAGACCTATCCCGATCCGCTGAAGGTCGATTTCACGCGGCGCATCGCCAGCGTCGGCACCTTTGGCCAGGGGCCGCACCGCTGTGTCGGGGCCAATCTGGCCCGGTCGGAATTAACGATCTTCCTGGAGGAATGGCTGAAGCGCATTCCCGATTTCCGTCTGGCCGACGACCGGCTGACCTTCCAGGCCGGCGTCAACATCTCCTACACCTCCCTGCCGCTGGTCTGGGACAAGGCGGCCTGACGCAAGACGGCGGACCGGTTGGGGGTGCTGCCCCCGCCGGACCGCCGGCCGGTTCAGCGGTTGGTGAAGCGCGGCCGCCGCTTCTCCATGAAGGCGCGGCGCTTTTCGGCCGTGTCTTCCGTCGTCTGGCTGATGAAGATGGCGCGGCTTTCCATCTCGATGGCGGCCTCCAGGCTGGGTGCCGTCTCGTTCAGCCACAGCGACTGCTTGGTCAGCGCCGTGCCGATGGGGCTGTTGACCAGCATGGCGTCGGCCATGGCCAGCGCTTCATCCATCAATGTCTCGTCCGGCACGGATTTCAGGATCAGGCCGATGGATGCCGCCTCCTCCGCCTGCACCGCACGGCCCGTCAGCAGCAGTTCGGCGGCCCGTGCCGCCCCCACCCGCCGGGGCAGCAGATAGGACAGGCCGAGTTCATGCCCGCTGCCGGCATTGTGGAAGGCGTTGACGAACCGCGCCGACCGGGCGGCGATGGTGATGTCGGCCGCCAGCGCCAGTGGATATCCGGCCCCCGCCGTGACCCCGTTGACGGCGGCGATGACCGGCTGTGGCAGGGATCGGATCAGCGGCGTGATCGACCCCAGCCGGGCCATGACGGCCCGTGCCCATTGCGCCTTGCCCAGTCCGGGCGGCACCCAGCCGGGCTCCCCCGCCGCCCGCAGGTCGTGCCCGGCACAGAACCCCCGGCCGGCCCCCGTTAGGATGACCACGCGCACGGCCGGGTCGTGGCGCAGGTCGGTGAACAGACGGGCCAGTTCATCATACATGGCATAGGTCAGCGCGTTCAGCGCGTCGGGGCGGTTCAGGGTCAGGCGGCAGATGCCGGGTGCCGGCTCGTCGCGCAGGATGTCGGTCATGGCTTCCTCCATCGGTATTCCGGTCCTGCTCTATGCCCGGCCGGCGGTGCGGGCCAGACCGATGGCCCCGCCCCGGCCCTTCCATCAGGTCTGTGATGGAAGGGGCGGGGCCGGCCATGGCCGTCGCCCCTTTCCAGGCCGGCCCCTATCATGCGGCCGGCAAACCAACGACCCAGGGGGAGGCAAGGGATGGACCATCCCGGCAAATGGCTGAAATCCACGGCCTGCATCCGTTTCGAGGTGGCGGACGGCGTGGCCGTGCTGACCCTGAACCGGCCGGACAAGCGCAATGCCCTGTCCGCCGCCATGCTGCGGGAGGTCCACGACGCGCTGCTGGAGGCCGATGACCGCACGGACGTGAACGCCATCCTGCTGCAGGGGGAGGGGCGGGATTTCTGTGCCGGTTATGACCTGGGCGACAGCTATGGCGGTGCTGCCGCTGCCGCGGCCGGTTACGACCCCGCGCTCTACCGGACGCGCAGCGCCACGCTGGACGACGATATCTGGCACCTGGAGCGGCAGCAGGACATGACGCTGCTGATGCTGGACCTGCACAAGCCGATCATCGCCAAGCTGCAGGGCAATTGCCTGGCCGGCGGCACCGATCTGGCTTTTTCCGCCGATATCGTGGTGGCGGCCGACGATGCGCGCATCGGCTTTCCCGCGGCCCGCGCCAACGGGACCCCGCCCACCAATCTCTGGCTCTACCATTGCGGCCCGCAATGGGCCAAGCGCATGCTGTTCACGGGTGATACGATCAGCGGCCTGGACGCCGCGCGCATCGGTCTGGTGCTGGAAGCCTATCCGGCGGCGGAGATCGATGCCGAGGCGCTGGACCTTGCCCGCCGCATCGCGCATGTGGATGCGGAAATCCTTTCCACCCACAAGCGGGTCGTGAATATGCAGATGGAACTGGCTGGTGCCCGTCTGTCGCAACGTTATGCCGCGGAGCTGGACGCCCGTTCGCACCTGTCCCAGGGGCCGCGCCGCAGCCGCTTCCGTCAGGACATGGCCGGTGCGGGCCTGAAGGAGGCGCTGCGCAACCGCGACGCACCCTTTGGCGACGGCCGTATCCGCTTGCGCGCCCGGCGGCCCGCATGATGCCGCCCCATCCCCTGTGTGACCGATCTTCCCTTCCGGAGAATTTAAGATGTCATTCCTGACGCGCGAGGCCCGTGACGAATGGCGGGCCCACTGGCCGGTGGTGGCGGGGACCGGCATCGGCATGGCCAGTTGCTATGCCGTCTTTTCCTTCGTGGGCAGCCTGTTCGTGCAGCCGTTGCAGGACGAATTCGGCTGGACGCGCGGGCAGCAGGCGCTGTCGCACAATGCCAATCTTGTGGCCGCCTTCCTGGCCCCGTTCATCGGTGCTTATGTCGACAAGGTCGGGGTGCGCAAGGTCCTGCTGCCGGCCATCCTGCTGGTTGTGCTCTGCTATGTGGCGCTGGCCAACCTGACCCCGTCGCTGGTCCATTACTATGTTGCGATGAGCGCGCTGGTCCTGATCGGCATCGCCACGACGGGCCTGTCCTTTACCCGCGCCGTGACAAGCTGGTTTGACAAGTCGCGGGGGCTGGCGCTGGCCGTGTCGCGCATGGGGCTGACCCTTTCCGGCGCGCTGATGCCCGTCCTGCTTTACATCGCCATCGAGCGATACGGGTCGCGCGGCGGGTTCTATCTGCTGGCCGGCGTCGCCCTGTTCATCAGCTTTCCCGTCACCTGGGCGCTGGTCCGCGATCGCCGGCCGGAACCGGCCGCCGTTGCGGCGCGGTCCGGCGCGGTGGCCGGCTGGCGGCTGTGGCCCCGGTTGCTGCGCAACCGCCGCATCCTGCTGCTGTGCATCGCCGCCGGGTTCACCTATGGCCCGGCGGTGGGGCTGCTGTCGCAGTTGCAGCCGCTGCTGGTGTCCAAGGCGCTGGACCCCAAGGTGGCGGCGGGGCTGGTCAGCCTGCTGGCTGTCTCCACCTTCGCGGGCACAGCCATCACGGGGCTGCTGATCGATCGGGTCTGGGCGCCGGTCCTGGGGTTCCTTTTCACGATCGGGCCCGTGGCGGGCTGTGGCCTGCTTTACCTGCTGGACGCGCCGGGGCTGACGGTGGCCGCGGCCTGCATCGTGCTGATCGGGCTGGCCCAGGGGGCGGAGATCGACCTGGCCGGCTTCATCATCGCCCGTTATTTCGGGATGCAGGCCTTTGCCGCCATCTATGGCCTGACGGTGCTGGCCATCGGCACCTGTGCCGCCTTCGGGGCCATCCTCGTCGGGCTGGTCCATGACTGGTACGGCAGCTACGACATCGCGCTGCTGGCGGCCGGGGTCTGTTTCCTGATCGCGGCGCTGACCTATCCGCTGCTGGGCCGTTATCCCGACAAGCCGGGCATCGACCTCGGATGATGGGGCAGGGGGGCGGCACATGGGGGTGCCGCCCCCGGCTGGCATCAGTCGACCAGCCGCTTCACCTTGCGTTCCCGGTCCAGGGCCGGGTCCAGGTAGCGGCCGACCTTGTAGTCGCCCATGATCGTCGTGCGCATGGCGCGGCGGCGGCAATGCAGCGGCACGCCCCGCGCGGAATGGATGACGCGCCAATTGTCCCAGACCAGCATGTCGTCCTTGCCCCAGGAATGGTAGTAGGCGAACCGGTCCTCGACCAGGTGTCCCGCCAGTTCCGTCAGCAGCGCATCGCTTTCCGCCCTGTCCATGCCCAGGATGTAGCGGGCATGCATGGGGGACAGCTTCAGCACCTTGCGGCCCGTCTCCTGCTGCGTGATGACCAGCGGATGCACCACGGGGGGGAAGTCGTACATCTTGCCCAATGGGGGTGGTGTGTCCTTGTAGACCCTGATATCCGGCGGAAAGCCGAACTGGCCCGACACGAAATCGGGGTTGAACGCATAGACTACCTCCAGCCCCTCGATCCGGGCCTTCATGGCGTCGGGCAGCCTCTCATAGGCGGCGATGGCATCGATGAAGCCCGTCTCCCCCATTTCCGCCGCCGGGTCGGTCATGCGCAGCACCGCACCCCGCACGATGGTGGGCATGAAGCTCTGGTCCCAGTGCCAGCCCAGCCAGCCGGCCCGTGTGATCCCGTCCACCACATAATGCCGGTTGAACCGCGCCTTCGTGTCGTCCGGGTCATAGGCCAGGACCATCAGATAGGGGTTGTCGGGGCTGTTCATGTCGGCCGTCGCCGCCGGCTCCATCTCCCCGAAGATGCGCGACACGCGCATATGGATATCGTCGCTGGTTCCCGCACCCCGGAACAGCAGCAGACCGGATTGGATCCAGGCATCCCGGATGGCGCCTGCCGCCGCCGGATCAAGGTCGCGCGTCAGGTCGGCGCCCAGCACTTCCAGGCCCAGATTGTCGGACAGCGCGCGGGTTTGAATGCCCATGATGCTTCCTCCTCCCGATGATTTTCTGTGGATGGAGAAGCGATAGCACCTGCTGGACTTTTGAATAATCAGCGATATTTTGAAGCTATAATTTCTGAATATCGAAGAATGATGCCATCCCTTGCCGAACTTCAGGTGTTCGTCGCCATCGTCGAAGCCGGCTCCCTGGCGCGGGCGGCGGCCCAGTTGCGCCTGTCGCCGTCCATGGTCACCACGCATCTGGCCCGACTGGAACAGGGGCTGGGCACGCGGCTGTTGAAGCGCAGCACCCGGCGGCTGGACCTGACAGACACGGGCCGCATCTTCCTGGATCATGCGCGCGGCATCCTGGATGCGGTGGGCCGGGCGCAGGATGCGGTGCGGCGCGGCGATGGCCGGCCATCGGGCCGGGTGTGCATCGATGCGCCGGCCGGGGTGGGCGGCACCCTGGTCGTTCCGCTGCTGCCGGCCTGCCGGGCGCAATATCCCGACATCGTCATCGATCTGGCGCTGGGCGACCGGGGGACCCTTTATCGCGCCGACGGGGCGGATATCCTGGTGCGCGTCGGGGCACCTCCGGCCGATGCGCACCAGGATATCCGCCCCGTCACGCTGGGGATGGCGCGGTACATCATGGTGGCGGCCCCGGCCTATCTGGCCCGGCATGGCACACCCGTCGGGTTGCCCGACCTGCTGGACCATGACGGCATCCTCTATGCCAGCCGGGAAACGCCGGATGGCCGCCGCTGGCGGTTCCAGGGGGAGGGGGAGGCCCTGTGGCTGCGGCCCCGTCCGGCCCTGACCTTCAATGACGGGGCGGCCATGATCGCAGCCTGCGCGGCCGGGGCCGGCATCGCCCAGACGCTGGACATCCTGGCAGCGGCGGCCCTGGCCGATGGTAGTCTGGTCCGCCTGCTGCCCGGCCTTTGCTCTCTGACGGTGCCCGTGGTCATGACCTGTCCCGGGGGGCGGGCCGGGGATGCGGCCGTGCGGGCGGTGGCGGGTTTCCTGGCCGATCATGTCACGTCGGTCTGGCCAGATATCGCATCCTTGTAGAATGCGCGCCGACAGGTCTGTTGCGGCGTCGTGCAGGGTGTTGGCGGGCGGTGCAGCCGCTATGATGGGCTCCGGAACGGTCATGGCCGGGGTCCCGTTGGCGGGCCCGGCGCCACAGAAAACCGCCGCCATCCCGCCGGCATCGCCGGCCGGCCCGACAGGCGGCAAGGGAGGATTTGTGATGAGCCAGCATTATGATCTGCTGATCCGTGGCGGCACCGTCGTGGATGGAACGGGTGGCCCGGCCTTCACCGGCGACGTCGCCATCAAGGGCGACCGCATTGCCGCCGTGGGCGTGGTGGACGGCACCGCCGACCAGGTGATCGACGCTGCCGGCATGGTCGTCACGCCGGGCTTTGTCGATGTCCACACCCATTATGACGGGCAGGTGACGTGGGAAAGCCGGCTGGCCCCGTCGTCCGACCATGGGGTGACGACCGTCATCATGGGCAATTGCGGTGTCGGCTTCGCGCCCGTGCATGCCGGAGACCAGCAGATGGCCATCAAGCTGATGGAGGGGGTGGAGGACATTCCCGAAGTGGTGATGGCCGAGGGCGTGCCCTGGAACTGGGAAACCTTCCCCGACTATCTGGACGCGCTGTCGGTGCGCCGGACCGATATCGATTTCGCGGCCCAACTGCCGCACAGCCCCCTGCGCGTCTATGTCATGGGCAAGCGCGGCGCCGATCTGGAGCCGCCGACCGGCCAGGACCTGGCCGAAATGCGCCGCCTGACGGCCGATGCGGTCAGGGCCGGCGCGCTGGGTGTCTCCACCTCCCGTCAGTTGGCCCACCGGTTCCGCGACGGCCGCCCGGCCCCCTCCACCCAGACGGAGGTAGAGGAACTGAAGGCCCTGGCCGCCGGGTTGAAGGATGCCGGCGCCGGCGTGTTCCAGTTGATCCCCAACACCAACAATTCATCGGACGCGGAATTCGCCATCATCCGCGAACTGGCTGAATATTCCGGCCGGCCCGTGAATTTCAGCCTGCTGACGGGGGACCAGATTGCCGGCGGCTGGCGTGGCTATCTGGATGGCGTCACCAAGGCGGCGGCCGACAGTCTGCCCATCCACGGGCAATATTATCCGCGGCCCATCGGCATGCTGTTCGGGCTGGACCTGTCCTATCATCCGTTCTCGCTGAACCCGTCCTACAAGGAGATCGAGAACCTGCCCCTAGCCGAGAAGCTGGCGGTGATGCGCGACCCGGCCTTCCGCGCCCGCCTGCTGGCGGAGGAGCCGCAGGACCCCAACCCGTTCTTCCTGTGGGTCGTGCAGCAAACCCACCTGCTGTTCCCGCTGGGCGACCCGCCGAACTACAACCCCTCGCCCGATGACAGCATCAAGGCGCGGGCGGAAAGGCTGGGCGTGGGCGAACGGGAATTGATGTATGACGAGTTGCTGCGCCAGAACGGCCGCGCCATTCTTTACTGCCCCATGGGCAATACGGAAAACGGGCGCATGGATGCGGCGGCCGACCTGTTCGGGCTGCCGGGGACGGTCCTGGGGCTGGGCGATGGTGGGGCGCATTATGGCATGATCTGCGATGCGGCCTTCCCGACCTTCGTCCTGACCGAATATGTCCGTGACCAGAAGCGTCTGACCGTGGAAAAAGCCGTCAGCATGCTGGCGCGGGAAACCGCGTCCACGGTGGGGTTGCTGGATCGCGGCGTGCTGAAGCCGGGCTACAAAGCCGACCTGAACGTGATCGACATGGAGCGCTTGGCACTTTATGCCCCCCGCGTGAAGCGCGACCTGCCGGCGGATGGCCGCCGCCTCAGCCAGAAGGCCGACGGGTACGAGGCAACGATCGTATCGGGCCAGGTCACCTACCGTAACGGCCGTGCCACAGGCGCCCTGCCGGGGCGTCTGGTTCGTGGTGCGAAACCGGCGGCAGCGTGAACAGGGAGGAAGGCAGCATGAGCCTGGATGAGAAGTCGGAACGCGGCCTTGCCGTCATCGGCGGCATGATGGGGCCGAAATTCAGCGACGCGCTGCGCGCCGCCGCCACCTCGGGCAAGTTCGGATCGGCCATCTCCCGGATGGCCGTGAACTATGCCTTCGCCGATGCCTGGGGCCGGGATGGGCTGGAGAAGAAGCAGCGCAGTCTCGTGGTGATCGGCATCCTGATCGCCCAGCGCCAGACGGCTGAGTTGAAAAACCATGTCAAGATCGGCGTGGCCAATGGCCTGACCGTGCAGGAACTGGAAGAGGTGCTGATCCAGTCCGTGCCCTATGTCGGCTTTCCCTGCATCGCGTCAGCCACGACGGCCGTGATCGAGGCCTTGCGGGAAATCGGGCTGGACCCGGACGTGAAGACGGCGGAGGAACGGGGCCTGTTATAGCCCCCCGCATCCAGCCCTGACGTGGCCACAAAAGACAAAGGGCCGGCGCGGATGATCCGCACCGGCCCTTCGCCCGTCTGTATGCCGGATACCGGGGTCGAGAGATCTCGACCCCGGTATCCGCGCCGACTGGCACACGTATGGCAGGGGTCAGTCAAACAGCGCCGGGTCGGCCAGCCTTTCCGCCACGTGCCGGACGAAGCGGGCCGCATCGGCGCCATTGATGACCCGGTGGTCATAGGATAGCGACAGGGGCAGCATCTGCCGCCAGACGATCCCGCCATCGGGTCCCGGTGTGGCGACGGGCCGGGCGCGGGTGACGCCCAGGATGGCCACTTCCGGCGCGTTGACGATGGGCGTGAAGCCCGTGCCGCCGATATGACCCAGCGAGGTCAGCGTCATGCAGCCGCCTGACATGTCGGCCATGGGCAGGCCCCTGGTCCGGGCACGTTCGGACAGGGTGGCGAGTTCCGCCGCGATGTCCGTCACGCTTCTGGTATCGCAATCGCGGATGACGGGTACCAGCAGCCCGCCGGGTGTGTCCACGGCCACACCGATATGGACATAATCCTTCAGGACCAGCGTGTCCCGGTTGCCATCCAGCGAGGCGTTGAACTGCGGATAGGCGCGCAGGGCCGACGCCATGGCCTTCACCAGCAGCGGCACGGGGGTCAGCCTTGCCCCGCCCCCGGCATTGTGGGCCGTCCGGCGTGCCTCCATATCCGTCACATCCGCATCGTCCTGATGCGTGACATGGGGTATGGCGACCCAGTTGCGGCCGAGGAAGGCCCCGACCAGCTTCTGGATCTTGGACAGTTTGCGTGTCTGCACGGGGCCGAAGGCGGCGAAATCCGCTTGCGGCCAGGGTGCCAGACCATCGAGAAGGTCGGTCATCTCCGCCTCACTCGATCACGGCCAGCAGCGCGCCCACCTCATAGGTTTCGCCCACCTCCGCCTTGATGCGCAGGGTGCCGGTGGCGGGGCTCTCCACCTCCTGGGTGGATTTCTCGCTTTCCAGCTCGTAGAGCGGCTGGCCCTCGGTCACGGCCGCCCCATCGGCCACCAGCCAGCCGGTCAGCACGCCTTCATTCATGGAAAAGCCGATCTTCGGCATCAGGACGTCGAAAGCCATCAGGTCACCTGTTCAGTTATATTGGTTTCATGCCGTCAGCAGGTCCCGGACCGCCGTGACGATATCGGCGGCCTGCGGGGCGAAGGCGGTTTCAAGCGGTTTGGAGAAGGGGACCGGGCAGAAAGCGCCGCCCAGCCGCTTTACGGGCGCATGCAACTGCCGGAACAGTCTTTCATGCAGCACGGCACTGACCTCCGCGCCCACGCCGAAGGGCGTCACGGCCTCATGCACGATCAGCGCGCGGCCCGTGCGGGCGACCGAGGCCAGGACCGTTTCCTGATCCCAGGGTGCCACGGACCGCAGGTCGATCAGTTCGGCGCTGATCCCGGCCTCGGCCAGCTTGGGCAATGCCGACTTCGCCTCGTTCACCATGCGGGCATAGGCGATGATGGTGACGTCGCTGCCGGTGGCCAGCACATTAGCCTTGCCCAGCGGCACGCGGAAATCCTTCTCCGCCGCCTCGTCCGGGGACCAGTAGGTGGGCAGGTTCTCGATGAACAGCACGGGGTCGGGATCATCGATGGCGCTGCGCATCAGGCCATAGGCGTCCTTCGGGCTGGACGGGGCCACCACCTTGATGCCGGCCGTGTGCGCGAACCAGGCCTCCAGATAGTCGCAATGCTGTCCGCCCGTGCCGAAGCCCGTGCCCGTCATGGTGCGGATGACGATGGGCACGTGCGTCTGCCCGCCCGACATGAAGCGCAGCTTGGCGGCATGGTTGACGATCATGTCCATCGCCACGGTGGTGAAGTTCATCAGCATGATCTCCGCCACCGGCTTGAACCCGACCAGCGAGGCGCCGATGGCGGCCCCGATGATGGCCTGTTCGGAGATGGGAGTTGACCGCACCCGATGTTCACCGAACCGGGTGGAAAGCCCGCGCGTCGCGCCGACAACGCCGCCTTCCTCCGGGTCGGCCACATCCTCGCCCAGGACCAGCACGCTGTCATCGCTTTCCATGGCGTCGGCCAGCGCGCGGTTGATGGCCTGCAGGATGTTTTCCTTGGGCGTCTTCTTGGTCGCGGCGCTCATCACACGGCTCCTTGCGCGAACACGTCGCGGGACAGTTCCTCCACACCCGGCCAGTCGCTGGCCAGGGCGTATTCGATGGCGTCGTCCAGGGCGGTCTCGATCTCCGCCTCCATCGCGGCCAACTCGGCCTCGGTCGCCACACCGGTTTCGATCAGCAATGCCCGGAAGCGCGGCACGGGGTCGGCGTCGATGGCGGCCTGCTTGCGTGCCTTGTCCATGTAGGCGTCTGCATCGCCCAGCACGTGGCCATGGAAGCGGTAGGTCATGGCTTCGATCAGGGTGGGCCCGCCGCCGGCCCGCGCGCGGTTGATAGCTTCCTTCGCGGCGGCATACATGGCGAACGGGTCGTTGCCGTCCACCCGCACGCCCGGCATGGAATAGCCATGCGCCCGGTCGGCGATCTGCCGGGCCGAGGTCGCCTTTTCATAGGATGTGTGTTCGCCCCATTCGTTGTTCTGGCAGACGAAGATGACGGGCAGCTTCCAGACCGACGCCATGTTCAGGCTTTCGTGGAAAGCGCCGATATTCGAGGCGCCATCGCCGAAATAGGCCACCGTCACCCGCCCGTCGCCGCGCAGTTGCGATCCCCAGGCCAGACCGTTGGCGATGGGCATGGAGGAACCGACGATGCCCGTCGTTACCATCACGCCCGATTTCGGGTGGGTGATGTGCATCGGCCCGCCCTTGCCCTTGCAGGTGCCGGTGATGCGGCCGGCCAGTTCCGCCCACAGGTCGCGCAGCGGCACGCCCTTGGCCAGCATGTCATGGGTGCCGCGATAGATGGTGCAGATATAGTCATCATCGGTCAGGTTGACCGAGACGGCGCTGGGGATCACCTCCTGGCCGCGCGGCGAATAATAGGGCATCACCACGCGACCCGCATGGATCACCTTGCGCGACCGCTCGTCATTGGCCTTGATCAAGGCCATCCGGCGGTAGATGTCGCGTTGTGTCGCGGCATCGGGTACTGCCTTGTCCGTCATATCCACCCCGATCCTTGGGCATTGGGTCCGCCTGATTGCCGGCGGCGCGATGGCTTCTGCTGTCGCATGTTTGCTGTCCGGACGCATCCGTCCATGTCGCATCGGTGGCAGGATATCGAGGTTGTGAAGGGTTGGCCTCCGACCGACGCTATTGCTCGACCTTTGGCGGGCGCTGCCGGACAAGCGGTTCCGGGGGGTTGGCCCCCGCCTGTCCCGGCTTTCGTGAGAACAGTGATGATCCGGTCCCTGGGCGATCTTGTCCGCCGCAATGCCCGTTTCTTTCCCGATGACATCGTCACGGTCCATGCCGGGCGGCGGACCAGCAACCGCGCCCTGCTGGAACGGTCGGAGCGGTTGGGGGCGGCGCTGCTGGCCAGCGGGTGCCAGCGGCAGGACCGTGTCTCCATCCTGGCCATGAACAGCGACACCTATCTGGAGGTGATGGCCGGCTGCTGGCTGTCCGGTCTGGTGCTGGCGACCGTGAATTTCCGGCTGGCGGCACCGGAATTCGAGCATATCCTGACCGATACGCGCCCGCAGGTCCTGATCTTCGAAGCGACCTATGGTCCCGCCATCGACAGCATCCGCGCCCGGCTGGACATCGGGCTTTATGTCTGCCTGGACAGCGATGCCTTCGACTGGGCCATCCCCTATCACGCCCTGATGGACCGCGGGGCCGGCAGCCTGCCGGACCAGCAGGTGCAGCCCGGCGAACTGGCGACGTTGATCTATACCAGTGGCACGACGGGCCGGCCAAAGGGTGTCATGCGCTCCCACCTGGCGGAACTGACGCTGGGGGAGCAGATGGCCATGATGTTCGATTTCCGCACCGGCGGCCGGTCGCTGGTGGTGATGCCGCTGTTCCATGCGGGGGCCCAATCCTCCAGCTATGCCCAGCTTTGGCGCAGCGGCACGCTGTTCATCGAACGCGCCTTCGATCCCGCCCGCGCGCTGGAGATCGTGGCAGCGGAGCGCATCACCAACCTGCATTTCGTGCCGCAGATGCTGCAAGCCGTGCTGGACGCTGCGGAGGGGCGCGAGGTCGATACCGGCAGCGTGGAGACCATCGCCTATGCCGCCGCGCCCATGTCGCCGGCCCTGCTGCGCCGTGCCCTGGCCCGCTTCGGCCCCGTCTTCGTGAATGGCTGGGGCATGAGCGAGGGGAATGGCACCTGCCTGCCCAAGCACAAGCATGCCCTGACAGGGCCGGATGCCCGTTTGCTGGCCTCCATCGGCCAGCCCAATGCCAAGGCGGCGATCCGCATCGTGGCCGATGATGGCAGCGACTGCCCGCCGGGTGTGCCGGGGGAGCTCTGGCTGCGCAGCGCATCAGTGATGACGGGTTACTGGAACAACAGCGTGGCCACGATCGAGGCTTTGCGCAACGGCTGGCTGCGCACGGGCGATGTCGGTTACGCCGATCCGGCCGGCAACATCTTTCTGGTGGACCGCAAGAAGGACATGATCATTTCCGGCGGGGAGAATATCTACAGCCAGGAGGTGGAGCGGGCGCTGGCCGAGCATCCCGACGTGGCGTCGGTCGCCGTCATCGGCGTGCCGGACGATCGCTGGGGCGAGACGGTGATGGCCGTCATCGTGCCCCGGGCGGGGACCCGGCCCACCGCGGAGGAGATCATTGCGCACAGCCAGCGCCTGCTGGCCGGTTACAAGAAGCCGCGGCATGTGCGCTTCGTCGACGCCCTGCCGCTGCTGCCCAGCGGCAAGATCGACAAGATCAGCCTGCGCCGCGCATTTGCCGGCGGGACCGGCATCATCCAGGGGGAAAGCGGATCATGAGTGGACGTTCGATCATCGTCACCGGCGGCTTCGGCGTGCTGGGCCGCGCCGTTGCCGCCGCCTTTACGGCGTCGGGCGACCGTGTGGCGCGGGTGGATTTCGCAGCCACGGCGCCGGATGCCGCCGGTGCGGGCGGTCTGGATATCGGTGGCGTGGACCTGACCGACGGTGCCGCCGCCGCCAGGGTGGCGGCAGAGGTGACAGCGGCCTTCGGCGGCATCGATGTGTTGGTCAATGTGGCCGGCGGTTTTGCCTGGCAGACGCTGGCCGATGGTGACGTTGCCGGCTGGCAGCGGCTTTACGCCATGAATGCCGTCACCTGCGCCACCATGAGCAAGGCGGCCCTGCCGGCCCTGAAGGCGGCGGGGAGTGGGCGGATCGTCAATATCGGATCGGCCGCGTCGCTGACGGCCGGGGCCGGCATGGGGGCCTATGCCGCCGCCAAGTCGGCCGTTCACCGGCTGACGGAAAGCCTGTCGGCCGAACTGGCGGGGACGGGGGTGAATGTCAATGCCGTGCTGCCCAGCATCATCGACACCCCGGCCAACCGCGCCGACATTCCGGATGCCGATTTCACCACATGGGTGACGGCGGACGCCATCGCACAGGTGATCGCTTTCCTGGCGTCCCCTCAGGCCCGCTGCATCAGCGGCGCGCTGATCCCCGTGACGCGCGGCGGGTAAAGGGGGGCATCAGCCCCCGATCTCCAGCAAGGCGGCGGCCCCCATGCCGCCGCCGATGCACATGGTCACCACGGCGCGCTTCGCCCCCAGCCGCCGGCCGGCCAGCAGCGCGTGCCCCACCATGCGCGACCCCGACATGCCGAACGGATGGCCGATGGAAATCGCCCCCCCATCGACATTCAGGCGCGACATGGGGATGCCCAGCTGGTCGCGGCAATAGAGGACCTGCACGGCAAAGGCCTCGTTCAATTCCCACAGGTCGATATCATCGACGGTCAGTCGGTGCTTGCGCAGCAGCTTCGGCACGGCCAGCGCGGGGCCGATCCCCATTTCCTCCGGCGCGCAGCCCACCACGTCGAACCCGACCAGCCGGCCCAGGATGGGCAGGCCGCGCTGCGCCGCCTCATCCGCCGCCATCACCACGCAGACCGACGAACCGTCGGAAAGCTGGCTGGCATTGCCGGCCGTGGTCGTGCCGCCTTCAGCGACGGGCTTCAGCCTGGCCAGCGCATCGATGCTGGTGCCGGGGCGGTTGCCCTCGTCGCGGGAAAGCGTCACCTCCTCCTGCCCGGTCACGGCGCCCGCCTTGTCGGTGACGTTGCGGATGGTGGTGACGGGCACGATCTCCGCGTCGAAATGGCCGGCGCGCTGGGCTTCGTCGGTGCGGCGCTGGCTTTCCACGGCATATGCATCCTGTGCCTCCCGGCTGATGCCGTAACGGGTGGCGACCAGGTCAGCCGTGCGGATCATGGGCCAGTAGAGCGCCGGCACATGGGAGGCCAGCCAATCATCCTGCGTCCGGAATTTGTTGCGATGCGGATCGACCAGGGAGACGGTTTCCACCCCGCCGGCAACGTAAATCCCGCCTTCGCCGGCCCGGATGCGCTGGGCGGCAAAGGCGATGCTCTGCAGCCCCGATGAACATTTGCGGTCCAGCGTGACGCCGGCCACGCTTTGCGGCAGCCCGGCGCGCAAGGCGGCCTGACGGGCGATGTTGGACCCGACGGCGCCTTCCGCCCGCGCCGTGCCCAGCAGCACATCCTCCACCTCTGCCGGATCGATGCCGGCGCGGCGCACCGCGGCTTCGATGACATGGCCTGCCATGCTGGCCCCGTGAATATTGTTCAGCGATCCGCGATGGGCCTTGCCGATGCCGGTGCGGGCGGTGGCGACGATGGCGGCTTCGTTCATCTGTCGGCTTCCATGAGAAGGGTTTTCCGACCCCACAGGTACGGGAAGTGCCGGCCGCAGCGCCACGGGGCAGGCGGAAATCATCACGTCTGCGATGTCGTGCCCGGCACCTTGCCCCGCGCGCCCGAATGGCCGAAACCCGCGGGGGAGAATAGTCTTCGGGAGCCTATCCATGACCATCGACGTTGAACGCCGCGACGGCATCGCCATCGTCACCCTGAACCGCCCCGAAACCAAGAACGCCATTACGCATGAGATGCGCCGCCAGCTTTGGGAAGCGTTCGACGAGATCGCCCTGGACCCTGCCGTCCGCGCCGTCGTGCTGACCGGCGCCGGGGGGGATTTCTGTTCCGGCATGGATGTCGGGAATATGGGGGTAGGGGGCATCAACGGGTCGCTGGACCGGATGCACACGCTGCACCGCATCGCCCGGTCGATCTATCACCTGAAAAAGCCGACCATCGCCGCCATTCCGGGTGTGTGCGTCGGGGTGGCCTGGGCCTATGCGCTGTGCTGCGACATCGTTCTGGTGTCGGAGCGGGCGAAGTTCGCGCAGATTTTCCGCAATATCGGCCTGTCGCCCGACGGCGGTTCCGTCTGGCTGCTGCGCCAGCATGTCGGCGCCATGCGGGCCAAGGAAATCGCCTATTCCGGCCGCATGGTCCGCGCCGACGAGGCGGTGCAACTGGGCCTGGCGCTGGAGAAGGTGGACGGGGACAGGCTGATGGAGCGCGCCCTGGAACTGGCGCACAGCCTGGCGTCGGGACCCACGGTGGCGCTGGGCCTGGCCAAGCGGCAGTTCGACCTGGCGGCCAGCAGCAGCTTCGATCAGTTCCTGGACATGGAATATACCATGCAACCCATCGCCAGCCGCACCGACGACCATCACGAGGGACTTGCCGCCTTCAAGGAAAAGCGGCCGCCCGCCTTCAAGGGGGCCTGAACGATGATCCAGCCCGAGGCGGAATGGCGTGCCTTCCTGGCGCAGGGACGGTTCATGATCCAGCGCAGCGCGTCGACGGGGGCCTTCGTCTTCCATCCCCGCATCGCCGCCCCCGGCACTGGCGCGGAAGACCTGGAATGGGTGGAGGCGGCGGGGACGGGAACCGTGCATGCCACCACCGCCATCCAGCGCCGGGACCCGGCCGAGAATTACAATGTTGCGCTGATCGATCTGGATGAAGGCCCGCGGCTGATGAGCCGGGTGATCGACATCGCCCCGGAAGCGGTCGCCATCGGCGCCCGCGTGCGTGCCCGCATCATCCAGGAGGAAGGCCAGCCGCTGCTGGTCTTTGTGCCCGCATGAATTATCGTCACGGATTTCCCCGCGGTGCCGCATCCATCGCGGGGGCGGCGACCTTCGGCATCGGCCGCTGCCCGGGTGTCGCCGCCGTCGACATGGCGGCCAGGGCCTCTCTGCTGGCGCTGGCCGATGCCGGGCTGAGCCTGGCCGATGTCGATGCGCTGTACACCTCCGCCCCCTTCGAGGCGCTGGGGGGGATGGAACTGGCCGAGTATCTGGGCATCACGCCCAAGGTCACCGATTGCAACCGCACGGGCGGTTCGGCGTTCGAGGTCTATGTGCAGCAGGCGGCCCTGGCGCTGGCAGCGGGCCTGATCGACTGTGCCCTGATCGCCTATGGCGCCAACCCGGCCAGCAACCCGCCCAAGACGGTGGGCATGACGCGGTCATCGCCCTGGGAGGCGCCGTACCAGCCCCTGGCCCCCATCTCGTCCTATGCGCTGGCGACCAGCCGCCACATGCACCTTTATGGCACGACGCGCGAGCAATTGGCGGCGGTGGCCGTGGCGGCGCGCGCCTGGGCGCAGCGGAACCCGGAGGCGGCGGTGCGCGACCCGCTGACAATCGATCAGGTATTGTCGGCGCGCATGGTCTCCACCCCCCTGACGGTGCGTGATTGCTGCCTGTTCAATGACGGGGCGGCGGCCATCGTCATGGTGCGGGCCGACCGGGCCCGCGATCTGCGCCGGCCGCCGGTCGCGGTGCTGGGGGCGGCCCATGCCGTCACCCACCGGGAGATTTCCGGCATGCCGGACCTGACCCGCACGGGGGCCGCCATTTCCGGCGCGCAGGCCTTCGCCCAGGCCGGGGTGACGGCGGCCGATATCCGGCTGGCCATGCTGTACGATGCCTTCACCATCACCCCCATCCTGTTCCTGGAGGATCTGGGCTTCTGCGCCAGGGGGGAGGGCGGGCCGTTCGTCGCGGATGGGGCCATCGCACCGGGCGGGCGGCTGGCCGTCAACACCAATGGCGGCGGCCTTTCCTGCGTGCATCCCGGCATGTACGGGCTGTTCCTGCTGGTGGAGGCCGTGCGGCAATTGCGGGGCGAGGCCGGGGACCGGCAGGTGCCGGACCTGGACCTGGCCGTCGCCCATGGCAATGGCGGCGTGCTGTCCAGCCAGGCCACCGTGGTGCTGGGCGGGCAAGCCACCCTATAGCCGGGGTCGGCCTTTCATCGCGCATGTGATGGATGGCGGCGGGAAGGCCAGCAGCGTCGGCAGGCGCCATTATAAATGGCCCGGAAATCTCGGACAGTTGGGAAGGGCCGGTCATGACGGAGAAGGTTCTGAAGGTCGGGATCATCAGCGCCAACTGGAGCCTGAAGGTCCACGGGCCCGCCTGGCGGCGCACGCCGGGGGTGGAGGTGGCGGCCATCTGCACGGCGCGCCCGCACACCGCCGAAGCCGCGGCCAAGGCCTTTTCCATCCCCAAGGCCTATTGGAACTATGAGGAGATGTGTGCCGATCCCGACCTCGATATCATTGATGTCGGCACCCGTCCCTCCTTCCGCTTTCCGATGGTCATGGCGGCGCTTGGCCATGGCAAGCATGTCTATGACGCGCTGCCCTTTGCCACCAGCGTGGCCGATGCCGTGGCCATGCGCGACCTGCAGCGTGCGAAGGGTGTCGTCGGCGTCGTCGATGCGCAATTCCGCTGGAGTCCCGCCGCACAGCAGATGAAGGCCATGGTCGATACCGGCTTCATCGGCCGGCCGCTGGGCTTCAATGTGCAGCTTTTCCTGCCCCTGTTCGAGGAGAACGGGAAGCCCTATTGCTACAGTGCCTATTCCGGGGCGACGGACCCCTATTACTGGCTGGCCGACAAGGCCAGCGGCGGGTCCGGCTGGCGCAATTTCGCCACGCATGCCCTGCTTTACCTGACCCATCTGCTGGGCGGGGTGGAGGAGGTGACGGGCATGCTGACGACGGGCGTGCCGGAATGGTTCCTGCCCAATGGCGATGTACTCCGTCCCGACACCCATGATCTGGGATCGGCCACCCTGCGTCTGGCCAATGGCGCCATCGGCAGCCTGCAGACCGGCTGGTGCGTGCCCGACACGGAGGGCTGGCGGGTGGAGGTGTGGGGCGACCGGGGTCGGCTTCTGCTGACCGACAGCAGCTTTGGCAATGGCCTGTCGGCGCAACTCCATGCCGGTGATGCAAGGCCCGTCCCCTATGGCGAGCGCGCCTGCCGGCCGGTGACGATCGAGGAGCGGTTCCACCGCGTGCCGGGCTGCACGGCGACGGGGCCGCGGCCGCTCATCGCCATGGACTGGATGTTCGCCGACATGGTGCAGGCCATCCGCACGGGCGGGGAGGGCTCACCGAGCTTCACCGAGGCGGCGGCCGTCCAAAAGGTCGTGGAAGCGGTGGAGCGGGCATCGGCGGAACGCTGCTGGCTGCGGCCGCACGACCTGTGACCCCTGTATCGGCGGCAGCACCCATCAGATGGGTGATCACTGGGCCCCCCGTCCATGCCGCCCCCTGTCAGGGCGGTTCCGCTCTGCTAAATTTCGATCAGCAAGGGAATCGACAGAATATTTGTTGCGTATCAGAGCCTTGCAAGCATGCAGGAAGGAAAGCCATGACCAGCCAGGCCGCAGTCAAGCCGGGCGCGGCAGCCCCGCGCTATCAAGGTCCCATCTTCGACGCCGATACCCATTACTGGGAGACGGAGGAGGCGTGGAGCGCCTATCTTTCCGACAGCGCCAAGAAGAATTACGGAATCAGCTTCAAGACCGGCGACGATGGCCAGTACGCCATGTATGTGGGCGCCCGCAAGGTCGAGATCAGTGCCGACCACCTGCATGAGGATGGCCGGGTGCCGGCGCCCGGCAAGCTGCACGAATGGCTGCGCGCCATGAAGGAGGGCAAGGCCGATATCGACCTGCATGTCCAGAAGACGGCCGACATGATGGAGCCGGGGGCGCGCCTGGCCCGCATGGACGAGTGGGATGTGCGCGGCGCCATCATGTTCATCGGCAACATGATCACGGCCATTTCCTATCTGGATCAGCCGGCGGCGGCGCATGAGGTGCTGGGCGCCTATAATCACTGGATGCTGGATCACTGGAAGTTCAATTACAAGGACAGGATCTTCACGGCGCCCATCATCACCCTGGCCGATCTGGACAAGGCGTGCGAGCAGGTGCGCTGGTGCATCGCGAACGGTGCCCGTGTGATCCTGATGCCGATGGGACCCTATGGCGGCAAGGCTCCGGCGCATCCCGACCATGACCGGTTCTGGGCCATCGTGAACGAGGCGAAGCTGCGCGTGGTGTTCCACGTGTCGGAAGCCATCTACATGAAGGACCACATGGCCGTCTGGGGCGAGCCGGTGCAGCAGTCCCGCATCAAGCAGACGGCCTTCGTCTGGATGCACGGCTATTCGGAACGGCCGGTGGTGGAGACGCTGTCCAGCTTCATCTTCTGGAACTTCTTCGAGCGCTTCCCCAATGTGAAGCTGCTGTCGGCGGAAAACGGCGCCGAATGGGTGCCGGCCATGCTGACCAAGATGGACAAGTGCCGCGGCATGGCCAAGAACGGCTATTGGCCCGGTGGCCAGTTGAAGGATCGGCCCAGCCGTATCTTCGCCCGCAATGTCGCGGTCGTGGCCTATCCGGAGGACAATATAAAGGCCATCATCGATCAGGTCGGCAATGCCGACTGGATCCTGATGGGCTCCGACTACCCCCATGCCGAGGGCGTGGAAAAGCCGCGCGACTTCGCCGATGAGGCCTGCAAGGGGATCAGCGACAGCGATACCCGCAAGATCATGTATGAAAACGGCATGCGCTTCATGGGCCTGACGCCCTGACGGTCCGGCCGGTTCCTCCCGGCTCGCCTGGGCGGCACCTGTCCGTTCCCCCAAAGGGAGCGGATGGGTGCCGCCTTTTTTCTTTCTATGGTTCGGCCGGGTCGCCGGGGGGCAGGCCGGAGGCCAGCCGGCCATAATGCCGGATGCTGGCCAGCAACGGTTCAAACCCCGCGCGCAGCCGGTTCAGCGGGGCGGCCACGATCAGGGCGCCGATGACGCAGTCGGATGCATCGAAGACGGGCACGGCGATGGCGGCCGTGTCTTTCAGCATCTCCCCGAAGCTGGCGCAATAGCCCAGCCGCCGGATGGCATCCAGGCTTTCCGTCAGCCTGTCCGGTGTCGTCCGTGTGGAGGGCGTGAGGGCACGGAAATGACCGCGCGTGATATAATCATGCTGCTGGTCGGGGGCGGCATAGGCCAGCAGCACGCGCCCCGCCGCACTGGCATAGAGCGGCGCGCGGATGCCGGCTCGCATGGCGTAATGCACGGGCTGGGCGCTGTTCACCGCATCGGTGAAGATGGCCTGGCCGATATCCCAGTCGGCGATGGCAAAGCCCACGGACTCGCCCGTGGCCTCCGCCAGTTCCTTCACGTAATGGCGCACGATGTCCGGCTGCGACCATGCCATGATGATGTTGCCGGCCAGCCGGTAGGCACAGGGCCCCAGCCGGTAGACATTATCCTCGCAGATCAGGAACCCGTCCGCCGCCAGCGCCCGCAGGCTGGCCAGGAACGTGCTTTTCGGCACGCCCATGGCCTGGCTCAGTTCCGAGAGCGTCATGCCGGACCGGCGGCGGGCCAGGCAGTCGAACAGGCGCAGCACGCGGGTCATGGCCCGCGGGCCGGAACCGGCGACCCCGCGTCCGTTTTCTTCCTGTTCAAGCAATTGTCCGAGGCGTTTCATAAGGTTTCCGCGCGGGCGGGCAGAGCGTTTCGGCATGAGGGCGGCAGGCGGGTCCGGCGGGGGACCGCCTTCGGTGCCCGGAGTAGTTGCCGAATAGTGCCGACAGAGACAGCCCCCCGGCACCTTCCCTGTTCGTAAGGCCGCCGATATCATGAATGTGATGGATGGCGTTCGGATAATCGAACAGGGTTCGGAAAAACTTGTGCATCAGATGGGCGATGGGATACCGTTTTCTCAAGGCCGCATACAGAAGTGGCCATGTTGAGGAAGGAAGACGCCATGAGCAATAAAGACGGCCGAACGATCAAGTCTGCCTATCGTGTTCTGGAAATCCTCGAATATTTCGACAGAAAGAACCGCACGGCGACCGTCATGGACTTGTCGCGTGCTTTATCCTACCCGCAGTCCAGCACCTCTGAGCTGCTGCGGTGCCTGACCAAGCTGGGTTATCTTCATTACGACCGCTTCAAGCGAACCTATAGCCCGACGGCGCGCGTGGCGCTGCTGGGGGCGTGGGTGGACCCGGCGCTGTTCCGGGGCGGGGCCGTGGTGACCGTGCTGGACCGGGTGGCGGAGGCGCTGGGCGAAACCGTGGTCCTGTCCACGGCCACATCCTATGTCGTCCAGCATCTGCATGTGATCGACGGGCTGCACGAGCATGCCGTTGTCGAGCATGCCGGCAACACGGATTGCCTGTTGCACAGCCCGCAGGGGCGGCTGCTTCTGTCCACCTACAAGGATACGCATGTGCGGTCCGCCCTGCACCGCCTGAACGCGGAGGAACAGGACCCCGCCCGTCGCGTGAAGGTGGCCGAGCATATGGAGGAACTGGCCCGGCTGCGTGATTGCGGCTGGATCGCCACGCCCGACCATGGTGATGGCACGGGATCGGTGGCGGTTCTGCTGCCCCCACGCTGCGGTACGGACCGGCTGGTGCTGAGCGTCCTGGCCCCGACCGACATCATCTGTGCCCGCACCGAGGAAATCGTCGAGATCGTGCAGGAGCAGCGCAAGGGGGTGCTGCCCATGCCCCGCCCAAAGCCCGCCGCCCGCGCTGATGCCCAGCAACAACAGGCCAATGGCCGCCAGGTGCCGGTCTGGCCGACGGGCTATACCCGCCGGGTCATCCCGCGCACGGCCAACGCTTCGTGATAACCGGCCTGCGCGCCGTTCTGGACGGGCCGGGGATGCATCCCCGGCCCGTTTCCTTTCAACTGCCCGCACAACCCGGACCGGGGCAGGTGCTGGTCGCGATGCGGCTGGCCCCGGTCAACCCCGCCGACCTGTTGCTGATCGCCGGGCGCTATGCCTTCGCCCCGACCTATCCGGCCGTGCCGGGGGCGGAGGGGGTGGGCGAGGTGCTGGCGGTTGGCGCCGGTGTCACCGACCTGGTGCCCGGCATGCGCGTCCTGCCCCTGACCCGCGGGAACTGGACCAGCCACCGGTTGCTGCCCGCCGCCGATCTGGTGCCGGTGCCGGCCGGTCTGGCCGATGCGCAGGCGGCCCTGCTGCGCATCAACCCCGCCACGGCCTGGCGGCTGTTGCACATGGTGCCGCTGCGGGCCGGTGACCCTGTCCTGCTGAATGCGCCTGGGTCCGGCGTGGCGGGGCTGGTCCGGCATTTCGCGGCCGGCCTGGGGGTGCCGGTCATCGATATCGGCCGGGCCGGAAGCGGTCATACCTTTTGCGACGGGCCCGATCTGGCGGCCCGTCTGGCAGCGCGCTGTGCGGTCCTGGCCCTGGACTGCGTGGCGGGGGAGGCGACGGGCCGGCTGGCGGCCTGTCTGGCGCCGGGGGGAACGCTGCTGGTCTATGGCCACCTGTCGGGCCAGCCGTGCCAGGTGCCATCCACCCTGCTGACGGGGCGCGGCCTGTCCATCCGGGGTTTCAGCCTGCGCCCCGCCGAGGCGGCCGATCCCGATATCAGGGGCTTTTACCGCATGCTGGCAGCCCGCCTGGACGGCATGCCGCTGATCGCCCCTGTGCGCGGGGTCTGGCCGCTGTCGGCATTGGGCGAAGCCGTGACCGCAGCGCGCGGGCCCGGTGCGGGCCGTGTGCTGCTGGACCTTGCCGCCTGACAATATCGGCCATGTGAAGGCTGGGCCCCTTCGGCCCGGCATGCGTTGACCCGCCCTGGCGCTGCGGCACATTCCTGGCGGAACGCAGACCGGGATGATGAGCATGAACCTGGATTTCACCGACGCCGACCGTGCCTTCCGCCAGCAGGTGCGCGATTTCCTGGCCGATGCGCTGCCGGCCGACCTGCGCCGCAAGATGGTGGAGCGCCGGCACCTGGGCAAGGACGACATCGTCCGCTGGCAACGTATCCTGAATGCACGCGGCTGGGCCGCACCGAACTGGCCGGTGGAATGGGGCGGGCAGGCCTGGACACCCACGCAGCGCTATATCTTCCAGGAGGAGATGGCCCTGGCCCATGCGCCCGAGGGCTCGCCCTTCAATGTCAACATGATCGGCCCTGTCATCGCCCGCTTCGGGACAGACGCCCAGAAGCGCCGCTTCCTGCCCCGCATCGCCAATATCGATGATTGGTGGTGCCAGGGCTTCTCCGAACCGGGTGCCGGGTCGGACCTGGCGGCGCTGAAGACGGCGGCCCTGCGCGACGGCGACGATTATGTCCTGAACGGCCAGAAGATCTGGACCACCCAGGCCCAGCATGCCGACTGGATGTTCGCCTTGGTCCGCACCGACAGCGGCGGCCGCAAGCAGCAGGGCATCACGTTCCTGCTGCTGGACATGCGCACGCCGGGCATCACCATCCGCCCCATCCCGTCCATTGACGGCATCGCCGACCTCAACGAGGTGTTCTTCGATGATGTCCGCGTGCCCGTCGCCAACCGCATCGGTGAGGAGGGGCATGGCTGGGATTATGCCAAGCACCTGCTGGGGCATGAGCGCAGCGGCATCGCCCGCATCGGCCTGTCGAAGGAACGGCTGTCGCAGCTTCGTCATCTGGAGGCGGACCTGCATGCCCGCGGCATCCTGTCGGATGCGGAGCGGCAACGGCTGCGCCGGCGTCTGGCAGAGGTGGAGGTCGACCTGCGTGCGCTGGAACTGACGCAACTGCGAGTGGTCGCCGCCGACAGCCATGGCGGTGGGGCGGGCAGCGCCGCCTCCATCCTGAAGGTCCGCGGAACGGAGCTGCAGCAGCGCATGACAGAACTGGCCCTTGAACTGGCCGGCCCGGCGGGATTGCCGGTGCCTGACCACGGCCACCATGGCGACCAGGGACCGTATGGCTGGCTGGAAGCGGCGGCCCCCTTTTACTTCACCATGCGCAAGGTCTCGATCTTCGGCGGTTCCAACGAGATCCAGAAGAACATCATCGCCAAGACCGTTCTTGGCCTTTGAGGAAGAAAGCCATGGATTTCGATCTGAATGACGAGCAGCGGCTGCTGTCGGAAAGCGTCGGCCGCCTCATGGCCGACCGCTATGATTTCCACGCCCGCGAAAAGGCCATGAAGCAGCCGGAGGGGTTCAGCCGCGACCATTGGGCCGCCATGGCGGAAATGGGTCTGCTGGGCCTGCCCTTCGCCGAGGCGGATGGCGGTTTCGGCTGCGGGCCTGTCGAAATCATGCTGGTGATGGAGGCGTTGGGCAAGGGGCTGGCGCTGGAGCCGTACCTTGCCACCATTGTGCTGGCGGGCGGCGTACTGCGCCGGGCGGGTGACGCCGGCCAGCGGGCCGCGCGGGTGCCTTCCATCATTGCGGGTGAGCATGTCATGGCCCTGGCGCATCAGGAATGGCCCGGCCCGCGCCACACCAGCCACCGGCTGGCCACGCGGGCCGTGCCGGTGGACGGCGGCTGGCGGCTGGACGGGGCGAAGGTCGCGGTGATCGCCGGCCACGCGGCGGATGAACTGGTGGTCAGCGCCACCACGCCGGACGGGGTGGGGCTGTTCCTGGTCAATGCCGGCACGGACGGTGTCAGCCGGACGCCCCGCACCGGCTATGACGGCGTGCGGCTGGCCGACATCGGTTTGACGGGTGTGCGCGTGCCCGCAGCCGCCCTGCTGGGCACGGCGGACGGGGGTGCCACCATCCTGGACGCGGTGTTCGAGGAGGCCAACGCGGCCCTGGCGGCGGAAGCGGTCGGCATCATGGCTGATATCCTGGAGACCACGGCGGAATATCTGCGCACCCGCACGCAGTTCGGCGTGGCCATCGGCAGCTTCCAGGCGCTGCAGCACCGCGCCGTGGACATGCTGATGCAGGTGGAACTGTCGCGCTCCATGGCCATGGTGGCGGCGTTGTCGCTCGACCGGCCGGCGGATGAACGCCGGCTGCATATCGCGGCCGTGAAGGCCAAGATCGGGCAGGCGGGGCGGTTCGTGGGCCAGCAGGCCGTGCAGATGCACGGCGCCATCGGCCTGACCACGGAATACAAGGTGGGCCATGGCTTCAAACGCCTGACGGCCATCGACGCCCTGTTCGGTGACAGCGATCATCATATGGACATTCTGGCCGCGGCCGGTGGCTTGCCCGCCATCGCCTGATATCGGGGGCGAGAAATCTTGACCCCGATATCCGCGCCGGCTGGCGCGGATGATACGGTTCCGAAATGAAAAGACCGTCCGGCATCACACCGGGCGGTCTTTTCATTTCGGAACCGGATTGAGGGTTATTCCGCCAGCGCCTGCAACAGCCGCAGGACCATGGCGTCCTGTTGCCGGGCAATGTCGGCGACGGGCCTGTGGCCGTTCGCCTCCGCTACCTGCGCCGTCAGTTTCGCCTGCAGGTCCGGGTCAGCCAGGTCCGGGTCGGCCATGGTCCGCCAGCGGTTCATGATGCCGGGTGCAAAATGGCGCAGGAACCCTTCCATGCCGGCATCGCCGCCGCCGGTATGGAAGGTCGTGAACTGGCCCTGCACGGCCCATTTCAGCGCAGGGCCGAACCGGATGGCCCGGTCCACGTCGGCCACGGTCGCATAGCCGCCGGCCACCAGCGACACGGCCTCCCGGAACATGGCGCTGGTCAGCCGGTTGGCGATATGCCCGACGATTTCCCGGTCCAGCCGCACGGGCTCCTTGCCCATGGCGACATAGAATGATGTCGCGGTGTCAATGGCGGCAGGATCGGTCTGCTCCCCTCCGCCCAGTTCCACCAGCGGCATCAGGTGGACGGGGTTGAACGGGTGGCCCAGCACGCAGCGCTGTGGATGCCGGCAATCCCGCTGCAGCAGGCTGACGGGCAGGCCCGACGTGCTGCTGGCGATGATCACATCGGCCGGCAGGACGTCGCCCAACTGCGCATAGAGGGCGGCCTTCACCTCCGGCCGTTCCGGCGCATTCTCCTGCACGAAATCGGCACCTTCCAGCGCCATGGTGAGGCTGGTGTGGAAGGTCAGCCGGTCCGGACTGGCGCCCGCGGCCAGCCCCAGGCTTTCCAGCGCCGGCCAGGCTGCCGCCACCTGGGCGCGCAGCCGCGCCTCCGTGCCGGGAGAGGGGTCCTGGACCGAGACGTCATAGCCCCGGCCCAGGAAGGCTGCGACCCACCCCCCGCCGATCAGGCCGGCACCGACCACGCCGACCCGCCGGATACTTTCCAGCCCCCGGTAGCGGCCCGCCTCAGAAGCCCTGGAATTCGGGCTTGCGCTTTTCGGCGAAGGCATTGACGGCCTCCTTATAGTCCTGGGTCAGCATGGTCAGGGATTCATAGGCGATGGACAGTTCCAGGATCTGGTTCAACTGCGCCTTCAACTGCTTGTTGACGGCCGCCTTGGACCAGCGGACGGCCCAGATGGGATTGGAGGCGATCTCCGTCGCGATCTTGTGCGCCTCGGCCAGCACATCCTCCTTGGGGAAGGAATAGTTCACCAGCCCCATGCCCTCGGCCTCCTTGCCGCGCAGCAGCTTGCCGCGCATCAGGAATTCCTTGGCACGCTGCGGCCCGACCAGCAGTGGCCAGACCACGGCCCCGCCATCACCGGCCACCAGACCCACCTTCACATGCGTATCGCCCAGGCGGGCATCGTCGGCCACGACGCTCATGTCGCAGAACAGGGCGATGGTCATCCCCAGGCCAATGGCATCGCCATTGACGGCGGCGATCACGGGCTGGGGCGTCAGCAGCATGTGCTCGAAGATGCGCAACGTGTTCTGCGGCACGCGCAGGGCGTATTTCAGGCCATATTCCGTGCCGGCGCGGGCCGCCATCTTCTTGATGTCGCCCCCGGCGGAAAAGGCGCGGCCCGCCCCTGTGAAGACGATGGCCTTGATGCTTTCATCCTGGGCCAGGTCGACCCAGATATATTCAAGTTCCTTGTGGTTTTCCGGCCCGACGGCGTTCAGCTTGTCCGGATCGTTCATGGTGACGGTGGCGACGCCGTTGGCGTCGATCTCAACCTTCAGGAACTGGTACTTGCTGTAATCGACCATGCTTGTCTCCATTATCCGCGCTTATGGGTTTCCGGCGCGGCTTTTCTGCCATTCTGCGAAGGTTGAGCCCTGGTCGGCCAGCGTGCGCAGCAAGGCGGCCGGTTCCAGGGAAGGATCGTCGGTATCGGCGCGGAAGGCGTCAAGCCGCGCCACGATGGTGGCAAGCCCGACCTCGTCGGCATGGAACAGCGGCCCGCCGCGCCAGCGGGGCCAGCCATAGCCGTTGACATAGACGACATCGACATCCGACGGGCGCAGGGCGATCCCTTCCTCGACCACCCGCGCCGCCTCGTTGATCAGGGGATACAACAGGCGCTCGGTGATCTCCTCGCGCCCGATCTCCCGCCGTGTGATGCCCAGGCGGGCGGATGTGTCGAGAATGAGCGTCTCCACATCCGGGTTGGGCAGGGGGGTGCGGCTGCCGGGTTCGTAGCGGTAGTAACCCTGGCCCGTCTTCTGCCCGAACCATCCGCGCTCGCAGATACCATCGGCGATGGGGAAGGGCGTGCCGCGCCGCTTGCGGATGGACCAGCCGACATCCAGTCCCGACATGTCGTTGATCTCCAGCGGCCCCATGGGAAAGCCGAAGGCCTTCAGCGCGCCATCGATATCCGGCGGCAACGCCCCCTGCTGGAGCAGCCGCTCGGCAGCGGCGGAACGCTTGGCGATGATGCGGTTGCCGATGAAGCCGTCGCAATTGCCGGACAGGACCGGCACCTTGCCGATACGCTTGCCCACGGCCATGGCGGTGGCGATGGCGTGGTGCCCGGTCTTCGCGGCCCGCACCACTTCCAGCAGTTTCATGACATTGGCCGGCGCAAAGAAATGCAGGCCCAGGAAATCCTCCGGCCGCGTCAGGACCGACGCGATCTCGTCCACATCCAGGGCGGATGTGTTGGATGACAGGACCGTGCCGGGCCGGGTGATGGCGTCCAGTTCGCGGAAGATGGTCTTCTTCAGGTCCATATCCTCGAACACGGCTTCCACCACCAGATCGGCGTCGGCCGCCGCCTTGCGGTCCGTGGCGCCGGACAGCAGCGCCATCCGGGCATCCATGCGCGCCTGGGCCAGCGATCCGCGCTTGACGGAACCGGCATAATTGGCGCGGATACGGTCCATGCCGCGGTCCAGCGCGTCCTGTGTCGCATCGATCAGCAGGACGGGAATGCCGGCCGCCACGAAACTCATGGCGATGCCGCCGCCCATGGTGCCGGCACCGATCACGGCCACCTTATCCACCGGGCGCGGGGTGATGCCGGCCGGCATGCCGGGGATTCTGGCGGCTTCCCGCTCCGCGAAGAACTGGTGGCGCAGGGCGCGCGACTGGCTGCCGGCGATCAGGTCGGCGATGGCGGCGGCATCCGCTGCCAGTGCCTGGTCGATGGGCAGGGTGAAGGACCGGCGGACCGATGCGATGTTGGCGGCGGGTGCCACCTGGCCCCTGGTTCTCCGGGCCCAGTTTTCGGCCGCCGCGTCGAATGCCGACGGGTCGGCGCGGGTGGCGGCCAGTTTTTCTTCCCGATCGCGCACGGGCACGGCGGGAATCGCCTCATCGATGACGCGGCGGGCGAAATCGAGGCCGGCCTGAACCACATCACCCTCGGCCACATGGTCGATGATGCCCAGGGCCAGTGCCTCCCCGGCGGAGACGGGCTTGCCCGACAGGCAGAATTCCAGCGCCTTTTCCGGGCCGATCAGGCGGGGCAGGCGCTGGGTGCCGCCGGCCGCGGCCAGCAGGCCCAGATTGATCTCCGGCAGCCCGACCTTGGCCGATGGCACGGCCACGCGGAAGGCACAGCCCAGCGCCACTTCCAGCCCGCCGCCCAATGCCGTGCCGTGGATGGCGGCGATGACGGGCCGGGCGGAGGTTTCCAGGGCGGCGATAACGGCCTGGAGCACCGGTTCGCGCTTGGGCTTGCCGAATTCCGTGATATCGGCGCCGGCAAAGAAGGTGCGGCCGGCGCAGGCCAGCACGATGACCCGGACCCGGGCGTCCGCATTCAGCGCGGCCAGCGCCTGCACCAGCCCGTCCCGGACGGCAAAGCCCAGGGCATTGACGGGGGCGTTGTCGGAGATGATCACGCCGATATCGCCGTCGACGCGGGTGGTGATGACTTGGTTCATGTCTGTCATGGCGTGTCCGGCCACTCTCAAAGGCTTGGGATCGGGACGGGCGCATACCATCGCCCACAGCTTCACCAGCCGTCCGGGGCGCCTGACTGTCAAGAAAGGCGGGGGCCCCGGCGGGAACCCATCGCGGATGTGAAGGCTTGGCGTCGGCCGCCGACAGCGCTCGCCGTCCGGGTTCACCTTGCCTTATGCAGAATCCCGACCTGTCACCGCAGCTTTGGCGGTGAACCCTTTGCATGGGACGACGAGAATGCATTTCAACCTGACCGAGGAACAGACGCTTTTCCGGGATTCGGTCGCGGCCTTCGCCCGGCGCCACCTGGCCGACGGGGCCCTGGCCCGTGCCCATGCCGACGATTACCCCTGGGACGTCGCCCGCGCGATGGCCGAACAGGGCCTGCTCGGCATCACGATCGAGGAGGAGAAGGGCGGCGTCGGAGGGTCCCTGATGGATGCCGTGCTGGCCATCGAACAGGTGGCGGCCGTGTGCCCCCGGTCGGCGGATGTCATCCAGGCCGGCAATTTCGGCGCCATCCGCACCTTTGCCGGCTTCGCCTCTCCCCAGCAGCAGGTGGAATATCTTCAGCCGCTGCTGAAGGGCGACGGGCTGATCGCCGTCGCCATGACGGAGCCCAATGCCGGTTCCGCCGTTACGGAACTGACCACGACGGCGGTGCCTGATGGCGACGGGTTCCGCATCACGGGGCAGAAGATATTCACCACCCACGGCCTGCACGCCACCGTCTTCCTGGTCTATGTCCGCTATGGACCGGGCACGGGCAATATCGGATCGGTGCTGATCGAGCGCGGGCAGGAGGGCTTCACCTTCGGCAAGCCCGTCCGCTTTCTGTCGGGAGAGGAATGGAACCCGCTGTTCTTCGACAATGTCTATGTGCCGAAGGAAAAGGTCCTGCTGGGGCCGGGTGGGTTCAAGAAGCAGATCGCCGGCTTCAATGTGGAGCGCATCGGCAATACGGCCCGCAGCCTGGCCCTGGGCCGCTACGCCTACAACGCGGCCATCGAACATGCCCGGACCCGCAAGCAGTTCGGCCGGCACTTGTGCGAATTCCAGGGCCTGCAATGGAAATTCGCGGAAATGAAGGTGAAGCTGGATGCGGCGCAACTGCTGCTCTACCGTGCTGCGACCAACGCCGATGCGGGTTTCCCGTCGGCGGAGGAGACGGCGATTGCCAAGGTGGCCTGCAACCGCGCAGGATTTGATTGCGCCAACGAGGCGATGCAGATCATGGGCGGATCAGGATTCGGCGAAGACGCGCTGATCGAATATTGCCTGCGTCGCACGCGCGGCTGGATGATCGCGGGCGGCACCATTGAAATCCTGCTGAACCGCATCGCGGAGAATGTCTTCGACCGGCGGTTCGCGCAGGGTGGGTAATGGTGCCGGCTTTTCCGGACATGACATGAAATCAGCGGTGTCGCAGAAAAAATCCATGTAGAACGGGCCGGGCCGCTACCGGGATGATTCGGGCGTAACAGGGAGGAACATGCAGATGAGTGGCGATGCACAGCGCACGGTCGATGGCGAGCCGGTGCGTCCGGATTTCGTGCCGGCCGCGGCCTATATCTCCCGCGACTATGTCATCCTGGAAAAGCAGCTTCTTTGGCCGAAGGTCTGGCAGATGGCCTGCCGGGAGGAGGAGATCGCCGAACCCGGCCATTACGTCACCTACGATATCGCCGATGAGTCCATCACCGTCGTGCGGCAGCAATCGGGCGCCATCGCCGCCTTTTACAATGTCTGTTCTCACCGCGGCCGCCGCCTGACGGAAGGCTGCGGCAAGATGGGGCGCTTCCATTGCCGCTATCACGGCTGGAAATGGTCGCTGGAGGGCCAGCCCGTCGATGTCGTGGACCGGCAGGATTGGGGCGATTGCCTGAAGGACGAGGATATCGCGCTGGTGCCGGTCAAGGTCGGCACCTGGGGCGGCTGGGTCTTCATCAACATGAACCCCGACGCCGAACCGCTGGAAGAGTTCCTGGAACCCGCCAAATCCATGCTGGATGCGTTCGAGTTCGACAAGATGCGCTATGTCTGGCGCAAAAGCGTCGTCATGCCCTGCAACTGGAAAGTGGCGCTGGAGGCCTTCAACGAAGGCTATCACGTGCAGACGACGCACCGGCAACTGCTACCCTATTTCGATGACATGACCTACAGCGCCGCCAAGGGCAGGCATGGCATGTTCGGCTATGCGCCGACCGCCCTGTTCGGGCTGCCCAGCCCGCGCCTGGAAGGGGTGAAGGGCGATCTCCGCAAGGGTCTGTACCAGTTCAACCAGGAAATCTGGGACACGCTGAAGGCCACGACAACCGAAGAGATGCTGGCGGCGGGCAAACGCCTGATGGAATTGCCGGAGGACAGCGACGTTTACGCGGTCTATGGCGCTTTCGCCCAGTTCCATCGGGAGGAGGCGGCGAAGAACGGCCGGCCCTATCCCGATATTCCCATCGAAACGCTGATGGCCGCCGGTACGGATTGGCACATCTTCCCCAACCTGGTCTTCCTGCACCAGCCGACCAACGTGCTGTTCTACCGGGCCCGTCCCAATGGCGACGATCCCGATAGCTGCATTTTCGAGATCAACGTCATGGAACGGTTCGCCGAGGGGGCGGAGCCGGGCGTTGAGGTCGAGCATGGTGCCGACTGGGCCAAGGTCGATTGGGGCCTGATCCTGGAACAGGATTTCGCCAATATGGGCGAGGTGCAGAAGGGCATGAAGTCGCGCGCGTTCAAGGGCGCCCGCACCAGCCCGGTCCAGGAACGGGCCATCAGCAATTTCCACGCGACGCTGCACCATTATCTGGCGGACAAGAACTGATGACGAACCAGGCCTGGGACGAAAGCACGGATTTCATCATCATCGGGTCCGGCGGCGGGTCGATGGCGGCCGGTCTGTACCTGAAAACCATCGGCAAGCAGCCGCTGATCCTGGAGAAGACCGACAAGATCGGCGGGTCGACGGCCATGTCGGGCGGGGTTTTGTGGGTGCCCAACAACCCCTTGCAGGCCCGTCACGGCATCAAGGACAGCGAGGAGGCGGCCCGCACCTACCTTTACCGCGTCGTCGGCGATGATGCCGGTCCCGGATCGACCCCGGCCCGCAAGGACGCCTTCCTGAAGGCGGGGCCGGAGATGGTGCGCTTTCTGGAGGCGCAGGGGATGGCGTTCATCCGCGCCCATGGCTGGTCGGACTATTACGACGACCTGGAGGGCGGCTGTCCGGAAAGCCGGTCGCTGGCTGCCCCCATGCTGCATGCCAGGGAGATGGGGCCGCTGTTCGACAGGCTGCGGCTGGGACCCATGGTCATGCCGCTGCCCGTCGACCAGACCCGCAACATCACCCTGGCCACCCGGACGCCGCGTGGCATGTGGGAAGGTGTGAAACTGCTGTGGCGTCTGCGGCAGGCGCAGAAGACGGGCAAGCCCATGCTGTCCTATGGCGGGTCCCTGCAGGGCCGCATGCTGATGCTGGCCGATGCCAAGGGCGTGCCCATCCGCACCGATACCGGCGTGGTGGAACTGGTGGAGACGGCCGGAAGGGTCACCGGTGTCGTTACCCGTGGTCCCGACGGTGTCACGCGCCGCATCCAGGCGCGCGACGGGGTGCTGATCAATGCCGGTGGCTTCTCCCATAATCAGCGCATGCGTGACCAATACGGGCCCAAGCCGGCGTCTACCGGCTGGACCAATGCCAATCCCGGCGACACGGGCGAGATGATCGAGATCGCCCAGGCCCATGGTGCCGCCCTGGACCTGATGGATCAGGCCTGGTGGGTGCCGGGCACGCTGCCGCCATCGGGTGAGGTCTACATGCACGTGACCGACCTGTCGAAGCCGCACGTCATCGTCGTCGGCCAGAACGGCCGGCGCATCATGAATGAAAGCCAGTCCTACATGGCGAACGGCCAGGCGCTGTACAGGGCCGGCGTGCCGGCCTGGGTGATCATGGACAGCCGCCATCGCCAGCGCTATGCCTGGGGCACCCAGCCGCCGGGCAAGACCCCGGCCGACTGGGAGACCAGCGGATACATGCTAAAGGCCGACAGCCTGCGCGAACTGGCGGTGAAGACCGGGCTGGACCCCGACACACTGACGGAGGAGGTGGCGCGCTTCAATGGCTTCGCCGCCACCGGCCGGGATCTGGACTTCCACCGCGGTGAACGCGCCTATGACAATTGGTTCGGCGATCCCTGGACCAAGCCCAATCCCAACCTGGGCGCCATCGACAAGCCGCCTTTCCTGGCCTTCAAGATGGTGCCGGGCGATGTCGGCACGGCCGGTGGCATCGTCACGGACGAACATGCCCGGGTCCTGCGGGGGGATGGCAGTGCCATCGACGGGCTCTATGCCACGGGCAACAGCACGGCTTCGGTGATGGGACGGGTCTATCCGGGCGCGGGGGCCAGCATCGCCGCTTCCTTCGTGTTCGCCTGGCTGGCCGCGCGGCACGCCTGCGGGGACTGATTGCCCCTTCACAACCTTCACCAATTCGCAGGATCGTCTCGGCAAATCTTCACCATTTCAGCCATTCACCAAGCGGTGTCCTCTCCCGATGATGCGGGCATCGGCGAAGGTTGGGAACAGCCCTCCTGTCGCTGCCATGCATCATACGGACAGGAAACAGCCCCATGAACGCCATAGCGCCCGACGCCGCGGCATCCGTTCCCTTCAAGCCCAAGAAATCCGTGGCCCTGTCCGGCGTCACCGCCGGCAACACCGCGCTTTGCACGGTCGGCAAGTCCGGCAACGATCTGCATTACCGCGGCTATGACATCCTGGAAATCGCCGAACGCTGCGAGTTCGAGGAGGTGGCCCATCTGCTGGTCCATGGCAAGCTGCCGACCGGTGCCGAACTGCGCGCCTACAAGGCCCGGCTGCGCGCCATGCGCGGCCTGCCGACCCATGTGAAGCAGGCCCTGGAATGCCTGCCCGCATCGGCCCATCCCATGGATGTGATGCGCACCGGTGTGTCGGCGCTGGGCTGCGCCCTGCCGGAAAAGGACGATCACAACATTCCCGGTGCGCGCGACATCGCCGACCGGCTGATGGCGTCGCTGGGGTCGATGCTGCTTTACTGGTATCACTGGTCGACCAATGGCAAGCGCATCGAGGTCGATACCGACGATGACAGCATCGGGGCGCATTTCCTGCACCTGCTGCACGGGAAGAAGCCATCGCCCTTGTGGGAACGGGCGATGCATACCTCCCTGATCCTTTATGCCGAGCATGAATTCAACGCCTCCACTTTCACCGGCCGCGTCATCGCCGGCACGGGCTCGGACATGTATTCCGCCATCACGGGGGCCATCGGTGCCCTGCGGGGACCCAAGCATGGCGGCGCCAACGAGGTCGCGTTCGAGATTCAGAAGCGTTACGACAACCCCGACGAGGCGGAAGCCGACATCCGCGCCCGTGTGGAACGCAAGGAGGTCGTGATCGGCTTCGGCCATCCCGTCTACACCGTGTCGGACCCGCGAAACGAGGTGATCAAGCGCACCGCCCTGCAATTGTCGCAGGAGGCCGGATCGACGAAGATGTTCGATATCGCCGCCCGGCTGGAAGCCGTGATGTGGGAAGTGAAGCGCATGTTCCCGAACCTGGACTGGTTCAGCGCCGTCTCCTACCACATGATGGGTGTGCCGACCGCGATGTTCACGCCCCTGTTCGTCATCGCCCGCACCTCGGGCTGGGCCGCGCATATCATCGAACAGCGTATCGACAACAAGATCATCCGGCCCAGCGCCAATTATGTCGGCCCGGAAGACCGCGCCTTCGTCGCCATCGACCAGCGGCAGTGAGGCTACGCCATGAACAACGCCTACCGTAAGCGGCTGCCCGGCACGCCGCACGATTATTTCGACGCGCCCGCCGCCGTCGATGCCATCCGCCCCGGCGCCTGGGCCGGCCTGCCCTATGTATCCCGCGTGCTGGCCGAACAGTTGGTGCGCCGCTGCGACACGGCCCTGCTGCCCGATGCGCTGCGCCAGTTGGTGGAACGGCGGCGCGACCTGGATTTCCCCTGGTATCCGGCCCGTGTCGTCTGCCACGACATATTGGGCCAGACGGCCCTGGTCGATCTGGCCGGGCTGCGTGATGCCATCGCGGATCAGGGCGGTGACCCGGCCAGGGTCAACCCGGTGGTGCCGACACAGTTGATCGTCGATCATTCGCTGGCCGTCGAATATGCGGGTTTCGACCCGCAGGCGTTCGAGAAGAACCGCGCCGTGGAGGATCGCCGCAACGAGGACCGGTTCCATTTCATCGAATGGACCAGACGCGCCTTTGAGAATGTCGATGTGATTCCGGCCGGCAACGGGATCATGCACCAGATCAATCTGGAGAAGATGTCCCCCGTCATCCAGGTGCGTGACGGTGTTGCCTTCCCCGACACCTGCGTCGGCACAGACAGCCATACGCCGCATGTCGATGCGCTCGGCGTCATTGCGATTGGGGTGGGCGGGCTGGAGGCGGAAACGGTGATGCTAGGCCGGGCATCCATGATGCGGTTGCCCGACATTGTCGGGGTGCGCCTGACGGGCAGGCCGTCGCCGGGTATCACCGCCACGGATATCGTGCTGTCCCTGACGGCGTTCCTGCGCACGGAACGGGTGGTCGGCGCCTGGCTGGAATTCTTCGGGGAAGGGGCCGATATCCTGTCCATCGGCGACCGGGCCACCATTTCCAACATGTGCCCCGAATATGGCGCCACCGCCGCGATGTTCCATATCGACCGGCAGACCATCGATTACCTGCGCCTGACGGGGCGCGAGCCGGCGCAGGTGGCCTTGGTCGAAACCTATGCCAGGACGCTGGGCCTGTGGGCCGATGATCTGAAGACGGCCGCGTATGAGCGGGTGCTGTCTTTCGATCTGTCCGGTGTGGTGCGCACCATGGCCGGGCCCTCCAACCCGCACAGGCAGCTTCCGACCAGTGCCCTGGCCGAGCGGGGGATCGCCGTCGGCCTGGACCAGGCGCGTGACCAGGAAAGCGCCGGGCTGCTGCCCGACGGGGCCGTGATCATCGCCGCCATCACCAGTTGCACCAACACCTCCAACCCGCGCAACGTCGTGGCTGCCGGCCTGCTGGCGAAGAAGGCCAATGCGCTGGGGCTGGTCCGCAAGCCCTGGGTGAAAAGTTCCTTCGCGCCGGGGTCGAAGGTGGCGCGGCTGTATCTGGAAGAGGCGGGGCTGCTGGCGGAACTGGAAAAGCTGGGCTTCGGCATCGTCGCCTATGCCTGCACCACCTGCAACGGCATGTCCGGCGCCCTGGACCCCGCCATCCAGCGGGAGATTATCGAGCGCGACCTTTATGCGGCCGCTGTGCTGTCGGGCAACCGCAATTTCGACGGCCGCATCCATCCCTATGCCAAACAGGCCTTCCTGGCTTCCCCGCCGCTGGTCGTGGCCTATGCCATCGCGGGTACCGTGCGGTTCGATATCGAACGGGATGTGCTGGGTACCGATCCGCAGGGCAATCCCGTCACCCTGAAGGATTTGTGGCCCACCGACGCGGAGATCGATGAGATCGTCGCGGCCAGCGTGAAGCCGGAACAGTTCCGCCGGGTCTATGAACCGATGTTCGGTGCCGGGCGCGGCCGGGCGCGGCCGGTCAGCCCGCTATATGACTGGCGCCCGCAATCCACCTATATCCGCCGCCCGCCTTATTGGGATACCGAGGGGGTGGGGGCGCTGGCGGCCAATCCCCGCACGCTGAAGGACATGCGGCCGCTGGCCATCCTTCCCGATAATATCACGACCGACCACCTGTCGCCGTCCAACGCCATCCTGGCCAATTCGGCGGCAGGCGAGTACCTGACGCGGATGGGCGTGCCGGAGGAGGATTTCAATTCCTATGCCACCCATCGCGGTGACCATCTGACCGCCATGCGTGCCACCTTCGCCAACCCGCAACTGATCAACGAGATGGCTGTGGTCGACGGGGTGGTGCAGAAAGGATCGCTGACCCGGCTGGAACCCGACGGCAAGGTGATGCGGATGTGGGAGGCGATTGAGGCCTATCTGGACCGCCGTCGTCCCCTGATCATCATCGCCGGGGCCGATTACGGCCAGGGGTCCAGTCGCGACTGGGCCGCCAAGGGCGTGCGGCTGGCGGGGGTGGAAGCCATCGTGGCGGAAGGGTTCGAGCGCATCCATCGCACCAACCTGATCGGCATGGGTGTCCTGCCGCTGGAATTCAAACCGGGCACGACGCGCCTGACACTGGCCCTGGACGGCACGGAAACCTATGACGTGGCGGGGGATCGTCACCCCCGTGCCGATCTGACCCTGATCATCCGCCGCCGCAACGGAGAGCGGGTGCAGGTGCCTGTCACCTGCCGCCTGGACACAGAGGAGGAAGTGTCGATCTATGAGGCGGGCGGCGTGCTGCAGCGCTTCGCCCAGGATTTCCTGGCCTTGCAAAATCCGCAGAAGGAAGCGGTCTGATGGCGCCCGCACCGCAAATCCGCATTCCCGCCACCTATATGCGCGGCGGCACCAGCAAAGGTGTTTTCTTCCGTCTGGAAGACCTGCCCGAGACTTGTCGCGTGCCGGGGCTGGCGCGGGACCGGCTGTTCCAGCGGGTCATCGGCAGCCCCGACCCCTATGGCAAGCAGATCGACGGCATGGGGGGCGCCACGTCCAGCACCAGCAAATGCGTGATCCTGTCCAGGAGCAGCAAACCCGGCCATGATGTTGACTATCTCTATGGTCAGGTCGCCATCGACAGCGATTTCGTCGACTGGTCGGGCAATTGCGGCAACCTGTCCACGGCGGCCGGTGCCTTTGCCATCCAGGCCGGGCTGATCGACCCGGCCCTTGTGCCGGAAAACGGCACCTGCACGGTACGCATCTGGCAGGCCAATATCGGCAAGACCATCATCGCCCATGTCCCCGTCACCGGCGGCCAGGTGCAGGAAACCGGGGATTTCGACCTGGATGGCGTGACCTTTCCCGCGGCGGAAATCGTGCTGGAATTCCTGGACCCGGCGGAGGCGGGGGAGGGGAGCGGCGCGATGTTCCCCACCGGCAATCCGGTGGATGTGCTGGAGGTGCCGGACAGTATCGTGCCGGGAGGAAGGCTGCGGGCGACGCTGATCAATGCCGGCATTCCAACCATCTTCGTGAATGCCGCTGAAATCGGTTATCACGGCACGGAACCGCAGGGCGCCATCAATGAGGACCCCGCCGCCCTGGCCCGGCTGGAAACGCTGCGCGCCATCGGTGCGATGCGCATGGGCCTGATTGCGGATATGGACGGGGCTGCCCGGCGCCAGCACACGCCCAAGATCGCCTTCGTGGCCCCCCCCGCCGATTACACCGCCTCCAGCGGCACCCCCGTGAGGGCCGGGGAGATCGATCTGCTGGTCCGTGCCCTGTCCATGGGCAAACTTCACCATGCCATGATGGGCACGGCGTCAGTCGCCATTGCCACGGCCGCATCCATTCCCGGCACGCTGGTCAATCTGGCGGCCGGGGGCGGCACGCGCGATGCCGTGCGCTTCGGTCACCCGTCCGGAACCCTGCGCGTCGGGGCCCAGGCAGCCCTGGTCGATGGCCGGTGGCAGGTCACCAAGGCCGTGATGAGCCGCAGTGCCCGCATCCTGATGGAAGGCTGGGTCCGCGTGCCCGCCGACAGTTTTTAGTTCGTGTTCCTCAAGTGCCGGCGCCGCATCCGCGGCTTGGCTTCACGCCGCACGTGCGGCGCGGCGGCAGTCGCCGCCGGAGAGGTTTTCGGTTCCTCGAAAACCTCTCTCAAGATTTAAGGAAAGCCCATGTCTACCCGCAAACAGCTCAAAGCCCTGGTCGAAGCCCGCCGTGGCGTGATCATGCCCGGCGCGTTCAATGCGCTTTCCGCCAAGGTGGTGGAGGATCTGGGGTTCGAGGCCATCTATGTCACCGGTGCCGGCGTCACCAATATGTGGTTCGGCATGCCGGATCAGGGCTTCATGGGTCTGGCGGAGATCGCCGACCACACGGCCCGCATCCGCGATACCGTGGAGGTGCCGCTGCTGGTGGATGCCGACACGGGTTTCGGCAACGCGCTGAACGTCTATCACACGGTCCGCACGCTGGAACGCGCGGGTGCCGACTGCATCCAGCTCGAAGATCAGGTGGCGCCCAAGCGGTGTGGCCATTTCAACGGCAAGGATGTCATCTCCACCGAGGAGGCGGTGTCCAAGATCAAGGCCGCCGTCGATGCAAGGCGCGATCCCGACCTGCTGATCATGGCCCGCACTGACGCCGCCGCCGTCCATGGGTTCGAGGCCGCGGTGGAGCGCGCGCAGCGGTTCGCGGAGGCCGGGGCCGATATCCTTTTCGTGGAGGCGGTGACCACGGCCGATGAGATACGCGCCCTGCCCCGGCGGCTGGACCGGCCGCAATTGATGAACATGGTGATCGGCGGCAAGACCCCGATCTTCAATGCCACGGAACTGGCCGATCTGGGCTATGGCATCGTGCTCTATGCCAATGCGGCCCTTCAGGGCGCGGTGATGGGCATGCAGAAGGCATTGACGGTTCTGCGCGACGAGAAGGAGGTGAAGGAGACCAGCGGCCTCGTCACCCCCTTCACCGAACGCCAGCGTCTGGTCGGCAAGCCCGCATGGGACGCGCTGGACAAGCGGTATAGCTGATGACCCCGTTCCGGTGACCGTACCCGGTCACCGGGACCTGGGATCAGGGGACGCCGGCGCGCAGGGTCCGGGCGGCGGCAACCATGCTGGCCAGGGCGGGAAGGACCTCCTCCCAGGTGCGTGTCTTCAGGCCGCAATCGGGGTTCACCCATAGCCGGTCGGCGGGAATACGCTCCGCCGCCTTCCGCATCAGCTTCACGATATGCCCTTGCGTCGGGATGTTGGGCGAATGGATGTCATAGACGCCGGGGCCGATCTGGTTGGGATAGGCGAAATCATCGAACGCATCCAGCAGTTCCATGTCCGACCGGGAGGTTTCGATGGTGATCACATCGGCATCCATGTCGGCGATCGACGCGATGATGTCATTGAACTCCGAATAGCACATATGGGTGTGGATCTGGGTTTCATCCGCCACACCATTGGCTGCGATCCGGAAGCTTTCCACGGCCCAGCCCAGATAATCGGCCCATTGCGCCCGGCGCAGGGGCAGCCCTTCGCGCAGGGCCGCCTCATCGATCTGGATGATGCGGATACCGGCCCTCTCCAGGTCCAGAACCTCCTCCCGGATGGCCAGCGCCAGTTGCAGGCAGGAGGCGGACCGCGGCTGGTCATCGCGCACGAAGGACCAGTTCAGGATGGTCACCGGACCGGTCAGCATGCCCTTCATGGGCTTGTCCGTCAGGGATGCGGCGTAGGTGATCCAGTCCACCGTCATGGGTTTCGGCCGGCTGATGTCACCGAACAGGATCGGAGGCTTCACACAGCGCGAGCCATATGATTGTACCCAGCCGCCCTGGCTGAAGGCATAGCCTTCCAACTGTTCACCGAAATATTCCACCATGTCGTTGCGCTCGGCTTCGCCATGCACCAGCACATCCAGGCCCAGGGCTTCCTGCTCGCGCACGGCACGGCCGATTTCCGCCTGCATGGCAAGCAGGTAGGCAGCCTCGTCGATGCCGCCGGCCTTGAACTGGCTGCGGGCCAGCCGGATTTCCCGCGTCTGGGGGAAGGAACCGATGGTGGTGGTGGGAAAGCGGGGCAGGTCCAGGCGCGCCGCCTGCAAGGCTGCGCGCGCCGCAAACGGGCTGCGGCGATGGCCCGATCCGGCATCGATATGGGCCAGGGCCGCCTGTACGGCCGGGTTGTTGACGCGGCGGCTGTTGCGGCGGGCGTCGATGGCGGCGCGGTTGGCGGCCAGTTCGTCGGCCACGGCGGCGCGCCCCTGCGCCAGGGCCTGGGCCAGCACGTTGATTTCCGCCAGTTTCTGGATGGCGAAGGCCAGCCACGACCTGATTTCGGGGTCCAGCTTGCGCTCTCCCTCCAGATCCACCGGCACGTGCAGCAGGGAACAGGAAGGGGCGATCCACAGCCGCTCGCCCAGCCGCGCCGCAACCGGCTCCAGCCAGTCCAGCACGGCCTCCAGGTCGGTCTTCCAGATGTTGCGGCCATTGACGACGCCCAGCGAGATCACACAACCGGCCGGTGCCGTGCGGATCAGCGCATCCACCTCGTCCCTGGCATTGATGGCATCCAGGTGGATGCCATGGACGGGCAGGGCCGTGACAAGGTCCAGATTCTCCCGCAACGGGCCGAAATAAGTGGCCAGCAGCAGCTTTACCCCGCTGTCCTTCAGCGTCTCATAGGTCCGTGTGAAGGCATCGCGCCATTCCGGCGCCAGTTCGGTGACCAGGATCGGCTCATCCACCTGCACCCATTCCACGCCCCGGGCGGCGAGGGTCGCCAGCAGTTCGGCATAAGCCGGCAACAGACGGGGCAGCAGGTCCAGCCGGTCGCACCCGTCCTTGGCCTTGCCGATGGCCAGATAGGTCACGGGGCCGATGATCACCGGCTTGGCCCGCACACCTTGCGCCTGCGCCTCGGCAAGCTGTTCCAGCAGGCGGGAGGGGTCGGGCTCGAAGCGGGTATCGGTATCGAATTCCGGAACGATGTAATGATAGTTGGTGTCGAACCATTTCGTCATCTCGCCGGCCGTGACACCGCCGCAGCAGCCGCCCTCCCCGCCGGTGGCCTGCGAGCGGCCCCGCGCCACGCGGAAGTAATTGTCCAGCGGATGGCCGTGGAAATCCCGCACACGTGCCGGCAGGTTACCCAGCGTGAAGCTCATGTCCAGCACCTGGTCATAGAAGGCGAAGTCGCCGACCGGCACAAGATCCAGGGCCTGCTGCTCTCCCCAATGGCGGGCGCGCAGTTCGCTGCCCGTCCGCAGCAGGTCCTCGCGGGGACAGAGCCCCTTCCAATAGGCTTCCAGCGCAAATTTCAGTTCGCGGCGGGCACCGATGCGGGGAAAGCCGAGATTGTGGGTTGTCGTTGCCATGGTCCTTGCCTTGGGGTCGTGAACGGGGGTCGTGAACGGGCGTTGAGGAAACGACTGGGACCTTAAGAGGCATGTTCCATGAAGAAAAATGGTATGATTTCATTTATCAATGAGGCTGGCTCATACATGAGGTCGGCATGGCGATCCTGGAACGCATCCATCTGTCCATCATCCGCGAGGTGGACCGGCACGGGTCGCTGACGGCGGCGGCCGGCCGGCTGAACCTGACGCAGTCGGCCCTGAGCCATTCGATCCGCAAGCTGGAGGAACAGATCGGGGTGGCCGTGTGGCACCGGGAGGGGCGCAGCCTGCGGCCCACACAGGCCGGGGAGTGGCTGCTGGCCGTGGCCAACCGTCTGCTGCCCCAACTGACCCATGCGGAGGAACGGCTGCGCCAGTTCGCCAAGGGGGAACGGGGAAACATGCGGATCGGCATGGAATGCCATCCCTGCTACCAGTGGCTTCTGAAGATCGTTGCGCCCTATCTGGATGCCTGGCCGCGGGTGGATGTGGATGTCCGGCAAAAGGTCCAGTTCGGCGGCATCGGCGCGCTGTTCGGCTACGATATCGACCTGCTTGTGACCCCGGACCCGCTGTTCAAGCCGGGTTTGCGGTTCGAACCGGTCTTCGATTACGAGCAGGTGCTGGTGGTGGGGCCGGAACACCGGTTGCGGCATGCGGACCATGTGGAGGCGCAGCAGGTGGCCGACGAGGTGCTGATCACCTATCCGGTGCCAACCGATCGGCTGGACATCTATACCCGGTTCCTGACGCCGTCCGGTGTCCGTCCCCGCCAGCACAAGGAGATCGAAACGACCGACATCATGCTGCTGATGGTCGCGCATGGGCGCGGCGTGGCGGCGTTGCCGCGTTGGATGGTGGCCGAGTTGGGCCCCAGGTTCGGGGTTCATCCCGTGCGTCTTGGCCCGGATGGTGTCGCCAAGCAGATTTTCCTCGGCTATCGGGAGGCGGATGCCGGGATCGACTATCTGCGCGCCTTTGTCGACCTGGCATTGAGCCATCGAGACGCCGTGACCGGTATGCAAATGGCGTGACCCGGTCACGTTCTGTATGATTACATTGCCGAATGATCGTGCCGCGGCCGCTCGGCATCATCGATGGCCAGCATCTGGAAATAGCCGCTCAGCACCAGCGCGCGTGGTCCGCCCGCCGGTGGCTGCATCATGCCATCCACCAGGATGGTCATCATGGTGCCGCGCATATGGACAAGGCGGGCCATCAGTTCCAGCCGGTGGCCGATGGGCACCGGCCGATGGAAGCGGACTTCATCCGCCGCCATCATCATCACGCGACCGTTGGTGTGGCGCCCGGCGGCGACCTGGGCGGCCCAGCCCATCAGCCGAAGGGCGTCGCCACCGGACAGCAGGTCATCCCGCCCGTCCGTGCCGCCGGCCAGGACGGTTTCCATCAGCAGGGTACCGGCTTGTGCCGGCTGCTTTTCCGTCATCGTCCCGATTACCGGCATGCCATCCCTCCAATCCACTTGCCATTCACGACGGCATTCTCAATATTTGCAAATAATCGGCCGTAGAATGGCTGAATTAGTGAATGTTTGTGCAGGGTTCCCTGCAAACATGTGAACGTTGTGAATGGTAAGATCATGCGCAAGCAGTTTGTCGGGGTCCGGCTGCGCCGGTTGCGGGAGGAAAAGGGGCTCAGTCAGGCTGCGCTGGCCCGTGCCTTGGCGCTTTCGCCCAGCTACCTGAACCAGTTGGAGCAGAACCTGCGGCCATTGACAGTGCCCGTCCTGCTGAAGATCAACGCGGTCTTCGGCGTCGATGTGCAGCTTTTCTCCGAGGACGAGGAGGCCCGGCTGGTCGCCGACATGCGGGAGGCGCTGACCGAGGCTGGGGTGGCTGACGGCGTGGCGCTGGCCGAACTGAAGGAACTGGCATCCAGCATGCCTTCCGTCGGCCGGGCGCTGCTGTCCCTGCATCGTCGTTACCGGGAGGCATCGGGACGCCTGGAACAGGTGTCCGCCCGGCTGGGGGAGGAATGGCAGGCGACGCCGAAACCGCTGATGCCGTTCGAGGAGGTGCGGGATTTCTTCTATGCCCGTCATAACCATGTCGAACCGCTGGACCTGGCGGCGTCGACACTGCACCGTGGGTCCAACCTGATCATCGGCAACATGGCGCCCGGTCTGATGGCGCATCTTTCCCGGCGGCATGATGTCCGGGTCGTGGTTGCGGAGAGTGGCACGGAGGGCGGCCGGACTTCCCGCCGCTATGACCGGGCCAGCCGGACGCTTCATCTTTCCGCCGACCTCACGGCGGGACAGCGGGCCTTCCACATGGCCACGCAGGTGGCGTTCCTGGAACAGGGGGAAGAATTGGACCGGCTGACCGCCCAGGCCGACTTCTCGGGTGAGGAGGCGCGGCGGCTGGCCCGCATCGGGCTTGCAAACTATTTCGCCGGTGCCGTCATCCTTCCCTATCAGCCGTTCCTGGCCGCCGCGGAGAGCCTGCGTTACGATATCGAGCGGCTGGAACGGCAGTTCGGTGTGGGATTCGAGACCGTCTGCCACCGGCTTTCCACCCTGCAAAAGCCCGATGCCCGGGGTGTGCCCTTTTTCTTCGTCCGGGTGGACCGGGCGGGCAACATCTCCAAACGCCAATCGGCCACGGATTTTCATTTCTCGCGCGTCGGCGGCTCCTGTCCGCTGTGGAACGTGTATGAGGCGTTCGCCCAGCCGGGCCGCATCCTGACCCAGCGGGCACTGATGCCGGATGGGCGGCAATATCTGTGGGTGGCACGCACGGTCAGCCACGGCGCGGGCGGCTATGGTGAACCGGCAAAGCAGTTCGCCATCGGTCTGGGCTGCGATATCCGCCACGCGGGGCGACTGGTCTATACGAAGGGCATGGACTTGTCCGACCCGGATGCGGCCACCCCCATCGGCGCCGGATGCAAGGTCTGCGAGCGGACGGATTGCGCCCAGCGCGCCTTCCCGGCCATCGGCCGTCACCTCGCCGTGGACGAAGCGGTGGCACGGTTCGCCCCCTATCGGGCGGAAGGCTGAAGACAGCGGGCTTTAAAGACCTGCCCGCAAGGTTCTCTATGCCTTTCCGGCCAGGACGGACCGGTCGATCCCCGCAATGTCGCGGCACCCCGTCAGCGCCATGGCCAGTTCAAGCTCGGCCCGCAGGATGCGGATGACATGGGCGACACCGGGGGCGCCCGCCGCGGCCAGGGCGAAGATATAGGGCCGCCCGATCAGCACGGCCCGCGCGCCAAGCGCCAGGGCGCGCAGCACATCGGCGCCCCGGCGGATGCCGCCATCCATCAGGACCGGGACGGCGTGGCCGGCCGCGGCCGCCACGGCGGGCAGCAGGTCGATGCTGGCCGGCATGCCATCCAGCGCACGGCCGCCATGATTGGAAACGATCACCCCGTCCATCCCGGCATCCACGGCGCGTCGCGCGTCATCGGGGTCCGTGATCCCTTTCAGCAGGATGGGCAGCCGTGTCAGCCCGCGCAGCCAGGCCAGATCGGCCCAGGTCGGGGCCTGTTCCAGCAGGGGCGTGCCGAACAGAAGGGCGTCCGGCGGGCCGGGTGGCGGCGGCCGCAGGCCCCGCAGGTTCACCGGGCCGATGCCGGGTGGCAGCACAAAGCCCGCGCGCTGTTCACGGTTGCGCAGGCCGTTGACGGGCGCATCGACCGTCACCACCAGTGCGCGGTATCCCGCCGCTTCCGCCTGATGGATCAGGCCGGCCGTGAATTCGCGGTCGGGCTGGATATAGAGCTGGAACCAGAGCGGCGCCTGCGCCTGCGCGGCGATGTCCTCCAGCCGGGTGCTGGCCTGTGTGCTGACCACCACGGCGGTGTCCAGCGCGCCGGCCGCCAGTACCGTGGCCAGTTCGCCATCCGGGTTCAGCATCCGCTGGAAGGCCACGGGCGCCAGCAGGATGGGGGCGGGCAACACCGTGCCGAACAGCGTGGTTTGGGTGCCGCCGCCGCACAGGTCACGCAGCACGCGCGATCGCAGGGGGAGGCGGGCGAAGGCGGCCACATTCTCCCGCAGGGTCCATTCATCGCCGGCCCCGCCCGCGAAATAGGCCCAGGCCGCTGCTGTCATGCGTTCATGCGCCAGTGGCTCGTAGTCGGCCAGGCACGTGACATGCGGCGGGATTCTGGTCAGCGGGGGCAGGGGATCGGTCATCTTTCCGGCCGTTCACGCGGCAGAACGCGGGGCGGGTACGGCCGGTCGAATATCAGGCCGTGATATCAACGATCTGCCCGCGTCCCCCGCTGGGGGCCGCCCTGGTACCCTGGGTCTCGCCCTCCAACAGGGCGGTGACGGCCTGCTGGGCCTGATCGGAACTCTGCTTCACCTGTTCGGTCTGGAACTGGCCGCGGGCCTGCAGCATGTTTGTCGCCGAGGCGTATGCGGCTGAACTGTCAATCATCGTGGCACCGGCCATCGTTGGTTCCCGTCTGATGGGGGATTATAGCCCAGTGCGACCCGAAACCAAACCCCCTTGCGGGGGGTTCTGCCCCTGCCGCTTCGCCGGTCCCCATCACCCCAGCGTGCTCATGATCGAAAAACAAAGTGCATCGCCCTGCGCGTGAATGGTCTTCAGCGCGTCCTTGGGCAGCGGGATTTTCTTGTCGCGGCAATAGGCGACGATCAGGCGGGCAAGCTGGTAGCTTTCCACCTCCAGCTCTCCCCGTGCGCCGGGCTGGCCCGTCACGTCGCTCTGGATCCGGATGGAAGGTGGCGGCCCCTCGACGACCTGGACGCGGGTGATGCGCCGCGTGGGATCGAAGCCTTCCAGCGGCACCGTCTGGAACACCAGCTTCAGTTCGTCGTTGGAGAAGATGATATGCCGGATCTCTGTGATCATGGCGTGTCTTTCTTTTTTCGGGCCTGTCAGCCGGCGCGCTTCTTCTGTCGGCGACGATAGATGGTGCAGGGGTTGATTTCCAGCAGAGCCGCAGCCCGCGTGATGTTGCCATGACATAGCCGGATCGCCTGCTCGATCGCCTCCTCCTCCACCATCCAGAGGGGGCGGATGCGGCCTTCATCCTCTGCCCAGCCGGCCTCGCCACGGCCAGGCGGCGGCCCTGTCGGGGAGGGGGGGGCGGCGCCCAGTCCGGGGATGGGCACGCCCGGAATGCCCAGCCCCCCGAACGGGCCCGAGGGCGGGGCGGCCAGATGCGGAAAAGCCTGCCCCATCTGGCTGGCCAGCGGGCCCGCCACCGCGGCCCAGCGCGGGTCCTGCAGGATGGGCGGCACGATCATGGTCGGCTTGTTCAGAGGTGGGGGGAACATGAAGGGCTTGATCTCCTCCCCATCGTTCAGCACCACCACGTTGCGCACGACATTCAACAATTGCCGCACATTGCCGGGCCAGTTGTAGGTGCGCAGAATCTCCTCCGCATCCCGGCTGAATCCCTTGAACTCCTTACGCTCCTCCCGCCCGAACTTGGTCAGGAAATGCCGCGCGATCAACAGGATGTCGTCCCCCCGCTCCCGCAGGGGCGGCAGTTCGATGGAGATGACCTGCAGGCGGTAGAACAAATCCTCCCGGAAACGGCCCGCCTGCACCTCGGCATAGGGGTCGCGGTTGGTGGCGCAGACGATGCGCACATCCACCGGCTCCAGCTTTTCGCTGCCCACCTTCTTGACCATGCCTGTCTGCAGGAACCGCAGCAGCTTGGCCTGCAGGGAAAGGTCCATCTCCCCGATCTCGTCCAGGAACAGGGTGCCGCCATCGGCCTGCAGCGCCGCACCGGCATGGTCGGTGCTTGCCCCCGTGAAGGCGCCCCGGACATGGCCGAAGATTTCCGATTCCATCAGATCCTTCGGAATCGCCGCGCAGTTGATGGCGATGAAGGGCCGGTCGCCGCGGGGGCTGCGGCGGTGGATGGCTTCCGCACAGACCTCCTTTCCCGTGCCGCTTTCCCCGGTGATGAACACCGTGGCCTTGGAAGGGGCCGCGGCTTCGATCAGGCGGTAGGCGGCCTTCATGGGCGGGGACGCGCCGATGAAGCCATAGAACTGGTCCGGGTCCGCCGCTTCCGGCGATGCGGCAACGGGCTTTCCGGTACGGCGTGGGGCGGCCGCGGGGGCGGGAGCATGGGCGGGACCCGGCGCCGACAGCACCGTGGAAACGGCACCGCGCAGCCGTTCCGTGCCCACGGGCAGCAACAGCACGTCGGCGGCCCCGGCCCGCATCGCATCGACGGCCACCTGCACCGACCCTAGCGCCGTCAGCACGATGGTGCGCGGCAGGCGTCCGTCCTGCCCCAATGCACGCAGCAGGTCGGTTCCCGGCATGTCGGGAATTTGAAGGTTGGTCAGCAGCAGGTCGATGGCCTGGTCGGCGATGGCGCTGCGGGCGCCCCGCGCGCTGTCCACGACGGAAATCCGGTATCCGTCGCGCTTCAGCGCGTTGACATAGGCCAGCGACAGCGACGGGGCCGGTTCCAGGATCAGGATATGGGGCGGTTGGTCAGGCATGGCGCCAGTATGGGCCGCGTCATTGCCTTCTGCAACAGGCCGATGCGTATTGCAGAAGAAATTTGCATGATGCAATGGTTCGCCGGGCCGGCTCGCCGGACATGCGGGAAGGTATTTCAGCTTTTCCGCCGATTTCCGGACGGAAACCATAGATATGGGGGGTGGCCCGGCGATTGCTTCTATTTCTCGTGATCCTCCCCACCGGCCCTGTGCCGGATATCGTTGACGCCGCGGGCACTGTCCATTGCCGGACCCTGTTCCCGCCGACGTTCCGGTTCACCGCGGCCGGGCCCACTTTTCGGTTCAGGGCGAAATGCGGGAACTCCGGCATGGCTGCCGCGCCCCGGCGGCCATGCCGGCTTCTTTTCTTCCCCCGTTCCTGCGCGCCGGGTCAGCCTTCCTCGATCTCCTCGGCATAGGGGAAATGGGCGTCGCCGCGCCCGTCACTGCCGAAACGCCAGACCTTGGGCTCGTCCAGCACCAGACGGCCGCTGGCAAGCTCGTCCATGATGGCGATGGACAGGTTGGCCCGCAGCCGGTCGGCCCAGGGGGTCATGGCGGCGGACCCTTGCTGAAGATAGGCCGGCGAATAAAGTGTATGGGCAATGCCCTCCGCATGGGACAGCAGGAAGCCGACGATATGGCGCGCGCAGTCGGCCGGTTCCAGTACGGGTTCTATCCCGGTCGCCGCTGCCGCCAGCACCGGATAGGCCAGATGTCCCCGTTCATCCAGCGCCGGGTCGCGGCCCAGCGCATCGGCGACGCGCGAAAGGTAGGCGGCACGGTGGGCCGGCAGTTCACGCAGGGCAATATCCAGAATCTGTCTGTGATGCATCGGGCTGGCTGTGCTGGTTGCGGGATATGCACGCCACAAGCCTGAACGATTGCGCCGCCCACGGCAACAAGATCAATGTAATCAATCGTATGTCCCTGCAGCCGGCCGGCACGCCCGCCCCGGGTGTGCCTTACCGGGGTGCCTCGTCCGGGCGTAGGGTCAGCACAGACACGCCGGATGCCGTCACCGCCACGGTATGCTCGAACTGGGCGGACAGCGACCCGTCCCGTGTGACCACCGTCCAGCCGTCATCCTCGGTCCTCACATGCCGCCGGCCCTGGTTGATCATCGGCTCGATGGTGAAGACCATGCCTTCGCGCAGTGCCAGGCCGGTGCCTGGTTTCCCGAAATGCAGGACCTGTGGTTCTTCGTGCATCTCCCGGCCGATGCCGTGGCCGCAATATTCCCTTACCACGGAATAGCCGTTCCGTTTGGCATGCCGCTCGATGGCCCAGCCGACATCCCCCAGCCGCGCCCCGGGCCTGACCGCCCTGATCCCCATCCACAGGGCCTCGTAGCTGGTCTGGACCAGCCGGCGGGTGGCGGGCGGCACGTCACCGACAAGATATGTCTTGCTGGAATCCGCGATATACCCGTCCTTTTCCAGCGTGATGTCGAAATTGACGATGTCCCCGTCCCGCAGCACATCGGACGGCGACGGCACGCCGTGGCACACCACATCATTGATCGAGGCGTTCAGCACGAAGCCATAGCCGTACTGTCCCTTGCTGGCGGGCCGGGCCTGAAGGTCGCGGACGATGAAATGCTCGACCATATCGTTGATTTCCATGGTCGAACGACCAGCCAGCGGCGTCCGGTCCAGCAGCGCGAAGACAGAGGCGAGCAGCCGGCCCGACTGCCCCAGCAACGCCAGTTCCCAGGGCTGCTTCGTCATGCCTCGCCCACCGCCAGCAACGGCGCCGAAACGCCCGCCGCACCCAGTTCCCGCGCCATGATCTCATTGAAGCCAAGCGTGGGATTGGTCTCGCACAGCATGCCCACCTTGATCCAGAAGGCCGCCTGCGCATTGATCGACCGGCACGAAACCTTGCTGGCCCGGCGTAGCTGGTCGTGCAGTTCATCATCGATATTCACGATGCCCATGGAATGTCTCGCTTATGGTTCATATACGAAACATATATGATTTGTACCGTGATGCCAAGGCGGGATTCCCCCTGGTCTGCGGTGTCCAGGGGGAGGGCGGCTTCAGAACCGTGTCCGCATCGACAGGGTGACGTTCCGGGGGTCGCCGAAGGTGTTGTAGGTGTTGGGCCCGCCGACGCGGGCGTAGTAGACCTTGTCGAACAGGTTGTTGACCGACAGGGACAGCGAGGTGTTCACCGTCACGGCATATCCGCCGTGAAGGCTGACCACGGCATAGGGTTCCTGCTCGCGCACATCCTTGACCCCGCCGCCCAGCAGCGTGCTTTGCGCCTGTACGCCGATCGCGGCCCAGCCGCGGTTCCAGCCCGGTGCCGCTGGCGTATATTTGGCGAACAGCTTCAGGCTGTGCTTGGGCTCCCAGGTGTCGAAGGCTTGGCCGACCAGCGCGGCGTTGGAGTTCTCCACATGCCGGGTGCGGATCAGGGAATAGCCGATGGACAGGTCCACGCCCGGATAGGGGCGGCCGGTGATCTCCGCATCCAGCCCTTCCACCTCAACCTCGCCCAGTTCCAGGAAAAAGCCGGGATGGTCGGGATCGGCGAAGGACCGGTTGACGTCGCGTGTATTATAGATGGCAAGCGAGGCCAGCAGCCCTTCACTAAAGAACGCCCCCTTGACGCCGCCCTCGACTTGCTTGCCGACGCGCGGGTTCAGCGGGGAACCGCCGCTGGCGTTCCATTTCATGGCTGTCTGCGGAATGAAGATATCCGAATAGCTGCCATAGAGCGTGATGTTGGGGCGCAGATAATAGACCAGCCCGCCATAGGGCGTGACCTCGCCGGAGGCATGGGCGCCGCGCGTGAAATCCGTGGGGCTGGGATGCGGTGCGATGTTCCGGCTTTTGGAGGTGAAATCGCTGATCCTGGCCCCGGCCACGGCGATCAGCCCGTCGATCAGTTCGAACCGGCCCTGACCATAAAAGCCGCTCTGGTCGACCCGCGTCTGGTTGCCGTTATTGAAGACGAAATCCGGGCGGGGCACATTGGCCGCATCCTCCAGCGGGATGCCGCTGCCGGCCGGGGTGCCGGTATAGGGCACATTGTTCACGCCGGCGCTGGCCACATCATAGAGTTCCCAGCTATAGCCCATGGTCAGCGTGTGTTTGCGCCCGAACAGATTCAGCGGACCCGACGCATAGAGGTCCAGGCCCGTGCGCTCGGTCGTGCCGTCATTGGTGCGGCGGTTATAGCTGGAAAAGCGGTTGGTCACCGGGTTCAGGCCGATGCCGGGTGTGGGGTACCCGTCGGTGAATATCTTGTTCTGTTCCCGATAGGTCAGCTTGGACCGGACAACCCAGTCATTGGCGAAGACGTGCCGCACATCGCCTGAATATTCGATGGTTTCATAAACGTTCAGGTTCCAGTCCGGATATTGGTTGGTGGACCGGGGAACGTCGATGAACTGGTTGTGCAGCGGATGGCCGGCCAGGAGGTAATTGGCCAGGCCCATGCTCATGGCCTCGCCCCGATCATCCTGATAGGTGATCATGGCAGAGGCCGTGGTGCGCTCCGTCACGTCGTAATCCAGCACGCCATAGGCGACGACTTTTTCCTCGTGCGAGCGGTCGGTAAAGAATTCGCGGTTGAGGTAGGAGCCGGTGACGCGCGCCCGCAGCCGGCCATCGGCCGTCAGGGGCCCGCCGATATCCATTTCCGCCCGGTAATTGTTCCAGGTGCCGATCGAGGCGCCGAAACTGGCTGCCGCCTTGTCCAGCCCGCGCTTGCGCACGAAATTGGCCGTGCCGCCGGGCTGTCCGGACCCTTTGAAAATGCCGGCCGGGCCCCGCAGCACTTCGATCTGTTCATAGACGATCAGGTCGAAATCCTGGGCCTGCCCACTATTGTAGGCGGGAATGCCGTCATAGGAGACGTCAAGAAGATACCCGCGTGAGCGGATCTGTCCGATCAGCCCGTCCCAGGTGGTGACATGCACCCCCGGCACTTGCGCAAGGGCGTCGACCATCGTCACCAGATTCTGGTCCTGGATGCGCTGCTGCGTGATGACGCTGATGGAATTGGGCACTTCCAGCACCGACACCGGTTCCTTCCCGCCGATGGTGACCAACCGTGCAGCATAGCTCTGCTTGGTCGCCTCCACCACGATGGGGTTGATCGGCGCGTCACCATCCTGTGCCCAGGCGGCCGGCGCCAGACAGGTGGTGACCAGCAGGGCACAAGTCATGGACGCCCTGTTGAAACGGGCGGGGTTCGGAAGGTGCTGGGACATGAGGGCTGCCGTTCTTTGTTGGCTTTATGATGCGCCGCACAACATATGTAACGTTATAACATTTATCAACAGGGTTCCGCGCCGATGCGGAAACCCATACCCGGATACCAGCCGCGAACGGTCGCGCCATAAAAACAATATGGCTCCAATCTTGTATCTATGAATTTTATGGATCTTAAAATTAGACTTTTTGTCGACAAAACAGGCTGAATGGTGCTTCCATGTCGGCAGCAAGGATGATGCACCGCTGAAAGCCGGCTGGTTGGTCTGTCGCCCGCCGCGCAAGGGCCCCGCCAAGCCGATCGGCCGACCGGAAGAGGATGAGATGCACATATGGGATACCGCCAGCCGCAACCGCGATGCCCGCCTGGCGCGGGCAGCACCGCTGGTCCGCGGCAAGGGCGTGGAAGCCGCCGATGCCGCGGCGCTGCTGGAGGCGGTGCTGGAGCCGGGTGATCGCGTCTGCCTGGAGGGCAACAACCAGAAACAGGCGGATTTCCTGGCCCGGGTGCTGGCCGGCCTTGACCCAGCCAGGGTCCACGATCTGCATATGGTTCAGTCGGTGCTGGCCCTGCCGCAGCATCTGGACGTGTTCGAACGTGGTGTTGCGTCCAGGCTCGACTTTTCCTTCTCCGGTCCGCAGGCCGGGCGGCTGGCGGCATTGCTGGCCGGCGGGCGTTTATCGATCGGTGCCATCCACACCTATCTGGAACTGTTCGGCCGCTATTTCACGGACCTGACGCCGCGCGTCTGCCTGGTGGCTGCGCAGGCGGCTGATGGTGACGGCAACCTCTATACCGGCCCCAATACGGAGGACACGCCCGTCATCGTTGAGGCGACCGCCTTCAAGCGCGGCATTGTCATCGCCCAGGTGAACGAACGGGTGGACAAGGTGGCCCGTGTCGACATTCCGGGCGATTGGGTCGATTTCGTCATCCAAAGCCCGACCCCGCATTATATCGAGCCGCTTTTCACCCGTGATCCCGCCCAGATATCGGAAATCCAGGTGCTGATGGCCATGATGGTCATCAAAGGCATCTATGCGGAATATGAGGTGAACAGCCTGAACCACGGCATCGGTTTCGACACCGCCGCCATCGAGCTGCTGCTGCCGACCTATGCAGAGCGTCTGGGCCTGAAAGGGAAGATTTGCCGGCACTGGGCCTTGAACCCCCATCCGGCCCTGATCCCGGCCATCGAGGCGGGCTTTGTCCGGTCGGTCCACAGTTTCGGGTCGGAACTGGGGATGGAGGAATATATCCGTGCCCGGCCGGATGTGTTCTTCACAGGCCCCGACGGGTCGATGCGGTCCAACCGCGCACTGTGCCAGGCGGCGGGCCATTATGCCTGCGACCTGTTCATCGGCTCCACCTTGCAGATCGATCTGGCCGGCAACAGTTCGACGGCCACGCTGGGCCGCATCGCGGGCTTCGGCGGTGCCCCCAACATGGGGGCCGACGCGCGCGGCCGTCGCCATGCCAGCCCGGCCTGGCTGAAGGCCGGGCGCCAGGCGCGCGCGGGTTCCGGCCGGATGCCGCGCGGCCAGAAGCTGGTCGTGCAGATGGTGGAGACCTTCCGCGAACATATGCAGCCGGCCTTCGTGGATACGCTGGACGCCTGGGAACTGGCCGAAACCGCCGGCATGGACCTGCCGCCGGTGATGATCTATGGCGAGGATGTCAGCCATATCGTGACGGAGGAAGGCATCGCGAACCTGCTGCTCTGCCGGGGGGAGGAGGAGCGGGAGCAGGCGATCCGCGGCGTGGCTGGCTATACCCCCGTGGGGCTGGCGCGGGACCGCCGCGCGGTGGAGAATTTGCGCGACCGCGGCATCATCCGCCGGCCGGAGGATATTGGCATCGACAAGCGCGAGGCGACGCGCGACCTGCTGGCGGCGCGCACCGTCAAGGATCTGGTCCGCGCGTCCGGTGGGCTCTACGACCCGCCCAAGCGTTTCCGCAACTGGTAAGGGGGAGCCGTATCATGGAAACCCTGGTTTTCGACTATCGCGACGGCGGGCCCGTCCCTGCCGGCAACCGCCCGCCGGCCCTCGTCGGCGTTGTCGGCTCCGGCAATCTGGAAATCCTGGTTGAAGCCGCAGACCTGTCCGGTGGTGCCCGGATCGAGGTGGTCACGGCCGCCGTCGGCTTCCGCCCCATCTGGCAGGCGGTGATGGATGATTTCTTCGCCCGCCATAAACCGGCCGATCTGCACATCTCGATCAATGATGTCGGTGCCACGCCGGCGGTGGTCAGCCTGCGGCTGGACCAGGCGATGGACGCCTTCAAGGCGGGGGAAACGCCATGAGCAGTTATTACGAGGCCAGCGCGCGGGAGCGGTTGCGGGGTGTCCTAGATGCCGGAAGCTTCCGTGAAATCCTGCCACCCTCGTCCCGCGTATCCAGCCCGCATCTGCATGCGCTGGACACGCCGGCCGCCTTCGATGACGGCGTCATCGTGGGCAAGGGCCTGCTGGACGGCCGGCCGGTGCTGGCCGCGGCACAGGAGGGCGGCTTCATGGGCGGTGCCGTGGGCGAGGTGCATGGCGCCAAGCTGACCGGCTTGCTGGAACGCGCGCTGGACGAAAGGCCGGCCACCGTGCTGCTGCTGGTGGAAAGCGGCGGGGTGCGGCTGCATGAGGCGAATGCCGGCCTGATCGCCATGTCGGAGATCATGCGCGCCATCCTGGCCGTGCGTGCCGCGGGCATTCCGGTGTTCGTGCTGGATGGCGGCCAGTTCGGCTGTTTCGGCGGCATGGGCATCGCCAGCCGCCTGTGTGATGCCATCGTGATGAGCGAGGAGGGGCGGCTGGGCCTTTCCGGCCCGGAAGTGATCGAAACCACCATGGGGGTGGAGGAGTTCGACAGCCGCGACCGCGCGCTGGTCTGGCGCACGGTCGGCGGCAAGCACCGTTATCTGCTGGGAGAGGCGGCGGCGATCGTGCCCGACGTCATCGCCGCCTTCCGCGATGCCGCCATCGCCCTGATCCGCGATGCCGCGGTGCCCGACCTGTCGCTGGCGGCGATGCAGGCGGAGCAGGAGAGGCTGGGCCGCCGGCTTGAACGGTTCGGGGCGTGCCGCGACGCCACCGACATCTGGGCGGCCCTTCGTATCGAGAACCCGGCCGGGCTTCCGCTGCTGGAAATCCCCGCCTTCCTGGCGGTCACGAAGGATCGGAGGGCGTGACGATGGAACCCGGACAATTGATCCGATCCCTGTTTCCCGACGGGGACGATATCATCTTCGATGGCGATTTCTTCGCCGGTGTCGGCCGCAACGGCGGACAGGACGTCGCCGTTCTGGGCACGCGGGGCGGGGTCTATATCGGTGTGGAACTGGCGCTGCGCATGGCGGGGATGGTGCTGGACGTGGTGCGCGACCATCCCGGCCGGCCGATCCTGCTGCTGGTCGATACCAAGGGCCAGCGGCCCAGCCGGCGGGATGAACTGCTGGGCATCAACGGCTATATGGCACACCTGGCAAAGTGCCTGGATCTGGCCCGCCGCAAGGGGCACCGAACCATCGGTCTGGTCTGGTCCGAAGCGGTCAGCGGCGGCTTCCTGGCCTCCTCCCTCCTGGCCGAGGCATGCTATGCGCTGCCGGGCGCGCAGGTGCGGGTGATGAACCTGCCCGCGATGTCCCGGGTCACCAAGATCCCGCTGGAGAGGCTGGAGGTCCTGTCGGCATCCAATCCCGTCTTCGCCCCTGGGGTGGAGAATTATCGGCGCATGGGCGCCATCCGTTCCTTCTGGCAGGGTGACCTTGCCAGATGCCTGGCGGATGCCCTGGCGGAACCGGCGGGACCCGATCGCCGCCGTGCCGACGGGCTGTTGCGGGAAGGCCGGCTGCTGGCGGCCGGGGTGGCGGATCGGGTGCGCCATGACCCCGTCTGACCCGCTTCCCGTCCGGCATGATTTCGTGCGGCTGGCGGCGGACTGGCCGGACGGGCTTCTGTCGGCCCTGGCGGGGCCGGAACAGACGCTTGTCGCCGGATGGGTGGCCGCCGGCCGGCCGCTGGTGGTGGCCCGCCGCCCGCCTGATGACGCCCCCGGCACGCTGCGGCTGGGTCTTGCCCTGCCGGACAAGCGACGGATCGGGCTGCACGTGCGCCGTGATGTCGTCACCGGCCGCAGGCCGCCCCCCCTGCTGACCGAGGTGCCGGTGCCACCATCCTGGCGGCCCCTGGTGGCAACCCTGTCGGCGGCCGCTGCCGGGGCCGGGTTGCCGGTGCGGGTCTATGGCTCCCTGGCCTGGCAGGCCCTGACCGGTCTGGACTATGTCCGCCCGGACCGGTCCGATATCGACCTGCTGTTCGCCCCGGCCGATGCGCGGGCCCTGGCGCGGCTGCCGGCCCTGTTGCGGCCGTTGGCCGGTCACCTTCATCCGCGGCTGGACGGGGAGATCGTGCTGCAAGGCGGGCTGGCCGTTTCCTGGCGGGAATGGCTGGGCGGCGGCCGCGTGCTGGTGAAGGCGCCCGACACCCTTTTTCTAGCCGATGTTTCGACCCTGACGGCGCAAATGCCGGGGAGGGTGGCGTGAGCCGTCCCTTCCGCACGCCCTGCCTGCCCGCCGGCGATGGCGGCGCCGGGCAGATCGGCCGTGCCGCCGTCAGGGCGTTGCATGCGGAGCTGGTGCTGGCGCCCAAGCCCGGACTGGTCAGTCCGCTGGACAATGGCAGTCATGCCGACATGGATATGGCCACATTCCTGCGCAGCCTGTCGGCGTTGCGCCCCTATTTCCGTGCCATCGCCGCGGCCGGGGGGGATGATGCGCCATTCGGGGATCTGGCGGCGCTGGGCCGCGACGCGGAACGCGACATGCTGGCCGCGACCGGCGGCGTCAACACCCATCGCGGCGCCATCTTCTGCATCGGCCTGCTGGCGGCGGCGTCCGGCCTGCGCCGGGCCCGGGGGTTGCGTCGATCGTTGGGGGATATCGTCCGCGAGCGCTGGGGCCGCGCCATCCTGGCGGCGGGGGAGGGCGCGCCCCCGTCCCATGGCAGCAGGGTTGCCGCCCGCCATGGCGCGCGCGGCGCGCGCGGGCAGGCGGCTGCCGGCTTTCCCATCCTTTATCGACAGGTCCTGCCGGCGCTGACGGACGGGCTGGCGGCGACCGGATCGGCGGATGCTGCCGGGGTCCAGGCGCTGTTCACCGCCATGACCTATCTGGAGGACACCAACCTGCTGCATCGGGGCGGGCCGGCGGGCCTGTCCTTCGTGCAGGGGGAGGCGGGCCGCTTCCTGGACCGGGGAGGCGTGCTTCGGGAGGACTGGCGCGATCAGGCGCTGGCCTTGCACCGGCGATGCGTGGCACGCTGGCTGTCGCCGGGCGGCAGTGCCGACATGCTGGCCGCCGTGTGGTTCCTCTGGTCGCAAGGGGACCGGCCCGATGGCATTATGGCGCGGTAGGTGATGGCATGGGTCTGGGTATCCTTTGTTCCGGGCAGGGGGGGCAGCATGCCGGCATGTTGGATGTGCTGGCCGGGGAGCCCGCCACCCAGCGGATATTCGACCGGGCGGCGGCGGCCGGCTGGGACGATCCGCGCCGGCTGGTGGCCGGCGACCCGGCGCGCCTGACCCGCAATCGGGTGGCCCAGCCGCTGCTCTGCCTTGTTCAGGCTGCGGCCTGGGCCGCTCTGGCGCCGCTGCTGCCCCCGCCGCTGGCCGTGGCCGGTTACAGCATCGGTGAACTGACGGCATATCACGTGGCCGGGGCCCTGGCGCTGGACCCGCTGCTGGCCTTGGCGTCGGCACGGGCTGGCGCGATGGATGCCGCAATGGCACGGACGGGGGAAGCCGGGGCGATGCTGGCCGTGCGCGGATTGGACCGGCCCACCCTGCTTTCGTTCGGGGGGGAGATCGCCATCGCCAACGGACCCGACCGCTATGTCATCGGCGGTACGGCCGGCCATGTCGCCCTGCTGCGCGACCGGCTGGAGGCGGCGGGCGCCGCGGTGACAGCCATCGCGGTCGATATCGCTTCCCATACCAGCATGATGGCGCCGGCCGTAGCACCTTTCCACGCCGCGCTGGCGGCTGCCCCTTTCACCGCGCCGCTTTGTCCGGTGCTGGCGGGCATCGACGGGGCGCCGGTTTTCCACCCCGATCGGGCGCGGGCCAGCCTGGCGTCGCAACTGGTGCGGACGGTGGAATGGGCGGCCTGTCTGGACGGGCTGCGGGAACGCGGCTGCACCCTGTTGCTGGAACTGGGACCGGGGGACGCGCTGTCGCGCATGGCGCAATCCCATCTTCCCGGCATGCCGGTGCGCGCGCTGGCCGATTTCCGCTCCCTGCGGGGGGCCGCCGCCTGGGTGGAACGGCAATCGACCTGAGGCGACCTGTGTGCCCCCATGGCGTTTTTCTGTTCGGTCGTGTCCCGAACCCGCTATTCTGGCCAACCATGCGTCCAGGGACAGACACCCATCATGACAGCCATCGAAGCCGATCCCGACCTTGCCGCCGACGCCCCGATGGAGGAGCGCGCCCTGCTGTCGGACATGATCCGCCAGACCTTGTCGGACGAGATCGCGACGGGCCGGCTGCGGCCGGGCACGGCGCTGGACGAACAGCAACTGGCCGACCGTTTCGGAACGTCCCGCACCCCCGTACGCGAGGCGCTGCGCCAGCTTTCCGTGACGGGCATGGTTGAGATACGCCCCCGGCGCGGCGTCTTCGTCACCGCCGTGACGTCGGAACAGATCATGGACATGTTCGAGACGATGGCGGAACTGGAGGCCATGTGCGTCCGTCTGGCCACCTATCGGATGACCCCGGCGGAGCGCAGCAAGCTGTACGACATGCACCATGCCTCCACAATCCTGATGCGTGATGGCGATGTCGCCGCCTATGATGCCTTCAACCGCAATTTCCACGAAACGATCTACGCCGCCACCCGCAACCAGTTCATGGCGTCCCAGACGGCCGCGGTGCGTTCCCGGCTGGCTGCCTTCCGCCGCACCCAGTTGCGGCGGGGCGACCGGCTGGTGCAGTCCCACGCCGAACATGGCGAGATCCTGCACGCCATGGCGCGCGGGGACGGGGAGGAGAGCGCGCGGTGCATGCGCGCCCATATGCTGAACGCCAGCCATGCGCTGATGGCCTATATCGCCGAATTGCGCCTGGGGTGACAGCGCAAGGCGGCCGGCCGGCGGCTTTCGGGTGAGGAGGCAAGGGGGGGGCTGAAGCCATGGGCGGGGCGTCTTTCCATCCGTGTTCGATCTGCTGGCCCTTGAACCGGAAGCCGATCCGACGCAAAACCCCTGAACTGTCTGCTGTGCCGTTCAGCCGGAGGAGAGATGTATCGTACCCGCCTGCCCGCCCTGCGTCGGCGCCTGTTGCCCTTTGCGATCGTGTCGGCCCTGCTGGTGCCGCCCGTGTCCCTGGTCGGGCCGGTGGCGGCGGACATTGCCGTCAGCCGGGAGGTCGGCCTGCCGCTGCAGGCGGCGCGCGCGGCCCTGGACGGGAAGCGGTACGACACGGCGCTGAGGGAGGTGGACAAGGCGCGTGCCGTCAAGACCATCACGGCGCAGGAAAAATGGGCCGTGGAGCAGATGCGGGCCGCCATTTACAAGGCCCAGGGCCGTTTCGACCTGGCCGCCAACGCCTTCGAGGCGGCAACCACGCTGGTTCCCCTGTCGGCCGCCGATCAGGCCGGCGCGCTGGAGACGCTGTCCCAGCTCTGGTATCGCGCCGGTAATTACGGAAAATCGGCCGGCTTCGGGGAAAAGGCGATGGCGGCGGGACGGCGCAGCGAGGCCTTCCGCCTGATGGTCGCCGAGGCCTATTACCGCGGCAAGGAGCCGGCGAAGGCGGCGGCCCTGGCACGATCCCTGGCCGAGGAACAGCGCAAGGCGGGACGCCGCCCGTCGCCGGAGGTTCTCCAACTCCTGGCCGCGTCGGAATTCGGCTCCGGCGACAATGAGGGCTATATCCGGACCCTGCGCCAGCAATTGCAAACCGATGACAGCAAGGAGAACTGGCTGCGCCTGTTCGACGCCATGGCCCGTGCCAAGCCGGTCCCGGAACGGCTGGAACTGGACTGGGCGCGCTTGAGGCTGGCGGCTGGCGCCTACGAACACCCGGATTCCTATACCGAGATGGCGCAGCGCGCCATGGTGGACGAACTGCCGGCCGAGGCGCTGGCCGTGCTGGACCAGGGGTGGAAGATGGGTATCCTGGGCCATGGCCCCAAGCTGGAGCGTCAGCAGCGCTTGCGTGATTACGCCACCCGGCAGGTGACGGCGCAGAAGGAGGGGCTGGCGGAACGGCAGCGCCAGGTGTTGGCCGGCAAGGATGCAAATGCCATGGCCAGGCTGGCCATGGCCCAGGCATCGCTGGGGCAATCGGATCAGGCCATCGCGCTGATGCAACAGGCGCTGAAGGGCAAGCTGCTGTCGCCCGCGCAGGTCCGGCTGCGGCTTGGCATGCTGCAATACCGGGCCGGGCAGACCCAGGCTGCCGCCCAGACCATGGCGTCCCTGCCCGCAGGCAGTGACGAGGCACGGCTTGGCAGCGTATGGGCGCTTTTGTACCAGCGGAATCGGAATTTCCAGTGATGGGCCAGACGGCGCTTCCATCCCGGCCGTAATCCTCTCCAAGCACATGTCCTGTCGGCTCATCCCTGTGGGTGCAGGGGCAAGGCTGACATCGGCGTGCCGTTGAACGGCGTCACCCTGCTGCCCGGCATGATCCTGTCCGACGAGCCCGGCTATGACCTGGCCGGCGCCTGTGGCATCCGGGTGGAAAATCTGGAACTGGGGGTGCGCGCCGCCATTCCGGGGGCCAGCCCATGCTGGGCTTCGAGACGCTGACCCTGTGCCCCATCGATCACCGCATGGTCGATCGCAACATCCTGCCGGGGGACGAGTGAGACTGGCTCAACACCTGCCATGCCCGCGTCCGGACCGAACTCTCCCCGCGGGTCGCCGGGGCTGATCTGGACTGGCTGCATCAGGCAACGGCGGCGATTTGATCGAAGGCGGCAAGGGCAAGGGTGGTGGCTTAAATCCGAAGGGTGGGGCGGCCCGTCACGGGTTGCGATGCAGTCCTTACCCTGGTGTGATCGGGTATCACACCATAAGAGACGGGGGGCCGCGACCATGCCCATTGATATTCACCTGCTGACCCCCATCACGACGCGGGGCTTGCGGGATACCGCCCCCTTCCAGGCCCTGCTGGGCGACGATATCCATCTGAGCCACAGCCTGCTCGATCGGGGGCCGGCATCGATCGAGTCCGAATTCGATGCTGCGATGGCCGTCCCCGACATCGTCGCCAAGGCGATATCGGCGGAGCGGGCGGGGGCCGCCGCCATCGTCATCGACTGCATGTCCGATCCCGGCCTGCGTGCCGCACGCGAGATGGTGGGCATCCCCGTATTGGGTCCGGCGGAAACGGCCATGCATGTCGCTGCCATGCTGGGTCACCGGTTCAGCCTGCTGACCGTGATGGACCGAGGACGGCCGGGCAAGGAGAACATGGCCCGGCTGAACGGGCTGGACCACCGGCTGGCGGGGGTGGAAGCCATCAATATTCCCGTCCTGTCCATCGAGGGGGCCAGGGATGAGGTCACGGCAGCGCTTGTGGCGGCGGCCCGCCGCACCGTGGAACGGGATCGTGCCGATACGATCATCCTGTGCTGCACAGGCTTCAGCGGCCTGGGTGTGGCCGTGGAAGCGGGGCTGCGCGATGCCGGCTATCCCGTCCCGGTGATTGAACCGGTGCCGACCACCCTGCTGATGGCTGCGGCCCTGGTCAGGGCCGGCCTGGCGCACAGCAAGCGGGCCTATCCGACCCCGCCCTTGAAGCCTATGATCGGATATGACTTCCTGGATGCTTCCGGCCGGTTGCCGGCGTGACGCCAGGGGCCGCCCTTTGCCGATGACAGGGCCGATGGAGAATGCGCGGGACATGACGGGCGAGGCGGAAGGGCGGTGGTGCCCGCCGCCGCATGCGATGCAGATGGTGCCGCGCCGGGGCCTGCTGTCCCGGCTGGATGCGGTGTCCGGCATGCGCATTCTGGATCTGTGCGCCCCGGCCGGATATGGCAAGACCCTGTTCGCGGCGCAACTGCATGACCGCTGGCAGTCCCGTGGCCTGCCTGTGGCCTGGCTGACGATCGACCCGGCGGATGCAGAGGCGGGGGCGCTGGAACAGGCGTTGGCCACGGCCCAGGAGAAGATAGGGGTGGTTCCGCCAGGCGGATCGGCGCTGCTGGTGCTGGACGGGCTGCATCTGCTGGAACCGGCGCGGCTGTCGCCCGTGCTGGAGGGGTTGGTGCGGCGGCTGCCGGCGCCGGTGCGGCTGGTCCTGACCGGGCGCGTCCCCGTTAAGGCAGGGCTGGCATCCCTGCGGGCCCGCGGGCTGGTGCTGGACCTGCGCCCTGCCGACCTGGGTTTCGACCGGGAGGAGATGCAATATCTGTTCAACCATGCCCTGGGGCCGGTGGAACAGCAGGAATTGGAGCAATTGACGGGCGGCTGGCCGGTGGCGGTGCAGTTCGCGCGCCGTTGGTGGCAAAGGCGCGGCGACCGCGCCCGCCTGTCGCATCTGGCCGATGCCCTGGCTGATGACACCGCCGATTACCTGGAAGAGGAGGTGTTCGCGCCGGTGGATGCCGCCCTGATGGCGGATGCCGTGCGTCTTTCGGTGATGGAAAGGCTGGGGCCCGAGCCCGTCCATCACCTGCTGGGACAGGATGAGAGCTGGTACAGGCTGCTGGATCACCCCGTGCTGGGGCCGTTCCTGCGGCCGCTGGCCGACGAGCAGCAGCATTTTGCGCTGCATCCGACCCTGGCCCTGGTGCTGCGCCGCTGTTTCCAGCGGCTGCCGCATGGTGAGCGGCTGGCGCTGCGCCGGCGGGCGGCTGCCTGGTGCCAGCGCCATGGGGATCTGATTGGTGCCGTCCGTCATGCCATGAAGGCCGGCGACGCCGATCTTGCGGCACAAGTGGTGGCCGCGGCGGGCGGCGCGCAAGAGATATGGATGCGTTTCGGCTATGGCGTCATCAAGGCGCTGGATGACATGCTGGACGCCGCGATCCTGGCCGCCTATCCGCGCATGAAGCTGCTGCACGCGCTGACCCTGCTGAAGACGGGCCGCCTGACGGAAGCCCGCAGCGCCTTCGAGGAGGCGCGCCGTGACACCCGCGACTTCACCGAGGAGCCGCGCGGCGGGGATTCCGGGTTGCTGCGCATCGATGCGCTGATCGTGGAATCGACCCTGCTGGTCAATGAATGCGAGGCCGTCGGCGATGGCCGGCTGGCCCTTTACGTCGATGCGGTCAACCGCACGGCGCGGCTGGGTCCCGGCGGGGGACGGCTGGTCATGGCCAGCGCCAAGACCGCCATCTGCATTTCCCGCGCCCAGCAGGGCCAGTTCGATGACGCGCTGGCCGCGTCGGCCGAGGCGATGGACCTGTATCGCCGCCTGGATTGCGTGCATGGCCAGTTCTACCATCACCTGCATCTGGCCGGCATCCACGGCGCCCGTGGACAGCCCCTGGCGGTGGAGGAGTCCATCGCTGCTGCCCAGGGTATCGCCAAGCGCCATCTGACCGACGATCCGGGCAAGGAAAAGCTGATCGCTGCCCTGTCGGCCGATATCGCCTATGAACGCGACCAGATCGCACTGGCGCACCGCCGGCTGCGACAGGTGGGCGACACGTTCAACGAGGAGGCCTGGTTCGACATCCTGGCCGCCATGCACGGCACATCCGCCATGGTGGCCCTGGCATCGGGCGGGGCTGATGCGGCGCTTGGCCGACTGGAAGCCGCGGCGGCGGAAGTGGCGCGGCGGCAATTGCCGTCCCTGCAGCGTTTCCTGGATGCGCTGCGTATCTCCTGCCTGGTGCTGGCCGGGCGGGGGGAGGACGCGCTGTCGCTTTACGGTCGTGTGGGCATGGCGCCGGACATGCTGGACAGCCTGGAACTCTGGCGGGAGCGGGAGGCGGTGCTGCTGGCCTATGGAAGGCTGGCAATGCTGCGGCGGGAACCGGAACGGGTGCTGGAGATGACGGCGGCGGTCATGCCCGGCCTGCGGCTGGCCGATAACAAGCGCTCCCTGATCCGGCTGGGCGCGCTGGCGGCCCTGGCGGCCGACGCGGCCGCGCAGCCGGATCAGGCGGCCGCCCACCTGCGGGAAACCCTGCTCCTGTCCGCCGATACCGGCTTCCGGCGCATCTTCCGGGAGGAGGGGGATGCCATGCTGGCGCTGCTGGAGCGGTTCGCCGCCACGGGCGGGGAGGGTGAGGGGCCCGCCGGCCGCCATGCCCGTGCCCTGCTGACCGACCTGACGGCACGGCCGGACGGGGACGGGGCGCTGGCGCTGTTGACCGGCGCCGAGCGAAAGGTGCTGGCGGAATTGCAGGCGGGACACCCGGACAAGGTGATCGCCCGCAATCTGAGCCTCACGCTCAATACCGTGAAGTTCCACGTCAAGAACATCTATGCCAAGCTGGGCGTGACCGGACGTGCCGGTCTGGCCGGCTTGCCGGGTACGGCCGGTTCCGTGCCGGTGGAACATGCCGGCGGGGTGTGACGCCCTACCCTTCATCTGTGTTCCATCCCACCCGCCCGGCCACTCCCGTTCCTACTCTCCGGTTGCTGCCATCCCACTCCCCCCCGGCTTTGCCTGCCGGCCGCTGCCTGGCTCATGCTGAACCCGTCGAACAATTCGGGGAACGCGCCCGGGGCGCGGATGCAGGGGAAACATGCGGATCGGCATCGATGTCGGCGGAACCAATACCGACGCCGTTCTTCTGGACGGAAGAACGATCCTGGCCTGGCACAAGGCGGGGACCACGGCGGATGTGAGCGGCGGCATCATCGATGCCATCACCGCCGTGATGGGTCAGGCGAAGGTTCCCGCCGACGCCATCGAGGCGGTGATGATTGGCACCACCCATTTCACCAATGCCGTGGTGGAGCGGGCGCATCTGCTGCCGGTTGGCATCATCCGCATCGCCCTGCCCGCGACGACGGGCCTGCCGCCGCTGGTCGGCTGGCCGGCCGATATCCGCGAGAAGATGCATGGCGCCACCGTGCTGGTCGGCGGGCTGGTGCAGTATGATGGTCGCGTCGACACGCCGCTGGACGAGGCGGCCATCCGTGCGGCTGCGCGGGATTTCCAGCGGCGTGGCCTGCGCAGCGTGGCCGTGTCCGCCGTCTTCTCCCCCGTGGCCGGCGCCATGGAGGAGCGGGCGGAGGCCATCCTGCGTGAGGAGATGCCCGGCGTGCGCGTGACCCTGTCCAGCCGCATCGGCCGGCTGGGCCTGCTGGAACGCGAGAATGCCGGCATCATGAATGCCAGCCTGGCCGATCTGGCGACGCAGGTCGTCAGTTCCTTCCGCGACGCGCTGGCCAGGCTGGACATCCAGGCGCCCTTCTTCGTCAGCCAGAATGACGGCACGCTGATGAGTGCCGACACCGTCGAGCAATATCCCGTCCTGACTTTTGCGTCGGGCCCCACCAACAGCATGCGGGGTGCCGCTTATCTCTGCGGCATCAAGGATGCGCTGGTGGTCGATATCGGTGGCACCACGTCGGATATCGGCATGCTGGTCAATGGTTTCCCGCGCGAGGCGGCGGTGACCGCCGATGTTGGCGGCGTGCGCACCAATTTCCGCATGCCCGACATCCTGGCCATCGGTCTGGGCGGCGGCAGTCTGGTGGCGGCGGACGGGGACGGGCTGGCCATCGGCCCGCGTTCCGTCGGGTTCCGCATCCGGGAACGGGCCCTGGTCTTCGGTGGCGACACGCTGACGGCCACCGACATCGCCGTTGCCGCCGGTTGTGCCGATATCGGCGATCGGGAGAAGGTGGCGCATCTGCCGGCCACGCTGGTGGCGGCCGGTGTCGATCATATCCACCGCCTGATCGAGGAAGGCGTGGACCGGGTCAAGACCAGCGCTGCCGCCCTGCCCTTGATCTTGGTGGGGGGCGGTGCCGTGCTGGTCTCCCGGCCAATTTCCGGCGTGTCGGAGGTGGTGGTCCCACCGCATGCCGGTGTGGCCAACGCCATCGGTGCCGCCGTGGCCCAGGTCGGCGGCGAGGTTGACCGTGTCTACCATTATGGCCGCATCGGCCGGGACGCGGCGCTGGAGCAGGCGCGGGCGGAAGCCATCGCCGCCGCCGCGTCGGCCGGCGCTGATCCAGCCACCATTGAGATCTTCGACCTGGAGGAACGGCCGCTCGCCTATGTGCCGGGCGGTGCGGTGCGCATCCGGGCCAAGGCCGTCGGGGCGCTGCGAACAGGCCGGCAATCATTGGCCTGAGACAGATCGCTCCTTTCATACAACAATAAGTGAACACGGGAGTTCATCATGGGAAAGCGTAAAGGGAAACATTCCATCCTGGCGTCGCTGCTGCTGACGACAGTCCTGCTGCCGCCGGTGCCGGCTGTGACGGCATCGGAAATACAGCTTGAGGAGATCGTCGTGACCGCCCGCAAGCGGGAGGAGCGCCTGCAGGAGGTGCCGGAATCGGTTACCGTCTTCTCCGCCGCGCAGATCGAGCAGGCCGGCATCGAGAGCGTGCGCGACTTCGTCGACATGACGCCCAACCTGATCATCCGGGAGACGTTCCGCAGCAACGAGACCTTCCTGACCATGCGGGGCCTTGCCGGTGCCCAGGGCGCCCTGCCGCCGGTCAGCATCATTGTCGATGGCGTGCAGTTAGGGTCGAACGACTTCCTGACCCAGGACCTGATTGATGTGGCCCAGATCGAGGTGCTGAAGGGGCCGCAGGGGGCGTTGTACGGCCAGGGTGCCATCGCGGGCGCCATCAATATCACCACGAAGAGGCCCACCAACGAGACGGAGGGCCAGGTGAAGGCAAGCTATGGCCGGGGCAACACCTACCGCCTGTCGGGTGTCGTATCGGGTCCCATCGTGGAAGACAGGCTTTTCGTGCGGGCCAGCGCCTACCATCGCAGTACGGACGGCCTGATCCATAATGCGCGCGGCGACCGGATCGACTTCAGCGATCAAACGTCGGGCCGCCTGCAATTCGTTTATCAGGGGGAGAAGCTGCGCGCACAGATGCGCGGCGCCTGGACGGAGGGTGATGGCAGTTGCTGCATCCAGGACATCGCACCGCGCGACGCAGCGGGCAATTTTGCAGGTATCGACGATATCGTGGACGGCCTGGCAACCAGCAATATCATCGGACGCGACAGTACCCGGTTCCGGGATGCGTCACTACGGCTCGACTATGACATGGGGGCTGTCAGCCTGATCTCTGTCAGCGGTTTCGCGGACGTGGAGCAATGGATCTTCGCCGACGCCGATTATTCCGCTGCCCCGCTGCGGGTTCAGGATATCACCTTCGCCACCAAGGTGATGAACCAGGAACTGCGCCTGGCATCGAATGGCAAGGGAGTGTTCAACTGGATCGTCGGCGGTTTCTACCAGGACAAGCAGGAGAACCAGGCGATCCAGGTGGGGGCGGAGATCCCCGGCGGCATCAATCCCAACCTGCTGAACCAGTTGAACCGCATCAACAGTGAAAGCTGGGCCCTGTTCGGACAGGGGGAATATGAGGTGACGGAGGAACTGACGCTGCTGGCGGCCCTGCGCTATGACCGCGACAAGCAGGATTCGCGCGACCGCCGCGCCCCGGCGGCCAGCTTCAAACAGGCGACCTTCAAGAAATTGCAGCCCAAATTGCAGGTCTCCTACAAATGGTCGCCCGATGTGATGACCTATGTCACCTATTCGGAGGGTTTCCGCACCGGCGGCTTCACCCAGAACACCAAGTTCGACAACGAGACCACGCGCAATTACGAGGTGGGGTTCAAGACCACGCTGATGGACGGGCTGATGACGCTGAACGGGTCGGTCTTCCATATCGACTATTCCAACCAGCTCCTGTCCTTTGTGATCTTCTCCGCCACGGAATCCCGCCGCGGTGTCCTGAACATCAAGAGTACGGATATCGACGGGTTCGAGTTGGAACTGAACGCAAGGTTGACCGATGCGCTGTCGGTCAATGCCGGTATCGGTGTCACCGACAGCACGGTTGCCGCCATCGACACCACGGAACTGGGGGCCGCCACCGCCGTGGGCAAGAAATCGCCCACCGTGCCGCCCTTCACCTTCAACGCATCAGCCACCTACACACAACCCCTGACGGCGGATATGGACCTGATCGCTTTCGGTTCCTACCAGCGGCGCGGCGCCTTCTATTTCGACCTCAACAACACAATGCGCACCGGTACGAAAAGCTTCATCGACGCCCGGCTGTCGGTGGATGCGTCCGACTGGGCCGTGGCGCTGGTCGGCAAGAACCTGACCGACAGCCGGCATGCGACCAACCTGTCCATCACCGGATCCGATCTGCGCTTTCCCAACCAGCCGCGCAGCTATGGCGTGGAGGCGACGTTCCGGTTCTAGTTCCATAAAGACAAGCGGGTGAAGGGAGTACTCCATGGCCGGCATCGGCTCACGCCAGGAATATGCAAACGGTCCTGTGCCGGAAAGCGTCGCCATTGTCCACGGTTGGCGCATTGCCCTGATCAAGATCGGCGTCATCATCGCCCTGCCGGCTTTTGTGATGGGGGCAGAGATTGGAACGGCGCAGGGGCTGGGGCGGTCCGCCCTGGTCTTTGCCGCCGGGGCCGCCATCCTGACCGTGCTGGGCATGGCCACGGGCAGCATGGCGGCCCGGACCCGCCTGTCGACGGCGCAGATCATCCGGCTGGCCTTCGGGCGCGATGGAGGGCGGGTGGTCAGCTTCGTTCTGGCGCTGACGCTGCTGGGCTGGTTCGGGGTGACGGCGCAGATTTTTGGGGAAAGCCTGGCCGGCATCGGCCGGCAGATGGGGATCGGCCTGGGTCCCACGCCCTATATCCTGATCGGCGGGTCGCTGATGATCACCACGACGCTGTTCGGCTTCGCGGGGCTTCAGCGCCTGTCCAATCTGGTCATGCCGCTGGTTGGGCTGGTGTTGCTGGCCATGGCCTTCCTGGGCTGGCGCATGGCGGAGCCGGGTGTGCTTCTGGCCACGCCTGCCGACCCGCCGACGCTGGGTATTGGCATCTCCGCCGTCGTGGGGGCGATGGTGGTGGGTGCGACGATCTTTCCCGACATCACGCGGTTTGCCCGCGATGCGGGACAGGCGCGGATTGCCGCCCTGCTGAGCTATGGCATGATGCCCCTGGTGCTGGTCCTGGCGGCCGTTCCCGCCATCGCCACGGGACATCGTGATCTGGTGGCGCTGATGGTGGCGTTGGGTCTGGGTGTGCCGGCGTTGCTGTTCCTGGTCGTCAAGGCCTGGATGACCAATGCCGGCAATCTCTATTCCTCCTCCCTGGGCCTGTCGGCGGCGCTGGGTCGGGTCCGCCACCATTGGGTCGTCGGGGCGGCCGGTGCCATCGGCGTCACGCTGGCGGCCCTGGGCGTCAGTTCGCACCTGATCCCGCTGATGCTGGCGGTCGGCATCGCCATCCCGCCAGTGGCCGCCATCTATCTGACCGACTATTTCACTGTCAGCGGCCGGCGGTATGTGCCGGAAATGATGGCGGCGCGGCCGCGCCTGTCGGTCGCCGCCTTCCTGTCCTGGGGCCTTGCCGTGGCCGTGGGGGCCGGTGCGTCGGCGGGCTGGTACCGGTTGACGGGCATTCCGGCCATCGACGCCATGCTGGCCGCTGGCCTTTTCCACCTGTTGCTGTCCCGGCTGTGGTTCGCCCGCCGGGCGCCGATTGCGATCCCGGAGCAGACATCATGACCCACCATGTCCGGCTGATCACGCCGCACATCACCCCGCGCCCGCACAAACGCCAGGAATTCGGCGACCTGCTGGCACCCCTGCGTTTCAGCCATGTGAACATCGCGGACGGCCCGCCCTCGATCGAAAGCCTGCATGACGAGGTGATGTGTTCACCCGGCGTCGTCGCCAGCGCCCGCCAGGCAGAGGCGGACGGTGTGGACGCGATCATCATCGATTGCGTCGGCGATCCCGGTCTGCATGGCGCGCGTGAGGCCGTGTCCATCCCCGTCATCGGGCCGGGAGAGGCGGGCATGCACCTGGCCGCCACCCTGGGTCACCGGTTCGGCGTGGTCACCATATCCGACCGCGTTCGCCCCCTGCTGGAACGCAACGCCCTTCTTTATGGATTGCGTGCCAAGCTGGCCAGCGTCCAGGCCGTGGAGATCGGCGTGCTCGATATCGATCATAGCGGCGATACGCTGCTGCCCCGCCTGCTGGACGGGGCCGTGCAGGCCATCGAGCGGGACCGGGCCGATGCCATCCTGCTGGGCTGCACCGGCTTCCTGGGCCTGTCGGACAAGCTGTCCGCCGCCCTGGCCGCGCGCGGCACGCCTGTTCCCGTCATCAGCCCGCTGCAGGCGGCCTTGATGGCGGCCGTGACCTGCCTGTCGCTGGGCCTGTCTCACAGCCGCCGGGCCTTTCCGCCGCCGCCGCGCCGCTGATCTTTCAGACATTCCCTCACAAGGCCGACATCATGTCCCTCGACCTGTCCATCGACGATCTTGAAGACCTTGCCCGTGGAGCCGCCTTCCTGGGCACCGGCGGCGGCGGTGATCCGCATATCGGCCGGCTGGTGGCCGGGGAAGCCTTCGCCCGCCACGGGGCGCCGCGCATCCTGGCCCCGGCGGACCTGCCCGACGATGCGCTGGTCTGTTCCATCGCCGGTTTCGGCGCCCCTACCGTGCAGGTTGAAAAACTGATCCGCGGGGATGAGGTGATGGCCGCCCTGGACCGGCTGGAAGCGCATCTGGGCCGGCGGATCGACGCCCTGCTGCCGGCGGAGATCGGCGGCGGCAATTCGCTGTTGCCACTGGCGGCGGGCGCCATGCGGGGCCTGCCCGTGATCGACGGTGACGGCATGGGCCGCGCCTTCCCCGAATTGCAGATGAACAGCTTCAGCCTGCACGGCATCCGCGCCACGCCGCTGGTGGTGATCGATGAATACCATAACAGCGCCGTCATCAACGCCGTAACCGACAAGGTGGCGGAGGACATGACGCGGGCGCTGGCCATCCAGATGGGGTTGCGTGTCTTCATCGCCTGTTTCCCCATGGATGGCGCGCGCATGAAGGCGGCGGTCGTGCCGGGTACCCTGTCGGCGGCGCTGGCCGTGGGCCGGGCCATCCGCCAGGGTCGGCGCGGCGGTGATCCCGTCGGATCGCTGGTGGACTGCCTGCGTACCCTCCCGCCTTATGGCGGTGGGGCCATCCTGTTCGACGGCAAGATCACCGATCTGGAGCGTCGGACGGCGGATGGCTTCGCCTCAGGCCTGGCGCGGGTGGCGGCCCTGGATGGGGCGGGTGAAGCCGAAGTGCTGTTCCAGAACGAAAACCTTGTGGCGCGCATTGGCGACCGCGTCCTGGCCATCGTGCCCGACCTGATCTGCATCGTCGATCGTGACACGGGCGAACCGATACCGACCCAAAGCCTGCGTTACGGCCAGCGGATCAGGATCGTGGCTGTCCCGGCCCCCCCCCAGCTTCGTTCCGACGCCGCGCTGCGGGTGATGGGGCCGGTGGCCTTCGGGTTGGACCACCCCTATCTGCCCATGCGGGGGTGAATGCTTCCGTGCAGGGGCGGCGCTGCCCCGCTGTCGCTCAAAGCCCGGCGCAGGCGGCATCGGCCCATCGCATGAAGCTGTCGGTGTAGCTGCGGTAGACCGCGACCTCGTAGCAGTGCCCGTCCGTTATGTTGCGGATGATCACATCCACATGCCCGATCATGGTGACGCCAACCGCACCGGCCGGAAAGGCCACGCCGTCCAGATCGATATAGGCGCCACGCTGGAGCAGGGTCCGTGCATCCGGCCCCTCCACCCGGAACAGGCGGTAGGCGCCGGTCTGGTCAGACACGCTGGCCAGTCCGGTGAGCCGGTCCCCCAGGTCGCCGCATCCGTCGGAGCCGTCATCATGTCCGACTGCCAGCCAGCTTCCCGGTCCGGTTCCCATCATGATGAAGCGTTCCGCCGCCACCCAGGTCGGCCCGAGGGGCATGTCGATGCCAATCGCTCCGCCAATGGCGGCCGTGGTTGCGCCGCGGCGCGCCAGGATGGAGGCCACGGACAGGTCCGGCCGTTCCGTAATCCGAACAGTATCAACCACGGACGCGCGCTCCTTCGGGATCGTAGAAAACCGGATCACAGATTTCCGCCTCCACGGCGGTTCCGCGCAACAGGTCATGGGCAACGATAAGCTCACCATGGCGGCCCCGCCCGCCGGACAGCAGGGCCAGAGCGATGGGATGGCCCAGCGTCGGTGAATAGGCGACGGAGGTGACATAGCCCTCGTCATGCGCCGCGACCGGCGCCTGGCCCGGCCGGACCAGATGCGCGCCCGCCGTGAACAACTGGCGCCGGTCACGTGGCTTCAGCCCGACCAGCACCGGGCGGTTTGGATCGACAAGGGCGGGGCGTCCGGCAAGGGTGCGGCCGATGAAATCCTTCTTGCTCGATACCATCCGGCCCATGCCCAGATCGGCGGCGGTGGTCTGGCCGTTCAGTTCCGGTCCCGCCACATGGCCCTTCTCGATCCGCATGACGCCCAGCGCCTCGGTGCCATAGGGCGTGATGCCAAGGCTGGCGCCAAGATCGAACAGGCGGCGGATCAGCCGGTCGCCCGCACGGGCCGGCACGCAGAGTTCGTAGGCAAGCTCACCGGAGAAGGACAGACGGAACAGCCGTGCCGGCCCTCCCTCCCACGTCAGTTCCATGGCGGCCATGGGCGGGAAGGCGGCGTTGGACAGGTCGATCCCCGGCAATGCCGCCGCGACCAGCGTGCGCGAGGCGGGACCGGCGATGGAGAAGGCGGCCCAGCGTTCGGTCACCGATACCGCCTGCACGTCCAGTTCCGGCCACAGGACCTGACGGGCGTGGTCGATATGCTGCATGACCCGGCCGGCATTGACCGTCGTCGTCGTCAGATAGTAGCGATCGGCCGCAAAGCGGGTGGTCGTGCCATCGTCGAAGACGAACCCATCCTCGCGCAACATGATGCCATAGCGGGCGCGCCCCACCGCCAGGGTGGAGAATGTGCCGGTATATAGCCGGTCCAGCAGGGTGCCCGCGTCCGGCCCATGGATGTCGATCTTGCCGAGCGTCGAGACATCGCAGACGCCGACCCCGGACCGGGTCAGCCGTACCTCCCGGTCGACCGCATCGCGCCAGGGTTCGTCCTGATGATGCGGGAACCATTGCGCGCGCTTCCACAGGGCGGCGTCGGTGAACACGGCACCGCGCGCAGCCGCCCAGCCGTGACTGGGGGTGAGGCGTTCTGGCCGGAAGTCGCGGCCGCGGTGATGGCCCGCCAGCGCGCCGATGGCCACCGGCTGCCAGGGGGGCCGTGACAGGATCGTGCCGGTCTGCGTCAGCGTCCTGCCGGTCGCCCTGGCCAGAAGCACGTGGCCGTTGACGCCGCTGGTCTTGCCCTGGTCCGTCGCCATGCCCAGCGTGGTGTAGCGCTTCAGATGCTCGACGGAGGTGAAGCCTTCCTGAACGGCCAGATCGATATCCCGGTCGGTGACATCGTTCTGGAAATCGACGAAGGCCTTGCCGCGCCTCTCTGCGACATGCCACAGCGCGCGGCCGCTGGCCGGATCGTCGCTGGTCGTCAGGTCCGGTTCGGCAATGCCGGGACGGCCCAGCGCCTGGGCGATCTGTGCGCCGCGTGACCAGCCGTCGCGGATGGCGTCGCCCAGTGGGAACTTGCCGTTGGCGGCACCGGCGATATGAAGGCCCGGCGGGGTCTGCGTCAGCAGGAATGTCTCCTGCACGTCCGACCAGACCGGGCGTGTGCCCAGGTTGGACCCAAGCCCGATGGCCGGGTTCCATCCACCCGCCATGGCCAGAAGGTCGGCACGGAGTTGATGGCGCTTTCCATCGGCATAAAGATCGACGGAATGCAGCGGCGCACCATGGGTGTCGGCCACCCGTGCCCCGATATGGACGGGAACCCCGCGGGGCAGGAGTGCCCGGACCGCCGCTGGCACATCGTCGCGGGCATCGGCCAGGGCGGCCACCTCTGCCCCGGCGGCGATCAGGTCGGCGGCCGTGCGCCAGCCGCTGTCGCCCGTGGTGAACACCACCGCGCGCTTGCCCGGAACGGCTGCGAAGCGGTTGATATAGGTGGAGACGGCTGAGGCCAGCATGACCCCCGGCCGGTCATTGCCACCGAAGACCAGGGGCCGTTCGATGGCGCCCGATGCCAGCACGGCCTCCCGCGCGACGATCTTCCACAGCCGCTGACGCGGGCGGGCCGGTGTCGTTGGCGGCAGATGGTCGGTCAGCCGCTCCACCGCCACATATTCGCGTCCGTCACAGGCGGCGACGATGGTCGTGCGGACCAGCCGCCGCACATTGGGCATCGATGCCAGTTCGTCGGCCACCTGCGTCGCCCAGGCATCGCCGGGCAGGCCGGCGACGACATGCCGCTCTGACAGAAGGCGGCCGCCGAACCGGAAATCCTCCCCGGCCAGGATCACGCGCAGGCCTGCCCGTCCGGCGGCCAGGGCAGCGGCCAGCCCGGCCGGCCCGCCCCCGATGACCAGCAGGTCGCAGAACCCATGCGCCCGGTCATAATGGTCCGGGTCGGGATGGGGGGAAAGGTGGCCGAGGCCCGCCGCCCGGCGGATCAGCGGCTCATATACCTTCTCCCAGAAGGAAGCCGGCCACATGAAGGTCTTGTAGTAGAAGCCGGCCACCAGCATCGGCGCGATGGCCTGGTTCACCGCCAGCAGATCGAACCGCAGGTTCGGCCAGCGGTTCTGGCTGATGGCCGTCAGCCCGTCGAACAGCTCGACAAGCGTGGCGCGGGTATTGGGTTCGGCATGGGCCCCCTCCCGCAGGGTCACCAGCGCGTTGGGTTCCTCCGACCCTGCCGACAGAATCCCCCGCGGCCGGTGATATTTGAAGGATCGTCCCACCAGCCTGACGCCATTGGCGATCAGGGCGGAGGCCAGGGTATCCCCGGCCAGCCCCTGATAGGTGCGGCCATCGAAGCGGAAGGTGAGGGGATTGGACCGGTCGATCTGCCCCCCTGTTGCCAGCCGGCTCATCGCGCACCCTCCGTCGCAAGGGTGACGGACATGATCTCGTGCGAGACGGTGTCGCGCCGGACGGTCAGCCATTGGCGGCAGCCATGCAGGTGGTACCAATGCTCATCGATCGGCCCCGCGATATTCTCCCGCAGATAGACATAATCGACGAAGGCGCCGGCATCGGGTGTGGCCGGCCGTGTTGGTGCAGCGTCGCCCCGATAGATGAATTCGCCAATGTCACGCGAGCCGCAATAAGGGCAATGGATACGCATTTTTCAGCAGCGCCTCAGTGGAGATTGGGTTGGGCGCCTTCGCCCTTTTCGTTGATCAGCGCCCCGGTGGCGAACCGGTCCAGGCGGTAGGCCGACGCCAGGTCATGCGCCGCGCCGGTCGCCAGCAGATGGGCGAAGCACCAGCCGCTGGCGGGCGTGGCCTTGAACCCGCCATAGCACCAGCCGGCATTCAGGAACAGACCGTCCACGGGCGTTGCGTCGATGATGGGCGAGCCATCCATGGACATGTCCATGATGCCGCCCCAACTGCGCAGCACGCGCGCCCGGCCCAGCATCGGCATCATCGCCATGCCGCTTTCGCAGACATCCTCCACGGTCGGCATCTGACCGCGCTGGGCATAGCTGTTATAGCCGTCCAGATTGCCGCCGAACACCAGGCCGCCCTTGTCGGACTGGCTGACATAGAAATGGCCGGCGCCATAGGTGATGACGCCGGGAATGGCCGGCTTCAGTCCTTCGGAAACGAATGCCTGCAGGACGTGGCTCTCGATGGGCAGCTTCAGGCCGGCCAGGGCCGCGACGCGCGAGGTGCTGCCCGCCACGGCCAGGCCGATCCGCCCGGCACCGATCCGCCCGCGCGTGGTTTCCAGGGCAATGGCGGCGCCCGCCGCATCACGCTCGATCCCCACCACCTCGCATCCCTGGATGATGTCGACCCCCAGCGCGGAGGCGGCCCTGGCATAGCCCCAGGCGACGGCATCATGCCGCACCGTTCCGCCGCGCGGTTGCAGCAGACCGCCCATGATCGGAAAACGCGCATTGTCGAAATCCAGGAACGGTGCCATCCGGCGGACCCGGTCGCGATCCAGCAATTCTGCATCGACGCCATGGAAGCGCATCGCATTGCCGCGACGCACGGCGGCGTCGCGCTGCGCATCATTATGGTAGAGGTTCAGGATGCCGCGCTGGCTGACCATCGCGTTATAGTTCAGGTCCTGTTCCAGCCCTTCCCAGAGCTTCATCGACCATTCATAGAACGGGATATTGCCGTCCATGAGGTAGTTGGAACGGATGATGGTCGTATTGCGGCCGACATTGCCGCCGCCGATCCAGCCTTTTTCCAGCACCGCCACACGGGCGACGCCGTGGTTCCTTGCCAGATAATAGGCCGTCGCCAGACCATGCCCGCCGCCGCCGACCACAACGATGTCATAATGGGGTTGAGGGGGCCGGTCCGCCCAGGCCGGCTTCCAGCCGCGATGTCCGCGAAGCGATTGCGCAATCAAAGTCGCCCAGGAATAGCGCATATCCTTCCTCTCCCGGTCCGTATGCTTTAGACCCATCTTGATGGTATTTGAGCGGCGATGATGCACAGCGGCGACAAAATCGGGTCCAGAAGCGACACCCCCGGCATGGGCGTTCGACCGGTCCGCGTGGGATTCCTTCTTATCGAGGGGTTCGCCCTCATGTCCTATGCGGCGGTGATCGAGCCGTTCCGCGCGGCGAACCGCCTGTCCGGGCGTGAACTTTACGAATGGCGGCACTATTCGGTGGATGGCGAGCCGGCCCGGCCATCAACCGGGGTGACCATGCAGGTTGATGGCATGATCGACGGCAATGCCGATGTCGACATGATGTTCGTGTTCGCCGGCGGTAATCCCGCTTTGTTCGACAATCGCACGACCTTCGCCGCCCTTCGGCGGCTGAGCACACGCGGCATCGTCATTGGCGGTGTGTCCGGCGGGGCCTTCCTGCTGGCGCGGGCGGAACTGCTGGAGGGTTATCGCTGCACGATCCATTGGGAACACGAGCCGGCTTTCATCGAAACCTTCCCCGACCTTGAGGTCGAACGCGGTCTTTTTGTCATCGACCGGCGGCGGATCACCTGTGCCGGCGGCACCGCCGGGCTCGATCTCGTGGCGGAACTGATCGCCAGCACCCACGGCCCCGACCTCGCCCAGCTTGTCAGCGACTGGTATCTGCGGACCCACAAGCGGCCGGCAGAAGGCGCACAAAGGGCGGCTGTCAGCCAGCGCTACCGGGTATCGCATCCGGGCCTTGTCGCGACGCTGGAAGCCATGGAGGCCAATAAGGAGACGCCGCTGGAGCGTGAGGCCCTGGCATTTACCGCCGGTGTTTCGGTCCGCCAGCTGGAACGGCTGTTCAGGACGCAGATGCGCACCACGATCCGTGAACATTACCTGAGGATCAGGCTCGATGAATCGATGCGGCTGCTGCGGGAGACGGACCTGTCGACCGTCATGGTCGCGGTCACCTGTGGTTTTTCAAGCTCAAGCCATTTTTCGCGCAGCTTTCGCCAGCGCTTCGCCATGTCCCCGGGGCAGGCGCGGGCATCCTCCCACTCCCCATAGGTGCGGCTTTTTCAGGAGGCGTGGCGGGCCGGTGCTATCCACCATGTCGCCTGTGGACCCATTTTTGTCGCAATGAGACATTTCCCCGCCTCGCTTGGCCTTATCCTCACATCACCGGCTCATGCTGATCATTACGCGCGGATCTCAACCGCGGCGGCAGGCGAGCCAAAAATCTCAGGGATGGTCATGGGAGACTTGGATATGGCGCGAAGCGGCAAATGTTCATACTGGTCGCGTGGTCACCTGCTTGCCGGAGCGGCCATGGTTCTTGCCCTGCCGGCCGGGGTTCAGGCTCAGGCCACTACTGCCGCCGTGGGCGCAGAGCCGGTGATCCTGGAGGAAATCATCGTCACGGCGCAAAAGCGCATGGAGCGGCTGATCGAGGTTCCCCTGGCGATCACGGCCGTCACTGGTGCGGAAATCGAACGACGTGGCGTGGCGAGCCTGCGGGAGCTGCAATATGCCGTGCCCGGCCTGTCGCTGGTGGAGACGGCGCCGGGCCAGGAACGCCTGCAGATCCGTGGTGTGTCGGCCACCAACGGCCTGCCCACCGTCGGCCAGTATCTGGATGAGATGCCGACCAGCATCGATGACAATACCCAGAGCGTCGGCCTGCGCCTGATCGACATGGAACGTGTCGAGGTGCTGCGCGGACCGCAAGGAACGCTCTATGGTGAAGGGTCCATGGGCGGCACCATCCGCTATCTGACGGCCAATCCCGACCTGCGGGATTTCGGCGGGCGCCTGGAAGGCCAGTTGGGCCGGGTGACCGATGGCGGCACCGCCGGGCGCGTGAGCGGTGTCGTCAATCTGCCTTTGGTGAAAGATCGCGTGGGCCTGCGCGTGGTGGCCGGGTATGAGGATACGGGCGGCTGGATCGACAGCACGGTGACGGGCAAGAAGGACGTCAATGCCGCCAGAATCTTCACGATCCGCGGCAAGCTGCTGGCCGAGGTGACGGAGAACCTGCAGGCATCCATCATGGTCCTGCATCAGGACCAGAAGCAGGATTACCAGAATTACGGGACCGGCCGGCAGACATCCGCTCCCTTGGCGGCATACAACAATCCGAACTACGATCTGGTCAACGCCGTCCTGCGATGGGACCTGGGCTGGGGCTCTCTGCTGAACAGCTTCGGTTACCAGAAGGCGGAGAACAGCACGATGACGGATCTTTCGTCCGTTTATGTGCCGTTGCTGCCGGTGTTCGGATATCCGGCGGGGACCATCACCAGCGTAGGGCTGGGCTCGGATTCAAGCACGGAGATTTTCTCCAATGAGATCCGGCTGGCATCGGCCCCCGGCATCGTGGAATGGACGGTTGGGCTCTATGGCCGTCGCCTTGACCGCGAAGGTGTCTCCAGGACGGTCACCGCACCCGGCACCATGGCCTTCGACCTGATCTCTGCCGTGGCGACCAGCAAGTCAGAGGCGGGGGCGGTGTTCGGCGAACTGGCATGGAATGTTTCCGACCAGCTCACCGTGACCGGCGGGCTCCGCTATTTCTATGAAAAGCGCACGCTCACGGCGGTGTCGGCCAGCTTCGGTAACCCGGCCATCAACGAGAACAGCGGCGATTTCTCCTCCGTCAATCCGCGGGTGAATGTCAGCTACAAGTTTTCGCCGGACGGGCTGGTCTATGCCAGCGTTGCGAAGGGCTTCCGCAGCGGTGGTTTCAACTCCGCGGCGACGGGCGGTCCGGCCGACTATGATCCTGAGAAGCTGTGGACCTATGAGGTCGGCACCCGGCATCAGTTGCTGGACAACCGCCTGATCGTCGATGCCGCGGCCTATTACAATGACTGGCAGGGCGTGCAGAGCTCGTTCTTCCCCGTCGGTGCCGCCATCGGATACATCACGAATGGCGGCAAGGTGCAGGGCTATGGCATCGACGCATCCCTCACCGCCCGCCCCGTCAGCGGCCTGACGGTCAGCGCCACCTATGGCTGGAACGATCTTTCCTATAAGACCGCTTCCGCCGAACATGCGGTTGGCGATCCGGTGGATTATGCCGTGCAGGAAAGCTGGTCGGGCTATATCGACTACCGCTGGCCCCTGTCGGAGAGCCTGGACGGCTTTGCGCGCCTGGATTATCAGCATGCCGGGCGTTCCGCGATCATCAACCGCGGGTCCAATGTGAATGTCCGGATTGGTGCCCGCGACCTGTTGAACGCGCGGATCGGCGTGGATTTCGGCAATTTCGAACTGTCCCTGTTCGCCGACAACCTGACCGATGTCAGCAGGCCGGTCATTCCCGGTCCCTATGGTGTGATCCTGCAGGACGTGGAGCAGACGCCCCGTATCATCGGCGTGAATTTCAAGACCGGGTTCTAAGGGGCGTCGCACGGCCAGGATAGCGGATGAAACCGGATGGGCAATCGGGTTGGCTGCGGATCATGGTATGTGCGCGCTCAAACCTGCGGGATAGACGGGTTCAGGAACAAGCCAATGCATCGAACTATGCCCCCGGCAGTCACGGACATCCGTGCATCGCTTTGTCTGGCGGTGATGGTCGCCGTGATGCTGTATGCCACGATCGATCGCCAGGTATTCGGGCTGGTCGCCGCCGAGATGAGTGTCTCACTCGATCTCAGCAACACCCAGCTCGGCCTTATCCAGGGCATCGGCTTCGCCCTGTTCACGTTTCTGGGCGCCTATCCCATCGCCTGGTTTGCCGACCGGTTCGACAAACGATGGGTGCTGGCGCTCTGTGTTGTCAGTTGGGCGCTGGGCACGGCCGCATGCGGCTTTGCGTCGGGGTTTGTCTCCCTGTTCGCCGCCTCTGCGGCCGTGGCGGCGGCGGAGGCCGGTATTGCGCCCATCTTCATGTCGCTTCTGCCGGAACTGTTCCGTGGACAGGCGCGCGTCACGGCGACGATGATCTATTACATCGCTGTATCGTTGAGCATGGCGTCCGGTCTCTTCCTGGTCGGTGCCATGATCTCCGGCCTCAATGCGATGGGCCCGGCCCTGTCGGCCTTTGCGGAGCTTGAGAACTGGCGCTGGGCCTTCATTGCTGCCGCCATTCCGTTTCCCCTCTTCATGGCGATGCTTTTCGTCCTTCCGAAGGGGCGGGTGGAAAGCAGGGCGGGGGGGCAGCCGGCAGCACCGGTGGCACCCATCATTCCGTTCCTGAAAAGCAATATGCGGTCGGTGCTTTTCGTCTTTATCGGCATGACCTTCTTCGCCCTGGGTGTCACCGGCATCCTGGCCTGGACGCCGGTCTCGCTGACCCGCATTTTCGGGTTGGGTCCGGCGGAAGTGGGCATGGTGCTGGGGGCGGTCATCGCGGCAGCCAGCGTGGTTGGCGTCGTGGCCGGCAATTTCGTTCTGCGGTATCTGCAGAAGCGGCTTGGCTATCGCGCGGCACCGCGCATCATCTGGGTCACGCTGGCCATCTCGGTTCCGTTCATTTGCTTCATCCCGTTTGTGACCGCACCCTGGCAGGTCTATGTCATCGTCAGCATACAGATCATCGCATCGACGATTGCCGGTGCGTCCAGCGTCAGCCTGTTGCAGGAACTGGCCCCGGCCCCGGTCCGGGCGCGCATCATGGCGATCCGGGCGATGACCAACGGGCCGGCGGTCGGCCTGGGCGTCGCCGGTGCTGCATTCTTCGGCGACTTGATCGATGCGGGGCCGCATAGTCTGTTCTGGGGTGGCCTGGCCATCAGCCTGCCAGCCTGGGTGATCTGCATCATCATGCTCCGCCTTGCGGAAAAGCCGTTCCAGGCGACGGCACGGGCGAACAGCGGCTTGCAACACCCCCTTGACCGCACGCCGGAGACCGCCGGCGCGACCACGGCGCGATGATCGGACCCGGTACGATAGGGGAGGGAAAAAACGATGAGCGAAGATGCGAAGAAGGCGCCGGTGCATGACTGGGCGCGGCCCGGGGCCCGCTGCGCCATGTCCATCGAGCCGGCCATCGCCATGCCGGCCGCCGCCTTCGGCTGGGATTATGAAGTCCAGGTGGCATTGCCGGCCAGCTATCACGCCATGCCGGACAAGCATTATCCCGTCCTGTGGGTGACGGACGGGCCGTTCCTGCTTCACCTGACCGTGGGCCTGCTCAATACCCTGGTGATCGGTGGGCTGGCGCCAGAGATGATCGTCGTGGGCATCGGGTGTTCCGCCGATGCCGGGGTGGCGGAATTCGGCCGCCGCCGCGCCATCGATTTTGCACCGCCCGGGCGGAACATCCTGTTCGACGGGCCGGGCGGGGATTATTTTCGCAAGCTCGGCGTGCCGGAGGACGGGCAGCAGCAGAAGGCCGACGATCTTCTTGCCTTCCTGGTCGACGAGGTACGGCCGGACCTGGCGCGCACCTATCGCATGAGCGCGGATCATGGCCTGCTGGGCCATTCCGGCGGCGGCATGTTCGCAAACTATGCCCTGTTCGCCAGGCCCGGCGCCTTCGGCCGCTATATCATCGGCAGCCCGTCCAGCAACGCGGTGGACCGTTCGGCCTTCCGGCTGGAAACCGACTATGCCGCGGCCCATGCGGACCTGAAGGCCCATGTGTTTTTCGGCGCCGGGGAGCGGGAGATCGGCCAGATCAGTCTGGCTGCCTGGGGCATCGTCAGCGCACCGGTCCTGATGGCTGAGACGCTGCTGCTGCGCCAATATCCGTCGCTCAAGCTCACCACACGGATTTTCCCTGGCAAGGATCACAGCTCCGTCATCGCGGACATCATCGGCGAAGGCATCCGCGCGGTGTGGGCCGATGCGCTGGATGGCGGGAAGGGCGGGGGTGCCTGATATGGCCGGCATGGATGCCAGGGCTTCGCTGACGGCCGAAGCGCGCCCCGAACAGGTGGTCTTCGGCGGCGGTACGGTCCGCCATGTCGATCCGTTCCGCTGGCTGGAAAGTGATAAGGACGGCGATGTCATGGGCTGGCAGACGGCGCAGGACCAGATGGCCCGCGCCCATCTTTCCGGTCTGCCGACCTATCAACGATTCCTGGCCCGGCTTCTTTCGATGGGTGATGCGGATGACATGATGCTGCCGACCTTTGCCGGCGGCCACTATATCCGCCGCTTCGTGCCCGCTGACCAGGACCTGATGGTCGTCGAACTGTCGGATACGCCGACGGGACCGGGCCGGCGTGTCGTCGATCTGAACCTGCTGCGTGCCGGTGAGCCGTTGCAGATGGCGGGATACGCGCTGTCGCACAGCGGCCGGATGGCGATCGTCGCCTATACCGCTGGGGGCCGGGAGAAGCCTGTCGTCCAACTGGTGGAGGTGGAAACGGGCAGGATCCTGTCTCAGGGCCTGCCCAGCGAGCGGATGAGCAATTTCGTCTGGTTGCCCGACGATAGCGGGTTTTTCTATGTCAGCATGGACCCGGCCGACATCGCGGCCAACAGGACGCTGTTCCGGGTCATGATCGGCCGACCGGCCGAAGCCGTCCACGAGAGGGTCGAGCCCAGCCATTTCTATGTGCGGCCGGTGGTTGCGGCCGATGGGCGCCATGTGCTGCTGTTCGCCAACCATCTGGCCCCCCGCCCGGAATTCATCCTGGATACGCAAGGGGACGGGGTCTGGAAGCCGTTCCTGAGGGATGTTGAAGGCATCTTCCGGGGCGATATCGTTGGCGACCGGTTCTTCACCATCATCGATGACGGTGCATCCGGCGGCCGGCTGGTGTCGATCCCGCTGGCATGCCCGGCCCAGACAGAGACCTGGCAGGAAATCATCCCGCCATCGGATGCCGTGCTGGCCAATGTGTTGGCGGTGGGCGACCGGGCCGTCGTCCTTGATTTCGTCGACACCTATTCACGGCTGCGCGTCTACCACCGGTCGGGGGTGCTGGAAGGGGAGATTGAATTGCCCGGCCGGGGTCTGGTGAACCGCACGGGCAGCTTCTTCTCCTTCTTCAACGTCACCAATACCATTGCACGCGGCCGGGGTGACCAGATCGACTTCCTGTTTTCCACGCCCGCGACCTCGCCCGCCTATTGCACGGCCGATGTGAAGACCCGTGCCTTGACCCGCGTCACGGAACCGGAATGGACGCTGGATGCGCAGGTGCTGGACTGCACGGCCGTGAGCGCCGATGGCGCGGAGATCGTCTATCATATCGTGGCGCGTCGCGACCTTGACCTGTCGCGGCCGCAGCCGACCATCATTACCGGCTATGGCGGCTATAATGTCGCCGTGCTTCCCGGCTGGTTCGGAAGCCGCTGGGCGGCGTGGGTGGAGGCGGGCGGCGTGCTGGTCCTGGGGCATCTGCGCGGCGGGGGGGAGTTCGGCAGTCGCTGGTGGCACCAGGGACGCCTGGCGTCCAAACAGAACACGTTCAACGACCTGTATGCCATTGCCGAAGACCTGATTGCGCGGGGCATCACCACGTCCCGGCACCTTGGGGTGACCGGCGGATCGAATGGCGGCGTGATGGCGGCCGTGGCGGCCGTGCAGCGGCCCGACCTGTTCCGTGCCATCTCGCCGGAGGCGCCCGTCACCGACCTGCTGGGCCGGGTGCGGGACCCGTTCACCATGGCGGCGACGCTGGATTATGGCGATCCGTCCGACCCCGCGATGGCAGACATTCTCATGCGCTGGTCACCCTATCAGAATGTCCGGGACGGCACTGCCTATCCGGCCATGCTGATCGATTGCGGGGCCAACGATCCGCGCTGCCCGCCCTGGCACGGTCGCAAGCTGGCGGCCCGCCTGCAGCAGGCGGGGGGCGGCACGCTGCCCATCCTGCTGCGGGTGCATGCCGATGCGGGGCACGGCACCGTGGGCAAGGACAGCCAGACGCGCCAGTCGGCGGAAGTCCTGGCTTTCTTCGCCGAATATCTGGGGCTCACCCCTTAAACGCATACCGGCATGCGGCTCGGCCGGAAGATATCCCAAGGAGAGGCAAGTGATGTTCGATCATGACGAAATCGCACAGCTTACGCAGGCGGCCGTGTTCGGGCGCAAGCAGAAGGCGTCGGGACGCGACGGGGTCGTGGTCACCTCGCACCCCATCGTCTCGCGCGTGGCGCTGAATGTCCTGCGTGACGGCGGCAATGCCGTTGATGCCGCCCTTGCCGCCTCGCTGGCGCAGACGGTTGTCGAACCGCACATGACCACGGCCTTCGGCGTGCTCAGCATGATGCATTACGACAAGGCGACCGGCGCCACTCAATATATAAACGGGTCGATGAACGCACCGCTGGCCGGCCTGCCGGGCTTCTCCGCGGCGGATGTGCCGACAGGGCGCAGCGTGGCGGTTCCCGGCTTCTGGGCGGCGTGGGAGGCATCGCGCCTGCGCTATGGCAGCAAGTCGCGCGAAGCCCTGGCCGCACCCGCCATCGAACTGGCCCATAAGGGCTTTCCGATCTACCCGTTCCTCTACGGCATGATGTTCGAAAAGATGGACAAGATCGGCCTGTCGGAGGAAGGCCGCAGCATCTATTTCCGCGACAACAGCCTGCGCGGCCCTGGCGAGCCGCTGGTCAACCACGCGCTGGGCGAGACGCTGGAGCGGATGGCGACGGACGGCGTCGATTATTTCTACCGTTCCGCCTTCACCCAGAAGGTGGTCGACACCGTCAAGCGTGCCGGCGGCGTGCTGACCATGGAGGATTTCGACCGTTACGAGGTTCGCTGGATGGACCCGGCCTGGGGCCGTTATCGCGATTATAAGATCGCCGGTTCTCCCCCGCCTGACAATGGCGGGACCCACATCATCGAAATCCTTAATCTTGTCGAGCGCATCCCGCTGAAGGAGTGGGGCCTGCCGAACGAGAGCGCCGATACCATGTATTGGCTGGCCCGCTTCTGTCTGGAAGTGTTCGCCGATGGCGCCGCCCAGGGCGATCCCAACAGCTGGCCGCTGCCGCTGGAAACCATCCTGTCCAAGGATTACGCGGCCATGCGCTTCGAGCTGATGCGGATGCGCGAGCCCAAGCGGGTGGACCCCGCCCGCGTACCCTATCCGGGGTCGAACCACCTGACCGTTGTGGATCGTGACGGCAATATTGCCACGGTCCTCCATTCCGTCATGTCCAGCGCCTGGTCGAACGGGCTGATCGTGGACGGTATGAACCTGTGGGCCGGCGGTGTGCATTTCTTCCGCACCATGCCGAAGCCGGGGGATCGCGGCACCTGCTATGTCGCCCCGCACATCATCTTTGACGCGGATGGAAAGCCGGTGCTGGCCGCCGGGTCGCCCAGTGTCGGCCTGATCCCGAATTGCGTGACCAACGCGCTCAACATTCTGGATTTCGGGATGGATATCGAGAGTTCGGTCCACCGGCCGCGCATCGGCGGCCCGACCTATGGTCCGGACAGCCTTTCACCCGATGCCTTCACGCTGGAGGTGGATTGCGGCACGCCGGAAATCCATGCCGGCGTGCGGGCACGCGGGCTTCGGATGGAACTGGTCAATCCCTGGAACTACCATAATGGCAGCTATGAGGGCGTGCATATCGCTGCCGACGGGACGGCCAGCGCCTGCGCCGACCCGCGCCGAACCGGTGTTGCCGACGCGGTCTGACCACCACCTCCTTCCCGACCATCGCCCGCTCGCACGAAGCCGGCCGCTACCCAAGGAAACCGCGATGAGCGCTTCCACCACCCTGGCCGATCTGGCCGCACGCTTCTGGACCTTCCAGTGCCAGGAGTTCCCGATCACCGCCATCGCCGCCGGTGTCGCCACCGGCGCGAACCAGCTGCTGCACGAGGCGCCTGCCGATTTTGAGCGGCGGGCCGCCTGGGCCCGGGCGGCGCTGGCCGAGCTTGCCAGCATCGATCCGGCGCCGCTGAGCGTTCAGGACCGGGCCACGCACCGGCTGCTCGACCATGAGTTCCGGTCCCTGGTGGAGATGGTGGATGCTGGTGCCCATCTGCGGCCCACGCTGTATCCGCTGGGGCCGGAATTCACGCTGATCTATTGGGCCAACTCCACCGCGCTGGCGACGGCCGATGATGCACGGCGCTACCTTCAGCGTCTGGCGACGACCGCGGCCTCCTTCGCGACGGTGCAGGAAAGCCTGTCGAGGGGCGTTGCCGCCGGTATGGCCCATCCCCGTCTCGTCGTTGAACGGGCCATCGCACAGATCCGTGGCCAGATGTCGATGCCCGTGCAGGAGAATGCCTTTTACGGTCCGCTGGCACGGGCCGCGGGCCGGGGGCGGGCGATGGCGGCCCTGGCCGAGGAAGGACGCAAGCTGGTCGAGACGGTGGTGGTGCCCGCCTTCCTGGCCTATGCCCGTTATCTTGAACGCACGATATTGCCGCCCGCCCGCGACAGCCTTGCCTGTAGTGATGATGTCGATGGCCAGCGTCACTACACCTATCATATCGGCCAGTATACGACGCTCGACCTGCCGCCCGCCGACATCCATGCCATCGGCCTGAAGGAGGTCGGGCGCATCAAGGGGGAAATGCTGGCTGTTGCCGGGGCCGCCGGCTTCCCCGATGACCTTGAAGGCTTCCGCCAGCATCTGCAAACCGACAAGCAGCAGTTCGCCGCCAGTGCCGAGGCATTGCGTGAGCAGATCGAAATCCTGTCCAAGCGCATCGACGCTCGCATACCCGAGTATTTCGGCCGTATCCCGCGCATCACCTATGGCATCAACTCTATTCCGGTGGCCGTGGCCGACAAGATGCCGCCGGCCTATGCGCAGCCCAATCCCGCCGATGGCAGTGCGGCCGGCATCCACTGGATCACCTCGCTGCCGGGCAAATGCCCGCGCTATATGCATCTGCCACTGGCCTTGCATGAGGCCTGGCCAGGGCATCTGATGCATCTGGCTCTGATCCAGGAAATGGACCAGCTTCCCGACTTCCGCCGGTTCGGTGCCCTGAAATATGCCGCCTGCCTGGAAGGCTGGGCGCTCTATTGCGAGGCGCTGGGCGAGGATATGGGCTTCTACGACACGCCGGAGAAGCGGTATGGACGCCTGGAAATGGAGATGTGGCGCGCCCTGCGCCTGGTGCTGGATACCGGCATCCACGCCCAGGGCTGGGGCCGGGATCAGGCGATCGCCTATTTCCGTCAGAACATGGCCATGCCGCTGGAAACGCTGACTGCGGAGGTCGACCGCTATATCGGCATGCCGGGGCAGGCGCTGGCCTATCAGCTTGGCAATCTGAAGTTCCGCGAACTGCGCGCCCGTGCCGAGGCGGCCTTGGGAGAGGGGTTCCGCATCCGCGATTTCCACGACACACTGATGGCGGCCGGGGCGGTGACGCTGCCCGTGCTTGAAATGTTGATTGACGACTGGATCGCCGGCAGCACAATGGCCGCCGCATCCTGACGGGAGATGAAGTGCGATGACGACCGACAGCCCCATCGGAGAGGCCGGGCGCCCGTGGGGGGAGCGGGAGCGCGACCAGTGGCGGTCCCGGCAATCCCGGCGCCGCTTCTATGACAAGGACATCGTCACGCGGATCGATGCCCTGGGGGACCGTTTCGAGCGGACCGTCTATGGGCAGGTACGATATGCCGGCGACGCCTATACGCTCTACGCACTGCGCAGCCGTGTGATGCGTCCGGGGCTGCCGGCGGTCCTGGTGACCGGGGGGGTGCATGGTTATGAAACCAGCGGCGTCCTCGGCGCGCTGGCCTTCCTCGATCAGGCTGCCGGGGCCTATGCCGGCAGGGTCAATCTGCTGGTCGCCCCCTGTGTCAGCCCCTGGGCCTATGAGCGGATCCACCGCTGGAATCATGATGCCGTGGATCCAAACCGCAATTTCCGGCCGGGCGGGCCGGTTGAGGCGACGGCGCTGATGGATCTCACGCAATCCTTTGCCAATGATTACCTCCTGCATATCGACCTGCATGAGACCACGGACACCGACCGGACCGAGTTCGGCCCCGCCTTGAGCGCCCGTGACGGTAAGGTCTTCGTGGAGGAGGAGACGCCGGACGGTTTCTATCTGGTGGCTGACAGCGAGGATCGGCAGCTTGATTTCCAGAAAGCCATCATTGCCGAGGTCGAGAAGGTAACCCATATCGCGCCGCCGGATGCGCAGGGTGAAATCATCGGATCGCCCGTCATCGCCCATGGCATCATCGAATATCCGGTTGCGCAACTGGGGCTTTGCCCCTCCATCACGAATGCGCGTTTCAAGACGACGACGGAGGTTTATCCCGACAGCTCGCGCACGACCCCGGACATCTGCATCCGGGCGCAGGTGGCGGCCGTGCGGGCGGCGCTTGATTTCGCCTTGGCCCATTCAGGGGGAAAGGCCGGCTGATTGCCGATCCCTTTCCCCTCGTCCCCGTGCCCCCAGTCTGACACTGTCCCGCAGCGCCGGCCCCTCGGGAGGAGCCCTTGCAGACGCCCCGCCGTTTCCTGCCGTCCCTGCCGCTCCTGTCCGCCTTCGAGGCGGCGGCGCGGACAGGCAGCATCACGGCCGCCGCCCGTGAACTCTGCCTGACGCAGAGTGCCGTCAGCCGCCAGATCAAGGCGCTGGAGGAACAGCTTGAGGTCGAACTGTTCCATCGCGAACGCCAGACCATTCACCTGACCGTGGCGGGCGACGGCTATGCGCGGGAAATAAGAGAGGCGTTGCGCCGGATCAGCACCGCCTCGCTCAATCTCCGTGCCAACCCGTCGGGCGGGACGTTGAACCTGGCGGTCCTGCCCACCTTCGGCACGCGCTGGCTGGCCCCACGGCTTCCTTCCTTCATGGCAGCCCATCCGGGCATCACCATCAATCTGGTGACCCGGCCCGGCCGGTTTGAATTCCGACTGGAAGCCATCGATGCCGCCATCCATTTCGGCCCGGCGGAATGGCCCGGTGCCGAACTGGCCATGCTGATGCCGGAGACGGTGATTCCCGCCTGTTCCCCTTCCCTGAAGGAACGGTTTGCGTTCGATCTGGTCGCCGACATCCGCAAGGCACCGCTGCTCCATCTGACCAGCCGGCCCGATGCCTGGGAGCAATGGCTGCGGGCCAACGGTGTCGATGCCCATGGCGTCCATGGCATGCTGATCGACCAGTTCGCCACGGCCGCCCAGGCCGCGGTGGCGGGATTGGGCGTGGCCCTGCTGCCCGACCTGCTGATCGGTGAGGAACTGCGATCGGGCCAACTGGTCCCCGCGTTGGACCGGCCGATGCGCAGCACGGAATGTTATCACCTCGTCTGGCCCACTGACCGTGCGAGCCATCCCCGGCTGGCGGCGTTCCGGGAGTGGATACTGGCGGAGACATCGGCGGCGCGGGCGGGGGCCTGACCGCCCTTTTCACCAGCGCATGGATGCGGCATGCACGATCTGGGCTCCGGCCTCGAAGAAGGCTTCCCGTGCCCGGCCCAGGCGCGGCCGGGTGACCGGCGACACGGGCAGCGGCAATTCCCCATCCTGCAGGGTGCCCTGCATCAGGGCCGCCGCCAGCCTGCCGAAAACAGTTCCGGGCGCGATGCCCCGGCCATTATAGCCGCTGAAGCTGATCACATTGTCGGCGAAGCGGTGGAAACGTGGCAGATTGTCGCCCGTCATGCCGATCTGGCCATACCATTCCGCCGCGAACGTGACCGGGCCGATCTGGGGGAACAGCCGGCGCAGGGCACGGTGCGCCCAGGCCCGGTGGATGGCGGTGCCGGTGCCGCGCAGCGCGCCGACGCTGCCGAACACCATCCGCCCGGCCCGGTCCATGCGGAAGGAACTCAACACATCGCGCGTGTCCCAGGCCCCTTCGCGGCCGGGCAGGATGGTCTCGCGGATGTCCGGGGGCAGGGGCGGGGTCGCGACATTGAAATAGGGCAGGTGGACCTGTTCGGTCCGCACCTGCGACCAGGGGCCGCTGGCATAGGCGTCCGTTGCCACGATCACCCGGTCCGCCGTCAAGGTCCCGTGACCGGTGGACAGACGCCATTTTCCGCCCTGCGCCTGTGCATCCCTGACCGCGCTGCCGGTGAATATCCGGGCGCCGGCGGCCAGGGCGGCGCGGGTCAGGCCACGGGCATAGGCCAGCGGCTGGATCGTGCCGGCGCGGGCATCCAGCAGGGCGCCGGCATAGGCGGATGATCCCGTCCGCGCCCGCGTCTCCGCCGCGTCCAGCAGCCGGACGGGGGCACCGCGCAGCACCCATTGCGCCTGACGCCGCGCGATCTCCGCCAGACCGCCGCGCCCGACCGCGCAATGCAGCGTGCCGCTTCGTTCAGCCTCGCACTCGATGCCCAGCCGATCCACCAGGGCGAACACCTCCCGCGGGCCGTCGCCCAGCAGGTTCAGCAGCCGCTCCCCCCGCACCGGCCCCAGGACGTCGCACAGATGGTCGGGCATGACCCACATGCCGGCATTGACCAGCCCGACATTGCGGCCCGCCCCGCCGAACCCGGGTTCCACCGCTTCCAGAACGGTGACCGCAACCCCGGCTTCGGCCAGATGCAGCGCCGCCGACAGGCCGGTATAGCCGCCGCCGATGACGGCCACATCGGTCCGTGCATCCCCGTGCAAGGGTGTGCAGGCGACGGGCGCCGGCGCAGTCTTTTCCCAAAGGCCATGGGAGCGGTCATTTCCCAACATCTGTTGTTCCACGTCCGGAAATCGGTGAGTCCCGGATAAGCGATGGCGGATGGGTATGATCCTGCATAGCGATGATTGCTCCAAACATCATTCCCCCATGGAATGAAATGCGGGGGGGAGGGGCCGTCGCGCTGTGTGCAGGTCATTCTGGCGTGGAATGAGGTCTTGATAATCCCTGATTTGATTGCCGGCACTCGTCCGACGAAGCTCCCCGCCGTTTATTGCACCAGCCTGGGAGCCGCAGATGACGAGGACGGATTGTGTCCCGCCGGATGAAATCCGCGCCCTGTTTTCCATCGCCCTGTCGGACATGTACCGGACCGAGGTGCCGCAATATGGCGCGTTGCTGGAACTGGTGGCATCGGTGAACGCCGATGCGCTGGCATCCGCACCGGACTTGATGGCCCGTCTGGAATGCCGTGGCGAACTGGCCCGGCTGGATGTCGAACGCCATGGCGCCATCCGGGTGGGCACGGCCGCCGAACTGTTCGACATGCGCCGGCTGTTCGCGGTCATGGGCATGGTTCCCGTCGGTTACTATGATCTGTCGGTGGCCGGTGTGCCGGTGCATTCCACGGCTTTCCGGCCCGTGGGCGCGGCTGACCTGCGCCGCAATCCGTTTCGCGTCTTCACCTCGCTGTTGCGCCTGGACCTGATCGGGGATGAAGCGTTGCGGGCAGAGGCGGCGGCCATCCTGTCGGCCCGGCGGATATTCACGCCGCGCGCCATGGAACTGGTAGCGGTGTCGGAGACACAGGGCGGCCTGGACCATGACCAGGCGGCCGGGTTCGTGCGCGAGGCGCTGGAGACCTTCCGCTGGCATGCGCAGGCGAATGTCGGTTTGTCGACCTACAAGGCGCTGGTGGCCGCACACCGGCTGGTTGCCGATATCGTCAGTTTCAAGGGGCCGCATATCAACCACCTGACCCCGCGCACCCTGGATATCGATGCGGCACAGGCCCGCATGGTTGCGCAGGGCATGGCGGCGAAGGCGCAGATCGAAGGGCCGCCGCGGCGCGACTGCCCCATCCTATTGCGCCAGACCAGCTTCAAGGCCCTGTCGGAACCGGTTGGTTTCGCCACCGGCCAAGGGGATGTGCTGGGCACCCATACGGCCCGTTTCGGGGAGATTGAACAGCGCGGTGCCGCCCTGACGCCCAAGGGCCGGCTGCTGTATGACCAGTTGCTGGCGGCGGCGCGGCGCGACGCGCAGGCGGGATCGGGCGATGATGGGCAGGCCCTGGCGATGCGCTTTCGTGCCTTTCCCGACGATTGGCGGATGCTGCGCGATCAGGGGCTGGCCTTCTTCCGCTATTTCCCCACGCCGGCCGGGCTGGCGGCGCCTGAAGACCGGATGTCGGTCCTGTCGGTGGATGACCTCGTGGACCGGGGTTATCTGGGATATGAGCCGATCACCTATGAGGATTTCCTGCCCGTCAGTGCAGCCGGGATATTCCAGTCCAATCTTGGCGCAGGGGAGCGGCGGCAATATGACGAGCGCTCCAGCCGTGCATCGTTCGAACAGGCGCTGGGCGCGCCTGTCCGCGATGAAATGGTTCTCTATGCGGACGAGCAGTCCCTGTCGATCCGCACAGCCCTGGCGCGGCTGGGGCTGGACCCGGACCTGCCCTTGAAGGCGGAAGCGTGAAGGTGGAACCGGTCCCCCGGTTTCTGGCGGCGCTGCGGGACAGTTCCTATCGCGGCGACATCGCCGATGATGCGGCAACCCGCACGGTCTTCGCCACGGACAACAGCATCTATCAGCGTCCGCCCGCCGCCATCCTGTTCCCGCGCGATGGCCATGATATCGCAACCATCGTCAGGCTTGCGGCATCCGCCGATCATGGTCCCATTCCCCTGGCGCCCAGGGGCGGGGGGACCGGCACGAACGGACAGTCGCTGACCGCCGGTGTGGTGATCGACACCTCGCGCCATATGAACCGGATCGAGGGGCTGGACCCGGAACGGCTGACCGTCACCGTCCAGCCGGGGGTGGTGCTGAACCAGCTCAACGCCTTCCTGCGGCCCCACGGCCTGTTCTTTGCGCCCACCGTCTCCACCGCCTCGCGGGCCACGCTGGGCGGCATGGTGGCCACCGATGCCTCGGGCAAGGGGTCCCGGATCTATGGCAAGACGTCGGACTATATCGACGGGATGGAGGTCGTGCTGGCCGATGGCTCCAGCCACGCCGTCGCGGCCCTGGACCGGGACGCGCTGCGGCGGGTCATGCGGCAGGACGATCTGGCGGGGCGGCTGCACCGCGAGGTGCATCGTGTCGTCACCCGACACCATGACCTGATCGCTGAAATCTTTCCCCGCATGAACCGGGGCCTGACCGGTTATAATCTGCGCAATGTCCTGGGCGGGGACGGACTGTTCCGGCTGCACTATCTTCTGGCGGGATCGGAGGGGACGCTGGCTGTAACCACGCGCCTGACCCTGCGCGTGCGGCCCATTCCCGCCTGTCGTGCGCTTGTGGGCATCCGTTACGGGTCCTTCAACGGTGCCCTGGCCGATATCGGGCGGCTGCTGGCGGCGGACCCGGCGGCCATCGAGATCCTGGACGACAAGATCCTCCGCCTCGCACGCCAGGACCCCGTCTGGGCCGATATAGACGGCGTGCTGGGTGGTCCTGCGACAATGCCCGTCGGCGGGCTGAACATCGTGGAGTTCGTGGCCGACCGGCCGGCGGTGCTGGAACAGGCGCTGCATCGCCTGTCGGCCATGCTGACCGGCGATGCCGGGGCGGTGCTGGATTGGGCCATCGTGCGCGACCCCGCCACCATCGCGCAGCTCTGGTCCCTGCGGGAAAGGGCGGTGGGCCTGCTGGGCCGGCTGGACGGGCGGCACCAGGGAACCCCCTTTGTCGAGGATGCGGCGGTCCCGCCCGAGCGCCTGGTGGACTTCATCACCGGGTTCCGCGCCATTCTGGATGGCCACGGCCTGGATTTCGGCATGTTCGGTCATGCGGATGTCGGCTGCCTGCATGTCCGCCCGGCGCTGGATATGCGCGACCCCGCCCACGCCGCCCTGATCCGCCCCATCTCCGACGCGGTGGCGGCGCTGGCCAGGCGCCATGGCGGCCTGTTGTGGGGCGAACATGGGCGGGGGTTCCGGGGCGAATATTCGCCCATCTTCTTCGGGCCGGTGCTGTACGATGAGCTTTGCCGCATCAAGCGGGCGGCCGATCCATTGAACCTGCTGAACCCTGGCAAGCTGGCATCGCCCGACGGGGGGCGGCCGGTTGACCGGATCGATGGCGTGCCGTTCAGGGGGGGCTTCGACCGGGAAATCGGCCCGGCTCTGGCCCGGCCTTTTGAAAAGGCCGTCGCCTGCAATGGCAATGGCGCCTGCTTCAACTGGGATGCCGACGATGCGATGTGTCCCTCCTACAAGGCGACGCGCGACCGGCGGCAATCCCCCAAGGGCCGCGCCGCCCTGCTGCGGGAATGGGCGCGGCTGAAAAGCCTGCCCACAGCACCCGCCACCCTGGAGGCATTTGAAGGCGAGGTGCATGCAGCATTGGCAAGCTGCCTGTCCTGCAAGGCCTGCGCGGGGCAATGCCCTGTCAAGGTCGATATCCCCGCCATGCGGGCCCGTTTTCTTCATGCCTTCCACCAGCACCGCCCTCGGCCGCTGCGCGATCCCCTGGTGGCGCGCATGGAAACACTGCTGCCGATGGCCCGCCGGGTGCCGCGATTGGCCAATCTGCTGCTGGGATGGGCGTCCGGCCTTTTGCGCGACCGCTTCGGCCTGATCGACCTGCCCCGCATTGATCCGGCGCGCGGTGGCCGCCACCCGTCTTCCGCCGATCTTGCCATCTGGTCCGGGCTTGCTCCGGCTGACAGGGTGCGCACGGTCCTGCTGCTGGAGGATAGTTTCACCGGCAGCTTCGACGGGGCCACGGTGCACGCGGTGCGTGACCTGCTGATCACCCTGGGGTACCGGGTTCATCAGATCGCCGCCCGGCCCAATGGCAAGGCCCTGCATGTGCAGGGCATGCTGGACCGGTTCGCCCTTGTGGCGCGGGCGGCCTGCGATTTCCAGGGGCGGCTGCTGGATGCCGGCGTGCCGGTCATCGGCATCGAACCGGCGGCCCTGCTCATGCAGGACCAGGAATACCGGGGGCATGCGCCACCCCGCGACGATGGCCGCCGCATCCTGTCGGTGGAGGATTTCCTGGCCGGGGAGATCGCCGCCGGGCGGCTCCCGGTGCCGGATGGGTCACGGCAGGGGACAACCTTCCGGCTGTTTGCGCATTGCACTGAACGGACAGCCACGCCCCGCGCGCCCAGGCTCTGGAAGGACATCTTCGCCGCCTTCGGCCTTACGCTCGAAATCCAGGCGACGGGCTGCTGCGGCATGGCCGGCCTGTTCGGGCATGAACGCGAACAGGCCGGCCTGTCGGCAAGACTGTTCGAGATGAGCTGGCGGCCGAAGCTGACGGGCATCCCGGCCGGGCAGGTGCTTGCCACGGGCTTTTCCTGTCGTTGCCAGATCCACCGCATGGCCGGCTTCCGGCCCCGTCACCCCGCAGAGGCGCTGCTGGCCCATCTGCGGCATTCCCATCATTCATAAGGAACCCTGTCATGCCCGCCACCCCGACTTCCCTGATTGCCGAGACCCTGTCCCTGCTGGACCGGTTCGGCGTGGACAAGGATCGCCACCTGGCGGGGACCCTTACCTCCCGCTCGCCGGTTACCGGCGAGACACTGGCCGCCCGCTCGCCGGTTACCGGCGAGACACTGACCCAAGTGCGGGAGGCCGGTGCGGTGGAGGCGGCACAGGTCATTGATCAGGCCCATCAGGCGTTCCTGCAATGGCGCCTGGTGCCGGCCCCCCGCCGGGGCGAACTGCTGCGCCTGTTCGGCGAGGTTTTGCGCAGCCACAAGGCAGCACTGGGCCGCCTTGTCTCCATCGAGGCGGGCAAGATCATCTCCGAAGGGCTGGGCGAGGTGCAGGAGATGATCGATATCTGCGACTTCGCCGTGGGCCTGTCGCGCCAGCTTCACGGTCTGACCATCGCGACGGAGCGGGCGGAACACCGGATGATGGAGACCTGGCACCCGCTGGGTGTCACCGGCATCATCTCCGCCTTCAATTTCCCCGTGGCCGTCTGGGCATGGAACGCCGCCCTGGCGCTGGTGGCCGGCAATGCCGTGGTATGGAAGCCGTCGGAAAAGACGCCGCTGACGGCGCTGGCCGTGGATGCGCTGTTCGCCCGCGCCATGGAGCGGTTCCGCGCCGATGGCGGCACGGCGCCGGAGGGTCTGTCCGGCCTGTTGATCGGCGGACGCGCGGTGGGCGAGATGCTGGTCGACCATCGCCATGTGCCGCTGGTGTCGGCCACGGGGTCGACGGCGATGGGCCGGGCCGTCGGCCCGCGTCTGGCGTCCCGCTTTGCCCGCGCCATTTTGGAACTGGGCGGCAATAACGCCGCCATCGTGGCGCCCACGGCCGATCTCGACCTCGCCTTGCGCGGCATTGCCTTCGCGGCGATGGGGACGGCCGGCCAGCGCTGCACCAGCCTGCGCCGTCTGTTCATCCATGACAGCCTTTATGACAGCTTCGTGCCGCGCCTGAAGCAGGCCTATGCCACGGTGCCGGTGGGCAACCCGCTGGTGGAGAGCAGCCTCGTCGGGCCACTGATCGACCGGCAGGCCTTCGAAGCCCAGCAGGCGGCCCTGGCCGACGCCGTGGCCGCAGGCGGCGTTCTATCCGGCGGCGGGCGGGTGGAATCCGGCTTCGGTCCCGACGCCTATTATGTCCGCCCGGCCCTGGTCGAAATCGCCGGCCAGCACGGACCGGTGGAGAAGGAGACCTTCGCACCGATCCTCTATGTGATGCGCTACAGCGATTTCGACGCCGCCTTGACACAGCACAATGCCGTTCCCCAGGGCCTTTCCTCCTCGATCTTCACCAACGACATCCGGGAGGCGGAGACCTTCCTGTCTGTCCGTGGGTCAGATTGCGGCATCGCCAATGTCAATATCGGCCCCTCGGGTGCGGAGATCGGCGGGGCTTTCGGGGGTGAGAAGGAGACGGGCGGCGGGCGGGAATCCGGGTCGGACGCCTGGAAGGCCTATATGCGGCGGGCGACCAACACCGTGAATTACGGGCGCACCCTGCCGCTCGCCCAAGGGGTGAGGTTCGATATCTGAAACTGCTTTCAGGGACCTTTGGTCAGAAAATCCGCGGCACGTTCGCCGATCATGATGCTGGGGGCGTTCGTGTGGCCGCCGATCAATGTGGGCATGATGGAGGCGTCGGCGACGCGCAGCGCTTCCACGCCATGCACCTGCAGGGCGGCATTGACCACACTCTCGTCATCCGTGCCCATCCGGCAGGTGCAGGCCGGATGCTGGGCCGTGACGGCGACGGACCGGATATAGCGGTCCATCGCCTGCCGGTCGGCCATTTTGGGGCCGGGAAACACCTCCTCGCCCACGAAATCACGGATCGGGTCCGTCGCCATCAGGTCGCGCGTCCATTCGATCGAATGGCGCAGCAGATCGACATCCCCGGGGTCGGACAAGAGGTTGAAGCGGATTTCCGGGGCCATCAGGGGATCGGCCGACCGCAGGCGGACGGTTCCCCGGCTGCCCGGCCGCAGCACGCAGTTCAGCGAGGTCAGCATGTCCTCATGCGGTGGCCGGATGCCGGGAAACCAGACATGGGCGCTCAGGCTGGTCGGCATCAGGATATTCTCCAGATCCGGCCGTTCCAGCCCTGCGTGCGAGCGGTAATAGGCGATGGCGGTCAGGGGCTGGGTCCCCATCATGCCCTTGCCGGTCAGCGCCCAGCGCAATGCGGACAGCGCCACCCGGTCGGCCCGCAATTTCGCGCGCAGCGGGAAGGGGCGCGTGCCCCGGAACCCCATGGGCACCAGCGGGTGGTCCTGCAGGTTGCTGCCCACACCGGTCAGGTCCGCCACCACATCGATTCCCTGCGCATGCAGATGGTCGGCGGGGCCGATGCCCGACAGCATCAGCAGGTGCGGTGAAGCATAGGCGCCGCCGCACAGCACGATTTCACCCGTGCAATGGGCGGTGAGGGTCCGGCCCGCCTGCCGGTATTCCACCCCCACGGCGCGGGTTCCCTGAAATAGGATGCGGGTCGCCTGCGCCCCGGTCCTGATCGTCAGGTTGGGCCGGCCGCGCGCCGGCGCCAGGAAGGCGCTGGCGGTGCTGGCCCGGCGTCCCCGTCCGACCGTCAGGTCCGGCAGGCCGAAACCTTCCGAGGTGCCCGCCTCGAAATCGTCGGTGACGGGATGGCCCAGGGCGCGGGCCGTCGCCTGCATGGCCCGGACCAGCGGATCGTCATGCGACATGCGCGACACGCTCATCGGGCCGTCGCTGCCATGCCAATGGCTGGTCCCCCGTTCGCTACGCTCCGATTTGCGGAAATAGGGCAGGACATCATCGAAGGACCAGCCTTTGGCCCCCATCTGCGCCCATTGATCATAGTCGCCGGGATGGCCGCGCGAATACATCATGCCATTCACGGCCGATGATCCGCCCAGTACCTTGCCGCGTGCCGCCGGGATGGACCTTTCCGCCGCGTGCGGCTCCGGCTCCGATTTGTAGCCCCAGTCGAACAGCATGTGCTGACGCAGCAGGCGGAAGGCGACCGGCATGTGGATCAGCAGGCTGCGGTCGCGGGGACCGGCTTCCAGCAGCAGGACGCCAATATCGGGATCCTCGCTCAGCCTTGCCGCGACCACGGCTCCGGCCGACCCGCCGCCGATGATGATGAAGTCGTGCCGGCTTCCGTCATTCCCGTTCTTCATGCGCCGGCAACCTGTTCCTGGGTGATCATCATCGGGTCCAGGCTATTGGAACCGGCATCGCCGATGCGTTTGTGCTGATCTTCCAGCATGGGTTTATCCTTCCGCCCGGCGGTGGGGTGCAGCATCGTCCGCCGCCGCGCCGAATAATCAACAGGGTTCATGCGGGCGCGCCGCATGCCGCTGGCACAGCAATGCATACTCCCCGCCATCGCCGGTGTCATGCCGCGGCCGGACCCATGCTGGTACCAGCCGTCTTGCAGGAAATTTCCCATGCTGGCCTCGCCCCCCCCCGATATTGTTGTTTTGCCGCGCACCCGCCGGTGGCCCGGTTTCCGGCCAATGTCGGCGGGGGCTCGATCATGCGTCAAATGACTTGTGGTCAATTGGTATTCTCCGGAAGAATAATGGGGGGATATTCCACTAAGGAATGCGAATACCCAGCAAAGCATTAGACGGGAATGCCGGTCGTTGGCAGGTTTCACCGGTTCGGTTTTGCAATGGAGAGGGGCGATCCGGTGCCTGGTGGAATGACAAGCAGCTGTGCGTCACGGTCTGGAACGGAACGCGCGGGGCCGGCCCTATGAGCGTGATGCCTTCCGCGACCAGCCGTCTGCCGCTGGGCCTCGTCCTCGCCTACCACGCCGCCATCGATCCCGACCGGCCGGCGCTGACCCAGGATGGCGTGACCTTGAGCCGGGCCGAACTGGATGCCCGCGCCAACCGCCGTGCCCGCCTGCTGGCCCGTCACGGGGTGAGGCAGGGGGATTTCGTCATCTTCGCCCTGCCCAATTCCATCGCCTTTTTCGAGACCAGCTTCGCCCTGTGGAAGCTGGGGGCCGTGCCCTGTCCGATCTCGCCCAAGATGCCGGCGGCCGAATGCGCCGCCATTGTGGCGGCGGTGTCGCCGCGTCTGGTAATCGGGCCGCCCGGCCTGTGCTTCGCCCGGTGCCCGACCCTGGCGCCGGATATGGAACCGGGGCCAGAGGATGGCGACCAGCCCCTGCCGGCGTGCGTGTCCCCTTCCTGGAAGGCGATCACCAGCGGTGGTTCGACCGGGCGGCCCAAGGTCATCGTCACCAATGTCGACGGGCGGGCCGATCCGGTGGGGGCCGGCTATGCCTTGCAACAGGCGGGTGACACCATCCTCAATCCAGGGCCGCTTTATCATAATGCCGCCTTCAGTGCCGCGCATCAGTGCCTGTTCGGCGGCGGCCATGTGGTCAATATGGAACGGTTCGATGCGGAGGCCTGTCTGGCCCTGATCGAGCGCCACCGCGTCAGCTATGTGATGATGGTTCCCACCATGATGGGCCGTATCTGGCGCCTGCCGGAAGCGGTGCGGGGCCGGTACGACCTGTCCGGCCTGCGCACCCTGGTGCATCTGGGCGGCCCCTGTTCGCCGTGGCTGAAGGAAAGCTGGATCGGCTGGATCGGGCCGGATCGGCTGTTCGAGATTTATGCGGGAACGGAGGGGATCGGGGCTACAATCATCAGCGGGACCGACTGGCTGGCCCATCGCGGATCGGTCGGCCGCCCGGCGCCGGGCACCGAAATGGCGATCCTGCGTCCCGATGGCTCGCCCTGTGCGCCCGGAGAGGTGGGGGAGATTTTCTTCCGTCAGGCGTCCGGGGCGGGTCCCAATTTCCACTATATCGGATCGGAGATGAAGGTCACCGATGGCTGGACGTCGCTGGGCGACCTGGGCCATGTCGATGAAGAGGGGTTCCTCTATATCTCCGACCGCCGCACCGACCTGATCATCTCCGGTGCCGTCAATATCTATCCGGCGGAGGTGGAGGCGGCGATCGAGCGCCATCCGGATGTGCGCGGCAGCGTGGTGATCGGCCTGCCCGACGATGATCTGGGCAACCGGGTGCATGCCATCGTGCAGGTCTCACCCGGTCAGGCCCCACCCTTGGACGCGGAGACTTTGGCGGCCTACCTCGCCACGCAACTGGCCCGCTACAAGGTCCCGCGAAGCTTCGAATTCGTCACCACCGACCTGCGCGACGAGGTGGGCAAGGCCCGCCGCAGCCAGTTCCGCCAGGAACGCCTTTCCCAGGAAAACATGGGTAGAAAATGAACCAGCATGAATTTTCGCCGGACAATGGTCCATTGGCTGAACCGGATGCGGACGGCAATGTCATCAATGTGACGCGGGCCGAGAGCCATGTCGCCATCGTCCGCTTTGCCCGGCCACCCAGCAATTATTTCAGCATTCCCCTGCTCTCGGCGCTGGCAGGCGCGCTGGAGCAGGTGGACGCCGATCCCGATATCCACGCCATCGTTCTGGCGGCCGAGGGCCGGAATTTCTGCGCCGGGGCCGAACTGACCCAGGCGCATGAGAAGCCGGAGCAGATCTATGCAGCAGCATACCGTCTGTTTGCCATCCGCAAGCCCATCGTGGCGGCGGTGCAGGGAGCGGCCATCGGCGGCGGGCTGGGCCTGACCCTGATCGCCGATTTCCGTGTGGTCGCCCCCAGCACGCGCATGGCGGTGAATTTCGTGAAGATCGGCATCCATCCGGGCTTTGCCATCACCCTGCTGCTGCCGCGTGTGGTGGGACAGCAGAAGGCCGCCGAGTTGCTCTATACCGGCCGGCGCATCAATGGGGAGGAGGCGCTGCGTATCGGTCTTGCCGACCGGCTGGTCGAGGAAGGGGACTTGTTCGACACCGCCCTGACGCTGGCCCGGCAGATCGCGGAGAATGCTCCCCTGGCCGTGGAAGCCACGCGGGCCACCCTGCGCGACGGCCTGCTGGACGACATCCGCCGGCAGACCGATATTGAGGCGCGCAAGCAGAATGAGCTGAGCATCACCGACGATTTCGCCGAGGGCATCCTGGCCGTGCAGGAACGGCGGGCCGGGAACTGGAAGCGGCGGTAGGCGGGCAGTCTCGCCGCTCTGTGCAAAGACAGCACCGCCCTTGGACGGTGCTGTCTTTGTTTGCATATTCCGCTATTTTCCCTGTAGCGCCTCCCGCCGGATCAGCCAGGCGGTGATCGCCTGGCACAGGAAGGCCAGGATGATGAAGGGTGTCAGCCATTGCAGGGCCATGGCCAGACCGGCCGTGCCGTAAACCGGCGTCAGCCGGTCGCTGACCATGCCCACGAACAGCGGGCCGCAGCCCAGGCCCAGCAGGTTCAGCAGGAACAGCAGCGTGGCGCTGACCGTCGCCCGGTACTGGGGCGGCGTGCGGTTCTGCAGCAAGGCCAGCGCCGGCACCAGATAGATGGATGTCAGCATGGTGGGCGGCACCAGCAGCAGCAGCGACAGCGACCAGTCATCCACCATGGTGAAGCCGAACAGAAACGGCACCACCAGCAGCATGCCGAGGCCGGGCAGCAGGGCGTACCAGATGGGATTGCGCGCCCCCGCCTTGTCCGCGACCATTGCGCCGATCCAGGCGGCGACAACCATCGAACCCGCGACCAGAACCCCGAAATAGCCGCTGATCTGGCCCAACGACATGCCCTGCACCCGGCTGAGGAAGGCCGGCGTCCAGTTCAGCAGCCCGTAGGAGCAGAAGGAGGTCAGACCGCAGGCAAGGCCCGTGAAGATGAAGATCGGTGACCGCCAGAAATAGCTCAGCGCCTCCATCAGGCGGGGCGGGCCGGCGTCGGACGGGGCCGCCGCGTCGAAACGCCCGCGAACGGGCTCCCGCACGATCAGCAGCAGCAGCGGCGCGAAAAGCACGCCGACCAGACCGATCACGACGAAAGCCGTGCGCCAGCCATAGGCGTCGGCAATCGCCGCACCGGCCACGGCGCCGACGAAGCTGCCGGCGGGCACGCCCAGCAGATAGAGCGCCAGGGCCCGCCCGCGTTTATGGGCCGGAAAATAATCGGCGATGATCGAGTATGACGGGGGCGAACAGCCCGCCTCCCCGATGCCGACGCCGATGCGGGCCAGCGCCAGGCTGACAAAGCCGGTGGCCAGACCCGACAGGGCGGTGAAGATGCTCCAGATGCCGCAGGCCGCCGCGATCAGGCGGGTGCGATTGCCCCGGTCGGCGATCATCGCCACCGGAATGCCGAAGAACGTATAGAACAGCGCGAACATCAGCCCCGTCAGCATGCCGATCTGGGTATCGCTGAGGCCGAGATCCTGCTTCACCGGCTCTACCAGGATCGACAGCAATTGCCGGTCCACGAAGTTCAGCATGTAGGCGAAGCCCAGCACCGCCACGACAACATAGCGGTAGCGCGCGTCCGGTTCGGATGGGGAGGTGCTCAAGGCCGGGTCCTGTCTGTTCATGGTTGGACGTGTTGGGGGAATGCCTTATACCAAGTCCCGGTGATCGCAACCGATCACCGGCCTCAATCGCCGGCGCCCACATCCGTGAGCTTGGCTACGCCGCATGTGCGGCGCGGCGGCGGTCGCCGCCGTACCAGATCCCGGTGAGTGCAACTCACCGGGATCTGGTATTACAGCAGCCCGACGATGGAGATGGAGCAGATGCCGTGGAACGGCGCGCCGCCCAGATTATGGGCCAGCGCGTTCACCACCGGCTGCTGTCGCTGGCGGGCACCGGCCCGGCCCAGAAGCTGGAGATAATTCTCATAGACCATGCGGATACCGGTGGCGCCGATGGGATGGCCGAAACATTTCAGGCCGCCATCGATCTGGCAGGGCAGGGCGCCATCGGCATCGAACCGCCCGTCCAGCACATCGCGCCAGGCATTGCCATCATCGCTGAGGCCCAGATCCTCCATGGTCACCAGTTCGGTGATGGAGAAGCAATCATGCACTTCCGTCAGGCTCAGTTCCGCGCGCGGATCATTGATGCCGGCTTCCTTGTAGGCGCGGGCGGCGGCGGCGCGGGTGGTGGGCACATAACTGCTGTCCCAGCCGCTGCCCTGCGCCTCCCAACCACCGGTGGCGGCCAGTTGCAGCGACTTGATGGTGACGATGTCCGTCTTGCCCAGCGCGCGCGCGATCTCCGGCCTTGTGACGATGGCGCAGGCCGCGCCGTCGGACACGCCGCAGCAATCGAACAGGCCCAGGGGGGCGGCCACGATGGGGGCCTTGATCACCTGTTCGGCCGTGATGGACTTGCGCAGATGGGCCTTGGGGTTCTTCGTGGCGTTGGCGTGGCTCTTGACCGAGATATGGGCCATGGCGCGCTTCAGATCGTCCGCCGCCACCTTGTGGCGCGCGGCGTAGCCAGAGGCCAGTTGCGCAAAGGCGCCGGGTGCCGTCAGGTTGGCGTTGGTGGCGTCATAGAACGGCCCGCGCGACGCGGCGGGAAGCCCGCTATAGCCGGCATCCTTCAGCTTTTCCATGCCCAGCGCGAAGGCGATGTCGCAGGCACCGCTGGCCACGGCATAGGCGGCCCCGCGCAGTGCCTCCGTGCCCGTTGCGCAGGCATTTTCCACCCGTGTCATGGGGATGTTGTGCAGGCGCAGCGCCAGGGCCAGCGGAATGGCGCCCGGCCCCACGGCATTGCCGGCATGGCCGAACCAGCCAGCCTCCAGTTGCGACGGGTCGATGCCCGCATCGGCGATGGCTTCCTCGAACGCCTCCACCATCAGGCTCGGGCCGTCAGTGTCCCACCGTTCCCCGAATTTCGCGCATCCCATGCCCAGGATGGCGACCTTGTCCTTGATCCCGCTGGCCATTTAAGTTCCTCCAACCAGGATTTTCCTGATCATGAATGAAGTCTTTACCGTCATCCCGGCGAACCTGAGAGCCCCGCAAGTCAGGCAACCTCGGGAGCCCCTGCATCCGGGGCGGCTTTCCAGAAATATTGTGTGAAGCCACGGGCATCGATGCGCTTGATCCGGAACATCATGCGCATGCGCGCACCCGGCTGCGGCACCATATCGCCCACATCGACGATGTCGGCGATCATCCGGCCGCCGCCGTCGAAATCGATCATGCCGTAATGGCTGGGCGGGTCGGGGGAGAAGGCCAGATGGTCGGCGGTGACAGTGACCAGCCGCGCCGGCCGGTCGGCCAGCGGATGATCATCCTGCGTGTCCACCATCCGGGCATTGCGGGCGACGGAGACGGCGCTTTTCGGATATTGCACCGTCCCGGTCACCCGGCATTTCCCGCCAACCAATCCCAGGACGGTTTTCCGGTCGCGGTAAAGGGCGGCATGCGAGGTCTTGAGGTCCAGTTCGGCGCGCATGCCGGCCTCAAGCGTAACCTCGCCCCGGAAATGCAGGTGCTTCAGATAATTTTCCTCCGGCCGCCGCCGGGCCAGCCAGCCATCGACGCCCAGACCGGTCGCACCGTGACCCGCAAGGCCGGTGGTGCGGAACAGCAGCAGATCGACGCCCTGTCCGAAGGCAGCCAGGGCAATGCACTTGCCGGGCTTAACAGTGGCCAGCAGCCGGGCCAGCAGCAGAAGCGGGTGGGCCGCACCGGTATAGCCCAGATCGCCATGCATCCCGTCCACTACCCGTTCAGCCGGAATACCGACAGCCTTGGCGACCTGAGCATCGACCCCCGGTGCGGGCAGGGCCAGGATCAGGTGATCGATATCCGTGGCACTGACGCCGTTGCGGTCCAGCCCATCGCGGATGGCCCCCGTCAGCAGGCGCAGATAGCCCTCGTCCCGGACCCAGCGCCCTTCCCAGGCGTAATCATGGTCACGGTCGCTGGCGCGATAATGATCGACGAAATCGACGGTCACACTGTAATGGCCGATCAGTTCCGCGATCAGGTCCCGCGTCCCGGCCAGCAGGGCGGCCGCCCCGTCGCCATTGAGGAATTCATCCGTGGATGCCGGCCGCGCCGGTCTTTTGTCGGCGGCAAGGCAGAGCACGGAGGCGTCGGCCGCGCGTGCCGCGTCCAGTGCCGACAGCAGGGCGGTCGTGCCCGCCCGCTGCGACCCGCCGACATCCATCGACCCGACCGCATCGGGCAGGGTCAGTGCCTCCTTCACGATCCCGGCATTCTGCCGGTCGGCGAAGGGCAGGGTGGTGGCAGCCAGGAACAGGCGCCCTATTTCCTGCCGGTCGCGCCCGGTCAGGCAGTCGCGTGCCGCCTCCACCGCCATGGTGACCGCATCCTCATCCCAATTGGCCATGGACCGTTCACCCTTGCCCAGGCTGGCCAGGGCGGGATTGTACCAGGCGGTGGCGGCGGCGATGGTCCGGCGTTGCAGGCGCAGCATTGGTACATAGGCGCCGGCGGCGCTGATGCCGACCTTGGTCATGCCGGCTCCCATCACAGCGGGTCCCAATTGATGATCTCGGAGGCGCTGCGCAGCGGCTGTATGCTGGACCGCAGGGCCGGCATCAACGTGTCGGCGCAGCTTTGCGGGGTCCAGCCGGTGGCATTATGCATGGTGCGCAGGATGGTCGGCCGGGAATAGAGGAAAACCTCATCCCCGCGCACGCCGAAAATCTGGCCGGTAATGTCGGCCGCATCATCGGCGCATAGATAGGCCGCCAGCGGTGCGATCTTCTCCGGCGTCAGGGATTTCAGCTTTTCCGCCTTGTCGCGGTTGACGCTGTCCAGCGGCACACTGTCGACCAGCCGTGTCCAGGCCGTCGGCGCCACACAGTTGGAGCGCACGCCGAAACGCTGCATATCCAGCGCGATGGCGGTGGACAGGCCGACAATGCCCGCCTTGGCCGCCCCGTAATTCGCCTGCCCCACATTGCCGATCAGGCCGGTGGTGGAGGTGAAATGCACGAAGGCGCCCGAGCCTTGTTCCCGGAAGTGCGGCGCCGCCGCGCGGGAGACCAGGAAGCAGCCGGTCAGATGCACGTTCAGCACATCGTTCCAGTCGGCCAGGCTCATCTTGTGAAAGATGCTGTCGCGCAGGAAGCCGGCATTGTTGATGACGGCGTCGATACGCCCGAAATGCCCGACCGCGTCCGAAATAATTGAGGCTGCCCCATCCGGATCGGCGACGCTGGCATGGTTGGCCATGGCAGTGCCTCCGGCGGCCCGGATCTGCGCCACCACCTGGTCGGCGGGGCGCGCATCGGTGCCATCCCCATCGGGCGAAACACCCAGATCATTGACCAGCACCCTGGCCCCTTCCTGGGCGCAAAGCCGGGCAATGGCGGCACCGATCCCCCGGCCGGCGCCGGTGACCACGATGGTCTTTCCCGTCAGCATGCTCATCGCGTTCATGGCGAGCTTCCTTCCCATTTTCTGCTTGCAGCCTGGATCGAACCGACATAAGCGTCAAATTCATTTGTAGTCATCAACATGCCTTGATGGAATGACCCGCCATGGATCTCCGGCTGAACTACGTCGTCGCCGTCGCCCGCACCGGTTCCATCACGGCCGCCGCCGAAGCGGTGGGGGTCACCCAGTCCGCGATCACCAAAAGTGTGGCCAGCCTGGAAAAACAGATCGGCTATTCGATCTTCCACCGCACGCCGCGCGGATCGTTCCTGACGGCGGAAGGGCGCGACTTCATCGATCGTGCGGCCCGGCTGGTGGATGACACGCGCGAATTGCTGCGCCGGCCTGCCGAACAGGACCGGGACTATGCCGGCACGCTGCGCATCGGGGTGGGACCTGCCTCGCTGGAATGGCGTCTGCTGGCGCCGCTCGCCCTGCTGCTGAAACGCCATCCCGGCATCAAGGTCGATGTCAGCGGATCGACCTTCGAGCGGACGGTGCAATTGCTGCGCGCCGGCACCGTCGATGTCGCGCTGGGCTTCGATGCTGCCTATGCCGACTGGCCGGATATTCATCGCGAAACCATCCGGGCCGTCCGTTCCATCAATTTTGTGCGCAAGGGGCACCCATTGCTGGAACGGCCGTCGATCACGGCCACCGACCTGGCGGAATTCGACTTTGTCAGCCCGTCCGACGGCCGCCCTTATGGCGTGGCTGTCCGCAAGATTTACGAGGATGCCAATATCGAATGGCACAAGCGGGTGCATGTCGTGGATTATTTCCCTCTGGTCCGGCAGATCGTGGCCCAGACGAACGCCATCGGCGTCACCACGGAGTTCTTTGCCGGCACCCCCGCTTTCCGGGCGGATTTTGTGGCGCTGGAAGATATGAACCTGCTGCCGCCTTCCACCATGTGCTGTGCGGTCCGCAAGCGCTGGGACCCAAAGCCCATCGTGCGCGCCTTCATCCGCGCGGTGAAGGAAACACAGGGGTAAGTGCTTTATGCGCTTAACGCGGATACGGGGTAAAAGCGCCGCCCGCTGGCCGCCATCTCCCGCAACTGCGCCGTCGGCGTGAAACGGTTGCCGTGCAGGCTGGCCAGCCGGTCCAGCTTTCGCACCACCGTCCCGATCCCCAGATTGTCCATATGGCTGAACGGTCCGCCCGTGTGGGCGGCGAAGCCCCAGCCGAAAATGGCACCGATATCACCATCCTCCGGCGCCGACAGCACCCCTTCCTCCAGGCAGCGCGCGCATTCGATCAGTTGCCGGTACAGCAGCCGCTCGCGCACATCCTCTGCCGATGGCTGGTCGGCGGCGGGATGGAAATGCTGCGTCAGACCGGGCCACAGGCGCTTGGAACCGCCATCGGCCGGATAGTCGTAATAGCCCCGGCCATTCTTGCGGCCGCGCCGGTCCAGTTGGATGACCATCTTTTCCAGCACATGGTCGGCCGCACTGGGCCGATAGGCCGGGCCCAGGGCGTCACGGGTCGCCTGCATGACCTTCAGGCCCAGCTCGATGGACACCTCGTCCGACACGGCCAGCGGCCCCACGGGCATGCCAAGCTGCCGGCCCATATTCTCGATCAGGGCCGGATTGATGCCCTCTGCCAGCATCGCCGTGCCTTCGCCGACATATGTCGCAAAGCAGCGCGATGTGTAGAAGCCCCGGCTGTCATTGACGACGATGGGCGTCTTGCGGATCTGGGCGATGAAGTCCAGCGCCTTGGCCAGCGCCCGGTCGCCGGTCTTCGGTCCCAGGATTACCTCCACCAGGGGCATGCGCTCCACGGGTGAGAAGAAATGGATGCCGATAAAATTCTCCGGCTTCGACCAGGCGCCGGCCAGCGTGCCGATGGGCAGGGTGGAGGTGTTGGAGCCGAAGATCGTATCGGGGCCCAGTACCGCCTCCACCTTGCGCGTCACCTCGGCCTTGATGCCGGGATCTTCGAACACCGCCTCGATCACGAAATCCGATCCGGCCAGGGCGGCAAAATCCGTGGCGGGAATGATGCGGGCCAGGATCTGTGCCGCCTTTTCCTCATTCAGGCTGCCCTTGGCGACACGTGCAGCCAGTTCGGCCTGCGCATGCGCCTTGCCTTTCTCTGCCGCCGCCATGTCGCGGTCCAGCAGCACGACCTCCATCCCCGCCTGGGCCGCCACACTGGCGATGCCCACCCCCATCATGCCGGCACCCAGCATGGCCAGCCTGGCCGTGGGGGCGGGTGCGACTGTGGCCGGCCGCCGGGCGCCGCGTTCGGCCGCCTGCTTGTTCACGAACAGGGTGCGCACCATGGACCGGGCCTGGGGATCGGCCAGAACTTTGGCGAAATATTTGGATTCCACCCGGATGGCCCGGTCCATGGGCAGTTGCAGCCCTTCATAGACGGCGGACAGCAGGGCGGCGGGCCCGTGGATATTATGCTGGGTCTGTTTCACCATCATCGGTACCGCGCCGATGAAATTCTGCACGAAGGCGGGGTTCATGGCACCCGCGCCGCCCGGCACCTTGAAGCCCTTGCGGTCCCAGGGCTGACGATGCGCGTCGGGATTGGCCGCGACCCAGGCCCGTGCGGCAGCCAGCGCCGTGCCCGCCGGCACCACCGCATCCAGCAGCTTCAGCACCAGCCCGTCCGCCAGGCGGAACAGCTTGCCCTGCAGCATATGGGTCAGGGCCGTCTGCACGCCGGTCAGGCGCGGCATGCGCTGTGTTCCGCCGCCGCCGGGGATCAGGCCCAGCAGACATTCCGGCAGGCCCAGTTGTGTCCTGGGATCATCGCCGGCAACACGGTAATGGCAGGCCAGCGCCAGTTCGAACCCGCCGCCCAGGCACGCCCCTTCGATGGCGCAGGCAACAGGCTTTCCGCAGGTTTCCAGCCGGCGCAGCAGGCGGTTCAGGTCGAACACCCGCTCGAACAGGCCGCCCATATCGTCGCCACCGGCCAACAACGCCTCCATGGCTTTCAGGTCCATGCCCGCCATGAAGCCGCTTTGCTTGCCCGATGCGATGACGATGCCCTTCACGCTGTCGTCATCGCTGATCCGGTCAAGCAGTGAGGCAAAGTCGCTGAGGAACGCCGCGCCAATGACATTCATCGACTGGCCCGGCACATCGATGGTCAGGGTGGCGATGCCGTCGGCGTCGATGTCGTAACGGATGGATGGGGTCATTCTCAAAGCTCCGTGACGGAATATCAGACGCGCTCGATGATGGCGCCGGTGCCCATGCCGGCAGCGACGCACAGGCAGACCAGGGCGGTCTGCCGGCCGCTGCGTTCCAACTCATCCAGGGCGGTGCCCAGGATCATGGCGCCGGTCGCGCCCAGCGGATGGCCCATGGCAATGGCGCCGCCATTGACATTCACCCGGTCGGGATCAAGGTCCAGCGCCTGGATGGTGCGCAGCACGACGCTGGCAAACGCCTCGTTGATCTCCCACAGGTCGATATCGGCGACGGACAGGCCGGTCCGGTCCAGCAGTTTTCGGGCGATGCGTTCCGGCCCGGTCAGCATGATGGTCGGTTCCGACCCGATGGACCCCATGGCCCGGATACGGGCGCGCGGCCGCAGGCCCAGCCGCTGTCCCGCCTCTGGCGATCCGACCAGCACGGCGGCCGCCCCATCGACGATGCCGGAACTGTTGCCGGCATGATGGACATGCTCGATCCGTTCCACCGTGGGATAGCGCAGCAGGGCCGTGGCGTCGAAGCCGGGCATTTTCCGGCCCATATCCTCGAAGGCCGGCTTCAAGGTGCCCAGTGCCTGCAGGTCGGCATCGGGCCGCATATGTTCGTCACGGTCCAGCAGGACCTGCCCGATGACATCGCGGATCGGCAGGATCGACCGGTCGAACCGCCCTTCGTCCCAGGCGCGTTTGGCGCGGCGCTGGCTTTCCACGGCAAAGGCATCGCAGGCGGTTCGCGTAAAACCGTGCAGCGTGGCCAGAAGGTCGGCGCCGATCCCCTGCGGCACGAAATAGGTCTGGTAGGCGACGGCCGGATCGCTGGCCAGGGCGCCGCCATCGGACATCATGGGCACGCGGCTCATGCTTTCCACGCCACCGCCGATGGCCAACGCCACCTCACCGGACATGACCTTGGCCGCCGCGATATTCACCGCTTCCAGGCCGGACCCGCAAAACCGGTTCACCTGCACGCCCGGCACATCCTGATGGTAACCGGCCATCAGTGCCGCGACGCGGGCGATGTCAGCACCTTGTTCACCCACCGGCGTGACACAGCCCAGAATCACATCCCCGATCTGTGCGCTGTCGATGCCGTTGCGGTCGGGAATGGCGGCCAGCACCTGGGCGGCCAGCGCCACCGGCGTCACCTCATGCAGGGCGCCGTCGGGCTTGCCGCGTCCGCGGGGGCTGCGGATCGCGTCGTAGATATAGGCTTCCATGCCGCCTCCAAGCAGGCCGGAGGGTTGACGCCCCCCGGCACGGTTTCTGTCAATATTTGACGCTGAGCTGGATGCCGTAGGTGCGTGGCATGCCCGTGTAACGGCGCACCACGTCGGACAGACGGGCGACGTTATTCCAGTAATATTCATCGAACACATTATGGACGAACAGGCTCGCCGCCCACTGGTCGTCATTGGCGGCGATGCCGAACCGCGCATCCACCAGCGTGTAGGCGTCGATCTGCAGACGCTGGTCGCCGCCGAAACCGGCATTGGTGGCGCTGCGATAGGTGGCGTTCAGACCCAGGATGCCATCCAGCCTGTCGCTCACCGGCGTGCGATACTCGGCATCCCCGACAAGCTGATATTTGGGCGTATAAGGGAAGGCATCACCCTTGAAGTCCGCCGTGGCGCCCAGGATGGTGGAGTTGATGAAGCTGCCCGTCACCTTGCTGTCCAGCCAGGTGCCGCCCAGGCTGATCCGAATGTCTTCGGCCGGATAGGCATTGACCTGGATTTCGGCCCCCTGGATCCGCGATTTCGGCACATTCACCAGGCCCGGCAGGTTGCCCAGCACCGTGGGCCGGCGGGCCAGCAACTGCTTGTCATCGTAATCGTAATGGAACAGGGCGCCATTGGCGTCCAGGGCGCCGCGAATGACGGTCGCCTTGAAGCCGACCTCATAGGCCATGACGGACTCTTGCGTGACGGGCGACAGGGTCGAGGCCTCGATGGCCGGCAGGGTGGGGGCGCTGCCCGACTTGTAACCCTTGCTGGCATTCACATAGAACAGGGTCCGCGGCAGCGGCTTCCAGTCCAGGCCCAGGCGCCAGGAGACATTATCCTCGTTCAGCGACTGGACGACCTCGCCCGGTGTGGCCGTGGCGTCCAGCGTGACGCACTGGTTGGCCTGCAAGGGTGCGATGGGTGCCAGGCCGACGCGGCCGCGCACGACATTGACCAGCGTGCTGTATGTGGCGGCCGATGTCGCATCACCGCTGACAGCACAGGACCGGTAATCCAGATCGACCTTGGTATAACGCACGCCGCCATGGGCCGTGATCTCATCGGTCAGATCGATGTCGACATTGCCGAACAAGGCCCTGTTGTCGAAATCCTGTTTGCCCCGCAACCCGGAACTCAGCGTGCGCATGCCGGGGATGGTGGTAAAGGAACTGGTTGTATACGGGAACTGGTACAGGCTGTTCTCGTTCGACCTTTCCCTGGCATAGCTGGCACCGGCCACGATGACCGCCGGTCCCACCACCCCCGTCAGGCGCAGTTCTTGCGAAAAGGCCGACAGGCTGCCGCGGACATTGGTCAGGGACGCGCGCTGGTCCGTACCGTCCTGATCGACCAACTGGTCCACTTCCATGTCGGAATAGGCGGTGATGGAGGTGAGCTGCAAATTATCGGTGATATCCAGGTCACCGCGCAACGATGCCTGATAGAAGCCGTTATCCCGCTTCAGCGACTGGTCCGGGTCCCAGTCGGCGGCGCGGTTATTGTCCGGCGCGACGGGGTAGCCGACAACATTGGGGATGTTGCCGGTGGCGGCCGGGGCGGAATAGACCCGCGCGATCAACTGTGCGGCCTGAGTGTCCGACTTGTCCTTGAAGCCGTTGATATTGATCGTGAATTTCAGATCGTCGGACGGCGTCACATCCAGCAGCAGGCGACCCTGATAGAAGCGCTTGGCGCCCAGGCTGTCGTCACGGGTATAGCTTTCCTGCCAGTCGCCGCTGCGCACCGCACGGGCCGACAGGCGGGCGGCCACGACATCGCCCACCAGCGGGCCGCTGACATAGCCCGACGTTTCAAAGCTGTTGAAGCGGGCGATGCTGGCGGTCATCCCGGCGGCGAAATCGCGTGTCGGCTTGGCCGCGACATAGTTCAGGGCGCCACCCGTGGCGTTCTGGCCGAACAATGTGCCCTGCGGCCCCTTCAGCACTTCCACGCGCGCCAGATCCAACGCGGCGCCTTGCGCCATGATGGAGAAGGGCAGGGGCACTTCGTCGGTATAGACGGCGACGCTGGGCTTGGCGCCCAGGGTGGTGTCGAAGAAGCCGACGCCGCGCAGCGTGAAGACCGGGGTGCCGGAGCCGCTTTCGGTAAAGCTGAGGCCCGGTGTCACCTTGGCCAGGTCTTCCACATCGGTTATGCCGCGGGCGATCAGGTCGTCGCCGGTGATGGCGGTGATCGACATGGGCACGTCATTCAATGACTGCTCGCGCTTCTGCGCGGTGACGATGATCTCTTCCAGCACGATGGCGCTGTTCTGTCCGTCGGCGGCGGCCGGTGCGGGCGCAGCCTGGGCCAGGGCGATGGACGGCCACAGGACGGTGTTCAACGCCGTCGCCATCAACAGCACGGACCGGCCTGCATGGTTACGCTTCATTTTCTTCCTCCCTTCAGGCATCGCGGTCTGCTGTCCGCGATGCCACCGCCCTTCGGCTGATGCCGGCGGGCTGCTTGTTCATCCATTTGTTCCTGAGAGGAAAGAGGGCGGCCGGGTGATTGTAAAATTCAATTTGCTGGCCCTTTATTCCTTTGGGGAATGTTGCGCGCCTGCCGGTCGGCGCCATGCTTCGCTGGAATATCGCCGTCCAAGAAGGAATTGCGGATTGCGCCTCCGCTTCCCTTAGAAAATCCGTATGCCAGCCGCACCGCCGGTGGCCTGTCATACCAATTATTCTTGGAAATGTTCGAGGGAGAAGGCCGGATGATGACGGACATTGCCGATGCGACACGTGTCTCGCTTGGCCGCCCGTTCCGGATGCTGATCGGGGAGACGTGGCGCGAGGCATCCGGTGGCGCGCGGATGGAGGCCATCAACCCTGCCGATGAACAGCCTTTTGCCACCATCCCCGCAGGCACGGCGGCTGATGTGGATATGGCTGTGGCCGCCGCCCGCCGCGCGTTCGATACCGGTGCCTGGACGGGACTGACGGCCGGCCGGCGTGCCCAGGTTCTTTGGCGGGTTGCCGACCTGCTGGAAGCACGCGCCCAGGAATTTGCCGAGCTTGAAACGCTGGACAATGGCAAGCCTGTCAGTGCGGCGCGTGCGGCGGATCTTCAACTGGCTATCGGCGCGTTCCGCTACTGGTCGGGCTGGTGTACCAAGATCACGGGCGAAACGCCGACCGTCGACCTGCCCGGCACCTTCATGGCCATGACGCTGCGTGAGCCCGTCGGCGTGGTGGCCATCATCACGCCCTGGAACTTCCCCCTGGTTCAGGCGGTGGTGAAGATTGCACCGGCCCTGGCCGCCGGATGTACGATGGTGGTGAAACCGGCGGAGCAGACATCGCTGACCCTGCTGCGGCTGGGGGAAGTGCTGTTGGAGGCGGGCGTGCCGCCGGGCGTGGTGAATATCGTGTCCGGCCTGGGGAGTGTCGCGGGCGCCGCCCTCGCGGCCCATGACGATGTCGACAAAATCTCCTTCACCGGTTCCACGCCTGTGGGGAAGACCCTGCTGACCGCAGCGCAGGGCAATCTGAAGCGCCTGACACTGGAACTGGGGGGCAAGTCGCCGACCATCCTGATGGAGGATGCCGATCTGGACCGCGCCATCCCCAGTGTTGCCGGCGGCATTTTCCGCAATGCCGGACAGATGTGCGCGGCGGGTTCCCGCCTGCTGGTGGCCCGCACGGTGGTGGATCGGGTGATGGATGGGCTGGTACAGCAGGCCCTTGCCTTGCGGATCGGCCCCGGCATGCATCCGGCGACCACGCTGGGGCCGCTCGTGTCTGCGGCGCAGCAACACCGCGTGCTGTCCTATATCGAGGGTGCCCGACGGGAGGGGGTGGGTGTCATCACCGGCGGGCATGCCGCCGGCGACCGGGGCTATTTCGTCGCGCCGACCATCCTGCTCGACCCGGATGCCAGGGCGACGGTTTCGCGGGAGGAGATTTTCGGGCCGGTGCTGGTGGTCACGCCCTATGACGATCCGGCTGATCTGGCCCGGCTGGCCAACGAAACGGTGTACGGCCTGTCAGCCAATATCTGGAGCCGGGATGTCGCCGCCGCCTACCGGCTGGCCCGGCAGGTCAAGGCGGGCACGATCACCGTCAATAGCGGCATGATCGTCGCCCCGGCCCTGCCGTTCGGTGGCTTCAAGCAATCGGGCTGGGGCCGCGAAGGCGGTGCCGAGGGGCTGTCCGCCTTCATGGAAACGAAAAGCATCATCACTGCGCTTTGATGCTTGCATCATCTTCAGACCCCTTATTTCCGTTGACCGGAGATACGGGGTCTTCCTTTCGGTTCCTGGAACGCTGGCGCCGCATCTGCGGCCTGGGCTGCACGCGGCCGTCGCCGCCGAACCAATTCCCGATGAGTCCAGCTCATCGGGAATTGGTATTATCCATCCGCCTGACTGGCCGACCGGGGCCGCGGCCCGCCGGGGAGGGTCAGCGCGATCATGGCCGAGATCAGCAGTGAGACGATCAGAAGCAGGAAGGTCATGTTGAAATCCCCACCCATCGCTTCAACCAGAAACCCGAGCATCAGCGGAGAAATGAAGGCCGCAATCTGACCTGCCATGTTGATGAAGCCGCTCGTCACCCCCATCAGCTTCTTCGGGACGGTGTTCATGGGCAACGCCCAGAAGGCCGTGAAGAAGGAAGCCAGGAAAAATCCGGCAAGCGTCTGCGATATGATCAGCATCTGCGGCGAACTCGCCGTGAAGGTCATGTAAAGGAAGAAAGCGGATGGTATCTGGGTTGCCACAATGGCCAGCCGCCGCCGGTTGCTGAAATATCTGTCAGAGATCCAGCCGCCGAGGACGCTGCCCACCGTTCCGGCAAAGAACGGCAGCGATACCACGATACCCATCTGCATCATCGAAAACCCCCGGCTTTGTACCAGATAGGTCGGCATCCAGGTGGTGAACCCCCAGAATGTGATGTTGAAGCTGAACAGGATAAGGAAGTACCGGATAATATTCGGCTCTTTTACCGCCTCCAGGATGCCGGCCTTTCTTTCGCCCGGACCGGGCAACTCTTCCTGGCCGATCTCCGTCAATTCCGCCGCCGTGATGTTCCTGGCTTCCGATGGCCTGTCGGCGACCAGCTTCCAGAAGACCGCGGCGAACAGCACGCCGGGAATGAAAAGCAGAAAGAAGACGGCCTTCCAGCCCCATACCGACATGATGGCCACGACGATCAGCGGGCTGATGGCCACACCAAGGGGGTTGGACGCCAGCATGATCGCGTTCGCCGTGGCCCGTTCCTGCCGGGGAAACCAGGTGGCGATGGTCTTGAAGGCGCAAGCCGGATAAACCCCTTCGCCAAGACCGAACAGGAACCGCACGACCAGCATCTGCATGAAATTGGCGGCGACGCCGGTAATGGCGGTGAAGGCGGACCACCACAGCATGGCCAGCGTGGCGACCTTGCGCACGCCGAACCTGTCCGCCAGCATGCCGCCGGGGATTTGCGAAAGGGAATATCCGGCAAAGAAGGCGCTCATCAGAATGCCGCTTTGCATCGGGGTGAGCTGGTAATCCGCGGCGATATAGGGGATCGCGACGGAGATGGCCATCCGGTCGATCCCGGAGATGATCCAGGTGACGAACAGGATCGAGAGAACCTTGTGGCGCGCCTTCATGGAATATTTCCGTCCCAACGGCTTGAGTTTTCTGCGTAAACCCACCCCCTGCCCCTGGGGATCAGGGTGGGGGCGGGCGATCCAGCAAAGCCAGTTCGCCAAGGGTCACGGGCTTCAAGGGGGGACGGACGTGAAGGAAGCCGACCTCCCCTGGCGGGCGCCCCTGTGCGGCCGCCAGCAGCCGGGTCAGCGTATAGCCGCATTGACGGCCCTGGCAGGGTCCCATACCGGTGCGGGTGGCGGCCTTGATCTGGTTGGGTCCGGGCATGCCCATGCCGCACAGCGCCCTGACCTCCCCCGCGGTGACTTCCTCGCACCGGCATATGATGGTGTCATCAGATGGCGCAAAGATTTCAGGGCGCGGCCGGAAAAGACTGTCGAGAAGCGGGCGCACGGCGCGTTCGCGATCAAGCTGCCGGCGCGGGCGATGTGCCGCCGCTGCCGCATCGGCCGTTGCCAGCCGGCCGGCCTTGACGGCGACCCGCAGGGCGGCCAGTTCGCCGCGCAGACAGGCGGCCTTTGCCCCCGCGATGCCGGCCCCGTCACCGGCGATGAAAAGCCCGGCCTGCGAACTCTCCCCCCACTCATCCAGCACGGGGGCAAAGCAATCCTGCGCCTCGTTCCACGCCATCAGGCAGTCCAGTGACAGTGGCAGATGGATGTTCGGAACGACCCCTTCATGGACCAGTATCGTGTCTGCCGGTGCGGTCACGATGGTGCCGCCCCTTGTCCGGTAACGCACCGCCTCCACCCGGGTGCGGCCTATGGCTTCGATCCCGGTGGCACCCCTGACGACGGGCACGCCGGCCCGGCGCAGCGCCGCCATCCAGCTAAGACCCTTGATCAGGGCGGCGGGCGTGTGCAGGGCACCCGGCAGGTGTCGAAGGGCTGCGCGCCACCGGCCGGGCGGGGTGGTGTCCAGATAGGAGGCGATCCGGCCGCCGGCCTGCAGAAGCTGCACCGCATAGAGCAGGGGCAAGGGGCCGCTGCCGGCAATCCGGAGCGGGCCTGCCGGGACCTGGCCCGCATTCTTCAGCAATATCTGGGCGGCACCGACGGTCAGCACGCCGGGAAGCGTCCAGCCGGGAAAGGGGACGGGTCTTTCCTGGGCACCTGTGGCCAGGATGACGGTATCGGCCTCGATCACTTCCGCCTGTCCGGCATGGCTGACAAAGGCGCGATAGCCCCGTTCGATCTGCCAAAGCTGGGTCGCCGCCCGATAGGTGGCTCCGCTGGCCCGGAACTGCGCGGCAATGGGCCGTCCTTCGGTGAAGGTCGGGCCCAGGATGGCATCCCGCCGGGCGGTCTGTTCGACCGAACGCCATATCTGTCCGCCGGGGGCGGGCTGATCGTCGATGACCGTCACGCTCAATCCGTGCCGGCGGGCGACGATGGCCGCGACCATGCCGGCCGGGCCGGCACCCACGATGAGAAGGTCCTGGCGGCTCATCCACAAATCCTCGGTCGGCCGATCTGGCGCATGACGCGCATTCCGTCCTGAACCGGCTTCATGCAGGTCTGGACCGAACGGGTCCCGTCGACCTCCGCCAGGCATTCAAAACAGACGCCCATCATGCAGTAGGGGGCGCGCGGGCTTTGGGAAACGGGTGTCTGGCGCGACCAGGGTTGATCCTGTCGCAGCAGCACGGCGGCAATCGTCTCACCCGGTTCGACGGTGACGGCGACACCGTCGATGTCGATCACCGGCCCGCCGGGGTCCGGCTCATGCAACTTCCTGAACATCGAAGCGCCTCTGGTGGAAAACGTCAAAGGAGGATGACAGACGGCCTGCGGCGATGGCGGCGGCGACCTGCACCGCATGCACTGCCGCAAGGGTCACGCCGGAATGGCAAAGGGCCACGAAAGCCCCGGGATGTGTCCCGGACTCCGCATAGATGGGATAGCTGTCGGGGGTCAGGATACGCAGCCCCGCCCATTGCCGGACCAGCCGCACATTGCCCAGGGCGGGAACGGTGCGAACGGCCTCCGCGCTGAGGGCGGCGGCGGCGGTGCTTGTGGCGGCGGTGTCGAGGCCGGCCTCCTCATGGGTGGCGCCGATCATGACCGTGCCATCCCGCGTCTGGCGCAGGCCGATGGTTGGCAATGGCAGGAAGGGGGCCAACCGTTCGGTGACCAGTATCTGCCCGCGCTGCGGCCGGATCGGAATGTCCATCCCGACCTGTGCGGCCAGCGCCTTGCTGGCAAGGCCGGCGGCGATCACGATACGGGCGGCCGACGCTGTCCCGCCCGTGAACGCGACCTGGAAGCAACCGCTGCGATCGGTTCCGATGGTCTGCACGGCGCTGCGCCCCAGCAGACGCCCCCCCTTGCGCAGGATACCGGCATGCAGCGCCGTCAGCAGGCGGAGCGGGTTCGCCTGCCCGTCCAGCCGTCCGAAACTGGCGCCGATCACATCCGGACCCAGCCCGGCATCCGGCATCAGTGCCGTCAGGGCCCTGCGGTCCAGCATCTCCCAATCGGCAGGGCCGGCATATTGGTTGTGCAGACGCAACAGCTCCGTCCGCCGCTGCTCATAGGCCGCTTCGCCCAGGCAGAGGGCCAGGCCGCCCTTGCGTTCATATTGCAGGTCGATGGCCGTCAGCGCGCCGAGCTCGCCGCTGAAGTCAGACCATAGACCCACGGAATCACGGGTCAATTGCTGATAGGCGGGCATGTCCATGCCCTTGCCATGCGACCAGACGAGCCCGAAATTCGCGCTGGAGGCCCGGATATCCCGGTCCCCTCCGTCCAGCACCAGGGGTTTCAACCCGTGATTTGCCAGCCCGTAGGCAATGGCCGAGCCGACAAGGCCAGCCCCGATGACAATGATGTCGGCGTTCATGGAAGTCCCTCTCGCATGAAGCGACCCTAGGCACCGCACGCCATGTCTGTCCAACTCGATAAATCACATATGCTATTCCTCTGGGTTATGGGGTATGCGGCGACCATCGGGACCGGCGATATCGCGTTCGCCGGTCGATCCGCCGGGTTGGCGCGTTCGCCAGGATGCGGCCGGACTGACCGACATACCCATGCCTCTGGCGGCCCGGCTGTTGAAGAAAATCCATAACCTGTAAGAATAACCTACATGGTTTTTCGACTTTGACAGAAATAGGCATGGCTTCACACGATAAGGCACCGCATACATAAAAATGGGAGGCTCATGTGGCCAAAGCCAAAAGGGGAAACCGTCGGTTCAATTCCCGTGCCGGACTGCTTTGCAGTGCGGGCACGGCGGGGCTTGTCGCCTTGTGGTCATGCGGGGGGGCCGTTGCGCAGGGCGCGTCCTCCCCGCCGGACGGCGCGGCGCGCGGCGAGGCCGTGCTTGAGGAGATCATGGTAACCGCCACCCGTATCCAGCGCGACGGATACGAGGCACCGACGCCGACATCGGTGATCGGCATCGAGGAGATCGCGGCGAAGGCGCCGGCCAACCTTGCCGATTTCGTGAACGAATTGCCGTCGATGGCGCCCAACAACACGCCGCGCGCCAATGTCGGCTTCGTCAGTGCGGGGCTGGTTGGCATCAATGCGCTCAATCTGCGCAGCCTGGGTGCCAGCCGCACCCTGGTCCTGCTGGACGGGCAGCGGGTGGGGCCGTCGACACTGACCGGTCTGGTGGATGTGAACCAGTTTCCCCAGGCGCTGGTCAAGCGGGTGGACGTGGTCACCGGCGGGGCCTCGGCCGGCTGGGGTTCCGATGCCGTGGCCGGGGTCGTCAATTTCCTGCTCGACAAGGATTTCACCGGGTTGAAGGGCCAGGTACAGGGCGGCACCACCACCTATGGCGATGGCCGCAACTACAACCTGTCCCTGGCCGGGGGCACGGGTTTCGCCGATGGCCGTGGCCATATCCTGGTCAGCGCGGAACATGCCTATAACAAGGGTATCTCTGGCGTGCCGCGCGATTGGTACGACGGCAGCAAGCTGATGTTCAATCCGGCCTATACGCCGACCAATGGCCAGCCGCAGTTGCTGGTCAGCCCCAATACCGGCTTCGCGACGGCGACGCCCGGCGGCATCATCACGTCGGGGCCGCTGCGTGGCACCTATTTCGGACCTGGCGGCGTTCCTGCCCAGTTCAATTATGGACCGGTCATCAGCGCACCCTTCATGCAGGGTGGCGATTGGGAATATGCCGATTTTGCCAGGTCCGGCGATCTCGATCCCCGGCTGTCGCGACAGAACCTGTTCATCCGGTCCAGCTATGACGTGACGGACAATGTGCAGGTTTTCGTGCAGGGGTCCTATAGCAGGGCCAAATCGTTCCAGCGGACGCTGAACCAGTTCAATTTCGCGAACATCACCATTCAGCCCGACAATGCCTTCATCCCGGCCAGCATCGCCGATCAGGTCACGGCCCCCTTCACGTTGGGCACCTTCAACCAGGACATGGGACCCATCCCCGCCCTGTCCCGGCGGTCTTCCTGGCGGGGTGTCGCCGGGGCCAGCGGCAATTTCGAGGCTTTCGGATCCGACTGGGATTGGGATGTCTATGGCCAGAAAAGCGTGAACCACGCCTACACGGCGGCCGATATCAGCATCACCGCGAATTACCGGGCCGCCATCGACGCGGTGCGCAATGCGAATGGGGCCATCGTCTGCCGCTCCACCCTGAGCAATCCCGGCAATGGCTGTGTGCCCTACAACATCTTCGGCACCGGCGTGGTCAGCGAGGCCGCGCTGGATTATGTGCTGGGCACCTCCTGGGGCCGCACCAAGCTGAAAGAGGATGTGTTTGCCGGCACGTTGCGGGGCCGGCCCTTCTCTAGCTGGGCCGGGCCGGTGTCGGTGGCGGGCGGCCTGGAACACCGGCGCGAAGCCGTATCGGGCAGCAATGACCCCCTGTCATCGACCCGCTCGTTCTTCGCCGGCAATTATTCCGCCAGCTTCGGTTCCTACAATGTGACCGAAGGGTTCCTGGAAACCGTGGTGCCGCTGGCCGCGGACCAGCCCTGGGCCCGCAGCCTGGATTTCAACGGGGCGGTACGGGCAACCCACTACAGCACGTCCGGCTATGTCACGACCTGGAAACTGGGGCTCACCTATTCGCCGGTCGACGATATCTCCTTCCGCACGACGCGGTCGCGTGATATCCGGGCGGCCAACCTGGCGGAACTGTTCCAGGCCAGTCAGACCTCCACGACCTCTTTCAACGATCCGTTCCGCAACAACGCATCGACCACGGCCTTCCAGGTGACGCGGGGCAATCTTTCCCTGGATCCGGAGGTGGCGGACAGCCTGGGTGTCGGCGTGATCCTGCGGCCGCGTTTCCTTCCCGGCTTCACGGCATCGGCGGATTATTACGACATCGACATCAAGGACGCGATTTCCACCGTCAATGCCGCGACGGTCGTGAACCAGTGTTTCCAGGGCAATGGTGCGTTCTGTTCCCAGATCGACCGGGATGTGGCCGGCGTGATCTCCTCCGTCCTGGTGCAGCCCGTGAACCTCGCCAAGCAGATCGCCCGCGGCATCGATTTCGAGGCCGGCTACCGCCAGCCCTTCCTGGATGGCGACCTGGCCATCAGGCTGATGGCCACCCGCTATCTGAAGAACTATTCCGATGACGGGATCACGCCGCCGACGGACACGGTCGGGACCAATGGCACCAACGGCACCTTGAAGAATTCGTTGCCCCGCTGGCGGTATCAGGCCTCCCTGGGGTGGAGCCGTGATCCCGTGTCGGTCCTGTTCACGGCCCGCGGCTTCAGTTCCGGTGTCTACAACACGTCCTATATCCAGTGTACCTCGGGCTGTCCTGCCTCCACGACGGCCAATATGACGATCAACGACAATCATCTGCCCGGTGCCATCTATTTCGACACCAGCATCACGATCAGCCTTTCCGATCAGGTGGATGGCTTCCTGTCGGTGGACAATGTGCTGAACAAGGACCCGGCGCAGATGGCCTATGGCCCCGGCGTCGGCACGGCACCGCTCAGCGTCAATCCGGTGCTTTATGATGTGCTGGGTCGGTCCTTCCGCATGGGCTTCCGCTTCAAGATGTAATCCAGTTCCGCTGCGCGCCACGTGGTGCGCAGCGGAACCTGCGGATGGCATCGCACAGGTCCCGGCGGCGGCTGGCCGCCGGGATTGTCGCGTTTCAGTTGCCGTTCACCGGTGCTACTGACGCCGTCACGATGAATTCCACGAGGACATCGGGTGCGCCCATGTCGCATTGTGCGGTGGCCCGTGCCGGCGCCGCGCCGGGCACGGTCCAGGCATCCCAGACCTCGTTCATGCCGGCGAAGTCCCGGCCGATATCCTTCAGCCATATCTGGACCGCCAACACGCGGCTTCTGTCTGTGCCGGCCGCGGCCAGCAGCCTGTCGACCTTCGCCAGGGCCTGCTTGGTCTGCCCCCTTATATCAAGCTGGCGGTCGTCCGCCGTCTGTCCGCACAGGAAGACCATATTGTTGCAGATCACGACGCGACTGACACGGGCGCTGGTTTCAAAGCGTTGAATATCGGACATTCTTTCTCCTTGCAGCCTTTCATGGCGGCTGCGGTGGTCGGGTGTGTGGAAGAGGCGCGGTGCCGTGGCACCCGGCGGGTCGGCTGGCCGCCAGCCTGCCCGCACGGGGCCAAATCCCCTTGCGCCTGATCAGGCTAGCCAGCCATTCTCCATCCGTCCAAATCGGATATCGGCCCATCCCATTCCCCGGGGTTATGGCATGTCGCGACATATCAATCTTCGCCAGATCGAAGCCTTCAAATCCGTGATCGAAAACGGGACGATCAGCCGTGCCGCCACGATGATCAACATCTCGCAGCCGGCGATGAGCAAGCTGATCGCCCATCTGGAGGCCGATACCGGCCTGAAGCTGTTCGACCGGGTGAAGGGCCGTCTGGCGCCGACCGAACACGCCATGCGTCTCTATGAAAAGATCGACCGCATCTTTGCGGGCGTCCGGCAGGTTGAGAATGCCGTTGACGCCATCCGCCGCGAGGAGCAGGGGCGCCTGTCCATCGGTGTGATGCCCGCACTGGCCGGTTCCTTCATCCAGCGCGCGACCATGGGGTTCCTGAAGGATCGACGGAACCTCTTCTGTTCCGTCCAGGCGCTCACCTCGCAATGGATCGTGGATTGGCTGGTGACGCGCAAGCTCGATGTCGGGCTGGTGGAACCCGGTCTCGACAATCCCTATGCGATGTTTGAACCGCTGATGGAACATCCGCTGGTCTGCATCATGCCGCGCGACCATCCCCTTTCGGCCAAAACCCTGATCGAGCCGCCGGATCTGCACGGGGTTCCCTTCGTGTCCGTCAATCCGGACAGTTCCTTCGGGCACAGGGTCAACACCATGTTCGAGACCTACAAGGTCCGGCCGCAGGTCGCCATGATCGCCAATGTGGCCTCGACCTTATGCGAATTCGTGGCGGCCGGCCTGGGCGTGTCGCTGGCTCATCCGCTGGTGGCAAGCGGGCTGGAGGACCGGTTGGCGGTGCGCCGGTTCGAACCCGAAATCCCCTTCCATTTCCAGCTTTGCCGCAGCATCGACAGCAGGAACGCCCATCTGGTGAATGCCTTCGTGCAGGAAGTGCGGATGACGGCCGAGTTCATCTCGGCATCCGTGCTTCGCCAGCCCTGAACGCATCGCCGGACATAACCTCCGGGAATACACTGCGCCGATAATCGACTTGGACGAATATTGGTGGGCGATATACCACTGGGTTGAATTGCCAGGGAATAACGGGACCCGGACCGTGACGGCCGGCGGCCCCGTGCCTGCCGCCCCCACATATTCTTTCAGGAGAGACAGATGATCCGGGAAACAGCCTGCACAGCCGCGATGGCGCGCATCGTGGCGGCCGAACTGTTCGAGATCGAGGTCGCCTTCAGCAGGCCCTACAACCTGTCCAAATCATACGGAACACTGGCCGGCACACGGGCGGTTCTGCTCAAGCTGACCGACGCCGATGGTCTGGTGGGCTGGGGGGAGGCAAACCCGATGCAGCCCTTCACGGCGGAATCGCCGCGGGAAGCCGGTAACGTCCTGCATGATCTGCTGTTGCCCGCCATTCTGCGTGAAGCCCGGCCGGAACCGGGGCGTATCGAAGCCATTCTGGACAATCTGCAGGCCGGGCACCTCTGCGCGAAGGGGGCCGTCAGCATGGCGCTGCTCGACCTTCTGGGCAGAAGGCTGCGGGTGCCGGTGGCAACCCTGCTGGGGGGTGCGGTCCATGCCTGCCTGCCCGTGCTGTGGCCTCTGGGTGCCGGCACCGCCGACGATGACATGGCCATCATCGATGACAAGCTTGCCCAGGGCTTCCATACCTTCATGCTGAAGATGGGCGTCGCACCCGTGCGGGAGGAGATCCATCGGGTCGCCACGCTGGAGGCGCGGTACGGCCATCGGGTGAAGCTGATTGCCGATGCCAACCAGGGCTGGACGCGCGACGAGGCGCTGGAATTCCTGACGGGGGTTGCAGGATCGAGCCTGACCTTTGTGGAACAGCCGGTTGCCAAGGACGATCTGGAGGGGCTGGCCATGGTGGCACGGGCCAGCACCCTGCCGATCTCGGCGGATGAGGCGCTGACCGGCCTGACCGAGGCGGCACGCCTGGCCGCCCTGGGCGCCGCCAACGTCTTCAGCATCAAGAGCAGCAAGAATGGCGGGCCGCTCCGGGCGCAGCGGATTGCCACGATCGCAGAGGCGTTCGGCATCCGCTGCTATATGAACTCCATGCTTGAATTCGGGATCACTCAGGCCGCATCGCTGCATCATGCCGTCACCATGACCAATCTGGTGGATGCCGGACACGCTTTCATGTCGACCCTGCGGCTGGCCGAGGACCCGACCGACTTCGCTGCCTTCGTGCGCAACGGCGTGGTGCATTTGCCCGACAGGCCCGGATTGGGCGTGGAAGTTGACGAAGCCCATGTGCGCCATCTGGCCCTTTCCATCCGTCAGGTGCGCTGAGGCGGGAGGGGAAGGGGCCGCCGGCCCCCCACCAGGCCGCAGGCGGACAGAGGCGTCGCGCTCTCAACACTGCCGCCAACAAAACGGTCAGGCCTTCGCTCCAACCCGCCCGGACGCTGCGCCATTGGCCGGGGTGGCCGGGTCCGGCGCCCGGATGGAAAGGTTCCCCCCGATGGCCAATGTGGCCAGATCGGTCGAGGCGTCGACAGGCCTGCCGGCTTGTCGCCGCTCCGAATAACGATCCACCAGCGGGTCGGCAAGGGGGCGTATCAGCACGGTGAAACGGACCAGTTCCTCCATGACATCGACGATCCGGTCGTAATAGGCTGAAGGCTTCATCCGCCCGGCCGCGTCAAATTCCTGGAAGGCTTTGGCGACGCTGGACTGGTTGGGGATGGTGACCATCCGCATCCAGCGGCCCAGGATGCGCAAGCTGTTCACGGCGTTGAAACTTTGCGAGCCGCCGGACACCTGCATCACGGCCAGGGTGCGGCCCTGTGTGGGCCGGATGCCGCCCATGGCCAGGGGCAGATGGTCGATCTGCGCCTTCATGATGCCGCTGATCTGGCCATGGCGTTCGGGGCTGCACCAGACCTGGCCTTCCGACCAGATGGAATGCTCGCGCAAAGCATGTACGGCCGGATGATCGTCGCCCTTCACCTGGTCGGGCAAAGGCAGGTCGGATGGATCGAAGATCCGCGTCTCCGCCCCGAAATACTCCAGCAGGCGGGCCGCTTCCTCCACCGCCAGACGGGAGAAGGAACGTTCGCGCAGGGAGCCATAGAGCAGCAGAATGCGCGGCTTGTGATCCAGAGGCCCCATGCCAAGCCCCGGCCGCTGGTTGGCATAGGCAGGATCGAGCGCCGGCAGATGGGTGGGGTCGGATAGCGGGCGTAGACGGTTCATATGGTTCACTCCTTGGCCGGTGCGGTGGCGGGATACCAGTGTCGGCCCAGCCATAGGGCCAACTGGACCATCAGGATCAGCACCGGCACCTCCACCAGCGGGCCGATGACGGCAGCGAAGGCGACGGGGGAGGCCAGTCCGAAAGCGGCGATGGCGACCGCGATGGCCAACTCGAAATTATTGCCCGCCGCCGTGAAGGCGACGGCGGTGGCGCGGGGATAATCCGCCGCGATCATCCGGCCCATGAAGAAGCTGACCAGGAACATGATAAGGAAATAGAGGGTCAGCGGCAGGGCGATGGACAGCGCGTCCAGCGGCAGCCGGATCACGTCGCCACCCTTCAGGCTGAACATCGCGACGATGGTGAAGAGCAGGGCTGCCAGCGTGAGGGGGGAGATGCGCGGCAGAAACCGGTTCTCGTACCAGTTCTCTCCCTTGGCGCGAACCAGGACCTTGCGGGTCAGGAAGCCGGCCAGGAAGGGGATGCCCAGATAGATCAGCACGGCCTCTGCAATGGTTCTGAAAGAGACATCGATGACGCTGCCTTCCAGACCCAGCAGGGGCGGCATAAAGCCCAGGAAGAACCAGGCATAGACACTGAAGAACAGGACCTGGAAGATGGAGTTGAAGGCGACCAGCCCCGCCACATACTGGTTGGAACCGCAGGCCAACTGGTTCCAGACCAGCACCATGGCGATGCAGCGCGCCAGCCCGATCAGGATCAGGCCTGTCATGTAATCCGGCTGGTCGGCCAGGAAAATGACGGCCAGGGCAAACATCAATACCGGCCCGATGATCCAGTTCTGGACCAGCGACAGGGCCAGGATGCGCTTGTCGGCGAAGACCTGAGGCAACTCCTCATACCTGACCTTGGCCAGTGGGGGATACATCATCAGGATCAGGCCGATGGCGATGGGAATATTTGTCGAGCCCACCGACAACCGGTCCAGTGCCGCCGGCAATCCCTCCAGCAGGCTGCCCGCCACCACGCCCAGGACCATGGCGGCGAAAATCCACAAGGTCAGGTAACGGTCGAGAAAGGAGAGGCGGCGGGCGGGTGCGGCTTGGCTCACGATGGTGGACCTTTATACCTGACGGAAGGGGATCAACGCAGCCGATTGCCGTCGGCATCCACGACAGCTTCGCCATCTTCCTTGGCAAAGGCCGATTTCTGCCCGTCGGGCAGGATATCCAGCACCTTCTCCGATGGCCTGCACAGGCGCACGCCCAGCGGCGTGACGACGATCGGCCGGTTGATCAGGATCGGGTGCGCCATCATGGCATCCAGCAGGGTGTCGTCGGACAAGGATGGGTCGCCCAGCCCCAGGTCGGCATAGGGCGTGCCTTTCTCGCGCAGCACCGCGCGTACCGGCACATTCATGCGGGCGATCAGATCGGCCAGGGCCTGACGCGGGGGCGGGGTTTTCAGATACTCGATCACCGTCGGTTCCACGCCGCTGTTGCGGATCATGGCCAGCGTGTTGCGCGACGTGCCGCAGTCGGGATTGTGATAGATGGTGATACCGGTCACGGCTTGCACTCCGCCATGATGCTGCGGGCAGAGTTGCGGGTGCGGAAAAGGAATATGGTGAAGGCGCGCACGGACATGATGTCTCCTTCCATGGGGCGTCGGCGGGTCATTCCCCGCAATCGCCCGTACAGGCCGGCATCTGGATGCCGCCACAGATTTCCGGCCGGCCCTGGCAGCAATCCTCCATCATGAAGGCGACCAGCTTGCGCGTCCCCGCATAGTCGGCAGCATAGAAAATCTGCCGCTGTACCCGCCAGGATCGCAGCAGACCCGCCCGTTCCAGGATGCCCAGATGGTGGGAAAGCGTGGAGGCGGGAACGCCGACCCGGTTGGCGATCTCGCTGGCATGCAGACCGTCGGGCCCCATTCGCACCAGCAGGCGGAAGATGGAGAGCCGGGTATCCTGGGCGAGGGCCGCAAAGGCTTCGATGGCATTTTTTGATTCCATAATTCTATAATCATAGAATTATGGGAATGTGTCAAGCGTTGCCATTGAGCGGCAATGTGGCTGGTTATGAGAGGGTGGGGGCGTCGGGTTCGGGCCAGGCGCGAAGGGCCTGATCGGCGACGGCTTCCAGCATTCGACGGCTGTATCCGGCCTTGGCCTGAACGGCCATGCCGTGCAGGATGGCAGTCAGGAACGCGGCAAGGGTTTCGGGATCGGCGGTATCCGGCAGGTCCCCTTCGGCCTTCGCCTGTTCAAACCGCTCTTGAATCCGGGCCTGGCCGGCGGCGCGGGCATCGATCAGGGCCTGGCGCACGGGCTCGGCCTCATCCGATCCGGCCAGCACGCCGTTGATGCCGAGGCAGCCGGTATTCTCCGCATAGCGGGTCGTGAGTTCGGCTGCCTGATAAAGGATATGCCGGGCCACTTCCCGCGCCGTGGGGAGCGCCAGCGCTTCGGGTATATAGTCCAGATAGCGCTGGTAATAGCGGTCCAGGGCACGGCGGAACATCGCTTCCTTGTTGCCGAACGCGGCATAAAGCGCGGGCCGTTCCACCCCGGCGGCCTTGGTCAGGTCGGCATAGGACGCGCCTTCATAGCCCATGCGCCAGAAAACGCACAGCACGGCGTCCAGCGCCTTTTCCACATCGAATTCCCGATGGCGTCCCATCAGCTTCGCTTGGTTCGTAATTTCATAATGATCATTAGTAAACCGCTTGACCTCATCCTGTCAAATATCATACAGATCGTTACCATAATGATCGTTATGAAATCGGGCTGCCGGCATGAGGCCGTGCGGGTCCGTCGATCGAAGGAGGTTTTCCATGCAGAAGACACTGACTGGCAAGGTCGCGCTCGTTACCGGCGGGTCGCGGGGGCTGGGTGCGGCCATTGCCGAGACGCTGGCCGACAACGGGGCCGATGTCGCATTCAGCTATGTGGCATCCGACGAGAAGGCGGCCCAGGTCGCCGACAAGCTGCGGGCAAAGGGTGTGCGTGCCCTGGCAGTCAAAAGCGATCAGGCGGACCTGGCATCGGCACAGACGCTGGTCGATGCCGTCATTGCCCGGTTCGGCAAGCTCGATATCCTGGTGAACAATGCGGCCATTGCGGTCCAGGGGCAGCGGGTGGATGATCCCGCTCTGGATATGGCGGGACTGGACCGGCAATGGCAGGTCAATGTGCTGGGCGCCGTGGCCACAACGCGGGCCGCGGCCCGGGCGCTTTCCGATGATGGGCGGATCATCTTCATCGGGTCCGGGCTGGGCGGCCGTGTGGCGTTTCCCGGGGTGGCGGATTATGCGGGCACCAAGGCGGCCATCGTCGGATATGCCCGGGGTGTGGCGCGGGACCTTGGCCCCCGGAACATCACTGTGAATGTCGTGCAGCCCGGTATCATGCCCACCGACATGGCAGCGGCCGTCGCCGACAATCTGCCCGACGCGATGATGGACCTCCATGCCATCCGCCGGATCGCCAATGTGCAGGAGGTGGCGGCGGCCGTCTGCTTCCTGGCCGGCCCGGACGCCGGTTATATCAGCGGCGGCATCCTGGACGTGTCCGGCGGATACCAGATCTGATCCCGACCCTTCATGCTGCGGGGGGTATCCCCTGCAGCATGAAGGGTCGGTGCTCTAGCTGTGGGCCAGGATCACATCCAGGAAATAGGCACCGTACCGTTCCAGCTTGCGCGCGCCGACGCCCTGCAGGCTGCCCATCTCGTCCAGTTCGGTCGGCCGCTCCCGGATCATCTCCATCAGCGTGGCGTCATGGAAGATCACATAAGGGGGCACACCCTGTTCACGTGCCAGTTCCAGGCGCAGGGCCTTCAGCGCGTGCCACAGCGTGTCGTCGGCGGGTGACAGGTCGGCGGTGGAGGTCCTGGGCCGGGGGCTGCCGCCGCGTGTGGCGGACCGGCCGCGCCCTTCCGATGCCGGGTCGCGGCGCAGGCGGACGGCTTCCTGCCCCTTCAGCACGGACGTGGCCGTTTCCGCCAGGATCAGCCCGCCATGTCCTTCCGGGTCGGCGCAGAGATAGCCGTTGGCCACCAATTGCCGGAAGGCCGAATGCCATTCCTGTTTGGACAGGTCCGATCCGCAGCCGAAGGTCTTCAGCTTGTCATGGCCGCGTTCGACCACCTTGTCGGTGCTTGTACCGCGCAGCACATCGACCAGATGCCCCACGCCGAACCGCTGTCCCGTGCGATAGACGGCTGACAGCGCCTTTTGCGCCACCACGGTGCCGTCATAGGTTTCCACGGGCTGGAAACAGGTGTCACACTTGCCGCAAGGCTTGGGATATTCCTCCCCGAAATAGGTGAGCAGCGTCTGGCGGCGGCAGCGGGCCGTCTCGCAGAAGCCCAGCAAGGCCTCCAGCTTCTGCCGCTCTGTCCGTTTGAAGGCCGGTGGGCTGTCGGAGCTTTCCACCATCATGCGCATCTGCACCACGTCGGCGAAGCCGTAGAGCATCAGCGCTTCGGCCGGCAGCCCGTCGCGGCCGGCGCGGCCGGTCTCCTGGTAATAGGCTTCCAGCGAGCGCGGCGGGTCCATATGCACGACGAAACGGACATTGGGCTTGTCGATGCCCATGCCGAAGGCCACGGTGGCGACCATCACCACGCCCTCGCCCTTGATGAACCGGTCCTGGTTGGCCTGTCGCGTGGCCGGGTCCAGCCCCGCATGGTAGGGCAGGGCATCGATCCCCTGATCGGCCAGATATTGCGCGATGGCATCCACCTTGCCGCGCGACAGGCAATAGACGATGCCCGCATCTTCCGGCCGGCGGCGCAGGAAATCCAGCAATTGCCGGCGCTCCTGGTCCTTGGGCACGATGCGGTAGGCGATGTTGGGGCGGTCGAAGCTGGCCAGGAACAGGCGGGCATCGGTCAGGCCAAGCCGGTTGGCGATATCCGTGCGGGTCTGGGCGTCCGCCGTGGCCGTCAGGGCCACGCGCGGCACATCGGGGAATTTCTCGTGCAGGATGGAAAGCTGAAGATATTCCGGCCGGAAATCATGGCCCCACTGGCTGACGCAATGCGCCTCGTCCAGCGCGAACAGCGCGATGCGCGACCGTTCCAGCAATTCCAGGAAGCGCGGCGTCACCAGCCGTTCGGGCGCGACATAGAGCAGGTCCATCTCGCCCCGCTCGCAGGCCCGCTCCACCTCCATGGCCTCGCGCCAGTCCAGCGTGGAATTGAGATAGGCGGCGCGGACGCCCAGCTGGCGCAGCGCATCCACCTGATCGCGCATCAGCGCGATGAGGGGGGAGACCACGATTCCCACGCCCGGCCGCACCAGCGACGGGATCTGGTAGCAGAGCGATTTGCCCCCGCCTGTCGGCATCAGCACCAGCGCATCGCCGCCCGACGCCACATGCTCCACGATGTCCGCCTGCATGCCGCGGAACAACGGGTAGCCCCAGACGCGCCGCAGCACGTCCTGTGCCGCCGCAAGCGGCGTCAGGGGGGAGGGCTGTGAGAGGGCGTCGGGCATGGGCTGATGCTTGGGGCGTTGCTACGGCTTGGGGTCATGATGGCATGACGACCACCATATGAGGGAACGGCATCAGGTGTACGGCAGGTGCCGCGGCAGGTCCAGCCCTTTGGGGACCTGCCTGCCGCACCCGCCGGCCGCATCAAAGCTCCAGCAACTGTTCGCGCGTGATCCAGAACACCTCGCCGAAGGACAGTTCCGTTTCCAGCCACAGGAAATCGGCATCGGGATAGGCCTCCTCCAGGGCCGCGCGGCCGGTGCCGATCTCAACCAGCAGGCCGCCGCCGGGATTCAGGTGCTTGGGCGCGTCCTTCAGGATGCGGTGGACGATATCCATCCCGTCCTCGCCCCCGCCGGCCAGGGCCATGGCCGGTTCCGCCCGGTATTCCGGCGGCAGGTGTTTCATGGCATCGGCATCGACATAGGGCGGGTTGGTCAGGATCAGGTCGTATTTCCTGTTCTTCAGCGGCTTGAACAGGTCGCCCTGGTGAAGCTTCACCCGGTCTTCCAGACCATGGTCGGTGACATTGATCCGGGCCACCTCCAGCGCATCGGGCGACAGGTCCACGGCATCGACCTGGGCCAGCGGGAAGATGCCGGCGGCCAGGATGGCCAGGCAGCCGGATCCGGTACACAGGTCCAGCACCTTTTCCACCTCGGTCACGTCATCGACCAGCGTGAAATCCTGTTCCCCGCCGAACAAATCCCCGAACAGCAATTCTCCGATGAAGGAACGCGGTACGATGACCCGGTCGTCCACATAAAAGGGCACGCCCTGGATATAGGTGCGCTTGGTCAGATAGGCGGCCGGCTTGCGGGTGATGACACGCTGGTGGATGATTTCCGCCAGGGCCAGGCGCTCGGCCGGGATCAGCCTGGCATCCAGATAGGGTTCGAGCTGGTCCACGGGCAGCTTCAGCGTTTCCAGCACGATGAAGGCCGCCTCGTCATAGGCAGTGACGGCGCCATGGCCATGCACGAGCCCGGCCCGGTTGAAGCGGCTGACGGCATAGCGCAGGAAATCGCGCACCGTGGACAGTTCCGCCGCCACGGTGCTGGTGGCGGGCAGGGACGGGTCGGTCATCTGGGCATTCACTCCGGCTGGAACGAAACGGGCTGGCAGGATGGCAGCGGCGGATTATCCGCGCAACCAGGACGAGATCAGTTGCCGGGAGATGCTGTCACGGGGCGGCAGGCGGAATTCGTCGCCCGGCGGCGGGTTCAGGATGTAATCCCGGCTGAACCACCGCACATCCTCCAGTTCCTCCTGGTCGGGACGCACGTCGAAGCCCGTCGCCCGTGCGTGGAACCCCAGCATCAGGGAGGCGGGGAAGGGCCAGGGCTGGCTGGAATGATAGCGGATGTCGGTGACGGGAACGCCCGCCTCCTCCATGCATTCACGTGCAACCGTCTCCTCCAGGCTTTCGCCCGGTTCCACGAATCCGGCCAGGGTTGAATACATGCCGGGCGGGAATCGGGACTGGCGTCCCAGCAGGCAGCGGTCGCCGCCATCATGCACCAGCATGATCACGGCCGGGTCGTGGCGCGGGAAATGCGATATGCCGCAGGCGGGGCTGGTGCAGCGGCGGCTGTGCCCTGCGTCCGCCGCCTCGGTCGGCGACCCGCAGGCGCCGCAGAATCGGTGGCGGCCATGCCACAGCAGCAGGGCGCGGATATAGGCATAGATCCCGCCCAGGTGCCGGTCGATGCGCATGCCCAGCGATCGCAATTCCACCAGCCGGCCCAGCCGCGCTATTTCTCCATGGCTGCCGGCATCCTCCAGCGGCGACAGATCGACGGCGAAATAGCTGAAACCATTGATATCGCCCAGGTAAAGCGGCGGCATGTCCAGATGCGCGGTCCACCATGTGGCATCGGCCGGCAGGAAGGCCGGCTGCGGCGCTTCGTCCGGCCCTGTCACCAGATGCTGGCCGCGCCACCATGGGATGATGCGGCTGGCCGGGGCCTGACGCAGGCGGTCGGCCAGCCACTGCGCGTCTTTGCGCCGGTGCGCGGAGCGGTCCAGGCCGCTGCCGGTGTAGAAGTTCGGTGTCATCATGGTTTTGGACCGTGACATGGCCGGCGCAGGCCCGCCAATGCGTTGGCGTCAGACCGGCCCCGGCGGAATCCCCCTTGTCTTTGGCGCCCGTCTCGCCGATATAGGCGTCGGGAGGTTGGCAACGGGCGAGTCCCTCGCCAACCCGGTCAGGTCCGGAAGGAAGCAGCCGTAACGAGTTTCGGCTCGGGTCGTTCGTCCAGCCTCCCACCTTCAAATTCCTTTGAATTCATGATGTTGGCCCCGGTTTTGCCGGATCGGGCGCTAAATCATTGGCGTCGGCCGCGACCGGGCACTAAAGTGCGGCCATTCCTCCGCGCCTTGGGATCAAGCCCCGTGACCGACGAGACGACAGCGACCAGCCATTCCGCCGCCGGCGCCGCCTACCGTGTGCTGGCGCGCAAGTACCGGCCGCAGAATTTCGATGAGCTGGTGGGGCAGGATGCGCTGGTCCGCACGCTGCGCAACGCCATCCAGTCGGGCCGCATCCATCAGGCCTATATGCTGACGGGCGTGCGCGGGGTGGGCAAGACCACGACGGCCCGCATCATCGCCCGTGCCCTGAACTGCATCGGGCCGGACGGGCAGGGTGGCCCGACCATCAGCCCCTGCGGGGTGTGCGAGATGTGCGTGTCCATTGCCGCCGACCGCAATGTCGACGTGATCGAGATGGACGCCGCCAGCAATACCGGCGTCGACAATGTGCGGGAGATTATCGAGGGCGTGCGTTATGCTCCGTCCTCGGCGCGCTACAAGCTCTACATCATCGACGAAGTCCACATGCTGTCGAAAAGCGCCTTCAACGCCTTGCTGAAGACGCTGGAGGAGCCGCCGCCGCATGTGAAGTTCGTCTTCGCCACGACCGAGATCCGCAAGGTGCCGGTGACGGTCCTGTCGCGCTGCCAGCGATTCGACCTGCGGCGGGTGGACCATCAGACACTGTCGGGTCATTTCACCCGCGTGGCCGACAGGGAAGGCGTGCCGGTGGAAGCCGACGCCATTGCCCAGATCGCGCGGGCGGCCGATGGGTCGGTGCGTGACGGGCTGTCGCTGCTGGACCAGGCCATCGCGCTGGGCGGGGGCACGGTCACCCTGGCTCAGGTACGTGACATGCTGGGCCTGGCCGACCGCACCCGTGTCATCGACCTGTTCGAAGCGACGCTGACAGGCAGGCCGGCGGATGCGCTGGATATCCTGACCGACCTGCATCGTTGCGGGGCCGATCCGATCGTCGTCGCCCAGGATCTGCTGGATTTCACGCATTTCCTGACGCGCGCGCGTGTCGTGCCCGGTACGGCCGACGATGTGTCGATACCGGAGGATGAGCGCACGCGCGGCGTGGCCCTGGCGCAGAGGCTTGGCATGCCGTCCCTGGCCCGGGCCTGGCAGATCCTGCTGAAGGGGCTGGGGGAGATCCAGCACGCACCCGTGCCCATGCAGGCGCTGGAAATGGTTCTGATCCGGCTTTCCTATGCGTCGGACCTGCCCAGCCCGTCCGATCTGATCCGCAAGATCAATGAGGCCGGCGGGGTGGAAGCCGCGGCCCGTGCCCTGCACGCGGCCGCTGCGTCGCCAGCCGGTGGCGGTGGTGGCGCTGGCGGTGGATTCTCGGCCGGTCCCGGCCCCGCTGTTCATGCGGGGCCGACCCACGGGGCGCCGATGGCCATGGTGGCCGGCGGCCGTGCCTATGCCGGTGGTCCGGCAGCGCTGCCGGCACCCGTACCGGCGGAAAAAATTGAAACGGTGCCGGAACCAACCAGTTTCCAGGCCGTTGCCGACCTGTTCCTGGACAAGCGGGAAGGGGTGCTGGCCGGCCTGTTGCGGGCATCGGTCCATCTGGTCCGTTTTGAAAGCGGAATGATCGAGCTGCGGTTGCAGCCCGCCTGTCCCCAGAATCTGCCGGGCAAGGTCGGGCAATTGCTGACCGAATGGACGGGCCGGCGCTGGGTGGTTACCGTTTCCGGTGCCCAGGGCGCGCCCACCATCGCGGAGCAGGAAAGGCAGGCCGAGCAGCGCCAGCGGGCGGAAGCGGCCGAGCATCCGCTGGTCAAGGCCGTGCTGGCGGCTTTTCCCGGCGCCCGGATTGACAGGATCATCGACCAGTCGCAGGTGGCCTTGCCCCCGCCGCCGCAGGCCGAACCGGAGATTCCCGAGGCGCTGGACGCTTTTGGGGGTGACGAGATGCCCGACAACCCTTATTTCGATGCCCCGCCGCCCCTGGATGAGGGCGATTATGAAGGAGACTTCTGAGCCATGAAGAATATCGGCCAGATGATGAAGCAGGCCCAGCAGATGCAGGCCAAGATGCAGGAAATGCAGGCCAAGCTGGCCGAGCATGAGGCCACGGGCGTGTCCGGAGCCGGCATGGTGCAGGTCCGGCTGAACGGCAAGGGCGAACTGCGCGGGATCAAGATCGACAAGGCCGCCGTCGATCCGGAGGATGTGGAGGTTCTGGAGGACCTGATCACGGCCGCCTTCAACGATGCCAAGGCGAAGGTGGAAGCCTATATGGCCGAGCAGACCAACTCGCTGATGGGCGGGCTGAAGCTGCCGCCCGGCTTCAAGATGCCGTTCTGATCCGTTCCGGAGGGGCAACGGCCTTTCCATGTTGGCGCCGCCCCAGGTTCTGCGGGGCGGCCTTTTGACCCTGAGTGCGCCCGTGTGGAGGGTTAAGATGCTGGAAATGCGGCCGGGATGCGAATGCTGTGACCGGGACCTGCCGGCCGACAGTCCGGATGCCCTGATCTGTTCCTTCGAATGCACGTTCTGCCGGACGTGTGTGGAGGATGTGCTGAAGGGCCGCTGCCCCAATTGTGGGGGTGGATTCGCCGCGCGCCCCCCGCGATCGCGGGAGAAATGGGCAAAGTATCCGCCCGGCGTGGACCGCGTCGTGAAGCCGGGCGGCTGCGCCGTGGGGTTCTGATCCCCCGTGCCCGCCGCCCGCGGCATGCCCCGTCCGGCGGGTCCCGTTTTGCGCTGGAACATTCGGCGAACATCTTGTAGCGTCGCCGCATGATCGGACCTGAAATCGACCGCCTGATCCAGTTGCTTGCCAAGCTGCCCGGTCTTGGGCCGCGGTCGGCACGCCGTGTCGCGCTGCACCTGATCAAGCGCCGGGACAGCCTGATGCTGCCATTGGGGGAGGCGGTGACGGCCGCAGCGGCGGGTATCCGCACCTGTTCGGTCTGCGGCAACCTGGACAGCCGCGATCCCTGCCATATCTGCGCCGACGGCACGCGCGACGGCGCGCTGCTGTGCGTGGTGGAGGATGTGGGCGACCTGTGGGCCCTGGAACGGACCGGCGCCTATCGCGGCCGCTATCACGTGCTGGGTGGTACCTTGTCGGCGCTGGACGGGGTCGGGCCGGACGATCTGTCCATCCCCGCCCTGCTGGACCGTGCGGCACGGCCGGAGGTGGGGGAGGTCATCCTGGCGCTCAACGCCACCGTTGGTGGCCAGACCACGGCGCATTACCTGTCCGACCGGCTGGCCGGCTGTGGTGTCCGCCTGTCGCGGCTGGCGCATGGCGTGCCGGTCGGGGGCGAACTGGATTATCTGGACGATGGCACGCTGACCGCGGCCCTGCGATCCCGGCGCAGCCTGTGACATCCACCGGCGGGCCCGCGGGTGGCCCGGCACCGGGCGTCGCCAACCGTCCGGCAGGGCGGAATCCATTCGCATGTTTGAACCGGGATTCCAGCGGAATGCTTACACCGCGCGCGGTATCCGGGTATGTCTGCATTAATATTGCCCAATCAATGGGCAGGTGAGACCGGTGTCACACCGGCTTGCGACTTCCCGTCTCCTTCGGGAAGGTCTTAACTGTTTCGTTATTTATCTGTTGCAACATCTGTTTGAACGGATAGGCTATGCCGCGTGGCTGAGCCTCGTGAAAAAGGCTTAACGCGATTGGTTGGGTTGGGGACCCATCCGGATGGGTGGGCCGGGGTCGAAAGGGAATTGTCAGTGCTCTATCACCTGTACGATCTGCATCATGCCGCCTTGACGCCCCTGCGCCTGATGGCGGAAGCCACGCAGCAGACTTTCCAGAATCCGTTTCTGCCGGCCTCCTATACCCAGGTGGGGCGCGCCGTGGCGGCTGGTGCCGAACTGATTGAGCGCACGACCCGCCGCTGGGGCAAACCTGATTTCGGCCTGCCCACGACGCGCATCAATGGCCGTGACGTGGCGGTGACGGAACGTGTCGTGGTGGAACGGCCGTTCGGCAATCTGGTGCGGTTCGAGCGGGCGGCGCCGACCGATGATCCCAAGCTGCTGCTGGTGGCGCCCATGTCGGGCCATTACGCCACGCTGTTGCGCGGCACGGTCCAGGCGCTGATGCCCAATCACGATGTCTATATCACCGATTGGCACGATGCCAAGCTGATCCCGCTGTCGCGCGGCCGCTTCGATCTGGAAGATTACATCGACTATGTGATGGACTTCATCCGCCATCTGGGGCCGAACACGCATGTCATGGCTGTGTGTCAGCCGGCCGTGCCGACGCTGGCCGCCGTGGCGCTGATGGCCCAGTTGGACGATCCGTGCCAGCCATCTTCCATGACCCTGATGGGCGGCCCGCTGGATACGGCGGCGGCCCCCACCGTGGTGACCAAGCTGGCCGAGGACAAGGATATCGGCTGGTTCGAGCGCAATGTCATCACGACGGTGCCGTTCTACTATCCCGGCGCGCTGCGCCAGGTCTATCCGGGCTTCGTGCAGTTGACGGGCTTCATGTCCATGAACCTGGACCGCCATGTGGGCGAGCATCTGAAGCTGTTCCGCCATCTGGTGCAGGGCGACGGCGACAGTGCGGAGGCGCATCGGAAATTCTATGACGAATATCTGTCTGTCATGGACCTGACGGCGGAATTCTATCTGCAGACCGTCAATCAGGTGTTCCAGGAGCGCGCGCTGCCCACGGGCCGGATGAAGTGGCGCGGCATGACGGTCGATCCGTCAGCCATCGAGAAGACGGCCCTGATGACGGTCGAAGGCGAGTTGGACGACATCTCGGCCCCCGGCCAGACCATCGCGGCCCATACCATGTGTTCCAGCATTCCCGCGGCGAAGAAGCACAACCATCTTCAGAAGTCCGTCGGCCATTATGGTATTTTCAACGGCCGCAAATGGCGCGAAGATATCGAGCCGCGTGTGCGCCGTTTCATCCTGGAGAATGACGCGGTGCGCGCCGGGCGGAAAACCACCGCCGCGGCCTGAGGGCAGGGGGAAACCACGATAAAGGCAGGGGGCGCCGTTCCGTTGGGCCGGCGCCCCTTTTCATTGGTGCGCCCCTTTTCATTGACCCGGGGGCCCTTGAATTTCACGGTCCCGGCTTTCCGGCCGGGCTGTCACGTCCCGCGCCGCTTGGCCCGGGCCGTCGGTTCGGCGATCAGCGGATCGTCGGGCCAGTAATGCCGTGGATAGCGCCCGGCCAGTTCCTTCTTCACCTCACGGTAGGAGCCGGACCAGAATCCGGCCAGGTCGCGCGTCACCTGCACGGGCCGGTGGGCCGGCGACAGCAGATGCAGCAGCACGGGAATGCGGCCGCCGCCCAGGCGTGGGGTTTCCGCCAGCCCGAACAGTTCCTGCAGGCGCACGGCCAGCACCGGCTCCTGCCCGCTGTAATCGATGGGGATGCGGTTGCCGGTGGGCACGGTCAGGTGGGTGGGGATTTCCGCATCCATGGCCTGGCGCTGGTTCCAGTCCAGGAGGCCTGTCACGGCGGAATGCAGGTCGATCCGGTCCAGGTGGGACCGGCGCGTGACGCCGGACAGATAGGGTCCCAGCCAGGTCTCCAGCCCGTCCAGCAGCGCTTCATCGCCGATATCGGGCCACCGTTCCGGCGCGGCACGGTGCAGGAAGGCGACGCGGCGGCGCCAGCCCTCCAGTTCCTTCGTCCAGGGCAGGCAGCCCAGCCCCATGGACCGGATACCTTCCAGCATGGCCGGCAGCACGAGGTCGGCCGGCGGGGTGGCCAGTGCCTCGTCCTTCAGCGACAGTTCGAACAGCCGCCGCCGGCGACGGGCCTGCACCATCTGTTCCCGATGATCCCAGGCGACCTCCGTCCGGATGCGGATATCGTCGGCGAAGGCTTCTTCCAGTGCCGGCTGGCTGACGGGGGCGGCCAGGAAGATGCGGGCGTCGCGCCCCTGGCCGTCCAGATCGGCCACGGCCAGCAGGTCGCAGGCGGCCAGCGCGTCGGTGGGGTCCAGCATGGCACCCCGCCCGCCTGACAGACGGAATTGCCCGGCCGCTCCCGGCCGGCGCTGGCCGATACGGTCCGGATAGGCCAGGGCCAGCAGCAGCCCGGCATCGTCGTGATCGACGGAGCCGGGCGGGCCGCCGGCCTGCCGCTCCAACTGCCGCGCCTGATCCAAAACCTGGTGCAGCGCGGAGCGCTCCACCTCGCCCCACCGCCCGCGTTCGTCCAGATGTTCCAGCCTGGTGCGCAGGTCGGCATCGCGCCGCCCGCCGCCGCGCAGGATGTCGCGTTCCCCGATCAGGGCGGCCACGCGGCAGGCCAGGCGTGTGCGGCCCAGCGCGCGGCCCCGCAGCACCAGATGCGCCAGCCGGGGATGCACGCCCAGCCCGGCCATGGCCTTGCCGTGCGCCGTGATGCGCAACCCGTCATCCAGCGCGCCCAGTTGCTGGAGCAGGCGCCGCGCCTGGGCCAGGGCCGGGGCCGGCGGGGCATCCAGCCACGCCAGCTCGTCCGCATCCACGATGCCCCATTGCGCCAGTTCCAGGGCCAGCGGCGCCAGATCGGCGCGGGTGATCTCTGCCGTGGTGAAGGGCAGCAGCGCGCGGTCCGACGCTTCCGACCACAGGCGGTAGCAGATGCCGGCCGACAGGCGCCCGGCGCGGCCCCGCCGCTGGTCCGCCGATGCGCGGGAAGCGCGCAACGTCTCCAGCCGGCCCATGCCGCTGCGCGGGTCGAAGCGCTGAAGGCGCGACAGGCCGCTATCCACGACGATGCGGATGCCTTCGATGGTCAGACTGGTCTCCGCGATCGATGTGGCCAGCACCAGCTTGCGCTGGCCGGCCGGCGCGGGGCGGATGGCCCTGTCCTGCGCTTCCAGCGTCATGTCGCCGTAAAGCGGGGTGACCAGGGTACCAGCGGGCAGCGGCCCGCCGGCCAGCAGCCGTTCCACCCGCCGGATCTCGCCGCTGCCCGGCAGGAAGGCCAGCAGGCTGCCTTCCTCTTCCACCAGGGCGCGGCGGATGGTGCGGGCCATATGTTCGTCCGGCCGGTCGGTCGGACCGGGCTCGGCCCAGCGCGTTTCCACCGGATAGGCGCGGCCCTGCGAGCTGATCAGCGGCGCGTCGCCCAGCAGGGCCGCCACGGGACCGCCATCCAGCGTGGCCGACATCACGACCAGCCGCAGGTCGTCACGCAGCAGGGCCCGCGATTGCAGACAGAAGGCCAGCGCCAGATCGGCATCCAGGCTGCGTTCGTGGAATTCGTCGAACAGCACGGCGGCCACCCCGTCCAGCGACGGATCGGATTGCAGACGGCGCAGGAAGAGGCCTTCCGTCACCACCTCGATCCGGGTTGCCGCCGACACGCGGCTGTCCAGCCGCACGCGGTAACCGACGGTCTGCCCGACCTCCTCCCCCAGCATCGCGGCCATGCGCCGGGCGGCCCCCCTTGCCGCCAGCCGGCGGGGTTCCAGCATGATGATGCTGCCACCCCCCCGCCAGGGCTGGTCCAGCAGGGCCAGCGGCACGCGCGTCGTCTTGCCGGCGCCGGGCGGGGCCTGCAGGACGGCGGTCGTGCCGGTGTCGAGCGCCGACAGCAGCGCCGGCAGGGCATCATCGATGGGAAGGGCGGGCAGATCGTGCATGCCGATGCTATAGCCGCTGCCGGGCGGGGAGGCCAGTGGCATGGCGCGGGCGGATGCCGCATCCTGCGGGTCGCCGGGCATGGCCGGCCGGCCGCGGGATGGCTATCGGCCTGTGGAGCCCTTTGCCCGCATGGCGGCAGGGCAGGCTGTGGTCTGATTGGCATCAATTCCCGCTGAGCGGGAGTTGATGGGGTTCTGAAATTTGCCCGCCGCCGCTCTGCCGCCTATCGTCCGGCGTGGCGGAACGGCGTTCCCGCCTGAGGCAGCGAGGGAGGATGGCGTGGGCAAGGTGAAGGCCGCGATCATCGGGTCGGGGAATATCGGCACCGACCTGATGATCAAGATGGTGAAATATCCCCGGAACATGGAACTGGCGGCCGTGGTGGGCATCGATGCCGCTTCCGAAGGGCTGGCCCTGGCGCGCGAGCGCGGCGTGGCAACGACGCATGAGGGGCTGGACGGGCTGCGGGCCATGCCCTGCTATCCCGACATCGACATCGTGTTCGACGCCACGTCGGCCTATGCGCACAAGCTGCATGACGCGGCCCTGCGCGCCGACGGCAAGAAGGTCATCGACCTGACGCCGGCCGCCATCGGCCCGTTCGTGGTGCCGCCGGTGAACCTGGATGCGCACCTGAACCAGGGCAACATGAACATGGTGACCTGCGGCGGCCAGGCGACCATCCCCATGGTCGCGGCCGTTTCCAGCGTGGCCAAGGTTCATTATGCCGAGATCATCGCGTCGGTCGCCTCCCGCTCTGCCGGTCCGGGCACGCGCGCCAATATCGATGAATTCACGCGCACGACCGCAAGCGCCATCGAGAAGGTGGGCGGTGCCACCCGCGGCAAGGCCATCATCATCCTGAATCCGGCCGAGCCGCCGATGATCATGCGCGACACCGTCTTCACCCTGTCCGAGGGTGCCGACGAGGATGCCATTCGCGCCGCCGTGCATGCCATGGTGGCCAAGGTGCAGGCCTATGTTCCGGGCTACCGCCTGAAGCAGGAGGTGCAGTTCGAGCGGTTCGGCGACAATAACCGCCTGAAGATCCCCGGCCAGGGTGAATTTACCGGCATCAAGACTTCCATCTTCCTGGAGGTGGAAGGGGCCGGCGATTATCTGGCGACATATTCCGGCAATCTCGACATCATGACGGCGGCGGCCAAGGCCACGGGCGATATGCTGGCCCAGCGCATCGCCGCCGGGAGGAACGCGGCATGACCGGCTTCAACCCCGCCAGCGACAAGCTTTATATCCAGGATGTGACGTTGCGTGACGGCATGCACGCCATCCGCCACATGTACGGGCTGGACCATGTGAAGGCCATCGCCAGCGCGCTGGACCGTGCCGGCGTGGACGCGATCGAGGTGGCGCACGGCGACGGCCTGTCCGGCGCCAGCTTCAACTATGGCTTCGGCGCCCATACGGACTGGGAATGGCTGGAGGCCGTGGCATCCGTCCTGTCCCGCGCCGTCCTGACCACGCTGATCCTGCCGGGCGTCGGCACCGCCGATGAACTGCGCCGTGCCTATGAACTGGGCGTGCGGTCGGTGCGGGTGGCCACGCATTGCACCGAAGCCGACGTCTCCAAGCAGCATATCGGCATTGCCCGCGATCTGGGCATGGACGTGTCCGGCTTCCTGATGATGAGCCACATGATCGAGCCGGAACGGCTGGCGGAGCAGGCCAGGCTGATGGAAAGCTATGGCGCGCAGTGCGTCTATGTCACCGACAGCGGCGGGGCGCTGGACATGGATGGCGTGCGCGACCGGCTGCGGGCCTATGATCGGGTGCTGAAGCCGGAGACGCAGCGCGGCATCCACGCCCATCACAACCTGTCGCTGGGCGTGGCCAATTCCATCGTGGCGGCCCAGGAAGGGGCCGTGCGCATCGATGCCAGCCTGACGGGCATGGGCGCAGGTGCCGGCAACGCCCCGCTGGAGGTGTTCATCGCGGCGGCCGACCGCAAGGGCTGGAACCATGGCTGCGACGTGAACGCCCTGATGGACGCGGCAGAGGATCTGGTGCGCCCCTTGCAGGATCGTCCCGTGCGCGTGGACCGGGAAACGCTGGCGCTGGGCTATGCCGGCGTCTATTCCAGCTTCCTGCGCCATGCGGAAAAGGCATCGCAGGAATATGGCATCGACACCCGTGCCATCCTGGTGGAACTGGGCCGCCGCAAGATGGTCGGCGGGCAGGAGGACATGATCGTCGATGTGGCGCTGGACCTGCTGAAGGCCGGCGCCGGCAAGGCCGCGTGATTGGGGAAGGAAACAGGGAATGTCTGAACGGGACGATCGGAAGGAAGTGGTGCTGGCCGACATGGCCGCCCGCCTGCGCAACGCCTATCGCCAGGGCCCCGTGGCGCCGCTGCGCCATGAATTGCCGGAAGCGGACCTGGATACGGCCTATCGCATCCAGTCGCTGAACACGGCGCATTGGCTGGAACAGGGTCGGCGGCTGGTCGGCCGCAAGATCGGCCTGACCTCCGTTGCGGTGCAGAAGCAGCTTGGCGTCGACCAGCCCGATTACGGCATGCTGTTCGATGACATGGCCATCCTGGACGGTGGCAGCGTGCCGGCCGGCACGCTGCTGCAGCCCCGGATCGAGGCGGAGGTGGCCTTCGTCCTGAAACAGCCGCTGGACCGTGAAAAGCTGCTGCTGCCCGATGTCGTGAAGGCCATCGACTTCGCCCTGCCGGCGCTGGAAATCGTCGACAGCCGTATCGCCGGCTGGGATATCGGCATCGTCGACACCATCGCCGACAACGCTTCTTCCGGTCTGTTCGTGCTGGGTACCACGCCCGTGCCGATCGACCGGTTCGACCTGCGCCTGTGCGGCATGGTCATGGAACGCAATGGCGACCCGGTTTCGCTGGGCGTTGGTGCGGCCTGCCTGGGCAACCCGCTGAACGCGCTGATCTGGCTGGCCGAGCGGATGGCCGCCGTCGGCTATCCGCTGGGACCGGGCGACGTGGTCCTGTCCGGTGCGCTGGGTGCCATGGTTCCGGCCAAGCCTGGCGAGCGGTACGAGGCGTCGATCGGTGGCCTGGGATCGGTCCGCGTCAGCTTTGCCGCGGATTGATGTGGATGTTGCATAACCGGTCACGTATCTGCGGGACCGGTTTTCCTGGTCGATCAGGGCAGGTGCAGCCGGATATCGTCCGCCGCGATATGCTGGAAGGGTGACCGGTAAAGGTCCGGTTCGGCCCGGACCATGGCTTCAAGCTGGTCGCGGGCGGCCAGCAGGGCCGCCGGCAGGGCCAGTTCCCCGGGGCGCAGCACGGGCCCGTTGGCCGTGATCGCGGCCAGCGCGATACCGTCGCCCGCCCGGATGGGCAATGCGGCCGCCTGGAAGCCGGGGGCCAGCGCGATGGGCTGTGCCACGAAGCCATCCGCCACGGCGGCGGCCAGCCGGCTTTCCAGCGCGTCCCAGCCATCCGCTGGAACCCGGTCCGGATAATGCGCCGTGACGAACCGCCGGTAACCCGCCCTTTCCTCTGCCGGCAGGCCGGCCAGGATGGCGGGTGCTGCCAGCCCGTCATGCAGCAGGACCGCCTCGCCCAGCCGGTCGCGGTGATAGATGTCGTTGCTGCCATAGGCCCCGCCGATGCGCAGTCCGAACCATCCCAGCCGCACGGACAGCGACACGGTTTCCCCGATCGCATGGGCCAGCGTGCGCAGCACGGGCCGGCTGGCCTTGTGCAGGTGGAACCGGTTGAACAGCGCCCGGTTCAGCAATTGCGGCATCTGGCCGACTTCATATCGCGGCGTGTTCTGGTAGCGGCTGAGATAGCCCGCTTCCTCCAGCGTCACCAGCGCGCGATAGACGGTGGAGGCGGGCAGCGCCATCAGACGGCTGATCTCTGTCACGCCCATCGGCTCCTCGGCCTCCGCCACGAAACGCAGCACCTCGAACACGTGGGAGGCCGATGAATTGATGACGGCACGGCTGGACGGGGCGGGCATCAATTGATCTCCACATGCGCCGCGTCTGCGGCATAGAGCCGGGTGCGGCTGCACAACTCGTCGATCAGGCGTCGCAGTTCGGGCAGCAGCCTTTGCAGTTCGCCTTCCATCCGCTCCACGGGGCCGCCGACCGACAGGACGCCGTGCAGCCGGTTTTCCGCATCCACGATGGGAAAGCCCATGGCCAGCATGGGCAGCGGCCCTTCCCGCCGGACCATGGCATAGCCCTGACGGCGGATGGCCCGGATATCGGCCCAAAGCTGTTCGGCCGTCATGGCCCGGTTGGACGGGGGGATGGTCAGCGGGCTGTGGCGGGCGATATATTCCTCTATCTCCCGGTCAGTGCAGGATGCCAGCATCACCCGGCCCGATGCGGGCACGTGCAGGGGGCGCAGGCCCCCGATCTCCATTCGCCATGTGCCGGGCCGCTTGGTTTCAATGCCGTCGATGAAGACGGCATAATCCAGGCCCCGCACCATCAGGCTGACCGTTTCCCCGGTCAGGGCGTGGATTTTCTGCACATAGGGGGCGCACAGGCTGCGGAAATCCGGTTCCAGCGCCGTGCGGCTTTGCAGTTCCAGCACGCGGAAGCCAAGCTGATAGCGCGCGCCAGAGGCGTCGCGCACCAGATAGCCCTGATCCACCAGCGTGGTCAGCGCCCGGTAGATCATGTTCTTGGTCATGCCGAGCAGTTGTGACAGTTCCGTCACGCCATAGCCGGGCGCATCGGCCGCAAAGCAGGAAAGGACCTGCAGGGTGCGGGCCGTGGCCTTGTTCTGGCCCCGGTCGGAAGGATCGGCATGTTGCGTCAATGAGGTTTCCTGTTGCCTGGCACCGGTAAGGCCCGACGGCATGGCCGGGCCTGTTTCGCGGCAGAGCCTATCCTACCGTGGTCCCGGCGCCAATATCCGCCCCGCCCGCTGCTGCCCCGCCCGCTGCTGCCCCGCCCGTTGCCGCGCGCGCGAAAAGCTGGAACACATTGCCTTCGGGGTCGGCACAGGTGACGGTGCGGCCATGGCCGCCCATGTTACGCCGGTCCAGGATGCGCCCGCCGGCCTGCTCCACCGCGGCGGCCACGGCGTCGGGGTCATCTGCCTCGAAGGTCACGGTGGCGCCCTTGTCGCCGGCCCCGGCCTCTGCCGGGCTGGCCAGCGCGAAATTGCCCCCGCCCAGGCCGAACTGCGTCCAGGCGTCCCCGTCGCGGAACTTCAGCACGGCCCCCAGCGCCTGGCCATAGAAGCCGGCCATCCGCTCCATATCATGGGCCACCACATAGATGTTCTGAATCCTGCGGATCGGCATGTCCACCCTGTCCTTCCTGCTTGGTCTATATCATGGAATGTGATCTGATATCCATAACATGAAGCGACAATGGGGAAAGGCGCGGGGTGCATGAGTTTTCCGGCGCCGCCATTCCACGAAATCGCCTGAATGGCCGGCCCCGGTCACGTACCATCGGGGTTCAGGTCGTGAGAAACGGGCACAGACCCGGAGCCGGGGGGACGTTGGACATGTTGGCATTGCGCAAGACGGAAGCGGGGCAGGGACTGGCCCTGGTCGATCTGCCGCCGCCGCCGGAACCGGGGCCGGGACAGGTGCGCATCCGTGTCGCCGCCACCGGCATCTGCGGCACGGACCTGGCCATCGATCGCTGGACGCCATCCTATGCCGGCTTCATGGCATCGGTGCTGCCCGTGACGCTGGGGCATGAGACGGTGGGCCACATCGTTTCGGTGGGGGATGGCGTCGACGCGGGACGGGTCGGCCGGACCGTCGTGGTCAATCCGGCCGTGGCCTGTGGTGCCTGCGGCCCCTGCCGGGCCGGCGACCCCGTCGGCTGTGCGGCGCGCCAGCCTGTCGGGTTGGTCCGCGACGGGGCCTTTGCGCCCTTCCTGCTGGCGCCGGCCGATTATTGCTATGACCTGCCCGATAATGTGCCCGTGGAACTGGGCGCGCTGGCCGAGCCGCTGTCGGTCGGGGCGCATGCGCTGTCGGTCGGCGGCTTCCGGCCGGGCATGCGCGTCGTCGTGCTGGGGCCCGGTCCCATCGGGCAGGGCGTGGCGGCACTGGCCCGTCATCTGGGCGCGGCACAGGTGGCCATCGTCGGCCAGGATGACGGGCCGCGCCTGGAGGTGCTGCGCGGGATGGGGTTCCAGCATTGCGTCGACCGGGCATGCGACGGCGCCGATGCGGAACTGGCCCGGCTGGCCGGTGACGGTTTCGATCTGGCCGTGGAGGCGGCGGGCGTGGGGGCGGCCATCGATCAGGGTCTGGCGCTTTTGCGGTCGCGCGGGGTGCTGGTGGCGGCCGGCATGCCGGAACGGCCGGCGACGGTCGACATCATGCGGCTGGTGAAATACCGGCTGGAAATCCGGGGTGCCTCCCGCATCCCGCCATCGGCCTGGGGGGTGGTGCTGTCGGCGCTGGCCGCGGCGCCGTCGGCCTTGGCCCCGCTGATCACCCACCGTTTTCCCCTGGCCCAGGCCGATGCGGCGCTGCGCCTGTGTCATGGCCGCACACCGTCGAAGGTGCTGCTGCTGCCCTGACGGGGCCTCGCCGGACCCGGCCTCCTCCCTTCCGCTGGATGAATGGACAGAAGATGCAGACCGACGGAACCGCCGCCGCGCGGGTGTCGCGCTATTCCTGGTATGTGCTGGGGATGCTCTATGCGGTCTATGTGATGAACATGGCCGACCGCCAGATCCTGGGCATCCTGGCGGAGGATGTGAAGCGCGACCTGGGGCTCAGCGACGGGCAGATGGGCCTGCTGGCCGGTCCGGCCATCGCCTTCTTCTATGCGGTGCTGGGCATTCCCATGGCCTATGTGGCCGACCGGATCAACCGTGTGCGCTTCCTGGGCGTCTGCCTGACGGTGTGGAGCGTGATGACGGCGCTGGGCGGCCGGGCGGGCAACCTGCTGGAACTGGCCATGACCCGCATCGGTGTTTCGGTGGCGGAGGCGGGGTCGACTCCGGCCTCCATCTCCCTGATCGGCGATTATTTTCCACCGGCCCGCCGGGCGACGGCCATGGCGATCCTGTCATCGGGTTCCACCCTGGGCATCCTGATCAGCTTCGCGCTGGGCGGCTGGCTGAACGAATGGCTGGGCTGGCGCGCCACCTTCCTGGCGGCCGGGGTGCCGGGCGTGCTGCTGGCCGTGATGCTTGTCCTGACGGTGCGGGAACCGGTGCGCGGCGCGCGGGACGCAGCCGGCGCCGCCCCACCGCCCTCGCTGTCCATGCTGCGCACCATGGGGCATCTCTGGCGCATTCCCCTGTTCCGGCAGACGGTGGTGGCCGCCATCTTCTGCAATTTCTGCGTCTTCGCGGTGCTGGCCTGGGCGCCGGCCTATGCGGTGCGCAGCTTCGGGCTGGGCAGCGCGGAGGTCGGCCGCGTCATCGGGCTGGGCATCGCCGGGCTGAGCGGGGCCAGCATGATCCTGTCCGGCCTGGGTACCGACCATTTCGGCCGCCGGGGCATCTGGGTGCCGCTGAAGGCCGTGGCCCTGCTGCTGGCGCTGTCGGGCGTCTGCTTCGGGCTGTCGCTGCTGGCCGATGATTTTGTCACCTTCGCCGCCCTGTTCATCCTGGGCTATGCGCTGCTGGTGACCAATGCGCCGCTGGTGCTGGCCGTTCTGCAGATGAAGGCGCCGGCCAATATGCGGGCCATGGCGACGGCGCTGATGCTGCTGGCGGTGGCGCTGGGGGCCAGCGTGCCGGCCCCCATGCTGGTGGGCTATGGCAGCGACCTGCTGCGTCCCCTGGTGGGGGCCGGCAGCCTGCGCCTGGCGCTGCTGCTGGTGCCGCTGGCGGCACTGGCCGGCGCCTGGCAGTTGCGCCGTGTGGCCCGGACGGCCCAGGCCGAGGCGGCGGCGATTGCCGGGGCCGGTCAGCCGGCCTTGGGGCGATAGCCGGTATCGATGGTGGCCCGCCCGCCCGCGATGCGGGAGACACAGGCGCACATCCTGTCGCCCCGCTGTTTTTCCGCGTCCGACAGGAAGACGTCGCGATGGTCGATATCGCCATCATGGTCCAGCACGTCGACCACGCACAGGCCGCATTCGCCCCGCCGGCAATCGGACAGGGCATGGATGCCGGCATCGGCCAGCGCATCCAGCATCGACCGGTCCGACGCCACCGTCACCGTCCGGTCATAGCCGGCGACGCGCACGCTGAACGGCACCTCCCCGAACCGCCCGGTATCGCCGAACACTTCATAGCGCAGCCGGCCGGGCGCCCGCCCGGCCGCCGCCCAGGCCTGGCGGGCCGCGTCCAGCATGGGCAGCGGGCCGCAGATGTAAAGCTCCCCTGCCGGCGGCAGGGCCGCGATCTCCCGTCCCAGATCGATCATCTGTCCCTGGTCCTGCGGGTAAAGCGACAGGCGGTCACCCAGGGCCGCGCGCAGCGGGGCCTGGAAAGGCATGGCATCCAGGCCCGGCCCGCCATAGGCCAGCCGCAGGTGCGCACCGCGGGCCGCCAGGGCCAGCGCCATGCCATAGATCGGCGTGATGCCGATGCCGCCGGCCAGCAGCAGATAATCCGGCGTCCGCCAGGACAGTTCGAACCGGTTCTCCGGCGTTGTGATGCGCACCGCGTCGCCGGTGGACAGGGTGAACATGAAGCGCGATCCGCCGCGGCTGTGGGGATGCAGCTTGACGGCCACGGCGACATGGCCCGGCGCGGCATCCGGCAGGCAGCTATAGGTTCGGATGGCGTGCCCGCCGGCAATCGCCACGCGGATGGCAATATGCGATCCGGGATCGAAGGCGGGCAGCGGGGTAGCGGCGGCGAATTCGATCCGCCGCACGCCCGTGGCGATATCCTCGGCGCGCGTGACGGTGGCGTCCAGCCAGACGGCTTCGTTCTTCATCCTGTTCCTCCAGAAGGGATTTGTCAGCCGCCGACCAGGGCCAGCGCCGGAAAGCGGTGGCGCGCTTCGCTGCCGCGTTCCATGACCTGTTCCAGGTTACGCCGGGCCAGCCGCGCATGTTCGCGGGCCACGGCTTCGGCCCGGGCGCCCTCGCGCAGGCCGATGGCCTCCACTATGGCGCGGTGCTGGGCCTGGGCCAGGGCCAGCGAATGGGGCACCACGGCCGCGCCCGGTTTCTCCAGAAAGGCGCTGGGCGAGGCGAATGGCAGGCGGGTGATGCGCTCGATCTCGCGTTCGATCGTCTCGCTGCCCGAAAGGCCGGACAGCAGGTCGTGGAACTGGGCGTTCAGCGCGACATAATCCTCCAGCGGCGGGTTGGCCGGGTCGGGCTGCATCAGCGCGTCGATGCCGTCCAGCACGCGGTTGATGGCCAGCATGCGCCGGGGCTCCACGCCGCGTTCGGCCGCCAGCCGTGCGGCCGTGCCTTCCAGCACGCCGCGCAGCTCGATGGCGTCGATGGCCTCGGCCAGGGTGAAGCGCCGGGGCATATGGCCGCCGGCCGGCACCCGTTCCAGCAGCCCTTCCTGTTCCAGCCGGGCCAGCGCGGCGCGGATGGGGGTGCGGGAGATGCCAAGCCGTTCGGCCAGCACCGGCTCCGACAGCCTTTCCCCCGGCGCCACGGCACCACACAGGATCAGGTCGCGGATACCGGCCAGGGCACGCACGGTCTGCGCGGCGTCCTTGTTGTAGCTCATGGCGCTGCCTTTCTCCGACCCTGGTCCCCGATGCTCCTATTCCGCCGCCAGGGCGGGGCGCTGCTCGCGTTCCATCATGCGATCGATCAGGCGGCGGGCCCACATCGATCCGGCATCGATATTCAGATTGTAGAAGACATGGCCGGGATTGGCATCGATGGCCTTCTGCTGGGCTTCCAGGATCTGCTCATCCTCGCGAAAGATGCGGGCAACCCCTTCGCGGATCTGGTGGGTGCGGGCCTGGTTGTGGATGTCGAAATTGCGGGAAAAGGCCCAGAAGTAATGGCAGGTGCCATTGCTTTCCGGTGTCAGGCAGTTGATGACGCGGCCATCCACCCCCTGGCTGCGGTCACCTTCCGGCGCGCCCGTGCCCGTGGGGGCGATGCCCACCTCGATGATGATGGTGGAAGGGGCCGTGAAATTGATGATCTGCCAGCGGTCCACATGGTCTTTGCGGCCAAGCTGGGCGGCCCAGAAGGGCGGCGCCTCGATATCGATCATCCAGCGGGTGATGGTGGCCGTATCGTCGGAATGCGTCGCGGTGAACGGTGCCTCCGCGACGGCCCGGTTGCCGATGGACCCGTTATGCACGAAGGTTTCATGCGTCAGGTCCATCAGGTTGTCCAGGACCAGCCGATAGTCGCACCGGACATGGATGACCTTGCCGTCGGCGGCCCAGGCCGGATCGTTGTTCCAATGGATATCGGGGATCAACGCCGGATCGGCCAGGGCTGGGTCGCCAGGCCATATCCACAGGAAGCGGTGACGTTCCACCAGCGGATAGGATTTCACGCAGGCGGACGGGTTGATGGTGTGTTGCGACGGCATGTATACACATCGGCCCGTATCATCATAGGTCAGGCCGTGATAGCCGCAGACCACTTGGTCGCCCTCCAGGCTGCCCAGCGACAGGGGTAGCAGGCGATGCCAGCACGAATCGGCCAGCGCCACGGGTGTTCCGTCCAGTTTTCGGTACAAAACGACGTGTTTCTCGCAGATGGTCCGGGCCATAAGGCTGCGCCCGACTTCCACGTCATAAGCGGCGACATACCAGGCGTTCAGGGGGAAGGTCCCACCCATCGTCACTCTCCCTATCGCTTTGTTTCTTGTCTTGGAAAGCTGTATACAGCTTGTCGGAGCGCGAGTCCACAGGCGTCATGCCGCCCCGGGGGGTGATCTGGTGATTGTTCGCAGTGCCGCCTGGGCGGCGCGTCTCAACCCGTATCGCCGTCGCTGTCGCCGGTGAAATGGAAACCGTCCAGCAGGGCCAGCAGCGCCACGCGGCCCGCCGGGCCCAGCGAGGATGTCAGTTCCTGCTCATAGGCGTCGTGGCGTGTCTGGATGGCGCGCATCTGTTCCTGCCCGTGGTCGGTCAGGTGCAGGCAATAGGACCGCCGGTCGGCGGGGGAGGGGGAGCGGACCAGCAGCCCGCGCCCTTCCAGCCCGTCCAGCAGCGGCACGAGGTTGGCACGCTTCAGCCCCAGCGCATCGCTGACCTGGGACTGGCTGAGGCCGGGATTGTCGCGGATCACGGTCATGATGGCGAACTGCGTCGGCCTGATGTCAAATTCCGACATGAACTGCGTGAACAGCGTGAAGGCTGCGATCTGCACCCGCCGCAACCGATAGCCGACTGATGATTGCAAGGCGGAAAGATCGATCCCGCCCCGTTCCTGTTCGTCCATGCCGCGCGCTCCGCCTGTTTTTCATCCGCAGGCGCAAACTATCGCCTTGTTCCCCGGACTTCGAGTATTTCGTTATGTCGCATTTCGTTATGTGAAGGATACCGTCAATCTGACGCGGCCTGTTGGCGCAGCAGGTGTTTTTGCACCTTGCCCGATCCGGTGCGCGGCAGACCGTCGGTGATCACCACGCGCTGCGGCCGTTTGTAGCGGGCGATACGGCCATCCAGATGGGCCATGATCTGCTGTTCCGTGACGACCTGACCCGCAGCCGGCACGATATAGGCCCAGCCCACCTCGCCCCAGCGCGGATCGGGCATGCCGATGACGGCCGCTTCCGCGATGGCGGGCAGTTCCAGGATGGCCGCCTCCACCTCCGCGGGATAGACGTTTTCCCCGCCGGAAATGAACATGTCCTTCTTGCGATCCACCAGATAGTAGAAACCGTCGCCGTCGCGCCGCGCGGCATCGCCGGTGCGCAGCCAGCCACCCTGCTCGGCCAGCGTCGGCAGTTCCGGCCGGTTCCAATAGCCGGGGGACAGGTTGGGGCCGCTGATCCACAACTCGCCGACCGCGCCGTCCGGTACATCCTGCCCGTCATCATCGACCAGCCGCAGCCGTAGGGTCGGGCCGGGCAGGCCGGCCGAGCCGGCCTTGGCCAGGATGCGCGCCCGGTCACCGACCGGCATGCCCAGCACGGTTCCCGCCTCGCTCATCCCATAGCCGTCGGCGATGGTGATCTGCTCCTCGCTGAAACGCCCGATCAGGGCGGCGGGCATGGGGGCGCCGCCTGTACACAGGGCCGTCATCCGGCGCAGCGGCGCGGGATCGTAACCGGGGTGCTGGCGCAGCGTCTGCGCCATTTGCGGCACGCACATGTAGTGGGTGATGCCCAGGGCCGGATCGGCCAGCCTCGCCATGGTCAGCGCGGGATCGAACCCGCGCGACAGCAGCAGCGTGCCCCCCTGGGTCAGCGGCGTGCGCACCATGGTGACCAGCCCGACGACATGGAACAGCGGCATGTCGCACAACAGCACGGATGCCGCCGTCACATGGTTCATCAGGCTGAAATTCACGGTCGTGAAGAACAGGTTGCTTTCCGTCAGCAAGGCGCCCTTCGGCCGCCCCGATGTGCCGGAAGTGTAAAGCAGCGTGCTGGGCCGGTCGGCAGGCTGGGCGGGCGGGCGGGTGTCTTGCATCGTCAGCCATGCCGCCTCCGCCGCTGCCAGCGGCAGCACCGCCGTGCGCTCCCGGCCGTCGGCGGCGGCCTTTGCCGTGTCCAGGAACTCTTCTTGTGCCAGCAGAAGCGCGGGGTCCGCATCGGCCACCTGGAAGGCCAGTTCCGGCACCGTCAGGCGCCAGTTCAGGGGAACGAAGATGGCGCCCGACCGTGCCGCCGCCAGATGCAGGATCGGCATGGCCGCGTCATTGCGGCCCAGTACGGCGATGCGCTGGCCCACAATGGCATTGCCCAGACGTCCGGCCAGCCAGGTGGCGCAGCGGTTCACCGCGCGGTCCAGCTCTGCATAGCTGTAGCGTCTGCCGCTGGTGAGGTCGGCCAGGGCGATCTTGTCCGGCTGTGCCCCGGCCTGGAAGGCCAGCGGGTCCGGGGCCGGCAGGAAGGGGAAGGGCGCGTTCATTCGCGTCGGGCTTTCCTCAAAAGACGGCGGATGGCGGCAGACTGTCCGGGAAGGGCAAGGGCGCAGCCGCCGCCCCGCCTGTCCTTCCCGGTGGTTCTGCGTGGGGGCGCCGGGGACCGCTCACCCCCTGTTATAGGCGCCCAGGCCGGGCTTGTACGTCTTGTCGTCGATGAATTGCCGGATGCCTTCCTTGCGCCCGTCATTGTCGTAGGAATTGGCCGCCTCCTGCGCGCGGACCAGATAATCCTCGGCATTGTCGTAGGTCATTTCCTTCACGCGGCGCACGGCATCCTTGGCAGCCTTCAGGGCCACCGGGTTCTTTTCCAGCAGCACCCTGGCGATCTCTGTCACGCGGGCTTGCAACCGGTCCAGGGGCACGGCCTCGTTCACCAGGCGCCATTCGGCAGCCTTGCGGCCATCGATCATCTCGCCCGTCAGCGCATGGTACATGGCATCGCGCAGGGGCAGCAGGTCGACGACCACCTTGGTGGCCCCGCCGCCCGGCAGGATGCCCCAGTTGATCTCCGACAGGCCGAACTTCGCCTCTTCCGCCGCGATGGCCAGATCACAGGAATAAAGCGGGCCGTAACCGCCGCCGAAGCACCAGCCATTGACCATGGCGATGGTCGGCTTCTGGTACCAGCGCAGGCGGCGCCACCAGCCATAGGCCTCGCGCTGGGCCTGGCGTGTGGCGCCCAGGCCCTTCTCCTCGGTTTCGCGGAAATATTCCTTCAGGTCCATGCCCGCGGACCAGGCGGACCCTTCCCCCGACAGGACCAGGACACCGACATCGTCGCGGAATTCCAGCTCGTCCAGAACCTCCATCATGCGGCGGTTCAGGGTCGGGCTCATGCAATTGCGCTTGTCCGGCCGGTTGAAGCGGACCCAGGCGATGCCATCGGCGACATCGAATGCAACGGTATCGGTCGTCATGTTCTTGTTCCTGAAAGAAAGGGTCAAATCGGGAAATGGCCGGGCTTTGTTTCCAGCGTGATCCAGCGCAGTTCGGTGAAGGCGTCGATGCCGGCCCTGCCGCCGAACCGGCCATAGCCGCTGTCCTTGACGCCGCCGAACGGCATCTGCGCCTCGTCATGCACGGTGGCACCGTTGACATGGCAGATGCCGGACTGGATGCGCCGGGCCAGGCGCAGGCCGCGGGCGGCATCGCGGGTGAAGATGGCCGATGACAGGCCGTATTCGGTGTCGTTGGCCGTGCGTATGGCCGCGTCCTCGCCATCGACGCGGACAATGGTGGTGACGGGGCCGAAGCTCTCCTCGCCATAGATCCGCATGTCGGGGGTGACATGGTCAAGGATGGCGGCGGACATCAACGTGCCGCGGGTGGGGGTGGGCTGGTACAATCTGGCGCCCTTGGCGACGGCATCATCGATCAGGGCCTGCACGCTGGTCACGGCCTGCGGATCGACGACCGATCCCAGCGGCGTCTTGCCTTCCCGCGGGTCGCCGGCCACCAGCGTGGCGGCCTTGGCCGCGAATTTCGCCACGAAATCGTCGGCAACCGTGCTGTCCACCACGATGCGCTCGGTGGACATGCATATCTGGCCGGAATTGAAGAAGGCGCCGAAGGATGCCGCCTTCACCGCCTCGTCCAGGTCGGCGTCGTCCAGCACGATGAAGGGCGCCTTGCCGCCCAGTTCCAGCAGCACGGGCTTCAGGTTGCGGCCGGCCCGCTCGGCGATGATGCGGCCGACGCGGGTGGAGCCGGTGAAATTGATGCGGCGCACGGCGGGATGGTCGATCAGGGCGCCGACGATGTTTCCTGCATCTTCCGGCGCGTTCGTCACGACATTGACCACCCCGGCCGGGAAGCCGGCATCGGCCAGCGCCGATCCGATCAGCGCGTGTGTGCGCGGGCACAGTTCCGATGCCTTCAGGATGACGGCATTGCCGCAGGCCAGCGCCGTGGCCACGGCCCGCACGCCCAGGATGACGGGCGCATTCCAGGGCGCGATGCCCAGAATGACGCCGACGGGCTGGCGGACCGCCATGGCGATGCAGCCCGGCTTGTCCGACGGGATCACCTCCCCGTTGATCTGTGTGGTCAGCGACGCGGCCTCGCGCAGCATGGAGGCGGCCAGTGTCACATTGAACCCGGCCCAGCCGGATGTGGCCCCCGTTTCCGCCGCCATGGCGGCGATGAAGTCCGGCATGCGCGCCACCAGCGCATCCGCCGCCTTCAGCAGCAGGGCGCGGCGGGCGTTGGGGCCGGTTTCCGACCATGACGGGAAGGCGGCTGCCGCGGCATCGGCGGCGTCGTTTGCATCGGCCACGCCGCCGGCTGCGGCGCGGCTGGCAACTTCACCCGTCAGCGGGTTGCGCCGTTCAAAGGTGCGGCCATCACCGGCCGCCCGTTCCGTTCCGCCGATGAACAGGGGGGCATCCAGATCAATGCTCATGCGCCATTTCCTCCCGGTTTGCTGCCTGTGACCGTTTATTAGTTATGAGATATAACATATTCCCGAACTCTGCAAGCGCTTCGATGCGCGGATGGCAGGTGTTGCGGGCAGATCGGCCCCGGCGCACCCGCGCGGGATTGTGCAGTTCTATGTTTCGCTTATGCGAAAGCATCGTGCCGACAGCCTGTTAGATCACCTCCGTAAACCGATGTCCAATTTAATGATTATGTTTTATAACAAGAATGTCTATCGTGCCATGAATTGCGTAAGCCCCGATGAACGGGGCGCAAGACGGGAGGTTATTCAATGGGCGCATCGGCCCGGCAAGTGCCGCGGGGCGGCATCACCTTGCTGCTTTGCTTTTTCATCGCCCTTCTGGAAGGGTTCGACATCCAGGCCATCGGCGTGGCAGCTCCTTATCTGCTGCCCCAATTGGGATTGACGCCCGGACAGGCCGGCGTGGTGTTCGGTGCCGGCATGGCCGGGCTGGTCTGCGGCGCGGTGACGGGTGGCTGGCTGGCCGACCGCATGGGCCGCAAGGGGCTGCTGATGGCCTGCGTCGCCATCTTCGGCCTCTTCACGCTGGCCACGGTGGTGGCGACCGGCCCGGTGACGCTTGGCTTCTACCGGTTCCTGGCGGGTGCAGGCATGGGGGCGGCGATGCCCAGCCTGGTGGCCGTCGCCCTGGAAATCGCCGCGCCCGAGCGCCGGACCCGCACCATCACCTTAATGTTCTCCGGGATGCCGGCGGGGGGTGCCCTGGCTGCCCTGTTCGCCGCCGGCCTATTGGAAAGTCATGGCTGGCAATCGATCTTCGTGGTCGGGGGCGTACTGCCGCTGCTGCTGCTGCCGGCCATGGCGCGCCTGATGCCCGACAGCCGGGCCCCCGCCGCTGCGGTGGGGGAGCGGCCGGGCGCCGCACAGGCCTTGTTCGGCGGTGGCCGGGCGTTGATCACGCTGCTGGGCTGGTTCACCTTCGGCTTGACGCTGCTGGTGCTCTATCTGCTGCTGAACTGGCTTCCCTCGCTGGTGGCGGCCAAGGGGCTGGGCGGCACGGGCGGGGCGGGTGCCGCCTTTGCCTTCAATGCCGGTTCGGTCGTCGGGGCCTGGGGCATCGGCATCCTGGTCGACCGGCTGGGGCCGCGCATTCCCATCATCGCCGCCTATCCCTGCCTGGCCCTGGCCATGTTCGGCCTGGCTGGTGCCGAAAGCCTGGGGCCGGTGCTGCTGCTGGCCGGATTGGCGGGTTTCTTCCTGCTGGGCGCGCAATATTCACTCTATGGCGTGATGCCGCTTTATTATCCCGTGTCGGTACGGGGTCTGGCCACGGGGGCGGCCATCGCCGTCGGCCGGCTGGGCTCGATCGGCGGGCCGCTGGTGGCCGGTCACCTGCTGGGGCAGGGCTGGGGGCCGGCCGGTGTGGCCATGGCGATGGTGCCCGTCGCCCTGTCGGCCGGGGTCGCGGCGGCCATCATGACCATCCGGGGGCGTTACACTGACGCACCGAACTGAGGCGCGCCGGGGCGGGCGGGGGAACAGGGGGGCGGCATTACCCCGCCGCCCCCTGCCGGAACCGGCCTGGGGAGCAGCCAACGCGGCTTGTGAAGAAGCGGTTGAAATAAGCGGGATCGCCAAAGCCCAGTGCAAAGGCCACCTCCGCCACGCCCAGGTCACTGTAGAGCAGGGTACGCTTTGCCTCCGCCAGCAGCCGGTCATGCAGAAGATCGATGGGCGGATGCCCCGTCACGGCCATGCAGGCCGCGCGCAGCCGGCCCGGTGTCACCCCCAGTTCGTCGGCAAAGCGGGCCACGCCCCAGCCTTCGCGATAATGCGCCTCGATCAGGTCACGATAGCGGGTGACCAGGGCGGTCCGTGGTCCCCGCGCGGCACCGCCGCCGCCGGCCGTCAGCCTGGCGATGCGCCAGGCATGGACCAGCAGCGCCGTCAGGGCGGCTTCCACCAGCAGCGACCGGCCGACGCCACCGCCGCCCATCTCCGCTTCCAGCAAAGCGGCCAGTCGCAGGCAATCGGCCCCGTCGCGCCCCAGTGGCACGCAGGATGGCCGCGTGAACAACGCCCCCAGACCCGGTTCCCGGCGCGCCAGCCCGCGCAGCATCGGCTCCACGAAGGTGACCACATGGCCCTGGCTGTCGGCATGCCAGATGAAGCCATGCACCTCCCCGGCGGGGATCAGCAGCAGGCAGGGGGCCGTGAACGCCTCCCGCTCCCCGCCGGCCAGCAACTCCCCCCCGCCCGTGGCGATGACGAACATGTGGTTCAGGTCGGCATGGGCATGCGGCCGGATCTGCCAGCCGCTGGGCTGGCTGCGGCGTTCCAGTGTTTCGGCATGGATGAAATGTTCATCCGTCTTCGCCTCCGCCTCTCCGTATAGGAAGAAGCGAGGCACGGGATTGCTGGCTTTCCGGCTCATGTCACGCAGGATGACAAGGGGGCGATGAAAAATCCAATTTTTTCACGGATGCGTCTCCTGTGCCAATGGTTCGCCCAGGCTATCATCATCCCAACAGCGAGAGTGTGCCCGGTTCAGAGGGACAGATCTGAACCACGCAGCACACGGGGAAACCAATATATTCCATGGGAGGAGTTTGGTGATGCGCACACAGGTCGCCATCATCGGTGCCGGACCCGCCGGATTGCTTCTGGCCCATCTTTTGTACAAGTCGGGCGTGGAATGCGTGATCCTGGAGCGGCGTGACCGTGCCTATGTCGAAAGCCGCATCCGTGCCGGCATCCTGGAACAGGTGACGGTCGATCTCCTGCGTCAGGTCGGCGTGGATGACCGCATGGACCGGGAAGGGCTGCCGCATGAAGGGTTCGCGCTGTCCACCGACGGCGACAATACCCGCATCGACATGAAGGCGCTGACCGGCAAATCCGTCATGGTCTATGGCCAGACGGAGGTGACCCGCGACCTGATCGATGCCGCCATCCGCCGCGACATCCCGCTTCTGTTCGAAGCGGAGAATGTCGCCCTCCACGACATCGCCAGCGCGCGGCCCCGCGTGACATTCCGGCATCAGGGCATGGACAAGGCCTTGGAATGCGACTTCATCGCCGGCTGCGACGGGTTCCACGGCGTGGCACGGGCCAGTATCCCGGCCGATGTCCTGCGCACCTTCGAACGGGTCTATCCGTTCGGCTGGCTGGGCGTTCTGGCCGATGTGCCGCCCTGCGATCATGAACTGATCTATGCCAGCCATGAACGCGGTTTCGCGCTGGCCTCCATGCGCTCGCCCAGCCGCTCACGCTATTATGTGCAGGTGGCGAATACCGAGAGGGTGGAAGATTGGTCGGATGACCGGTTCTGGGACGAGCTGTGCCTGCGCCTGGGCGGCGAGGTGGCCCCGCGCGTTACGCGCGGTCCGTCGATTGAAAAGTCCATCGCCCCCCTGCGCAGCTTCGTGGCCGAACCGATGCGCCATGGCAACCTGTTCCTGGCCGGCGACGCCGCCCATATCGTGCCGCCCACCGGGGCCAAGGGGCTTAACCTCGCCGCCACGGACGTTGCCTATCTGGCCGAGGGGCTGGCCGATCATTACCGGGGCAACAGCGCCGGGATCGTTGCCTATTCGGCCCGCGCCCTGGCCCGGGTCTGGAAAGCCGAACGCTTCTCCTGGTGGTTCACCAGCCTGATGCATCGTTTCCCGGAAACGGATGCCTTTGGCCGCCGCATGCAGATTGCCGAGCTTGGTTATCTCCGCGGCTCCCACGCGGCGCAGCAATCGCTGGCGGAAAATTATGTGGGCCTGCCGCTGCACTGATTGGCCCCGGCACCTCATCCGAAACAGGAACCTATAGAAATGGCTGGCAAGATTTATTCCGACGCCAGGTCGGCGCTGGACGGTCTGCTGTTTGACGGCATGACCATCATGTCGGGCGGCTTCGGCCTGTCCGGCAACCCGGAAAACCTGATCCCCGCCATCAAAGAGGCCGGCGTCAAGGGACTGACCATCATTTCCAATAATTGCGGTGCTGATGGTTTCGGCCTCTGGCAATTGCTGAATAATGGCCAGATCAAGAAGATGATCAGTTCTTATGTGGGAGAGAACAAGCTGTTCGAACAGCTTTACATCTCCGGCCAACTGGAACTGGAACTGAACCCGCAGGGCACGCTGGCCGAACGCATCCGCGCTGGTGGTGCCGGCATCCCCGCCTTCTACACCGCCACCGGTGTCGGCACTGTCGTGTCGGAAGGAAAGCCGGTGGAGGAGTTCGAGGGCAAGCGCTATGTGCGTGAGACCTGGCTGCGGTCCGACCTGTCCATCGTCAAGGCCTGGAAGGCTGATACGGAAGGCAACCTGCTCTATCGGAAGACGGCGCGCAACTTCAACCCGGTGATGGCGACCGCCGGCAAAGTGACTGTGGCGGAAGTGGAGGAGATCGTGCCCGTCGGCAGCTTCGATCCCGATCATGTCCATACGCCCGGCATCTATGTTGATCGCGTCATCCAGGGCGCGGCCTATGCCAAGCTGATCGAGAAGCGCACCACGCGGCCGCGTCCGGCCGCCAGCAATGAGGTCTGACCCATGCCCTGGACCCGCGATGAAATGGCCGCCCGCGCGGCGCGTGAGCTGCGCGACGGCTTCTATGTGAATTTGGGCATCGGCATCCCGACGCTGGTCGCCAACTATATCCCCGACGGCATGCAGGTGATCTTGCAATCGGAAAACGGCATGCTGGGCATCGGGCCTTTCCCGTTTGAGGGGGAAGAGGATGCCGACCTGATCAATGCCGGCAAGCAGACCATCACCGAACTGCCCACCTCTTCCTATTTCAGCAGCGCCGACAGTTTCGCCATGATCCGCGGCGGCCATATCGACCTGACGGTGCTGGGCGCCATGCAGGTGGCCGGCAATGGCGATCTGGCCAACTGGACCATTCCCGGCAAGATGGTGAAGGGCATGGGTGGCGCCATGGACCTTGTGGCTGGCGTCCGGAAGGTCGTCGTGGTCATGGAACATCAGGACAAGAATGGCGGCTCCAAGCTGCTGCCCGCATGCACCCTGCCGCTGACCGGTGCGGGTGTCGTGGACATGGTCATCACGGATCTCGGCGTCTTCACCATCGACAAGGATGGGGATGGCGGTATGGCCCTGATCGAACTGGCCCCCGGCATTACGGTGGAACAGATCACGGCGGCCACGGGTGCTGCCTTCCGGGTGGAGGTGGCAGCATGAGCCACGCCTATATCTGCGACGGCATCCGCAGCCCCATCGGCCGCTTCGGCGGCGCGCTTTCCCGCTTGCGGCCCGACGATATGGCGGCCCAGGTGATCTCCGCCCTTCTGGCCCGTCATCCCGGCCTGGACCCGGCTGTGATTGAGGAAGTGTTCCTCGGTTGTGCCAATCAGGCCGGCGAGGATAACCGCAATGTGGCCCGTATGGCGGCGTTGCTGTCGGGGTTACCCGTGTCGGTCCCCGGCACTACCATCAACCGTCTGTGCGCATCCGGCGCCGATGCCGTGGGCACGGCAGCGCGCGCCATCAATGCCGGCGCGCTTGATCTTGTCATCGCCGGCGGCGTGGAAAGCATGACCCGCGCCCCCCTGGTGATGGGCAAGGCCGAAAGCGCCTTCCAGCGCAGCGCCCAGATCGAGGATACGACCATCGGCTGGCGCTTCATCAACAAGGCGATGAAGGAACGTTACGGTACCGATAGCATGCCGGAAACGGCAGAGAATGTGGCCGTCGAACATGGGGTCAGCCGCACCGATCAGGACGCCTTCGCCCTGTCCAGCCAGCAACGGACCGCCAAGGCCCAGGCCGAGGGTTATTTCGAAGACGAAATCACCCCGGTGACCGTTCTGGACGCCAAGGGCAAGCCGACCATCGTCAGTGTGGATGAACATCCCCGCGCCGATACGACGGCGGAAGCGCTCGCTAAGTTGAAACCCGTGGTCCGGCCCGGCGGCAGCGTCACCGCCGGCAATGCCAGCGGCGTTAATGACGGGGCGGTGGCTTTGCTGATCGCCTCGGAAACCGCCGTCAAAACCCATGGCCTGACCCCGCGTGGCCGCATCCTGGGGATGGCGACGGCCGGCGTGGAACCGCGTGTCATGGGCGTCGGCCCGGTGCCGGCCTCACAGAAGCTGATGGACAAGCTGGGCCTGACCATCGGTGATTTCGACCTGATCGAGTTGAACGAGGCCTTTGCCGCGCAGGTGATCGCATCCTTGCGCACGCTGGGCGTCGACCCGATGGCCCCTCATGTCAACCCGCATGGCGGCGCCATCGCGCTGGGTCATCCGTTGGGGGCAAGCGGCGCGCGGCTGGCTCTGACGGCGCTGCGGGGGCTGGAAAAGACGGGCGGCAAGCGCGCCCTGGTCACCATGTGCATCGGCGTCGGCCAGGGGCTGGCGCTGGCGATTGAAAAAATCTGAGGGAGGAACGAGAAATGACACTGATCCTGCCCTATCAAAGGGAGGAGGAGGGCGCGCATCCGGCCCTGCTGTCCCCCGATTACAAATCCACGGTGAAGCGGTCGCCGCACCAGCCCTTGATCCGCATTCCGCAGACCCTGACGGAAGTGACGGGTCCTGCCGGCCGCTGGGACCGGCTGATGGGTCCCGCCCTGGCCGACCTGACCAAGGTTGGCAAGGGGGAGGCCATCGGCCAGCGCATCGTCGTATCCGGTCGCGTGCTGGACGAGGATGGACGGCCCGTACCCAACACGATTGTCGAGGTCTGGCAGGCCAATGCCGCCGGCCGCTACATCCACAAAAAAGACCAGTGGAACGCGCCGCTGGACCCGAATTTCACCGGGTCGGGCCGGGTCATTACCGATGATCAGGGGCGCTACCGTTTCCTGACCGTCAGCCCTGGTGCCTACCCCTGGGGCAATCATTACAATGCCTGGCGCCCGGCTCATATCCACTTCTCGCTGATGGGGCCTGCCTTCGCCACACGGCTGGTGACGCAGATGTATTTCCCCGGTGATCCGCTGATCCCGCTGGACCCCATCGCCAATGCCGTGCCCGCCCATGCCCTGTCGCGCATGATCAGCCGGTTCGATATCGAAACGACGCACGAAGCCTTCGCGCTGTCCTTCATTTTCGATATCGTGCTGCGCGGCCGCGATGCCACGCCGATGGAGGATTGATCCATGAGCGGACAAACACCCTGGCAGACCGTCGGCCCCTTCTTCCACTATGCCCTGCCCTGGAAGGGTGGCGCCGATCTGGTGGAAGGCAAGGGCGATGCCGGCGCGCGGATGGATTTGCTGCCCGACGGCCATTACACGCTGAACCCGAACGACCAGCCGCGCGGGGCCGCGAAGGGCGCGGTGGTGACCATCACCGGCACCCTGTTTGATGGTGACGGCGTGCCCATCCCCGACGGGTTTGTGGAACTGTGGCAGGCCAACGCCGCCGGCCGCTATGACAGCCCTGATGATACCCGCGCGGAGGTGGCGCTGGACCCGGATTTCATTGGTTTCGGCCGCGCCGCGACCGATGCGGATGGCATCTTCACCATCCGCACGGTGAAACCCGGCCGCGTCCCCGGTCCCGGTAACAGCCTTCAGGCGCCGCATATCGCCATTTCCGTCATGGCACGCGGCATCATCAAGCGCATGGTCAGCCGCATCTATTTCGCGGATGAGCCCAGCAACGCTGAAGACCCGATCCTGGACCTCGTTCCGCCTGCCCGTCGCGCCACCTTGCTGGCTGTCCCGGCGGGGGAGGGGCATTACCGGTTCGATATCCGCCTGCAGGGCGACGGGGAGACGGTGTTCTTCGACATTTGATGTTTCCTCCCCCCTCATCCCGGCGATAGCCGGGATCCAGGAGCCACCCGGCGAAACCCGGAATCCAGGAGCCACAGGCCCGACCTTTCGGCTGCTTTGTTCAGATGATGTTGCGGTCTGATCCTGGGGCCCCTGGCTCCCGGCTTTCGCCGGGATGACGGAAGGGAGTAAGCTGCGGCTCTTCCATCATATGGTTATCGCATGATCTCCACCCTGTTCACGCCTTTGTTCCAGACGCCCGCCATGGCTTCCCTGTTCGATGACCGGGCGGTGCTGGGCGCCATGTTGCGGGTGGAAGCGGCTTTGGCGTCGGCCCAATCCAGTATTGGCATGGTGCCGGCATCCGCCTTGGCCCCGATCCATGCCGCCTGCAATCCCGATCTCTATGATATCGCGGAACTGGGCCGGGCCACGGCGCTGGCAGGTAATCCGGCCATTCCGCTGGTCAAGGCGCTGACCGCCAAGGTGGCGGCGACCGATCCAGCCGCTGCGCGTCATGTGCATCGCGGCGCCACCAGCCAGGATATTATTGATACCGGCTTCGTCCTGCGCGCCCGCGACGCCGTGGCGCTGCTGCTGACCGATCTGGACCGCGCCATCCACGCCCTGGCCGACCTGTCCCGGCGCCATGCCACGACCCCCATGGCCGGTCGTACCCTGTGGCAGCAGGCTTTGCCCATCACGTTCGGGCTGAAGGCTGCCGGATGGCTGTCCATGCTGCTGCGTGTGCGTACCCGCCTGAGTGATGCCGGCACGGCGGTGTCAGTCCTGCAATTTGGTGGGGCGGCCGGCACGCTGGCCAGCCAGGGCGGGCAGGGGCTGGCTGTCGCCAGAGCACTGGCCATTGAACTGTCACTGCCCCTGCCTGACACGCCCTGGCACAGCCAGCGCGACCGGATCGCCGATCTGGGTGCAGCCCTGGGCCTGCTCACCGGCAGCCTTGGCAAGATCGCGCGCGACATCGCCCATCTGATGTCGTCGGAGGTGGCGGAGGTGTTCGAGCCGGCCGCCGCCGGCAAGGGCGGGTCCTCCGCCATGCCGCACAAGCGCAACCCCGTCGGCACCACCATTGCCTTATCGGCAGCCAACCGTGCCCCCGGCCTGGTCGCTACCCTGTTGACAGCCATGGTGCAGGAACAGGAGCGCGGCGTCGGCGGCTGGCATGCCGAATGGCCAGTACTGGCAGAGCTGTTCGCCCTGACATCCGGTGCCATGGCCCATATGGCGGAGACCCTGTCCGGCCTTGAACTGGACCCGGATGCCATGCGCGCCAATCTGAACCTGACCGACGGGTTGATGATGGCGGAAGCCGTGACCCAGGCCCTGGCCGAGGCATCGGGCCGCCATGATGCGGGGAAGATTGTGGAGGCGGCGTGCAAGCGCGCCGTCGTCGCCGGCCATGGCTTGCTGGAAGAACTGGTTGCCGATGCCGCTATCACCCCCCACCTGCCGCCTGAACGGCTGGCGGCGTTGATGCAGCCGGAAAGTTATCTCGGATCGGCTGGGGAATTCGTGTCCCGCGTGCTGAAAACCTATGAGCGGGAGATGATGTAATGGCCCAGTTCGTGACCCTGGCCGATGGTACCCGCCTGCATTGGCGCCTGGATGGGCCGGAGGGCGCGCCCATCCTGCTGCTGTCCAACTCGCTGGGAACCAATATGGAGATGTGGGCGCCGCAGATGCCCGCCTTGACCCAGCATTTCCGCGTCCTGCGCTATGATAGTCGTGGTCACGGTCTGTCCGATGCGCCCGCCGGTCCTTACAGCATCGATCTGCTGGGCCGCGATGCTGTCGGCCTGCTGGATGCGCTGGGGATTGAGAAGGTCCGCTTCGTCGGCCTGTCCAAGGGGGGCATGGTGGGGCAATGGCTGGGAGCCAACGCACCCGACCGGCTGTCGCATCTGGTCTTGTGCAACACGGCCGCCGAAATGGCCCCGGCCGAGCCGTGGAACGCCCGGATCGCCTTGGTAAGGGCGCAGGGCATGGGTGCCATCGTCAATGGTGTGGTGGAACGCTGGTTCACCGAGCCATTCCGCACTGCCCATCCGGAAGCCATTGCCCCCATCGCCGCCATGCTGCATGCCACACCGGTGGAGGGGTATACGGCCTGCTGTGCCGCCGTGCGCGACATGGACCAGCGGGCCTCTTTGCCGCGTATTCCGATGCCCACCCTGGTCATTGGCGGCCGCCAGGATCCTGCCACCCCGCTTGCCAGGAGCCATGAGTTGGCGAGCGCCATCCCTGGCGCCCGGCTGGTGGAACTGGACGCGGCGCATTTATCGAATGTGGAGCAGGCAGAGGCTTTCACCGAAGCCCTGCTGTCTTTCCTGAAGGATTGAGATCATGGATGAAGCCGAGCGCAAGGCATTGGGCTTCACAGCCCGCCGTTCCGTCCTGGGCGATGCACATGTCGACCGCGCCATCGCCAACACCACCGACTTCACGGCTGAATTCCAGGACCTCATCACCCGCTATGCTTGGGGGGAGATTTGGACGCGGCCCGGCATCGACCACACCACCCGCCGGCTGATGGTGCTGTCCACCATGATCGCGCTCAACCGGGAAGAGGAATTCATGATGCATGTCCGCGCCGCCGTGACCCATGGCGTGTCGCGCGACCTGATCAAGGAGGTGATCCTCCAGGCCGCCATCTATTGCGGCGTGCCGGCGGCCAACAGCGCGTTCCATGCGGCAGGCCGTGTCTTCGCCCAGATCGACGGGGCGGCGGACTGAAAGCCGGCCGCGCGGGGAAACCGGCTGGGACATTGGGCAGGGGGGTGGAACCTCGCCCATATCCGGTTGTTCCCCTATGCGTGGGACGGGGGATGTGGGCGTAACCGGGTCGATCGGGTTCATGGCGTGAACCAGGGCGGCCCGCTGCACCATGGTCCAGCCGATGGAGGCCGACATGAAAGTAAGCGAAGCCATGACGCGCGATGTCCGCATCGCCAACCCGACGGAAACGATCGAAGAAGCCGCCAAGATGATGGCGGACCTGGATGTCGGGTCCCTGCCCGTGGGTGACAACGACCAGCTGGTCGGCATGATCACCGATCGCGACATCGCGGTGCGCGCCGTGGCATCGGGCCGGGGTCCAAGGACCAAGGTCCGCGACGTGATGAGCCAGAACGTCAAATATTGCTTCGATGATGACGAGGTCGACGAGGTCTCGCGCAACATGGGTTATATCCAGGTCCGCCGCCTGCCTGTCATCAACCATGACAAGCGGCTGGTGGGTATCCTGTCGCTGGGCGATGTTGCCGTGAACGCGGCCAATTCGGCGGCCCAGGCACTGGGCGGCATCTCCCGTCCGGCCGGGGCGCACAGCCAGCGCGGCTGATGCCTGCCCAGCCTTGCCATGGACGGGGAAACCCGCCTTCAATCCGCAGGAGGATCGGATCAATGCCCAGACAATTGAACGAGGATCAGAAGCAGGTCGTCGGCCGCGTCATGACCAAGTACAAGCATGGCGCGATCGAGAAGGTCGGCGGCGGCCGGGTCAAAAGCCGCAAGCAGGCCATCGCAGTGGCGCTCAGCAAGGCGGACGCCAGCGGGAGCGCGGCGGGCAAGGCCCGCCGCAGCAATGCCACCGGGCCGACCAAGTCCGAGCTTTACGAAGAGGCCAGGCGGCGCGACATTCCCGGTCGTTCCCGCATGCGCAAATCGGAACTGATGCGCGTGCTTGGCCATTGATGCCCGGCCGTGACGCCTGACGGGGGAGGAAACGCGGCGGATCGCCGCCGCGTTTCCAGTCCTTCCGGGAAAAGGCTTTTGCTGTCGCTGGCCTGTCCGTCGATCTTCCCGTTACAAGCGCCATTGTAAAAGGTCCCGGTGCGTACACCTCACCGGGACATTAATGCGCTGTGGAGCGGGATGCGCCGGGTGGCTGGGCCAGGTTGCTGTCCGGGAATTGCCGATCCTCTCCCTGATCACGCATCACGCCGGGCATCACAGGCCGAAGACCCGCTTGGGGATGTGGGTGATGCGGCAGGCCAGATCGGCTTCCCCCGAAGCGACGATAAAATGGTTGCCGCCATCGGCGATGCCGGTGGTGAAGACGACATCGCGGATGTAAAGCTGATCTTCGATCGGCCGTGTCAGGTCCGCGTCGGGCTCCAACAGGGGTGCCTCGCCTTCCGCCAGGATACGGCTGGGATCGTCGCGGTCCATCAGTGTCCAATAGGTGCGGTAGATACCCACGATCTCCTTCGGTTCCACCCCGTGCCACAGGCTGAGCCAGCCGCGCTCGGTCAGGATGGGCGGCGCACCGCCCCCCATCCGCGCCGTCGTCACGGTGCCCGACCGCGGTCGGATGCCGGGGTGGCGATGGGGTTTCCAATGCCGCCCGTCGGGGGAGGTCGCCAGATTGATGGACGGCCCCGCGCGCCAGGGACTGCCGGGCGGATAGGCGAAATAGAGATCGCCCAGCGGCCTTGTCTGGGCCCAGTACCGGCCGCCGATCAACCCTTCGAAGATCAGCATGTCCTTGTTCTGGTGATCCAGCACGACATCCTCGAACACCCAGTCCAGCCCGTTGCTGGAACTGTAAAGCGTCGTGGAATGCCGCTCGGGACTGACCGAGCAGGTGGTCATCAGATACTGGCCGCCAACGCGGCTGATGCGGGCATCCTCCAGACCATAGCATTGGAAGCTGGCTTGCGGCGCGATGGCCTTGTCGTAATGGATGGCAATCCGCTCCAACCCGTCGGCGCTGAATTCCACGGGCAGCAGCCAGGAAAGGGAGGTGAGCGCCATGATGCGCCAGCCGCCGCCATGGATCAGGAACTTGCGCGGGTCGGCCGTGTCGGCCAGTTCCAGCGGCCAGGCATCCAGGACATAGCCTTCGCTGTCCGCGTCCCATCGGATCGCATGGACATGCCCGTCCCGGATGGGGTCCCGCAATGCCTCCGCCACCCGGACCATCAGCAGCAGGTTGCCGTTCGGCAGCCGGGTCATGCCGGGGTTGAACGCGCCCAGCACATAGGTTTCGGCCTCAAGCTGTCCGGCCATGGGTGACCGGGACAGGTCGATATCGTCGGGGGTCAGGACAAGCCGGTCAATCGCAAAGGACATGGGCCCGCTCCTACGCCTTCAGCCGGGGAACGATGGTCAGTTGCTGCACCACCACCCGGCTGGGCTGCGTCAGCAGATAGCGCACGCCGACCGCGATATCCTGTGCCCGCAGCAATTTCTCCTCGCGGATCAGTTCGTCCTGCTTTTCGGCCGGCAGTTCGGGATAATGGAAATCGGCACTGGTGAAGCCCGGCTCGACCAGGGAGACCTTCACCCCCTTGCTGCCCAGTTCCTTGGTCAGCGCTTCGGAAAAGGCGGCGATGCCGGCCTTCATGCCGGCATAGACCGTGGAACCCGGTGACGGCGCATGCGCGCTGGTCGATCCGATCAGCACGATATGGCCGTTGCCGCCCATCAGCCGGCAGGCGGTATGGGCGCTGGTGATATAGGCGGTGAAGTCGGTGGCGATGGCATAGCGCAAATCCTGCGCATCCATTTCCGTCAGCCCGTCGGCTGGCACGGCGGCGTTGATAACGGCGATGTCCAACCCGCCCAGATATTTATGTGCCGCGGCGAAGAACCGGTCGACGCCGCCCTGTTCGGCCAGGTCCAGCGCGATGCCGCTGCCTTCCCCCACCTCGCGGATGCGCTCCAGGGCGTCATGCAGATGCTCTGGCGTGCGGCCGCAGATGAAGACGCGGACCCCATAGCTTGCCAGCAGGATGGCGATGGCCCGGCCGATGCCGGTCGTGCCGCCCGTGATGATGGCCCGCTTGCCGGAAAGGGAGGGTTCGTCGGTATCGGCGTCGTGGAGGTCGGCCATCGTCCGTCCCGACGGTTCCCCGCTGCCGCGCGCGGCTTCCCCCGCCTTTTCGGTTGCGTGCAGATGCGCCTGACAGGGGCGGCCCAGGGTGATCAAGGGCGGACGGGTCCGCCGTGGCAGACCCTGTCGTCCGCCGCGCACACCGGGCGCGGCCAGGCAGGACATCATCAGGGCGGGGGAAAAGTTGCGGCCCTGACGACCGGAAAGCATTACCGTTTCGATGGTCATGGCGGTTTCCTGTGGCTGGTTCTTGAATGGAAACAGCCGCACGCCGCCAGGAGTTCCTGATTCTTACGGTCTTCTGCCCTTCGGACACCGGCCCTATGCCGGTGGTCTGGCCGCCTATTCCGCCTATCCATGTCGGATCGGCGGAAATGGCGGGATCGTCGGATCAGGTGCCGCCGACATGCAGAATGATATAGGCCAGCACCATGGCGCCGATGGCGCCCGCGATACCCAGCCCCAGCACCCAGCGCATGGGTTTCACTTCCACCGCCTGCCGTTCGGGGGGAACGGAAGTCATGATGGGGCCATTGTCCTTCATCTCCAGATGCTGTTCGGAAACCTGGGGTTCCTGCTTGTCGGGGTTGCGGGGGATCTCTGCCATTGTCCATCTCCTTGGTTTTTCCAGGTCGGCTGTTCCATGTCGGCCCCGGATCGGCATGTTCAGGGTGCCGACAGGGTACCGATCTGCCGCGCCGGCCTGTGACTTATGCCGGCTACCACCCTTGCGTCCTTTCATCCCGCCATTTCCTGGCGTTCAATGGGATAACGGGCATGTGGCCTTCAAGGTTCCCCAGAAGGCCGCCTGCAGGCGTTTCCAATGTGGAGCATTCGCTGCTCCCCTGTGTTTTGGTGCCCCCAACGCTGACCTATACGGCAGCAGCCGGGGACAAGGCCGCTGCAGCGGCCAAAGGGGGGACCCGAAGGGGGGACCATGTCTGCAACCGACAATATCGTTTGCCATCTGCCTTATCTCCGCCGTCATGCGCGCGCGGTGACGGGTGCCCAGGCGTCCGGCGACGCCTATGTCCTGGCCGTTCTGGATATTCTGGAAACGGATGATAGCTGGCTTTCCGCCACGTCCAGTGATCGTGTCGGGCTTTTCCGTCTGTTCAGCCGCTACCATGCGGCCGTTGGCGGTGACTGGCGTGTCCGGACGCCCGACCCCGCCCTTTGCCCGCGCCGCATGCGCGAAGTGCTGCTGCTGGTCGCGCTGGAGGGGTTCACCCTGGCGGAGGTGGCGGAAATCATGGAGACACCGGAGACGGAGGTGCGGAGCTTGCTGGCAGCGGCCGTCCGCGCTTTGATGGCTTTCGATGCCGCCGATGTGATGATCATGGAAAGCGAACCGTTGATCGCCATGAATATCGAACAGGTGGTTCTGGCCCTGGGGCATCGCGTGGTGGGCACGGCACGCACCGTGGCGGCGGCGGTTTCGATGTTCGACCGGCGCCGGCCCGACCTGATCCTGGCCGATATCCAACTCGCCGACGGCGGGTCCGGTCTGGAAGCCATGCATCAGATTCAGGCGCGGTGCCGCGTGCCTGTGATCTTCATTTCCACCTATCCGGAGGAAATGTTGACGGGTGAGCGTCCCGAGCCGGTCTTCCTCGTGGCGAAGCCCTTCGATGTTTCCATGGTCCGGGCGTTGATCGGCCAGGCACTTTTCTTCGCCGGCGGGCAATTGTCCCATATCTGATGCCGGATGCGCGCCAATCCGGCCCGAGGCCTATGATGCCGCGCCATTATCGTACCGGGAACCCGCCCCCTGTTTCTGGTGTTTCCTTCACAAGGGGGCAAAGCCGCCCTGAACAGGCGGCGACCGGTCCGGGCATGACCCCGGTGCTGCACCCCCGGACGGCATTCTAACCAATCACCGCTGAACCCACAGGAGCTGACCCATGGGCTTGTTCACGCGCGACATCAAGACGTTGGATGATCTTTTCGTGCATACCCTGCGCGACATCTACTATGCCGAAAACCAGATCGCCAAGGCGCTGCCGAAGATGATCGGCAAGGCCACCAGTCCCGAACTGAAGCAGGGGTTTGAAACCCATCTGCTGGAAACACGCGGCCAGATCCAGAGGCTGGAACAGGTCTTCAAGTTGCATGGCGTCGATGTGAAGGGCGTTGATTGCCCTGCCATCGATGGCATCATCGAGGAAAGCAACGAGATCGCAGGCGAAGTGGCGGACGAGGACGTGCTGGACGCCGCCCTTGCCGCCGCTGCGCAGGCGGTGGAGCATTACGAGATCACCCGGTACGGCACCCTGGTGGCCTGGGCCAACCGGCTGGGCCGGTCCGACTGCGCCGGCCTGCTGAAGCAGAACTTGGACGAGGAGGTGGCAACCGACCGCAAGCTGACGGAACTGGCCGAACGCATGCTCAACCCGCAGGCCGCCGTTAGCTGACCGGCTGATACCGGCGGCAAGGAATGACGCCCCATGGTTCGGAATTGTTTTCAAAATGGAAACTATGCTGGATCACGGCGCATGCAGGGGCGCATGCAGGCGCCATTGCGTAAAGCCGCCGCGACCACCAGGCGCCATGCCGAAGCGTGTCATGGCGAAGTGCCGTGACATGAAAGGGGCGGGATACCATTGGCATCCCGCCCCGTTTGCGTCTGCCGGCCGGTTTTTCAGCACCTCATGTCCGCATGGCGGCGAACAGTTCATCCAGGTCCAGCGTGGCAAAGCCGGTGATCGTGTCGGCGATGCCATAGGGCACGACCAGCCGCTTCCCATGGACCAGCGCGCCGCAGGTATAGACGACATTGGGCACATACCCCGCGCGTTCCGATTGCTCGGGCCGCAGCAGCGGTTCGGTCAGCCGGCCGATGACCTTGCTCGGGTCATCCTTGTGCAGCAGCACCGCGCCGATGGAATAGCGCCGCACGGGTCCCACGCCGTGGGTCAGCAGCAGCCACCCCTCGTCCGTTTCGATGGGCGGGCCGCAATTGCCGATCTGCACGAACTCCCACGGCTGGGCCGGGCGCATGATGGGGGTACCGTCCTCCCAGTTCTGCAGGTCGTCGGAATAGATCAGATACAGGTTCTCGTTGTCCTGGCGGCCGATCATGGCATAGCGGCCATTGACCCGCCGGGGGAACAGGGCCATGCCCTTGTTGCGCACGGCGGGCCCGCGCATGGGCATCATGCGGAACCGGTCGAAGGTGCTGGTCTCGATCAGCTCGGTACGGATCGAATGGCCGCTATAGGCGGTATAGGTCGCATAGTAGGTCTTGTGCCGCCCGTCGGTGAACTCCACGAAGCGCGCATCCTCGATGCCGTTGGCCTGGCTGTCGGTGACGGGGAAGATGACACGCTCGCTGATGTCATCCTCGGGCCGGAAGATGATTTCCACCTCGTCCCCGTCGGGCCCCGGCCGGCGGTTGGCGACACGCGGGATGGAGGCGAGCTGTGACTTCGGGTCCATGAGGATACGCCCGTCGGGGCAGATCACGCCCGTCAGGAAGGTGAGTGAAGAAATATGCCCTTCGCCCACGGCCCGCAGGCTCAGGATGAAGCGCAGGCCGCCCTCGATGATCCCCGACTGGTCGGGATGGCGCACGATGGACGGGTTGAACAGGGCAGAGGCCTCGAACGAATATTCATGCAGGAAATAGGCGCCCAGCAACTGGCGCTGGGCCGGCGTGAACGCCTCATGGTCGTCCAGCGCTTCCTCCATCTCGTCCGCCCGCTGCTCGAAAATCTCCAGAAGCTGCCGGTGCCGGCCACGGAAATTCTCCAGCACATCGGCAAGCTGGCTGACGGTGGTGTCCGGGTCCAGGGACAGGACGCGCTCGGTGATCCGGTTGGCGCGGGATTTGTCCTTGGAGTTGAGGTCGCGCGGCTCCGTCGCCGGCTTGAACGGGCGGACGACGACACGCGACGGGTCGGGCCGCAATTGCAGGGGTTGCCGGGTCAGGCTGGGAATGGTGGACAAGTGTGGGCTCCTTTCTCCGCAGCCGGCGCCGGCCGCGATGTCAGGTCTGACGTCGGGTGGGCGATTATCAGGCGCGCAGGGCCTGTACCGTCGGTGTCTGGGCAAGGCTGACGGTGCGGGCGGCCGACATGCGCCGCATGTCGGTAATGGCCAGCAGGTAGGACAGCACCGACTCCCCGCCGCGGTTCTCGTTCAGCCCGTCTGCGCACAGACCGTCGCGGCAGGCACCGATCTCGTCGGCCATGGGCATGCCCTGGTCGTTCTCGCCGTGGAACCAGGCGAAGGCGCGCGTGGCCTCCTGCCACCAGAACGGGTCTTTTTCAACCTGGAAGGCGGCGGCGCAGGCGGCGACCATGGCGGCGGCTTCCAGCGGTTGCTGGTCGAACAGGCGGGGCGGTACGCGCAGGTCGCCGAAGCTTTGCGATCCGACGGGGCGGAAGAAGCCCGAGGGTGCCGTCTGCACCTCGGCCAGCCAGCGCAGCGACCGCAGGCCGGCATCCGTCATCTCCTGGCTGCCCGTGGCGCGGCCCGCAAGGATCAGCGCCTGACTGAGCCGGGCATTGTCATAGGACAGCCCGTCCTCGAACCAGCACCAATCCTGGGTGGCGTTGCTCTTGAACAGGGTGACCAGCCTTGCGGCCAGCCGGTCGCGCATGCGCGCCGCATCACGGTCCCGCGGCTGGGCCGCGCAATAGCCATCCAGCCCCAGAAGCGTGAAGGTCTGGGCGCGGGTCGCCATGAAGCCATCCACCGTGGGTAGGGCCAGGCGGAACAGGTCGCGGGCCCAGGCCTGCCGATCCGGATCGGCATCACAGCGCGCGCATTCGCCCAGCGCCCACAATGTGCGCCCGTGGCTGTCCTGCGAGCCGCGCGCTTCCAGCCATTCGCGGTTGAACCCCATGAAATTGCGGAAATGCCGCGTGTCGGGGTTCCAGGCATGCTGGATGAAGGCGGTGAAGCGCGACACGGTGAGGTCCGGTACCTCCTCCTTCTCCCCCGCCAGTGCGCAGGCCAGAAGCAGCGCACGGGCATTGTCGTCCACGCAATAGCCGTGCGAACGGTCGGGCACGCCGCGTACCGCATGCTGGTACAGGCCCGTATCGTCACACATGCGCAGGAAATAATGCAGGTTGACGGCGGGCAGGGTGGGGAAGGGCAGGGAGGGCCGGCCGTGCGGCATGGCTTCGCGCGGGCGCTGTTCGCGCCGGACTTGCGCAAATAGCGCGGCATAGCGCTGGCCCACCCGGCTCCACACCATGTCGCGTCCGCATTCGAAGGCGCGGCGGCGCATGGCATTGCGGGCGTCATGGTCGGTCAGCAGGCCGGCGATGGCCTTGCCCATGGCTTGCGGATCGTTGAAGGGCACCAGCGCGCCCCGCCCGTCGGCCAGCAGCTCGCGCGCATGCCAATAGGGTGTGGAAACCACGGCCTTGCCCATGCCGAAGCTGAAGGCCAGCGTCCCCGATGTCATCTGCGCCGCATCCAGATAGGGCGTGACATAGACATCCGACATGGCGATGTGATCGACCAGTGTCGGATGATCGACAAAGCGGTTGGCGAACACGACGCGGTCGGCGACGCCCAGCCCCCGCGCCCGCTCCATCAACTGCTCGCGGTAGCGCTCGCCTTCGGTGCGCAACAGGTGGGGGTGGGTGGCGCCCAGGATCACATAGGTGGCATCGGGCTGGTGCGCCAGGATCGATGGCATGGCATCGATCACCGTCTCCAGCCCCTTGTTGGGTGAAAGCAGGCCGAAGGTCAGGATCACCGACTGGCCAACGAAGCCCAGCTTGCGCTTGAACCCGTCCGGTTCCTGGAAATCCGTGGCCGGGATGCCGTGGGGGATGACCGCGATCTTCTCGTCCGGGATGCTGTAGATGGTGCGCAGCAGACGGCGGCCCATTTCCGCCATGACCACGACGCGGCTGGAAATGTCCACCACCTGGGTCAGTACCCGTCGTTGCTGGTCGGACGGATCGGTCAGGACCGTGTGCAGCGTGGTGACGACGGGAATGCGCAGCCGTTTCAGCAGCAACAGCAGATGGGCACCCGCCTCGCCGCCGAAGATGCCGAATTCGTGCTGGACGCAGACCAGATCGAAATCGCCGCTGTTCAGCGCGTCGGCCGCCCGGACATAATCATCCACCATGGCCTCCCGGATCTCCAGGCGCACGATGTCGGGATAATCATATTCCTGCCCCCTGTCGGTCATGGCGACGATGCCGACCTCAAGGTCCGGCGATGCGGCGCGCAAGGCGTCGTGCAGGTCGGTCGTGAAGGTGGCGATACCGCAACGGCGGGGCAGCGCGTTGCCGATGATGGCGATACGGATGGGTTTGGGCATGGGACCGATCCTCGGGATGTTCGCCTTGGAAACACGTGGTTTCCGAATTGGTTCCACCCTGTGGCCAATGGCTTGCATGCCGCCTGTCCGGCCGCCACGACCGGGAAGGGGAAAATCCCCTAATGGATATATCCCAAATTTCCTGTACCCTACCCTTATGGATGATTCACGATTGCAACGAATGGCGGATAGGTGCAACTTTTCATCATAAAATCCTACGCCTGTCGTCTACTCATAGAATAGCAAAGGTGTGAAGCATGCGCTTTCATCGTGCCGGCATCCTGGCCATGGGGTTTTCCATCGCATTCCTGTCCGGATGTGCGACGGGGGGTGGCGGCGGTCAGGCCAATCTGACGCCTGAACAGCAGGTGCTACGCGACTACACCAAGGATTACACGATGCAGGGCGCCATTGTGGGTGCGCTGGGCGGGTGCGCCATAGGGTGGTTGGCCAGCGGCAAGGCTGAAGGTTGCGCGGCTGGCGGTGTGGCGGGGGGCATTGCCGGAGGTACGGCTGGGTATTTCCTGGCCCAGAACCAGACCGCTGCCGGTTATCAGGCTTCCGGTATCGCTCTGGAGCGGGAACGGGTGGACAATTCCGTGGCGGATGCGCAGGCGGCCGCCGCGGCAGCGGCGAGCATCGCCGACCGGGCGGAGGCGGAGTTGCAGGAACTGCACACCAACGTGGCCGCCGGCGTCACGGAAAAGGCCGTCCTGGAACGGCGCCTGACCCAGGCCCGCAAGGATCAGGACACGCTGGTCAAGGCTGTGAAGAAACTGGATGACCATATCAAATCGGCCCACGCCGCGCTGGAGAACCCGCAACTGGACGGCTCGTCCAAGGCCTATCTGTTCACGCGGTTGCAGGAGCTTGAGGTTGCCCGCGCCAAGATCAAGCAGGATGAGGAGCGGGTGGCCGCCCTGATCCTGTCCGTGCCGATGACCTGATGGTGAGGTAACCGGACAGCCCGGGCCGGGGCGGACCTGGGGGGGATCTGGTACGGCGGCGACCGCCGCCGCGCCGCACATGCGGCGTCGCCAAGCCCAAGGATGTGGGCGCCGGCGATTGAGGCCTGTGATCGGTTGCGATCAACCGGGACTTGGGTTCAGAGGGCTGGGGATAGGTCAGGGGGATGGGGATGCGTGGATCGATCCGGATTCTGGGCGGGGCCGTGATGGTAGCCGTGTTGGGCGGCTGCGCCACCTCGGCGGCTGATTGCGACCCCAGCCGTGTGCGTAATGTGCTGGATGCCGGCTCCTGCACGGCCTTTGGTGGCTTTGAGGCCAATCTCGCCCAGGCCCGGTCTGATCTGGAGGCGCGGCGCCAGGAATTGCTGGTGCAGGAACAATCGGCCGCCGCCGCCCAGGCCCGTCAGGCCCGCCTTTCCACCGATCTGGATGCCCGCCGCCGGGACCTGGAAAACCAGCAGCAGGATCTGGATCGCCTGCAACTCACCCTTACCGGGGTTGAAACGCACAATGACCGTGATCGGGCACGGGTGACCGCCATGCAGGAACAGTTGCGTCTGGCCCGCGCGGAACTGGCCCGCCTCAACGACCCGGCCCTGACACCCCAGGCCATCGCGGAGGAGGAGGCACGCCTGAATGCGCGCCGCGCCGCGCTGGACGAGGCATTGAGGCTGCAGACCGAACGGGTCCTGCAGGAGTGATCGGGGAGGCGGGGCAGGGGGATGGCATTGGTGCGGGAGGTGCGTGGGGTGGATGATCGGCGCGACCGGATGCTGTTGCTGGCGGCATGTGCGCTGTTGCTGGTGCTGGCCGTCACCATCGGCTGGCTGGCCTTGCGCGCCTGCGGGCTGAGCCTGCCATGGCCGGGCGGTGGCCTGTCCTTCTGCCCGGCCTCCGCAATGGTGGAGGGCGTCGGGGCGGACGACCCGCAGGCCGCGCACCTGGCGGCGCAGATGGCCGAACTGGCGGCTCTGGAACGCCAGCTCGCCCTGGCCCCGGCATGCCCGACGCCACCTGAGCCCACACCCGAACCGCCGGTCGAGGCCACGCCACCGGCACCACCGCCGCCACCCGTGCCGCAGCAGCGTGCGGCGGCGGCTCCCCCGCCACCGGCGCGGCCCGCCTGCGCCATGCCCAGCAGCGACCGGGTCGTGCTGGTGCTGGACGTTTCCAGGAGCATGGAGGTTTCCCACCGGGTGGACGCCGCCCAGGAACGCCGCATGCTGCAACTGGATGGTATCCCGCCCCTGCTGCGGGCCCTGATGGGGACGGAACGGGAATATCAGGCTCTGTCGGCGGCGATCGACGCCACACCGGGAGAGTCGCGGATCAGCGTGGCCCAGGGGGCGTTAACGGAACTGACCCGGCTGGCGGAACCGGATGTGACCTTCGATCTGGTCAGTTTCGCCACCTGCGGGGCGCCGGAACATCATGGCAGTTTCGTCACGGCAGAGCGCGACCGGTTGCGGCAGTCGATCGCCGGCGTGACGTTGAAGCCTGCGACGGCATTGAGCGGTGCCTTGGAGGCCCTGCCCATCATCGCGCCGCCGCTGCCGGGGGGTGGTCCCATCAATGTGGTGCTGGTGTCCGACGGGTATGACACGTGCGGCGGCGATGCCTGCGCCACGGCGCATGCGCTTGCGCAGCGCCGGCCCGACCTGAAGGTCAGCGTCGTGGCCGTCAGCCAGCAGATCGACGAATTGCGGTGCATCGCCGGGGCGACCGGCGGCCATTACGTGGCGCCCGCCGACCTGCCCCGCCTGGCGGCCGCCGTGCGGGCCGCGGCCGGCCAGGCACGGGCGGAGGATTGTGAATGATGCCGGCAGGCGGGATGTCGTTCAGTGAGGGGAAACAGGCATGACAGCCGATGATCGCCAGAATGCCGCGGGCGGCGGGGACGATGCGGCCAGGACCCTGCTGTTGGTGGAACGCCGGCGGACCTGGCTGGCGCCGCTGGTTGCCCTGATCCTTGCCCTTGTGGTCCTGTTGATCCTGTTGATCCCGGGGGTGCTGGTCTATCCCGATCCGGGTGTGGCGGCACGTCCGGGGCCCGTCATGTCGCCCGATGCGGTGGCGGAAAGCAACCGGGCGCTGGCCGACCGCATCGCGGAATTGCGACGGCTGCTGGATGCGCGCGTCTGCGTGGCGGGGGAGGGGGAATATCAGCTTCCCGATGGCTCCACGGCGCCGGCCACGCCACCGCCGGCCTTGTCGGCCGTGCCCGATCAGGTGACGCCGGAAGGCGAACCCTTCGATGGCAGCCTGCTGGACCTGCTGGACCGTTCCACGGTGCTGGTGCTGCAGGTGGGGCCGGATGACAACCTTCTGGGCAACGGCACGGGCATGTATGTGGCGGACGGGGCCGTGCTGACCAATCAGCATGTGGTCGCCGGCCCGCCGGGCAGCCGCCTGATCGTGGTCGGCCGCACGGGCGGGGTCTCCGAAGCGACCGTGCGCGGCACGACGCGCGGCTCCGAGGCGGGGGAGCCCGATTTCGCCCTGCTGGCCGTGGCGCAGCCGGATCCGCAGGCCCTTTCGCTTGGATTTGCGCCGCCTGTCAGCCGGCTGGCCGGGGTGGTGGCCGCCGGGTTCCCCGGCCTCGTGATGGAAAGCGACGAGGATTTCCGCCGTCTTCTGTCGGGCGATGCCTCCAACCCGCCGGCACCGGCCGTCACCGAAGGGGTCGTCACGGCGATCCAGCCGCGCGACGGTGCCAGCCTGATCCTGCATACGGCCCAGATCACGCCGGGCAACAGCGGTGGTCCGCTGGTGGATCGCTGCGGCCGGCTGGTCGGGGTGAACACCTTCATCCGCGCGCAGGAGGTGGGGCGCATGAACTATGCCTTGTCCGCCGGTGACGCCGCCGCCTTCCTGCGTGCCCAGGGCGTCACCCCGCGGGTGCTGGACAATGCCTGCACACCGGCGCCCGTGGCGGAACCGGCGGCCCCCGCACCGGAAGCGGTCCCCGGGCCGGGCACGGCGCCGCCCCCCGCTCCCGACGCTCCGGCCCAAGGCGAATAGCATCATGGAACGGCGGCTTCTGTGCGAAACGACTTTGCAGGGGTTGCGCCCCGCCGGCACCGGCGGTGGGCGGGTGATCGAGACCTGGGAGCAGCTTGACCAGTATCTGCGCCGCGATCTGGGTGACGATGCGGCCGATCTGCTGGCCGAACCGGTGATGGGCAGCAATACCCGCATAAGCTGGCTGGGCCCGGCCGATGCTCCCGCCGCGGCGTTCCGGTCACTGGATGAGACGGCGCGGGCCGATCTGCTGGCCCGGCTGCAGGAAACGGTGGCGCAGATACGCGACCGGGCCGACCGGCTGTCCGCCGCCGGAAGCGGGCCGGCCCACGCCTTGGGAGATGCGCTGGCCAAGGCCCTGAAGCTGCCGCCGCCGGTGGAGGATCAGCTTTTCAGCGTCGGTGGCCGGCCCGTGCTGGTCAATTGGGGTATCGAGCTGGAGGGCCCGCCGCCCGAGCGTGAGCCGCTGGCCGAATTCCTGCGGGCCATTCCCCCGCCGGTCGTTCCGCCCGCCGTTGAGGCACCGCCTGTCGAGCCTCCGCCGCCTCCGCCGCCGGTCGAGCCTGCGGCCATCGTGGAGGAACAGCCGGTTCCCCCCCCGGTACACGCCCTGCCGCCGCGCGAAACGGTTCCCGTGCTGGTCGTGCAAAGCATGGGGTGGGGCTGGCTGTGGCTGCTGTTGCTGCCGCTGCTGGCCCTGATCTTCTATCTGCTGCTGGCCGGTTGCGCCCTGCGGCCCTGGCTGCCGGGCTATTGCCCCGTGCCGGTGTCGGCCGCGACGCAGCAGGAGGATCTGCTGGCGGAGTTGGCGCAGTTGGAACAGCGTCTGGCGCAGGCCCCCCGTTGTGCGCCGGAGGAACCGGCCCTTCCGCCGCCCGCAGCGCCCCAGGACCCGGCCTCGCCGGCGCCCGCCCCCCCGTCGCAGGCCCAGGATGAGGAGTTCGACCGCCGGATGGAGGCGGCCGGTGCGACGGAAGGCGACCTGACCATCACCCTGATCTGGGACACCCCGTCGGACCTGGATCTTTATGTCGTCTGCCCCGACGGGACGGAAATCCATTTCCGCCGCAAGACGGCCTGCGGTGGGCAATTGGACGTGGATGCCAATGTCCGCGACCCCGTGCCCAACCCGGTGGAGAATGTCTATTTCGCCGACGGGGCGTGGCAGCCCGGAAACTATGCCGTGCGTGTGGCCAATGCCAAGCGGCGCGGGCGCAGCACGGACCAGTTCGAGGTCCGTGTGAAGAAGGGGGCGGACGTTCAGATCTACCAGGGCACCGTCAACGACCAGCAGGTCGTGGATGTCACCGTGGTGACGATGCCATGACCCGGAATGGCGCCATGACCGGAAGGATGAGGAGTGCTGGCATCGCATGCTGAAGGATCTTTTCCGCTGGCCCCGCGGCAGCGTCGTCACCCTGATGCCGAATTCCGGCATCCAGTTCCTGGATTTCGGGATGACGGCGGCCTTCGCGTCCGGCATCAGGATGAGCTTCCACGCCGAGACCGTGCCGGGGGAAAAGGACCCCGACGGCCGCCCGCGGGAGGTGCTGCACCGTGTCGAGTATGACGAGGAGAAGCAGCCCCTGATCCGCGACCCGCGTACCGGCAGGATGCTGGCCGTGGACGAGGAGACGGTGTTCACTGTGCGCGGAGAGCAGGCATTGGCGCAACTGGCCGGACAATGGTATCCGGCACCGGTGCTGCGTCTGCGCGATACGGGGGAATTCGCGGACGGGCCGTTCAACTGGGCCCGTCTGCACATCACCCGGCTGGCGGAACCGGACAGGGACGGCAACGCCTGGCGCATCACCCTGGCGCTGGACACGCTGCTGGCCGACCGGCCCGGCGACGGTCGCTATGTCATGCCCGAACCGCGCGATGCGGAGGGGATCACCCTGTTCGGGCTGGCGACGGGCATGGAGGATGTGAACCAGTTCCTGCGCCTGGACTGGGTGCGCGGCTGGCTGCATGAGGGGTTCCTGGCTGCGGAAAGCGCGCGGCGCAACGGCGCGCCGGTGACGATGGACGACCTGCCCAATCCGACCCTTTGCCTGGCCCAGCATATCACGGTGCTGGCGGCGCTGGGTGCCGGGTCGGAACCGGGGCAGCGGGCGGATCAGCCGCAGGGTCCGGTCGTCCCCCGCCTGCGGTTCCTGAATGAACGCCCCTATCATCGCGACCTGAAGCCGATCCCCGTGAACCTGGTGATCGATATCGGCAACAGCCGGACCTGTGGCATCCTGATCGAGGAGGGGCAGGATTCCGGACAGCGCCTGGACATCAGCCAGGCCTACCGGCTGGAACTGCGCGACCTGTCCAACCCGGCCCATGTCTATGCCGACCCGTTTGAAAGCCGTGTGGAATTCCATCCCACCCATTTCAATCTGGGGGCCTATTCGCGCATGTCCGGCCGGCCCATGCGCGATGCCTTCTGGTGGCCCACGCCCGTGCGCGTGGGGCCGGAGGCGGTCTGGCTGTCATCGCTGACCGATGGCACGCATGGGCGCAGCGGCCTGTCCAGCCCCAAGCGCTATCTCTGGGACCGGCAGGAGCGGCCGGCCCCCTGGGTGAACAACCCGGCGCGCGTGCCCGTGGGGGAACGGCCGCCCCCCATCAAGGGGCCGATCCCCAGCCGCCTGACCCAGCGCGGCACACTGGTGCGCAACAATGACGTGCCGGGCATGAAACCTTCCTATTCGCGCAGCACGCTTTACATGCTGATGCTGACGGAGCTGCTGGCCCATGCCCTGTCGCAGATCAACGCGCCGGCCACCCGCGCCAACCTGCCCCGCAGCGACGAACCGCGGGAACTGAGCCGCATCATCCTGACCATTCCGTCGGCCACGCCCGTGGCCGAGCAGCGCATCCTGAAACGGCTGGTGCGCTCGGGCGTCGACCTGCTGTGGCAGGTGATGGGCTGGGACCGGAACGAGCCATTGCACCGCCGGCCAACGGTGAAGCAGGATTGGGACGAGGCGACGGCCACCCATCTGGTCTATCTGTTCAACGAGATCACGCAGAAGCTGCAGACCGCGCCGCGCGATTTCTTTCGCCTGATGTCGCGTGGTGGCGGGGACCCGGCGCGGCCGACCCTGCGCGTGGCCAGCATGGACATGGGCGGCGGCACCACCGACCTGATGATCATCCAGCACGAGGTGACGGACAATGACCGCACCATCCTGCCACGCCAGCTTTTCCGGGAAGGGTTCCGGCTGGCGGGAGAGGATGTGCTGAAGCAGATCATCGAGGATGAGATCCTGCCCTGCCTGGCGCGTGAGCTGACGGCGGCGGGCATGGGCCAGCCGGCGCATTTCCTGGCGGGCCGCTTCTCTGGTGACCGGGAGGGGATGGCCCAGCAGGAGCGCACGCTGCGCGCCCTGTTCGTGGGTCAGGTGCTGCGCCCGGCTGCGTTGGCCCTTCTGGCCGCCTATGAGGCGCAGGGCGGTGCCAAGGCGGACGAGGCGCTGGCCATCCCGCTGATGGGCGTCGCGGGCGGCGGGTGCCGCGCGGCTGTGCGCGATTATCTGGAACTGCCGGCCCGGCGCGGCGGTGCCGGTGGCTTCAGCCTGGACCAGGTGGTGATCCGCACCCGCCGCGATCATCTGGAGGGGACCATCGCAGGCGTGGTACGGCCCATGCTGACCGACCTTTGCGACGTGGTGCGGGCCTTCGACTGCGACGTGCTGCTGCTGTCGGGGCGGCCGTCGCGGCTGCCGGTCATCCGCGACATCGTCATCGGTCAGGTGCCCGTGCCGCCGGGCCGCGTGATCGGCATGGACAGTTTTGATGTGGGGAACTGGTATCCCTTCCATTCGCCGGGCTTCCGGATCGAGGACCCGAAGACCACGGCGGCCGTGGGCGCCATGCTGTGCCAGGTGTGCGAGGGGCAGGTGGAGGGGCTGCTGGTCCGGGCCAGCGAGATCCGCATCCGTTCCACCGCCAACCATATCGGCGTGCTGGAACGCAACGACATGCTGCCCAACCACAGGCTGGCCTTCCGGGATATCGACCTGGATGGCGGCGGGCGCAAGCTCAGCGACCCGTTCAGCCTGACGCCGCCATCCTTCATCGGCTATCGCCAGCTTCCCCTGGAGCGCTGGAAGACCACACCGCTGGCCTTCCTGGACCTGAAGAACCCGCAACAGGCGACGGGCCTGCGCATGCCCCTCCAGGTGCGCCTGCGTGTGCAGGACGAAAATGGCGCGGACGATGTCACCGACAGCGAGGAATTCGTGATCGAGGAGGCGCGCGACGGCAACGGGCAGGTGGTCACCGACCAACTGCGGCTGACCCTGCAGACCCTGCGGGTCGAGCGTGACCAGGAGGCCGGCTATTGGCTCGACAGCGGGGTTCTGGCCCTGCATTGGCGGGATTGAGGGGGAAAGCGGAATGCCGCGTGAAGAAGACCAGCAGCTCGCCCTGACCTGTCACACTCTGGCCGGGGCCGCCAGGGACGCCCTGGAATGGTCCGCGGCCAGCGTCCGGCGCCTGGGGCCCCAGCGCGCAGGGCTCGACCGCAGCCTGAAACGCCACCTGATGGAGGCGGACCGCCTGGCCCGCGCGGCCGAACGCCCCATGTCCGCCGCCGTGTTCGGCGCCAGCCAGGCGGGCAAGTCCTTCCTGATCGGCAAGTTCATCACCCCACCCCACCGCACCGCCCTGGCCCTGTTCGGCAACGGGGCGGAGCAGGAAAAGCTGGACTTCCTGACCCAGGTGAACCCGCAGGGCGGCAAGGAGACCACGGGTCTGGTCACCCGCTTCTCCCTGCGGTCCGAAGAGGTGCCGGCAGGCTTCCCCGTCGTGCTGCGGCTGGTGCGCGAGGTGGATCTGGTCAAGATCCTGGTCAACAGCTTCGTGTTCGACCTGTCGGCCCTGTCCGACGATCCGGCCCTGCTGAGCCCCGCCGCGATGGAGGCGCACCTGGCGCGGCTGGAGGGGATGGCGGGCGATGTGGCGCTGCCCGGCTTCCGGTTCGAGGATGTGCTGGACCTGCAGGATTACCTGCGCGGCTTCACCCCCACCCATCCCCTCTTGCAGAACCGCGAACTGGCCGACGGTTACTGGTCGGCGCTGGAAGGGGTGCTGCCGCGCCTGTCGGCCGCGGCGCGGCTGGAGGCCTTGTCGCCCCTGTGGGGCCGGCTGCCGGAATTCGACGAGCTTTTCCGGGAATTGCGCGGTGCGCTGGAGCTGTTGGGCCATGCCACGACGGTCTATGCGCCCCTGTCGGCCATCCGCGACACCAGCGCCGGCATCCTGCATGTCGACCGTATCTATGAACTGGCGGAAGTGACGGGGGCGGGGGCCCGCATGGTGGCCATCTGCACCACGCCGGGCCGCACCGTGATGCTGCGCCAGCCTGTGATCACGGCGCTGACGGCGGAACTGCGCATCACTCTGGACCGGGCGCCCTGGCCGTTCCTGGACCATACCGACCTGCTGGATTTTCCCGGCGCCCGCTCACGCGAAGGGTCCACACCCGACCGCTGCCTGCGCCGAGCAGCCGATCGGCCGGGGCAGGAGAAGCCGCCGCGCGAACTCTGTTTCCTGCGCGGCAAGGTGGCGGTCCTGTTCGACAATTACGTCACGGAACTTGACCTCAACACGATGATGCTGTGCGTTCCCGACGGCAATCTGGAAATCCGCAAGCTGCCGGAACTGGTGGAAGGCTGGATTGCGCGGACCCATGGCGACACGCCGCAGAAACGGGCAGGCCAGCCGACCAGCCTGTTGCTGTGCATGACGAAGTGTGACCGGATCTTCGACTTGTCGGCCGGCGGCAATCTGGAACAGCAGATCGAGAACCGCTTCCGCACCAATTTCGATGAATTTCCCGGCTGGACGACGGAATGGCATCCGGGTCGGGCCTTCACCAACACCTTCCTGCTGCGCAATCCCAAGGCGCTGGAACAGCACGGGCAGTTCCGCTATGGCGGTGTGGCGGCGGCCGGCACCGTCCGCGACGAGGAAGGCTTCACCCCGGATTTCCAGGCGCGCATCCTGCCGGCCTTCCGGCGCGCGATGGGGGAAAGCCCGCTGGTGCGCCGGCATGTGGCCAGCCCCGCGGCAGCCGTTGACGCCCTGCTGGGCCTGAATGACGGCGGCACGACTGCCCTGGCCGAAGCGCTGGCACCCGTCTGCCAGCCCGATCTGAAGTACCGCCAGATCCGTCCGCAGGCCCACGCCCTGGCCAAGGCGCTGCTGGAACTGCTGGAAACCTGGTACGAGCGGGAGGATGTGGAGGAACGGGTGCGCCAGCGTCACGAGCGGGCCATGGGTGCGGTCCGCACCTTTGCCGCGGCGGGCCGGGCTGTCGGCCTGCTGGTGCATGAACTGGGGGTGGAGGAGGCGCCGCTGCGCCGGGCCTATATGGAATTCCTGCGCCGTGACCGGCTGGCCGACGCCGGCGAAGTGTCGCCGCCCCCGTCCGGCGGCGGGGATTTCGGCCTGGACCTGGCGGAACTGGGTCTGGCACCGCCGCCGCCTGCCGGCACCCGGGCCACGGCCCCCGCCATACGCTTCGGGGAGCGTGCCGTGGCCCGATGGCTGGAACGGCTGGCGGACAAGACGGAGGATATGGCCGTCAGCGTGCGCACGGGCCTGCCCGGGCCCGCACTTCAGACCTTCGCGGAGGAACTGGGCATCGCCGCCCGGCGGCTGGGCCTGATGGAAGCCATCGATCGCCATACCGAAAAGGTGACCGCTTATCGCCAGCCGCCGGGACCGACGGCGGCGGCCGTCGCCCTGGGCTCGGCCATGCTGATCAATGATTTCGTGGCCGATTGCGGCCGGTCGCTGCTGGCATCCACCACTGCCGACCCTGCGCTGGCGGCCGACGCGCAGGCTGCCTTCACCCGGCCGCCGCGGGTGGAACCGGGCGGCCGGCCCGACCTGCCGGAGGCGGAGGATGATCTGAGCCAGATGCGCCGCCGCTATGGCACGCAATGGGCCCGCGCCTTTCTGGCCCTGACGCGGGAGAATGCGGGTTCCGCCGGCGGGCAGGTGGTCGATATCGCCCAGAACGCCAAGCTGGGCCGTATCCTGTCCAGCCTGCGGGTCTGAGGTGATGGCATGGTGATCCCCCTTGAAATCCGCAACGACCGGAACCAGCCGGGCAGCGGCATTGCCGAACTGGTGGTGCCGCGCGCGGCCGGGCGCGCCACCGGCATCCTGCGGCTCATCATCATGCAGGCCGACGAGGAGGAACCGTTCCTGGGGCCCGCCGGCTGGCAGACTGGGTCCTTCGTCTGGCGGTCGGGCCATGCCTTTTCGCGGGATGGTGATCTGCTGGTGCCCATCGGGCCGCTGGTCACGGCACTGATCGAGGATTATACGCCCCTGCTGGTCCGCCTGCCCGACCTTGACCTGGAAGGCCAGTTGATGTGGAGCGGGGTCACGCCGCCGCCCAGCATGAAGGCGGGCCGGGCCGATCCGGGGGCCGATGCCGCCAGTTCCTTTCCCGGTGGCGTCCCGCCGCCGGCCATTATACCGGTTCCGGCTGCCCCGCCGCCACCGCCACCGGAACCGGAACCGCCACCGCCGCCACCGGAACCGCCAGAACCGGAGCCGCCACCGGAACCCGATCCCCCGGAACCCACCCCGGTGGAGCCCGTGGCGCCGGATGTGCCATCCGTACCGGCGGAGCCCGCGCCCGCTGAGCCGCCTGCCGGGGACACGCCCGACCCGTTGCCTCCGGGCGAGGAGAAGCCACCCGCGCGGCGGGGCCTGATCTGGGGTCTGGTCGCTCTGGCGCTGGTCGCCGGTCTGGGGCTGGCCTATTGGTTCACTGCCGGCGGGACGGATACGGATATCGACAGTGTCGATATTGTCGATCCGGTGATGCCGCCCGGTCTGGCCGAGCGGCATGCCGCCGCCGTAGCCGCCGCGGAGGCCGGCCGTTTTGATGAGGCCAGCACCCTTTTCCATGCGCTGGAGCGGGAGGGATACGGCCCGAGCCTGCGCTACATGGCGGAAGCGAAGGACAGCCTGGATTTCACCCCCGGCCTGTTCAACGCACCCAGCGACGTCGACGCACTTGTCTTGTACGAGCGGGCCTGTGTGGCGCGCGAGACGGGGGTGTCCGCCGTGCTGGATCGGCTGGAGGCCGCGCTGAGGGCCCGGGAAGAGCAGGGCGACGTCGTGGCGCGACAATTGCTCAACCTGCGCCTGCCGGCCGTCCGGCAAAGCTGTGAATGAACGGGGAGGATGGCCGATGTCCCGATACCTGCGCTCCTTGCTGATCCTGCTGTTCCTGGTCTGGCCGTCCGTGCCGCCGGCCATCGCCGCCTATCAGCCCCTGACCGTCGACGGGGTGCCGGGCCTGTTGCAGCGGGTGTTGACCCGGCCGGATGCCAGGCTGCTGCCGGCCGCGGGCGGGACGGGTGGCACCGTTCAGGCTGTCTTCAGCCATTTCTATGTGTTCGAACGGCGGGATGTGGGGGGGCAGGTCTGGCTGCAGGTCGGCCCGGATGCGCGCCGGGCGCCCACGGGCTGGATCGCGGAGGCGGCGACGGTGCCCTGGAAGCAGGCCGTGGTCCTGGCCTTCAACCAGACTGTCCGGCGCCCGCCCGCCCTGTTCTTCCAGGATCGCGCGTCGCTGGACCGGGTGCTGGGTGACACCGCCCGGGCCGAGCGGGTCGCCAACCTGCTGTCACAGGCCCGTTCGGGCCGCATCGATCCGGGCACGGGACTGGCGGCGATGGAGCCGCAGGACCGCGTTCCCGATTTCGCCAGCAGTTTCTACATGCTGCCGATCCTGGACTGGCAGAATGTCACCGTCCCCAACGCTCCGCCCAGCCGGCGCGACCGCAAGGTGCTGGAGGTGGCCACCCTGGTCATGCCGGCCGATCCGGCCGCACCGCGCACCCCCGATCCGGATGCGTTGCGCAATATGCGCTATGGCGTGGTGTTCGTCATCGACACGACCAAGTCGATGCAGCCCTATATCGACCGGACGCGCCAGATGGTGCGGACCATCGTCGGCCAGTTGCGCAATTCCCCGGCCGGAGATCGTATCAGTTTCGGCCTTGTGGGCTACCGCGACAGCCTGCGTGACCGGCCGGGGCTGGACTATGTCAGCAAGGTGTTCCATCCGCTGGAACGCACCTTCAACGCCGGTGCCTTCCAGTCGGCCATCGACGGGATGAAGGAGGCGGGCGTCAGTTCCGTGGGCTTTGCGGAGGATGGCATTGCCGGTGTCAATACGGCGCTGGCTATGCCGGGATGGGAGGATTTCGGCGCGCGCTTCATCGTGCTGATCACCGATGCCCCCGTCCGCGGGGCTGGTGACGATCGCAGCCAGACGGGAATGGAGCCCGACCATGTCGCTGCCAAGGCCGGGGCACAGGACCGGCTGACCGCCATCTTCACCATTCTGCTGAAAACGCCGGAGGGGCGGGATCATCATGGCCGGGCGGAGGCGCAGTTGGACAAGCTGGCCCGGTTCAATCCCACGGGCCGCAGCTATTTCCATCCCGTGGCCGAGGGCGATGTCGACCGGTTCGGGGCCGTGATCGACGGGATCGGCCGCGATGTGCTGGCCATCGGTGAACTGGCGGCGGGGGGGCGGACGGCACAGGCCGACAGCACCCGGCAGGGGGGGCAACCCGTGGTCGAAGCAGGATATGCCATGCAGCTTGCCTGGCTGGCCAATCAGCGGAACCAGACGGCGCCGGAGATCCAGCGCGGCTGGACGGCCGATTTCGACATGGCCGATCCGCAGGCGCGCGGTGCCTTCGACATGCATGTGCTGCTGACGCGCGCGCAGTTGAACGAGCTTTACCAGGCGCTGGGCGCCATCGAGAAGGCGGCCACTGCCCGGCTGGACGCGCCGGGCGGGCGCGACAGCTTCTTCACCCTGCTGCGTCAGGTTCTGGCCACGGCACAGAGCGATCCGGCCAGCCTGGACAGTCTGGCCGGTGGCCTGTCGGCGCGGCTGCCCGGCGATGGCGAGTTGACCAGCATGAAGGATTTGATCAAGGGGATCGTGACGGCCCTTCCCTATAACAGCGCTATCCTGCGCCATACGCCGGAAACGCTGAACGCGCTCAGCCCCACGCATATCCACGATATGCTGAACAACATCCGGGGCCTGCGCAGCCTTTACCGGGAGTTCTTCCGGGATGAAGGCCGCTGGATCAGCCTGAATGCCGGAGGGGGTATCGATGAGCGGGTCTATCCGCTGCCTCTGGAACTGCTGCCGTGATTGCAGGTGCGGTGCTGGAGGTTCGGGAACTGACCGCGCGCCGGGCGGATGCGGAACGTCGTTTTGAACTGCATGTGCCCTCGCTGTCGCTGTCGGCGGGGCAAAGAGTGGCCCTGGTGGCACCCAGCGGCAGCGGTAAGTCGACCCTGCTTGACACCATCGCGTGTGCCCGTGCCCCCGACCATGCCGTCCGCTTCACGCTTTCGGCGCCTGACGGGGCTGCGTCAGACAATGTGGTGCCGGGGGGAACGGCAGCGGAGGGGATGGCGACAGAGGGGATGGTCGACGTGCTGGCGGCCTGGCGCCGCCGGTCGGAAAGCGGGTTGGCGCGGATACGGGCCCGCCTGCTGGGTTATGTCCATCAGCGCGGCGGGCTGCTGGGTTTTCTGACGGTCGCGGAGAATATCGGCCTGTCCCTGCGGCTGGCCGGTATCCAGGACCCCGACCGGGCCGGTGTTCTGGCCGGCCAGTTGGGTATCGCCGACCTGCTGGACGCGCTGCCCGCTGCGCTGTCGGTGGGGCAGCGCCAGCGGGTGGCCATCGCCCGCGCCCTGGCCCACCGGCCGCCCCTGGTCCTGGCGGATGAGCCGACGGCGGCCCTGGACCCCGATCGGGCGCGTGATGTCATGGCGGCGCTCTGCGACATGGCAGACCGGCACGGCACGGCCCTGCTGGTGGCCAGCCATGACCGGCCGCTGTTGGAACGGTTCGGCTTCAGCCTGCTGACCATCCGGGCGCAGGTGCCGGCCGGCACCCGCCTGCGGGCCCTGGTCACGCCCTTGTCGGGGGAGGGCGCGGCGTGATCGGCCCCGGCCTCAGCCTGCGCGACATGGCCCATGACCGTATCGACCTGCTGACGCGCGTCTTCGCGCTGGCGGCCGTGCTGTTGCCCTTGCTCGTGCTGTACAGCCTGCGCCACGGCGTCATTGCCACCATGGTGCAGGACATGTCGGCCGACCCGCGCAACCGTCAGATCCAGCTGCGGGAGGTCGCATCGCTGGACCCGTCTTTCCTGGATGGGCTGCGGGCCGATCCGCGCGTGGAATTCGTGGTGGGCACGGCCTCTCCCATCGCGGGAACGCTGGATTTTGAACAGGCGGGGGATGGCATCGTGCCACGGGCCAGTGCGCTGGCCATGGCCAGCGGTCCCGGTGACCCGCTTCTGGGGGCATTCCCCCCGCCCGGACGGGGGGAAGTGGTGCTGACCCGGTCGCTGGCGGCACGGCTGGGTGTCCGGGCGGGCGACCGGATTGAACTGAACCTGTTGCGACAGCCGCGCGATGGCGGGACCGACCTGCTGGAACTGCCCCTGACGGTCGCCACCGTACTGGACCGGGCTGCCTGGGCGGAAGACGGGGCGCTGCTGGACCAGTCCCTGATGTGGGGCCTGGAGCATTGGCAGGATTTCAACGCCGTGCCGGCATTCGGCTGGCCGGGGCGGACGGACGGGCCGCCCTTCGTGCTGCGGAATTTCCGGCTTTATGCGCGCGACATGCCGGCCCTGCGCGGGCTTCTGGCCGATCTGGAGGATGGGGGCCTGCATGTGGCGGCCGACCGGCTGGGCGATTACGAGCGGGTTCTGGCGCTTGACCGGGCCCTGGGGCTGGTCTTCCTGGTGGTGGCGGGCAGCACGGCGGCCGGCCTGATGGTGTCATTGTCGGCCACCTTGTGGGCGGGCGTGTTGCGCAAGCGGCGGACCTTGAGCCTGCTGCGTCTGCACGGGCTGCCGGCCGGCCAGGCCATGCTGTTTCCCGTCATCCAGGCCACGGGCGTGGCGGTGATGGGCTGGGCCCTGGCCGTCATGCTCTATGGCCTGGTGTCGGTCCTGCTCAATCTGGCCTTGCGCGACCGGCTGGCGGCGGGGGGGCAGGCCAGCCTGCTGACCGTCTGGCATCTGCTGGCGGCGCTGGGCCTGACCCTGGCCTTGGCCCTGGCGGCATCCGCCCTGGCCGCCTGGCGCGTGACCCGCATCGAACCGGGGGAGGGATTGCATGATCCATAGGATTGGGGGCGCTGTCGCGGCGCTGCTGCTGTTGGGAATGACCCCGCCGCCGGCCGCCGGGGCCGGCTGGCCCGCCGACCATGCCGATCCGCGGCCGGCGGCGGGGGATGTGGCGCTGCCCATGCCCTGTGGTGGGCGCATGATTTTCCGCCGGGTGGAAACGTTCGGTCCGGCCCATTGGCTGGCCGACCAGAAGGTACGGCTGGGTACCGGTGATCCCGACCTGGGATTTCGCGAGGATCTGCGCTTCGATCATGTCGTGGGCGGGCTCAGCACGGGGGGCAAGCCCGATCGGCGTCATTTCCTGATGGGCAAGTACGAGGTATCGGCCGCGCAATATGCCGCCGTGATGGCCGGGTGCGACGCGCTGCCGGCGCAGGGCGGCCTGCCGAAGGATGATGCCGGCTGGTTCGATGCCGTCGATTTCACCCGCCGTTACAGCGAATGGCTGCTGGCCAACCACAAGGACAAGCTGCCCATGGAAGACGGGGCCCCTGGCTTCGTCCGCCTGCCGACGGAGGTGGAGTGGGAGTTCGCGGCCCGCGGTGGCAACCGGGTCCAGCCCGCGCAGGAGGTGGCCCGCACCTTCCCCATGGATGGCCCGTTGACCGATTATGTCGCCCATGCCGATCCGCGTTCCTGTGATGGCATGACCCAGTTCATCGGTTCGCTGAAGCCGAACCCGCTGGGTCTGCACGATATGCTGGGCAATGTCGGGGAAATCGTCATGGATGCCTATCGCTCAACCGCGCAGGGGCGCCTGCATGGCCAGGTGGGCGGCTTTGTCGTGCGGGGTGGTTCCTGCCTGACCTCGGCCAATGATGTCCGCACGGCCGAACGGCACGAGGAACCGTTCTTCGCGGCTGATACGGGCGGGGTCAGACGCCCGCCCTTCACGGGCTTTCGCGTGGTGGTGGGCATGCAGGTCGCCACCAGCCAGTCCCGCATCGAGGCCTTGAAGGCCGATGCCCGCCGCGGCGTCCAGGCCGCCGCACCCGTGGCGGTGGCCGATCTGCCGGCCGCGGCCCGTGCCCTGGCGGTCCAGGCGCCCACCCCGGCCATGGCCGACAGCCTGAACCGGCTGGCGTCCGAGATCGGGGCTGAAATGCGCCGCCGGACGGAGGTCGAGGCCGATGGTGCCCGCATGGCCGTGCGCAGCGCCGCCATGCTGATGCGCGGCTATCGTGACGAGATGGTGCAGGTCGAGAAGCTGGATGAGCAACTGAAGCTGCTGGGCGCAGAACTCCGGGCGCGGGGGGAAAAGACGCGGGACGCCTATCTCAACCGTGCCCGGATCACGGGCGAGGCCTATCTGTCACACTTGGTCAGCGCCACGGAAACCTTCGGTGCCGAGGCGCTGCGCCGGCAATTGCCGCAGGTGGAGGCGGCGCTGGACTTCCCCGGGGCGGAGGGGCTGCGGGCCATGACGCGCCGCTTTGTGCAGCATGCGCAGACCTATCAGCAGAAGCGGCCCACCGACCTCTCCCCCCTGCTGGCCGATTGCCGCCGGCCGCTGGAATAATAACAAATTGCGATGCGTTGTAACGCTTGCGCACGCATGTGCGCGCGCTGACGTCGCCGGATGGCGGTCACGCTTCTTGAACGTCAGTGCCTGGCGGGGCCTGCCCGTTCATTGATACACGGTCCAACTGACCAGGATTGCCCCCGGGTCCGGGTCCCAATCGGAATCCAGGGCGCTGATGAGGGTGTCCAGATCGGTCCGGGCCGGCAGGCGCTGTGTCCTGGGCATGCCCGTCCTGGCCAGCAGGCCCAGCACCAGCGACCGGCCGGCCGGCAGTGCAGCGAAACGCTCCGGACCGATGACGGTTGCGGTGCGCAGATCATAGACGGCATTTTCGCTCAGCTTCCGGACCTCGCCATTGTCCAGTATGACGAACATATAGACAAAAAAATGCCCCGCTATCGGTTGCGTGTTCTGCATCGTGACGTCAAGACTGCCGCCGGCCGACAGCACAGCTTTTGTCGTCAGCCCGTGATTGTCGGCCTCCATCCAGCGTGGCCGGATCAACCGCAGCAGCGTGCAGACCGATGATGAGAAGGATTGGACATTATCATCCAGCCACGTGCCGTTTGCTTCGCCCTTCAAGCGGTCCAGCAGGGCCTGCCAGCCGGCCCCATCATCACCGACAAGCCCGTCGATCGCCAGATTGTTGGGACCGACTTCCCGGACCCGCAAGGCCTCGCAATCGGTACCAGCCGACGCGGCAAGTAGCTGCCGCGCCTTATCGAGTGTCAATGGCGGGGCAGGCACCGGGGGGGGCGGCGGGGGAGGGGGAGTTTCATCAGAGGGGCGGCTGGGTGGGAAGAATTTATCTTCTATATCTTTATAAAAATAGATAAGGACGACGATGGAAATTAATAATAATAAAACAACAATAATATTAATTATACTTTGCCCATTATTATTGGATTTTTTTAGATTATTTATTAAATCTCGCGCGCTTTGAGGTCTACTATTTATATTATTATTAACCATCCAACGGACGTGATTGTTCCAGGGGGTCGGTAGATCGTCTGGGTTCAATGTGCTTGGCTCGCGGTCCCCCAGGATATAAGCGAGAATCTTCCCCAAGCTATACAGGTCAGAAGCCGGGCAATAGGTGTTGGGGTTGCCATGCTCCGGCGAACGAAAGCTCGCAGTGCCGACAACGCCGTGACGTGGGGCATGGTCTGGAAACAGAGCTATATCGAAATCGATCAGCCACGGATCCTTCGGGTTCCCGTTGCGCAGAATGATGTTCGCTGGGCTCACATCGCGGTGGTAAACGTCCTTGGCATGCAGGGCCCCCAGGGTTTTTGTCACCTGGAAGGTGAATGGATATATCCATTCTGCATAATTTCTCTTTGATTCATATTTATTAATATAATTTTCAAGTGTAATTCCTTCAATATACTCATAAATGTAATAATATATACTGCTGTATTGGCTGGTTGTTCCGTTCATGATTTTTGTTTTTATTTCTTTCAGAGAGTCAAATGATCTCTTATATTTTTCATCAATTTTCTTTATGATGTAAGTTTTTCTGTTTCCCCTTTTTGTTGCCTTATAAACGCCATCTCCCAGGCAATCGCTGATTTCGTAATCCTGGCCGATTGCGCTGTTCTGAACAATGTCCAATTCTGTACCTGTTTCCGGCGCCGTGCCGCCCGCCACATCTTTTATGGTTGGTGTATGGGAAGGACTTGTAGCCCCGATCTGATTATCGGCATCCGGTTTGTCGGTTCGTATCGCACACATGTTCCATTCCTGTAAAATCTGGAGAAACACTGGCCGCCTTGGCGAAAAGCACGGTGCCGGTTGCTGGTCGGATGCCGGTCTCTGGTCACCAGGGGCCGGCCGGCTCGTCAGGAGCCGCGTTGGCGTTTGACCGCCTGAATTTCAGTACGCCGGTGCCTGCCATCCTTCGGGTCGGAAATATGCGGAAGTGGCTCATCCCAGCTTTTCCCGGACCAGGATAGGTTCTCTGGAGCAGGCTTGTAGTTGGTTCTGAAGTTCCTCAGGACGGCGTCATGTACTGCCTTTGCTCGGTTCTCCGATAATGTGAGATTTCGTTGATAGATGCCTGTTCTGTTGGCGTGGCCTGTTATTTCATATAATATACCGGGATTTCCCGCGACGACCCCATATATGTTTGTAATTATCTTTTTGAAGTTTTCCGTGACTTGATATGAATTGTTATTAAATTCTATACCAAGCAAAACCTTGCCATTTTCTGGCGGGGTATGTCGTATCCGTTCCTGTACGGGCACGTTGTGTGCGTACATATAAAATTGTGCCCCACTTCTTGTTCCGCTGGCGATGGCCAGTGTGGAATGTTCCTCATCCACACAAGCAGGTGGCAACCATTCGCTTAATTCTTTCCAAATGACGCAGGCGTCATTTGCTAGCTCTTCTTCCGTATGTTGGAGGGAACTTGAGTTTCCTTGAGCGAAAGATGGATCGATTGTTAAGGAGATAATGATCGCTGATGCTCCGATTATCTTGATGATTTTCATTTCCTTCTCCTTCGTTCTAGGGATTTTATGATGAACTTCTATGCAATTATGTATCTGGTGTATCGAGTGCAATGTTCGTCATAGAAATTACTTGCGTGACATTTCCTGTGGCGATAAATGGAGCCCAATAATAAGGGTGTATATAATTGGGGAGTAAATCCTTATTATCTCCATTATTGTTTATCATGTGAAGCTGTGCGTCCCTCAGGGCTTTTGCCGGGGATTTATTTTCTTTTCCGATGATGGTCATCATCTGAAGAATCAGGTGTTTTGTGGACTGATCATTGACAGCCCAGGCGGAAACCACCAGGCCGCGGGCATTGGCATAGAAGAAGGCCCGCGCCAGACCGGACAGCGCCTCTTGTGATTCAACGCTTCCTGCTCCCCCGCTGTCACATGCGGAAAGGACGACAAGATCGGCGTTGAGGGTCATGTGCTCGATCTCGCTCATTGTCAACATGCCGCTGCGCGCGTCCGCGGGCTCCGGATCAGGGGATATCTGCAGGGCTGGCTCGCGAATACATGTGTGTTGTGGCTGTGGCAGAACGGCATGGCTGGCAAAATGGAGGATGCGATATCCGGCCATGTCACGGTTCATCAATGTCTGCCGCCGGAAGGAGGTGCCTGTAAGCGAACTGGACGCGGGCAGGTTCAGTCTCTTGCGAACTTCATCGATTTCCTCCGGTGCGTGAGGCAGCGGTCCCAGATTTCGGATCCATCTGGCTTCTTCCGCACAACGAAGCTGATCGGAATCGAGAAGACCATCAGATGACATCCCGGAAGCCGGAGGGGCGGCGCCATATGCGAGCATGTCGAATTGAAGGTCGGATGCCTGATCCGGTGTGGAGAAACCGATATAATATTTCTCCGAAGGCGTTACGTCAGTCGCCAGTTCCCGCAGAAGAACAAGACTTTTCAGGCTGCTGGCATGGGCGACGGCGACGGTATCGATCAGCCAGCGCGTTTGCCGCAACTGGTTCAACTCGCTTTTGGTTTCCGTGTCATTTTCCGTATGCCGGGATATGTCGCCGGTGACCAGGGCACTGAAGGGCAACCGGGCAAGCACATTGTCGGCGACGATGGTCATCGTCTCCACCCCCTGCACCCTCTGCATATCCTGACCGAACAATCCGACGTAAAGGGAGTGTGCCTTCGTCACCGGATAGGGTCGGATTTTCGAGCCCGGGGGCACCGCCACCGAGGCGATGATGTCGTCGACCCATTGCGTGGCCTGTTCCAGGGTCAGGTCGGTGCGCCAGGCCTCCATGGTGCGGTCGCTGTTGACGCGCATGCCATAGGTGTGCCGGTGGCCGACGAAGAAGGTCACGATCGCCTCGTCGGGCTGCATCTGGTTGAAAAGTCGCTCGGGCTGGATGATCCCCTGGGTCAGCAGCGCGGCGCGCGGCAGGTCGTTCAGTTCGGCCTTGATCCGTTCGATATCGGCCAGCAACTGTTGATTGCTGGTGTCAAGCTCGGCGATGCGCGGTTGAGAGGTATCCGGCATGCTCAATGCCAACCGGGCGTGTTCGTCCCGTTGTCGCAGAAGCCGCGCTTCCGCATCCTGCTGTTGCCGCCGCAGCCGGTTGGCGCGGCGGTTCTCCCAATCGCGCAATTCCCTTTCCGCCTGCACAAGAGTCGTGCCGCTACGGGCCTGCCGTAATGTCTGGATGAGGGCGCGTTGCTCGCGGATATGCTAAATTTCCTCCTCTTCGGAGATGGTATCGGTTGGGCGGTTTTCGGCGCGGGTGGCGGCGGCGGCGATGGAACGGGCCGTGGCGCCGTCCCCCAGCAGTTGCTGTAGCACCAGCATGCGCTGCCGGAGACCGGCGGCGTCCGTACCCGCCCGCCCGCTCTGTTCGTAAAGGGTCGCGATATAGGGCTCCAGCATGTCGATGGTGGCAAACTGTTCATGCTTCAGCAGCAGGTCCGCTCCCTTCTCGAAATGCTCAAGCGCATCATCGGTCTTGCCCCGCAGCTTGTAGGCCTTTCCCAGGCGCAGATGCGCCACGGCCAGCGGCCGCTCCTGCATGTTCAGCTTGTTCAGGATGCGGATGACCTGGTTGAGGTCTTCAATGGCGGCACCGATGTCGTCGGGAGACGGTTCGGGCTCGTCCAGGGCCAGATAGGTCATCGACCGTGTCCGCAGCATGAAGGCGACGATGGCCTGTTCCGATGGCGTCTTGTCCATGCCATTCAGCATTTCCAGCGTCTGGCGAGCCCGGATGGCAGCGTCCTTCGGATTGCCCGCGGTTGGTTGTGCCTGCGCCTGGGCCTTTGGCGGGGAAGGGGGGCAGTCCGTCGGCATCGCCCGCGACCGCGTCGTGTTTTCCAGCCGTTCCCGGTATTGCAGTTCCGCCTTCAGATACAGCAGGGTCTTCAGAACCTCGTCGAACTGGGCCGGCGTCAATGTGGCCTGGGTGGGGGAAAGGGTGACCTGCACGTTCAGGGCGTCATGCCGCCGCCCGGTGCGCGCCGCGTCGGCGTTGGCCCGCGGATCGGTCGGGTCGGCGTCCTGCCATTCCAGCCGGCTCCGCAGCCAGGTTTCCAGCTTTGCCAGGGTGGAATGGGCGCTTGCGAAACAATGCATGTTGGCATGGTGCATGGCCAGGTGAACGCCGTGCGCAATCGATGGCTGGCCCCGGAACAGCGCGTCTGCGTCCCTGAAATATCGCTCCGCCTCCGGCATGCGGCCCTGGTTGGACAGGATCAGCGCCAGGGGCAGCAGAATCTCCGTGGCGCCGGGGCTGTTGGCGCCATTGACCTGCTGATGGATTTCCAGGGCCCGGCGGAAGGCATCCTCGCTTTTCACATATTGCTCGGCCGCCGCGTATACGCGGCCGTCATCCATGTATCGTTCATAAAGGATACGGCTGTCCCCGCGGGTGGGGGTGGATTGGGGGGCGGTCGCCAGACGGCCCGAGGCGACGCCGATCGCCTGGAGAAGGGCCGGCTGCGCCGACCCCTGGCCGATGGCATAATACTGGCGCTCGCCGATGGTGACGGTCAGCGCGACATAACCCCAACTGGCATTGACCGGGCTGCAGTGCCAGATGCGGCCTTGCGTGCCGGCGGCGGGGAAGGGCAGGGGTTCTTCCGGTCCGCAATTCAGCACGCGCTCACGATAGCGGTTCCACCCCGCGGCCACGGCCTCGTTCGTGGCCGATGCCACGAAAATCTGGTTGGGGGCCCGGTCCAGCCGTCCGCAGGCGACGCTGATGGCCTGGTCGGCGGGGATCTCCGGCGGTGTTTCGCGGGTGGCCCGCGCTGAGCATTCCCGGCCATCGGTGTCCTTCCCGACGGGGGACCACACACCCTCCCGCGGGGCGGCCGGTGTGTTTCCCACCGCCGCGGGGGGCAGCAGCAGGGCCAGGGCCAGCAGGCCGGCATATCGCCACCGGGCGGGGGCCGGTGCGGAAGGCTTCGGTCGGCTCACCATAGGTCTTCGTTCCCCCGTCCCAGGGTCAGCGGCAACTGGCTGTCCAGGCTGACCGGTTGCTGGAAGTTGATGCTGTAGGTCTGTTGCGGCACCGATAGCGCCGGAATGGGAATGACGATGCAGGTCGGGCTGCCCACGGCGCAGCCGTTCAGCCGCATGTCGTTGCTGCGCGGAATGTCCTTGCGCACGATCTGGGCCGCCACCGGATCGCTGATGCCGTTGATGATGCCTGTCATATCCATGCGCCCGCCAAAGCCGGAGATGGTCAGTCCGCCCAGGTTGATGTCGGGCCGTGTGCTGCCCGGCACGCCCTGGACGCTGCCCGTGCCGATCCACCAGGTGACCGCCGTGTCGGCACCCGACATATGGCTGAAGGACAGGTCGCCGCCGTGGGCCAGTGTCGTATTCCCGCCCGTGCTGGCGCCCGCATTGGTGGTGTCCAGGCGCACGGTGCGGGCCAGCAGCCGGACCTGACCGGTAAAGGTCTGATCCCCGGCATCCGCGCCTGCGGCGTTGCCGGCCGTGCGGACGATGATGCCGGCATCGGGCGACTGCCCCAGAACGATATCGGGTGCCGCCACGGTCAATGACCGCAGCGCCTGCGATGCCGCATCGCCGCTGCCGGCCTGACCGATATCGCCGCCGAACGTCACGGTGACGCTGCCCGTCACGCTGAGGGCGGCCGGACCGGTGCCCTGACCCCCATTGGCCGCCATTGCCGACAGGATGGGGCCCGCGAAACGGATATGGCTGCCGCGCAGGGCGGTGTCGCGGGCCAGGCGGACATCGCCCCGGTAATCCTGCGTGCCCGTGGTTTCCACGAGGGCGGCTGCGATGATGGCCGTGCCGGCAACGTCCAGCCGGGACAGGCCGATATCGCCGCCCAGGCGGGTTGTGCCGCTGCTTTCCAGGAAAAGCGCGTGCGTGCCCGTCAGGGTGCCGTTGAAGTCGGTGCCGCCATTGCCGGTGCGGACCACGCTGTCCCCGGCCAGGACCGTCGCCCCCGTGGTGATCAGGCCGCTGGCCGTGTAGCGGCCGTTCAGGGTGATGCCCGGCCCCTGGGCGGCGGATCCGGTCAGTCGCATCATTCCGGTGGTGGCGGCATCGGCCAGGGTGATCCTGCCCGCCGTTGCCGTCAGGCTGCCCGATGTCAGGCTACCCTGCAGGGTCAGGTCCTCCGCGGCCATGGCGGTCAGCGCCGCCTGCCCGCCGGATAGCGGCCCCGTGGCCGTGATATTGACGGCATAAAGCTCGGTGTTTCCGGTCAGGCTGGCGGCTCCCAGTGTCAGGCTGCCGCCATCGGCCCGCACCAGCCCGGCCAGGGACAGGTCGCGCCCTTCCATGCGCAGGTCGGTGTTCCCGGCGAAGGTGAAACCGCTGGTGATGGACAGCGCCCCGCGATGGGCCAGCGCCACGCGGCCGCTGCCGCCACCCGCCAGCGAGAGCGCGAAACGGCCCGTGCTGGCGACCGTCCCGGCCTGGACGGCCCCGGTGAAAATGGCGCTGCCGCCGGCCTTGTCCAGGGACAGGGTCGCCACGGTTTCCAGGTTGCCGATGCTGTCGGCGCCGGTGCCGGACAGGCTCAGGTCATGGCCATTGCCCGTGATGGTGCCGGCCTGCGTGCCGCCGCTGGTCACCTCGGTGCCGCCCGACAGGCCGGCATCACCGATATCCAGCCGGTGGGATGCCGCGTCGATCCGGCCGGCCAGCGTCAACTGGCGCCCGGCCCATGACAGATCGGTATCGCTGCCCAGTCCAAGTCCCGCCGTGATGGCCAGCCTGCCGCCATGGCCCAGTACGGCGCTGCCCACCTGGCCACCGGCTGCCAGGGTCAGGTCGAAATCCCCTGCCGTGCGGAGCAGGTCGGTTTCAACCCTGCCCGCCGTCAGGACGCTCCCGTCACGCTTGTCCAGCACCAGGGTGGAAATCCCGGCCAGGGCCGATGTGGTGACCATGCCGTTGCCGGTGATCGCCAGTTCGTGCCCTCCGCCGGTGATGGAGCCCGCGTCGATCGCCGCACCGTCGCTGACCAGCGCCGTATCGCGCAGCAGGACGGCATCGCCCAGGGTCAGCGTCTGTGCGGCGCCCGCACCGATCGTGCCGCCAAGCGCCAGGCTGCGCCCCGCTCCGGCCAGAACCCCACCTTGGGTGAAGGTGAAACCGTCGGTGATGGCCAGTGATCCCGCATGGCCCAGCGTCACGCTTCCCACCGTGCCGCCGCCGCCGATGACAAGCGCGAAGGTACCGGCTGTCACCAGCCCGTCCAGCGCCGCCGGTCCGACCAGGGTGACGCTGCCATCCGCCTTGTCCAGGATCAGCGTTCCGATCCCCTCCAGCGCACCGGCCCTGTCGGTGCCCGATCCGGTCAGGCCCAGATCATGCCCGGCCCCCTGGACAAGGCCCATGCGGCTGCCGCTGCTGTTCAGCGTCGTATCGCCGGACAGCAGCGCATCGCCCAGGGTCAGTTCACCGCCGGCCGTGATGGTGCCGCCCAGCGTCAGGCTGCGGTCCGGTTGCGTCAGGTCGGCGGTCCCGGCGAAGGCAAAGCCGTCGGTGACGGCCAGACTGCCCGTATGGGACAATGCAAGGTCCCCCACGCTGCCACCACCCGCCAGCACCAGGGCCAACCGCCCGTCGCTGCGCAGCAGGCCCGCTTCCAGCGGACCGGCCAGGCGGACGCCGCCATCCACCTTGTCGATGGACAGGGTCCCGATCCCGGCCGCACCGGCCAGCGTGATGTCGCCGGCACCTGTCAGATCCAGGTTGAAGCCGTTGCCGGCTATCCCCCCGGTCTCCAGGTTGCCCCCGGCCTCCAGCGCTGTGCCGTCCGCCAGCGTCACGGCGCCCAGCCGCGTTTCCCGCCCGAAGACCAGCCGCCCGTTCACCGTCACGTCACCCGTTTCCAGGATGTCGTCGCCGCTGGTGCTGTAAAGGCCGGCATGCAGGAACCGCGTGCCCGTTCCGGTCAGCGCCAGCCTGTCCAGGCCCGTGCTGCCATTCAGGACCAGGGCGCCGCTGCCCGTGTCGATGGCCAGCGTGGCTCCGGGCGCGCCCGTGATGGCGGTGGCGAAGCCGGCAGTCCCGCCGCCGGTGCGGATGGCCGTGGTGCCGGTCACCAGGATGCCGGCATCGGGCGCGATGGATGACAGGGTGAAATCCCCGCCGCCATCTCCGCCATTGCCGGTATCATAAAGCCCCCCCGACAGGGTCACGGACCGGTCGCGATAGGTCTGGTTGCCGGCCGTGATGACGCTGCCGCCCAGGACCAGCGTGCCATGGTCGCCGTCGGGCATGCCGCCGCTGTCGGTTTCCAGCGCGGCCAGCGCCACCCGCCGGCCGATATCGGCATCGAACCGGGTCAGGCCCCGGCTGTTTACCGTCAGCCGCCGCAGCGGCGCGCCGGCCGCGGAATTCACCGTCTGCGCGAAGATGGCGCCGCCGCTGCCGGTTGTGACCAAGGTGTCGGCGCCCAGGATGGTCTGCCCGCCGGTGCCCAGGATGGCGAACAGGTTGCCGTTGCTACCCCCGGCATGGGTGGCGTACTGCCCGCCCGCCAGCAGGACGGACCGGTCACGGTAGAGCTGGGTTCCCGTCGTGAACACGCTGCCCAGCAGTTGCAGGGCGCCATTGTCCAGTGCCGGGTCCCGGCCACTGTCGGTTTCGATCGCCCCCAGGGCGGCGCGGCCGCCGACATCGCCGCGGAAGATGGTGGTACCCAGGCTGTTGACCGTCAGGGTGCGGAGGTTCTGGACGCCGTCGGAATCCACCCGGCCGGTGAAGGTGACATTGCGGCTGCCCGCCTCGATCCGGGTGGAGGCACCCAGGATGCTGTCGGCGAAGCTGGTATCCTGGCCCAGCGTCAGCACGCCGGCCAGGGTGACATTGCCGAAGATCAGCGGCGTGCCACCGGCCAGGGCATAGGTGCCCGTCTGCAAGGTGACCGTCCCTGTCCCGGTCAGGTTCAGTGCCGCCACCCCGGCCACGCCGCTCAAGACCAGCGGCCCCGCCCCCCGCGCGATGGTCAGCACGGGGGCCGTCCCCGGTGCCGGCACAGCGGCGGCCTGGATGCCGGTGGAAAGCTGGATGCCGGCGGCGGCCCGCAGCATGGCGTTGCCGGCCAGATCCACGCCGCTGCCGGCCAGGACCGCCTGGAAGGAGATGCCGCCCGTGGCACCCGTCGTCTCGTAAAGGCTGCCCGCCAGCCTGACCCGCCGGTCCCGATAGATCTGGCCGTCCGTCGTCACGACATTGCCGCGCAGCTCAAGCGTACCGTTGTTCTGGGTGCCGGTGCGTCCCCTGTCGGTCTCCAGAAAGGCCAGGGCCGCATTCTCTCCCACGCCGACATCGGCCTCGAACAGGGTGGCTCCCAGGCTGTTGACGGTCAGTGACCGGACGGGATCGGTGCTGGCCGCATCGGCCATCACGGTCCCGGTGAAGGTCACGTCATGGGTACCCGCCTGGATGATGACGGGACCGGCGATCAGGCTGTCGCCGAACCGGGTCGCCTGCCCCAGGGTGATGATCCCGTCCAGCGTCACGGCCCCCAGGTCCAGCGGTGGTTCGGCCGTGGTGGCATAGGTGCCCGTGTTCAGAAGCCGTGTGCCCGTCCCGTCGAGCATCAGCGCCGACGCACCGGATACGCCGTTCAGGGTCAGGGCGCCGGCGCCATGATCCAGGGTCAGGGCATGTCCGCCCCCCGTCACGGCGGCCAGGCTGATGCCGCCGGGCGCCGGGGTGGCGGGGTCGATACTGGTGGCCGTGCTGGTGATGATGACATCGGCTTCCAGCGTCACCCGGCTGGAAAGCGTGGCCAGGCCGCCTGTGGTGATATCGGCGCCCAGCCCGATCCCGCCCCCGATCCCGCCCGTGCCGGCGGTCAGAAGGATGTCGCCCGTGCTGTCGGACCCCAGTGCTGCGGCCACCTGGATGCGTCCTTCGGCATTGTATCCCGCCCATTGCGGATCATGGGCGGCGTGGAAATTCAGGGCCGCACCGCTGCTTTCCACCGTGGCGTTGATATTGATGCTGTCGCCGGCCTGGAAGGTCACGCTGCTGGTGGCCGGGTCGGCGAAGTCCAGGGTGGCATCGATGGTCAGATTGCGCGACGCCTGCAGGACGACATTGCCCGTCAGGTTGCTGACCAAGCTGGCGGTCAGGGTGGCGTTGGTATCCTCGTCGATGGCGGAAAAGGCCAGCGTGGCGTCCAGCACCAGGCCATTGTCCGGCCCGGCATCCGCAATGATCAGGTCGCGCGGGTCCAGCAGGATGGTGCCTGCCCTGCCGCCGGCCTGTGTCCCCACATCGACGCGCCCCTGGAACACCAGATGCTCGCGCCCCGACACCTCGACAAAGCCGCCATCGCCACCCGCGGCCCCGCGTGCGCTGATCGTGCCGCCGAACCGCGTCACCTCTTCCGACCAGACGACGATGTCACCGCCATCGCCCCGGGCCATGGCATCGGCGCGTATGGTGGCGCCGGGGTCGACATAGGTGCGCTTCGCCGCGGGGGTGGTGCCGTCGCCGCCCCGGACCTCTCCGCCGATACGCACCTGTCCGCCGCCGGCCCTTCCCGACACGTCGATGCGGGCCTCGGCCATCAGGCCGACCATGCCGCCATCGATCCGCACCTGTCCGCCCTGTTCCCCGTCCCTGGTGCCCGTCGCCGCCAGCCGGCCGTGCAACTCGGCCCGGCCGCCATCGCCCGCGTAAAGGATGATGCTGCCATCCCGCACATCAACGCTGTTGGCTTCCACCCCGCCGGTGACGCGGATGATGCTGTCCAGAATGCCGCCGGCCTGTGCGGCGGTCATCAGCACGGTGCCGCCGTCGGCGCTGATCAGGCCACCGGCCTCGATGCTTCCGCCCGCTGCACCTTCGGCCACCTCGAACGAAACCAGCCCGTCGCCCTGGAAATCCACGGCGAAGCGCCGGCCCGTGGCCAGTGCCACGGTGCCCAGTCTCGCCGCGATCACGCCGCTATTCTCCACCGCCGGCGCCATCAGGGCGGCCAGCCCGGCCTCGGCCACGGTGATGGTGCCGGCATTGCTGATCCGGGCCCCATCCACGGGGCTGGCCCGGTCGAAACGATAGCGGCCCTCCAGGAAGTCGCGGTTGGCGATGTCGGCGGTGGAGACGACCAGCGTGTTCACATCCACGCTGGACCCGGCCGCGAAGACCACGCCGTGCGGATTGATCAGGAACAGCTTGCCGTTGGCCGTGACATGGCCCGCGATATGCGACAGGTCGTTGCCCACCACGCGGTTCAGTACCACGGCATTGGCGCCGGGCTGATGGAATTGCGCACGCTCGCCGGCCGCCAGGTCGAACCGGTCCCAATGGATGATGGCGCTGTTGCTGTCCTGCTGGATGGTGGTGACCCCGGGGGCCGTGGCCGTGATGCTGGCCTGGCCGGCCACCACCTGGCCGCCCGTCGGGCCGGCCCCTGCCGGCATGGCCATTGCGGCCAGCGCGACACCGATCGCCGATCCCGCCCGCAGCCGCGCCGGCAGGCCGCCATAGGGCCGCCGGTGGCGCACCGGGCGGGGGCAGGGCACGCCGGCCATGGCGGTGATGTGGGTGTGCATCCGTCCTCTCCTGTTCTTGGCCGGTTGTCCGGTGCCTAGAATTTGCCGGTCAGCTTGATGGAGACCTTGTCCTTGCCCAGCCGTTCGCCGATGGCGGCTGTGGGGTTGCGGGACAGCCGCCGTGCATATTCGGTCTCCAGCTCCGCGAAACGGCCCAGGCGCAGGCGCATGCCGCCGCCCAGCGAATGCAGGTGGCGCCGTGGCGGGTCGCTGTCGGCGATGTTCCAGACCGTGCCGTAATCGTAAAAGCCGTAAAGCCCGGTGGAGGAGCCGGCCAATGACCAGTCCAGCGACCGGGTTGCGACCAGTTCCAGCGAACCGCCTGCCATATGGTCGCCCGTCAACTGTCCGTAATAATAGCCGCGGCCGATCTCCATGCCGCCCAGTTGCGCCTTCTGGCTGGGGGGCAGCACGTCGAACGCATATTGGCCCACCAGGCTGGCCACCAGGTCGAGATCGACCGTCCCCCAGCTTTCAAGTGCCTGCCGGCGGGTGATCCGGGCCGACAGCTTGTCCATCTCCGGCGTGCTTTGCGGCCGCGCCGTCAGGGCGGCGTTGCGGGGCGTGGCGCCGAAGATATGCAGGCCGCGATCGAAGGCGGCGGACAATTGCGTGGCACCGCGCCAGCCATCCAGATAGGAAAGATCGGCTGACAGGCGCAGCACGCGCAGATGGCTTTCGCTCAGCCGCTGGCTGGTGGCATCGGGCGGGTTCAGGTCGATATCGGCATTGTTCACGGTGACGCCGGCGGCCAGCGTCAGGTTCGTGCGCCGGCTGCGGATCACGGGATGCGACAGCGTGGCGCCAGCCACCAGCACCGTGCTTTCAAACCCGGCCTGGCCCAGTGTGCCGCCGGGGCGGGAGGGGCCATAGCCGCCATGCACGCGCAAAAGCGTGCCATCCAGCCCGACCGGCAGGGTGACGGCCAGTTGGCCGTAAAGCTGTTCCTGACCACCGGCGGAGAACAGGTAGGCTTCCACCCGCTCGCCCAGGGATGTCATGGCGTTCAGGGACAGGCCGGCTCCGATCTGCCACGGACCGACGAAGGATGATCCGCGATTATCGATATTGGCGATCCCGGAATAGGCCGTGCGGGCCACCTCCAGCGTCAGGCGCACCTGGCCGTTCCGCCGGCTGTCCGGGGCGGCGCTGAACCGGGCGCGCACCGCGATGCCGGGAAGATCCTGGATCAGCAGCAGCAGCCGTTCCACATCCTGCATCCTGACGCCCGTCCGGTCTTTCAGCCGCCCGGCCATGGCCAGGATGCGCCCGCCCACGGGCCCCGCATCGCCTGCAAGCTCGATATCGGTGATCACGCCTTGCACGACATCCATGTACACGGTTTCGCCATCCTCGCCCGGCGACAGCGTCTGGGGCCTAAGGATGACGCGGGTCAGGAAATAGCCATGCTTGCGGTACTCGGCGGCCAGCCTGTTCCGGATGGTGAACAGGGTGCTGACCGTGATGGTCTTTCCCTTGTATTCCTCGTAGATCTTCGCCAATTGCCCCGGAGCCAGGAGAGGCGTGTCAGCGGGCGCCGTGTCGGTCAGTTCAATGTCCCGCAGCCTGAATGCCGGGTCCTGCGGCGAGAGATAGGGCAGGTCCTCATCCACTTCCGGCCAGTTGAAGGCGGCGGCAGGCCCCTGGGGGCGGTTCTGCTGCATCAGGTTCTGCGGCAGTTCCGGCTGCGTTTGGGGGAGCCCTGGCGGCTCTTGTGTCTGGGCCGATGCTGTCACCGGCCACCCCAGCGCCAGCGCCAGCCCCGTCATGCCTGGCCCCGGCAGGCGCCCCCTGCGGTGATGGTGTTGGGCGTAAGGAAGGGTGCATCGATTTATATGCAGAAATCTTATCATGATTATCCACTTATCAATGATTTCCGATGCTTTCCGCCCATCGCAGTCAGCCGTTCCGGGTGGTTCCGGCCAGGGATATGCATTAGGGGATTTGCAATTGTGGAAGAAGATGGATATTTCTAAAATTCATTGTGCATAACGGAAAGAAATTCAATCCAAATTATTAATCAAAATGAAAGAATAATAGAGAATTCGATTATAATTATAATCACAAAATAAATTTCTGCTGGATTGGGTTAATTTTGCAATTACTCTTCGTTGAAGGCTCATGTAGAAATGTGCCATCACCGTGCTGTCCGGTAAGCCATGTCCCTGTAAGGGGGCGGGCGGCCGGTACCCTTCCGGCACGGTGTTCCATGACAAGCGACAGTTTCGGGGCTCCATGCTGCGGATCGATCACGATCAGGTGAAGGTGCTGGAGGCGGCGGCCTGGCCCGTTTGGGTTGATCGTCATGCGGAGCAACTGGCCGTGCTGTTGCCGGAGGTGGCGGCGCTTTATCCCGGACAAGCTTTCCGGGATATGGTGGACGGATTGCTGCGGCGGGCGGATCTGCACGGCATGGTCACCATGGGGGAGGCGGTGGCCTACCTCTATGCTGCGCTGACGCTGGGCATCGGCTTCGAGACGCGGTCGCAACTCGCCTGGGTGCCCGCTGCCCTGGCCGCGACGGGAGAGAGCCGCGCGGCCTTGCTTTGGAAAGGGGTGGAACAGGAAGCCGGACGGGCGGAGGCCAGGACATGAGGGTCGCGACCAAACCGTTTAAGGCCAGCGCCGTTGCCGCCGCCAACGCCGAGACCGCGCGGAAATACAAGCCCACCCCTAACCCCGGTGATCCCGAATACGGTGCTTTCCAGCAGGATTGGATGGACCGCTACGTCGCCGAAGGGGGGGGATATACAACGCCCACGGCCGAGGCACGGCAAGAACGGGTCCGCCAGGACCGTGCCGTGGCGGAACAGAATGCCGGCACGCGGGGGACAATGGCCGCCTGTCCGGTCGGACCGCAATTATCGGCCCACCCCTCTGCGCCACCGCCCGTGGCCGACGATAAATGCCCCTGCAAGCTGTCTTCCTTTGATGTCCGATGTGGACATGGCCGGGCGGCGCGGGACAACCTGTTGATGGTGGTCGCGGATAGCGTTGCCGGTGACAAGGTCAGCGTTGCTGCCCTGGCCGCCGGCGACTGCGGCGACCGTTTCCGCCTGCGCGTGGACGGTACGGACATCGACCGCCGCGAGCCGGGGACGGCGGAATTCAAGATACGCGCACCGGCCGCCGCCGGCATCCTTCCGCACAGACTGCACAAGGTTTCCCCCACCATCCGCATGGTCAGCGTCCAGACATGCGGCGGGGTGGGGCGGACGGTGAAGGTGGCGGCATATCCGTCGGGTCAGGTGAAGTTCTCCGTCGATCTGCAGAATCTGCTGGATCGTTTGAAAAAGCTGTCGAAGGGCCTTCCCGTCGGGGAGGCGTTCAAGGTCCGTACCTTCCGCGGGCGGCGCGAGAAGAACTGGAAAATCAGGGAGGGCAAGGAAATATCCCTTACCGCGCAATGGGAAGAGGATGAGGGCAGCCATCTCGCCTATTGCTCTTTGAAGATGACAGGGTCGCTGGCGCCATTTCTGGGTACCGATGCTTCATATCGGATTCTGGCAATTCCAACACCGCCACTGATCAACAAATATTTGAAGGCCGGCTTCTTTCTCAATATTGCCTTGGGGGTGGATATCGAAGCGAATGGTATTCGCACATATTGGCCTCATAACGGAAGATACGAATCGAAATCAATTTCAATAAGAGTGATTGGTTCCGGAAGCGTAGAGCCTGCAATAGAGCTTTTAGTATTAAGTAAAGATATATTAAGGGCAAGTTTTTCTGGAATATCGAGTATCGAAGTAAATGGCGGTGTTTATGCTTTGGATGGTGAGAATCCAAAAATTAAAACAAATTTCGTATTTTCTCCTTTAAGGATCAACGTAGAATTTAAGATGGCTTGGGGTTTGATTAATTATGAAAGGGAGTGGAATATATTCAATGAAATAAAAGATGAAATTAGCGAAATAAATCTATGGTGAATAATATTAATTGAAGAAAAAATGTGCAATTTTTGCGAATTATTTTAATCAAAATCAATAGAAAATAAATAATAATTCGAAAAATGGAGGTCGGATGTGACTATAATGGTCCAGCTTCATGTCGACAGTCACGCGGGCTCTGTGCCGGCCCGGCTGACGATTTGGGTGAATGGCTTTCTGCTGGTCAATGACCTGACGGGAGAGCGCAGCAGCAGTCGGTTGGAACCCTATATCCGTGCCGGCGAGAACCTGTTGGAGGTGGAGATCACCGGCGCTGTGGATGACCGCGTCACCGTGGCTGTGCAGATAGTCGATCCCGATAACGGAGACCCCGGCCGTTCGCTGGTCTCGATCACCCTTCCCGCCGCTGGGGAAAACCCTTTCAAGGCGTCGGAAAGGTTCGACCTGGCAGGTCCCTGGCCGATCTGGTTGTGGACGACGTTTCCCTCTGTGATGCGTCCGGATGATCCGGATATTCTGCTCAGCGCCCGTGCCGTTGTGGCCAGGCTGGCAACATTGCTGGCCAGGGGGCCGGATACCGAACTGCTCGATATGCTGCGCCTGAAGCATGATGAGATCGGGCTCGCCTTGGATATCGGTGGTCCGCACATGGATGCGGGCCTGCGGGACGGGCTGGCGGCATTGCGCCGGCAGGACGGGTTCCGGGTGGAAATGGCCCGTTCCGCACAGTTCCGCTTGTCATGGTCGTCTGATCTTCGCCTTGCCCGTGCCCTGCGGGCTGACGGTACGGATGCCATCAGGATCGGTGCAGCCGGGCGGATGGACGGGTTCGAGGTGACGCTGGGCTGTCCCGACGGCACCTGGCAGGTTGTCCGATGAGGCAGCGCCGGGTGATGATATGAGGCAACGCCGGGTGATGGTACTGGGCCTGCTGATCGCGAGCATCGCCATCCTCGTCGGTGTCTTTCTTCTGCACCGTTTCCACGAACAGGCCGGCTGGCAACAGGTGGATGGCCGGGTGCTGGAAAGCAGTTTGAAGATCATCCGGTCGTATCAAAGCAGCGGTGGTTCCCTTTCTTCCCCCGTTTGGACCTTCACCATCCGCTATCGCTATCAGGTGGATGGCCGCACCTATGTCGGTGACCGCTACAGCGACGATAGCCAGACTGCCGATGCCAAGGGTGGGAAACCGCCGCCGGCTGATCTGCTGGAACGGGTGGCCCGGCACCCGCCGGGTGCGCCGGTCACGGTGCATGTGGCCCCGGGCCGGCCCGACCGGGCCGTGCTGCGCCCGATGCCGCTGATCTGGCAGCCTCTGGCCTTTGGGCTGGGGCTGCTGGCCTTGTGCATCGCGTGGGGACTGCGCGGCCGGTTCAGGGGATGATGCAGGTCGTCTGGCCGGGATACGTGATGCTGATCACCCCCAGCCACAGGCAATGGCAGCGGCTTCGACTGTTCAGCGCGGGGATGTGGCCGATGCCGACCGTCGGGCTGCCGGGCGTCCAGGGTGTGGATGTCGCCGGCACGCAGCGCTGTGGGGTCAGTACGCCCTGGGCCGCCGCCGTCGCGGCGGCGACGGCGGGGTTGGCCAGGCTGATGCACAGGCCGAAGGGCGGGATGTTCACCCGGGGACGGTGGTCGGTGATGCATGCCGGTGGTGCGCCCCCTGTCAGGCCGCCCGCTCCGGGCTGGACCGTCAGCCGGGCGGGTGCCGTGCCGTGCGTGCAGGCCATGATGGCGCCGGATATCACCTGCAATGGCATGGGATACCTCCTGTCCGCGTCGCTTTCGGGCGCCCCCTTCTCATGTGCCGGCCGCCATCAGGTCGATGGCCGATCGCAGCGGGGGCGCGTCCGGCACGGGCATGAAGCGCAGCATCTGCCGGCCGCCTTCGGCCTCGGTCATCAGTGATCGCAGCGGCCCGAACAGGCGGGTGGCGTCGGTCGGGGAACAGGTGGGCAGGAAGGCCTGCAGCACGCGGGGATCATAGAAGCGAAACCGCATGATCCGCCCATCGGCCAGCGTCACCATCAGGAAGCGGCGGAAATGGCGGCGCAGCAGGGGCAGTGACGCATCGGCCTGCGCGAAGATGCACCAGGCCCGTCCCCAGCCGCCCGACAGCAACCAGTCGGTGAACCCGTCCCCCGGTTCCAGGGCCACCAGATGGGGTGCGGCGGCGGCCACCTCGGGGTGCAGCCGTTCCAGATAGAGGCAGGCGTGCCGCGTGCCATGCCGGTCCAGCCGTTCCGCCAGATCGGGACAGGCGGCGCCATCCACGACCGCGAAGGTGGCGGCGGTGCCGGCAAACAATCCGGCCTTCACCCGGTCCAGCATGTCCGGCCGCATCATGATGTCTCCCCGCAGGGTTCGCAGAAGGCGGCGGCATCCAGATGCGCCTGGCGCAATTGCCGGGCCACGGGATGTGTGCCCGCCGGCCCGGCTGACCTGGGTGCGTCCCTTGCGGCAGCGGGGGCCGGTTCCCGGCCGCGTCCGCCCTGTGGCGGCCTGCGGGGCGGTTCGGCCGTGCCCGGTGTCGCCCCGCGCCCCTGGCCGGGGGCACCCCCGCTGTTCACCCGGACCATGGGGCCGGAGATCGTGACCCCCTCCGGACCGACCGTGATGAAGGACCCGCCGGCCTTGATGGTCACCTGCGCACCGGCTTCCAGCACGATGCTGGTGCCGGCCTTCAGATGGATTTGCGTACCCGCTTCCAGCGCGGCAAGCTGGCCCACGCGCTGATGCTGGTCCTCCCCCACGATCAGGCTGGCCGAGCCGTCCACCTGCCGGAAGCCGTCCCCTTCCACGATATGATGATCGTCGCCGCCCACCCGGATGCGCTGCTGGCCCGACACACCCAGATGCCGGTCGCCGCCGATGCCGGCCACGTCGTCGCGGCGCACATGGCGTTCCATGTCGCGCTCGGCCCGCAGGAACAGCCGCTCCCGCCCGGCCTTGTCCTCGAACAGCAGTTCGTTGCAGCCCTCGTTTCCCTTGCTGGATCGGCTGCGGAACCCCGACATCGTGCCCTGGCTTTCCGGATCGAAGGGGGGCAGGGCGTCGCCATTATACACGCGGCCGGTGATGATGGGCCGGTTGGGGTCGCCATCCAGGAAATCGACGATCACCTCCTGCCCCACGCGCGGCAGGAACTGGGCGCCCCATTCCCCCCCGGCCCAGGACTGCGACACCCGGATCCAGCAGGATGTGCGCTCCCCGCTGCGGCCGCTGCGGTCCCAGTGGAAGCGCACCTTCACCCGGCCATACCGGTCGGCCCAGATCTCCTCCCCGGCCTTTCCCGTGACGATGGCTGTCTGCGGCCCGTGCATGCGGGGCCAGGGCGTCAGGCTGGCCGGCCGGAAGACCGTATCGGACGGAACGCAGCGGAACCGGCATTGATAGGCGGGCACGGGCGCATCCGCCGGCTCGCCCTGGTCGAACGCATCGGATCGCAGTTCGATGCCGGTCTCCACCACCAGATACTCGCGGTTCTGGTCGGGCCGGGGGTGGTGGGTCAGCGTGAACAGGGTGCCCGCGGCCAGTTCGCGGACAAGGGTGCGCCCGTCGCACAGCACCCGCTGCGCCGCCACGGCCTGCATCCGCCGCCGGGCGATGGTGTCGCCGGCTTCCGCCCGGCGTCCGCGTGGGCGGTAGGTCATGCCGCCGGGATAATCGAACCGCTCCAGGTCCGACAGCGGATGGCTGCCTTGCATGCTGCTGGCATGGCGCAATGCCTTGCCCGGCTGTTCGAAATCGAAATCGCCGACGGCATGGCGGCCGCCCTGCAGGCTGCGCGTCGATTGCCATTCGCTGACCGACCGGGCCAGATCGTCCGGCTCCTGCCGGAACCGCAGGGCGGGTCCGGGGTCCAGCGGGTCGTGGGCGGCGCTGCTGTCGCACAGGACCAGGATGTGGCGGCCATTGGCGTGCCGGAAACGGTAATGGATGCCTTCATGCTCCAGCAGGCGGCTGATGAAGGCGAAATCGCTTTCCTGATACTGGACGCAATATTCCCATGGGTCATAGCTGTCGGTCAGCCGCGTCTCGACCGCTGCGAACGGGTAGGGGGCCAGCACCTCCCGCACGATGTCGGGCACGCTCCTGTTCTCGAAGATGCGGCTGTCGCGCGTATGGTCCAGGCACCCGAACCAGGGCCGCAGCGTGGCCCGGATCAGGTTATAGCGCTGGTGGGTTCCGGCCTGGGCGATGTCGGTGACGATACCGTTGACATGGCGCTCCTCCCCGTCCTGGCGGCGGATGCGCACCGTCATGTCGGTGCCGGGCAGCCCCTCCAGGTCCAGGCGGGACTGCGTGGTCAGCAGTTCCAGCCTGTATTCGAACGGCCGGCTCAGCGCCTCGGTGCCCGACAGGCGGTACAGCAGCAGCGTATCTTCCGGCAGTGCTGTTGCCACGGCAAAGGCGCGATTGGCCTGCGTCGGTGTCATCCGGCCTCCGCCTTCCCGTCGTCACCGGGTCCGACGGCTTCCTGCCCGAAATCGTAAAGGAAGCCGGTTGCCGGATCGGCCGATACATGCACCCGTGTCACCGGCGGCCCGCCCGTGCCGGCTTTCAGGACCGCGTGGGCCACCGTGGGCAGGATGCTGCCGGTCAGGATGGCGTCGATCATGCGCCCGCCGCTGTCGGTCTCCACGCATTGTTCCAGCACATGCGCGATGGTGCGGTCGTCATAGGTGAAGGGCAGCCGGCGCGTTGCGGCCACGCGGCGGGCGATGCGGTCCAGTTGCAGGCCGATGATGGCGCGCAGCTGCGCGGACCCCAGCGGATAATAGGGCAGCACCACCATCCGGCCCAGCAGCGCATCGGGAAAGACGGCCAGCAGCGGTTCCCGCAGCGCGGCGGCAATATCCTCCGGCCGGGGCGGGGTGCCGTGCCGGCACAGTTCGCGTGTCATGCCGCTGCCGACATTGGATGTCAGCAGGAAAAGCGTGTTGCGGAAATCGATGCGCCGGCCCTCGCCATCCTCCATGGCGCCCTTGTCGAAGACCTGGAAGAAAATCTCATGCACGTCCGGGTGGGCCTTCTCCACCTCGTCCAGCAGCACGACGCTGTGCGGGCGGCGGCGGACGGCTTCGGTCAGCACCCCACCCTCGCCATAGCCGACATAGCCCGGCGGCGCGCCTTTCAGGGTGGAGACGGTGTGCGCCTCCTGGAATTCGCTCATGTTGATGGTGATCAGGTTCTGCTCACCGCCGTAAAGCAGGTCGGCCAGGGCCAGGGCGGTTTCGGTCTTGCCCACGCCGCTGGGACCGCAGAGCAGGAAGACGCCGACGGGCTTGCCGGGGTCGTCCAGCCCGGCCCTGGCGGTCTGCACCCGCTGCGCAATCCTTTCCAGCGCATGGTCCTGACCGATGACGCGCTCCGCCAGCCTGTCGGCCAGCGCCAGCACGGTTTCGGACTGGTCGCGCAGCATGCGGCCGACGGGGATGCCGGTCCAGTCGCCGACCACCTCGGCCACGGCCTGGGCGCCGACGGCCGGCACCAGCAGCGGCGTCTCGCCCTGGCGTGCCTCCAGCTCGGCCCGCATGGCCGCCAGGCTCTCCAGCAGGGGACCCCGGTCCGGGAACCCGTTTTCACCGCGCAGCCGGGCCTGCGCGGCCAGGATGGCCGTCACGCGCGCCTTCTCGTCCGCCCAGCGTTGGTCCAGCAGGGTCTGGCGTTCGCGCAGGACGGACAGTTCCTCCCCGATCCGCGCGATCCGCTCCGCCGCGTCCAGCCCGATATCATGCTCGGCCCTCCGCGTCGTCTGCTCGGTTTCCAGGGCCGCGATGGCCCGGCGGCAATCCTGCAGGGCGGCGGGCACGGCATGGTGGCCGATGGCGACGCGGGCCGCGGCCGTGTCCAGCACGCTGACCGCCTTGTCGGGCAATTGCCGCGCGGGGATGTAACGCTGGGACAGCGTCACGGCGGCTTCCACGGCCTCGTCCAGGATCTGGACGCCGTGATGGGCGGCCAGCGGGCCGGCCACGCCGCGCAACATGTCGATGGCCGTCGCCGCCGACGGTTCCGGGATCTCCACGACCTGGAAGCGGCGGGTCAGCGCCGGATCCTTCTCGAAATACCGCTTGTACTCGCTCCAGGTGGTGGCGGCGACGGTGCGCAGCGTGCCGCGGGCCAGGGCGGGTTTCAGCAGGTTGGCGGCATCGCCGGCCCCGACCAGTGTGTGCGCCTCATCGATGAACAGGATCACGGGGGTGGCGGCGGCTTGCACCTCGTCGATCACCTGGCGCAGCCGCTGCTCGAACTCCCCGCGCATGCCCGCACCTGCCTGCAGCAGCCCCAGGTCCAGGCTGCGCAATTCCACCTGGCGCAGGGCGGGCGGCACGTCTCCGGCCGCGATGCGCAGGGCCAGCCCCTCCACGACCGCCGTCTTGCCGACGCCGGCCTCCCCGGTCAGGATCGGATTGTTCTGCCGCCGGCGCATCAGGATGTCGATGATCAGGCGCACTTCCGCGTCGCGGCCCGTGACGGGGTCGATCCGCCCCTCCCGCGCCCGCGCCGTCAGGTCGGTCGAGAAGCGGTTCAGCGCGTCGCGGCGGCCCATCAGGGCGGGGGCCGGCCTCTCCGGTGCGTCCGGACCGGCATCGTCGGTTGCCACGGCCGGTCCGGCACCTTCCGCCCCCACCTCCAGGCTCAGCGCCTCAAACCCGATCCGGGTGAATTGCAAGGACATGTCCGCCAGCACGCGCGCCAGCCCTTCATCCTCCAGCATGCCGATCAGCAGATGGCGCATGTCCACCATGCCGGCCCCCTGCAGCAGCGAGGCGACAACCCATCCCCGCTCCACGGCCTGCCACAGGGACAAGGCGAAATCCTCCGCCGGATAGGGATCACGCGGCAGGCGTTCCAGCGCGGCGCAGATATCCTGGTGCAGCCTTTCCACCACAATGCCGGACCGCGCCATGATGGCGCGCAGGGCCGGGTCATCGGCCAGCAGGCATTGGTGGAACAGGTGGACCGGCTCCACCAGCGCGTGCCCCTTGATCTGGCAATATTCCACGGCCGCAGCCATGGCGGCGTAAAGCGGGGGCGACAGCTTGTTCAGGGTGTTGTCCCGGCGGCTGATGCTCATGGTCCGTTCCTTTGCCAGGGGGTGCCGCCGGCCGGTGCGCACAGGGTCAGGTCGCCGGCCGGACCGGGGTCGGCGCGCCCGCCGATCCAGCCGCACAGGCCCAGGCGCAGCCCGTCCCCGGCCCGGGGTTCCGGCACGGCGTCAGCGGCCAGCAGCAGCGTTATGTCAAACTCGATCTCCCCGCCGGCATGGACATGCAGCAGGGCGCGCAGCCGCTCCAGCGTCTCGCCGCCCGGCAGGAAGCGCTGATACTCGTCCAGCGCCATGGGCCCCAGTACCAGGCGGGCCCGGTATTGAACGTCGGGCACCCGGTCGCCCAGGACGGCACCGTCGCCCAGCCGCGTGCCGCCATCCTGGCCCAGCCGCCACTGCATGCCGGGCGGCAATGGCAGCCATGCGGGCGTGAAGGGGATGATTGCGGCCTCTATGCCGAACAGGCCGCTGATCATCGCTTCCAGTCCGGCAATGCCCCGCACGGCCGATTGGGCTGTGGCCGCGTGGTGGCGCAGTGCGTCGGCCAGCCAGGGATCGGTCCGGCCGGTGCCGCCGTCCGGGCCGGTCGCCGGGGCGGCGGGGTCGATCCCCACCAGCGCGCCGATCAGGCCCGCGAAATGGTCGCCTTCGCCCGTGGGCCGGTCCAGGCCCACCACGGGTTCCGCCGCTGCCCAGGCACGGTACAGCAGGGTCAGGACCCTGTGATGGAAGATGTCGGTGAAGCAGCGGAACCCGTCCGGTCCGTCCTGGCGGCTTTCCGTCGCCAGCACGGCTTCGGTGAAATGCAGCGGCAGGACGCCGTTGGGACCGAACAGTCCGGGCGCCGTGATGCGCAGGGCGGGGGGGCCGTCCTCCATCATGTCCAGCCCTTCGATCTGCGTGGGCTGGAAGGCCAGGGTGACGGCCTGGACCAGGCGGACCGGTTCTTCCTCCAGCCGGCCGCCGAAAATCCCCAGGCGCGGGGCGTCGGGCGCTGACGCCTCGGCATGGCGCAGGGCGGCGAACAGTTCATAGGACGGGGCCGCAATGGCCAGCGGATGGTCCGGCCCTATGGCTGGTCGCGGCGACCGGTCCTGATCGGCCATCGCTTGACCTCCCCGCGCTCTTCGTCGAGCACGACCGTCTGGGTGAAACAATTGGTGGAGACATAGCGGGCGAAGAACTCGTCCAGCACCATGCCCAGCAGGAAGCCGGTACCCTCCGCCATGGCGCGCCGCGTCATGCCCAGGCTGATCTCCAGCCCCCGCATGTGGCAGATGGGGCCGGGACCTGGATGGCGTGCCACGATCGGGCGGATGGCGACGGACCGCAGCAGGTCGATCTGGTCCGGTACGGCCGGGTCCGCACTGTCGGCATGCAGGTGCAGCAGGTCGCGCAGCCTGGCGGCGGCGGCGGCCGGGTCGCGGTCCAGCAGGGACAGCAGGTTCAGGGATACAAGCGACACCAGCCGCCAGGCGATGCCGCCTTCCGCGGTCAGCCGACGGGGCGGTGTCAGGCGTGTCAGGCAATGCACGGCCTCCACCGGGGCGGGTTCCTCCGGATGCAGGTCCAGCATGCCCTGGCCGCGTGCCAGCCGGCGCGGCAGGTCGCCATTGCAGCACAGGGCGGTGATGCCCAGGAAGCGCAGCGCGTGCGGGACCGGGGCATTGTCGCGATCGACCAGCGCGATCGTCACCTCCTGCCCGGCATGGGGCATGCCGGGCGTGGGATCGGCGGCATGGCGTGCCCGGCGGGACAGTGTGTAATAGGCGCGGCCCGCCGGATCAGTCCGCCCGCCCTGGCCCGCGAACAGGGGCTGGAAATCATGTGTGTGCTGGTTGCCTGCCCCATATCCCTTCACCGACAGCAGGGAATGGATCTCATGGTCGTGCGGGTTGTGCGGGTCGGCGATGATGTCGACCCCCGTCTGCCGGTTGCCGACCGGGATGGCGCCCAGGCGCCGCTCGAACAGGTTTACGGCCGGCGTGCAGAACAGGGCGAAATTGCTGGCCGAAACCTGGCCGGCATGCAGGTGGGGGTGCGCCCTGTCGAACAGGATCACGATCTCGAACCCCGCCGTGGCACAGTCGCGCAGCGCCGGGCGCAGCCCTTTCAGGCGGACGAACAGGAACCGTTCGGGCAGGGCGGCATATTCCTGCAAGAGGCGGGTGCCGTCGAAATTGCGGGCCAGCACGGGCAGCATCGCTTCTTCCGGCCTGTGGCCCATGCGCTCCAGCGCGTCAGGCGGCAGAAGCCGGCCGTGACCGCCATTACCGGCGGGCCGTACCAGGATGGTGGCGGTCCCGGCCAGAAGATGTTCGTGCAGGGCCGCCGTCACGCCGGGCGCTCCCGTCAGGAACAGCGGCAATGCGTGCAGTTCCAGCCTGTCGGCCGTGATCCCCTGCCGGCAGGTAAAGGACAGGCGCAGCGCCGCGCCCGCTGCACTGCCGGGCGGCAGGCCCAGCGCATGGGCGGCGGCGGGCGTTCCGGCATAATCGGCCCGGGCCAGGGTGATGGGAAACAGCGTCACGTCATGGGCGGTCCGGAACAGGCAATGCTTTTCCGGCCAGGCCTCGTTGACGCCCCGCAACAGCGACCCGCGGGGCAGGCTGTGCCCCTCCGGCAGGCCGGCATCCCCGCCGCGGGGCTGGAACTGCACGATGGTCATCGATGGGACGGGGGCCAGATAATTGGGGTTCACCGCTTCCAGCATGTGCCCCGCCAGGCGCGGGAAGCGTGCATCCAGTTCCTGCTGCACCCGTGCCGTCAGGAACGCCACCCCCTCCAGCAGCCGTTCCACATCGGGGTCGTGGCAATGCTGGGGTGTCAGGCCCAGGCCGCGTGCCATCTGGGGGAATTGCCGGGCGAACAGCACGGCCCCCTCCCGCAGGTGGCGCAATTCATCCTCGTAATATCGGCTGAGGCCGGCATAGATCATCGATGTCTCTGGTCCTGTGGTATGTTCCCCACGGTGCCGGCGGTGAAATCAACGATAGTGTTCAAGGTGACCTGCAGGCGGGCCGGCACCGCCTCCACGGTGCATTCCACGGTGAAGGCCATCTGCCCTGCCGGCTGGTCGTTCGCGGGCCCGTCGAACCGGACCCGGATGGTGCCCGGCACGATCCGCGGCTCGAACGTTTCCAGGGCGGCCTGCAGGGCGCCCTGCACGGCCAGGATGGTATTGTCGGTCACCGCCATGCCGGCAAAGGCGGGCAGCCCGTAGCCCAGGACGGAACCTGCGGCCATCGATCCGGCCGGCACCGTCCCTCCGGCCGTGGTTTGCAGCAGGATGGCAAGGTCTGCGACCAGTTCCTGCCGCCATGCCTCCAGCGACCTTGCCCGTGCGGGCCGGTCGCGGCCCGACAGCCGGTGGCGCAACGAGGGCTGGTAGCCGTTGGGCGTGTCCCGCCACATCGCGATACCCCCCCGTTGCCGGCTGTCAGAGCTTGCAGTTCTCGGCCAGGTTCCAGCCCGCTTCCTTGAAGGAATCCAGGGCGCCGGCGGCACCCTGCGGCGCATAGGACATCTTGACCGAGGAGAAGACCAGCTTGACTTCCTCCAGTGGGTTCTTCTCCGTCTCCATCAGCAGTTCGAAGCTCTGCACCATCACGTCGGACATCAGGAATTTCAGATATTCCTGCTGCGTGCCGCCCGTTGCCTTGCGCACGATCAGCGTCGCCTGGCTCATATAGGCGCCGGTGGCGCAATTGATGAAAAGCTGGTGGGAACTGGCATCGGTGACCTTCTTCAGCCAGAGGCCGGGGATGTTCACCTTGCCGCCGCTATAGCCATGCTTGAAGGTCAGATCCTGGAAGGTGGCGAACCGGAAGGCTTCCACCGCGATCTTGCCCTTGTAGGCCGCATCGCGCGCCTCACCGGGAACGCCATCGATATCAAGGAAAATGTCACCCGCCATCATTCACTCCTGTCGGTGGGGGGAGGGGGTTGCCGGCCCGGCTCAATCCCGCTTGGAGGGGACCAGCGAGGTCAGCCGCATGGAAACGGCCATTTCCTCGATCTGGAAATGCGGCCGGAGATTGAAGATCGTGTTGTAATAGCCCGGCCGCTCGGGATCGGCCGTGACCTCCACCCTGGCGTCGGCCAGCGGCTTTTCCGCGCGCAGCTTCTCACCCGCCGTCTTGGGGTCGCCCAGGACATAGTTCTTGATCCACTGGTTCAGCCAGCGCTGCACCTCGTCGGCCGTGCTGAACTGGTCGGACCCGATCTTACGGTAGACGATGCGCATCAGGTAATGCGCGAAGCGGCTGGTGGTGAAGATATAGGGCAGCCGGGTGCCCAGCCGTTCCTCCGCCGTCTTCCCCGGCGCCCCTTCATAGGCCACGGGCCGCCGCAGGTTAGGGGCGTCGAAGAAGGTGGCCTGATTGGAATTGCGCTCGTGTACCAGCGCTGTCAGCCCCTGGGCCGACAGGGCCGTCTCTTTGCGGACGGGCAGGGCAATTTCCGTGGGGCAGGTCGCATCAAGCTGGCCGTCGGCGGCTGTGAAAAGATGCTGCGGCAGCCCTGTCACCTGGCCGCCGGCCTCTGCCCCGCGGATGCGGCTGACCCAGCCATATTCTGTGAAGGCGCGATTGATGTTGACGCCCATGGCATAGGCCGAATTGGCCCAGCACAGATGCTCTGGCGCGTCATTATCCACGCTTTCCTTGAAGCTGACATAGCCCTCGGCTTCATTGGCACCCGGCTTGTAGGGTGCCCGGACCAGGAAGCGCGGCATGCACAGCGACAGGTACCGGGCGTCGTCTTCATTCCGCAATTCCCGCCAGGCCGCATATTCGACCCCGTCGAACAGCCGGTCGAGGTCCGATACGGTCGGATAATCGCGCCAATTGTCGATATTGCACAGGGCGGGCGCTGCTGCCGCGATGAAGGGTGCATGCGCCGCCGCTGCAATGCGGCCCAGCCGCTTCAGCGTGTCCACATCCTGTTGCTGGTGATCGAACTGGTAATCACCGATCAGGCAGGCGAACGGGTCGCCATTATGGCTGCCGATGGCATCGTCATAGATATGCGTGAAAAGGATGCTGCGGTCCCATTTATCTTCCGCCTTGCTCCTTTTCAGAACGGCCTGTATCTCAGATTTGGAGATATTCAGGACCTTGATCTTCTGAAGGCTGCTGGTGGCCGTGTTGTCGACCAGATATTGCAGGCCCCGCCAGGCGCGTTCCAGTTCCTGGAAGTCGGGATGATGCAGGATGGCGTCGATCTGTTCGGCCAGGATATTGTCCAGCCGGCCGATGATGGCCTGGATGGTCTCCTCCACATCCTCGCCGATCAGCGTGGTGTCGCGCAAGGCCTCGGCGGCCAGCAACCCGATGGCCTTGTCCACCTGGCTGGCGGCCCTGTCGTTGCGGGGCCGGAATTCCTTGCGCACCAGACGGCGGAAATGGCTGGATGGGCTATTGTCGTCCGCCGTTTGCGTGCCGGTGGTTTCCGGCTGCGGCTGGGCGTGCGTCTGTGCGCTCATCGGCCTGTTCCTTCCTGTGCCGGTCCGTCCTCATCACCGCCCGGCCCGGTGGTATCGGCGCTTTCCTGTGCCAGGGCGCGCATCAGGTCGGGGTCGCTCAACAGCTTTTCCAGCACCGCGATGGCGCGCGACCGGCCGCCGACGGTAGCCAGCAGGTCGTCCAGCGCCTGACGGGCATGGAACAGCCGGGCCAGGGGCGGCACATTGCGGGCGATGGCCGCCGGCTCGAAATCGGCCATGCGGGTGAAGGCCAGATCGACGCCCAGCTTGCCCTTGCCGTCGATCCGGTTGGGGACCGTGATGGAAACCGACGGCTTGTAGATATTGAACTGATCGTCGAACGTCTCGCTGTTGACGTTCCGGAATTCCCGCGCTTCCACATCGGGCAGGTGAGCGCGATGCTTGCCGGTCAGGTCGGACATCACGCCGGTCACAAAGGGGATTTCGACCTTGCGTGTGGCGCCGCCATCATCGACGTCCAGGGTGATCAGGACGCGCGGATGGTCTTCTTTCCTGGCCAGGGCCCTTTGGCCACCTTTGTTCAATGCCATGGTTGCAGGCTCCCTTTGGACAGCCGCCATTGCGGGCGGTTCGGCTTGGGCTGGTCGGGCGACGGGTGGGCATGGGGCGGGAACTGTCGGTACAGGCGGAATGCCTGGCGGATGGTCCTGCCTACGCCTTGCGGTAGATGGATTGCTGACGAGATGCCACAGGTCTCTCACCAGCCCATTGAATGACCAAAGACGGGGTGAGCGCACATCGC
>NZ_JBLTXA010000006.1:0-271162 GCF_048066175.1 Niveispirillum fermenti | reverse complement strand
CCTGGTCTTCGCCGCCCTGATCGCCGCCATCATCGCGTCGACGGCGTCCAAGATCAATTCGGTGGCCACCATCTTCACCCTGGACCTCTATGCCAAGGCGCGCGGCATCAATTCCAAGGCGGAAGCCGGCCGGGGCGGGCATGAAAAGCACCTTGTCCTGGTCGGGCGCATCGCCGCCGCCGTCGCCGTCATCATGGCGCTGGCCACCGCCCGGCCGCTGCTTGCCAGCACCGATCAGGCCTTTCAGTTCATCAAGGAATTCTCCGGTTTCTTCACGCCGGGCATTACGGTGATCTTCCTGCTGGGCCTGTTCTGGAAAAAGGCCAATGAGGCCGGGGCCATTGCCGCCGCCCTGGCCTCGGTCCTGCTATCCTATGCCTTAAAGATCGGGGCGCCGCATATCCCCTTCATGAACCGGATGAGCATCGTCTTCATCGCCAGCCTGCTGCTGGCCGTGATTATCAGCCTGGCCCTGAAAAGCCGGGGCGGCGCCAATCGCATCTCCATGCGGGGCGTGTCGTTTGCCACACCCTCCACCTTCAATATCGCGGGCATCGGCGTCATCCTGATCCTCATCGCCCTTTACGCGACCTGGCACTGATACCAGGTTGCGGTGAGCTGAACTCATCGCAACCTGGCTGGCGCGTTGAGCGCCCGCGCGCTCATGCGCCCATGCGCGCGCGTGCCAAAGCCGCCGGATGGCGGCGCCCGGCGCATGTGGGATGCCTTGATCAGGATCATAGGGTCTGATCAAGGCAGATACGTATGAAATCCTGGCGTCACTGCATCGCCTTTCCCACGGCCGGTCCCGGTGTCGGCAATTTGGCGATCCAGGCCGACAGTTTGGCCGACAGGCGCTTCGTCACGTCCGCGTTTTGCGTGACGCGGTCATCCTGTTCACGCGGATCATCATCGATATTGTAAAGCTCCATGCCCGACCCGTCGGCATTCATCAGCAGTTTCCACGCACCCGAACGGATCGAATAGAGCGGACCGAACTGGGCTTCGGCTGCCGGCCGCGCAACATGCATGTAAAGGTCGGGCCGCTTCATCAGCGGGGAGCCCCGCCATGCCCTGCCAATGTCGATGCCATCCACGCCTTCGGGCGCCGCGGCGCCGGCGATGCGGGCCAGCGTCGGGAACAGGTCAACCGCCTGCGTGACGGTGGTGGCATCCCAGCTACCGGGCTTCACCTGCCCCGGCCACCGGACGATCAGGGGCTGGCGCACGCCACCTTCATAAAGGCTGGCCTTGCGGCCGCGATAGGGACCGGCGGAACCGGGCGTCTGCGCCCCCACCGTCGGACCATTGTCGGAGGTGAAGACGATCAAGGTGTTATCCAGCGCGCCCGCCTGTCGCAGCCCCTCCATCAGGCGGCCGATCTGGGCGTCCATGGCGACCAGCACGGCCAGGAACCGGTCTTCGGCCTCATTCTTGCCCTTGCCCTTCACGGCGGCAATCTGTTCGGCATTCGGCTTCCAGGGCGTATGCACATCGTCCAGCCAAAGCTGGGCGAACCAGGGCCCATCACGGTGACGGCGGACAAAGTCCAGCGTCTTGTCGACAAAGCGCGCCGTCACCTCGGCCCGCGGCGCCCAGTCGATGGGCCCCTGTCCCAGTTGCGCGCTCTGCCGTGCCAGGTCGCCATCAAGATCGTTGGGCAGCAGGCGCGGCCCCAGCCCTTCGAACTGGGTGTAGCTTTCATCGATGCCATAGGCCGACGGCAATGGGGCATCGCCGATATCGCGCCCGCCGCCCAGGTGCCATTTGCCGAAATGGCCGGTGGCATAGCCCACGGATTTCAAGGCACGCGGCAGCACCGGAATTTGCGGATCAAGCCAGTGCGCTTGCCCGAACTGCTCGTTACGGCGGCGATGGGCGATGAAGGTGACAAAGCGGTTGGCCGCCGGAAACTGCCCCGTCATGAAGCCCGCACGCGATGGCGAGCAGATCGGTGCCGCATTGTAGAACTGCGTCATCACCATGCCGTCGCGGGCCAGCGCGTCGATATTGGGCGTGGCCACCAGCCGGTTGCCGGAGATGGAAAGATCGGCAAAGCCCATATCATCCACCAGGATGAACAGGATGTTGGGTTGCCGGACCGCAGGGGATGCTGCGGCCGATAAGGCCGGTGCGCTTCCCGTCAGCATCAGGGCCGCCGCCGCCGCCCCCATGCGCAATGCCGCGCGGCGCGTTGTTCGCCAGGATGTCATGTCGCTCCCCCCGTCTGGTGTTTCCTCGCCTCGACCGGATCAACCGGCCTTGCGCGGCTTTTTCGGCTTTACAGGTTTGGCGGCCGGGTGGGTTGCAAGGATGGCGGCGAGCCGGTCCCGCAGGGCGGGTTCTGCATCGGCCAGATTGCGCGTCTCCTGCGGGTCGGTGACCAGATCGTACAGTTCGAAACTGCGTTCACCGAGGCGCTCGTTGTTCCACCGGACCAGACGGTACCGATCCGTTCGGATCGCCTCTCCCAGCCATTCACCGCGCGGATAGCAGTGATAGGCGTGATCGCGGACCCGGCGCGCCGGATCGGTCAGGACCGGCATCATGCTCATGCCGTCCTTGGGCTGCGGGCCGGACGGTGCGCCCGTCCCGGCAAGGGCCGCCAGGGTCGGGAAAATGTCCACCGTTTCGGTCAACTGACCCGTCACCTTGCCGGCCGCGATGCCCGGACCGGCGAAGATCAGCGGAATGCGCGTTGCCTGCTCGAAATTCGTATGTTTCGTCCACAGGCCATGGTCTCCCAGATGGAAACCGTGGTCGCCCCACAGGACGACGACCGTGTCCTGCGCCAGTCCGCTGCGGTCAAGCTCGTCCAGCACCTTGCCGATCTGCCGGTCGACATAGGTGACGCTGGCATAATAGCCGTGGATGAGCGTGCGTTTCAGTTCATCGGGGAAATCCTTGCCGGCGACCCCGGCGGGAACCTCGCGATAGGCCTCGATCTCACCGCCGACCTTGCCCGCATAGCGCGGCGCGCCCTCCGGCAACTGCTCAAAACTTGCCAGAGGCAGACGGGCGGGATCGTACATGTCCCAATAACGCCTGGGCACGGAGAAAGGCAGGTGCGGCCGGGCAAAGCCCACCGCCAGAAAGAAGGGCTGGCCACCGCCCTTCAGCGCGCGCAGCCTGCCGATCGCGTAATCGGCCGTGCGTCCATCGGCATAGGCATCATCGGCAACGTCGGGCTTTTCCCACGCCGCACCCTTGGCCAGCGTGCGGGCATAGGCAAAGGGATCGCCATCGTCGCTGGGAACCTCCTCGAACAGGGCCTCCTCCTGCGTTGGCAGGCCGCCGGTGCTGGCTGTCTCCACATACTCGATCAGCTTGTCCTTATGGTGCGGCACGGACCAGCCGGCCTTGTCGTCCTTGGTGCCATGGCCGATATGGTACACCTTGCCCATGCTTTCGGTCCGGTAGCCCGACGCCAGGAAATGTTGCGGCATGGTCACGGCATCGGGCAGGTAGTCGCGCAAGTTCATGCCGAAATCATAGATGCCGGTGGAGGTGGAGCGCGAACCGGTCATCAGATTGATCCGGCTGGGCGCACAGACGGCCTCGTTCGCATAAGCCGCATCGAACCGCGTTCCACGCGCCGCCAGACGGTCCAGGTTGGGCGTGATCGCCATGCGGTCGCCATAGGCGCCGATCAGCGGCTTCAGGTCATCGACCAGGATCAACAGGATATTGGGCTTTTTGCCTGTCCTGGCGTTCACCGAACCGGTGGCCGCCCTGGCTATGCTGCCCGTGCAGCCACTCAACAGCGCTCCCGCCATGGCAGAGCCCAGCAAGCGCCGGCGTGTCACGTTGCACATCCGCGTCCCCCTTTTCACTTTCATTCTTGCCCCGAAACATAAGCCTAATAAATCTGATTAATCAAGTCACGATGCAACGCTACAGTCACAGGTCGTCATTCTGCGCATAACAGGAACACGCAAACTCATTCTGGCGTCGCGCGCACCGATCCTGCAGAGGAGCAGGACTTTGCCGTATGCCGACCCTGCGGGGCTCGCCGGTATCCTTGATACGGTGTCATGGCGATCGATCCGGTGTGCGGCCATGGCGCAAGGGTATGTCAATTTGTGTTAAATCATATTATTGCCTTGCTGACCGCTATATATCATATTATTGAGATAGATAATTCAAAACCAAATTTGGGAGGCAACTAAAGTGCGCACCACGCATCGTGCCCGGTTGGCCGCAACCACTTCGCTTCTGGGGCTGATGGCGGTCACGCCCGCCTTGGCACAGAACGCCGGGAGCTCAAGCCCCAGCGCCACCGGACAGACCGCGGTCATGGAAGAAATCGTCGTTTCCGGCATCCGCGAGAGCCTGGAATCCGCGCAGGCATTGAAGCGTCAATCCGATCAGATCATCGAGTCGGTGGTGGCCGAGGATATCGGCAAGCTCCCTGACGTGACCGCGTCGGAATCCCTGGCCCGTATCACGGGCGTCCAGGTGGAGCGCAACAACGGTGCCGCCCAGGGGGTCCGCATCCGCGGCCTTCCCGATCTGGCCACGACATATAATGGCCGTGAGATGTTCACGGCCGGCGGCCGTTTCGTGCAGTTGCAGGATTTCCCTTCCAACAGCATCGCCAGACTTGATGTATATAAGTCCGCCAGCGCCAATCTGCAGGAGGCCGGGCTGGCCGGCCTCGTGGATGTCCGCTCCCGCCGGCCCCTGGATTTCAAGGAGGACCGCGTCGCCGGCGGCATCAGCCACCTGCACTGGTACCAGGCCCGGCAGAATGGCATCGACGCCAATCTGCTGGTGAGCAAACGATGGGAGACCGGTATCGGCGACATGGGCTTCCTGGTGGAAGGCGCCTATGCCGACACGAAATTCATCGATTCCTCCCGCGCTGTCAGCCAGACCATTTCCAACCGCCGCCTGACCCCGACGGCCGATCCGATCCGCTATCCTACCTTCGTCAATATCGACTATGTGACGGCCAAGCGCTGGCGTCCCAATGCCGCGACCGTCTTCCAGTGGCGTCCCCGCACCGACCTTGAATTCTATATCGATGGTCTGTTCCAGGGATACCGCAGCAAGGGTGGCGGCCGTAATCTGAATGTCGGCACGGGCGATCTCGCCAACCTCACCGATATCGTCCTCTTCCCCGACAGCAATCTGGTCAAGAGCTTCACGGCCACCGCCGGCGCCACGCCCAGCGGCGGGCAGGGTGTGGTCGACGGAAAGACCGATACCTACCAGACCGGCAGCGGCTTCATCTGGCATGGCGATGACCTGCGGCTTACCGGCGATGTCGCGTTTACGGACTCCACCTTCACCACGACGAATTTCCGCGCCAATTACACCTTGCGGTCACAGCCCAACCGGTCGTTTGATTTCGACACGGATGCCGGTGTCGGCGGCGGCACGGTCACCTTCACGAATTTCGACCTGACCGACCCCAACAATTATCGCCTTACCGGGCTGGCGGAGACCGGAGACCGCACGCACGGGCGTAGTGTCCAGGCCCGGATGGATGCCGATTATGCGCTTTCCAGCCCGTGGATCAGCAATCTTCAGGTCGGCATCCGCTACAATACACAGGAAAACGAAGCCTATAATTTCTCCCGCAACGGCACCGCGCCCGCCGGACAGTTCTATCCGCTGCTGCCGCTGGAATACTCCATGGTGCCGCCTGGCTTCCGCGGGGATGATGCCACATCGATCCGTACCTTCCTGACCCCGACAACCGGAAGCCTGACCGCACATGCGGACGATCTTCGCGCACTGGTGAATGTTCCTGCCGGGCGCCCGGCCTGGGGCGACGCGATCTATGAAGGGGAGGAGCAATCATACACGGCCTATCTCCAGGCCCGGTATGATTACGAGATCGCCGGCATGCCGATCGACGGTCTGGTGGGATTGCGCGCGGTGCGAACCGAGAACGCTGTCACCGGCACCGCGCGTTCCACCGAACAGGGGCCCGGCGGACAGGTTGTCGTGGTCCAGCCGGTCACGCGCAAGAACGCCTATAACGACTTTCTGCCCAATGTCAGCGCCCGCCTGCGGATGACGCCGGAACTGCAATTCCGCACCGCGTTCACCAAAACCCGCACCAAGCCGGGTTTCGGCGCGCTTGATCCGTCGCTGACGATCAACCTGCCGCCGCCGGTCTGCATCGCCGATCCCGCCGTGCCGGAAAACGGCCCCAATCATCCGGACTGCGTTCGTTCCGCCTCGGGCGGCAACCCCGACTTGAACCCGGTCAAGGCGACCAACTACGACGCATCCCTGGAATATTATTTCAGCCGCTCCGGCGCCATCACGGTCGGCGTCTTCCGCAAGGATATCACGGGGTTCATTTCCAACTTCACCACCGAAGTGCGCGACCCCGAGTTCAACCGCCTGAACGTCAACCGTCCGGAAAATGGCGGTGAGGGCCGGATCCAGGGGATCGAGGCTGGTGCGCGAACCTTCCTGAGGGCGCCATGGCTGCCCAACTGGCTGGAGAATGTCGGCGGCATGGTCAATTATACCTATCTTGACCATGCGTCCGAACTGGCACCGGGGCTGGCGGCGACCCTGCCCGGCAAGCAGCCGATTGCCGGCGTCTCCGACCATGTCCTGAACATGTCGGTATTCTATGACACCCGTCCGCTGTCGCTGCGGGTTTCCTACAATTACCGGTCCAGCTATGTCGTCAGCTATGGCCAGGTCCAGGATCCGGCCCTGGGGGCCAATGTGCTGGGGCCGACCCTGCCGGTTAAGGAGAATGGGCGCGGCACACTGGATTTCTCCGCCACCTTCAGCCCGGTGGAGGACATCACCCTTTCCTTCAACGCCACCAACATCCTGCACACCCCGACCCAGAACCGCCGCACCTTCAACGCCCAGGGCCAGTCCTATCCGTGGCAGACCCGGTTCCTGGAAAGCGTCTATCGCGTCGGCATGCGGTTCCGCCTCTGACGAGGCCTTGTGTTCCCGCCCTGGATGATGGCATCGCAGCCATCATCCAGGGCGTGTTCTTTCCAGGTTGTACCAACTTGCGATGAGTAGAACGCATCGCAAGTTGGTCCGGCGGCGACTGCCACAGCACCGCTCGTGCGGCGCGCCCGAGCCAACGAATGTTGGCGCCGGCGATTGAGAATGATGTTCGGGGTCCTGGATGTGACCCTGCCGCCGCCACTGTTCGCCGGCGGCGCGAACGCCACCCCAGCGGCAAGCGGCACCGTGGAAGCCAGCAGCGATTTCAGAAAGGCACGTCGCCCCAGATCGCCACGCGCATGATCCTTCAAGATGTTCATCATTCCCCCGTTTCCTGAATGGCAGGGGCCGTGCAGCCTCTCATCCTTGCCATCGCGCCATGACAGCATGGCTTGACGGCAAGGAGCCATTTCATCATCATATATATCATATTTATTATGACCGTTGCCCGGGGAATCTGCATGTTTTTCGCCGCACGCCGGAACCGTGAAACGGGCAACCGCCCGGCCCACATCCTTTGTCTGGTGGGGTGCCTGCTGGCCACGCCGCCCTCACCGGCCCAGCACAAGGTTGTGGATGACATCTTCCTGGACCACCCGTCGATGGACCGCAATGCCACGACCCTGCCCACCGCCGATGCCAGGCCGGTGCAGGCGATCTTCCGCGAGCGTGCGCTTCAGGACGCCTCATTGGCCCGCGCCGTTGACGGCACCCTGTTCCTGACCGGCACACCCCAGCGGGACGGTCCCAAAGACGGTTTCCGTCTGTGGGTGTCAGCTGATGCCAAGCAGTGGCGGGCACTGGGGGCCGTCCATGCGCAGGGACGCCGGCTGCTGTCGCCGGAGGTCGCAATCCGGGGGAATCGGCTGTACCTGACCTTCCAGGACCAGGATGGCTGTGCCCGCATCGCCGTGGGGCGGGTTGCCGAACCGACGGCACCTTATCAGGAAAGCCCCTGCCTGGTGGAGAATGCGACACATCCGTCGCTGTTTATCGACGATGATGCCGCCTATCTGTTGTGGGAGGGCGGCATGATTGCCCGCCTGACCCCAGATCTACAGGCACTGGCGGAGCCCCCCCGCTTCCTGAAACCCGATCCGTCCCTGTTTGGCCAGTTGCCGGAGGGGCAGGACTGGCCCGTCCGGTCACGGATCGGTGAAAAGGGGGCGACGATGTTCAGGGACGGCGACCGCTATGTCGTCGTGGCCAGCGAGGTGACGGGCCGCATGCGGGCCCCGACGGAGGACGTGTTCATGGCCACGGGTCCGACACCCTATGGCCCCTTCAGCCGGCGTTTCCTGGCGGTCCCCCATGCTGGCCGCATTTCGGTCCTGCGCGACGCGGATGGGCGCCTGTTCGCCAGTTACAATCCGCAATGTGCCGATCATCTGGCCCATATATGCGAGCAGGTCGGCCTGGTCCCGTTGGACCGGACGGAGGGCGGCCGGTTGCGGCCGGCGGCATCGGTGCTGACGGAGAACAGCCCCGTGGCCCATGCCAGGCCGGCCCTGCCGGAAACCGCGATCCGCGATCCTTCCGTGACGATGGCGGCGGACGGGACCTATTATCTGGTGGGCACCACCAGCCGCAACCGGGAGGCCGACGGTGTCCTGGCGCTATGGCGGTCCGACGACCTGCGGGAATGGACGCAAACCAGCCTCCGCTTCGATCGTGACGGGCTTGGCGTCACCTTCCGCAATCTGGCTGCCCTCTGGGCACCGGAAATCAAATGGGTGGCACGGGACCGTACCTTCTATCTCGCCTTCTCCATGATGGAACGCGACGTGGGTGGGCGGACCTGGCTTTACCGCAGCCTCTCCGGCCGGGCCGAGGGACCCTATCGGAATGTCGCCAAAGCCAATCTTGTGACCGGCATCGACGGTTTCATCTTCGAGGATGGGGACAATCTCTACCTGTTATGGGGCGGTGGCCATCTGGGCCGGCTGAATGCCCGGCGGGATGGGTTCGAAGAACCGCCGGTCCGACTGCTCGATACCGACGGGGAGAAGGTGGGCTATGAAGGCAATGGCCTGATCCGGCTGGGCGACACCTATTTCATCACGGGTGCCGAATGGAACGGCCCGCTGCGCACCCATGGCACCTACGACATGATGTATGGCGCGGCCCGCTCGGTGCTGGGGCCCTACAGCAAGCGACAGGTGGGGGCGCCCCATGCCGGACATGGCACCTTGTTCCAGGACCGGGGCGGCCAATGGTGGACCACCATGTTCGGCAACGATGTCACCGCCCCCTATCGCAAACGGTTCGGCCTGGTGCCTCTCCGGTTGGATGAAGGACGGATCATGGCGGATCATCCCTGATGATCCTTGCCCGCACTCCGGAAACTGGACATCCTCAGGGCGCCAGATCAGGGGCGGTACAATTTCAATGCCCCGCCGTTGCGCCGCTCGTGCAAAATAGTATCAAATCGGGGGTGAGCTGCTGAGGCGATCGAGGCATTTGGCGACAGCAAACAGGCATGCCTCTCGCCCCTTGGCCGCGGCGAACTGTACCGACAAGGGCAGCCCCGTATGGGATAGGCCGGCAGGCAGGACGATGGCTGGCCAACCTGTCAGATTGAAGACGGTTCGGGCCTGCAGGCCGTATCCCCGGGTAATCGCGTCGTCGTCGTCGAACCGGGCCGGGACATCCATGCTGCTGGCTGTCATCACCACATCGCAGGCCGCGGCAGCCTCCGTCAGTGCATCGGTCAGCACTGCCTTCTCCACACGCGCCGCGTCCAGTCGGCCGGCCTCTATGCCCAGGCCCGGCAACAGGGCGGCGCGGGTGCGGGCGGCGAAAATTCCGGGTGCGTTACGCAGGCGGTCGGCATGGATTGCGGCGGCTTCGGCCTGCATGATCGTCAGATTGGCGGCCGCGAACCGGGTCAGTGCCGGAACGTTGATCCCGGTGACGATGCAGCCTTCCGCCGACAGGCGATGTGCGACATTCTCCAGTGCTGCCGCCACCTCTGGTGTCGCCGGAATGTCGCGTTCATGGAAGTGGCGGATGAAACCGATGCGTAACCCCTGGACCGACGGCAATGGGGGTACAGGATCGCCGGACAGGACGGAGAGCAGCAGGAGCGCGTCGGCCACGTTGCGGGTCATGGGGCCGGCATGGTCGAGGCTGGGGGCCAGCGGGAACACGCCGTCCAGCGGCACGGCGCCGTAAGCGGGCTTCAGTCCGACAATGCCGCAGCCGCTGGCCGGATTGCGGATCGATCCCGCCGTATCGGTTCCGATGGCGGCGGGCATCAGGCCGGCGGCTACCGCTACGCCCGACCCGCTGCTTGACCCGCCGGGGTGGTGATGGCGGTTCCAGGGATTGCGGGCGGGCGGGAAGGGCAGATCGAAGCTGGGGCCGCCGATGGCGAATTCGTGGGTCGCCAGCTTGCCCATGATAATGGCGCCCGCCATCCGCAGTCGCGAAACAAGCGCGGCATCATGCCGGGCGATATTGCCCAGCATGAAACGGGAATGGCAGGTGGTTGGCTGGCCTGCGACATCGATGATATCCTTGATGCCGATGGGCACGCCATGCAGCGGTCCCATCGGCCGCCCGGCCTTCAGTTCCGCCGTGGCGGCTCTGGCATCTTCCAGCACCTGCCGGCGATCCAGATGCACGATGCTGTTCAGCAGCGGGTCAACGCGATCGATCCGGTCGATCAGCGCTTCCACCAGCCGCAACGGCGTCAATGTTCCCTGGCGATACGCGGCCTGGATGCCGCCAATATCCAGCCAATGCGGGTCGATGACGGCCATGGCGGTCAATCATCCAGCGCCTGGCCGCCATCGGCCGCCGGAGCGAACAGCCGCGTTGTAGTGAAGTCCAACCCGACCGGCGCGCCCACGACCGGTGCGTCGGCGACCGCCACACGAGCGGTCAGGGTGCCGCCATCCTGCCGGTCGATGAGCAGCAGCGATGCATCGCCCAGGAATTCCACGGCGCGGACCCGGCCCTGCGCCATTGAGGCGGCGGGCCCGGTCAGCCGGATGGCTTCCGGCCGCACGCCCAGAATGGCGGGTCGCGTCATGTTGCTGTCGGCAGGCACGACCATACCGGGCGCCGTGAACACGCCGCCGGACAGTTGGCCATTAATGAAGTTCATGGGCGGCGCCCCCAGGAAACCCGCCACGAACAGGTTGGCCGGGCGATGATAGACATCGGCCGGTGTGCCGATCTGCTGGATACGGCCCTTCTCCATCACCACCACCCGGTCGGCCATGGTCATGGCCTCGACCTGATCATGGGTGACATAAATGGTGGTGATGCCCAGGTCGCGCTGCAGGGCGCGTAACGTGGAGCGCATGGTGCCACGCAGTTTGGCATCCAGGTTCGACAGGGGTTCGTCCATCAGAAACAGTTTGGCCTGGCGCACAATGGCGCGGGCCAGGGCCACGCGCTGGCGCTGCCCCCCCGACATGGCAGCGGGGCGGCGTTCCAGATAGGGGGTCAGTTCCACCCGCTCGGCGGCTTCCGCCACGCGCCGGGCGCGTTCCGCCTTGGGAACACCGGCCAGCTTCAGCGGATAGCCGATATTCTCCGCCACCGTCATATGCGGATAGAGCCCGTAATTCTGAAAGACCATGGCCACGTCGCGGTCGCGCGGCTCCAGATGGGTGACGTCGCGGCCATCAATGCGGATGGTGCCGCCGGTCGGTTCGTCCAACCCGGCGATCATTCGCATGGTCGTGGTCTTGCCGCAGCCGGATGGGCCCAGCAAGACAAGGAATTCACCGTCGGCAATGTCCAGCGACAGCGGGCTGACAGCCGTGACCGCGCCCCAGCTCTTGGCGATATTGTCCAGATGGACGGTGGCCATGTGTTTCTCCTCTGCCGGGTCGGCCGGATCAGCGTGACGAACCTGCGGTGGACCCGCCGGTGAAATGTTTCTGGATCAGAAGGGCAAGCCCGATCATCGGCAGCATGACCAGCAGGCCGGCGGCTGACAGGAAGTGCCAGAAGTCCCCCTCGTCGGTGGTCAGCATGGACAGCGCGATGGGCAGCGTCACCGCATCGCGCGAGGTCAGGATCAGGGCGAACAGGAACTCGTTCCAGGCCATGATGAAGCAGAAAATGGCCGTGGTGATGATGCCGGGCAGGGCCATGGGCACCACCATGTCGCGGATGACGCGCAGCGATGCGGCCCCATCCACGCGGGCGGACTCCTCGATCTCGATGGGAATGCCGTCGATGAAACCCTTCAGCATCCAGACTGCGAACGGCATCATCATGGCCACCTTGATGGCGACCAGCGCCGTCCTGGTGTCGAGCAGGCCCAAATCGCGGAACAGCAGGAAAAAGGGCAGCACCACGACCACCGAGGGCAGGAACTGCGTCGACAGGAGCGCGAACAATATCAGCCGCTCGCCCGGCAGCCGGTATCGCGACAGGCTGTAGGCGGCCAGGAGGGCCAGCGGAATGGTGATGATCACGGCCCACAGCGCCACGATCAGGCTGTTGGCCATCTTGTGATAAGCCAGGAAGGGCGCATCGGCGATGGCGCCGAAATTATCCAGCGTCGGCGTGAACAGGATGCGGAGCTGGAAAATGTCGACCAGCTGCTTGAAGGCGCCGGACGCGATCCAGATGACCGGCAACAGGATGGCGAAGGCCATGAAGGACAGGAACAGGCCGCGCAGCAGCGGGGTCGCCTGCGGGCGCCGTGCTGCCGGGTTGGGACGGGTGATCGTGGCCATCAGCGTGCATCCCGTTGGCGGGCGGAGGATTGCAGCAGGATCTGCCGCGTGTAGAAGAAGACCAGAGCCGCCATCGGCAGGACCAGCAGCCAGGATAGGGCGGATCCATAGCCCAGGTCATAGAAGCGCATGCTCTGGGTATAGATGTAATGGCTCAAGGTCTGGGTGGCATGGCTGGGGCCGCCATTGGTCAGCAGAAAGACCTGATCGAACATCTTCAGGCAAAAGATGGTCTTCAGCACCATGGCGACCAGCAGCACCGGCTTCAGACAGGGCAGGGTGACGTCGCGGAACACCTGCCACGGCGTGGCGCCATCGACGCGCGCCGCCTCCTGCGCCTCCCGCGGGACGGTGCGCAGCCCGCCCATGATCATCATGGTCATGAACGGGAACCAGCCCCAGGCATCGCACAGGATGACCACGACAAGGGCGGCGACCGGATCAGCCAGCCAATCCACATGTGCCAGTGGTTCCCAGACCAGGCCCAGCAGCGCCGGCACCACGCCGAAATCGGCGTTGAACATGTAGCGGAAGGACATGCCGATCAATGCCGGGCTCATGGCGAAAGGCAGGATCAGCAGCACGCGCATCAGCCTGGTGGACCGGCCCGGCACTGACAGGGCCATGGCGAAGGCCAGCGACAAGGCCGTGGTCAGGATCACGCTGGACAGCGTGAACAGGCCCGTGACCATGGCCGAGTTCCAGAATAGCGGGTCGGTCAGCGCGCGTTCATAATGCGCCAGCCCGATGAATTTGGTCGGTCCCGGCGCCCGGTTCAGGCGCCAGACGAACAGGCTGCCCATCAGCGATTGCAGCAGCGGAAAGGCGGCCAGGGCCATGACGATGGTCAGGGCCGGCGCCACCAGCAGATATTTCAGTTTCTTTTCGATCCAGCCCATGGCGTCACCCGTCGATGTCCAGGCCGCCGCGGCGCAGCGTGGCGGTTACATCCCGCTGCGCCCGCTCCAGCAGCCGGTCGATATCATTGCCGTTGGCGGCGCGCGTGATCATGTTGGACAGCGTCTCGCCGATCTCCGGCCAATCGGCTGTCTGTGGACAGACGCGGCCCGTCTCCAGCGCCTGCGCGGCCAGCGCCAGCGTGCCGCCATTGGCGGCGCTGATGGCGGGATCGGCCAGGTTGGCGCGCTGCACGACGATGTTATTGTCCAGCGCCTGCCCTGAAACCTGCTTTTCCATGGCGTTGCGTCGTTCCAGGTCCGGGTCGGCCAGCCATTTCAGATAGGTCCAGGCCGCTTCCTTGTGCCGGGAGTAACGGTTGATCGACATGGGGAAGACATTGGCATAGGCGACCGGGGGCCGTCCCGCCGTGGCCGCCGGCATATTGGTGAAACCGATCTGGTCCGGTGTCAGGACCGACCGTGACCGGTCCATGAACTGTCCGATATTCCAGGACCAGAGCGGCGACATCGCCGCCTTGCCCTGGGCGAAGGAGATGGCGGCATCCTTCTCCACGAACGATACGGCGCCCCGGTTGGTGATGGTGTGGCGGCGATGCAGGTCGATATAGAAACGTGTGGCTTCGGCGACCACGCCGCTGGTCAGCAGGGGCGTGCCGTTGGGGGCGAACAGGTCGCCGCCGGCACTCCAGATCAGGGACAGCCACACGAACAGGTTCTGCTGGCTGCCATCATTGCCGTAATACAGGTTCAGCGGCGCCACGCCGGGTTCGGCCTGTGCCAGAACCTTGCCGGCCTGGACCACGTCGGCCCAGGTGGCGGGGGCCGGCAGTCCGTGCCGGTCGAACAGGTCGCGGCGGTAATAGAAGGTCTGCGCCGCACCACGGACGGGCAGGCCGGTGATCCGGTCGCCATCACGGCAGGCGGGATGGAAGGCCGCCGGATAGCGATCCAGCCCCAGACCGTCGCGGGTCATCATCTCCGTCAGATCGGCATACCAATAGGCATTGGCCGGTCCCCAGGCATCCATGTAGGTGACGATATCCACCGTGCCGTCATGGGCGACGCCGACGGCCGACACCTTCTGCTGCAGGTTACGGAACGGGGTGGTGAGATACTCCACCTCGATGCCCGTGGTGCGCGTGAATTCCGGCGTGCGCAGTTCCAATCCCCGGAACTGTGACGCCGCCACGACCATCACGCTGATCCGTGACCCGGCCAGCGCGCGGCCCCGCCGGGGCAGGGCGGCCAGCATTCCCGCCGCCAGCCCGCCGGCCAGCAGGCTGCGCCGGCTCGGGCCCTCTTTTGTCCCCACCATCCCATCCTCCTCCCCCACGGGCCCGGCCGGTTACACGCCCAGCGCGTTGACGGGGGCATGCACCTGCATCAGCACGGAGATTTCATCCCAAACCGTCCATTCCTGCACGATCAGATCGCCCTCGAAACGGAAATGGCTCATGCCCAGGATGGAGATCGGGTTGCCGCTGGGCGAGCCGAACATGCCGTTGCCGGAATGGGTACCGTTCAGTGTCCAGCGCACCGCCGCGATATAGCCGTCGGTTTCCTGCACGTCGCAGAAATGGTCGAAGCTGATCGAAGCGTTGGGCATGGTGGCCAACAGGCGGATGATCTGCCAGGTGATGCCGTTCAGCCCCTGGATGTCCCGACCGGGGGCCGTATGGACATAGGCGTTGGGGGCATAGAATTCCTTCAGCCGGTCCAGGCGGCGGGCATTCCAGATCTCATGGAACATAACACGCAGCCGTTCTTCCGCCGACACGCTGGTAGCCGGCAGATAACGGGAGGTGGGCAGGCGCTGGCCGGGCTCGCGCTCCGTCAGGCCATGGCGAACGGGATCGCTGCCGCGGGCCACCTCCGCTGCCGCCATCTTCCTGGCCACCTCATGCGGGTCCAGGCCGATCTGGCGGACCAGGGCGCCGTTGTCCCGCACCAGCCATTCCCGGGTGATGCGGTTGGCCACCGATTCACAATCGGCAATATGGCGGATGCTGACCTTGCGGCCCGTGGCCGGGCCATAGGCGGACGGACCCAGATTGGTCATCCGGCTCTGGCCCAGATGCGAGGTGTAGAAGCCCTTCCGGTCATCGCCACACCAGGCCACATTCACCAGACGGGAGGAACGGTCCGGGAAGGACTGCATCATCTGCAAGGTGCTGGCCACCACATCATCCACCCCGGAGGAAGTGCCGTAGGGCGTGTGAACCAGGCAGGCCGGATCGTAATGATCATAGATCAGGCCGATGCCCTTCTCCGCCCAGATGCGATGAGTGCAATAGGCGATATAATGGACGATATCGGAATAGCATTCCTGATAGCCGTTCAACGATTGCCGCCGATCCGTCCGCGGGCTCAGCAATTCGTTGATATCGATGTGCCGCACCCGCGACACGCCGTTCGTGGCGCTGGCTGTGGCCCCGCCCGGGATGCCGCGCGCCAGCGCCGTGGTTGCGGGTTTGGCCACTGCCTCTTCTCCGTCCGCCATAGGTCGTTCCTGTCGATGGGTCGGCATCGCATGCCGTGGAGAGGGACGATAAAGGCCTGTGAATGCGTATGCAATGAAAAATTCAAAAACTTGAAAGCCTGATCCGATGCGGGCTGGGAAGGGCGGCTTGATTGGCGTATTGATGAAATAGGCCATAATTTCCAAGGGAGATATCATGGAACGCGAAAAGGGGCGGGGGGAGCGGGCACGCCCGGCCGAGAAGCCGGCGGGTGCCGTCACGGCCCAGGATGTGGCCAATTTTGTCGGCGTTTCCCAGGCAACGGTGTCGCGCGCATTCACGCCGGGCGGAAAAGTGTCGGCGCCGTTGCGTGAACGGGTGATGACGGCGGCGCGGGAGTTGGGGTACCAGCCCAACATCCTGGCCCGCGGCCTGACCAGCGGCCGGTCCAATCTGGTCGCCATGCTGATCGAGGCGCGGACCAACCTGCTTTATCCCGAACTGCTTTATGAGGTCAGCGAGCGGCTGGCCGAGCAGGGATATCACGTGCTGCTGTTTACCACCGGCGCCGACCGTTCCATCGCCGATGTCGCCGACCGTATCCTGTCGCACCGTGTCGACGCGGCCCTGACCACGGCCGCCATTACGGCCGAACTGGCGGAACGGTTCGATGAACGGGGCATTCCGCTGGTGCTGTTCAACCGCGTGCTGGAGGCGCAGGCATCCGCCATCTGCTGCAATTACCGGGAGGGCGCGCGCTCCATGGTCGGGCGGCTGCTGGCGGGCGGACATCGGCGGTTCGGGATCATTTCCGGTCCTTCCAGCTCTTATATCGGGGAAGAGGCGGTGGCCGGTGCCGTGACGCGGCTGGCCGCCGCCGGCATCGATGACCCCGTCATTGTCCGGCTGCCCTATGTCTATAGCAGTGCCGGGCCGGCGCTGGATCAGGTGAAGGCGGCCATGGGCGGGCTGCCCGACGCGCTGGTCTGCGTCAATGACGCGGTGGCGCTGGGCTGCATAGACCGGCTGCGGGCGGAGGGGATTGGCGTGCCGGACAAGGTTTCGGTGACCGGGTTCGGCGTGGTCAATCCCGCCCAGGGGCTGAATTACCAGCTTACCTTCACCCGCCAGCCTGTGGAACGGATGGTGGCTGCCGCTGTGGATCTGCTGCTGGCCCGGATTGAGGACCCGACCCTGCCGGCAGAGCAGCGCTTCTTCTTCGGGGAGTTCCAGGCCGGTCGCACGGCACGGCTTGGTTAGCATGCGAATGCATGAACTATATATATGATATTAAAAGGAAAAATGAGTATATTCAAGAATCTTCCGGAATTTTGATGCAATATCATTGCATGCGCAGTCATTTCAGATTAGCGTTCAAGCCATCGCAGTGATAAATGCCGAATGGCGAACAGAGGGGACTTCGGGGATGTATAATCAGATGAACGCTTCCATCCAGACCAGCCGCCGCGCCCTGCGCAGCCGTTGGCTGGCTGGCCTTTCGGGTCTGGCGCTGACGATACCGGCGGTTCCGGTGCTGGCGCAGTCCCAAGATGGCGCGTCGTCCGGCATTGTGCTGGAGGAAATCATCGTGACGGCGCAACGCCGGGCGGAGAACCTGCAGGATGTTCCCGTGTCGGTAAGCGCATTCACCGCCGCCGCCATGGAAGAGCGTGGCCTGACCGATATTTCACGCCTCGAAGGGGCGGTGCCGGGCTTCAGCTTCGCCCGGTCGGGCAGCGACGCCCGCCCGTCGATGCGGGGCGTGCGCACCGACAATGTCGCCATCAATGGCGATACCACCATCGGCTTCTTCATCGATGGCATCTACCAGTCGCGTTCCAGCCAGGCCATGGCCGGCTTCGTGGATATCGCACAGCTGGAAGTGCAGCGCGGCCCCCAGGGCACGCTCTATGGCCGCAACACGTTCGGCGGCAACATCGTGCTGACGACGCAGGCGCCTGAACTGGGTGTGCTGGAGGGGGGCGCCGACCTGACGCTTGGCTCCTATGGCAAGATCAAGACCGAGGGCTTCATCAATGTGCCGCTGGGCGAAAACGCCGCCTTCCGCGTGGCCGCCCTGCGCGATGAAAGCGATGGTTGGGTGAAGAACGACAATCCCGCCGGCAGCAACCTGTTCGATGATGACAGCAAATATGTGCGCACCTCGTTCAAGGTGGAGCCGGCGGAGAATTTCACCCTGACGGCACGGGCCGATTACAATGAGCAGGGTGGGGCCGGCGGTTCGGCCTTCGGCTACAAGCAGCGCGGCACCTATGTCTATGGCCAGACCTGCCAGCCATTGTTCAATGCAACACCCGTACTGGTGAATGGCCGACCCGGCAACCGCGACGGCATCGCCGATTGCACGACGTCGGCCGGTGTCGGCGTCGATCTGGGCGTGCCTATCTACAAGTTCGACGATCCCTATCGCATCGACACCGATTACAAGACCTTCCTGGATCTGGAGAAATGGTCCACCTCACTGGATCTGGCCTATGAACTGGACGGGGTAACCCTGAAGTCCATCACCGGCTATGTCGATTTCGAGGCGGTGCGCACGGCGGACAGCGATTTTTCCGGCAATACCGTCGCCATCGACGCCTCGCTGACCGCCGCCAAGACCTTCAGCCAGGAAATTCAGGCCTTGTCCAACGGTGACGGGCCGCTGAAATGGGTCACGGGCCTGTATTATTTCCATGACAAGCTGGAAGGCGCATTCATCAACCAGCAATTCGCGCGCATCATTCACACGCCCAACGGTGTGCTGAATCTGCCCCCGGCGTCGGGTGGTACCTATGACGCACAGCGTGCGACCACCAAATCGCTGGCCGGTTACGCCCAGGCCTCCTATCAGGTGATGGAGAGGCTGAACCTGACCGCCGGCGGCCGGTACACCCGCGACCGCAAGGATTTCGCCTTCGCCAATGCCAGCCTGATCCTGCCGCTGCTGACCAGCCCGACGGGCGTGCAGACGCCGGATACCAGTGCCATCACACTGGACATGCTGCGCCGTATTCCCGACAGCTCGTTCGGCACGCGCGGCACCACCAACTGCACCTTCGCTGGTGCGGCCCCCGGCTTCGCCTGCGCACCCTACAACACCAATGTGCTGACGGGGGCCTCATACAATCCCAAGAACTTCAAGGAATTCACCTATCGTCTGGCTGCCGACTACGAGGTGGCCGACGATCACATGCTCTATGCTTCCTATTCCACGGGCTTCCGTTCCGGCGGCTTCAATTCCGGTCAGGCGGCGGCGGGTCTGGCCCCCACCTTCGATCCGGAAACGGTCAAGGCGCTGGAGGTCGGGTCCAAGAACCGCTTCCTGGATAACCGCCTGCAGCTCAACCTGTCCTTCTATTACAACTGGTACAGCGACCTGCAGGAACAGCGCGCCGTGCCGGTGGGCGGTTCCACCATTTCCGGTGTGTTCAACGCCGCCCGCGCCCGCACCTATGGCCTAGAGACGGAACTGCAATGGCAGGTCACTTCCGATTTCAGCCTGACCGGCACCCTGTCGCTGATGGATGCGGAATATACGCGCTTCCCCGATACGCCGCTCTCCTTCGGTACGACACTGTTGCTGCCCAACGGTACCCGCATCTTCGCGCCTGGCTATGATTGTGGCCTGGTGGCAGGCACGACGGGCACCTATGGCTGCGACCTGTCGGGCAAGGAAATCCCGCACCAGCCGAGCTGGACCGGCTCCGTCACCGCCAAATACGGGATGGATGTGGGGAGCGAGGGCCGGTTGACGCCGCTGGCCACCGTCACCTTCTCCGATGGCTATTACGGCACGCCGTTCAATTCCCCGATGGATTACCAGAAGGGCTACGCCAAGATCGACCTGCGCCTGATCTGGGATGTGAACGACCAGTATCGCCTGCAGGCCTTCGTGGACAATGTCACCGACAAGGCCGTCGCCAACCGCTACGTCTATGGCGCCGGTGCCCTGCAGGCCAGCTACGCTCCGCCGCGCCTGTGGGGTTTCAAGGGCAGCGTCCGCTTCTGATCTCCAACCTTATGGGGCGGTCCGCTGGCCGCCCCGTTTCCTTCCTCAACACGGCCCACCGGAGGGCCCGAACCTGATGTCCATTCCCGATGCGGCCTCCCTGTCCGCCCGCCTGGTCCGCTATGCCGACCTGCGCCCCTGCACGACGGCCTTCATCGATGCCCGCACGCCGGGATCGAACCGGAAGGAGAATTTCACCATCATCGGTCCGGGCGTGGCCGAAAACCCCGACCAGCATGTCCATATCGGCGAACCGCACGGTTTCAATATCGGTGGTGCGCGGCAGCCGCCACATTGTGTGAATTCACAGCACAGCCATGAAACGGCGGAGGTGTTCGCCGTCTTCTCCGGCACCTGGGCCTTCACCATGGGCGTGGACAAGAAGGACAGCACCATCATCCTGAAGCCGGGCGATGTCATTTCCATTCCAACCAACTGCTTTCGTGGTTTCGAGAATGTGGGGACCGACACGGGGTTCCTGTTCGCCGTACTGGGCGGGGACGATCCCGGCCGCGTGACCTGGGCACCCGACGTGATCGAGCGCGCACGCGGTCACGGGCTGGTGCTGCTGGAAAATGGCGCGCTGGTGGATACGGCTGCCGGGCGCACCGTGCCACCGGGTATGCGACCCGTGCAGCCACTGCCGGCGGAAGCCCTGTCCAGCTTCGACCGGATCGATACCATCGCCCTGGAAACCTGTGTCGTGCGTGCCGACCGTGCCGTGCCTCAGGTTGCCGGTGCCGGTATGCCGGAGGCGGCTCTGATCGGGCCGGACGCTCCGCTGTCCGGGCCGCACGGTTTCATCCTGCGCCGCCTGGTCCTGACGCCCGGCGACGGCACCGACCTTCATGCACGGGCGGAGGTGGAGGTGCTGTTCGTGATGTCCGGGACGGCGGCTTTGCGCTGGGACGGCGGCGAACTGCATCTGGGGCCGGGCGACACGTTCAGCGTGCCAAAGGGCCTGATGCACAGCCTGCACCAGCAGGGCCAGGACGATTGCATCCTGCTGGCCGTGCGTGGCGGCGACACTCCGCTACCGGTTCTCGCGGCCTGATATCCGGCGCATGAATGAAAAGGAAAGGGGTGCGGCCGTCATGGCAGCACCCCTTTCCCGTTTGTCATTGCAGGGCGGCCGTGACATCCGTTGCCAGCCGGGCTGCCCCTTGTTGCAGGAACCCCTGGTCGGAGCCCAGCAGGAACAGGCTGGCACCCAGAGACCGCCAGTGCGGCAGTTCTGTCAGGTCGGGCGTGAACAGTCCGACCGGCTTACCCGCCCTCTTCGCCGCCGCGCAGATATGGTTGCAGGCTGCCAGCACTTCCGGCGCCTTCGGGTCCAGCAGACCCAGCGAGATGGTCAGGTCGATGCGGCCGATGAACAGGGCATCGATGCCCGGCGTGCCGGCGATTTCGTCCAGATGGTCCAAGGCTTCGGCATCCTCGATCTGAGCGATGGCGCAGGCGGCTTCCGTTGCCCGCTGGAAATGCAGGGGCAGGGGGCGACGGCCCAGATCGGCCGATCTGGTATGACCGGCAAAGCCACGCCCCCCCGGCCCGAACCTTGTCCAGCGGGCGGCGTCGGCCGCTTCCCGCCCATTGCGGATATGGGGCAGCAGCAGGGCGTCGGCCCCGCTGTCCAGGGCTGACAGGATATGTTCCGGTGTGGCCGCCTGCGGTCGCACGATGGCGGGCTTGCCGACGGCCCGCAGGACCATCAGCGCCTGATCCAGGCTGGCGCGGTCGAACGGTCCATGTTCGGCGTCCAGCACCAGACAATCCAGCGGGCTGCCGCCCAGCACTTCGATATTCTGCATCGACGGGATCTTGCAGAAGCAGCCGGTCAGAAGGTCGCCCCTTTTCAGGCGTGCATGGAAAGCATCATCGCTCATGGATTGGCTCCGGTCAGGAAGGGGCGGATTGCGGCGGCCAGCGCCTCGGGGCGTTCCAGGGGGGCCATGTGGCCGACACCGCCGGTAACCACCAGCCGGGCGTCGGGCAGACCGGCGGCGATCTCCTCGTGCCGGTCCACCGGGCACAGCGCATCATGTTCGGCCGCCAGGACCAGGGTGGGGCAGGTTATGGCGGGCAGCAGCGGGCGGGCATCGGCCCGGTCGCGCAGGGCGCGCATCTGCCGGGCGAAGATATCTGCGCCCATCTCCACCCCCATGGACAGCACGAGGGCGGCCAGATCGGCGCGGTGGACAAAATCGGGCCCGAAATAGAACGGCAGCATCTCTTCGCGCAGCAGGCGGGACAGGTTCCCGGTGCGGGCTTCGCCCACCTGCCGGTCACGGATCTCCCGGCGATGGTCGGGGTCGGGCCGGGCTGTGCTGTTCAGGATCAGCAGATGGCTGACCCGTTCCGGCGCGCGGGCGGCCAGATGCAGGGCGACGATGCCGCCCATGGAATAGCCGGCCAGGGCGAACCGTTCCGGCGCATCGGCCAGCACCCGGTCGACCATCGCATCGATATTGTCATCCCGTGTCAGATCGGCCGTGACGCTATGCGCGATGCCCTTCATCTCCAACGCCAGCCCGGCCCATAATCGCGCATCGCACAGCAGGCCGGGCAGCAGGATCAGGGGCGGGATGGTCATCGGCTTTTCCTTCCGGGATGTTCACCCCAGCCGGGCCGACCCTCCCTGGATCAGTTCCCCGGCATAGAGGCGGGTTTCAGGTTCCATGTCCGGCGTGTCGATGCGCTCCATCAGCATCTGCACGGCGGCTTCCGCCATGCGCCGTACAGGCTGGCGGATGGTGGTCAGGTCATAGGACAGCCAGCGGGCGGTGCCGGCCCCGTCGAACCCGACGATCGACACCTGTTGCGGCACCGACAGCTTGTAGTGATGGCGGGCCGCATCCACGGCCCCGATGGCCATGGCATCGTTGGCGCAGATCACGGCATCGGGCGGTCCCGCCAGCATCTCCACCAACTGCCCGAATGCTTCTCCACCGCTTTCATAGGTATAGGCGCCGCGTGCCGCGGCCACCTGGTCCAGCCCGTGCTGGCGCAGCCGGGCCAGGGCGCTTTCCATGCGTTCCACGCTGACGGCATTGTCGGCGGGGCCGCTGATCAGGCCGAAACGGCGATGGCCGGCCTTGACCAGGCGATCCACCAGCCGCCTTTCACCGTCGGCATGATCCACGCTGACGGCGGTGACGGCGCAGTCGGGCAGTACGCGATTATACAGCACCAGGGGTACGCGACGGGTGGCGAACTCTCCCACCTGCTCGGCCGACAGTCGGGCGGCGCTGATGACGCCGTCCACCTGATAGCGCCAGAGCTGCTCCATCGCAGCACCGATCTCCGCCTCGCTTTCCAGCGCGAACAGCAGCACGCGGGAGCCGGAGGCCGAAATACGCCGCGACAGTTCGAACAGCACCTCCGGGTAGATCAAATTGGTCGCCTGCCCGATCATCAGCCCGATCAGGTCCGACCGGCGGGTGATCAGGCTGCGGGCGATGGCATTGGGCTGGTAGCCCAACTGCGCCGCCACTTCCAGCACCCGCTGTCTGACATCCTCGGAGATGCTGGCCCCGGATGTGAAGGCCCGGCTGACGGAACTCTGGCTGACATTGGCCATCCGCGCCACGTCATAGGAGGTGGCGCGGCGGTTGCCCATGTCCGGCAAGGTTTCCGCCACCGGCTGCATGACCCTGTTCTTAGGCGGCCTTCCCGCCATATCGTTCCACCCTGATGTCTGCCTGCGCCTTGTGCCCGGCAAAGCCCTCCAACGCGCACAGGCGCGAGCAATATTCCCCGATCAAGGCCGATGCTGCCGGGGTGAGGACACGCTGGTAGGTGCAGGTCTTCATGAATTTACCAACCCAGAGACCACCGGTGTAGCGCGCCGCCTTGCGCGTGGGAAGGGTGTGGTTGGTTCCGATCACCTTGTCGCCATAGGAAACATTGGTCATGGCCCCCAGGAACAGGGCGCCATAATTGGTCATGTTGGCCAGGAAATAGTCCGGGTCGCGCGTCATGACCTGGACATGCTCCGATGCGATCTCGTCAGCGATGGCCACCATCTCCGCCTCATCCGCAGCCAGGATCACCTGGCCATAAACCTCCCAGGCCTTGCCGGCGATGGCGGCGGTGGGCAGGGTCTGCAATTGCCGCTCGATGGCCGCCAACGTGTCATGGGCCAGCTTCTCCGAATTGGTCAGCAGCACGGCCGGGCTGTTATAGCCATGTTCGGCCTGGCCCAGCAGGTCGGTGGCGCAAAGCTCCCCATCCACGCTGTCATCGGCGATGACCAGGGTTTCTGTCGGCCCGGCCAGCAGGTCGATGCCGATACGGCCGAAAAGCTGGCGCTTGGCCTCCGCGACAAAGGCGTTGCCGGGGCCGACGATCATGTCCACGGGGGCCACGCTGGCCGTGCCCAGCCCCATGGCGCCGATGGCCTGCACGCCGCCGAAGCTGTAGATTTCATCCGCGCCGGCCATGTCCATGGCGACGACGATGGCCGGGTTGGGCTTGCCCTGATAGGGCGGGGCGCAGGCGATGACGCGCTTCACGCCTGCTACCTTGGCCGTCACCACGCTCATATGCGCCGATGCCACCAGCGGATACTTGCCGCCGGGGACATAGCAGCCGACGGAGTTCACCGGCAGGTTCCTGTGGCCCAGCACGATACCGGGCAGTGTTTCCACCTCCACGTCGCGCAAGGCGTCGCGCTGCACCTGGGCGAAATTGCGGATCTGGGTCTGGGCGAAGCGGATATCGGCGATCGTCTGTTCCGACAGGGTGGCATAGCAGGCGTCGATCTCCGCCCGGCTCAGCCGGAAATTCTCCGGCGCCCAATTGTCGAACTTCTGCGAATAGCGACGGACGGCTTCATCTCCCTCGGCGGTGATCTCCGCCAGGATGCCTTCCACCGTCGCCCGCACCTTGGCGTCGTCGGACGCCACCATCTCCGGCTCTGCGCCCTGCTTCAGCCACCGCGCCATGACCCTGCTCCCTTCCTGTTCAGTTTTCCGGCAGCCGCCGGTACGGATCGGGTGGAGCCTATAAAGGAATGAATGCGTATGCAATATGGATTAATGGCTTTATAAGCGAATTTTTTCACTTTCAATCCGCAGTGAAAGCCGTCTATATCGGCTTTGGATTGCATTCGCATACATAGTGCATTCGCATACATAGTGCATTTGCATACACAAGGTGAGGTGACGCATGTCCATCCCTCCGCAGGATCCGCTGGCGGCCTACCGCCTGGAAGGGCAGGTCGCTCTGGTCACCGGTGCCGGACGAGGGATCGGCCGCGCCTGCGCCTTGCTGCTGGCGGCGGCCGGTGCGCGGGTGGTGGCCGTGGCGCGAACGGCTGCCGATCTGGACGAACTGGCCGCTGCGGCGCCCGCGGGCGGTATCGATCCCTGGGCGATGGATGCCACCGACCCGGCCTTCATGGCGCGGGTGGAGGAAATGGACCGGCTGGACATCCTGGTGAACAATGTCGGCGCCAACCGGCCACAGCCTTTCACGGACGTGACACCGGAAACCCTGGACCATCTATTGGGTCTGAATGTGCGCACGGCCTTCCTGGTCGCACAATCCGCAGTGCGGGCGATCAGACGCGGCGGCCGGGGTGGCTCGATCGTCCATGTCTCTTCCCAGATGGGGCATGTCGGTTCCCCCAACCGCACTGTCTATTGCATGACCAAGCATGCGCTGGAGGGGCTGAACAAGGCCATGGCCGTGGAACTGGCGCCGGCGGCGATCCGGGTCAATTCCGTCGGGCCGACTTTCATCGAAACGCCGATGACGGCGCCCATGCTGAACGATCCTGCCTTCCGTGATTTCGTGCTGAACCGCATTCCCCTGGGCAGATTGGGTCAGGGCAGCGAGGTGGCGCAGGCCGTGCTGTTTCTGGCCAGCCCCGCCGCCAGCCTGGTTACGGGGGCGGCCCTCCTGGTCGATGGGGGGTGGACAGCGCAATGATGGCTGCGTTGAGGCCCGTGCCCTGACGCGGACGCAGGATTCATGTCGCCATGGCCTGGCTTCACGCGGCATTTGCCGCGCGGCGGCGGTCGCCGCCGCAGCGGTTTCCAGTCAAGGGAAAACCGCTGGCAGCCAGCATGGCGTTGATCGTGGTCAGCGGCCATGCTGCCCCTAGCGCCGGTACTGAACAGGAGCGACCGCATCAACCCTGCGCAATGCGGGCATAGCGGCCGTCGACATAGACCAACGGGTCGGGCTCGCCGTCCGTAAACACCTCCACGACGTCACCGATGAATATTCCGTGCGTGCCGTGCTCCACCTGCTTGACGTTGCGGCAGACAATGCTGGCCTGCGCGCTGGCCAGGCGGGGGACGGACAGGGCGGCCTCGCGCCAGTCCCCTTCGGCGAAACGCGCCTCGCCCTTCGCCTGCCCGGCGCATAGCCGGGCGATGCGTTCGTGATCATGGTGCAGGATGTTGATGGCGAACGGCGCACCGGCCGCCAGCACGGGGTGCAGCGAGGCGGACCTGTTGACACAGATCAGCATCGAACAGGGATCGAAGCTGATCTCGCTGACCGCCGTGGCCGACATGGCATGGCGGGTGCCTTCATGGGCGGCGGTGATGACGACGACCGCTTTCGCCAGCCGGCGAAGAGCCATCTTCAACAGATCGGGGATAGTGTCTTGGGTCATGGCGGGTTCCCGGCAGCCGGTCATGCCGGCATGGGTTGAAGAAAGGATGCTGCTGCCAGTCCCCGCCGCGTCAGGATCCCCCGGCATTCTCCGGATAGGCGCGGGCGAAGTTCTGGGCGATGGACGCGCGGCTTTTCAGGATGTGTTCCCGCATCAGCCGTTCGGCCGAGGCGGCGTCGCGGGCGCGAATGGCGGCCAGAATCTCCTCGTGGTCCCGGCAAGAGCGGCGCATGTCCCCGCTTTCGAACAGGCGGCTGACGCGCGAGACGTTCTGCAGCCGCCGCTCTGAATCGAAGATCAGCGGCAGGCGCTGGGTCTGCGCAATGGTAGCGGCCAGCATCTGGTTGTCGGCCGCGGCGATCAGCAGCCTGTGGAAATGGAAATTCAGGTCGAAGCAGCGCAGGCTTTCTCCTTCCCCCCAGACCGTGCTGAAGGCGACCCGCCCCATTTCCGCGACATTGTCCAGCAGCGCCGTCTGCGTCTCCCCGTCCAGGCCCTTGGCGGCGGCGATGTGGCAGACCATGCCTTCCAGCATGGCGCGAACCTCGAAAGCATCCAGGATGTCCTTCAGGCTGAAGCGACGGACGACGTAGCCGCGGTTGGGGGAATAGATCACGAGCTGTTCGCGCTGCAAAAGCTTCAGCGCCTCGCGGACCGGGGTGCGCGAGGTGCCGGTCAGGTTGCCGATGACCTGTTCCTGGAGATGCGTGTCGGGCGGGAACTCGCCATTGACGATGCGCTTGCGGATCCATGCTGCCACGGCCTCGCCCCTCGTGCCCGTCCCCGGTTCGATCATCTGTTCCTCGTGGCAGCGCGGGCGATCCCGCCGGGATTGTATAAGCGCGTGGGCCGGGTCGTTCAATCGGCGGCACAGCGCCCCGGGCAAGGGCGGCCATCATTCATCACGTTTCCAGGTCACGGCGCCGGAATGGGTGACGGCGCCCAGATGGGCGGGGCCGACCGTGGCCCGGTATTTCTCCAGCAATCCGCCCAGCCGGGGCCGCTGTCTGGCAGGTGTGGTGGACCGGCGTTCGGCCAGTTCCGCCGACGGCAACTCGATATCCAGCCGTTGCTCGCCTGGCCGGGCGTCGATGCTGACGATATCGCCATTGCGGATGAAGGCGATGGGCCCGCCATCCGCCGCTTCCGGGCAGACATAGCCGATGCACAGGCCCCGTGTGGCGCCGGAGAAGCGGCCGTCGGTGATCAGCGCCACCTTCTCCCCGTTGCCCTGGCCATAGAGCAGGGCGGTGATGCCCAGCATCTCCCGCATGCCGGGGCCGCCGCGCGGACCCTCGTTGCGGATGATGATGACGTCGCCGGGCCGGTAGGCCATGGATTTCACGGCCTTCAGGCATTCCTCCTCATTCTCGAACACACGGGCGGGGCCGCGATGGGTCAGCGTCGTCAGCCCCGCGACCTTCAGCAAGGCCCCCTGGGGCGCCAGGCTGCCCTTCAGCACGGCCACGCCGCCCGTGGGGGCAAGGGCATCCTGCGTACCGCGCACCACCTGCCCGTCGGGGGCGGGGGCGCCTTCCAGTTCCTCTGCGATCGTGCGGCCGGTGATGGTCAGGCAATCACCATGCAGGTAACCGCCGGCCAGCAGCGCCTTCAGGATCACCGGCGCGCCGCCGGCATGGAAGACATCCAGCGCCAGGAAGCGGCCGCCGGGCTTCAGATCGGCGATCAGCGGCGTGCGGGCGAACACCGCGGCCACGTCGTCCATGGTGAAGGACAGGCCGGCTTCATGCGCGATGGCCGGCAGATGCAGGGCGGCGTTGGTCGATCCGCCCGTGGCGGCCACCAGGGCGCAGGCATTTTCGACCGACCGGCGGTTGACGATGTCGCGGGGCAGGGGGCCGTCGCCGGTCACGGCCGCCATCAGCGCGCGGGCACCGCGCCGGGCCAGCGGTGCGCGTTCGGAGAAGATGGCAGGCACCATGGAGGAACCGGGCAGGGCCAGGCCCAGCGCTTCGGACACCATGCCCATGGTGTTGGCCGTGTACTGGCCGGCGCAGGAACCGGGGGCAGGCAGGCAGGCCCGTGCCATGGCTTCCAGTTCCGATACGGGCTCCGTCCCGGCCAGCACCTTGCCGATCATCTCGTAGGTGTCGACGATGTTGACGTCGCGCCCGTGCCGGCGGCCGGGCAGGGCGGACCCGCCATAGAGGAAGACGGAGGGCACGTTGCAGCGGACCATGCCCATGATGATGCCGGGAATGTTCTTGTCGCAGCCGCCGATGCCGAAAATCCCGTCCCATTGATGGCCGCGCACCGTCGCCTCGACGCTGTCGGCGATCAGGTCGCGGGAGATCAGGGAGAAGCGCATGCCGGAATGCGCCACCGACAGGCCGTCGGACACCGAGACGACGGGGCATTCATGCGGCGTGCCGCCATGGGCATGGATGCCCGTCTTCGCATGCTGGGCCTGGGCCTGCAGGGTCAGGTTGCAGGGGCTCATCTCCCCGCCGGTATGGATGACGCCGATATGCGGCCGGGCGATATCCTCGTCATCCTGGCCCAGGGCATAGAGGAAGCTGCGTGTCGTCGTTCGGACGATGCCGCTGGTGATGGTGGCGGAGCGGTAAGGCGGCTTGGCCAAGATGGTGCCTTTCTCAGACGATGCCGTCCAGCGGCCTTCCGGCGTGGAAAGCCAGGATGCTGGTAACGACATGGTCGAGCATGGCCAGGCGCGCATCGCGCGTGGCCGAGCCGACATGCGGCGTCAGCAGCAGGTTGGGGGCGGCCAGCAGGGCGGGCGACACATCGGGCTCGGTATGGAAGACATCCAGTGCCGCGCCGGCCAGACGCCCTTCGGTCAGGGCGGCTGCAAGGGCTGCTTCGTCCACGATGCTGCCGCGCGCGATATTGACCAGCATTCCGGCGGACCCCAGGGCGTCGATGACAGCCCGCCCGACAAGTCCTGCCGTTTCCGGTCCGCCGGGCAGGGCGATGATCAGCAACTCCGCCCACCGCGCCAGATCGACGGGCGTGTCGAAGCGGGGATGGGGGCTGGCGGCGGCCGGGCGGCGTGCATGGTAGGCGATGTCCATGCCGAAGGTCCCGGCCCGGGCGGCGATGGCCTGTCCGATCCGTCCGAAACCCAGAATGCCGACCCTCCGCCCCCGCGCGCCGCGGCCCAGCGGCAGGGGACCCTGCCGCCAGTGTCCCGTCCGCACGAAAGCGTCGGCACCCGCCGTGCCGCGCAGCAGGGTCAGGACCTGCCATATCGCCAGGTCGGCGACGTCATCGGCCAGGACCGCGCCGGAGGCGGTGACCATGATGCCCCGCGCCCGCGCCTGTTCCAGGTCGATAAGGTCGGTGCCCGCGCCGAAATTGGCGATCAGCCGCAGGTTGGGCAGGCGGGCCAGCAGGTCGGCCGATGCGCCCCGCATCGCATGGGTGATCAGGCACTCCACCCCGGCCCCCTGTGCTGCAAGCCAGGCATCCCCGTCCGGCAACGCATCCAGGATGGGGACCGGGTGGCCCAGCCGGTCGGCGGGCTGCTGCGGGACGGGCAGACGCGCCGTCTGCAGGATGATCCGGTCAGGCATGGCGGCGGTCGATCTCCATCCATGCATCCATGTCCATGATGCTGGTCAGGGTCTGGAAGGCGGGCAGCGGCCCCTCGTCGGCGAATTCGCCCCGGCGGAGTGCGGCCAGCGTCCGTTCGAACAGCCCCACCATGCGCAGCAGCAGGGTGGCCGGGTAGAGGATGATGGAAAAACCCAGCTCGCGATATTGTTCCGGCGTCAGCACGGGCGTCCGCCCGCCCTCGGCGGCGTTGACGATCAGCGGCACCGTGAATGACCGGCCGATCCGCTCCAGTTCCTCTACCGACGTCGGCGCCTCCACGAACAGGGCATCGGCCCCCTGGGCGATATAGCGGTGACCGCGGTCGATGGCGGCGTCCAGCCCTTCGACCAGGCGCGCGTCGGTGCGGGCGATAATGGCCAGGTCCGGCCGCCGCCGGGCCGCCACGGCCGCCGCGATCTTCTTTTCCGCCACCGTTACCGGCACCACTTCCCGCGTCACGGCGGCATGGCCGCATTTCTTGGGGCTGACCTGATCCTCCAGCACCAGGGCGCTGATGCCCATCTCCTCATAGGTGCGCAGTGTGCGTACCACGTTCTTGACGTCGCCATAGCCGTCATCGCCATCGACGATCAGCGGCAGGCCGGTGGCAGCGGCGATGTCGCGGACGGCGGTGCTGATCTCGCCGAAGCTGGCCAGGCCCAGGTCGGGCAGGCCGGTGCGGCAACCGATGATGCCGAAGCCGCCGATGGCGGCGGCGGCAAAGCCGGCGCGCTCGATCATCCGGGCCGACAGCGCATCATGCGCCACCGGCAGCAGCAGCGGCTTTTCGCGGGCCAGCAGGTCAGCGAGCGGGGTGAAACAGGTCATGCCGTTCTTCCTTCCACCTTGTAGACCCAGGGGCGGCGCACGGCGTCGGCGGCCTGGAAGGCCGCGATCTGTGGCTCGCGCTTGCGGGTTGCGTCGATGGCGTCCAAGCCCTCCAGCAGCCTCTCGCGCTGCAGGTCCGGAATGTGGAAGCCGTATTCCCGGCCCGAGGGCGACCGGATGACCTGCCGCGACAGATCGACTGTCATGATGCAGGCCTCTGGCGTGATCTCCGCCGCCAGGGTGCTCACCGCGTCTTCCGGCAGGGCGATGGGCGCCACGCCGTTCATGTAGCAGTTGCTGGTGAAGATGGCGCCGAAGCTGGGGGCGATAACGGCGCGGATGCCAAAGTCCCGCAAGGCCCACACCGCGAATTCCCGCGAACTGCCGCAGCCGAAATTGGTGCCGGCCAGCAGGAACCTGGTTTCGCGGAACGGCGGCCGGTTCAGGATGAAGTCGGGATTTTCGCCCCCGCCGGGCAGATAGCGCCAGTTGAAGAACAGGCCCTCGCCAAACCCCGTCTTCTGTACCTTCATGCCGGTATGGCCCGGCGTGATCTGGTCGGTGTCGATGTTGTTGCGCATCAGGGCGGCGGCGACGCCGGTCTCGACGACAAAAGGCTTCATGCTCATGGGTCAATTCCCCTCCGTTGGGGCAAGGTCCCGCGCATCGGCAATGCGGCCGGCGATGGCGGAAGCGGCCACGGTCACGGGACTGGCCAGGTGCGAGCGGACATGCGGCCCCTGCCGGTCCTCGAAATTGCGGTTGGTGGAGGCGATGACGCGGGCATCACGGGGAAAGCTCTCCCCGCCTGTCGCGCCGCTCATGCACAAGGAACAGCCGGCTTCGCGCCACTCGAACCCGGCTTGCCTGAAGATCAGGTCCAGCCCCTCCGCCTCCGCCTGCAGCTTGGTGGCGGTGGAGCCGGGGACACAGATGGCCGTGACGCCGTCCGCCACCTTGCGGCCCTTCAGGATGGCGGCGGCGGCCCGCAAATCGTCGATGCGGCTGTTCGTGCAGGAGCCGATGAAGGCGCCGCTGATGGGCAGGCCCTTCACAGCGTCGCCTGGCGCGATCTCCGCGTAATCGGCCGCCCGCTGGCGGGAATGGCGGGCAACCGCTTCGGCGGCGTCCTGCGGATCCGGCATTACGCTGCCGATGGCGATGCTGTGTTCCGGACTGGTGCCCCAGGTGACCTGGGGTTCCAGGGTGGAACAATCCAGCTCATATTCCATGTCGTAGACGGCATCCGGGTCGCTGGCCAATGTGCGCCAATAGGCAACGGCGATGTCCCAGTCGTCCCCCTTCGGTGAGAATTCACGGTCCTTCAGATAGGCGAAGGTGATCTCGTCCGGGGCCACTGTTCCGGTGCGACCGCCGAACTCCACCGCCATGTTGCAGAGCGTCAGCCGACCATCCATGGGCAGCGATCGCACGGCTTCCCCTGCGAACTCGATGGCATAGCCGGTGCCGCCATTGGCTGTGTACTTGGCGATCAGGGCCAGGATCATGTCCTTTGCATGGACGCCCGGTGCCAGCTTGCCTGTGAAATTGACGCGCAGGGTCTTGGGCTTGGTCAGGATGGCCGTCTGGGTGGCCAGCGCATGCTCGCTGTCGCTGGACCCCACGCCCCAGGCGAAGGCGCCGACGGCGCCGACGGTGCAGGTGTGACTGTCGCCGCAGATGAAAGTCATGCCGGGCAGGATGGCGCCCAGTTCCGGGGCGATGACATGCACGATGCCCTGGCGTGGATCGTCCAGGCCGAAGAAGCGGATACCGTGCGGCCCGATCCGTTCGGTGAACTCCCGCAGGAAGTCGTTTCCGCCCGGCATGCGCGTGGTCATGCCGCGGCCGGGCACGGTTTCCAGCACATGGTCGACGGTGCCGAAGGTCAGTTCCGGGTTGCGGACCGTGCGTTGGCGGCTGTCGATCTCCTTCAGCGACACCGCCCCGCTGACCTCGTGCAGGAAATGGCGGTCGATATGGATGAGGAAGGCGCCATCGCCGAGATCGGCGACAACGTGGTCATCCCAGATTTTCTCGAAGAATGTTCTTGCCATGAGGGCGACTCCGGGTAGGGGCCGGGAGAGGAAGGGCGGGCGCAGAAGGGAATGGGCTGGACGATCCGCGTCCTTTCCGGACCACAGGATCGCTGTGGACGGTCCGGGCAAACGGGTAAGCGGATATCGGGCCGGGAAGGGATGCCAGTGATGGGCATCCGCGCGTCGAGATATGTATGCGTGTATACAATTTGGCTGTCAAGCGGTGTTCGCGACCCCGGCGGGAGATTGTTTTCATCTTCCGCAGACGGCCTCTCCCATCCTTTGGCATTGACCGAGCGGCGATTTGGCGAATAGCTGTGGCCCCATGCATGACATGTCGCAGCGTGCCCGCATGGGGATGGGCCCGCATGGGGATGGGCCCGCATGGGGATGGGCCCGCACGGGGATGGGGATGAAGGACACGACGGAAACGCTGGCGGCTCCGGTTGCCGCCGCCGCGGATCAGCCATCACAGGCCAAGGCTCCCCGGCGCAGCAGGGGCGTGAAACGGGTCGAAGCCTTGCTGGCGGCGGCCGAGCAGCTTTTCGCTGAAATCGGCTATGGCGCGACCTCAATGAATGCCATCGCTCAGCGTGCCGGTGCGCCGGTAGGGTCGCTCTACCAGTTCTTTCCCAGCAAGGTGGCGGTCGGCGGCGCCCTGGTGGACCGTTACGCCGCCGACCTGCAGCAGGCTTGGCGGCAAGCCTGCATGCAGGTGCCGCGCAGGGACTGGCCGGCCTTTGCCGATGCCCTGATCACGGCAACACTTGAGTGCATAGGCCGCCATCCGGCTTTCGCCACGCTGGACGAGGCGCAGGCCCAGGTCCATCTCCGCCCCGAATCCCAGGGCGAGTTCGAGGTTGAACTGATGAAGCTGGTTGCCGCCACGGCTGGGGAAGAACCGGACGAGCGGCATCGGCTGGTTGCCATCGTCGCCCTGCAGATCCTGAAATCCGCCTATGCGCTGCACCGGCGGGGGGCGGGATCGCTTCAGGATGTCCGCGACGAGATCGCCCTGATCATGAAATCCTATTTCCAGGCGAAGTTTGCGGATGCGTGACGGCGCCACCGATCGGGCTCAAAGTTTTGCGAGACATCACTCATAAAACATATTGTAGTTTCATGAGTGATCATTCATAAATCCTCCCAACGCAGATCCGGCCCCCAGCCGGACATCGGGAGGAAACATGATGCATCACCGCAGAAGTGTGGGCGGCTTGATCGTTGGGGCGCTTTTGGCGTCCAGCGCATCGGCCGTGGCCCAGAACGCGCCCGCAGCCAGCACCGACGAGCTGGTGGAAATCATCGTCACCGCGCAGAAGCGCTCCGAACGGTTGCGCGACGTGCCGATGTCGATCAGTGCGGCCACTGGCGACCAGTTGAAGCTGCAGGGCATCACCAACGCCGAACAGTTGGACAAGCTGGTGCCCGGCTTCACCTTCCAGCGCACCGTCTATGGCCTGCCGGTCTTCTTCCTGCGCGGCATCGGCTTCAACGACACCACACTGGGCGTCAGTCCCGGTGTGTCCGTCTATATCGACCAGCAGCCCCTGCCCTTTTCCGCCATGACGCGCGGCGCCATGCTGGACCTGGAACGGGTGGAGGTGCTGAAGGGCCCGCAGGGAACCCTGTTCGGGCAGAATTCCACGGGCGGTGCCATCAACTACATCGCGGCCAAGCCGACCGATGACCTGCAGGTGGGGGCGGAAGCGTCCTATGGCCGCTTCAACGCGCTGACGGGGGAGGCCTTCATCAGTGGCAACCTCGCGCCCACCCTGACGGGCCGTCTGGCCGTGCGGGGCGAGCGCCAGGATGACTGGCAGCAGGGCTACACCAACGGCGACAGTATCGGCAAACGGCGCTTCATCAACGGCCGCGCCACGCTGGCCTGGGAGGCGACTGACACTATCCGTGCCGAACTGGTCCTGTCCGGATGGCGCGACACGTCCGACACGCAACAACCGCAGACGGTGGCCTATACGCCGCTGGTGACGGGACCCACCGCCCGGCCCCTGCCGTTCCCGCTGGCCACCTTCCCCACGGCACCCGACAACCCGCGCGCTGCGGCCTGGGACCCGGGTGTCGATTTCGCCCGTGACGACCGGCTCTACCAGATCGCCGGCCGGATCGACGCCGATCTGACCGAGGATGTCTCCCTGTCGTCGCTCACCTCCTACGCGCATTATCGGCAAAGCATACCGCTCGACCTTGACGGCACCACATACCCCTCGGGACGCAGTGATGACCGGGGCCGCATCCGCACCTTCTCACAGGAACTGCGCCTGAACGGTACGGCGGGCCGGGGCGTGCGCTGGATGATCGGCGCCAATTATCAGGATGACAGCGTCTTCGAGCGCCTGGAACTCAACCCGCTGATCACGTCGGGCACGGCGGTCGGCCCCATGGTCTTCGACGAGGTCTTCGTCGACAATGATCAGGAGATCAAGTCGAAGGGGATCTTCGGCAGCCTCGATGTGCCGCTGGCGGACAGCCTGGTGCTGCAAGGGTCCGTCCGCTATACCGACCAGGATCGGGATTTCGGCGGCTGCGTCCGCGATACCGGCAATGGCCAGATCTCGGCCGCCCTCGGGCTGCTGGGCACATTGATCAGCGGTCAGCCGCAGACGGTGCCGCTGGGCGGTTGCGGCACGCTGGGGCCGGCCGGTGTGCCGTTGCCCCTGGTCACCGGTTCGCTGAACGAGGACAACCTGTCCTGGCGCGGCAGCCTGAACTGGAATGTCGACAGTAGCAGCCTCGTCTATGCCAATGTGACGAAGGGCTACAAGTCGGGCAGCTTCCCTACCCTGCCGGCTTCCGCCTCCGTGCAGCTTGCGCCGGTGCCGCAGGAATCCGTGCTGGCCTTCGAGGCCGGCACCAAGCTGGCTTTCGGTCGCGCCGTGCAGGTGGAGGCGGCAGCATTCTACAGCCGCTATACCGACAAGCAGCTTGTCGGCTTCCTGGTCGATCCCGTGTTCGGCCCGCTGCCCAGCCTGGTGTCCATCCCCAGGAACCATATCCAGGGCGGGGAGATCACGGCCACCCTGCGTCCGGTGGACGGGCTGATCATCGCGGCCAGCGGCACCTATGTCGACACGCAGGTCGATCGCAACCCGATCAATCCCACCGGCCCCTTCGGCACGCCGGCCGATTTCGAGGGCCAGCGCTTCCCCTACACGCCGCGTTGGCAGGGCAGCGTCGATGCGCAATACGGCTTCCCCGCCTTTGACGGGTTCGACGGTTTCATCGGCGGCACCCTGACCGCCCGCAGCAACACGACGGGCACCCTGCTCAGCGGTGATCCGGCCGTCGCCGCGCTGGAAGACAAGCTGAAGATCGCCGGCTATGCCCTGATCGACCTGCGTGCCGGGATCGAGGCGGAAGATGCGCGCTGGCGGCTTGAACTGTGGGGCCGGAACATCACGAACCGCTTCTATGTCGGCGGCGTGTCCCGCAATTCCGACTTCACCACCCGCTTCGCCGGCGCGCCCGCCACCTATGGCGTGACCCTGCGCTACCGGTTCCAGTGACATGGCCGGCAAGCGCAAGCGGACCGCCGGTTTCAAACCCAAGACCAGCCTTCCCATGGAGACCAGAATGTCGCTTACCTTCGATATCGCCCAGACCATCGTCAGCAACGCCGTCAAGGCCGGTGCCGGTCAGGGCGTGAATGTCGCCGTCGTCGTCGTTGACCGTGCCGGCCGCGTCGTCGCGTCGGGCCGCAGCGAGGCCGCCGGCTTCGTCAATCTGACCGTGGCCGAGCGCAAGGCCGTCGCCTCGGCCAGCTTCGGCGCGCCCACGCTCGCCGTGCTGGAGATGGTGAAGGGTGACCAGATCCTGCTGTCCTCGGTGATGGGCGAGACGAGCCTGTCCATCCTGCCCGGTGGCATGCCGATCACCCTGGACGGTCAGCCGGTGGGTGCGGTCGGCATTGCCGGCGCGCATTATTCCCAGGATCATGCCATCGCGGAAACCGTGGTCGGACGTCTGTCGCAGGACTGACGCGCGCTTTGCGGGCACCCGTCGGCGCCGTCCGGGCGCCGACTCCTTCCACCGTCTCCATGGGAGCAGCCAGCCATGAGCAAACCCGCCGATCGCCATGATTGTGCGACCACCGGCCCCCTGTTCAGCCGGAACAAGATGAAACTGGGCGTCTTCGGGCTCAACGTGTCGAGTGCCGGGGCGATCACCACCTCGCCCGACCGCCACCGCATCAGTTGGCCGCAGAATGTCCGTCTGGTCCGTATGGCCGAGGAGGCCGGCATCGAGGCTGCCGTGCCGTTCGCCCGCTGGCGCGGCTTCGGTGGTGCCACCAACCCCTGGGGCGAAAGCTTCGAAACCTTCACCTGGGCCGCCGGCCTGGCCGCCGTCACCAGCCGCATCGCCCTGGTCTGTACCGTCAACATGATGACGATGCCGGTAGTGGCCGCCGCCAAGCAGGTATCGACCATCGATCACATCTCCAATGGCCGCGCCGTGATGAATGTCGTGGCCGGCTGGATGGAAACGGAAATGAAGATGTTCGGCGTCGGTGCCCTGGGCCATGCCGAGCGCTATGCCCAGGGTGCCGAATGGATGGAGGCGCTGACCAAGCTGTGGACGCTGGACGAGCCCTTCGACCTGCATGGCAAATACATGACCGTCGAGGGTGGGTTCCAGCTGCCGAAATCGGTGCAGACGCCGCGCCCGCCCTTGATGAACGCTGCCTTCTCCGCCACTGGTCACGCCTTTGCCGCCCGCTGGGCCGACATCGCTTTCATCTCCCCCAATCCGGACAAGCCGGAAAGTGCCGTGGAGCAGGTGGCGGCGCTGAAGGCGAAGGCTGCCGAGCAGGGACGGGACATGCAGGTCTGGGTCGCCACCAGCATCGCCGGCGCGCCCACGTCGGAAGCGGCGCGCGCCTATGTGGAACATTACAGCGGCGCCCTGATCGACCGGGAGGCAGTGGAAAACTTCACCCGTCTGATGATGGGCGGCACAAACATGCCCGACGAACAGAAGGCCGTCATGCTGCGCCATGTCGCGGCCCATATCGGCGGCTATCCCCTTGTCGGTTCCTACCAGGAGATTGCCGATAAGATCGGTGCGCTGGCCGACGCGGGTGTTGACGGGCTCTGTCTGACCTGGATGGATTACGAGCGGGGCCTGCCGGACTTCATCGGCAATATCCTGCCCCTGATGGAGAAGGCCGGGCTGCGCCTGCCGGCCGGGACCGGAGCGGATGCATGATGGACTTCGCGGACAAGGTCGTCGTCGTTTCCGGCGGCATGGGTGGCATCGGCCTGGAGATATGTGAACTGTTCGGGGCGGCCGGTGCGCGCGTCGTCGCCGTCGACCGCCGCAAGGACAGGGACGGTTCTGTAGAGGGCGGCTTCCGCCAGCGCGGGCTGGACGTCCGCTTCCGGGCGGTTGATGTCACCAGTGCCCTGCAGGTGTCCACGCTGGGCCAGCATATCCGCACGCAGTACGGGCGGGCGGATGTGCTGATCAACAATGCCGGCATCCTCAGCTTCTCTCCGCTTCTGGCTGCCGATGCCAATGAATGGGACCGGGTGCAGAAGGTGAACTGCAAGTCGGCCTTCCTGATGATCCGCGCGATTGCCCCCCTGATGCAGGGGACCGGCGCCATCGTGAATGTCTCCTCCTCCGCGGCGCAGAAGCCGACGGCAAACACCGCCGCCTATTCCATCGCCAAGGCCGGGTTGCTGACCCTGACCCAGATCGCGGCGCTGGAGCTGGGGCCCGGCATCCGGGTCAACGCCATCTGCCCCGGCCCCCTGGACACGGACATGCCCCACAATTACCTGCGGGGCCATCCCATGAAGGATCAGATCATGCGGGACATGATCGACCGCACCGTGGTGAAGCGGCTGGGCCATCCCAAGGAAATCGCGAAAGCCATCGCGTTTCTGGCCGGCGATGCCGCCTCCTACGTCACGGGTGCCGTCCTGTCGGCTGATGGCGGCTTCATGAACTGAGCATCCCTCTCGTTTGAGCGGCGCGGGATGGACGGGGGCGAAGGCTCGTCTCCGAAGGCGGCCGGCTGCGCCCGAGGTGTGCCCGATCAGGAAAGGTCAAGGATATGGATTACGGTCCCCGGTCCATCGAAGAACTACGGCGTCTCCAGTTGGAGCGCCTGCGCTGGACCGTCGAACATACCTGGCGCAACGTCGCTTCCTTCCGTGCGGCCTGCGCGTCGACGGGGGTGGAGCCCACGGATATCCGCACCCTGTCGGACGTGGCGCGCCTGCCCTTCACAACGAAAAGCGACCTGCGGGCGGCCTATCCGTTCGGCCTGTTCGCGGTGCCGGAAACGGAGATTGTGCGTATCCATGCCTCTTCCGGCACGACCGGAACGCCGACCGTGGTCGGTTATACGAGGCAGGATATCGACACCTGGGCCGGGTTGGTGGCCCGCTCCATCCATGCGGCGGGCGGGCGGGCGGGAATGCGGGCCCATATCGCCTATGGCTATGGGCTGTTCACAGGCGGGCTGGGCGCCCATTACGGGGCGGAGGCGCTGGGCTGCACCGTCATCCCCATGTCCGGCGGGCAGACCGAGAAGCAGGTGAAGCTGATCCAGGATTTCCGGCCGGATATCATCATGGTGACGCCCAGCTACATGCTGGCCATCCTGGACGAATTCCGCCGGCAAGGCATCGACCCACGCAGTTCGTCGCTGCGCGTCGGCATTTTCGGGGCCGAGCCCTGGTCGGAACCCATGCGCCGGGAGATCGAAACCGCCTTCGACCTGACCGCTGCCGACATCTACGGCCTGTCGGAGGTGATGGGGCCGGGCGTGGCGCAGGAGGTGCCGGGCACCCCCGGCCTCACCCTCTGGGAGGATCATTTCCTGCCGGAGATCGTCGATCCGCAAACGGGCGAGCCCCTGCCGGACGGGGCCGAGGGGGAACTTGTCCTGACCTCGCTGTCCAAGCAGGCCTTTCCCATCATCCGCTACCGCACGCGCGACCTGACGCGGCTGCTGCCGGCCGACGGGCTGCCCTATCGCCGCCTGGCCAGGATCGTCGGCCGGTCCGACGACATGCTGATCATCCGCGGCGTGAATGTCTTTCCCACCCAGGTCGAGGAGCAGCTGCTGAAATGCGACGCCTTCACCCCGCATTTCGTCATCGAGATCACACGGCCGCAGCGCATGGACGAGGTCAGGGTGCAGGTCGAGCCGCGACCGGGGGTCGATGCCGCGCAGGCTGAACGTCAGGCAGCGGTGCTGGCCGGCCTCATCAAGGAGAATATCGGCGTCACGGCACGGATATCGCTGTGCCCGCCGGGCGGCCTCGCCCGCTCACAGGGCAAGGCGTCGCATGTGCGGGATCTAAGACAAGACCGGTGAACGGAAGGTTGGAGGGGGGGGGAACGATGGAGAACCAGGCATCGGTGCAGGAACGTCCTGTCTGCGACCTTCTGGTGGTCGGCTCCGGCGGCGGCGGCATGGTCGCGGCCCTGGCCGCCCGGCATCTCGGCCTGGATGTGATCATTGCCGAGAAGGAGGCGGTGTTCGGGGGAGCCACGGCGCGGTCCGGCGGCTGGCTGTGGGTACCGGGCAGCAGCCTGGCCCAGGCGGCGGGCATTCGCGACAGCGTAGAGGAGGCGCTGGCCTATCTCCGGCATGAGGCGGGTCCCTGTTTCGACCCGGCGCGGGCTGAGGCCTATGTGAAGGCGGCGCCGGAGATGCTGGATTTCATCGTCCAGAACACGCCCGTCCGCTTCACGCTTTTCAAGGAGATGCCGGACTACCACCCCAATGCCCCCGGTGCCAGCAAGGGTGGCCGCTGCGTCTATACGCGCGCATGGGACGGCCGGCCCCTGGGCAGGGACCTCCACCGCCTGCGCAAGCCGCTGAAATCCATGACGGCCTATGGCATGCAGATCGGCAACGAGGACCTGTCGACCTTCATCACGGCGGGCCGGAAATTCTCCTCGATGCTGCGGGTCATCCGGCTGCTGGCCGGCAATACCCTGGACAGGCTGCGGGCGGGACAGCCCACGCGGCTGACCAGCGGACGGGCGCTGATCGGCGGTCTGGCCGTCGCGGCGCTTGCCAAGGGCGTCCATCTGTGGACCGAAACGCCGGTCAGGCGCCTGATCATGGAGCAGGGGCGCGTCACCGGCGCGCTGGTGGAACGCGGTGGCCGCGATGTCGAAATCTGGGCCCGGCGCGGCGTCGTGCTGGCCACCGGGGGGTTCCCCCATGACACAGCACTGCGCAACCGCCTGTTGGGTGCCGACATGGGTGACGTGGCGACGAACAGTATCGCCTGGGGCTTGCTGCCCTACGGCAACACGGGCGATGGCATCCGCATGGGCGAGGCTGCGGGCGGGCGGTTCGACGACCGGGTGCTGGCGCCGATCGCCTATTCCCCGGTCACCAGGGCGGCCCATGACGAGGGCGACCTGTCGCCATTCCCCGTGTTCATCCAGCGCGCGGTGCCGGGGCAGATCTGCGTCACCCGCCGCGGCCGCCGCTTCATCAGTGAGGGCGCCTCCTACCACGACTGGGGTGCGGCCCTCCTGCGCGCGACCCGCGACGAGCCCGAGACGGCGGCCTGGTTCATTTGCGACAGGCGCTCGCTGCAGCGCTACGGGCTGTGCGAGGTGCCGCCGTCGCCAATGTCCCACCGCAGCTTTATCAGCTCGGGCTATCTGAAAACGGCCGGCACGATAGAAGAACTGGCCGCCGCCGCCGGCATCGACCCGGACGGACTGAAGGACACGGTCGATCGTTTCAACATCCATGCGCGCGAAGGGTGCGACCCCGAATTCGGCAGGGGTGAGAGCGTCTACGACATCGTGAACGGCGACCCGGACCACAAGCCGCACCCCTGTCTCGGGCCACTGGACCAGGGACCCTTCTTCGCGGTGAAGGCCACGGCGGGTTGCGGCGGCACGCATGCCGGTCTGGCGACCAACCACCATGCCCAGGTGCTCTCCATGGACGGTTCCGTGGTGCCGGGCCTGTACGCGGTCGGCAACGACGCGGCGGCCGTGACGGGCGGCAATATCGTCGCCGGCGGCATCACCATCGGGCCGGCCATGACCTTCGGCTATCTGGCCGCCCACCATGCGCATCATTTGGGTGGGGAGCGGCCGGGTTCACCAGGCTCGGCTGCGGGATCCCCCATGCCGAAATCATGCGCGACGTCACTGCGGCCCGGTTCCGGCAGGCCGTAATCTCGAAGGTCGTGTCATGACCGGCATCGGCAGGCGGGTCCTTGTCACGGCGGTGGCATCGGGCATTGGTGCCGTCATCGCGCGCCGCTCGTGCAAAATAGTATCAGCCCCCGTCGGCCGCGCGCACCAGGGCGGCCGTGACGGCCCGCCAGTCCGATGCCACACGTGGCAGGCGCGACCGGACCATCAGCAGGATGGCCAGGTCGCGTGACCTGTCCAGCCGGGGATAGGTGCCGAAGGCGCCGGGGCTGGAAATGACAGGGCACGACCCGTCGGCTGCCTGTGCCTCGCACCACAGGCCGATGCCATAGCCTTTCATGGCCGCCGCCGTTTCGGGTTGTCCGCGCCGGTCGGCGGTGCCGATCCGGTCGCGTTCCATCATGGGGAAGATGTCGGCCGGCAGGATACGCCGTCCGTCGCCGGCCAGCCCCTGGCGGGCGATCAGCAGAAGCAGGCGCTCATAATCGTCCGGGCTGGCGACCAGCCCACCCGCAACCCCCCATTTGTCGCCCCACCGGCAGGCGGGCGACAGACCCAGCGGGTCGGCGATCAGGCGCCGGAACAGACTGTTCCAATCGGCTCCGCCCGCCTGTTCGGCCATGAAGGCGGCCACCTGCATCGACACACCGGCATAGGCGAAGACCGTGCCCGGCTGCCCGATCATATCCATATCGGCCAGCTTCCGTGCCGCCGCACGCGGCGTGGGATAGCGGCGCTGCTGCATGACGGGTCCCGTGGCGGGCAGGGCGGAGGTATGGCTCATCAATTGCGCCAGTGTGATTCCGGCCTTAGGCCCTTCCCCGGCCAATCCGGCCTCGGCCAAACTGGTGTCCAGCCGCAACCGGCCCTGGGCCACCAGCGCCATGATGACGAGCCCCGCGATCCATTTGCTGGCCGATGCGACCTCCAGGGGCGTGGCGGGACCGATATCGCCGAAATAGCCGCGATACAGGACCCTGTTCCCGTGATGGGCGATGGCGGCCACCCCATTCAGCCCGTGCCGGCGGATGGCGGCCTGAATCTGTTCGGTGACCTGCGGCAGGTCGGGTGACAGCGGATCGGCCGGCATGGCCTGCGCCGGTGCGGCAGATACCGGGATGATCAGGGGCAGCAGACCGGCGGCAAGGCCGGTCAGGAACAGGCGGCGGCTGGGCATGGCTCTGGCTCCGGTGGTGGCACGGGATCGCGCTCCCGCCAACCTTCTACGCGGCCACCCCTATCCGCCCTGCACCGCGTCTGTGCATGAGAAAAGGCCGCCGGGTTGCCCCGACGGCCTTTCCACAGCTCAAATCCCTGAAAAGGGAAGCGGTCCGTAGGGCCTCAGCCCTCGGCCTCTTCCTTCTTCTTGGACATGTCCTCGCCGGTCGCCTGATCGACGACCTTCATGGACAGCTTGACCTTGCCGCGATCATCGAAGCCCAGGACCTTGACCTTGACGGCGTCGCCCTGCTTCACGACATCGGTGACCTTCGCCACGCGCTCGTTCTTCAGCTCGGAGATGTGGACCAGACCGTCGCGCGAACCCAGGAAGTTCACGAACGCACCGAAATCCATCACCTTGACGACCTTGCCGTCATAGACCTCGCCGACTTCCGGCTCGGCCACGATGCCCTTGATCCACTTGATGGCGGCGTCGGAGCACTTGCTGTCGACGGCCGACACCTTGACGGTGCCGTCATCCTCGATATCGATCTTGGCGCCGGTCTGCTCCACGATCTCGCGGATGACCTTGCCGCCCGAACCGATCACGTCCCGGATCTTGTCCTTGGGGATATTGATGACGGTGATGCGCGGGGCGTTGCCCGACACTTCCCCGCGCGCGGTGTTCAGCGCCTTGTTCATCTCGCCCAGGATATGGATGCGGCCTTTCTGGGCCTGCGCCAGGGCGACCTTCATGATCTCTTCCGTGATGGAAGTGATCTTGATGTCCATCTGCAGCGCGGTGACACCCTTCTCCGTGCCGGCGACCTTGAAGTCCATGTCGCCCAGGTGATCTTCGTCACCCAGGATGTCGGACAGGACGGCGTACTTCTCGCCTTCCTTGATCAGGCCCATGGCGATGCCGGCGATGGGGCGGGCCAGCGGGGCGCCGGCATCCATCAGCGACAGGGACGTGCCGCACACCGTGGCCATGGAGGAGGAGCCGTTGCTCTCCGTGATCTCCGACACGACGCGCAGCGTGTAGGGGAATTCCTCCTTGGTCGGCAGCAGCGGGTGGATGGCGCGCCAGGCCAGCTTGCCATGCCCGATCTCACGACGGCCCGGAGACCCCATGCGGCCGGCTTCACCCACGCTGTACGGGGGGAAGTTGTAATGCAGCATGAAGTTTTCGCGGTATTCGCCTTCCAGCGCGTCGATGATCTGCTCATCCTGGTTGGTGCCCAGGGTGGCGACCACGAGGGCCTGCGTCTCGCCGCGGGTGAACAGGGCCGAACCATGGGCCCGGGGCAGGATGCCCACTTCGGCCACGATGGGGCGGATATCGACTGTGGTGCGGCCGTCGATACGCTTGCCGGTGTCCAGCACCGCGCCGCGCAGCACGTCGGCTTCCACTTCCTTGAACATCTCGGAAATGGCTTCCGGCGCGAACTCTTCCTTCAGTTCGGTCTTCGCCTTGTCCTTGGCGGCGCCCACGGCGGCATACCGGTCCTGCTTCACCAGGATCGAATAGGCGGCCTTCACGTCGGCGCCGGCCACTTCCAGGATGCGGGCCTTGACGGCTTCCTTGTCGAAGGCCGGCGGGGCGATGTCGCGCGGTTCCTTGGCGCAGTCTTCGGCCAGGCTGATGATCAGGTCGATCACCGGCTGGAACTGGGCATGGCCGAACATGACGGCGCCCAGCATGATCTCTTCCGACAGCTCCTTGGCCTCGGACTCGACCATCAGCACGCCTTCCTGCGTACCGGCGACCACCAGATCCAGGGTGGCGTTTTCCACCTGATCGGCCGTCGGGTTCAGGATGAACTGGCCGTTTTCATAGCCGACGCGGGCCGCACCGATGGGGCCCAGGAAGGGCAGGCCGGAGATGGTCAGCGCGGCGGACGCGCCGATCATGGCGACGATGTCGGGATCGTTCTCCAGATCATGGCTCAGCACGGTGCAGACGACCTGCGTCTCGCAGCGATAGCCATCGACGAACAGCGGACGGATCGGACGGTCGATCAGGCGGCTGACCAGCACTTCCTTTTCCGTCGGCCGGCCTTCACGCTTGAAGAAGCCGCCGGGGATCTTGCCCGCGGCAAAGGCCTTCTCCTGGTAATTCACCGTCAGCGGGAAGAAATCCACGCCCGGCTTCGGCGACTTGGCGCCGACGGCGGTGCAGAGAACCACCGTGTCGCCATAGCTGACCATGACGGCGCCGTCGGCCTGGCGGGCGATCTTGCCCGTCTCGATGACCAGCTTGCGCCCACCCCAATCCAATTCCTTGCGGAACACCTTGAACATTGTATCGATCCTTCCATCCGAAACCCGTGACACCCCGGATTGGGCGCCGGGCCGGGGCCCGTTCGGACGGCCCCGCCTGTTTCTTGCCCCTTCGGCACTTCATGGGAGCGCTCCCCGGCGTGGGGTGCGCATGGGAAAACGGCCAGCCGGAAGGGGTCCCGGCTGGCCGTCCTCACCTTAATACTCTTCGCGGACCCTGACGGGTCATCCCCCTTACCCTGCCACCATCGGCGCCGCCATCGCCGCCAACACGCCGCCCCGGGCCGCGGTGACGGCCCTGTTCGCAGGTGGTTGCGGCGGTTGCGCGGACGCTCACGTGAATCATCACCTTCGTGCAAGCGGGTCGGGGAACGAACCGGTCCGGCCGGCCCTGCCTCAGCGGCGCAGGCCCAGGCGCTGGATCAGGCTGTCATAGCGAGCCTTTTCCTTGCCCTTCACGTAATCCAGCAGACGGCGGCGCTGACCGACCATCACCAGCAGGCCACGGCGGGAATGGAAATCCTTCGCGTGGGTCTTCAGGTGTTCGGTCAGGTTGTTGATGCGCTCGGTCAGGATGGCAACCTGCACTTCCGGCGAACCGGTATCGCCTTCCTTGGTCTTGTACTCTTCGATCAGCGCGGTCTTGCGCTCAGCCGTGATCGACATCGCATGTCTCCACTTGGATGATGTTGAGGATGAACGTACCCGGCACCGCAGGGGCGCCCTATCGACCGGGTTCCGGGCATCCGGAACGGGTACGCGCCCACGATCGTCGCGGGGCCGGGCCGGGATGTCGTCCAGCACGGTCCCGCACGGGCGGGCGTCGATATGTCGGGCAGGAATGCGCCATCCGTGCCGCGCGGTCAAGCCTTTCGGGCGGTATTTGCCCGCCGGCGCGGCATGGCTGACCTTAATTGCCGCTCAAATGGCGCGGGGCCACCCCTTTTGCGCTGCTTTCGGCTGACCGCAAGCAGCGCCGGCGCGTGATGAGGTGACAAGCCAGAGCCGCGTTCCCGGTCAACGGCAACATGTTCTAATTGCTGGTCGGCACCCAGGGGATACTGGCGAAGGCGACCCCCTCCTCCCGCAGGGCGTCCGCCTGCTCCTTGGAGGTCTCACCATAGATGGCCCGGCCTTCCACCTCGCCATAATGGATCTTGCGCGCCTCCTCGGCGAATTGCGTGCCGACATAATCGGCGTTCTTCTCCACCTGGGCGCGCAGTTCACGCAGGTGGCGCAGGATTTCCCCCTGCGCTTCCCTGACGGCATCGGGTACGGCAGGGGGCACGACACGGGGCATGGGCTGGTCCGGAACGGGCGTATCGGCCAGCGGTGCCGGATCGCGGTCGCGCGACCGCCCGCCCCTGGCGATGGCCGGGGCCATGGGGGCCTTGATCACCTTGTCGTCCCCGCAGACCGGGCAGGTGATGGCGTGTGCCGCCGCCTGGGCGTCATAAGCGGCACCGTTGCGGAACCAGCCTTCGAACCGGTGGTCCTGGCTGCATTTCAGGTCGAACAGGATCATGGGGCGATTGATGGTCCGTGTGATGACAGATACATGGCCCGTCCCGGCCCCGCGGGCAAGCCCATTGCCGCGCGGGGTGCCATGTCTGCTTGGTCTGGCGTGTGAAAACAGGTAGAAATGCACGATAGGCGCGCACAATCGCTACATGCCCCCTTTTATTAAGGGTTTGTCTTATTAAGGGTTTGTCCGTTTCCGGTCTGCCATCATCTGATGACGCGCGCGGCTACCATCCCCCTTCTGCCGTTGGAGGTACCATGATCCGCCCTGTCCCCATGCTGCTGGCCCTGCCATTGCTGCTGGCCGCCTGCCAGTCCACCAAACCTGTCGGGATGGCCGACCCCGTCCAGCCGGCCAAGCCCACCAAAACGGTTGCGCTGTCCCGGGATGGTGGCGCGTCGTCACGCACCGGGCCTGAAACGGCACTCGGTTGGGTCGACCGGGCGGATGCGGCGGGCCTGCGCTATGGTGATGCGCCGTTCCTGGTCCCGCGTCAGGTGGCGGGCCTGGACGTGTCGGGACGGCGGCAAAGCCCGGGGCGCGATATTGATGGTCTGGTGCAGTATGGCATCCCCAGCCAGGGAACCTGGGCGACCTTCTTCGTGTACAAGGCCAGCGCCTTCGATGCCGATCTGACGGTGATGACCAGCACCCAGGCGGCGGCCATCATGTCCGCCCCCGGCCGGCGACTGGTCGCGGACACCGCTATGCCCTTGCCGGGAGGGGATGGCACACCCGTGGTGAGACAGCTTCTATGGCAGGAGGAGGTGGGGCGGGCCAGTACGCTGGTGGCGCTCAGCGGTGGCGGCTGGGTCGTGAAGCTGCGCGTCAGCGGCCCCGACCGTGCCGCTGTGGAACAGGTGACCCAGGCGGCGCTGGCCGGCCTTCGTGTCGATCCTGGCACCAAACCCTCCCCTGTCCTGGCGGACGCAGCGCGGCCCAAGGCCTGCACCAGCGCCCAACAGGGGCCGGAAGCGTCCAATGTTGCTCTCGATATAGGGTCCACCATCATCGAGGGGACCATGCTGGGTTCTGGCGAACTTATCTCGACATGGCCGCCCGACCAGGAGGGCGACACCTGTATCGAGGTGGAGGGCAGGGAGGAGCGCCGGCCGTTCATTCTCCTGCGCCGACAGGATGCAGCGGGCAAGGCAACGGGGTGGCTGGCCCCGCTGGGTGATGCCGGCATAGCGCTTGAATGCGCGCCCGGCCTGGCCGGTGGCCTGGGGCTGGAGAATGTGCAGGCCCGGTATGTGATGCGCCTGCACGCGCCCGGTCGCGGCGAGATCGTGGCCGGTTTCGACGCCTTGCCCAACCGGGAGCAGATATTGAAGATAATCCGTCAGATGCTGGGCCCCCCCATTCCGCCCTCACCGGAGGCGTGAACCGCCAGGCGCGCGATGACAGGGCGGTTCAGATCGGGCCCGGTTTGCAGTAGCATCCGCCGCATGAGCCATGCCCTTCCCTTCGCCCCGCCTTCACCCTGGATCGTCCGTTTCGCGCCGCTGCTGCGGCCGGGGGGGCGCATGCTGGACGTGGCCTGCGGCGGCGGGCGGCACATGCGCCATTTCCTGGACAGGGGCCTGTCGGTCACGGGCGTCGATATCGACCTGCGCGGTGTCGCCGACCTGAAGGGGCCGGAAAGGGTGACCCTTGTGCAGGCCGATCTGGAGGGGCCGGATGGCTGGCCCCCCGCCCTGTCGGGCTTTGACGTGATCGTTGTGACCCATTATCTACACCGCCCCTTGCTGCCTGCCCTTGTCGCGGCTCTGGAACCCGGCGGCCTGCTGCTGTACGAGACTTTTGCCAATGGCAACCAGCGCCACGGTCGACCCTCCAGCCCCGCCTTCCTGCTGCGCGAGGGGGAATTGCTGCGCTTCGCCCTGGATCACGGCCTCCAGGTCGTGGCATTCGAACAGGGGGAGGTATCCAGCCCCAAGGCCGCCATCGTGCAGAGAATGGCTGCGATGAAGCCATCGGGGCCGGCCCCGGACCTGGACGGTGATCCGGAGCCGGTGGCATTGCCGGCGGGGTGACGGCACCACCAGCAGGATCATCCCCGCGGCTTCAGAAAGCCGCGCATGCCGATCCAGCGTGTGAAGGCCTCGAACCAGCCGGTGCTGGTCGTTTCCTTGCTGTACATGCCGAAGCCGTGCCCGCCCTGTTCATAGAGATGGAATTCGACCGGGCGCCCGGCCGCGCGCCAGCCTTCGACCAGCCCGAAGCCGGTATCGCCGAACAGCGGATCGTCGGCCGCCAGCGCCACAAACAGGGGCGGTGCGTCGGCCGGCACCGCGACGGGGGACAGGGGACCATAGATGTTCGCGATGAAGGCGGGCTTCGCCTCCGGTCCCGCCAGCATGGTCGCCATGGTCAGCATGGCGCCCGCGGAAAAGCCGATCATGCCGATACGGTCGGCATCGACACGCCATTCCGTCGCCCGCCGGCGGACCAGGGCGAAGGCGGCATTGGCGTCGGCGATCTGCGGCGCGATGCCGGCCGCCATCTCTGCCGGTGCCGGCCGGGTCGGCCGGGCCGCGCCCGCGAACATCTCCCGCATCGATTGTTCGAACGCCGCCATGTCGCGCGGTGTCTGGACCAGCCGGTATTTCAGCACGAAGGCGGCCACACCCTTGTCGGCAAGGGCCTGTGCGACGTCCCAGCCCTCGTTGCTCATCGACAGGCTGCGGAAGCCGCCGCCGGGCGCCACGATGACCGCAGCGCCGGTGGCCTCTGCGGGGTCCGGCAGAAAGGGGGTGAGGGTGGCGACCGTGACATTGCGGGCGAAGACGCTGCCATACTGGCTGTGCCAGCTTTCCGGTACCGTGGATCCCGGCAGGGGGCCGGTTCCCAGCGTGATCGCGTTCGGTTGGGCCGGGACCGCAATGGGTGTCGTCCTGTCGTCCTGCGCCTGTGCAGGGGCCGTCAGGACCCAGGCTGCGGCTGCCGCGACAGCGGCCATGTGCCGGATGATCCGCCCCGCCGGGGGCATGGTGTTTGTGATGAAGGCGCTTCGCCCCATGGTGTTTCCTCCGGTTGATGTTTCGTGGGTCCAGGCTTTACGGGAACTGGCAGGGCGGCGACCGTCGTCATGCGCGCTTGGCGCATGGCCCGAGCCACGGATGCGGGCTCTGCCGTCATGTCCGGCGGCTTCCATCCATGTCAATCTTGTGTCCGGGTGGTGTCCTGGCGGGCCGGTGGTGCCGTCACGCCGGCTTCGGTCTGGATCACCGGCTTCATCGTGCCGTCGGCGTTGTATTGCAGATGCTCCACGGTGACGGCGCGCCGGCCCAGGGCGCCGCCCAGATCGCCGATGGTCAGCGTGGCATTGTGCAGGAACAGGTACCAGTCGCCCTTGAACTGCACGATGCCCGGATGGATCGTGAAACTGTTCCGGGCCGATCCCGTCAGTTCCCCGCGATAGGTCCAGGGGCCGCTGATCGACGGTGCCGTGGCATAGGACACTTTCTCATCCGTATGCGTCGCCCGGTCCAGGGAGGCATAGGTCAGATAATAAAGGTCCCCGCGCTTGTGCAGCCAGGGCCCCTCCTCGAAATGCGGCGGCGTGATCTCGGTGATCGGGCCGTCGATCCCGATCATGTCGGGTTTCAGGCGCGCGATGTAGCAATGGCGGTTGCCCCAGGCGATCCAGGTCGTGCCGTCATCATCGGTGAAGACCGTGGGGTCGATATCCTCCCAACTATGCGTGCCCTTCGGCGTCATGCCGCTGGTGACCAGTGCCGATCCCCTGGCATCGACAAAGGGACCCGTCGGGCTGTCGGCCACGGCGACCGCGATGGCCTTGCCCGGATGCGTGTCGTCATGTTCGACCGCGGCGTAGAACCAGAATTTCCCGTTCTTCTCGATCGTCTGTGACGCCCAGGCGTCCTGCTTGGCCCATTTGAAGTCGGCGACATTCATGATGGGGCCATGGCCGGTCCAGCGCCGCATGTCGGTGGTGGAATAGACCAGCCATTCGCGCATGTTGAACATCTCATCCGGTTGCGCCTCGTCATGCCCGACATAAAGATAAAGCCGGTCGCCTACCACCAGCGGCGCCGGGTCCGCTGTGAACTTCTCCCGAATGATGGGGTTGGCGCCAGGCACCGCATCCGCCGCCGCCCCGCCCGACGCAGTCAAAGGCATTGTTAGCGCTAACAAAAACGCACGTAAAGGGCCCAAGCTGATTGTCATGGTTCTGATCCTCCCCGGGAATTTTCCTTGAAATTACAGAATGCGAAAACAACCGTCAATTGACAGGGCCGGCAGGAAGGCGGGCTTGTGCCGGGGGCGGCCCATGCCTCTCGTTCTCACCGCTTCTTCCGGCTCATTTGCGTCATTGCCCGGAGTGAGGGGATGCTATCTGGTACCAGCGTCAAGCAAATGGGCGTCAAGGCAATGAAAAAAGGGCGGCCCGGTCGGGACCGCCCCTTTCCTTCACATATACTATTTTGCGGTGATCAGAACCTATTGGTTCTGATCACCGCCCTCGATCGCCGGCGCCAACATTCATTGGCTTGGCGACGCCGGACGAGCGGTGCTGTGGCGGTCGCCGCCGGACCAACGTGCGATGAGTTCTACATCATCGCACGTTGGTACTAGGTGGGCTCCAGGCCGCGATCAGCCTTCCGCCCCGCTGACGGGGTTGCCGATCATGGCCAGGAATTCCCGCCGGGTCTTCTCATCCTCCCGGAAGGCGCCCAGCATGCGGCTGGTCACCATGGTGACACCGGGTTTGTGGATGCCGCGCGTCGTCATGCACTGGTGCGTCGCCTCGATCACCACGGCCACGCCCAGGGGTTCCAGCACCTCCTCGATCGTGTTGGCGATCTGCGCGGTCATCTTTTCCTGGATCTGCAGGCGCTTGGCATAGACCTCCGCCACCCGGGCCAGCTTGGAAATGCCGACCACGCGGTTGCGCGGCAGATAGGCGATATGGACCTTGCCGATGATGGGCACCATATGGTGTTCGCAATAACTTTCCAGCCGGATGTTGCGCAGCACCACCATCTCGTCATAGCCGTCCGTCTCCTCGAACGTCCGGGCCAGCAGATCGACGGGATCGACCTCATACCCCGCGAAGAATTCCTGATAGGAACGGACGACGCGGTCGGGCGTGCCCACCAGACCTTCACGATCGGGATCGTCACCGGCCCAGCGGATCAGCGTGCGGACGGCGGCTTCCGCCTCCGCCTTGCTGGGGCGGGCCAGGGCGGGGTTGGTGGCGGCCGGACCGGCGCGGCGACCATGGCGGGGGCCGGGAACGACCTTGTCGGCATTGCTCTTGGATACGGGCACGGGGACGCACTCCTCTCGTCAGTTCTTGGTCTTGGCAGGCCATCCGGGCGTTGGCCGGCTCCTCCCCCGATCCGGCCGGCCGGGTTACCCCCTTCGGAGGGTCGGATATCCCGGTCCCTGAAGCAGATGGCTTGCCCGGCCGATCTTTCAAGCATGGGGATGAGGATATCAGTTCAGCATCCGTTCCTGTTGGGGAATATCCAGCGAAAAAGCCGGGATGGCGATATCGAACATCTCGCCATCCGTCGTTTCCATGCCATAGCTGCCCACCATGAAGCCCGATTGCGTGGTCAGCGGGCAGCCGCTGGTATAGGCGAAATGCTCGCCTGGGCGCAGCAGCGGCTGCTCGCCGACCACGCCGGGGCCGCGCACCTCCTGCTGACGGCCCAACGCATCGGTGATCGTCCAGTGCCGCGTGCGCAGGCGTACCGTCTCCCGCCCCAGATTCTCGATGCGGATATGATAGGCCCAGACATAATGACTCTCGTCGGGCTGTGACTGGTCGGGCAGATAGCGGGGCTCCACCGTCACCCGGATCTGGCGTGTCGTGTCACTGTACAAGGCCCGTACTCCCATTTGCCATGCGCCGGCCTGATCCCGGTTTTCGTCATGGCGCCAGACGGCAGGCACGCCGCAATCCCTCATTATAGGCCGCCACAGGCGCCCGGCAATGGTGCCGCCCGCGGCAGGGGGGCCACGCCCCCGTTGCGCACCATCCGGCCGGTCACAAAAACGCCGCTTGCGTCGCGGGGCCGATGGCCTCATATAGCGAATGGTGTTCAACTGCTTATGAGCCGCGCGATGTTGCGCTTCACCCCCTTGCGACGACGAAAGACCTCGGTCCCCCCCCAGGGGCGGCCGGTTCTTGCGCACGGGACCTGACGCGATTGCGCGTGGGGGCCCGGCCAGACGCTTCTTCAAGTGTCCCCCCACCTTCAGATTTGCCGGGATACCCCAACAGGATGAACATCTCGCTTGAGCAGCCGGCTCACGCCGCCGCCATCGAACAGCTTCTCGACACCTCCTTCGGCCCCAAGCGCCACACGAAGACCGTTTACCGCCTGCGCCGCAACATCGCCCCCGTGGCCGATTTGTGCTTTGTGGCGACGGAGACGGACGCCGACGGGCAGGAAGTGCTGCTGGGCACGATCCGCTATTGGCCCGTCATGCTGGGGGGCAAGGTGCATGCCCTGATGCTGGGCCCCATTGCCATCTCGCCCGACCGGCGCAGCGACGGTCTGGGTGGCAAGCTGATCCGGCACAGCCTGGAACAGGCCCGTGCCCTGGGTCATCGCATTGTCATCCTGGTGGGTGACGCGCCCTATTACGTGCGCTTCGGCTTTTCCCGCGCGGTCGTGGCCGGCCTGTCCCTGCCGGGTCCCGTCGATCCGGCCCGTTTCCAGGGGCTGGAACTGGTTCCCGGCGCGCTGGATGGCGTCACGGGCATGGTCGGCCGTGCCGCACCGGCCCGCACCCGCACCCCCGCCCTGCGCACGGCCTCTCCCGCGGTCCGGCCCGCTGCCAAGATCACCACCCTGCCGCTGCCGGCAGCGGACCCCGTTTCGCCCAATCCGGTCCCCCTGGACCTGCCGGTGTCCCGACGTCGCCTGCGGCGTGCGGCACGCTGAACCGGGATCGCCGTACAGGGACGATTAGCCCCTTGATCCGGCACCCGGAACCCAATATAAGAACGGTCCCGGCGCGGGTGTAGCTCAATGGTAGAGCAGAAGCTTCCCAAGCTTACGACGAGGGTTCGATTCCCTTCACCCGCTCCAAATATCAAAGCCATCGGAAATTGCCGGCCCTTTTCGGCCTTGTCAGGCTGGAACCGTTCGGTTTCACGGATGGGTTTGCCGGGTTATCGGGAAATGTGTTGAAGGCTGGTCATGCCGCACGTCCGCGGGCAGATGATCTGCGCCTTGCCTCCCTGCGCAGATGATCTGCGCCTTGCCTCCCTGTCTGGCTGAAATATCCGCATACCGGGTTCAGAATGCGCTTTCGGGCGGGAAATACTCAATGTCGAACTTGTCGGAGACGTGGGACGGGTAGGTATAGGTTCCCGGCTCGTTGGGGATGTCCTGTCCTGCCGTTTCCTGGGCTGCGCGCATGTTCAGGTCTTCTGCCGCAGCCAACTGCCTTGCCTTGATGAAGGCGCGTTCATGCGGCGTCTCCGCTACGGTCAGACCGCGGCAGGCGGCGATGAAGTGGCGCTGCGCCGCCGTCGTGGGCGGGCGCGCGCCGGACACCAATCCTTGATAGAAGCTGCGGTAACGGCGCAGCAGGGCCTCTTCCTGCGGTGTGAGCTCTCCCTGCGGTGGGAGTATGGGGGCATCCATTCCTGTTTCCCAGGCTGTTTCACCCCCTCATTGTGGCCGAACGCGGAAATGGTTGCAACCGGGTGGCCTCATGCGCGCATCTGGTCAGTCCGGTCAGCGGACCCGATCCGCAAGGCCCTGATCAGCGGCGAACCGGTTCCCGGCGGGCACAACCCATGGGGAACCGGTGACGGCCCGGCGATCCGCCTACAAGATGAACTTGGACAGGTCCGTGTTCTGCGACAGCCCGTCCAGTTGGCTGCGGACATAGGCGGCATCGACGGTGATCATCTCCCCGCCCTTTTCCGTGGCGGCGAAGCTGATTTCCTCCAGCAGCCGCTCCATCACGGTATGCAGGCGCCGCGCGCCGATATTCTCCACGGTGCGGTTGATCTCGGCCGCCAGGCGTGCCAGCTCGTCGATGGCGTCGTCGGTGAAGACCAGTTCCACCTCCTCCGTCTTCAGCAGGGCGATATACTGCTTGATCAGGCTGCATTCCGGTTCCGTCAGGATGCGGCGGAAATCGGCCTGGGTCAGGGCCGCCAGGTTGACGCGGATGGGCAGGCGGCCCTGCAGCTCCGGCAGCAGGTCGCTGGGCTTGGACACATGGAACGCGCCCGACGCGATAAACAGGATATGGTCGGTCTTCACCGCGCCATGCTTGGTGGAAACCGTCGTGCCCTCGATCAGGGGCAGCAGGTCGCGCTGCACGCCTTCGCGGCTGACATCGCCGCCGCCGCGCTGTTCGCTGCGGGCGCAGATCTTGTCGATCTCGTCCAGGAACACGATGCCGTTCTGCTCCACGGCGTGGATGGCCTCGGCCACCACCTTCTCATTGTCGAGAAGCTTGTCGCTTTCCTCCGCCATCAGGAATTCATAGCTTTCCGACACGCTCATCTTGCGGGTCTTGGTGCGGCCGCCGCCGAACGCCTTGCCGAAAATGTCGCCCAGATTGACCATGCCCATCTGGGCTCCGGGCATGCCCGGCACGTCAAAGGCCGGCATGCCGGGGATGGCGTTGTCGGCCACCTGGATCTCGATCTCCTTGTCGTTCAGCGTGCCTTCGCGCAGCATCTTGCGGAACTTGGCGCGCGTGTCGGCGCCGGCCCCTTCGCCCACCAGGGCGGTCAGCACCCGTTCCTCGGCATGCAGTTCGGCCTTGGCCGCCACTTCCTGGCGCAGCCGGGTGCGGGTCATGACGATGGCGGCTTCCACCAGGTCGCGGATGATCTGTTCCACGTCGCGGCCGACATAGCCCACTTCCGTGAACTTGGTGGCCTCCACCTTCACGAAGGGGGCCTGGGCCAGCTTGGCCAGGCGGCGCGCGATCTCCGTCTTGCCGACGCCGGTGGGGCCGATCATCAGGATGTTCTTGGGATAGACCTCCTCGCGCATCTGTCCCGTCAGTTGCTGGCGGCGCCAGCGGTTGCGCAGCGCGATGGCGACGGCGCGCTTGGCCTCATTCTGGCCGACGATGAAGCGGTCGAGCTCCGAAACGATCTCACGGGGGGAGAAGGCGGTGGCGGCACTGGTCATCACATCTTCTCCAGCGTGACGGAATGGTTGGTATAGACGCAGATATCGCCCGCGACCTTCATGGCGCGGCGCGCGATGGTCTCCGCATCCAGCCCGTCGATATCGATCAGCGCACGGGCCGCGGCCAGCGCATAGGAACCGCCGGACCCGATGCCGATGATGCCGTCCTCTGGCTCCAGCACGTCGCCATTGCCGGTGATGACCAGCGACACATCCTTGTCGGCCACGGCCATCAGCGCTTCCAGCCGGCGCAGATAGCGGTCGGTGCGCCAGTCCTTGGCCATTTCCACGGCGGCCCGCGTCAACTGGCCCGGATGCTGCTCCAGCTTGGCCTCCAGCCGTTCGAACAGGGCGAAGGCGTCGGCCGTGGCGCCTGCGAAGCCGGCCATGACCGAACCCCCGGCCAGGCGCCGCACCTTGCGGGCATTGGATTTCATCACCGTCTGCCCCATCGATACCTGGCCGTCGCCGGCGATGACCACCTGTCCGCCCTTGCGGACGGAGATGATGGTGGTGCCATGCCACTGGATGGGATCATGGGGATTGGAATTGCCGTTCATCGGATACTGCCCAAAAGGGGGATCAAGGTCCCTTGCTATGTGGGCAGGCGGTCCCGTCAGTCAAGCCGGCCCCGGGTCACATCCCCTGTGCCCCATCATCCGTTCCGGCAGTCGCGTCCTGATCCGCGCCCTGATCCGCGTCCTGACCCGCGCCATCATCCGCCGGTTCCAGCAGCGCCCGGAAACGGGCCAGCACCCCGGCCGGGGCCAGATAGGGCACGGGATCGCCCGGCAGCGCCAGCCCCGCCCGCACGGCGGCCAGCCGTCCCTCTCCATCCACCAGCAGCCACGGCGGGTCGCGTGCCAGGGCGGGGTCGATATCCAGCAGCAGCGACGGCATGCCCGTTCCCCGGCTGCGCGCGGGGCCGGTATGGGCGGCAACCATGCCGGCGGCCCCGTCGCGGCCCGGCCGGTACAGGTCGCGGCTGACCGCCGGCCGCTGTCGCCGCGCCGGGGCGTGCGGCCAGTCCCCGGCGGGCAGGACCAGAAGGTGCAGCCCGAACGCACGGCCCGCCACGCGCGCCGCCGCGACCCTGCCATCGGCCAGGACCAGCGGCACGGGTGCCGGCAGTGGGCCACCCGTGTCGGGCAGCAGTACCAGCCCCGCCGCATCGACGATGATCCCGGTCGTGGCGACATGGGTCACCAGCGCGGCCCCGGCGGCTCGTGGCGATCCCGGCGGCGGAACGGGGTCCGCGGCCTCGCCCTCCGGCTCCGCTTCCGCATCTGGCGCCGCCCCTGCTGCCGGCTCCCCCTCCGCCCCGCCGGTTCCCGGCACGGCGGAGGGGGAAGGGGAGCCCGCCGCGGCCATCATTGCCATGTCGGTGATGGGGAAGGGCAGCGGGCGGGCCGTTGCCGTCGCCTGCCGGAAGTCCGGCAGGGCTGCCAGTGCGCCCGCCGCGTCCATCATGGCCTGGCGCAGCAGGATATCGTACCGCCGGTTGAGCGCCGGGGCATCGGCCTGCCCCTTTCCTTCCGTGACCCAATGGCGCGGGGCTGTCGTGGGGCTGGTCAGCACCCATTCCACCCGCACCCGTGCGTCGCCCGTGATGCCGACGCTGCGGCCGAACCAGAAATCCACCCGCCGGCACAGGTCCAGCCGCACATCCACGACCCGTGCCATCAGAACCCGCGTGGCCATCGGTGCCATGCGCAGTCCGGCGGATGACAGCCCGTCCCGCACGGCCGCGTTCAGCACGCCCGGCACCCGCGTCTCGGTGACCCACAGCACGTCATTGTATGGCGGCTGGCAGAGCAGCCCGAAATTGAACGAGCCGGCGACATGGCCGGCCGGCAAGGCCATATCGACCCGGCCCAGCGTCAGATCGATGGACATGGCCCCGGAGGGGCCGGCGGACATAACCCCGGAAGCGGCGGCGGGGCGGTCGGTCAGGCGTCCGGCCGGCGGCCCCCCTTCCCCGACGCATCCGGTCAGCAGCAGAAGGACGACAATGATCGAACCGGTGAAGGGCCGCATGCGACACAATCGGAAAGCGTAACGGATGAGATAATTTACAATTATAATCAGGGCCCCGTCCAGCCCGCGCGCGCCTGCGCCGTTCCTGCCTTGCAATCAGGTCGGGTGGACAGGAAACGGCTTGGTTGATACGAACAGTACCATGTCGAACGAGCCCGCATCCCCCGCCCGCTCCCCGCGCCGTGCCGTTGTGGAACGCACGACGAAGGAGACCCGCATCCGTGTCGTCGTCGATCTGGACGGCACCGGCACGTACAAGGTGTCCACCGGCATCGGTTTTCTGGACCATATGCTGGAGCAGCTTTCGCGCCATTCGCTGATCGACCTGGAGGTCGAGGCGGTGGGGGACCTGCATATCGATTTCCACCACACGACCGAGGATACGGGCATCGCCATCGGCGAGGCCGTGGCCAGGGCGCTGGGGGATCGCAAGGGCATCCAGCGCTATGGCGATGCGCTGATCCCGATGGACGAGACGCTGACCCGCGTGGCCATCGACCTGTCGAACCGGCCCTATCTGGTCTGGAAGGTGCATTTCACCCGCGACAAGCTGGGCGACATGGATACCGAACTGTTCAAGGAATGGTTCCAGGCCTTCGCCCAGGCGGCCGGGGCCACCCTGCATGTCGAAAACCTGTATGGTGAGAACAATCACCATATCGTGGAAAGCAGCTACAAGGCCCTGGCCCGCGCCTTTCGCGCCGCGATCGAGATCGATCCGCGCAAGGCCGATGCCGTGCCGTCCACAAAGGGTGTGCTGGGCGGGTCGTTGTAAGCCGCAGACGCCCGCCCGCCGCCCCTCGTTTTCGTCCTGTACCGGACCCTTGCGCCATGACCGACACCGTCGCCCTGATCGATTACGGTTCCGGCAACCTGCGTTCCGCCGCCAAGGCGCTGGAACGCGCGGTCGCCGATGGCGGGCTGGATGCCCGTATCCTGGTCACCAATGACCCGGATGTCGTCCGTGGTGCCGGCCGGGTGGTGCTGCCCGGTGTCGGCGCCTTCGCCGATTGCAAGGCGGGCCTGGAAGGGGTGGAGGGCATGGTCGATGCCCTGACCGACCGGGTGGTCCGCCAGGGCGCCCCGTTCCTGGGCATCTGCGTCGGCATGCAACTGATGGCCGGCGTCGGGGTGGAACATGGGGTGCATGCGGGCCTTGGCTGGCTGGATGCGCGGGTGGAGGCGCTGACCCCCGCCGACCCCGCCCTGAAGATCCCGCATATGGGCTGGAACGAACTGATCGTGAAGGCGCCGTCCCATCCGCTGCTGGCCGGTGTGGCAGCGGGCACGCACGCCTATTTCGTGCATTCCTATGCCATGAAGGTTGGCGATCCCGCGCTGGTGCTGGCCGCCTGCGACTATGGCGGGGAATTTCCGGCCATCGTCGGCCGCGACAATCTGGCGGGCATGCAGTTCCATCCGGAGAAAAGCCAGGCGGCCGGCCTGGCCATCATCGGCAATTTCCTGCGGTGGCGGCCATGAACGATCAACACCGCAACCCGCTGGCCGGGTCCGACAGCACGGTGACCGTGGAGAAGGTGGCGGAGCTGCGCCGTTCCGACCTTTACGACCTGTGCGATGCCACGGAGGCGGCGATCATCGATGGTGGCGGCTTCGGCTGGGTCAACCCGCCCGACCGCGACGTGCTGGAACGGTACTGGAACGGCGTGATGGCCGTGCCCGAGCGCATCTTGTTCGTGGGCCGGCTGGACGGGATCATCGCCGGCTCGGCCCAACTCGTCCGGCCGACGCGCAACAACGAGGCGCAGGCCTTCACCTGCAACCTGACCACCAGCTTCGTGGCGCCCTGGGCGCGCGGTCATGGCATGGCCCGCATGCTGACCCAGGCGGTGATCGATGCGGCCACCGACCTTGGCTTCGGCATCCTGAACCTGGATGTCCGCGAGACGCAGCGCGCCGCCATCATCCTTTACGACCATATGGGCTTCACGCGCTGGGGCACGCACCCGCACTATGCCCGCGCCAAGGGCCGGACCATCGCCGGCCATTTCTATTTCAAGGTGCTGGAACGGCCGGACGAAAAGGCCGGTGACCCCGCCGTGACGGAGCAAGCGACATGATCCTGTACCCCGCCATCGACCTGAAGGACGGCAAGGCCGTCCGCCTGCTGCGTGGGGAGATGGAGAAGGCGACCATCTTCAACCCCGACCCCGCCGCCCAGGCCGAAAGCTTCGCGGCCCAGGGCTATGAATGGCTGCATCTGGTCGACCTGAACGGCGCCTTCGCGGGCAAGCCCGTGAACGGGGCCGCCGTGGAGGCCATCCTGTCGCGCGTTTCCCTGCCGACCCAGCTGGGCGGCGGCATCCGCGACATGGCGACCATCGGCTTCTGGCTGGAACGCGGCATCACCCGTGTCATCCTGGGCACCGTCGCCGTCAAGAACCCGGCCCTGGTGAAGCAGGCATGCAAGGAATTTCCCGGCCATATCGCGGTCGGCATCGATGCCCGCGACGGCCATGTCGCCGTCGAAGGCTGGGCGGAGACCAGCGAGGTCAAGGCCCTGGACCTGGCCCTGAAGTTCGAGGATTGCGGCGTTTCGGCCATTATCTATACCGATATCGAGCGTGACGGGGCCATGGGTGGGGTGAATGTGGACGGCACGGCCGTGCTGGCCAGCCACCTGACCACCCCGGTCATCGCATCGGGCGGCGTGTCATCGCTGGCCGACCTGCGCGCCCTGAAGGATGTGGAGCATACCGGCATCGACGGTGTGATCTCCGGCCGGGCGCTCTATGACGGCCGCATCGACCCCAAGGCGGCCCTGGCGCTGCTGCGCGGTGAGGCCGCCTGATGCTGAAGGCCCGCATCATCCCCTGTCTGGACGTGAAGGACGGCCGTGTCGTCAAGGGCGTGAACTTTGTCGATCTGGTCGATGCCGGCGACCCGGTGGAACAGGCCCGGCTCTATGACGCGGCGGGCGCCGACGAGTTGACCTTCCTGGACATCACGGCCAGCAGCGACAATCGCGACACGATCTACGACGTGGTCCGCCGCACGGCCGAGCAGGTCTTCATGCCGCTGACGGTGGGCGGCGGCGTGCGGGTGGTGGAGGATATCCGCCGGCTGCTGCTGGCCGGGGCCGACAAGGTGTCGATCAATACCGCCGCCGTCCACCGGCCGGAATTCGTGCGTGAAGGCGCGCAGAAATTCGGCTCGCAATGCATCGTGGTCGCCATCGATGCCAAGGAGGTGGAGCGCGGGCCCGACGGCGAACAGCGCTGGGAGGTCTTCACCCATGGCGGGCGCAACCGCACCGGGATCGATGCCGTGGCATGGGCCCGGCGCATGGCCGGGTACGGGGCGGGGGAAATCCTGCTGACCTCCATGGACCGTGACGGGACCAGGCAGGGGTTCAACCTGGAACTGACCCGCGCCGTGGCCGATGCGGTGACCATTCCCGTCATCGCATCGGGGGGCGTGGGCACCCTGGACCATCTGGTCGATGGTGTGAAGACGGGCCACGCCTCCGCCGTGCTGGCCGCCAGCATCTTTCATTTCGGCACCTACACCATCGCGCAGGCCAAGGAGCACATGGCCAGGGCAGGGATACCGGTGCGGCTTTGACGGGCGGGGCGGGCCGCCCATCCCGCCCGTCCCCTCAACCGCGCACGGGCCAGCAGGGAGTTGACCCCATGACCACCCAGGCTATCCTGGACGACATCTACGCCACCATCCTGTCCCGCAAGGGCGGGGACCCGGAGGCGTCGCACACGGCCCGGCTGTTCCATCGCGGCCGGGCGAAGATCGCCCAGAAGGTGGGGGAAGAGGCCGTGGAGACGGTCATCGAGGCCATGGCTGGCACCCCCGAAAAGCTGGCATCGGAATCGGCCGATCTGCTTTACCATCTTCTGGTGCTGTGGGCCGACGCCGGGGTGGCCCCGGCCGACGTCTATGCCATCCTGGCAGCGCGCCAGGGCACCAGCGGGATCGAAGAAAAGAAGAGCCGCAAGCCCGCCTGACGGGACGCGCCGGACAATGAAGCGGAAGGAACGGTGCCTTGATCTATGATCGCAACAACATCTTCGCCCGTATCCTGCGCGGCGAAATCCCCTGCAAGAAGGTCTATGAGGACCGCTACGCCCTGGCCTTCCACGATATCAACCCCCAGGCCCCGACCCATATCCTGGTGATCCCCAAGGGGCCGTTCACCAGCTTTGCCGATTTCAGCGCCCAGGCCACGGTGGAGGAGATCGCCGGCTTCGTGCGCGCTGCGGGGCTGATCGCCCGGCAGGCGGGGCTGGATGACAGCGGTTATCGCCTGCTGGCCAATCACGGCCCCGACAGCCATCAGGAAGTGCCGCATTTCCACATCCATATCGTGGGCGGCCGGCCGCTGGGCAAGCTTCTGGCCTGATGCCAGATCCCGGCGAGTGACACTCAATCGTAAGCTGGTAGAATACCATGTGTGGTCGGTGGTCGGAGAATCGGCCCCGGGACAAGGGCCGGGTCTACCCGGTCGCGTTGCCGATCCGCTTGCGCATGGGGACGAAGGCGATCGTGTCGCCGCCGGGCAATGTCTCCTCATGCCTGCCGGTGGCCGTGAAGCCCATGGCCGTATAGAGCGGCACGCCCGGCAGCGTGGCCATCAGTTCCAGCCAGGTGAAGCCTTCTGCCCGGGCTGCCTGTTCGGACGCCCGCATCAGCAGGCGGCCGATTCCCCGCCGGGCAAAGGCGGGATCGACGAAGAAAGCCCGGATGCGGGCGGCATCGATGGCCGGGTCCAGCCGGTCGGGCGAACGGCCCGCCGCCTGATCCCCGCCGAACAGGGTGCGCCGCCGGCTCCAGCCGCCGCAGGCAGCATAGGCACCGCCCATGGTGACCACGAAATAGGTTCCGTCTGCGATCAGGGTACCGTCGATGCCGAAGATGGTCTTCAACGACCCGTCGATCTGGCCGGGTGCATAATGGTCGCGGCTGAGACCGCGGACCGACCGTTCCATCAGCGCCGCCAGCGCCGGCCGGTCCGCCATCACGGCCGGGCGCAGGACGGGCGTGTGCCCTGGCGCCGCCGCGTCAATCATGGGCCGGCCGCATCTCCTTAACGTCGGCCGGGGTCACGGCGTCCTTGTAATCATTTCCGAAATGGGTGCGCACATAGTTCACGATGGCTGCCACCTGCTCGTCCGACAGGTAGTGGAAAGACGGCATGGCCTTCTGTCCGTTGACGATCAGGTGGATGGGATAGGCGCCGGCCTCCAGGTTGGGGTTGGATGCCAGGGCGGGATAGGCCCCGGCACCCACGGCACCCTGACCGGCCGGCATGTGGCAGCCCTGGCAGATGGCGCGATAAAGCTGCCCGCCATCCTGATAGGGGAAGCGGCGGGCATCGGCGAAATCGCTGGTCTGGGCATCGGTCGACTGGGCCAGGACGGACCCGGCCGAAGGCCCCAGCAGGGCCAGCGACAGGGCAAAGGCGGAAAGGATGCGATGACACATCGTCTTGTTTCCCTGATGGATCATTTGGCGATCACGCGCTGGTGCAGCCGCGTGATGGCGTCCAGCGACGAGGCGATGGCCCCTTCCTGCCAGGCCGGCAGGTAGGAGGCATGTTCGCCGGCCAGCAGCAGGCGGCCATCGATCTGGCACAGGTTCTGGTAATGCTCCGCCCGGCTCTGCTCGGTCCACACGCCGAAGCAGCCCAGCGTCCATGGCACCCGGTGCCAGGCCACCGCCACGCCGGTGTCGAACTCCTTGGGATATTGCGGGTGGATTTTGGCGCCATATTCCACCGCCTTGCGCACCCGTTCCTCCGGCGTCATGGCGGCAAACTCGTAGGCGAAGGGCCCCCAGGGATAGGCCCCCAGCAGCACGCCCTTGCCCTTGGAGCCGTAAAGGCTGTTCGGATAGCCGATGACGGAGATGGGCAGGTCGGTATAGGTGATGCCGCCATAAATCTCCTCATCCTGTTCCCAGAACCGGCGTTTGAACTGCAGGCCGATCTTCAGGGCCGCCTCATAGGGGACGGCATTGATGGCGGCGTCCATTTCCGCCGACACATTCTTGGGGATCTGCGACAGGATCGACAGCGGAATGGTACACAGGCACCAGTCGGCCCTGTCCGTGCGCACGGCCCCGCCCTTCTGCGCATCGACATGGGACACGGTGACGCCGCCGCCATCCTGAGCGATCTCCGTCACCTTGGCATTGTAGGTGATCTTGTCCTTCACCTGCGCGGCCAGGGCACGGGGGATCTGGTCCATGCCGCCCACGGGCTGGAACAGGGCGGTCTGGAATTCGTAACCTGATCCCGTGCCAATGGCCCGCCACAGGCCCGATTGCAGAAGCTGGGAAAAATCGATGGGCTTGGATGGGACGGGCTCGCCCGACAGGCCGCCGCCGGGGTCCTTCTCGAAACCGCGGCGGTTGCTGGTCAGCGGGCTGGCCTTGTAGGCGTAGTTCTCGTCCAGCGCCCCCCAATCCTGCATCGCCTCGATCAGTTTTTCCTTGTCCTCCCGGCTGACCTCCGCGTCCAGGCCGCCCTTGTGGCCCAGCTTGGCCAGCAGTTCGGCGACATGGCCATGGAAATCGGCCATGACGTGGCGATAACGCTGCGGCTTGCCGCCGAACGCATCCCGGGAATGGACATAGGCGTTGTAGTTGACCTGGAAGAAGGGCTCCAGCGTCACGCCCAGTTCGTGGCAATAATGCAGGACGGCGCGATGGTGATAGGGAATGCGCCAGGGACCGGGGTTCAGGTAATGCCCCTGGTCGAACCCGACCTTCTGGGTATAACCGCCCAGTTCGGTATATTCATCGCCGCCGCGCAGCGTCCAGGCCCGGCCGCCGGGCCGGTCGCGATATTCCAGCACCTGCACCTTGTACCCGGCCCTGCCCAGTTCATAGGCCGCGACCAGCCCCGCCACGCCGGCCCCCAGGATCAGGACCGACGTGCCCTTGGGCGCGCCGGACAGGCCGGGCGGGCCCTTGAAACCGGATTCCGCCGCATATCCCAGCGACGTCGCCGCCTGGTACATGACGGAACCGCCGGCAGCCGTGCCGATCATGGCCAGCAGATCACGCCGCGTCATGCGCTGGCGCGACGGCATGTTCATCTTTGCTACCATCATGGCCTCAAGCAAGAAGCATCGGACGCCCGGCATCCGGCCCGCAGCACTGTGCCTGCGGGCCGGACCGGGTCATGAAGCTTAGAAGGTCACGCCAAGACGGACGTAATAGACGCCGCCATTGTAACCCATGGGCGAGGTGTCGGGATAAACCTGACCCACGGCGTAACCGCCGCCGGCCAGCGCGTCCACCTTGTCGGGATAATTGTCGAACAGGTTCTGCACACCGACGGTCAGCGTGAGCTGGTCGTAGAAGGTGTAGCTCATCTCCGCGTCGAACAGCCATTCCGACCCGAAGGTCTTGCCGTAATTGCCGGTATCCGTGAACTTGCCGTAATAGCTGGCGCGGCCCAGAATGGAGAAGGCATCCAGCGAATAGATGGCCGTGAAATTGCCCCGGTAGCGCGGCAATTGCCGTTCCAGATCGGCCATGCGGTCATCACCGATGACCGTGGGGTCGCGGTCGGTGACCTTGGTCTTGTTGTAGTTGAGGGCCGCGGTCAGATCGACCTTGCCATCACCAACGGGCACCGTGCTGCTGGCCACCAGATCGATGCCCTGCGTCCTTGTGTCGAAGGCGTTGGTAAAGTAGTTGACGGCGCCCAGCGTGTTGGCACCCGGCACGCCCAGGGCGGCCAGGGCCGCGCGGTCGGCGGCGGTCGGGAACTTCTCCTCCGACAGGGCGATGCGGTCCTTCACCTTGATGTTGTAGTAATCGACCGTCAGCAGCACGAAATCCAGGTTGGCCACGAAGCCGCCGGCGAAGTTCGTGCTTTCCTCCTCCTTCAGCGGGGTGGCGCCGAAATATTGCGCCACGACGCTGCCGGCCGGATAGGTGCCGCGCGCCACGGGGCTGGAACTGCCGGCCGGGAAGTAGGTCTGCACCGAAGAGGTCTGCGACTGGCCCGGCGTGGGCGCGCGGAAGCCGGTATTCACCGACCCGCGGATGGCCAGTTCCTCGGTCAGTTCCAGGCGGCTGGAGATCTTCCAGTTGAAGGTGGAACCGAAATAATCGAAATCCTCGTACCGGGCGGCGGCCCCGATGGAGAAGCTGTCCGTCACGTCGGCTTCGGTATCGATGTAGAAGGCGATGTTGTCGCGCTTGAACTCGCCGCTATCCTCCGGCCGGAAACCCGGATAGCCGTTGGAACCGATGGGCATGCCCATCAGCGCGCCCGTGGCCGGGTCGGTATAGGAGGCGTAGGGCCCGACCGTGTAGGAGGCCGTCTCGCCCGGCGAAATCTCGTAAAGCTCCCGCCGGTATTCCGTGCCCACGGCCACGTTCAGCGGGCTGGCCCAGCCCACCTCAACGGGATAGGACAGGTCGATATTGACGTTCTGCTCCTCCTGGACCAGGCGGCCGACATAGAATTCCGTCGGGCTGTCCGGCCCCATGGAGGGGTTGACGGTGTTCTTCAGGTGGTAGTCGATCTGGCTGCGCCCGAAGGAACCGCTGACATTGTAGATCAGGCCGCTGTCCAGCTCATGCTTGAAGCCGCCGACGATGGAGGCGTCCTTCACATCGCCGAAGAAGCGGGGTGTGAAGCCCTCCGGGAACCATTCGACGAAGGAGAAGCCGTTGGGGTCGCCGGGAACCGGCAGGATCGGGCCGTTCACGGCATGGGTGGGGTCGGGCGGACGGTAGTAGAAGCTGCCATTGGCGCTGCTGTCGCCGTAATTGCCGAACAGGTAGATGCTCTGCGTGTCCGTCAGATCGATGCCGGCATTCACGAAGATGCGCGTCGCCTCGGCATCGGGGTCGCCCCAGTTCATGGCCAGCCGGCTCATGCCGGCAGGCGCGCGCGGGTCCTGCACGCCGCGGTCGGTCGGGTCGCTCTGGCTGTATTCGGCGGACAGGTTGAAGAAGCCGCTTGGCCCCAGGGGCAGGCCGACATTGGCGGCCGCCTTCACATTGTCGCCATCGCCCTCATAGGTGGAGCCGTACTGGATCTGGGCGCTGCCCCCTTCCGACGCATCCTTGAGCTGGAAATTCATCACGCCGGCAATGGCATCCGACCCGTACTGGGCGGCGGCACCGTCGCGCAGCACTTCCACCTGCTTGATGGCGATGGCGGGGATCTGCGACAGGTCGGGCGCCTGCGCGCCGGCCGCCAGCGCACCGCCGGAAAGCTGGACCAGGGCCGAGCGGTGGCGGCGCTTGCCGTTCACCAGCACCAGCGTCTGGTCGGGCGGCAGGCCGCGCAGGGTCGGCGGACGGACGAAGGTGGAACCGTCGGAAATGCCGTTGCGGCTGACATTGAAGGACGGCACCAGGGTGCGCAGAATGTCGTTGGTATCGGTGAAGGCCTGCTTTTCCAGATCGCCCGCCCCCAGCACATCGATGGGTGCCAGGCTTTCCGTGGCGGTGCGGTTGGCAACGCGCGTGCCGGTGACGATGATTTCTTCCAGTTCCAATGACTGGGCCACGGCCGGCAATGCGGTCAGCGGCAGCAGGCTGGTCGTGCATAGGATGCCGAGTGCGGCCTTGCGCACGATGGCGCGGCTGGCCGGCTTGGTGTTGTTCACCTGCATTTGAGAGGTCCCCTGTTCAACTCGGTTGTTTGGTCCTCCTTCTCGGTTGCGTCTCGTCCCGAAGCGGCCCCGGTTCGCCCGGGGCTCCATGAGGGTCGGGGCGGGTCCGCGCCGGTTTTCCGGTCATCGTGCCCGTGTGCCTTCCCGCTGGTCCGCCGTCCGTCCCCTACCCAAGGGCCGGAAGCGGTTGATCCCGGCACCGCACCGATCCGATGATGACGGTATCGGATGGGTGCCGGCTTTCGTTGCGCCGCGATCCGCGCTTCAGGGGGTTGTGCCTGAAGCGCCGCAGCCTGAACCGATAAGGGCCGGCCGGTGGCTTTCCCATGCCCCCGGACCGGCCCTTTCCGATCACTTCCCGGCCTTGGCGGCCACCACCTCGATCTCCACCAGCATTCCCGGCACGACAAGGCCGGCGATCTGCACCGTGGAGCGGGCGGGCTTGTTCGGCTGCTCCGCCGTTCCGAAGAACTGCGTATAGCCGGCCATCATGCCGGCGAAATCCATCATCCCGTCCTTGGCCGGGTCCCCCACCAGATAGACATGCATCAGCACCACGTCGCCCATGGTCAGCCCCTGGGCCTTCAGCGTCTCCTGAATGCGGGTCAGCACATTGACGGTCTGGGTCTGTGTGTCGCCATACACCTCGATACTGCCCTGGGGCGCATCCTTGTTGACGACGGGCGGCACCGTGCCGCTGAGGAAGACAAGGTCGGACCCTGCCGGCACCAGGACCGAGGATGCGATGGGAAAATTCGGCACATCCGTGCGCTTGATCTCCCCCACCTCTTCCTTGCAGGCCGTCAACGCCGCGCAGAGCATGAGAAGGCTACCCAACCGCTTCAACATTCTTCCTCCTTTGTTGGACACCCCGGTGGTGCGGCCCCTAGCCGCGGGCCGGAGCGGATGCGGGACGTACCAGCCACACCCGACGGCCGGCATCCCAGGAAACACCGGATAAAAGCTCCGGCTGCGGCTGGGTGCGGGCCATCGCGGCAGTCTCGATCTCTGCCTTCCTGCCACCCGCACCGGTTACATGCGGTGGCGCCGTGACCACCTTGACGACATTTCTGACAGCAACCCTCACGGCATGCTTTGCCATATCATCCTTCATATCCGACAAGCCGGCCGGGGCTGGAAAGGGGCCCGACCCGACTGATATGAAACGGAATTACAGCAACAAGCGTGCCACCTTGCCGCATGTGCGAAATCAAGGAAGGGGGAGGATGGCAGGCGAGGCCGAGATGCTCAATTCAAGGGCAGGCTGCCGAAGGTTTTATACATTTGCTCAATAAACAATCAGAAAAGCCTTCCTAATTAATCGGAGGCGAAGGTTTTTTTACTGGAATTTGCAAATAAGCTCAAAAGCGTTGGAAAAGGACGGCAGCCTCTCGACTTTGGTCGGGGTGTATCGAACAAATAGGATGCGGGTTACGTAACGTCAACCCGCTGTTTGCAGATCGGTCGAGGGTTGCCGGGCGGCCCAGCGCCAATATTGTTCCCCCGGCACTTCCTGTGCCACGAAATGATAGCCCTGGGCGACAAGCTGGTCGGCCCGCATGGGCCGGCGATGCCGGTCATCCAGGTACATTTCCGCTTTCGGGTCGGCTTTCGGGTCCGCTTTCGGGCCGGCCTTTCCCATGCGAACGGCCAGGATCAGGTGATGACCGCCATCGCCGGGCAATTTCACAATGGTGGCGCGCAAGGCGGCCCGCGGAAAGCCGCGGCGCACCAGCCGGGCGATGGTGGTCATCACCACATCGTCGCAATCGCCTTCCATGCCCGTGCCGACACTGCCCAGTATCTGCCATACATCCTCGGCTTCCGTGCGGTAGATCAGGTCGCCGACCACCTGGCGATGAACCAGCGCCGCCATGCCCAGCGTTGTGCGACCACCGCCGCCGATCCGGTCCGGTCCTGCCAGCCTGTCGGTCTGCCCGCCCAGGCTGATATGGCAGCCGGGATCGCGCGCGCCATAGGTCTGGCAATAGGTACGGTACTGGGGCAGGGGGTCCATCCGGCCTTCCCAAGCCACCGCCAGCGCGGGCGCATTGGCGAAGAAAACCAGTCCCATCAGCAGGCCCAGCGCCATGAGCGGCGGCAGCCGGCGGCGCCAGCCGATTGCCGGTACCGGCAAGGACAAGGCTGCCACACGCCAGTGTGATATCGTGCTCAGTACAATAGTTAAAAATATTGTAACCATAACAAAGCGGGCAATGCGCCTGCTTTTCACATCAAACTGGCGTTTGACATGGTGACGGCAAGTTGTTTGTGCGATGCAATATTCCTGCATCGGACTTGAAAACTGAACGGTTGCGGCCATGTTGTCGGCCCTATTGGCGTTTCCTCTTCCTGTCAATCTAGGACCGGGATCGATATTTGCCACCCGCAAAATTGCCATCGTGACAAAGAATGTGCCCGACGGGCATCCCGTGGACGTGAAAAGGGCTTTTCAAGACGCCTGCCGGCGGCCTGAAAGGCCCTTTTGCCTTGGTGCTATGATTGGGGGGAGGACCGGTCAGGCCCGGGAGCGCCAGCCCGGCGCCTCGGCGTCCAGGATCTTCTCAAGCTGCAGAACCCGGTCTTCCAGGCGGGATGCACGGTCCGACAGTTCGGCTGCGGCCCCCTCGGACAGGCCGCCAACGCGCATGGCGCGCATCTGGGTCAGGTACTTCATGACAATGGCCACGATGGGGATCATCAGGGCCACGACCGGCACGATAAAGGGTGAATTGAACATGGGCGCGTGCCTCTGCGGGGCTGGAGGATGGCCTCAGGGGGACGGGCGTTCCAGGTCGCGGAACTGCCGGTTCAGGTGGAATTCCGGACTGGTGACATAGCGCTCGATGCCGGCCACCCGGCGATCGATATCATCCAGCATCCGGAAGCGGCGGCGCAGGTCCACATCGGCCTGCGCTGTCTCGATATCGATCTCATGCCAGCGCCGGACACCACGGGCGATGATGGCTACGATGGGGATCAGCAGCGCCAGGACGGGGATCATGAAAGGGGTCATCGCATTTCACCCGACGAAGAGGGAGGAAGGGGGTGCTGGCCGGGACCCCCGCCGCTACTTGCGTTCCAGGTCGCGGAATTGCCGGTGCAGGTCATATTCGCGCGATGCCACGAAGCCTTCCAGCTTGCCGATCTCACGATCCAGGTCGCGGAACTTGGTCCGCAGGCTGGACAAGGTCTGATCGGGTTTGGTGGCGACGGAATGCCAGAACACCTCTTCCTCCCGGCTTTCATAAAGGCCGGCCGGCCGTTCCTTCAGCAGCCACCACAGGATCAGGTAGCCGAACAGCACGACGGGCGTAAAGAAGAAGAAGCCGATGATGAAGCCGACCCGGACGATCCAGGCATCGACATTGGCATATTCGGCGATGCCGCCGCATACGCCGGCGATCTTCGAATCGGTACGGCTGCGCCAGAGCCTGTAGGGGGTGGCGGTGTTGCCCATGTTGTCCTCCCCTTCCCGCATCGTTCCCATTTCGCCGGCCCAGCCCTCATGGCTGGCACGCCGGCCGTCGGGCCCCATGCGGAAGCTGCCGGGACCCAGGCCGAAATAGTCGGCCCAGCTCTGGTCCGGACGTTTGCCGAAATACTCCTGCTGCCAGTCGGATCCCCCCCGGCCCCGGCGCGACCGGATCTGGTCACGGCCGGGAAAGGGGGGCGGCACCCCCGGGTCACGACGCTTGCAGGTCATGCCTTCGTCCTCCAGCCCGGGGCCTCGGCATCCAGGATCTTCTCCAGTTGCCGGATGCGGTCTTCCATCTTGTTGGCGCTGTGCCACAGGTCAGCCAGCATCTGCTCATCGTCCGACGACAGGGTCTTGGCGATGCGCCAGCGGGTGACATAGTGGAAGATGATCCAGACGGGCGCCACGATCACCATGAAGATGATGGCGACGACAAACACTCCATCAGGCATAGTTGCCCCCTTCTCCCAAGGCCCAGCCCTCCTTCAAGGGGGACCCCCTGCATTCCCACGCGGGGGACCCCCGGTCAAGGGTTACCCCTGCTGCTGATCCTTGGCCGCGAGCTTGGCCTTGAGCGCCGCCAGTTCCGATTCCACCTTGGACTCGGCTTCCAGTTCGGCGATCTCCTCGTCCAGGCTCTTCGACCGGCCCATGCCCAGCACTTCGGACTTGCCTTCCAGGACATCCAGGTTGCGCTCGACCTGCTCGAAGCGGGAGAACGCATCCGTGATCCGGTCGTCATAGAGCTGGGTGCGGACCTTCAGGCGGTTGGTGGCGGTTTTATGCCGCGCAATCAAGGCCTTTTCGCGGGTCTTGGCATCGGCCAGCTTCTGTTGCAGCGCACCGATATCCTCGTTGGTCTTGGCCAGCGCGCTGTCCAGGCGGCCCAGTTCGGTCGCCATCTGCTCGGCGGCTTCGGCCAGCTTGGCCTTGGCCACCAGCGCACCCTTGGCCAGATCCTCGCGGTCCTTGGAAAGGGCGAACTCGGCCTTGCGCTGCCAATCCTCCGACTCGCGGCGGATCTCGGTCAGGCGGCGTTCGATCTCCTTCTTCTCCGCCACCGTCTTCACGGCGGAGGACCGCACCTCGACAAGGGTGTCCTCCATTTCCTGGATGATCAGGCGGACCAGCTTTTCCGGGTCCTCAGCACGATCCAGGATGGCGTTGATGTTCGAATTGACGATGTCGCCGAGGCGGGAAAAAATGCCCATGTCGGGGTCTCCTTCAGGCAAGGGCAATGAAAAGGTTGCTCAAACCGGTCGCGACCGCAAGGATGATCCAGGCCTCCACCGGCACCGCCCGGAAATCCTCGTAGAGATCCCGGAACATGCCACCCGTGTGACGGGCGAAGAACCCGTCGGCGGGCTTGGTGTAGCTGGTTGCCGGCTGATCGGCCATACCGTTGTCAAAGGTGAAGTCGGTCATCGCAGGCTTCCTTGTGGTCTTTGGTGTTCCCCGGTGTCGTGGAAGTAAAAGCAAGGGGTGTGCCAACTGCTGTAGGGGTCAGTAAAATCATTTAATTTCAATGAGTTGTTGATTTTCTGTCCTTATGGCGACAAGCACCTTTCTGGTAAATGGGCTATCGATTGGTGATTTTCACCACTCCCTCGCCAATTCCCCCACTTTGCCTTATGATCGCGTCCCGGATCGTGATTTACACCGGCCGAGAGAGTTTATGTCCCCCCCCAGCAATCCCCCGTCGCTCATCGGTCAGGCGCCCGCCTTCCTGGGTCTGATGGAACATGTGTCGCAGGCGGCCCCCCTGAACCGGCCCACCCTGGTGATCGGGGAACGCGGCACCGGCAAGGAACTGGTGGCTGCCCGCCTGCACTACCTGTCCACGCGCTGGGACAAGCCCTTTGTGAAGCTGAACTGTGCCGCCCTGTCCGACACGCTGCTGGAAACGGAACTGTTCGGGCACGAGGCCGGTTCCTTCACGGGGGCGGCCAAGCGGCATGTCGGCCGGTTCGAGCTGGCCGATGGCGGCACGCTGTTCCTGGACGAGATCGCGACGGCCACGCTGCGGGTGCAGGAGAAGATCCTGCGCGTCATCGAATATGGGGAATTCGAGCGCGTGGGCGGCAACACGACGATCCAGATCGATGTGCGCGTGGTGGGGGCGACCAATGCCGACCTGCCCCGCCTGGCCGACCAGGGCAAGTTCCGCGCCGACCTGTTGGACCGCCTGTCCTTCGATGTGGTCACCATTCCGCCCATGCGCGCCCGGCCGGAGGATATCCCCATCCTGGCCGAACATTTCGGTGTGTCCATGGCGCGTGAACTGGGCCGCCCCTTCTTCGCGGGCTTCAGCAGCGACGCGATGCAGCAGATGCTGGCCTATGACTGGCCCGGCAATGTGCGCGAGTTGAAGAATGTCGTGGAGCGTGCGGTCTATCGTGCCGCCGACCCGGAATCGGCCATCACCGACATCCATTTCGATCCGTTCCAGTCCCCCTGGCGGCCCAAGCAGATGGCCATCTACGAGGATGCGCCCGCGCCGCCGGCACCTGCGGGGGCCCCGGCCGCACGGGTCCCACCACCGGCCCCGCCGCCCGGTGCCGGGCCTGTTGCCCCGCCCTCCGCGGCCGCCGCGCCCGCGCTGCCGGCGGGCCCCTGCGATTTCCAGGGGCTGGTTGCCGATTTCGAGAAGGCCCTGCTGCGCAGCGCCATGGAACGCAACCAGTTCCATCAGAAGCGCGCCGCCGCCGACCTGGGCCTGAACTACCATCAGTTCCGCGGCTATCTGCGCAAGTACAATCTGCTGGAAAAGCGCAACGGGTCCCGCGGGCCGGAAGAGGCGGAAGAGGATGAGGGGGAGGAAGCCTGATGCCACCTAAGGCCTATGATCATGTCGATGCCTATCTGGCGGACCTGCCGGCGGGGGCGCTGACCATTACGCAGGGGTTGCGTGCCCTGATCCGGGCGTGCCACCCCGGCCTGACGGAAACCATCAAGTGGAACGCCCCCAGCTTTTCCCTGGATGGCATGCACATGATGACCCTGGGGCTGGAGCGCAATGGCGCCGTCCGGCTCGTCCTGCACCGCGGGGCGAAGGCGAAGGATCTGACGGGCTTCCATTTTGATGACCCGGCCGGCCTGGCCCGATGGCCCGCCATCGACCGTGGGGTGGTGGTGATCCGGGAGGTGGCCCACCTGGAAGCGCATTCGGCAGCCCTTGGCGATCTTGTCACCCGCTGGATCGCTGTAGCCCGCGGATGAAGGGCACAGCACTGGCATGCCGGCGCCTTCCCCTGGATGACGAGGCACGCCGCGCACCGCTTGTGTGAATTGAAAGATCCGTGTTAAACGATCGTTCATCAAGGGGGCGAGGGGTGGGGGATGATGTCGTCGATCGCGGGTGATCCGCTGAGGCGGGGTGCCGGCACCTTGCTGCTCGGCCTGTCCGGCCGGCTGCTGGTGGCGGTTGCCTGGACCAGTGCCGCGCTGTTCGGGGCCTATGTGCTGGCCTTCTATGTGGCGGCCATCGGGGATGGCGACATGCAGCGCTGGAACCAGACCCTGCCGGGTCTGTACGCACCGGAAACGCCGCTGGCCCTGATCGGGATGGGGGCCCATTTCCTGACGGGGGCCCTGCTGCTGCTGGCCGGTCCCGTCCAGTTGATGGCCGGCATCCGCCGGCGCTTTCCCGCCTTCCACCGCTGGACGGGCCGCGCCTATGTGCTGGCGGCCTTCGTCACCGGTATCGGCGGTCTGGCATTCATCCTGGTCAGGGGGACGGTCGGCGGATGGCCGATGGATGTCGGCTTCGGCCTTTATGGCGTGCTGGTGACGCTGGCCGCGGTGGAAACCTTCCGCCATGCAAGGACCCGCCGGCTGGACCGGCACCGCGCCTGGGCCATCCGGCTGTTCGCCCTGGTCGTCGGGTCCTGGCTCTACCGCATGGATTACGGGATCTGGCTGATGCTGATGGGCCGGCTGGGGCACAGCAACGATTTCACGGGGCCTTTCGACATCGTGATGGCCTTCTTCTTCTATCTGCCCAACCTGATGGTGGCGGAGGTCTTCATCCGGGCCCGCGGCCTGATGGTGCCGGGCGGGGTCAGGCTGCTGGCCGCTGCCGGGCTGGCCGCGACGGCGGCCCTGCTGACCATCGGCACCTACTATTTCACCAAGTTCTACTGGGGTCCGCCCATCCTGGCGACGCTGGGCCTTTGACCTGGACGCGCGGTGCCTATCCCGGCGCGTGCAGGTCCAGAAGCCCGTCGGGCAGTTCCATGGCGAAAGGCCCGTCGGTCCAGAGCAGCACGCAGCGCACGGCCCGGCCCGGATAGATGCGCGACAGGGCCGCCCGGTAGGCGGCCATCTGCTGCAGGTAGATCGCCGCCACGTCGGCGGCAAGGCGCGGTGGCGGCCGGTTGGTCTTGTAATCCACGATCCAGACGGCGTCGTCGGTTACGCACAGCCGGTCGATTCGGCCCGACAGGGCGCGGTCACCCACCAGCCCGACCAGCGGCACCTCGGCCCGGCTGCCCGGCGCGAACAGCGGGGCGAAGGCCGGGTCGGTCAGCACGCGCAACGCCTCTGTCGCGATTTCCCCCTGCTGGGCGGGCGTCAGGCTGTGGGCCGGCCGTGCCAGCCAGGCCGCCGCCATGTCGGCCCAGCGGGCGGGGTCGGTTTCCGGCAGGACCTGCAACAGCGTGTGGATCAGGTTGCCGCGCTTGAAACGCAGGCCGTCATCCGCCCCCAGCGGGGACCGCAGGGCCGGTTCTGGCGCATCGGGCTGCGACGGGGCCAGCGGCCGGGACGGCGTCGGGTCCCTTGGCGCTGTCGCCAGTGCCCAGGCGGGCAGGTCGATCCCCGCCGTCTCCACCGGTGTGGTGGCCGGGGCGGGCGGCACGGGGGCCGTCTGTGTCTCATGCAGGACCATGCCCGGCCCGGCCCATCCGGCGGGTGACAGGCCCGTGAAATCGAACGGCCGAACCTCGGCCAGCCCCTCCAGCGCGCCTTCGACCAGCCGGTACCAGGACCCCGGCCCGCCCGTCTTGCGCAATTGCTCCCAGCCGCAGACGATCAGCCGGTCTTCGGCCCGTGTCAGGGCGACATAGAGCAGCCGCCGGTATTCCTGGTCACGCCGCCGGTTGGCGATGGCCCGGCGGGCCCCCGCCGTCGCATCCTCCATCCCCCGCCGGGGGGCGTAAAGCGGCAGGGCCGGCCCCGGATCGTGCCCCTGATCGCGGGGGTTCCCCCCTGGCAAGGGGCGTTCGGGCCACAATATCTTGGGGCTCTTGTCCGGCTCGCGCATCGTGTCGGGCAGGAAGACGACGGGGGCCTGCAGGCCCTTGGACCCGTGGACCGTCATGATGCGCACCTGGCCCGGCCCGTCGCCGACGCCGGTATCCAGTTCGCGCTTGACCTCTGCCTGCGATGCCTCCAGCCAATGCAGGAAACCCTGCAGGGACGCGACATGCTCGCGCTCGAACAGCAGGCAGGCCGTCAGGAACTCCTCCAGCGGGTCCTGCGCCTCCGCCCCCAGCCGGGCCAGGATGGCCCGCCGGCCCGATCCGCCCTCATCCGGGTCGGCCGGGCAGGGGCGCGACAGCAGGCCGGCGAACAATTCATAAGGGGCGCGGTAATCGGTGTCGGCCAGCAGGTCGCGCAGATAGGCATGCGCTGCTGCCAGCGCCGCATCCTGTCCCGCCCGCTGCGACAGGGCCGCCCACAGCCGGCCCGGCCGCCCGTGCGCAGCCAGGAAAAGCTGGTCCTCGGTCAATCCGACCAGGGGCGATTTCAGCAGAACGGCCAGGTTCAGGTCGTCTTCCGGCAGCACCAGGAAGCGGGCCAGCGCCATCAGGTCCATGACGGCCATCTGTTCCGTCAGGACCATGCGGTCCACGCCGGCCACGGGCACGTCCCGGTCCTTCAGCGCACGCACCAGATGGCCCACGAACTGGTCGCGGCTGCGCACCAGCACCATGATGTCGCCCGGACGCAGGGGGCGCCCGCGGGAAACCAGCATCTCGCCATCGGCCAGCCAGCGGGCGATCTGGTCGGCCATGGTCCGGGCCAGCCGCGCCACGGGCTTGTCGGCCTGTTCGGGGGTCAGGGGCAGCGACCAGGGGTCGGGGTCGGCCGCGTCGGCGGGGCTGACCAGCGGCCAGACCTCCACCCGCCCTTCCATGCCGCGCCGGAAGGGGATGTGCTGCACCTCCACCCCGTCGGCCGCCACGCCGTCGCGCGCCGTGCCGGCCGCGAACACCCTGTCCACGGCCTTCAGCACGGCACCCACCGACCGGAAGCTGGTGGTCAGGTTCACCGGGTCCCAGATACGCCCGGCCTGGCGGACGCGGGTGCCGAAATGGTCGCGCATGCGGGCGAATTCGGCCGGATCGGCGCGCTGGAAGCTGAAGATCGACTGTTTGTCATCCCCCACCACGAACAGGGTACGCACCCGGTCGTCGCGGGCGCCCAGGCCGGCGAAGAATTCCTCCACGATGGCCGAGACGACGGCCCATTGCTCCGGGTTGGTGTCCTGCGCCTCGTCGATCAGCACGTGGTCCAGGCCGCCATCCAGCTTGAACAGCACCCAGGCACAGGCATCCGCCGCCGCCCCGCCCTGAAGAAGCCGGGAGGCCGACAGGATCAGATCGTCGAAATCCAGCAGGCCGCGCGCATCCTTCAGCCGCTGGTAACGGTCCAGCAACGCCTCGCCCAGGCACAGCAGGGCCGCCGTGTGCGATGCCACGGCGACGCGGCGGCGCTCCTCCGCCACCGCCACCAGCCGGGCGGCCTCGCGCAGCAGGATCTCCAGCGCCATCGGATCGGCTTCCGACGGCTTCTTGGTCATCAGGCTCTTGCGGGGTTCCCCCTCCGCCGTCAGGTAGAGCGGCTGGTAGTCAACCCAACCCCTCGCCCGTTGGGACGCCTCGCCATCCAGCCAGCGCTGGATGCCCAGCCCCCGTTCGACATCGGTCTTGGTGCCCGTGGCCAGTGCCGCACAGGCCCGGCGCAGGCCCGGCTCGTCCATGGCCCCGGCGGCGCAGGCCCGCGCCAGCACGGTCATATCCGTTTCCCCCGCCGGCACGTCCAGTCCGGCCCGCAGCGCCGCGATGGCGGCCGCCAGTCCGCCCCCCTCGTCCAGGATGCGCTTCAGCCGCCCGCGCTCGGCCGTCAGGACGGCGAGCAGGTCGTTGAATTCATCCTCCGATACCGAACCGGTCAGCAACGACACCGCCCCGGCCAGCGCCCCCTCGGGATCGAAACGGCCGGCCAGCAGCACCTCCTGCTTGGCCTCGGCCAGCAACTCCTCTGCCGTGCGGTCGTCCATGACCTCGAAATTGGGCGCCAGGCCCGCCTCCAGCGGAAAGCGGCGCAGCAGCGACTGGCAGAAGGCGTGGATGGTCTGGATCTTCATGCCCCCGGCCGTGTCCAGCACGCGGGCGAACAGGCGGCGGGCCGCCACCACCTCCGCCCGCGTCGGCTGCCGGTTGGTCAGTTCCACCAGATTGGCATGCAGCCGGTCCTCGTCCGCCACGGCCCAGACGGACAGGCGGTCGGCGATGCGGTTGGCCATTTCGGCCGCCGCCGCCTTGGTGAAGGTCAGGCACAGGATGCGGGACGGGTCGGTGCCGGCCAGCATCAGCCGCAGCACCCGGTCGGTCAGCACCTTGGTCTTGCCCGTGCCGGCCGACGCCCCCACCCAGACGGAATTTTCCGGGTCGGAGGCCCGCCGTTGCAGGGCATTGGGGTCGGGCGGGCGGATATCGGCGGGGGGCGGCTGGTTCATGGCGGCAGATTACCCGGCCGGCCGGGCCGCGGTCCAGCGGCCTGGCCGGCGCACTATCCCAGGATCGCGGGCAACGACGGGGCTTTCATCCACAAAGCATTGTGCCTTATGCTTGATCCGGACGGATCGGGCCCCTGACGCGGGGAGGCACCATGGACACGTTACGCTGGCTGGCTTCGGCGCCCAACCGCGCGGCGTTCCGCGTTGCGCTCGTCTTCGTCGTGCTGTCCACCGCATGGATCGTGTTTTCCGACCGCGTGGCGGAAGCCATGTTCGGGGACACGACGGGGCTGACCGCGTTCCAGACGGGCAAGGGGCTGTTCTATGTCGCCGTGACGGGCATGATCCTGTTCCTGCTGGTCCGCCGGCTGGTGCGTGATCTGGCCGACCGCAGTGCCGAGGTGCTGCGCGCCCGCGAGGCGGCGGCCGACGCGCTGCGGCAAAGCGGGTTGGAAAGCCGGGCCCTGGAACGCGCCAAGAGCCAGTTCCTCTCGTCCGTCAGCCATGAGCTGCGCACGCCGCTGAATGCCGTCATCGGCTTTGCCGACATGATGCGCGACCCGTCGCTGCCCATGCCGCCGGACAAGGTGCGCGACTATGCGGCGGAGATCGCACAGGCCGGTTACAATCTGCTGGACCTGGTGGAAGGCATCGTCGCCTGCGCGGAGGCCGAAGCGGGGCAGTCACTGGCGCCCGAACCCCTGAACCTGCGGGAGGAGGTAGCGCGCGTGGCCGGCCAGGCGCGGGTTCGGGCGCAGCAGCATTGCACGTCGGTGGAGAACCAGGTGCCGGCGGACCTGCTGGTGCGCGCCGATCCGCTGGCCCTGCAGCAGATCCTGTTCGCGCTGCTGGACAATGCCGTCAGCCACACACCCGACCGCAGCCATGTGCGCATCGAAGGCGCGCGCAACGATCAGGGTTCCGTCCTGCTGACCGTCGCGGATGACGGACCGGGACTGCCGGCCGAAGTGCTGGCCGGCATCGGAAAGCCCTTCCTGCGCGGGGGGGACCCGCTGACGGCCAGTGTCGGCGGGCTCGGCCTGGGGATCTATCTGGCCGCGTTGCTGGCGGCCCGGCATGGTGGGCGGCTGTGGGCGCAAAGGGATATGGCGGGTCCGGGCACCCGCATCCATGTGGCCCTGCCGGCGGCCTGACGGCCCCGGCCATGACATCAATCGTCGTACCGGCGGCTTTTCCGCAGGTACAGCCCCACCCCCACGCCGACCGCGCTGAACAGCAGCACGTAATAGGCCGGGGCCAGCACACTGGCCTGCAGCATCATGGTGACGGCGATGGGCGTCATGCCGCCGAACACGGCATAGGCCAGATTGTAGGAGGCGGAAAGCCCGCTGAAGCGCACGGAGGCCGGAAAGGCACGCACCATGGCGTGCGGCACGGCCCCGATCACCCCGACCGACAGGCCGACCAGCGCCGAGAGGGGATAAAGCCAGGACGGCTCGGTCCGCAGCACCAGGAACATGACCAGGGCCATGATGCCCAGCAGCGGGCTGAATAGGGTGAAGAAGCGGGCGGACCCCAGCCGGTCCACCGTCCAGCCCGCCAGGATGCAGCCGAAGGACAGGAACAGCGTCGCCAGGCTGTTGGCCTGCAGGGCCGTCGCCGCGTCGAACCCGTAGAATTTCTGCAGAATGGACGGCGTCATCAGGATCAGCACGATGATGCCGGCCGACAACAGGCCCGTGAGGGCCATCGAAATGGCCACCCCCTGGCCATGCTCGCGGATCACGACGCGCAACGGCAGTTCGTCGGACAGGGCCTTGCGCTGCTGCAACGCCTTGAAGACGGGTGTCTCCTCCAGCCAGCGGCGCAGATAGACGGCCACCAGCCCGAAGACCCCGCCCAGCAGGAAGGGCAGGCGCCAGGCCCGCTCCAGAATCTCCGCCTCCGTGAAAAGCAGGTTCAGGCCTGTGGCGGCCAGGGAGCCCAGCAGGATGCCCACGGTCAGGCCGCAGGTCACGAAGCCGCAGGCCAGGCCCACCCGGTCGGGCGGCACATGCTCGGACACGAAGACCCAGGCCCCCGGCACCTCCCCGCCGATGGCGGCCCCCTGGCACAGGCGCAGGAACAGCAGCGCCACGGGTGCCATCAGCCCGATATCGGCATAGGTGGGCAGCAGGCCCATGCCCAGCGTCGATATGGCCATCATCAGGATGGACAGGGTGAACATGCGCTTGCGGCCCAGCCGGTCGCCGAAATGCGCCATGATGATGCCGCCCAGCGGCCGGGCCAGATACCCGGCCGCGAACACCCCGAAGGTCTGGATCTGCTTCATCCAGTCCGGCAGTTCGGGCGGGAAGAAAAGCTGGCCGATGACCGTCGCGAAATAGACGAAGATGATGAAGTCGTAGAATTCCAGGGCACCCCCCAGGGCCGCCAGGCCCAAGGTGCGCGTGTCCTGGCGGGACATCCTCCGGGTCGTGCCCATGTGCCGCTTCTTCCCCTTGATCCCGCCTCCCGCTTCCGGGCAGGCCATTCCCATCCATGGGGGCACGGATACCTCTTTGATATCAGGCCGGCAAGGGTGAAGCCCTGAGGGGACATGCCAGCCGGCCCGCCCCCTCCACAGACACCGGTCATGGGGCTGGTGTCACACCTCCCGTCCTGTGTTGCCGGTGCTGGCAAATACGGAATGCAGGAACCAGAAGATGAAGGTTGCCAGCAGCATGAAGCCGCCCCACTGGCGGCTGGCGGTCATCAGGCCGCCGGCGGCGGCCAGGGCGACGGCGTAAAAGATCAGGGATTTCTTCATGGGTCGGACTTTCCAACGGGGCACGCCGAAAGCGGCGGCCGGTGCGCATCACGCACGGCCGGCCACCCGCGTGCCGGAGATCTTTTCAGGGGAGGTGAAAACGGATCAGAGGGAAAGCCGCCGGGGCGGGCCCGTCGTCATGCGCGTGTCATGGCCCGCGCGGGCCGGTGCGCGCACCGGCACCTCGGCCCGGGCCAGGATGACGGGCCGTATGCAGGGCGCCGGAAACGCCTGTTCCGCGGCGGCCAGCGCCCGGGGCGGTGCATCACCGTCGCCACCACCATCCGTGCCGGCCGATTGCCGGTCCGGTGCGGGTGCCGTGACCAGCGCCGGCATGTCGGGCAGCGGAGAGGGGCGGAGGCTGGGCCCGCCGGCCGACAGCCCCTCACGCAGCCGCTCCGCATCCGTGCCCGACCCGCCAAGGCCGGCCAGCCCCCCGGCCATGGCCAGCATGACCAGCAGCAGGGCGGCCTTGACCCGGTCCGACCAAAGCCCCAGCCGCCCGCGCGGGCGGGGCGGCGGCTTTTCGTGCGGGGCGGGCGGCGGGCAGGTCATGGGTGCCAAGATGATACCGGATGCGCCGGGGCGCAAGGGGCGGTGGAAGCGCAACGGGATGGCCTGTACCCGCTCCCGGTGAGTATACACCCAACCGGGAAACGGTATCAGCCGGCCGCCCGCGCCATGGCGATGCCCTGCTGCAGGGCCTGGGCCATGCGCTCTGCCTTGTCGCGCAGAAAGGCGGCGGCCGGGGGGATGAACAGCCTGTCCGCGGTTTGCGTGAACAGGTCCAGCCAGCGTTCGAAATGGGCGGGTGCCAATCCGGGGATGCCGGCATGGACCTGCATCGGCCGGCCGCCATAGCGGCCGGTGCCCATGGTCACCGATGACCAGAAATCATGCACGCGGCGCAGATGGGCGGCCCAATGGGCGTCATCCTCCCCCACCATGGCTTGGAAGACGGGCCCCAGCAGCGGGTCCAGCCGCGCGGCAGCATAGAATTCGACGATCAGCGCGGCCAGGCTGCCATCGTCGATGCGGGGATAGGGCGGTCGGGGGTCGGTATCCATGATGGCGGACATCATACGCCCCGATCCGGTTCCGCAGCTTTGCCACCCCGGACGGTTTGCGTTGCGCCGGCCGCTTGCCTACAATCGGTCGCAATAAACAAATTGGAAGCATCCATGCCCCGCGGCGACCTGTTCTCCCCCCTTGATCCCTATCAGACCGGCCGGCTGAAGGTCGATGACGTCCATACCCTGTATTGGGAGCAGTGCGGAAACCCGAACGGGCTTCCCGTCCTGTTCCTGCATGGCGGGCCGGGGGCCGGGGCCTCGCCCACCCATCGCCGTTTCTTCGATCCCGCCTTCTACCGGATCATCATCCTGGACCAGCGCGGGGCGGGCCGGTCCACGCCGCTGGGCGACCTGCGCAACAATGATATTCCGCATCTTGTCGCGGACCTGGAATTGCTGCGGGCGCTTCTGGGGATCGACCGCTGGATGGTGTTCGGCGGTTCCTGGGGCTCCACCTTGTCCATCGCCTATGCCCAGGCGCATCCGGACCGGGTGGTCGGGCTGATCCTGCGCGGCATCTTCCTGATGCGCCGGTCGGAGATCGACTGGTTCCTTTACGGGATGAAGCAGATATTTCCTGAGGCGTGGCACCATTTCAACAGCTACATCCCCGAAGAGGAACGCGGCGACCTGCTTGAAGCCTACTGGAAGCGGCTGACCCATCCCGACCGGTCCGTCCACATGCCGGCCGCACGGGTCTGGAGCATGTATGAGGGGGCCTGTTCGACCCTGATGCCCAGCCCGGAGCTTATTTCCGCCTCCGGGGAGGACAACCACGCGCTGGGGCTGGCCCGGATCGAGGCGCATTTCTTCCGCAATAACGGCCTGGACCCGGAAGACAGGCTGCTGCGCGACGTGCGCAACATCCGCCATGTGCCGGCGGTCATCATTCAGGGCCGGTACGATATCGTCTGTCCCATCCGCACGGCCGATGAACTGCATCGCGCCTGGCCGGAAGCCGATTACATCATCGTGCCGGACGCCGGTCACAGCGCGATGGAACCCGGCGTGCGCACGGCGCTGGTCCAGGCGACGGAGCGTTTCAAGACGCTGCGCTGATCCGGGGCCTCCTTTCGCAAAATCGCCACCGCATCCCTGACCGCCGTCTGCGGGGCCGTGGGGTTCTGCGCGCCTGCGCCGCATCGGCCTGACCGGTGAAAGATCTGTCATCCTCACTGGTGTTATGCCTTTCGGGGTAGGGTGTGCCCTACCCTGAAAGTTACAGTTGGCCCGACACTTCGACGGGTTGAAGCCCTTCATCATCGGTATAATTCTAAATTAGACAAAAGAAATGATACCGACGAGGCAAATCGGCAGGTGAAGACAGGAGAAAGTTGAATTGATTTAGGTCAGCGAACCCTGATCTGTGGTGATTATCTAAATTTTTATCTTTCTTCGTCAAGAAAGATCCGCCCGAAATCGCGCTAATACTCGTCCATGAATGATATTCATTCTGGAAACGGGGAAACTTGCCTTTTCGCCCAAGCCGGCCCCTGTGTGGCAGGAAGGAGACGAGTATGATTGAGAAGCTGCGGAACCTGTCGATCGTCCGCAAATTGCTGATTGCCTTCGGCGCGCTTGTCCTGACGTCGCTGGTCGTCGGCACCATCAACCGCACCCAGTTGCTCTTCATCGAGAACGGAAATGCAGAGACCGTCCACACCTATGAGGTGATGCGCACGGTCCGGCTGCTGGCCACGGCAAAGGTCGATCAGGAAACGGGCCTGCGTGGCTTTCTGCTGACGGGCGACAAGGCCTTCCTGGACCCCTATTACGAGGGCCAGCGGGCGTTCGAGCAGGGGTACAACCAGGCCATGGAACTGGTGGCCGACAACCCGGCCCAGCGGGAACGGCTGCGCGCGGTGAAGCAGGCATCGGATGCCTGGAACCGGGACATGGCCGAACCGCAGATCACGGGTTTCCAGGATCCGGCCCGGCGTGACGACATCCTGGCCGATGTGGCGGCCGGAACCGGCAAGGACCGGATGGATCAGATCCGCGCCGACGTGCAGGCCATCCAGGATATCGAGCGCGACCTGCTGGAAAGCCGGCGCGAAGGGCTGGAGAACGCCTTCGCCATGGCCAATACTGCCACAATGGCCGGTGCCGTGGCTTCCCTGCTGATCGCCGTGGCTGCGGGGCTGGCCCTGGCCGGGGCCATTGCCCGTCCCATCAAGGCCATGACGGACCAGATGGGCCTGCTGGCTGGTGGCGACAAGTCGATCCGGATCGCCGGGCTGCATCGCAAGGACGAGATCGGGGGCATGGCCCGCGCGCTGGAAGTGTTCCGGCAGAACGCCGTCCGGGCTGATGAACTGGCCGGCGAGCAGGCCCGCGAGCAGGAGGCCAAGACCCGCCGCGCCGCCGCCATCGAAGGACTGATCGCCCGGTTCGACAGCGACGTTTCCTCCGTCCTGGGCAGTGTGGCCAGCGCCACGGGGCAGCTTGACGCTACGGCGCAGGGCATGACGGCGATTGCCGAGCAGACCCGGACCCAGGCGACGGCGTCGGCCAGTGCTGCCGATCAGACGGCTGCCAATGTCCAGACCGTGGCCTCCGCGGCGGAAGAGATGGCCAGTTCCATCCAGGAAATCTCCCGCCAGGTGGTGCATTCGACCCGGATCGCCGATCAGGCCACCGAGCAGGCCGGCCGCACCAACGAGACGGTGCAGACCCTGGCCGAGGCCGCGCACCGGATCGGCACGGTGGTGCAGTTGATCAGCGAGATCGCCAGCCAGACCAACCTGCTGGCCTTGAACGCGACCATCGAGGCGGCACGCGCCGGCGAAGCCGGCAAGGGCTTCGCCGTCGTGGCCAGCGAGGTGAAGTCCCTGGCCAACCAGACGGCCAAGGCGACGGAGGAAATCGGCCAGCAGATCCAGGGCATGCAGAGCGTCACCGATCAGGCGGTCGGGGCCATCCAATCCATCACGGGCACCATCGGCCAGATCAACGAGGCGATGGCGAACATCTCCGCCGCGGTGGAACAGCAGAACGCCACGACGCTGGAAATCAGCCGCAATGTGCAGCAGGCGGCGGTCGGGACGCGGGAAGTGTCCAGCAACATCGCCCATGTCACGCAGGCGGCGGGAGAGACGGGGGCTTCGGCCACCCAGGTCCTGGGTGCGGCCCGCGACCTCGGCGAACAGGCCGATGTGCTGAAAAGCCAGGTGGAACAGTTCCTGACCGGTATCCGCGCGGCCTGATGGCAAAGTGGTAATCTTTGGGTGGTAGGCTTCGCATCGCTTGAGGTGTGTTTGTCACACTGATTATACCGGATGGTGGAAAGACGGAGACCGGACAGCCCGATATCGTGGCTGTCCGGTCTCCACTGTTCAGGATCCCTGCATGCGCCTGCCGTTTCTTCCTGTTCTGCTGGGGGGGCTTTTCGCCCTTTGCCTGGCGGCCGCCCTGTCAACCGATGCCTCCGCCCAGCGGCGCCCCGCCTTGCCGGCGGGTGCCAAATATGTCGCCATGGGCAGTTCATTCGCGGCCGGTCCCGGTCTTCTGCCCTATGTGCCCGATGCCCCGGTCCGTTGCGGCCGTTCCTCGCGCAATTACGCCCATCTGCTGGCGGCCCGCCGGGGGCTTTCGCTGGTGGATGTCACCTGTTCCGGCGCCACCACGGCGGCGGTGCTGACGGGGTGGCGGGAACTGCCGCCGCAGGTCGAGGCGGTGGATGCCGACACAAGGCTGGTCACTGTGACCATCGGCGGCAATGATCTGGGCTATATCGGCAACCTCATGTCCCTGTCCTGTGCCCAACTGGCGGCGCGGCTGGGTGATCCCACCGGCCGGTGCCGGCCGGCGGCTGATCCGGGGGCCGGCGCCTTCGATGCCCTGCCGCGGGCCATGGCCGATGTGGCCGCCGCCGTGCGGGCGCGGGCGCCCGATGCCCTGTTGGTCTTTGTCGATTATCCCGTCGTGCTGCCGCCGCGCGACCTGTGCGACGGCACGCCGCTGACGCGCGAACAGGCCGAGGCCGCGCGTGCCGTGGCGGCCCGGCTGGCCGCCATCACCGAGGCCGCGGCCAGCGATGCCGGCGCCCTGCTGCTGAAGGCGTCGGAGCTTTCCCTGGGGCACGATGCCTGCGCGGCCGACCCCTGGATGACGGGCTATCCCGCGCCGACCGGGGCCGTCGCCTATCATGTGACCCCGCCCGGCATGGAAGCCGTGGCCCAGGCGCTGGACCGGATGCTGGACCAGGTGCCGGCGCGCTGATCGCTTCCTGCCTCTCCCGGACCGGTGCCGGCGGCCGGGTGAAGGGGTGATGTTCCTGTTTTGTTGATGCAAGCGGCCCGGCTTCGCCTATACTCCGCCGCCATGAGCGAGATCGTTCCCTTCCGCCGGCCGGGTGCCGCCACGGTGCCCGATGCGGCCGGGGCCCTGCGCACGGCACCGCCGAGCCTGCTGCTGCCCGATGCGCCCGCCATCGTGGTGGGGGCCCGTGGCGTCACCTGGGTGACGCCGGACGGGGAGGTTGACCTGCTGCCCCATGACGAGGCGGCCTGGCGTCTGCGGCACCAGAACGTGATCCTGGCGCACGCCCGTGCCGTGGGCCGCCGGCTGCGGACCGACCGGATGGCCGACCCGTTCGACCTGCTGGAACTGTATGCCTTTGTCCGGCCGGCCCGGTTCTGCCTGCCCACGCCCAAGGGGCTGGCGGATGCGCTGGGCCTGCCTGCACCCGGCGATCCGGAGGCCGAAGCCCTGTCCCTGATCGACAGCGCCCGCGCGCTTCTGTCCGAACTGGCCGGCAACAACCAGCCGGAAGACGGGGCGGGGCGCGGGCGGCAGCCGCATGAACGGTCCGACCCGGCCGGCATCGGCTGGTTCATGGGACAGGCCGGCTGGCCGTGGACGCCATCGGTGATGGCCGCGCTGGGCCTGCCGCACGGGCCGGGCGACGGGCGTGCCCGTCGCGGGCCGATGGTGTGGAACCACCTGAAGGAATGGCAGGCCGAGGCGCCCGAGCCGCCGCCCGGCCATGTGCCCGTTGAACCGGCGGAAGCGCGCTGGCGGCTGGCCGAACTGGTCGGCAGCGGACACGGGGTGGAACCCCGGCCGCAGCAGGCCGACTATGCCAGCGCCGTTTCCACCGCGTTTACCCCGCGTGACGAGCAGGGCGTGCCCAATATCGTGCTGGCGGAGGCCGGCACGGGTGTGGGCAAGACGCTGGGCTATCTGGCCCCGGCCACCCTGTGGGCGGAGAAGAACAACGGTCCCGTCTGGATTTCCACCTATACCCGCCAGCTTCAGCAGCAGATCGACAAGGAACTGGACCGGCTGCATCCCGACCCGTCGGTGAAGGCACGGCGCGTCGTGGTCCGCAAGGGGCGGGAAAACTACCTGTGCCTGCTGAACCTGGAGGAAGCGGCCAACATCGCCCATACCCAGCCGGCCTATGCCACCGCCATCGGGCTGATGGCACGCTGGGCCGCGGCCACGCGCGACGGCGACATGGCGGGCGGGGATTTCCCCGGCTGGCTGGTCGATGTGCTGGGCAAGGGCCGCACGCTGGGCCTGGCCGACCGCCGGGGGGAATGCGTCTACAATGCCTGTTCCCACTATACCCGCTGCTTCATCGAGAAATCGGTCCGCCGCGCGCGCAAGGCCGACATCGTGGTGGCCAACCATGCCCTGGTCATGGTGCAGGCGGCCCTGGGCGGCGGGGACGATGCCTATATCCCCACCCGCTATGTCTTCGACGAGGGGCACCACGTCTTCGATGCTGCCGACAGCGCTTTTGCCGGCCATCTGACGGCGGCGGAGGCGGCGGAGCTGCGCCGCTGGCTGCTGGGCGCGGAGGTGTCGGGCCGCAGCCGGGCCCGCGGCCTGCAGCGGCGGGTGGAGGATCTGGTCGGGGGCGACAAGGTCGCGCTGGAACAGTTGCAGGAGATCAGGCAGGCGGCCCAGATCCTGCCGGGGGAGGCCTGGGCGCAGCGCATCCATGGCGGGGAGGTGAAGGGCCCGCTGGAGGCGTTCCTGGCCGGCGTGCGGGCGCAGGTGCTGGCCCGCGCCCCGGGCGTGGACAATCCCTACAGCCTGGAGACCGAGTGCAGGCCCGTGGCGGAAGGGCTGGTTGACCTGGCCCTGGATCTGGATGCCGCCCTGTTGAAGCTGGCCATGCCGCTGGAGAAGCTGGCCGACCGGCTGAAGGAGATGCTGGAGGAGGAGGCGGACGAGCTTGAGGCCGAGACGCGCCGCCGCATGGACAGCATCGCACGCGCCCTGAAACGCCGCGCCCAGAACGAGGTGACGGGCTGGCGGCTGATGCTGCAAAGCCTGAAGGACGAGACACCGCGCAAGTTCGTGGACTGGTTCGGGATCGAGCGGATCGACGGCCGCGACTTCGACACGGGCATGTATCGCCATTGGGTCGATCCGACCATCCCGTTTGCCGACACGGTGGGCACGGCGGCCCACGGGCTGGTGCTGACCAGCGCCACGCTGACCGATGGCACGGGCGATGTGGAGCAGGACTGGCGGGCCGCACACCTGCGCACCGGCACGGTGCATATGGGCGGGGCGGCGTTGCGCGCCGCCGTGCCCAGCCCCTTCGATTATGCCAGTCAGACCCGCGTGCTGATCGTGAACGATGTGCGCAAGGATGATCTGGGGCAGGTGGCCTCGGCCTATCGCGAACTGTTCCTGGCGGCGGGCGGCGGCGGGCTGGGCCTTTTCACGGCCATCCAGCGGCTGCGCGGCGTGCATGAACGCATCGCCGAACCACTGGAGGAAGCGGGCATCCCGCTTCTGGCCCAGCATCTGGACGGCATGGATGTGCCCACCCTGGTGGATATCTTCCGCGGCGAGGAGGATGCCTGCCTGCTGGGTACCGATGCGGTACGCGACGGGGTGGATGTGCCGGGCCGTTCCCTGCGCCTGATCGTGTTCGACCGCGTGCCCTGGCCCCGGCCCGACATATTGCACAAGGCGCGACGCAACTATTTCGACAAGGTGGCGGGGCGCAAAGGGTTCGACGACATGATCACCCGCCTGCGCCTGCGCCAGGCCTTCGGCCGTCTGGTGCGACGCGCGGATGACCAGGGCGTGTTCGTGCTGCTGGACCCGATGATGCCATCCCGCCTGCTGGGTGCCTTCCCCGAGGGGGTGGAGGTGCGCAAGGTCGGGCTGGCGGAAGCCGTGAAGGTGACCAGGGGGTTCCTGGCGCCGGATGATACGGCGCGCTGATCCGTGGCGCGCCGGAACTCCCCCTATTCCGTCCCGCGGCGTGAAAAGGCGGCGGCCCCGCGCATCAGCCGTTCCAGGTCACGGATACGCTCGGCCTGCCTGGCCTGACGGCGCTGTTCGTCCGTCTGGCCCTCTGTCGTCACCGCCGGCCGGCCATTGCCCGCATCGTCATCACCCGATTCCATTGCCTGTCCCACCCCGCCTTCAGCCCCCGCCGCCGCATACGATAGTCGGGCAGCCTGTCCGGGGTGGCAATCCGCCTCCTGCACATGGCAGGCGTCAAAAGGTCGCGGGGGAACGCGATCGGGAGCATGATCCGGCATGGGCACAGATGCACACATAAAGATATCTTTATGCTTGCCTGCGACCGCTCCGCCTGATACATGCTGCACCAGACGCGGCGGCCGGATCGGACCGCCGCTTGTGCTGTTTATCAAACCCACGACCCGCGCCTGCCGCGCGACAGGGAGCCAACATGACCGCCTTCACCGACTACAAGGTCGCCGACATCTCGCTGGCCGGCTGGGGCCGCAAGGAAATCACCATCGCCGAGACCGAGATGCCCGGCCTGATGGCGCTGCGCGCCGAATATGGCGCGTCCAAGCCGCTGGCCGGTGCGCGCATCGTCGGCTGCCTGCACATGACGATCCAGACCGCCGTGCTGATCGAGACGCTGACGGCGCTGGGCGCCACCGTCCGCTGGTCGTCCTGCAACATCTTCTCCACCCAGGATCAGGCCGCCGCCGCCATCGCCGCCGCCGGCATCCCCGTCTTCGCCTGGAAGGGTGAGACGGAAGAGGAATTCTGGTGGTGCATCGAGCAGACGCTGCACGGGCCGGACGGCTGGGTGCCGAACATGATCCTGGATGATGGCGGCGACGTCACCCAGATCATGCACGACAAGTATCCGGAAATGCTGGCCGAGGTGAAGGGCCTGTCGGAAGAGACCACGACCGGCGTGCATCGCCTGTACGAGATGGTGAAGGCCGGCACCCTGAAGGTCCCCGCCATCAATGTGAATGACAGCGTCACCAAGTCGAAGTTCGACAACCTGTATGGCTGCCGCGAATCGCTGGTGGACGGCATCAAGCGCGCCACCGACGTGATGATCGCCGGCAAGGTTGCCGTCGTCGCCGGCTATGGCGATGTGGGCAAGGGCTCCGCCGCTTCGCTCCGCACTCAGGGTGCGCGCGTGCTGGTGACGGAGATCGATCCGATCAACGCGCTCCAGGCCGCCATGGAAGGCTATCAGGTCGTCACCATGGAAGACGCCGCCCCGCACGGCGACATCTTCGTGACCTGCACCGGCAATGTCGATGTGATCACGCTGGACCATATGCGCGCCATGAAGGACCGCGCCATCGTCTGCAACATCGGCCATTTCGACAGCGAGATTCAGATCGCCGCCCTGTCGAACTATGTCTGGGACGAGGTGAAGCCGCAGGTCGACGAGGTGGTGTTCCCCGACGGCAAGCGCCTGATCGTGCTGGCCAAGGGCCGCCTGGTCAACCTGGGCTGCGCCACCGGCCACCCCAGCTTCGTGATGTCCGCCAGCTTCACCAACCAGGTGCTGGCCCAGATCGAGCTGTGGCAGAACCATGCCAAGTACGAGAACAAGGTCTATGTGCTGCCCAAGCACCTGGATGAGAAGGTGGCCCGTCTGCACCTGGACAAGATCGGCGCCAAGCTGACCGTCCTGTCCCAGGCCCAGGCCGACTACATCGCCGTGCCGGTCCAGGGTCCGTTCAAGCCGGATCACTACCGTTATTGATCCTTATCCCCGTTCCGGGCAAGGTGACAGACCCCCGCCGGCAGCGACCGGCGGGGGTTTTCTTTTGGGTGGCTGGCCGGGCCTTGCTTTTCAAGGAATCCCCCTTCTAAACTGCCGCCCGTGAAGCCGGCTGTTGTCCATCTTGTCGCCGTTGCCGGTGCCGCCCTGGTGGGGTTGGCCGGAATCGGCTGGATGCTGCGCCCCCTGTGGGAAGCGCAATCCCCCGTGCTTGCCCTGCTGGCGCTGGCCCTGCTGCTGACCGTGGCGGCCCTGATGATCCGGCTGCTGACCTGGGCGCGGGGCCGGGAACTGGACCTGATCGAGGCCAGGGTCGAGATGGCCCGCCTGACGGCACTGGCCGATGGCGTGCCGGAACCCTGGCTGGCGCTGGGCGCTGCGGGGGATTTGTCGGTTGCACCGGGTTTCGCCGCCCTGCTGGGCGTGGAACAGGTGCGGCGCCTGGATGATGTCGAACAGGCGCTGGCCCCCAGCGACGCGGCCGCCTTGCACGGGTCCTTCCGCCACCTGACCGACAGCGGCAAGCCATTCCGCATCAATGTGCGGCTGGCCGACGGATCGCGATTCTTCCAGGCCAGCGGCCGGCGTGGGGAGGGGCCGGACGGCGCCTTCCTGCATCTTCTCTGGCTGCGTGACATCACCCCGGAAGGGCTGGAACAGGTCCGGCGGGTGGAAACGGCGCAGGCGCAGGCGGTGGAGCTGGAACGGCTGCGCGCGCTTCTGGCCGACCTGCCGCTGCCGCTGTGGCGGCGCACGCCCGCGCTGGAGATCGACTGGTGCAACCGGGCCTATGCAAGGCTTCTGGACAGCACGCCGGACCAGGTGCTGACCCAGGGCGCGGAACTGCCCGGCGGCCTGCTGGGCAGCCCGCGCGACCTGGCGCAGCGTGCCCTGGCGGCGGGTGCGGCGCAGGAGGAGGAACGGTTCCTGGTCGTGGATGGCGACCGCCGCCTGTTCCAGTTCACGGAAACGCCGCTGCCGTCCGGCGGTCTGGCCGGGTTGGCCATCGACCGGACCATTGAACGTTCCCTGCGCGATGAACTGGCCCGCCATATCGACGCGCATGCCGAGGTGCTGCACCAGTTGGGGTCGGCCATCGCCATCTATGGCCCGGACATGCGCATCAAGTTCCACAACCATGCCTATGCGAGGCTGTGGGACATGGATACGGGCTGGCTGGCCGACGAACCAACCTATGGCGAGGTGCTGGAGGATCTGCGCGCCCGGCGCAAGCTGACGGAGGAAGCGGATTTCCCACGCTGGAAGAAGCAGCAACTGGCGCTGTTCACCTCGCTGATCGAACCGATGGAGCAGTTGCTGCACCTGCCCGATGGGCGGACGCTGCGGTCATTGTCGGTGCCGCATCCGTTCGGCGGGCTGATGTTCGTGGCCGAGGATGTGACCCATACGCTGGCGCTGGAATCCTCCTACAACACACTGATGGCCGTGCAGCAGGAGACGCTGGACAATCTGGCCGAGGGCGTGGCCGTGTTCGGCGGTGACGGAAGGCTGAAGCTGTACAACCCCGCCTTCCTGCGCGTCTGGTCCCTGAATGACGGGCTGACGCGGGGGGAACCGCATCTGGCCCGGCTGGTCGATATCGTCCGTCCGCTGCTGGACGAAGGGGGCGACTGGGACCGCGAGCGGGAGAAGCTGGTCGGCCACCTGCTGCAGCGCCGTGCCGATGCCGGCATCCTGCGCCGTGCCGACGGGTCGGTCCTGCGCTATGCCGTGGTGCCGCTGCCCGACGGGGCCGTGCTGTTCTCCTGTCTGGACGTGACGGACAGCGACCGGGTGGAAATGGCCCTGCGCGCCAGCAACGAGGCGCTGGAGGCCGCCGACCGGCTGAAGGCGGAGTTCATCGCCAACGTGTCCTACCAGCTCCGCACCCCGCTGAACGCCATCATGGGTTTTGCCGAGATACTGCATAACCAGTATTTCGGACCGCTGAACGCCCGCCAGCAGGAATATGCCAAGGGCGTTCTGGAGGCCAGCCGGCGGCTTCTGTCGCTGGTCAACGACATCCTGGACCTGGCCACGATCGAGGCCGGGTTCATGGTGCTGGAACATGACAGGGTGGATATCGCCCAGCTTCTGCATTCCGTCGCCGGCCTGACCCGCGACTGGGCCCGCAAGCAGAGCCTGGACCTGCGCGTCGACATGCCCGACCAGATCGGCGCCATGGAAGGGGACGAGAAGCGGTTGAAACAGGCCCTGTTCAACCTGGTCAGCAACGCCATCAAGTTCACGCCCCCCGGCGGACGCATCACCCTTTCCGCCGCCAGGGTGGGGGAGGAGATCGTGCTGTCCGTCGCCGATACGGGCGTGGGCATCGCCAGCGATGAACATCAGCGCGTCTTCGAGCGGTTCGAGCGGGGCACGACCGGCCAGGGTGGCCCGGCCGGTGCCGGCCTGGGCCTGTCGCTGGTGAAAAGCTTCATCGAACTGCATGGCGGCAGCGTGGAGATCAGCAGCGACGGCCAGTCCGGTGCCATCATCCGTTGCCGCCTGCCGGCCGTGCAGGCCGGCCGGACGGCCTGATCAATCCATCAGCATCGACTGGTGCGTGCCCGCCCCGGCCCGTACACCGGAAGCCGCCGCCAGGGTGGCATTGTGCATGGCCATGATGGCGTCGCCCGCGGCATAGACCCCGGGGACGCTGGTCGCCCCCCAATCATCGACGGTCAGATAGGGGCCGCTGTGACCCTCGGTGAAGGTGCAGCCCAACTGTGACGCCAGGGGGCTGGCCATATGGGTCCGCGGCCCCACGAACAGCGCGGATACCGGCACGGTGCTGCCGTCGCGCAGGCGGGCGGCCTCCAGTGCGGGGGCGGCACCCAGCAGCTCGACCACCGGTTCCTCCACCAGCGTCACCCCCCGGGCGGCCAGCCGCGCTGTCATATCGGGCGCCACCAGCATCGCCTCCTGCGTGAACAACACCGACGGGCCCCAGTCGGCGATCAGCAGCGCCTTCATGTCGGCGCCGGGCTGTGTGGCCAGCACGCCCATCGGCCGGCCGCCGATCTCGTACCCGTGGCAATAGGGACAATGCAGCACGCTGTGGCCCCAGCGCTCGGCCAGGCCGGGCAGGGAAGGCAATTCATCGCGCACGCCGGTGGCCAGGATCAGGCGCCGGCCCGTCAGGGTCCGTCCGTCCCCCAGCGCGACCGTGAACCGGCCCCGGCCGCCCGTCGCGATCTCCGCCGATCCGTCGACCCAATCCAGGGTGGGATAGGCCGTCAATTGGGCGCGGGCCTGGGCCATGATACGGGCGGGCGGCACGCCATCCTGGCCCAGAAACCCGTGGGCCGTGGCCGCAAACCGGTTGCGCGGCCGGCCGGCATCCACCAGCGCCACCCGGCGCCGGGCCCGGACCAGTTGCATGGCCGCCGACTGGCCCGCGAAGCTGCCGCCGATGACGATCACGTCGTAGAGCATGGATATCCCCATATCTTGAATCTTCATAAGTTACATGATGGCTGCACCCCCCTTATTTTGCAACTACTCTTGTTACGAAAGAAGGAAAGGGTTAGAACGGGGCATGCGAACCGACAGCCGCCTTTCCCGCATGCTGCATGCGCTGATCCATATGGATCGGCTGGACGGGGCCGCGACCTCCGACATCCTGGCCAGCATGCTGAACACCAATCCCGTCGTGGTCCGGCGGACCATGGCCGGGCTGCGCGATCAGGGGCTGGTGACGTCGGAAAAGGGGCATGGCGGCGGCTGGGCGCTGGCCCGGCCGCTGTCGGCGATCACGCTGCTGGATATCTATCGCGCGCTGGGCGAACCGCAGCTTTTCGCCATCGGGCCCTCGGCGGACAATCCGGCCTGCCTGGTGGAGCAGGCCGTCAACGAGACGATGGGCGCGGCCCTGGCAGAGGCACGGACCACCCTTCTGGCGCGGCTGGGCCAGGTCACGCTGGGCGAAATCGCCCGGCAGTTCGATGAGAAATGGCGCATGGTGGGGGGGCGGTTGCCGCCGGACCGGCCAGCCTGAGCCTGCGCGTCGAGAATACCGGCTGCGCGCTGGGTGGATCGGCATTGCCGTTGGGGGAATGGCGGCTTATCTCCCGCTATACGGGGGTCGCCCGCCATATTCTCCCTCATCCCTTAGAGACCAAGGCCGCCCGGATTGCATCCCGCCCCCCGCCCTTCCGCCTGTGATCACGCGCATGGATGCGGCGCCAGGGGGTGTCATGTCTGATCGCAAGCCAAAGCTGCCCACGCCTGCCGAACTGGATCTGTGGCGCACCGTGATGCGCGATGCCACGCCCCTGGCCGGGCGCCGGCGCAGCGCGCCCAAGCCGAAGCCCGTCCCGGTGCCGGCCCCATCATCCGCGCCGCCGGCGGCAGCGGCCCCCGTGTCCCCGCCCACTCGTCCCGGCACGGTGGCAGCGGAAAAGCTGGCCGAGCTTTTGCGTGGCATGCCGGTGCGGGAGAAGGTGCGGGTCGATGTGAACCTGGCCCCGTCGCCGTTGGGCCGCGTGGCCGGTGTGGACAAGCGCACCGACGACAAGCTGCGCCGGGGCCGCCTGGGGATCGACGGCCGTATCGACCTGCACGGCCTGACCCAGAGCGAGGCGCATGACACGCTTCTGGGCTTCATCCGGCGCAGCCATGCGGCCGGCCGCCGCAACGTGCTGGTGATCACGGGCAAGGGGCAGATGCCGCGCGGCGAAGGGGTGCTGCGGCTGTCGGTCCCGCGCTGGCTGCGGGAAGGTGATGTCGGGCGGCTGGTCCTGTCCATCCACCAGGCCCAGCCGCAGCATGGCGGGGGCGGGGCCTATTACGTGCTGCTGCGCCGCCGGCGCGAAGGTTGATACCAGGTTGCGGTGAGTTGAACTCATCGCAACCTGATTGGCGCGTTGAGCGCCCGCGCGGCACGTGCTGCATGAAGCCCAGGCCGACGGATGTCGGCGTCGGCGTGAGGGGCAGAAAATATACGGTCAGGCCGCCCGGCCCGTGACGGCCCGGTCCACGCCCGCGGCCACCGATTTCCAGCAGATGTCGGCCAGCGCCTTGCGGCTGCCGACGCTGTCCAGCGATTGCGGCGGGTGGAACTCCACCAGGATGCGCAGGCGCCCGGCCCGCATCATGCGCCACAGGTGCGGGGGCAGTTCCATGTCGCCATACCAGGCGTAAAGCTGCCGCCAGGCATGGCCCAGCGGGATGCCGTCCAGATGGGTGGCTGTGACGCTGACAGGCTGCACGGTCAGGGGCCGATCCTGGATGCGGGTCGATGCGACGGCGAACAGCGCCGTCTTGAAGGGCAGGGTGCGGTTGCCGTCGCTGCTGGTGCCTTCCGGAAACAGGATCAGATGGTCACCGGCCAGCAGCCGGCCCTGGATCGTGTCGCGCTGTTCATCCGCCTTGTGCCGGGCCGTGCGATCGACAAAGACGGTGCGCTGCAGACGGGCCAGCAGGCCGAAGACGGGCCAGCCATCGACATCCACCTTGGCGATGAAACTGGCCGGCAGGATGGACCCCAGGACGGGAATGTCGAGATAGGAGGAATGGTTGGCAATGAACAGGACCGGCCGGTCGGTGGCCGGCGTGCCCTTCACCTCCACCTGCAGGCCCATGATGCGGCAGCAGATGCGATGGTAGAAACGCGGAAAGGCCGCCGCGGCCCGGTGGGGCGACAGGCGCAGCAGCAAAATCTGGACGGGAATGCCGCACAGGGTCACGGTGGCATAGGCCGCCAGCCTGAAAATTCCCAACAGCGTCGAGCCGATCTCCATTCCCCACCGCCCGTCGCGAAGGCGCGCCGCCTTACAGCAGCGCGCTGCCCCGGCGCTCATAATGGCGCAGGTATTTGTCGGTGATCAGGTCGGTCTTCACGACGATCGACACATCGGTCGTGTTGAACTGATGGTCTACCACGGCCCCTTCGCCCACGAAGCCACCCAGCCGCAGATACCCCTTGATCAGGGGCGGCACCTCATTGATGCCGCGGCGGGGGTCGATCTCATGCTCCGCCATCATCGCCATTTCCACATAGCGGTGCGGCAGGGCCACGGGGCGCAGGGCAGGCGGGGCCAGATGGTGGTAGTAGAGATAGGAGAGCGGCAGGGCGAGCGCCTTGGGGTCCGTGCCGGGCAGGCTGGCGCAGCCGAACATCAGCTTGATGTCGTAATGCGCGGCATAGGCGGCAATGCCCCGCCACAGCAACTGCATGGTCCCGCGGCTGCGATAGGCCAAATCCACGCAGGAGCGGCCCAGTTCCAGCACCTCGCCCGGATATTCCTCGATCCGGGAGATGTCGTATTCATCGGAGGAATAGAACGACCCCATGCGGGCCGCCGTGGCCCGCCGGATCAGGCGGTAGGTGCCCACCACGCCGGCCGCACCGCCGCCCAGGCTATGGTCGATCACCAGCAGATGGTCGCAGATGCTGTCGAACATGTCGAAGTCGCGCCGCTGGGCAGCCATCTCCGCCGTCGGCCGTGCCTCCATCTCCTCATAGAAGACGCGATAGCGCAGGCGCTGGGCGGCCGTGACCTCGGCCGCGCTTTCCGCGAGCCGGACTTCCAGATTGCCGGCGCGCAATTCACCGGAAATCAGGGCATCGGTGGCAATGATGTCAGCCATGCTCTCACATATTCTGGGTCGCTGGCGTTATCCGGCCGGGACCGGGCCGGTCTCCAACCTCGTGTATTGGCATAACACAAAGCGCCGTCAACCGGTCAACCCACTGTGTCACAATCGGTGGCCCGATCACGAAAGTTTCATGGCCCCGCCCCGCAAATTTCAAAGACCTTCGCGGGTTTGCGGGTAGGTACGCGCCGGTGCCATGCGCAAATCACAGGGGTTGCCCGCCCCCGCCCCCCCGGCTACGGCGCATGCCGACATGGAAAGGGGGCGGCCCTGCGGCCGCCCCCGAACCGATGCACCCCCGAAGGGCGTCTGGTGCTTACTCGTCCTCGCCGCGGCGGGCGCGGGTGCCAAGGCCGATCTGCTTGGCCAGGCGCGAACGCTGCTTGGCATAGTTGGGTGCAACCATCGGATAGTCGGGCGGCAGGCCCCAGCGCTCCCGGTATTCCTCCGGCGACATGTTGTAGGCCGTCTTCAGATGGCGCTTCAACATCTTCAACTTCTTGCCGTCTTCCAGGCAGACGATGTATTCCGGGGTCACCGACTTCTTGATGGCGACGGCCGGCTGCGGCTTCTCGCTCTGTACCACCGGCTCGGCGCCGACATTGGACAAAGTGCGGTAGACCTGTTCGATCAGCGCAGGAAGATCATTGATGGTGACTGTATTGTTGGAAACATGAGCAGCGACGATTTCCGTCGTCAGAGACAAAAGTTCGGGCGAGGATGATGCGTTCGTCATGTATCATTGCTCCGGGCGAGAATCTCGATGGTCATATAAGTCCTCTTTCCCCCTCTTGCAATATCGATTTGGCACGAAGGCAAAGGAATCGTTCGACGTGGAAAACATTCCAGATCAGTTTCTCGACATCACGGCACTTGTCTGCCCAATGACATTCGTCAGAACGAAACTTGTCGTGGAACGATTGTTGCCCGGTCAAGGGCTTGAAGTGAGAATGAATTTTGGGGAGCCCAGCCGCAATGTCCCGGCCAGCCTGCGTGAACACGGCTATCTGGTCGGCGATCTTCAACCGGAGAATCCTGAAATCCCCGACGGCATCCAGCGTTTGAAGGTGCGCAAGCCCTGACCGTTCAGGGCGGCGGCGGTTCCAGCATCATGATCAGCGCGTCAATTGATTGGCCGCCATGCTGGTAATAGCCGCGCCGCCGGCCGGCCTCGATAAAACCTGCCGAAGCATAGAGCGCGATGGCCGCTGTATTGATGACGGCGACTTCCAGGAAAATCTTTGCCACGCCGCGCGCCGTCAGGCTGTGCAACCCTTGGGCCAGCAGGGCACGGCCCAGCCCGTGGCCACGCGCGGCGGGGTCGGTGCCGATGGTCAGCAACTCCGCCTCGTCCAGCACCATTCGCCACAGTGCCAGGGCGCGCGGCGCCCCCCCTTCGGTCAGAATCCAGCCTTCCACGCCCGGCATGGCCAGCAGATTGGCGAAGGCGGCCTCGTCCCAGGCGGGGCCGCTTGGTGCGGGATCGCGGAAGGCCAGGGCATGCAGGGCGGCCAGCACACCCGCATGTACCGGCCCCGCCGGCAGGATTTCCCGTTCCCCCGTCTGCCGTTCCCCCGTCATGGCGGTCAGCGCGGCCGGGGAAGGGTGACGTCGGGCGGGCGCAGATAGAACGGATCGGCCGCACGCCGTGCGATATCGGCCGGCCCCGCCGCTGCCGCAATGCGGGCGGTGGCCAGCGCCTCTGCCGCACCCGTGGTTTCCAGCACGCCGACGGGGCCCGTCCAGACCCCCAGCGCCTGGGCCGCGCGCGCCGCGGCATCCCCCACGATCAGCAGCGGCCCCGGCGGCAGCGTGGCGGCGGCGTGGGCCGGCAGGTCGGCGGGCAGCACGTCGGCCGGCTCGCCCAGCGGGACCAGTGCCGCCGTGAAGGGCTGCACGAACAGGTCGTCGCGCCGGCTTTCGATGGCGGCCAGCAGCGTGTGACCGGCGCGGGTGGCGGGGTCCAGCCCTGCGGCGGCGGCTTCCAGCGTCGTCACTCCCACCAGCGGACAGCCGGCGGCCAGGGCGAAGCCGCGGGCGGCGGCCAGCCCGACGCGCAGCCCCGTGAAGGTGCCCGGCCCGACCGTCACCCCGATGCGGCCGATGGCGCCGAAGCCGATCCCGGCTGCGGCCAGCACCTCCTCGACCATGGGAACCAGCCGTTCGGCCAGGCCGCGCTGCATCTGTTCGGCGCGCACGGCCAGGCAGGTGCCTGTCGCCGCATCCCACAGGGCGACGGCGCAGGCGCTGGTCGCCGTATCCAGGCCAAGCGTGATCATTGGCGCATATCCATCCGCATCCGGTTCCGCTATCCAGGTCCGGCCCCCGAACGACAAAGGCCCGTCCCATGCGGTTCGTCCCCATCGCCCCGCCGGATTTCGACGTCGATCTCGATCTTCGCTATGCCACGGCCGACAATCTGACGGGAAGGCCGATCTTCGCGCGGCCGCTCTGCCTGCTGCATCCGGCTGCTGCCGCGGCCCTGTCGCGGGCCATCGGTCTGGCGGCGGCGCAGGGGCTGCGGCTGCGCGTCTTCGATGGCTACCGTCCGCCGGCGGCGCAATGGGCCCTGTGGAACGCGCTGCCCGATCCGACCTTTATCGCTGATCCGCGCATCGGGTCCAGCCATGGGCGCGGCGTTGCGGTGGACCTGACGCTGGCGGCACCGGACGGGGTGCCGCTGGAGATGGGCACCGGCTTCGATGACATGCGCCCCATCGCCTTTCACGCGGATACGCGCATTCCCGTGGCGGCCCAGCGCAACCGCGCCCTGCTGCTGGGCATCATGGCGGCGGCCGGCTGGCAGCATTACATGAACGAATGGTGGCATTACCAACTGCCCGATGCCGCAACCTATCCCCTGGTGGAGGATGGGGCCCTGGGACCAAGGATCATGTGACGGGATCGTCGAACCGTTCGCCCGGATAGAAGGCGTGCGTGAAGTAAAGACCATCGGCCGGGGCCGTCTGGCCCGCGGCCGACCGGTTGCGGGCGGCCAGGGCCGACGACACGTCATCGGCGGTCCAGCGTCCCTCGCCCACCATCTTAAGCGTGCCCACCATGTTGCGTACCTGATGGTGCAGGAAGGACCGGGCGCGGGCCACGATCCGCACCTCCTCCCCCACCCGGCCGACGGACAGTTCAGCCAGCGTCTTCACGGGGCTGGCGGCCTGGCACAGGGAGGCGCGGAAGCTGGTGAAATCATGCTGGCCCACCAGTCGCTGTGCGGCCGCATGCATGGCATCGGCATCCAGCGGGTGCGACACCAGCCAGGCCCGCCCGGCATCCAGGGCCAGCGGTGCCCGCCGGTTGACGATGCGATAGAGATAGGACCGGCCGATACAGGAAAAGCGAGCGTGGAAGTCGCCCTCCATCGCCTCGGCCCGCAGCACCGCGACGGGATTGGGCTTCAGATGGTAGTTCAGGGCGTCGCGGACCTTTTCGGCCCCGACATCCTTTTCCAGATCGAAGCTGGCGACCATGGCCGTGGCATGCACGCCGCTGTCGGTGCGGCCGGCGGCATGCACCGTCACGCGCTCCTGGGCGAAGCGGTGGACCGCCTCTTCCAGGCAGGCCTGGACGGAGGGGCCATGGTCCTGCCGCTGCCAGCCCAGGAAGGGACGGCCATCGAACTCGACGGTGATTTTCCAGCGCCGCGACATGGGGATCAGGGTCCGGCGAAGGGCCGGTCATGCATCAGGCTGGGCACCATGCGCCGCGCCTCCGCTACCTTGGACAGGTCCAGGTCGGCCAGCACGATGCCCGGCTCCTGCCCGCCATCGGCCAGGACCTCGCCCCAGGGGCTGATGATGACGGAATGGCCATAGGTGCCGCGCCCGCCATCATGCATCCCGGTCTGGGCCGGCGCCAGGATGAAGCATCCCGTCTCGATCGCGCGGGCGCGCAGCAGCACATGCCAGTGCGCCCGACCCGTGGGCACGGTGAAGGCGGCCGGGACCGTGATGATGGAAGCCCCGGCCTTGGCCAGCGCCCGGTAGAGATGGGGGAAGCGCACATCATAGCAGATGGTCAGGCCCAGCCCGCCCCAGGGCGTAGCCGCCACCACGGCCTGTTCGCCGGGGCGGTAGGTGGCGCTTTCGCGGTAGCTTTCGCCATCGGCCAGATCCACATCGAACATGTGGATCTTGTCGTACCGCGCTTCGATCCCGCCCTGCGGGGAGATCACAAAGGCGCGGTTGGCCACGCGGCCGTCGGGCAGCAGGCAGCCCAGCGTGCCCGTCATGATCCAGGCACCCGTCTCGCGGGCCAGATCGCGGAAGAAGGGGACGCCGGGATGCTCGGCCTCCGGCTTCACGCGGGCCAGCACATTCTGCCGCCCCTGCACCATCATGGAGACATTCTCCGGCAGGCAGACAAGCCGCGCCCCCTGTTCCACGGCCTGGCGCACGAAAAGGCCCGCCTGTTCCAGGTTGGGGGCGATTTCCGGACCGGCATTGACCTGCACCAGGGCGGCGCGCAGCAGCGAAGGCGCATCCGTCATGATGTCAGGCCCCGATGCCCAGCAGCGGGTCAAGCTTGCCCGCCCGTTCCAGGGCATAGGTATCGTCGCAGCCGCCGACATGCCGGCCGTCGATGAAGACCTGCGGCACGCTGGTGCGGCCGCCGGCGCGGTCCACCATTTCCGGCCGGCGTCCGGGGTCGGCCATGATGTCGATCTCCTCATACGCCACGCCCTTGCCGTCCAGCAGGCGCTTGGCGCGCGTGCAATAGCCACACCAGGGGCTGGTATAGATTTCGACCTTGGGCGCGGGCATGTCCGATCCTGTGGTGATCTTCGGTAAGGCTGCTATCTTCCAATATGGACGCGGAATGGCGCGGGGCAAAGGGATTGTCGCTGCAATGCACCCCCGCCCGTCCGCAAGGGGGAGGGCTGTCAGTTGTCCTCCGGCTCCACGGCGTCCGGCTCCACGGCGTCCAGCGCCACGGGACGCACCACGCGCGCCAGGGTCAGCACATCCACGGCCGCCGCGCCACCCCGCCTAAGCACCCGCACGCACTCCCCCACCGTGGCCCCCGTGGTGAACACATCATCCACCAGCAGGATGCGCGCGCCCCGGACCCGGCCCGCCCAGCGGTCGTTCAGCCCGAAGGCCCCGGCGACATTGCGCACGCGGCCCTTGGCCGTCAGCCCGCCCTGGCTGGGCGTGGCCCGCCGGCGCAGCAGCAGGTCGGGGATCACCTCCCGCCCCGCCCGCCGGCCCAGGGCCGTCGCCAGCAGCGCCGACTGGTTGTAGCGGCGGCGCAGCAGGCGCCAGCGGTGCAGCGGCACGGGCGCGACCAGCACCCTCTCATCCGTCAGCAAACCGGCCCCCGCCCGCGCCAGCCACTGGCCGAAGGCCGTGGCGCAGTCCGTCCGGTCCCCATGCTTGAAGCCCAGGACCAGCCGGCGGCTGGCATCGTCATAGGCGAAGACGGACCGGCAGCGGTCAAAGGGCGGCGGCCGTGCGATGCAGGCCCCGCAGACCAGCCCGCCACCCCCCTGGCCCAGGGGGTCGTAATCGAACGGCAGGCCGCAGCGGGCACAGTGCGGGGCCGCGATGAAGGAGATCCCCTGCCAGCAGCCGGGGCACAGCGCGCCGGGCTCCCCCACCTCCACCCCGCAGGACAGGCAGCGCGGGGGCAGCAGCAGGTCCAGCCCCCGCCGCGTTACCATGCGCAGCCAGGGGTAAAACCTTCCTATGCGTGTGTAAATGGTTTCATCCATACAGCAAAGGTAGCATCCGCCCGGCGCGGACGGCAATGGCCGTTTGGCAGCACTCCCGGCGTTATGCTACTAGTGCTTTGATATATAAACAATATTCACAAGATTGCGATTTGCTGGCAGACTTTTCCGGGTGGGATGGGAAGACCATCCCGCACGGTGAAAACCCGGATTGGTGAAAGGAGGTTCCATGGTCGCTTCCCGGTCCAGCCTGTCCCGGCAATTGCAGGATTACCGCCTGACCACGGCGGAAATACTATACCACATGCCCGACCATCCCGGCCTGCTGCAGACCTATGTCTGGCAGGAACTGGATCTGGCGCCCCGCTTTCCGGTTCTGCGCCGGTTCCTGGATTTCTGGTCTTCCAACCTGGATGGCCGGTTGCATTCGGTGCGGGTGGCGCATCTGGACCTGGTCTGCCCCGGCCGGATGCGCCATGTCGATGCGCTGATGAGCTTGCAGTAGCCGGCTCTCCAGCCGGCGGGGGGCAGTACCCGGCTCTCCAGCCGGCGGGTGCCTGGCCTAAAGGTCGGTGATGAAGCCGTGATCGGTCAGCGGCAGCGACCGGATGCGCCTTCCCGTCACGGCGAACAGCGCGTTGGCCAGGGCGGGGGGCAATGGCGGGGTCATGGGTTCCCCGGCCCCGCCGACGGGGGCGTCGGGACTTTCCAGCAGGATGATCTCAATTTCCGGCATCTGTTCCAGGCGCAGCAGGGGGTACTGGTCGAAATTCAGGCTGGTCACGGCTCCTTTGGCCAGTTCCACCTTCTCTGCCAATGTCGCGGACAGGGCCATCAGAATCGATCCCTCCCCCTGGGCCCGCACGCTGTCGGGATTGACGGCCGTGCCGCAATCGAAGGCACACCAGACCCTGGTGACCCGCAGCCGCCGGTCGGATACCTCCACCTCCACCACCTGGGCGGCGATCGCTTCGAAACTGTTCCAGATGGCCAGCCCCAGTCCCCGGCCCGCCGGCAGGGCACGGCCCCAGCCGGCCGCCGCGGCCGCCGCGTCCAGCACGCGCAGCGCGCGGGGGTTGTCGGCCAGCAGCCGGCGGCGATAGGCCAGCGGGTCCTGTCCCGCCTGTTCGGCCAGTTCATCGACGAAGGTTTCGAAGAAGAAGGCGCATTGTGTGCTGCCCGGTGCCCGCCAGGGACCGAAGGGGACGGGCAGGTCCGCCTGCGTCACGGCAGCCAGGGAAGCGGGCAGGTAATAGCTGGGCTGGTGGTCCGGTTGTCCGGCATGGCCCGGCCTGGCCATGGACAGCAGGACATCGCCGCCGGCCGGAACGCAATGCGTATGGACGGCGGTGGGCAAGCCGTCCGGGCCCAGCCCCGCCGTGATGCGGCAGGCCGTGGCCGTGCGGTAGCGGCCCTGGGCCATATCCTCTTCCCGCGTATAGACCAGTTTCACCGGAGCGCGGACCGACCGCGACAGGATGGCGGCATAGGCGACGTAATCATCGATGAAGCGCCGGCCGAATCCGCCGCCCGACACCAGCGTATGCGTCGTGACCTGTTCCAGCGTCAGGCCGGCGGCCCCGGCCACGATGCGCCGGACGGAGGAGGGGGCTTGGCTGCCCGTCCAGGCTTCCGCCGCGTCGGACGTGATATGGACCACGGCCGACAGCGGCTCCATCTGCGCATGCGCCAGGGCGGGGACACGGTAATCCCCACTGAACCGGCGGGTGGCGCGGGCCATGCCGGCCTCGTGCAGGCTGCGCTGTTCCGCCTCGTCCTGGCCCTCGGCCACACGGACGATGCCCGGACCATTCAGCCGGGCCATGATGGCGGCATGCATGCCGTCGGTGTCCAGATCGTCCTTGCCCTGATTGTCCCAGACCGGCGACAGGGCCAGAAGCCCCTGGCGGGCGGCCCACCAATGGCTGGCCACGACGGCCACGGCATCGGCCATCACCATGGGCTGGGGCAGGCCGGGGATGGTGATCTCCACCCCCATGACCGGCACGACATGGCGCACGCCGGGTATACGCAGCGCCGGGGCCGGATCGACGGAAACCAGCCGGCCGCCGAAAACGGGGCTCTGCATCAGCGTAGCGGACAGCAGGCCCGGCACCTGGACATCGGTGGCGAAGACGGCACTGCCATCCACCTTTGCCGGGATATCCTTACGTGGCAGCGGCCGGCCGATCAGCCGCCATTGCGACCGGGGCAGCGGCTCGGGCGCTTCCGGCACGGGCTGACGCGCGGCCGCATCGGCGATGACGGCATAATCCACGTGGCGCCCGCTGGGCGCATGATGCACGCCGCCCTCCATGGCCCGGCATTCCGCGGCCGGCACGTCCAGGTGGGCGGCCCCGGCCGCCACCAGCATCTGCCGGGCGGCGGCCCCGGCGCGGCGCAGCCGGTCCCATTGGGTACGGATGGATGAACTGCCGCCGGTCCAGTGCGCCCGGCCCGACCCCATGCCCATGCCCACCTTCAGCGGCGCCGTCTTCACGGTCACCCGGTCCCAGGGCACGCACAATTCCTCTGCCAGCATCTGGGCCACGCCGCTGAAACCGCCCTGGCCCATTTCCTGCGCGTTGGAGAAGATGGTGATGGAACCGTCACTGGCGACATGCAGCCAGTCATTGACCGTGGAGCCCCCACCGGGGGCGGCAGGTGTCAGGGCACCGCCGGGGGGCGCGACGGCAAGCGCGCCGCCCGGCAGCAGGGTCAGGGTCAGTCCGGCGCCCGTGGCGCGCAGCAGGCTGCGGCGGGAAAGTGCGATGGCCATGATGGCGTCTCCCTTGGAAAAGGTTGCGGGCCGGATCAGGCCGGGGGCATGCCGGCGGCCACGCGGATGGCGCGACGGATGCGGGGATAGGTGCCGCAGCGGCACAGGTTGGTGATGGCATCGTCGATATCGGCGTCGCTGGGCTGGGGCTTCTCGCGCAGCAGCGCCTCGGCGGCCATCAGCATGCCCGACTGGCAATAGCCGCATTGCGGCACCTGCCCCTCGATCCAGGCCTTTTGCAGCGGATGCGACCGATCGGGCGACAGGCCTTCCACGGTCGTCACCTTCTGGCCGTCGAACTGCTCCATGGGGAACTGGCAGCTTCGCACGGGAAACCCGTCAAGCTGCACGGTACAGGCGCCGCATTGGGCGATGCCGCAGCCGAACTTGGTGCCCGTCAGGCCCAGCATGTCGCGCAGCACCCACAGAAGCGGCATGTCCTCCGGGACATCCACAATGCGGGGCTGGCCATTCACCTCGATCTCGTAACGCATTCCGCCCTTCCGTCCTGTCACCCTGTGCTGCCGGCTGTCCGGCTCGTCGGTCGCGGCACAGGGTGGGGCGGATGGCGGCGGGGGGAAAGCGGGATGGCCCGACGGTTGGCCGGCGGAACCCCGATATTCTGCCGATGGCCCGGTCAACCGGCGGATCGGGCCCGCCGGTGACGATGTTCGGCCGGTGAGGGGTGGGCCGGTGGAAGGGATCAGGGGGCGGCGATGCGGATATCGACGATATCGACCATGGTGCCCTGATGTTCCCCGGCCACCAGCCGCCCCTCGGGGTCGATCGCCAGGGAGGATTTGTAAAGCGCGTCGGGCAGCGGCGCCACGATCCGCGGCTCCCCACCATCGGCCGGCAGCAGCAGGATGCGGGCACCCTGCTGCGGCACCCGTTCCACCAGATGCACGCCGGCCGGGCCGGTTACCCAATTCTCCACGTCATAGGGGTCCAGCACCTCGCTGATCTTCTCGGCCGGGCCGCCATCGGCGGGCTGACGCCACAGGCCGCGCTGCGTCGCATGGGCCAGATAGAGCCATTTGCCGTCCGCGCTCTCCTTGGCGGCGCGCCAGCCGGGCCCGGTGATGGGCATGGCCTCCCTGTAGGGCGGGCGGCTCAGCCAGATGCGCCAGTCACCCTGCCGGTTGGACGCGAAATAGAGCCGTCTCCCATCCCGGGACCAGGCGGGGGCCCGGTCCTCCACCCCCGGTTCGGCGGCGACGCGGGTCAGCCGGCCGCTGGCCCTTTCCAGGATGAACAGGCCGGGATTGCCGTCCACCGTGGAAATCAGGGCCAGCCGCCGCCCGTCGGGCGCCCAGCGGGGCGACTGGGTATAGGCGCCCCCGAACTGCGTCACGGGGACGGGTGCCGCGCCGGGGTCGGCCACCCAGATCTCGAACATGCCCGTCCGGTCGGAGGCGAAGGCGATGGCCCCGTCAGGGGACACATCGGGGTCCCAGTCCAGGCGCGTGCTGGGCGGGATGGCCGGGCTGGTGCCGCCATCGGGCTCCAGCCGCAGCAGGGCGGAACGGTTGGTCCGCACCTCTGCCGCCACCCGGTCGCCGCCGGCCGCCACCCGGCCCAGCAGATTCAGGCCGGGGGCGATGCGCTGCGGCGGCTGCCGCCCGTCCGGGTCGAAACGCCAAAGGCCGAAATCGCCCGTGCGGCTGGACGAGACATAAAGCCAGCGCCCGTCACCCGACCAGACCACCCCGTGCAGCTTCCGCCCATCCTGTGTCACGCGGGTTTCGCGGCCCGTGGCCAGATCGCGCACATGCACCTCGCTGACGCCGACGCCCAGATGGCGCATGAAGGCCAGCCGCCGGCCATCGGGGGATATGGCGGGGTCGCTGTCACCCGCCTGGCCGGCCGGCGGGTCGGTCAGGGGGACAAGCGTGCCGGCCCGCTCGCCCGACAGGGCCAGGGACCATATGCGGGCCGGCTCGCCCCTGGCGGCCCGCTCGCTGAAGGCCAGATGGTCTGCGTCCAGCCAGACGGGCTGGGTTTCGCGATAGGTGGTGCAGGCGCCCACCGGGCGTTCCGGACCGGACGGCACGGGCCGGACCAGGATGCGGCACGGCTTGCCCGCCTCGCTGCGGATGAAGGCGATGCGGCCGCCATCGGGTGACCAGGCGGGGAACAGGTCATGCGCCCGGTCGTCCGTCAGGCGCACGGGCGTGCCGCCGGACAGCGACTGCAGCCAGAGGTCGAAGCCTTGCCCGGCCCGATCGGCGGCATAGACGATCTGTCCGCCGCCGGGGCTGATGGCGGGATGCATCTCCTGCCCCGGATCGCTGGTCAGGGGCAGGACCGTGGCTGTCGGCGCCGCCGCCGGCCCCCCCAACGCCAGCCACAGTCCGGCCACCCCCGCCAGGGCCAGGATGGCGGCGCCCAGCAGCAGGCCTGGCCGGCGGGGTGCCGTGGCCGCTGGCCCATCGGGTGCCGTTGCGGGGCTGTCTACTTGTTTCGATTCCGCAACGATATCTTGTTCTGTATCCGGAATAATCAGCCGATAACCGATCTTGGGGATGGTTTCGAAGGTGATCACGCCATCCACGGTCAGCACGGCCCGCAGCCGGCCGATGCAGCGGCCGATGGCGTCGTCACTGACCTCCAGCCCCCAGGCGGTACGCATCAGTTCGGCCCGCGACACGGTGCGCCCCCCGGCCCGGACCAGCACGATCAGGGTTTGAAGTACGCGCGGTTCCAGCCGCACCTCCGCACCGTCGCGTAGCGCCAGCCCCAGCGACGGGCGGACCAGCCAGGGGCCCAGATGGAAATCCGGCTCCACGGCCAGATCGATGGTGCCCATCGCCACGCCCATGCGCCTGCCGTCCCCTTATCGTTCTTCCGCCGGCGCGCAGAGTGCCGCGATTGGCCCCGATTGGCAAATGGCAAGGCGGCGCTGGTTCCGGCCGGGGCGGGCGCAATGGCCCGGTGCCGGGGCTTGGCCCCCTGGTCGCGGCGGCCCGGCCATTGTAGGCTGGTCATTCCGCGACCGGTGATCGGACCATCGGCCGGCAAGCAAGAATGTGGGGAACATCACGATGAAATTGAAGCGCGTTCTGTTGGGCACCGTCGGGGGTGTCGTCGGTCTGGCTGCCGTGGCGGTGGCCTGGGGGTTGTGGGGCCCGCTGCCCATTCATCCGACGGTGGAGCGTCAGACGCTTGCCCAAATCATGGACAGTCCGGAACTGCTGACGCAGTTGGGCTTTGTCGATGGCACGCTGCTGGACTTCCATTCCGGCAAGCTGGACCGGATCAGCCCGGATGATCTGGCACGCACCCGCCGGGACCTGACGGCCTATATCAAGGAGATCGAGGGTTTCACGGGCCTGACGGGCCAGAAGGCGGTGTCGCAGCAGGTGATGCTGGAATTCTACCGCACCCAGCTCGACTTGCTGGATTTTCCATGGGTCACGGCGGCGGCCGGGCTCTATCCGGTGGACCAGCTTTTCTCCGTTCCCGTCAGGCTGCCGCAGTTCCTGACGAATGCCCATGTCGTGAAGGATGTGAAGTCGGCCGAACGCTATGTCAGCCGCCTGCAGGCGGTACGGCCGAAATTCACGCAACTGGCCGATGCGGTCAGGGAACAGGCGCGGGCCGGCGTCGTGCCGCCCGATTTCGTGGTCGACAAGGCGCTGGTCGTGCTGGACGGCTTCACGGCCGGGCCCGTGGCGGAAAACCCGCTTGTCGCCACCTTCGCTGCGCGCCTTGAAAAGGCCGGTGTCGGCGATGCGGATCGCCAGCGCCTGTTGGCCGCCGCAACGGCGGCGGTGGAACAGGATGTCTATCCCGCCTATCGCGATCTGGCCGCACTGTTGCGGCAGGAAATCAGGCCCAAGGCCACGGCCGATGCCGGCGTCTGGCGCCTGCCCGATGGGGAACGGTTCTATCGCGCCGCTTTGCGTGCCAACACCACAGTCGATATCGATCCCGAAACGATCCACCAGATCGGCTTGTCGGAGGTGGCACGCATAACGGGGGAGATGGATGCGCTGTTGCAGGGGCTGGGGCACCCGGACGGCACGGTGGCAGAGCGCGTCGCGCAGCTTGAACAGGACCCGGCCCAGCATTACCCGCCCGGCCCCGAAGGCCGCGCCCAGGAACTGGCTGATCTGAAACGGATGAGTGATACGATCCTGGCCAAATCGGGCGACTGGTTCCGCACATTGCCGCCGCAGCCGCTGGATATCCAGGCCGTGCCCGATTATGCGGAGGCGACGGCCCCCGGCGGCTATTACAATCCCCCCGCGCTGGACGGTTCGCGCCCCGGCATCTTCTATATCAACCTGGGGGAAAAATCGCGGGAGGCCAAGTTCGGCCTGCCCACCCTGGTCTATCACGAGGCCGTGCCAGGCCATCATTTCCAACTGGCCCTGGCCCAGAACATCCAGGACGTGCCGACCTTCCGCAAGGTCTATCCCTTTACGGCCTATGCGGAGGGCTGGGCGCTCTATGCCGAGCTTCTGGCCAAGGAAATGGGCATGTACGAGGACGATCCCCATGGCGATCTGGGCCGGCTGCGCGCCGAACTGTTCCGGGCCGTGCGGCTGGTGGTCGATACCGGCCTGCATGCCAAGCGCTGGACCCGTGAAGAAGCCATCACCTACATGCGCGACACCACGGGCATGAACGAGGCGGCCGTGACGATCGAGATCGACCGCTACATCGTCATGCCCGGCCAGGCCTGCGCCTACAAGCTGGGCCAGTTGAAGATCCTGGAATTGCGGGAAAAGGCCCGGGCGGCCCTGGGGGACAGGTTCGACATCAAGGGTTTCCACGATGTCGTGCTGGGGTCCGGCGGCCTGCCCCTGACCGTGCTGGAAGGGCAGGTGGATGCCTGGGTGAAGCAGGTGAGGGGTTAAGGATAAGGAGAGGGGGCAGTCGGTCGGCGCGGGACAGGGCAAAAGCTCCACCGTGTCGGCTGCGACCTTCGCGGAGACCGGTTGGCCTGGCCGCCGGCAACCCCCGGGACTGGACGATATCCAGGCGGACGGCGCGGCCCAATCCCTGTCTCCCGCACAGGATTGCAGGAAATGCGGCAGCCGAGCCGCACAAGCAAAAGGCCGCCGGGTCACCCCGGCGGCCTTCGCTACTCTCAACCCTGGCAGAGGGCTGATCCGTTGCCGGATCAGTCGTTCTGCTGCCTGCGCTTCAGGGCCGCACCCAGGATGTCGCCCAGGGAAGCGCCGCTGTCGGACGAGCCGTACTCGGCCATGGCGGTCTTCTCTTCCTCGACTTCCTTGGCCTTGATCGACAGGCCGATCTTGCGGGAACCGCGATCGACCTGGGTGACCTTGGCATCGACCTTTTCGCCAACGGCGAAGCGGTCGGGGCGCTGCTCGGAACGCTCGCGCGACAGGTCGGACTTGCGGATGAAGCCGGTGAAGCCTTCACCCACCTCGACCTCGATCCCGCCTTCGGTGATCTGGGTCACGGTGCAGGTGACGACCTCGCCCTTCTTGATGCCGGCAGCGGCGCTCTCGAACGGATCGGAAGCAAGCTGCTTGATGCCGAGCGAGATGCGCTCCTTCTCAACGTCAACGTCCAGGACCTTGACCTTGACCTGATCGCCCTTCTTGTATTCCTGGATCGCCTGCTCGCCCGGGGTGTTCCAGTCCAGATCGGACAGGTGGACCATGCCGTCGATGTCGCCCGGCAGACCAACGAACAGACCGAATTCGGTGATGTTCTTGACCTCGCCTTCCAGCTCGGTGCCGCCCGGGAACTTCTCGACGAAGGCTTCCCAGGGGTTCTGCATGGTCTGCTTCAGACCCAGCGAGATACGGCGCTTCACCGGATCGACGTCCAGGACCATCACTTCCACTTCCTGCGAGGTGGAAACGATCTTGCCCGGATGGACGTTCTTCTTGGTCCAGCTCATCTCGGAGACGTGGACCAGACCCTCGATACCCGGCTCCAGCTCCACGAAGGCGCCGTAGTCGGTGATGTTGGTGACGCGGCCCTTGAACTTGGCCTGCGGCGGGTACTTGGCTTCCACGCCCTCCCACGGATCGGCTTCCAGCTGCTTCATGCCGAGGCTGATGCGCTGGGTCTCCGGGTTGAAGCGGATGACCTGGACCGTGACGGTCTGGCCGATCTGCAGGGCTTCGGACGGGTGGTTGATGCGGCGCCAGGCGATGTCGGTGACGTGCAGCAGGCCGTCAACGCCACCCAGGTCAACGAACGCACCGTAATCGGTGATGTTCTTGACCACGCCCTGCAGAACCTGGCCTTCCTTGAGGGAGGCGACCAGCTCGGAGCGGGCTTCCGCACGGCTTTCTTCCAGCACGGCGCGGCGGGAAACGACGATGTTGCCGCGCGAGCGGTCCATCTTCAGGATCTGGAACGGCTGCGGCGTGCCCATCAGCGGGGCGATGTCGCGCACCGGACGGATATCGACCTGGCTGCCCGGCAGGAAGGCCACGGCGCCGTTCAGATCGACGGTGAAGCCACCCTTGACGCGGCCGAAGATGATGCCGGTGACGCGGGACTGGTCCGTGAAGGACTTTTCCAGCAGGGTCCAGGCTTCCTCGCGCTTGGCCTTTTCACGCGACAGGACGGCTTCGCCGTTCTTGTCTTCCATACGCTCCAGGTAGACTTCGACCGTGTCACCGGCCTTCAGTTCCACCGGCTGGCCCGGGACGGCGAATTCCTTCAGGGCGACGCGGCCCTCGGACTTCAGGCCGACATCGATCAGCACCATGTCGTTGTCGATGCTGAGGATGCGACCCTTGACGACGGTGCCTTCCAGGCTGTCGGAAGAGCCGAACGATTCTTCAAGCAGAGCGGCGAAGCTTTCCTTCGCGGCGGAAACCTGTGCCATTTGAACTCCAATGGGCAGACTGTTTCGGGTTGAACCAAACGATGACGCCGCCCCCGAACCGGCACGCCCGAGCCGGCCGATAAGGCTTTGCCACCGCCGCACCGGACACCATGTCCGGCGGCTTGGATGCGCGCGGGCCCCGGGCCGGTTGCCCGGACAGGTCCCGGTCCCGAAGATACCGGCCTCACCGCCGGCGGAATGCCGGGCGGGGAACCGATGAAGGCCATGGCGGCACCGGCGGCGAGCGCCGGCGAGGACGTTTTTCAAGCAAAAACGCGGGCATCGACACGCTCGGGCCCTGGGCCCGGGGGTCGCCGCTCGCGTCACGATCCTTCATGTCCTTCGGGACAGGCGGCCTATATAGCCGCGATGCGCGCTCCCCGCAACCGAATGAGTCGCGGGGAGCGCGCGCGGGCGGCCGCTCCGGACGCATGGGTGTCAGGCGGGGGGTGTCAGGCGGGAAGTCGCGCCCTGATGACCTGCATCGCCTCCTCGAACGATTGCCGGACATCCTTGTCGGAATTGTCCAGCACCACGGCGTCGCGGGCCGGGACCAGGGGGGCGATGGCCCGGTTGGAGTCGCGGGCGTCGCGGGCCTGCATGTCGGCCAGCACGTCGGGGAAGGACGGGGTCTCCCCGCGGCCGCGCAATTCATCGAAGCGGCGGCGGGCCCTGACCTCCACGCTCGCCGTCACGAACAGTTTCACGGGCGCGTCGGGACAGATGACGGTGCCGATGTCGCGCCCGTCCAGCACGGCGCCTGCGGCCCCGCCCGGCGGGCAGGCCGCGAAGGCGCGCTGGAATTCCAGCAAGGCCAGCCGGACACCCGTCACGGCCGACACGCGGGAGGCGCCGGCCGCCGTATCGTCCTGGCGCAGGGCGGGGTCGGCGGTCAGCCGGGCAATATCGTCGGCTGTCAGGGCGCGGGCGGCGGCGGCGGCGGCGGCGGGGTCGTCCAGATCGGCCCCAGACCGGATCATGGACAGGGCCACGGCGCGGTAGAGCGCGCCCGTGTCCAGCAGGGCGAAACCCAGGGCATCGGCGACGCGGCGGGCCAATGTGCCCTTGCCGGACGCTGCCGGGCCGTCGATGGCGACAATGGGGAGAGGACGTGTCATGGTCATATGTCCATTGCTGGCGGGATCGGCATCCGGGGTGGGGGCAGGGATGCGCCAGGCTTGTCCGCCCGTCAAGCCCGAGGGGTGACTTGAAATTCGATTCGGATTTCATTTGACTTGCCGGGGCAGGGGCCTTTGCCCATGCTGAAGCAGCCGGCACGGCCATAAACATGCCGGCAACGGCCATAAACATAAGGGAGGGGATGGAGATGCGCCTGTTGGGGAAAATCCTGCTGGTGCTCCTGGTTCTGGCGGCGGTTGGCATCGGCGGCTTCGCCTGGTGGGCCTACACGCCGGATCTGCCGCGCGCAGATGTGGAGGCGCGGTTCGCGCGCAGTATCGATGATTATGTCGAGGTCATGGGGGTTCGCTTCCATGTCCGGCGTGAGGGGGCATCGGACGCGCCCGTGCTGGTCCTGATCCATGGCAACGCCTCCATGCTGCAAAGCTGGGACGGTTGGGCCACCGACCTTGTGCAGGATCACCATGTCATCCGCTATGATCTGGCCGGGCACGGCCTGACGGGGCCGGACCCGTCGGGTGTCTATTCGCCGGAGCGTGATGCCGAACAGTTGAAGGCCTTGCTGGATGCGCTGGGCGTGACCCGGGCCACCCTGATCGGCAATTCGCTGGGCGGGCAGATTGCCTGGCACTTCGCCGCCGCACACCCCGAACAGGTGGAAAAGCTGGTGCTGATCGCGCCCGGCGGCTTCCCGCGGCCAGGCTTCGGTTATGACCGGAAGCCGGAACTGCCCAGCCAGATGAAGATGCTGCCCTATACGCTGAAGCGTGAGACGGTGGAAGCCGTGATCGGGCCGCTTTACGGGGACCGGGGGCGGCTGACGGCCGTGATGCTGGACAATTATCACCAGTCCTGGCTGGCGCCCGGCGTGCGCAAGGCCCAGGTACAGCGCCTGTCCAACTATATCCTGCATGAGCCGGAGGAACAGTTGCGGTCCATCCAGGCGCCCACCCTGCTGGTCTGGGGGGAAAAGGACTGGCTGGTGCCGTTCGCCAGTGATCCGCCGAAATTCCTGGCGGCCTTGCCGCAGGCGCGGCTGGTCAGTTTCCCCGGTCTGGGCCATATGCCGCAGGAAGAGGACCCGGTCACGACCCTGGTGCCCGTGCGCGCCTTCCTGGCGGAATGACAGGCGGCGATGGGGCAGGGCCGATGGTGGGGCGCATCGCACTGGCTCCACCGTCGGCCCCGCGCATCTAGCACCCGCCCTCGGCGCTTCAGGCCAAGGGTATGGCCAAGGGCGCGGGATGATGGGCCTGCGGCAACCTGACGGCATCGGCAAAAACCCATCCATGCCGGCGTCGATGCGAACCCCAAAGATGCGAACCCCAAAGCAAAGAGCCCCGGTGAAATCCACCGGGGCTCTTTGCTTTGGGGTCCTGGATGGGACGTGGCGCGACCGGAACGCGCCGTTGACTTGGGTGCCCGCCTGTCGAATATCGACTGAAGGCAGGCCGTATGGCCGGCTTGGATCAGCAGCCGAGCTTGGGGTCGCAGCTTGCCTTGGACGGCTTGGTGATAACGGCCGGGGCTGAGACCATGGCAACACCATCGGTATCGCCGCCGGCCTCGAACCGCTCGCGCAGGTTGGCGACCACGCCCTTGAAACGGTCAAGCTCCCGGCCCGTCAGGTTGCGGCCCGTGGGCATGGCCACGGACAGCGGGTTGACCTGCTGGCCGTTGCGGACGATTTCGTAATGCAGGTGCGGTCCGGTGGAACGGCCCGTCGTGCCGACATAGCCGATCACGTCGCCCTGGCCGACGCGCGCGCCGCGGCGCATGCCGCTACCGAAGCGCGACATGTGGGCATAGGCCGTCGAAATCTCGTTATTGTGCCGGATGCGGATATAGTTGCCATAGGCCCCCTTGGGCCCCACCTCTTCCACCACGCCGGCACCGGCGGCGAAGATGGGGGTGCCGGTCGGGGCGGCGAAGTCCACACCCTTATGCATGCGGCTATAGCCCAGCACGGGGTGACGGCGCATGCCGAAGCCGGAGGACAAGCGGGCGCCGTCCACGGGCGTGCGCAGCAGCGCCTTGCGCACCGAAGAGCCCTGGGCATTGAAATATTCGGCGATGCCCTGGTCGTCCTCGTACCGGTAGATGGCCTGTTCCTTGCCGGACAGGGTCAGCGAGGCATAAAGGATGTTGCCGGTGCCCGACGTGGGCTCCCCATCTTCCGTGACGACCCGTTCATACATGATCTCGAACCGGTCGCCGGGCTGGATGTCGCGCTGGAAGTCGACATCATAGGAATAGTTGCGGATCATCTGGGCCAGGACGGCCATGGGCACGCCGGCCCGGTTGCCCGATTCGAACAACGAGGAGCGGATTTCCCCCTGTGCCGCCACGGCGCGGCGGGTCAGCTTCTTCGCCGTTTCCGCCGCCTGATAGCGCACACCGTCATAGCTGACGGAAACCGACCGTTCCACGACGGGCTGGAATTCAAAGCCGACGAAGCGGCTTTCGCCGTCGGTGCGATCGAATCTCACTTCCACGGCCTGGCCGGACCGGATGCGGCGCGGATCATAGACGGCGCGCAGGGCGTTGATGGCTTCGTGTGCATGCGGCTGGGGCACGTCGGCATCCAGCAGGACCTGCATCAGCGTATCGCCACGGCCCAGATTGACCAGACGGCGTTCCACCGGATCGGCAGCCTTTTCCATGTCGCCCCAGGCATCGGGGGTGATGGCGGCGCCCTGCATAGCGTCCAGAGAGGCGAGGGCGGAACCTTCCGCGGCGGGCGGTGTTGTAGAGGACAGACTGGTACTGTCACGAAGCGTCGCGACGGTGACGCCGCCGATGGCGGCCAATCCGATGGCAAAAATCGCAAAACGCCTCAGCACCGACGCCCCTCCATCCTCGCGTTCCCTCAGGACCAGCCTATCTGGCAGGACCAGCCTGTCTGGATGCCCGGCCCGAAGGCCCGGCGGATGTTGCCTGGAAGTGACCAGCCCGCCACAGTCAATCGCAAGATTCGTCGAGACGAATGCGTTTCGTGCAGCGGACCCGTGCTTCCAGCATCGAAGTCGAGGGGATAATCCTTATAACGGCACGTGAATGCGAGCGAAAAGAAGCCTCAAAAGCAAAAAAAATCGCTGGAAAATCCGAACGCTTGCTGTTCCATACCCTGAATCGGGGCTTCATGTTTCCCGGCATTTTCCAGTACAGGTCGAATCGTGGGGATTACCGCTTTGGAATCCGCCATTTCCGGAGCACCCGGCTGACGGGTTGCTCCCCTGGTGGGGAAAGCGGAAGAAGGCCGCCCCATCCTGTCCGGATGGCCAGCGTCCGTTCCCTGTCATTATGCAGATGTCGCCTCCCCGATTCGGACTAGCCGGGATCGGCGGCCATTTCTGCCGGATGCCCACCGGGCAACCACCCGATGCCCGCGCTTGCATCACCCCCGCGCAGCAGACACCCCGAGGCCGCAATGGCCGAGGGGACAGGGGCCGGAGAAGAAGACCGGCGGCGGATCAGAGGGCCTCGCCCCGCACCAGCCGGGGCAGTTCGCCGACGACGCCCATGGCGTGGCGCATGAAGAACTTCTTCATGGGCTTCAGGGGGGGCAGGCCGTTTACGGCCGCCATGCCCAGGCGCCGTGCATGCACGACGGGGGCCACATCATTGCTGAACAACCGCACCAGCAGGTCGGTGGTGGCCAGCAGGCTGACCGTGTCGGCCCGCCGCCAGCGCTGATAGCGTTCCAGCACATTGGCCGCACCGGGGTCCAGCCCGACCCGGATGGCATCCACCACCACCTCGGCCAGGGCGGCCAGATCGCGGATGCCGACATTCAGCCCCTGGCCGGCAATGGGATGCATGCCATGGGCGCTTTCGCTGACCAGGGCCAGACGGGTGTCGATATAGCGTTCGGCATGCGACAGGCCCAGCGGATAGGACCAGCGGCCGGCCACCGGCTCCACCCGTCCCAGCCAGTCGCCGACACGAAGCTGCAGCTCCTGCCGGAAACGGTCTTCCGGCAGGTTCATATAGAAATCGACCAGGCTGGACCGCTCGGTCCAGACGATGCTGGTATGATGTCCGCCGGCCAGCGGCAGCATGGCGAACGGCCCGGCCGGCAGGAACTGTTCCACCGCCACGCCGCCATGCGCCCCGTCATGCCGGATGGTGCAGACGATGGCATGCTGCTTGTACGACCAGGCGATCTGCCGGATACCGGCATGCTCGCGGCAGAAGCTCTTCTTGCCATCGGCGCCCACCACCAGACGGCCGGTGATGGTGCGCCCGTCTTCCAGGCCGACCACCACACCGGCGGCATCACGCACCAGGGATGTCACGACGGACGGGGCCAGGTGCGTCACGGCGGGCAGTTCCGCCAGACGGCGATGGAGCGCATGGCGCAGCACCCGGTTCTCGATGATCCAGCCGAAAGGCCGGTCCCCGATTTCCTGATGGTCATAATGCAGGAATAGGGGAGAGGACTGGTCGGTGACACGGATGTCCAGCATGGGCCCGACATTGCTGTCCAGATGGTCCCAGATGCCCGCGCCCATCAGCACTGTGGCCGATCCGTAGGCAATGGCCGTGGTCCGGCCGTCGAAATCCGGCAGCAGGGTTCCGTCCAGCGGTTCCCGGTCGATGACCAGGGTCGCCACCCCGGCCGTTCCCAGCGCACAGGCCAGTGTCAGCCCCGACAGGCCGCCGCCGATGATGATGACATCGGCCTGATGGTCGCTGTTCTGCACGGACATGATGCGTTTTCCCCGGATAATGCGGATCAAATGGGCGGTTTGCAGCTTGGGACATGCGCCCCTGTCTGTCCAGACGGCGCGGCGTCGCAGCAACAGCCCAAAAAATAGGCATACATTGCCCATGTGCGCGCCGTAATCGTGGGGGTACCCCCCCTTTTTCGCGTCCAAGTCCCTGGAAAAGGTCCGCGGCACGGTTCTTGTAAGATAAAGTGGCGAAGCGCCGTGCCCGCTTTGGTCCGGCGTCGGGATCCTTAAGGTCGTATCTGTTCGTTCCATGCAAAGGAAGGGAGTGCGCAATGAAGCTCGTCGTGGCCATCATTAAGCCGTTCAAGCTGGACGAGGTGCGCGAGGCCCTGACGGGACTTGGCATCCAGGGCCTGACCGTCTCGGAGGTGAAGGGTTTCGGTCGCCAGAAGGGCCAGACCGAGATCTACCGCGGTGCCGAATATTCCGTCAGTTTCCTGCCCAAGGTGAAGGTGGAGGTGGCCGTCACCGATGAACTGGTGGACAGTGTCGTGGACGCTGTGCAGAAGGCCGCCAATACCGGCCGTATCGGCGATGGCAAGATTTTCGTGCTGGATGTTGTGCAGACCGTGCGCATCCGCACCGGTGAACAGAACGGCGACGCCCTGTAACAGGGCGCAACCCTTTCGACACGCTTCTGGAAAACCCGTCCGCGGCCATGGCCGCGGACGGGTTTTCTTGATTCGTTCACATGAAATCCGCGATTCCGATCAACCACTTACGGAAGTTTTCAACGCTTTTCTCAGATTTTATCCACAAGCCGTTGTTAACAAATTGATTCTGCCGGGCACAGGCCTTCGGACGGCCGGCTTGTGCGCTGCGGGGGCGGCGGCTACACTTCCGGCCATGGCGCCGGACGGGACCGACCGGGCGGCGCGGATTGCCACGCCAGCCCCCATGTCCCCAAGGCCCCCCATGCTTGACGCCGCCCTTCCCGCGATCCAGGCGCCCTGCCGCAACGACCGTCTGGCGGATCTGTGCGAATATCCGTTTCCGCGGCTGCATGCGCTGCTGGCCGGCGTGCGGCCGCTGTCCAATGTGGAACCCACGATCCTGACCATCGGGGAGCCGCAGAACGAGCCGCCATCCCTGCTGACCCGCACGCTGGCGGCCGCGGCCCCGGCGGCCTGGGCCAAATACCCGCCGACGGCGGGCACGCCCGGCTTTCGCACCGCCGTCGCCGGCTGGCTGGCCCGGCGTTTCGACCTGCCGCCCGGCTTCATCGATGCAGACCGCATGATCCTGCCCGTCTGCGGCACGCGGGAGGCGCTTTATCAACTGGCGCAACTGGTCGTGCCGGCGCACAAGGCCGGCGGGCGGCCCGTGGTGCTGATCCCCAACCCCTTCTACGCCGTCTATCAGGGGGCCGCCGTCATGGCGGGGGCGGAACCGGTGCTGCTGGATGGCACGCCGCAGACCGGGTTCCTGCCCGATCTGGACAGCGTGCCGCCCGATGTCTGGGCGCGCACGGCGCTGTTCTATCTCTGCACCCCGGCCAACCCGCAGGGTGCCGTGGCCAGCCTGGATTATCTGAAACGCGCCCTGCTGCTGGCCCGCCGCCACGGTTTCACCCTGGCGGTCGATGAATGCTATGGCGAACTGTGGCACGATGCGCCGCCGGCCGGCGGCATGGATGCGGCCCTGGCGCTGGGCGGGGAACAGCCCCTGTCCAACCTGCTGGTCTTCCATTCGCTGTCCAAGCGGTCCAGTGCTGCGGGCCTGCGCTCCGGTTTCATGGCCGGTGACCCCGGCCTGATCGCCGCCTTCACGCGGCTGCGGGCCTATTCGCTGGCCGGCATGCCGCTGCCGGTCCTGGATGCCGCCGCCGCCCTGTGGGCCGATGATGCGCATGTCGCCGTCAACCGCGACCTCTACCGCGCCAATGTGGATGCGGCGGAAGCCGTTCTGGACGGACGGCTGGGCTATTACCGGCCCGATGCCGGGTTCTTCCTGTGGCTGGATGTCGGCGATGTCTGCGGCACGGGGGAGGAGGCGGCCTGCCGGCTGTGGCGCGAGGGTGCCATCCGCGTGCTGCCCGGCGCCTATCTGACGCAGCCGCATGCCGACGGCTACAATCCCGGCGACCGGTATATCCGCGTCGCCCTGGTCCACGATACGCAGGATGTGGCCCGGTCGATCGAGCGGCTGGCCCGCATCCTGTCCTGATATTGCCCTTTTGTCCGGCGAGAAAAGAGCCCATGTCCAGCCGCACCAGCCCCCACACCCCGTCTTCCGGCCGCGCCGCGCCGCGCGGGAACGTGTCCGGTGCGCCGCGCCGGTCGCGGCTGTTGCCCGACGGGGCGCTGGCCTTTCTGCTGCGCCGCCTGACGGAGGGCGCGGGGCTGCTGGTGGCCGGCGCCGGCCTGCTGCTGTTGCTGGCCTTCCTGACCTATGACAGCCGGGACCCTTCCTGGAGCACGGCCGTGCCGGGGGAGGAGATACCCACCCATAATGCCATGGGCCATTCCGGCGCCTATGTTGCCGACCTGCTGTTGCAGAGCCTGGGCTATGCCGCCTATCTGCTGCCGCTTTTCCTGCTGGGCTGGGGCGGGCGGCTGTTCCGGCACAATCCCGCCCGCAATTTCGCCCTGCGCGTGCCGCTGGCGCTGGGCGCCGTGCTGCTGATGGCGATGGCCCTGGTCTGTCTGTCGGCCGGCAATCTGGCCTGGGGCGGGCTTGCCGGTGCCCTGCTGGTCGGGCCGCTGCTGCGGCTGGCCGAGGCGCTGACGGGCAGCGTATCGGGCCCGCTGGTCGGCCTGGCCCTGCTGCTGCCGGCCCTGCTGCTGGGGCTGTGGGCGCTGGATGTGAAATTGTGGCAGGTGTCGGCGTTCGCGGCCTGGGCCCGTGGCCGGTTGCGGGCGGCGCGTGGTTCATCGGGGCCGGCTGCCGCTGCCGCACCGCATGCCGACCCCGCCGGTGGTCACCGGGGTGGCCGCTGGTCGGCGCCCGCGGGGGAAACCGCCCCCGCCGTGCCGGCGGCAGTGCCGGTGGCCGGTGCCTCCATCGCCGCCCGTGCCGCGGCCATCCGGGCGAAGGCCGGAAGCCTGCTGTCGCGGTTCCGCCGCACCCCGGCCGTGGGGGAAGGGCCCGCCGGCCGTGTTGCACCCAGCCTGGGGGACGACCCCGCCATGCCATCTGCCGCGCCGGCGGGTGACGGCCCGGCCGCCGCCCCGCCCCCGCAAACTTCCCCCACGGAGGAAAGGCGCCGGCCGGCCCCCGTCGTCGGCCCGGCGCCCAAGCCGATCCCCGAAGTGGCGCGCAAGGTGGAAAAGTCTCGCCAGGCCGCCCTGTTGCTGGAACCGGAGGCGCGCGGCGACTATGAATTGCCCCCCGTCGACATCCTGCAGCTCCCCCCTCACGGCGCCGGTCCGGCCATGGACGCGGCGGCCCTGCAGGCCAATGCGGAGATGCTGGAGCGCGTGCTGGAGGATTTCGGTGTGCGCGGCCAGATCGTGAAGGTCAGCCCCGGCCCCGTCGTCACCCTTTACGAGCTTGAACCGGCACCGGGGCTGAAATCCTCCCGCGTCATCGGCCTGGCCGACGATATCGCCCGGTCGATGAGCGCGATGTCGGTGCGCGTGGCCGTGGTGCCCGGCCGCAATGTCATCGGCATCGAGATGCCGAACCAGAAGCGCGAGACCGTGTTCATGCGCGAACTGCTGATGGCCGACGCCTATGAGAAGAGCCAGCAGAAGCTGGCCCTGGTGCTGGGCAAGGATATCGGCGGCGGTCCCGTCATCGCCGATCTGGCCCGCATGCCGCACCTGCTGGTGGCCGGCACCACGGGTTCGGGCAAGTCGGTGGCCATCAACACCATGATCCTGTCGCTGCTGTACCGGCTGCCGCCGGACAAGTGCCGCTTCATCATGGTCGATCCGAAGATGCTGGAACTGTCCGTCTATGAAGGCATTCCGCATCTTCTGGCCCCCGTCGTGACCGACCCGAAAAAGGCCGTCGTGGCCCTGAAATGGGCCGTGCGGGAGATGGAGGACCGGTATCGCAACATGTCCAAGCTGGGCGTGCGCAATATCGACGGCTACAACGCCCGCCTGCGCGAGGCGCGACAGAATTCGGAGGTGCTGACGCGGCGCGTCCAGACCGGCTTCGATCCCGATACGGGCAAGCCGATCTACGAGGAGCAGCCCATCGAATTGACGGAACTGCCCTATATCGTCGTCATCGTCGACGAGATGGCCGACCTGATGCTGGTCGCCGGCAAGGATATCGAGGCGGCCATCCAGCGGCTGGCCCAGATGGCGCGTGCCGCCGGCATCCATCTGATCATGGCCACCCAGCGGCCCTCGGTCGATGTGATCACGGGCACGATCAAGGCCAACTTCCCCACCCGCATCAGCTTCCAGGTCACCAGCAAGATCGACAGCCGCACCATCCTGGGCGAACAGGGGGCGGAAAACCTGCTGGGCCAGGGCGACATGCTCCACATGGCCGGTGGCGGCCGCATCACCCGCGTCCATGGCCCCTTCGTGCGGGATGAGGAGGTGGAGCAGATCGTGAAGTTCCTGAAGGCGCAGGGCGAGCCGGCCTATGTCGATGCCGTGACGGAGGAGGATGAGGAGTTCGACCCCGCCGCCGCGGGCGATGAAGGCGGCAGTGGCGGCGGGCGCGGTGATTCCTCCGGCGACGACCTGTATGACCAGGCCGTGGCCGTGGTGACGCGGGAAGGCAAGGCGTCCACCAGCTTCATCCAGCGCCATCTGCGCATCGGCTACAATTCCGCCGCCCGCCTGATCGAGCGGATGGAGAAGGAAGGGGTGGTCAGCAAGGCCAACCATGCGGGCAAGCGCGAGGTGCTGGCCCGCGACCCCGACGACCGCGAGCGGGTGAACTGACGGTCCCGCGCAGGTCCGTGCCCGGATGGCAGCCATGTGACGGGCCGCCCTGTCCTTGGCGGGTGGGGCGGCCATATCCTGTCGGCCCCGCCACCGAAGATTGCCCCCGATCCGCATGCGCCGCCACGACCGTCCCTCCGGCACCCAAGACCCGGCCCAGCCCGCCCGCCAGCGCCTGTCCGACGGGCAGGTGATCCGGCAGTTGCTGCCCTATCTCTGGCCCGCCGGACAGGCGGGCATCAAGATCCGCGTCGTCACGGCGCTGTTGTTCCTGGCCGCGGCCAAGGCCGCCAATGTCAGCATCCCCATCTGGTACAAGGGGGCGGTCGACGCGCTGACGGCCACGGGGGACCTGGCCACCAATCCCTATATCGTGCTGCCCGTCGGCTTCATCCTGGCCTATGGCCTGGCGCGTGTCCTGTCGCTGGCCTTCGGGGAACTGCGTGATGCGGTGTTTGAACGGGTCAGCCAGCGGGCCATGCGCCACGCCGCGCTGAACGTGTTCCGGCACCTGCATGCGCTGTCGCTGCGCTTCCACCTGGAACGCCAGACCGGCGGGTTGTCGCGCATCGTGGAGCGCGGGACAAAGGCCATCGACAGCCTGCTGGGCACGGCGCTGTTCAACGTGCTGCCCACCCTGCTGGAAATCCTGCTGGTCACGGGCATCCTGTGGAAATTGTTCGATTTCCGCTTCGCCGCCGTGACCTTCGTCACGGTGGCCGGCTATATCTGGTACACGATCGCCGTCACCAACTGGCGCACCCGCATCCGCCGCGACATGCTGGATGCCGACAGCCGCGCCAGCGCCAAGGCCATCGACACGCTGCTGAACTATGAAACGGTGAAATATTTCGGCAATGAGCGGTTCGAGGCCGAGCGGTACGACACGGCGCTGCGCGTCTATGAGAATGCGGCCGTGCGCACCCAGTCCTCGCTGTCGCTGCTGAATGTCGGCCAGGGGGTGATCATCGCGGTGGGCGTGGTGACCGTGATGTGGATGGCGGCCGAGGGCATTGTGAGCGGCCAACTGACCATCGGTGATTTCGTTCTGGTGAACACCTATCTCCTGCAGCTCTACCAGCCGCTGAACGTGTTCGGCTTCGTCTATCGCGGCGTCAAGGAGGCGCTGAACGAGATGGAGCGGATGTTCGAGCTTCTGTCCGTCAACCAGGAGGTGCAGGACGCGCCGGATGCCAGGCCCCTGGTCTGTGCGGGCGGCGAGGTCCGGTTCGACGGCGTGCGCTTTGCCTATGATCCCCGCCGGCCGATCCTGCAGGGGCTGGATTTCACGGTGCCGGCGGGCCATACCGTGGCCGTGGTGGGACCGACGGGGGCCGGAAAATCCACGCTGTCGCGCCTGCTCTACCGGTTCTATGACACGACGCAGGGGCGCATCCTGATCGACGGGCAGGATGTGCGGGCCGTGACGCAGGAAAGCCTGCGCGCGGCCATCGGCATCGTCCCCCAGGACACCGTGCTGTTCAATGACACGATCCGCTACAACATCGCCTATGGCTGGCCCGGCGCCGATCAGGCCGAACTGGACCGGGTGGCGGAGGCGGCGCAGATCGCCACCTTCATCCGCGGCCTGCCCGACGGCTGGGATACGATGGTGGGCGAGCGCGGCCTGAAACTGTCGGGCGGGGAAAAGCAGCGCGTGGCCATCGCCCGCACCTTGCTGAAGAACCCGCCCATCCTGATCCTGGACGAGGCGACATCCGCGCTGGACACCCATACGGAACGGGAAATCCAGGCGGCCCTGCGCGATGCAGCGCGGGGGCGCACCACCCTGGTCATCGCCCACCGCCTGTCCACGGTCGTGGATGCCGACGAGATCATCGTGATGGATGCCGGCCGTATCGTGGAACGCGGCAGCCACGCAGTCCTTCTGGCCCGGGGCGGCGCCTATGCCGCCCTTTGGGCCCGCCAGCAGGAAGCCACGCTGGCAGGCCCCTGACGGGAAGGATGGGGAAGGAACGGCCGGCGGTTTCCACGGGCAGGGTGACCGCCGGCGGTCGCTAAGCAGGTTACTCCAGATCGGGCCATACATGGCCCAGCCTGGAGGAACCTGCCGACTCCATGGTTTGCAGATTTTCCGAGCCCGCCCATCTGTGGGCGGCGTTCGGAAAATCTGCTTATACTATTTTGCGGTGACCAGAACCTATTGGTTCTGGTCACCGCCCTCAATTGCCGGCGCCAACATTCGTTGGCGCGGGCGACGCCGCACGAGCGGTGCTGTGGCAGTCGCCGCCGGACCAAGTTGCGATGAGTTCAACTCACCGCAACTTGGTATGAGCGTCAGAGCCCCCGTTCCACGAAGGCGGCCATGCGGCGGCTGAAGGCAAGCGGGTCGGGCAGGGGCTCGCCCTCCAGGATCCGGGCCTGGTCCAGCAGCAGCCAGGCTGCATCCTCCAGCGCTTCCGCTGCCCCTTCCTGCCCGGCCTTTTCCGCCAGCCGGCGGATCAGCGGGTGGCCGGGATTGACCTCCAGCACGCGCCTGGTGGCGTCATCGGCGCCCAACTGCCCATGCTGTTTCAGCAGGCGCTGAAGGTGAATATCCATGTCGCCATCATCGGCGACAAGGCAGACGGCGCTGTCGGTCAACCGTTCCGACCGGCGGACATCCTTCACCTCCTCGCCCAGGGTCAGCTTCAGCAGGGCGGTCAGGGAGGACAGGTCGCCATCGGATGCCTTGTCCTTCTTCTCTTCTTCCGGCTTATCCTCGCCCTTGATCTTGGACAGGTCGGCCCCGCCGCGCGTCACGGACTTGAAGGGCTTGCCGTCCGTCTCGCGCACCGACCCCACCCAGAACTCGTCCACCGGGTCGGTCAGCAGCAGCACCTCCACGCCCCTGGCGCGGAAGCCCTCCACCTGCGGGCTTTTCTCCACGGCCGATTTCTCATCGCCCGTGATGTAATAGATGGCGTCCTGGCCTTCCTTCATGCGGGAAATGTAGGTGGCGAGGCTGACCAGCTCGCCCTTGCTCTCCGTGGTGCGGAAGCGCAGAAGCTTCAGCAGATCGTCGCGATGGGCGTAATCCTCGTAAAGCCCCTCTTTCAGCACGGCGCCGAAAGCGTCCCAGAAACGGGCGTAATCGGCCGCCTGCTCGGGATCGGCGGCCTTCTTGTTCAGGTCGCCCAGCACGCGCTTCACGATCCCGGCCTTCAGCTTGGCCAGCACCGGGTTGTTCTGCAGCATCTCCCGGCTGACATTCAGCGGCAGGTCTTCGCTGTCGACCACACCCTTCAGGAAGCGCAGATAGGGCGGGACCAGCCCTTCCGCCTCATCCGTGATGAAGATACGGCGCACATAAAGCTTCACATGATGGGCACGGCGCGGATCGAACAGGTCGAACGGCCGCTGCTGCGGCACGAACAGCAGGCCCGTATATTCGATGACGCCCTCGGCCCGCCAGTGCAGGGTCAGCCAGGGCTCGTCGAAGCCGTGGCCGACATGGTGGTAGAATTCCTTGTACTGCTCCGCCGTGATCTCCGACCGCGGCCGCGTCCACAGCGCGTTGGCCGCATTCACGCTGTCGGTGGCATCGGCGCCCAGCAGGATGGGCACGGCGATATGGTCGGAATAGGTCTTGATGACCTGGCGCAGCCGGTGTTCCTCCAGGAACTCCTTTTCCGCCTCGCGCATGTGCATGACGATGCGGGTGCCGCGGGCCGGCGCCTCCTGCGCCTCCGCCACCGTGAAGCTGCCCTGGCCGTCGCTGACCCAGCGCCAGCCCTGGGCCTCCCCGGCCTTGCGGCTGAACACCTCGACCTTTTCCGCGACCATGAAGGCGGAATAGAAGCCGACGCCGAACTGGCCGATCAGGCTGACATCCTTCTTGGCATCGCCCGACAGGTTCTTCACGAAGGCCGAGGTCCCCGACCGCGCGATGGTCCCCAGATTCTCCACCAGATCGTCGCGGCTCATGCCGATGCCGTTGTCGCTCAAGGTCAGCGTCCCGGCTTCCTTGTCGGCGACCAGGCGGATCTTGAAATCCGGATCATCGCCCAGCAGCGAACCGTCGGTCAGCGCGGCATAGCGCAGCCGGTCGCAGGCATCCGATGCGTTGGAGATCAGTTCCCGCAGGAAGACTTCCTTCTCCGAGTAGAGGCTGTGCGCCACGATATCCAGCAGGCGGCTGACCTCGGCCTGGAAACTGAGCCGTTCCTCGCTCATCTCTCTCACCATTTTGCTTGTCGTCATCTAGTCTGGCCTGAAGCCGATCCTGGATATGGGGCAAGGCGGCAGGTTGCGCAAGCGGTCCGGCCCACCGGCCGGCGATGGTCGCCGGGGGGCGGGGGACGGAACCGGCAATGCAGCGTGTCATCATGCCTTCGGGCGGGAAATGCCTGTCAGGATGATCTGGTCGCCGGGCATCCAGAATTCCGCCACCGTGGACACCTGGCCGCCCAGCCGGGTCCGGCGGGTCAGATGCAGGCAGGGGCTTTGCGGTGGCAGGGCCAGCAGGCCGGCAATGTCGGGCGGGGGCAGGGCGGCGCGCAGGCTGTGATCCATCTGCTCATAAGGGGCCACGGGTTCCGGCGTGCCGGGGGCCGGCCGGTCCGGGGCCAGATGCGGCAATGTCCAGCGGTCCTCCACCTGCAGGGGAAGCCGGTCGGCCAAGTGCCGCCAGCGGCCGTGGAACAGGCTGATGCCCGCCCGCATGCCAAATGCCAGGGCGATGGCGGACGAAGCCGGCTTCGTCGCGCTGGTGATGGTCTCCACCCGGTGCCGGGCTCCGCGGCCCAGCGCCGTTTCGACCATGTCGGGGATTTCCAGCATGGTCGCCGTTTGCCGGGCCGGAGCGACGAAGCTGCCAAGGCCCGGCACACGGATCACCCAGCCCTCGGCCGTCAGTTCCCGCAGTGCGCGATTGGCCGTCATCCTGGATACCTGGAACCGCGCCACCAGTTCATGTTCGGACGGCACACGGTCGCCGGGGGACAGAGCGCCGCTGCCGATCAGGGATGCCACATGCTCCTTCACTTTTTGATAAAGGGGTGTTGCCGAATTGGAAACAACGGGGTTCTGCTTCACATTCACTGACCGGTGCTGATGTTCATGGGGATCGAAGGGAAATCTCCAGATCAGCATACAGGGATAAAGCGGCGTGTGAAAGCCTGTCAGCGCCCTTTGGGAAACACGGTTTCACGCCATTGCCCGGGGGCCAGACCATCCAGGGTCCAGTCCCCCACGGCATGGCGGACAAGGCGCAGCGTGGGGAACCCGACGGCTGCCGTCATGCGGCGCACCTGGCGGTTGCGGCCTTCGCGCAGCACGATCTCCAGCCAGCTTGTCGGTATGGATTTCCGGAAGCGGACCGGCGGCGTGCGGGGCCACAGCCACGAAGGCTCGGCGATGGGCCGCACGGTGGCCGGTAGGGTCGGGCCGTCCTTCAGCGTGATGCCGTGGCGCAGCGCGTCCAGGACTTGCGCCGTCGGTTCGCCTTCCACCTGCACGCAATAGGTCTTGGGCCATTTGTGCCGCGGCTGGCTGATGCGGGCGATCAGGCCGCCATCATCGGTCAGAACCACCAGCCCCTCGCTGTCGCGGTCCAGCCGCCCGGCCGGATAGACGCCGGGCACGTCCACGCATTCGGCCAGGGTACGGGCGCCCGTACCTTCGTCCGTGAACTGGCACAGCACATCGAAAGGTTTGTTCAGAAGGATGACACGGGACATGGGAATGACAATATGAACCGATGGCAGTGGCTGGCTGTTGACGTTTTATAGGCGATGGCATTCCCCCGGCGCCATCGGCAAGAAGCTGGATTGAAAGGAAATGCACAAATGACCATGCATGCAAATGTCCGCAAGGGCGCCACGCAGGCCCAGGCCCACGCACTGGACCGCCGGCTTTTCCTGGCGGCCGGCGCTGCCGGGGCCGCCATTGCCGCTGCGGGCGGGTTCCATCTGCGCCCGGCGGCCGCCCAGGCGACGACGCAGGCGCCCTATACCTTGCCATCCCTGCCCTATGCCACCGCGGCGCTGGAACCGCATATCGATGCGCAGACCATGGAATTGCACCATGGCAAGCATCATCAGGCCTATGTCACCAACCTGAACAATGCCCTGGCCGACCATGGGCAGTTGCAGCGCCTGACCCTGGCCGAACTGTTGGCCGAATTGCCCCGCCTGCCCGAAGCCATTCGCAATGCCGTGCGCAATAATGGCGGCGGCCATGCCAACCACGCCATGTTCTGGTCGATCATGGCGCCCAATGCCGGTGGTGCGCCCGAGGGCGATATCGCCACAGCCATTGATGACAGTTTTGGCGGCTTCGACGCCTTCAAGAAGGCCTTCAACGATGCCGGCGCCAAACAGTTCGGGTCCGGCTGGGTGTTCGTGACGGTGGGGGCCGACGGCAAGCTGGCCATCAAGGCGCAGCCCAACCAGGACACGCCCCTGATGCAAGGCCAGGGCGTGGTAATGGGCAATGACGTCTGGGAACATGCCTATTATCTGAAATACCAGAACCGCCGCGCCGACTATCTGACGGCCTGGTGGAACCTGGTGAACTGGCACGCCGTCAATGACCGTCTGGCCCGTGTGCGCAATGGTGAGCGCATCTGATGCCGTGCGATGCCGGATGACGGCCAATGGCCATCATCCGGCATCGCCGGGGTGACCCATTGCCAGGGATATCGATGGACCGGCTGAAGCCCCTGCCGCCTGATGCCTGCCTGCCGGCCCGCCCTGCGGCCGGCAGGATGCTGGGTGCCTGCGGCCTGTGTGGCCGGCCGATGGTCGCGGGGCCCAGCGTGGAGGAACATCATCTCGTTCCGCGCAGCCAGGGCGGCCGGGAGACGGTGCCCCTGCACCGTGTCTGTCACCGGAAGATCCATGCCGAACTGTCGGAAAAGGAACTGGCCCGCGGCTACACCACGCTGGAAGCGCTGCGGGCCCATCCCGACATCGCCTCCTTCATCGCCTGGGTCGCCCGCAAGCCGCCGGAATTCACGGCCGTCACCTTCCGGGCGAAGGACCATGCGAAGGCGGGGCGCAAGTACCGCGACTGATGCTGGCGGTCAAAATGATTGACCCAAGGTCAATCTATTCATGCTGACGGTATGAACGGTATGATGCGGGCGCCTGCTTTGTCTGATGCCTGATCCCGGTGATCGGTTGCGATCACCGGGACTTGGTATACCGCTCCCCTCAGAAAATTCCGGTAGCGACCTCATGTTTTCCTTTATTTTCAGAGGTTTAAACAAGAGATTTCGGGGATTCTCTGGGTATTTGGGTATATGACGCCCTATTGCCCGCGCCCGGCCGCCCAGTCATCCCGCAGGATGGCATACAGCACATGGTCGGCCCATTTGTCATTGATGCGCAGATAGGCGCGGGCATAGCCCTCGCGCGTGAAGCCCACCTTTTCCAGCACGCCGCTGCTGGGCTGGTTGGTGGGCAGGCAGGCGGCCTCCACCCGGTGCAGACCCAACTGGCCGAAGGCGAAGGACAGCAGCAGGCGCACCGCTTCCGACGTGAAACCACGCCGGGCGAAGGGACGCCCCACCCAATAGCCCATGCTGGCCATCTGGGCGACGCCGCGCCGGACATTGGTCAGGCCGATGCCGCCCACCACCTGCTCGCTGCCCTGCTCAAAGGTCAGGAAACTATAGGCCTCGTCTTCCCGCCATTCCCCGGCCTGACGGCGCAGACGGCGGGCGAACGCCTCTCTGGTCAGGGCGTCGGGGGGCCAGGTCGGCTCCCACGGGACCAGGAATTCGCGGCTGGCTTCGCGCAGGTCGGCCCATTGCTTCCAGTCGCGCGGCTGGCCGGGGCGGATGAAGACGGATGCGCCGTCGACGCGCAGGGGCGGGGGGCTCAACAGCCCGTCGGGGATCAAGCGGATCATTCTGTGCTGCCCCTCCCCCTCTTGTCCCGTTGTTCCAGCCCCGGCCCCGATGGATATCAGGCTGCCAGCCGGCCCGTCACCTGCTCCAGGCTTTCCAGCCCTTCCAGCGGCCCCAGGGCCGCCAGGGTCGGCTTGCTGGCGAAGATGCGGTCGGCGCAGGCCGCCACGGCGTCCAGGTCGACGGCTTCCAGCCGGGCCACCGTTTCGGCCGGCGGGATGGCCCGGCCATAGACCAGAAGCTGGGAGCCAAGCTGTTCGGCCCGGTTCGTCGTGCTTTCCAGGCCCATCAACTGGCTGGCCTTCAACTGTGCCCGGGCGCGGGCCAGTTCCTCGGCCGTCAGGGTGCGGGCCAGCCTGCGCACCTCGTCGCAGATGACGGGCACCAGTTCGGCCGTGCGGTCGGGGCCGGTGCCGGCATAGATGCCGAAGACGCCGCTGTCGCTCATCGACCAGTTGAAGCTGTGGACGGAATAGACCAGCCCGCGCTTCTCCCGCACTTCCTGAAACAGCCGGGACGACATGCCCCCGCCCAGCAGGGTGGACAGCAGCATGACGGTGTGCAGGTCGGCGCTGTTGTTCGACACGCCGTCGAAGCCCAGCAGGACATGCACCTGCTCCAGGTCCCGCTCCTCCCGGAACTCCCCGCCCTGATAAAGGCCGGTCTCCGCCACGGGGCTGCTGCCATCGGGCAGGTCGGTGAACAGGCGGGCCACCTGTTCCACCAGATCCTCGTGCCGGAGATTGCCGGCCGCGGCCACGACGATATTGGCGGGGACGTAGCGGCCGGCCACGTAATCGACCATGGCGGCACGGGGCAGGCTTTCCACCACGTCGGCCGTGCCCAGCACGGGGCGTCCCAGCCGCTGCCGTGGAAAGGCCGTGGCCAGGAAATGGTCATAGACGATGTCGTCGGGCGTGTCTTCCGCCTGGCCGATCTCCTGCAAGATGACCTGGCGCTCCTTTTCCAGTTCGCCCTCGTCGAACAGGGGATGCTGCACCATGTCCGACAGGATCGACAGCGCCAGGCCCAGATCCTCCTTCAGGACCTTGGCGTAGTAGCAGGTCTGCTCGCGGCTGGTATAGGCGTTCAGATGGCCGCCGACATTCTCGATCTCCGCCGAAATGGCGAAGGCGTCGCGCGTCGGCGTGCCCTTGAACAGCATATGTTCCACCAGATGCGCCACGCCGTTGGCGGCCAGCGGCTCATGCCGGCTGCCGACGCCGATCCAGACGCCGACCGTCACGGTCTCGACATGGGGCATGGCGTCGGTGGCGACGCGCAGCCCGTTGGGAAGGGTGGTGACACGGGTGCCGGGGGCGGCGGGGAAGGCGCTGGTGCTCGACAAAGTCTTCTCTGTTCCGTTCAGGCGTTGATACGCGCCACGCGGGAGCGGGCACGCACATACTCCTTCAATATCTGGATATCGTTGGCAAGGATATCCATGCGTTCGGGTCGATCATAAAGATCGGCCAGATGCCGGGGCAGGGGGGGGCGCAGGCCCGTCGCCTTTTCCACCGCGTCGGGGAACTTGGCCGGGTGTGCCGTGCCCATGACGATGACGGGCACCGACGGGTCCAGGCCGGCGGCATGCGCCGCGGCCACGCCCACCGCGCTGTGCGGGTCGACCAGATAGCCCGACCGCGCATAGGCATCCTGCATGACCGCCAGCGTGCCGGCCGTATCGCAGCGATGGCCGGCGAACAGGTCGCGCACCCGTGCCAACTGGCCCTGGCTGACCTCGAACCGTCCCGTTTCCCGGAAACCGGCCATGCAGGTGGCCACCGCCGCACCGTCACGGTCCATCAGGTCGAACAGCAGCCGCTCGAAATTCGAAGAGACCTGGATGTCCATGGAGGGCGACAGGGTCGGCACCACGCCGTCGGCCTTCATCTCGCCGGACGCGAAGAACCGGGCCAGGATATCGTTCTCGTTCGTGCCGACGATCAGCTTCGCCACGGGCACACCCATCTGGCGCGCCGCATAGGCGGCATAGACATTGCCGAAATTGCCGGTCGGCACGGCGAAGGCCACCTCCCGGTCGGGGGCGCCCAAGGCCACGGCCGCCGCCACATAATAGACGATCTGGGCCATGATGCGGGCCCAGTTGATGGAATTCACGGCCGACAGGTTCAGCGCATCGCGATAGGCCGCGTCGTTGAACATGGCCTTCACGGCGTCCTGGCAATCGTCGAACGTGCCTTCCAGGGCGACATTGTGGACGTTGGATGACAGCACGCTGGTCATCTGCCGGCGCTGCACCTCCGACGTGCGGCCCCTGGGATGCAGGATGACGATATCCACGCGGTCGCGGTCGCGGCAGGCCTCGATCGCGGCGGAGCCCGTGTCGCCGCTGGTGGCCCCCACGATGGTGACACGGCTGTCCCTGGCGGCCAGCACATGGTCGAACAGCCGGCCCAGCAGTTGCAGCGCCACATCCTTGAAGGCCAGCGTGGGGCCGTGGAACAGCTCCATCATCCAGGTGCGGGCATCAAGCTGGACCAGCGGCACCACGGCCTGATGGGCGAAGCTGCCATAGGCATCGGTGACCAGCCGGGCGAAATCATCGCGGCCGATGGTGCCACCCAGGAACGGCAGCATGACCTCAACCGCCAGCTCGGCATAGGAAAGGCCACGGAACCGCCGCAGGTCATCGGGGGTCAGCCGGGGCCAGGCGGCGGGGACGTAAAGGCCGCCATCCCGGGCAAGGCCGGCCAGCAGAACATCGTCGAACGCCAGGGCGGGCGCCTGGCCGCGCGTGCTGATATAGGACACCTGATACCTCGACCCGGAAAGCGGCTGCAAAACAAGGCGCGTACCCTAGCCAGCACCAGCCGCCCCCGCAAGGGGACCGGCAGGCCGCTGGCGTGCCCTGGGCTCATGCCTGCCCCGATGGCGGGGTGTACCACCAAAAGCGGTAGGGCGACCCCGGAAAATCACCGGCCCGCCTGGGCTTAGGTGGTACTTCAAGCCGGGTTTCCTTATCGGCCGCAAAGGTTTATCTTAAATGCTATCAAATGTTCGGTCACAGGTTTTGGTCCCAAGGGTTGCAATTCCGGTGGCTGCCCGGATTGCCGGGGGATCAGGTAAGCGGGGTGGCGGCGCGATGGATTGGACACAGGCCTTCATGATGGGGATGGTGATGGGCCTTGGCGCCTATCTCTTCACCTATCTCATGGGGCGCTATGTCGAAAGCTCGCTCCAGTCCGGCCTCGACCTGAAACGGATCGAGGAGATATTGCCCCGCCGTTCCCTGCTGGAGGCAAAGTTCGACCTGCGCCGCAGCGACCGCAAGGCACGGGTGACGCAGTTGCAGGCCGAACTGACGGACCTGCGCCGCCGCCGCTTTCTGCAGGAAAAGGCCCTGGTGGATGCCAGGCGGGAAGCCAACTCGCCCGTGCGCATCATCGGCCCGGAAGGCCAGACACTGGCCAAGTTCCGCGCCTGGATGGTCAACCGCCAGGTGCAGCAGGCCCTGACCGACCGCAAGCGCCACCCGATGCTCGACATGGAATGGGCCAACCCGCAGGTGGTGGAGATCTGGGCCGACAACCTGGGCGATGCCAAGCGCGAGGCCCAGCGGCTGTTCCCCATGCCGCTGGGCTACAGCCTGCTGAACATCACGCTGGAAAGCACCTCGGCCCCGCCGGCCGCTGCCGAAGCGGCGGCGGGCTGACGGACGATGACCGGGCCGATCCTGCTGGTGGTGCTGATCGTCGCCACGGCCTTTGCGCTTGCCCTGGAACAGGCCATGCGCCGCGTGCGCAACACCCGCCGCCGTGTCAGCACCCTGGTGACCAAGAAGCAGCAGCAGGTTGAACGCCTGCGCACGGCCGGCCGGGAAAGCCTGACCCTGGGCCGGGAGGTGCGCAACCAGCAGCGCACCGCCGACCTGCTGCTGGAAGAAATCGGGCAGGTGGATGGCGAACTGGAACGGCTGGCCCATCCCGCCAACCGCACCTTCGTGCTGGATGAACGGCGCGGGGCGGCCGACAGCGGCTGGCATGTCACCGTGGAGGCCCCCATCGTCGGTGCCAGCACCCGCAACGGCCCGACCTGGCAGGGTCATCGCCGCTTCCGGGTGTGGGCGCCCGACGAGCATGCGGCGCGCGCCAAGGTCGAGAAGCGGTACGGTGCCGAACAGGGCTATGCCATCATCTCCATCTTCCCCGCTCCGCCCCCCGTCGCCAACCGCAATGGCGACCCGGCCATGGTCTGACATTGCGGGAGCCCCCGCCGCCCGTAAGGGAAAAGCCAGCCCATAAATCCCGTATTGCCAGGAAGCAGCCCTTTGGGGCATTGTGCGGCTCCGCCTTCTGCGGGCCTGTAGCTCAATGGTTAGAGCCGGCCGCTCATAACGGTCTGGTTGGGGGTTCAAGTCCCTCCGGGCCCACCAATTTATCAAGGGTTTAGCGTCGCCACGTTGGCGACGCTAACAGCCTTGTCAAGTGAGCTGTAAGTGCAAAGGGCGTTGGCGGACAGCTAATACTATTTTGCGGTGATCAGAACCAATTGGTTCTGATCACCGCCATCGATCGCCGGCGCCAACATTGGTTGGCTTGGCGACGCCGCACGAGCGGTATAAGGACCCGAAAATCTCACGCAACGCGGTCCAGGCCGTGCGCAGGAAGCGGGCGGGGCCAGCTCCTCTGACTTTCTCCCGCCTATAAGGAGATTGTTGGCATTATAATAAAATTATTAAGTGATTTATTGGAGGTCTCCGAGGGTTTTTGGCGTGAAATGATGGAAATACAACCCCCGCGTTCTGCAAATCGCTGGCTGCACGGTCATCATTTCAGGTAGATTTGGCGTTTCGACCGGCCGTGAAGGGCCGGCGGGCGAAGGATATGACGACGGGCAGCGCATGTTGCAGGGGAAATGGAAATGAATCGGCCGGACACGGAACCTGGCCGCGGCCAGGACGTGACCATCGGCGATGTCACGATTTCTCCGTCATTGAACCGTATCGCCATTGCCGCCCGTCAGTGCCGCCTGCAGCCCCGTGTGATGCAGGTGCTGCTTTTGCTTGCCCGCCACCAGGGGCGTTCCGTCACGCGCGATGAACTGCTGGAACAATGCTGGGGCGGTGTCTTCGTGGCCGAAGACAGCCTGAACCGCTCCATCTTCCAATTGCGCCGCGCCCTGCGGGAAGTGGGGGCGGCGTGCGTGCGGGTGGAGACGATACCGAAGATCGGCTACAGCCTCGTTATCGATGTGATGCCATCTGCCTCCGGGCCGGCCATTTCCGCAGAGCCGGGGGAGGATGCGCGGGGGGCGGAGGTGACGCCCGCGTCCCCGCCCGCCGCCGTGCCGCCAGCCCGGCCCGTGACCGGGCAAGAGGAAGCCGCGACCCTTGCGCCGCGGGGTTTGGCGACCCGCCTGCTGCTGTTGGTGGCGCTGTTGCTGCTCGTGGCGCTGGCGGTGCTGGGGCTGCTCTATCATCGCAAGGAGGGTGGCTTTGCGACATTGCCCGCCTTCGACATCCATGCCCTGACGCTGGAACCGGGATTGAACCTCTATCCCGCCCTTTCACCGGATGGAAAGATGGCGGCCTATGCCCACCGCAATTCCTTCGGCGACATGGATCTCATGCTGCGCAGTGCGGCCCCGGGCGGGCGGGCCACCATCCTGACCCAGACGGAGGACAGCGACCGTTATCCCGTCTGGTCGCCGCGCGGCGACCGGCTGGCCTTTGTGCGCGTCGGTCCCGACTGGAACTGCCGGCTTTACGTCATCAGTGTCCCGGCGGGAAAGGAAAGGCTGGTATCCCCCTGTCTGGGCGATCACATGCCGCATCTGGCATGGCGGCCCGATGGCAAGGCACTGGTGCTGACGGCGCTGACGGAAGGGGATCCGGGCCGGTCACGCCTGATCTCCATACCCCTGGATGGCGGCACGCCGTCGCCCGTGCCGGTTCCGGCAGACGCAGGCGCGGATGATTGGATGCCGGCCTATTCGCCCGATGGCGGCCGGCTCGCCTTCGTCCGGGCCCTGTCGGGCGGCCAGGCGGCGCTGATGGTTAGCGACGCCCGGACGGGGCGCGCGCTGCGGCGACTGCCGCTCGACCCTGGCATTTCGCATTTCGGCTGGGCGGCCGATGGCCAGGGATTTTACCTGACAAACGCTTCCCGGCGGCGGCGTGGATTGTGGCATGTGGATATCAGCACGGGACGCTGGCAGCAGATCATGCCGTCCATCGGCCGGCTGGGCCTGATATCGGTGGACCGGGCCCGCGGAACCATGCTGGTCGAAACCTATCGCGGCCATTCCGACATCGTGGAATTCGGTTCGTCGGGCAACCAGCATGTACTGCTGGGCTCCACCGCCAACGAGTACGAGCCCCAGCTTTCCCCGGATGGCAAGGCCATGGCCTTTGTCAGTGACCGGCTGGGGCCGCCGCAGGTCTGGCTGGCGGTGGAGGACGGGGAGCCCCGTCCCCTGACGGATCTGCGGGCGGCCATCCTGACCGGTCTGCGCTGGTCGCCGGATGGCGCCAGGTTGCTGTTTGTGGCGGAAGACGGCCCGTCGCACGACCTTTACCAGGTGGAACCGGCAAGCGGACAGACGACGCGCCTGACCCAGGATGGCCGCCAGAAGGGCACCCCCGTCTGGCTGCCGGATGGCAGCATCGGCCTGCCCGTGCTGGACACCGAGGGGTGGGCCGTCTGGTCCCTGGAACCCGATCGCGGCCTGTCCCGGAAGACGGATATGCGTCACGACTTCATCGACCTGTCACAGGACCGGACCATGCTGCTGACGGGGGATACCGGCACCACCCGGTTGAACTGGCGGATGCTGGATGGGTCGGATGCCGGGACGCTGGACCTGCCCTTCACGCTCCGTCGCCGCAATCTCGCCGTCTGCCCCGATACGATCTATGCCGCCCGCGTCACCCGGTTCAGTGCCGAGGTCATCGCCATCGATCGGCTGACGGGCTGGGAGCGGCGGCTGGGCATCCTGAACCGGACGGAATTGCAGGGCCAGATTTCCGCTGATTGCGCAAAAGGGTCCGTTCTGATGGCCAGCATCATCGACCAGGAAGCCGGCCTCGCCCTGATCACGCCGGATGATGCGGACTGACGGGGCGGCGGCACGGGTTTCCTGAGGGATGTGAGTTTTCTATTAAATATCAATTAATTAGAGTGGTGCTCTGATTTCCATTCGGAAATGATCGGCGTTCGATCATGCAATGATCAGCTTTCCGTCATGGCCTGATCGATGCGTCGCTGCAATGGTTGCGGCCTCTGCGGGCACCCTGCTGTTCCGGCCATGTCGGCCGGTGAAGGGGGCCTTGAACAGGAGCAGGAAATGAAGGACGGAAAACTCCGCCTCAAGGCATGCATCACCATCGAACTCCAGACCACCAGCTTCATGGAAGCCGGGGAACACCAGAAGCGCCTGATGCAATTGCTGGAAGAGGTTCAGCGCCATTATCCCGACAGCCGCCTGGATCTGCGTGAGCTGCGCACCAGGACGGCCGCCAACGGCAGTTCGGCACCGCAGCCGCCGGCCACGCGCACGGGCCGCCTGCGGCCCTATGCCAGTGTTGCCTGACGCCGGGGAGGGAGAAGCATCATGCAACGCTATCCCAGCACGGCGCTGTCGATCGCCCAGGCCCTGATGAAGATCAATCCGCGCATGTCGCTGCGCACGGCCACCACCTTGCTGACCATTTGCGAAAATGAGGGCATCAGCCAGGCCGAACTGGCCTATCTCATGGGGGAGGCGCCGTGCGCCATCAGCCGCGCCATCGATGAATTGTCACGCGATTGGGACAATGGGGAGGGCGCACCGGGTCCGCTGGTCGAACGCCGGCCCTGGACCCAGGATGCGCGCCTGCGTGTGGTCCAGTTGACCGACCACGGGCGCGCCATGCGCGATCTGCTGAACAGCCAGATCGAAGCGGCCCGGCCCATCGTCGCGGCCGCCTGATCCCGGTTCCGTCAATTGGCCCCGTCGTCAGCCGGCCCCGGCCGCCGCCTCGCGCAGGCGGCGCATGAAACGGGCCCGCGAGGGGACATGCTGAAGGATCGTGGCCGCCCTGTCCGCCCCGCCCGTCATGCGGCCGATGCCCTTGCCCAAGGCCAGGACATCGCTGATGCGGCGATCCAGGAAGGACCAGGTGTCGGCCATCCCTTCCGACTGGTCGTCCAGCCAGTAAAGGGTGGTGGCCGCCACGACGCCGGACAGCAACAGGCGCTTGGTATAGAAATTATAGTCGGTCGATGCATCCCCGATGCCACGCCAGACGGCATCGACCGTGGCGTACAGAAGCTGTGGCCCGCGCGCCGCGTTCAGCGGCATGGCCAGCAGGCTGCTGGACCGGCGCACGGCCTCCCGATAGGGGGCCAGCGCCTCCAGCCGGCTGCGCACGGCCAGGGCCACCCGTTCGCGCAGCTTCAGGGCCGTCAGGTCGGTGCGGGCCAGGGCAGCATGCATCTGCCGGTCGGCCCAGTCGCTCAGCCAGCAGGCCGCCTCGACGGGGCCGCCGGGAAAGGCGGCGTCGGCCTCCTGCGGGTGGAAACCGGCGCTTTCCGCGCCGCGGCGCATGACGGTGCGGTTCCAGCCGTCGAAGGCCACGTCGGGCAGCATGGCCAGCAGGATGCCATCCCGCCGCGCGGCCAGGGCCGCCTGGGCATCGGCGAAGGCATCGCTTTCCCCGGGCGCCGGCCCGCCGCTGCCCTCGGCGCCAGCCGTGCCGGCTGTGACGGCATCCGTCATTCCGGCCGTGGCGGTATCGGCGGCCGGGTCCGGCAGGGATGTTTCGCAGGCATCGGTCATGGCATCGTTCCTCAATAGAGCGGCCGGTTCCATGGGCTGTCAGCGTGCCGCCGCCAGCACGTCCGGCCCGAAGAACCTCTGTTCTTCCATATAGGTCAGCGTGGCCAGGGATTCCATGCGGTCCAGATAGAGGACGGCGTCCAGATGGTCCAGCTCATGCTGGATCACCCGGGCATGGGTGCCCGCGGCCTCGCGTTCCACCAGATTGCCGTCCAGATCATAGCCCCGGTAGCGGATATGCCGATAGCGCGGCACGACGCCGCGCAGGCCCGGAATGGACAGGCACCCTTCCCAGCCCGGTACCCGCTCCGCCGATAGGGGAACGAAGACCGGATTGACCAGGACTTGCGGCCCCATGGGCCGGTCGCCGGCCGTATCGGTGGCCCGTTCCGGCGGCACGCGGAAAACGATGATGCGGCGGGCGACATCGACCTGCGGTGCGGCCAGCCCGATGCCCGGCGCGTCTAACATCGTCTCCACCATATCATCCGCCAACTGCCGGATATCATCCCCGAAACCGCCCGCCGCCGGGACAGGTAGCGGGTCGGCAACCCGGCGCAGCACGGGATTGCCCATGCGGACGATGGGAAGAACGGCCATGACGGGCACCTCCTGCGCGGATGTGAAGGGACGATTCGGGGTGGTACGGCATTCTGCGACCCCGGCCCCGGCGATGCAAGGCAAGGAAAACCCGTCCATAGCGGCCCGCATGCCCGCCATTCCGCATGAATCGGCGGTTGATGATGATGCGGGCCTTCACAAGCCCCCCGCACCTGTGTATAACCCCGGCGACTGGATCGGGCGATGGCGCGACCTGCAAGGGTCTCGCGTTGCCGTTTCTTTGTTCTCAACCCTTATCGCGTGGCGCCGGTTCGCCCGGTCAGCGCACCATTGGAGTGGATGTCCCGTGCAAGTTCTGGTTCGTGATAACAACGTCGATCAGGCCCTGCGCGCGCTGAAGAAGAAGATGCAGCGTGAGGGCATCTTCCGCGAAATGAAGCTGCGCCGCAATTACGAGAAGCCGTCCGAGAAGCGCGCCCGCGAGAAGGCCGAGGCCATCCGCCGCGCCCGCAAGCTGCTGCGCAAGCGTCTGGAGCGCGAGGGCTACTAAGCCCTCCCCCCTCCCTGTCCATCGGACAGGCGCCAGTACGGCCCCGGTAACGGGATTGAACGCCGCCCCCGGATTGTCCGCGGGCGGCTTTTGATCTTTCGTGCCGGGGATTTCGTGTTTGCGGGGGTGGGGGCCTATGCCCGCCGTCCCGTGGACACAGGTTTATGGCGGTAGGGGGGGCACGGGCCGCGCCCTCGACCAGCGGGATCCGGTATCCCGCCGGTTCGTTCCCATCAGGTGCCGATCAGCCCCAGTTCCGGGCTGGATGCCTCCGCCCGCAGCCGCTTGGGGATACGGCCGGCCAGGCGTGCCAGCCGCCCGCCTTCCACCCCGGCCCGCATGGCGGCAGCCATCTTCACGGGGTCGATGCTTTTCGACACGGCCGTGTTCAGCAGTACGGCATCGCAACCCAGCTCCATGGCCAGTGCCGCGTCGCTGGCCGTGCCGATGCCCGCGTCCAGGACCACGGGCACGATGCTGTTCCGGCAGATCGTCTCGATATTGTAGGGGTTGAGGATGCCAAGCCCCGTGCCGATGGGGGCGCCCAGCGGCATGACGGCGGCACAGCCGACATCGGCCAGCCGCCGGCAGACGATGGGATCGTCGGTGCAATAGGGCAGGACGGTGAATCCGTCGCGCACCAGCTCGTCCGCGGCGCGCAGCAACTGTTCCACGTCGGGATAGAGCGTTTCCCGGTCGCCGATCAGTTCCAGCTTGATCCAACTGGTGTCCATCGCCTCGCGCGCCAGTTGCGCGGTCAGCACGGCATCCTTCACGGTGGAACAGCCGGCCGTGTTGGGCAGCAGCCACACCTTGCCGGCCACCAGGTCCAAAAGCCCCTCGCCATAGCCCGTCAGGTCGGCGCGGCGCACCGACACGGTCAGGATTTCCGCACCGGACGCCGCCAGGCTGTCCAGGAAAACCTGCTGGTTTGGATAGCCGGCAGAGCCCAGGAACAGGCGCGACGCGAAATTCTTGCCCGCAATCTTCAGCGGATCGGTGATAGCCATCTCAACCACCCTGCAGCACCTTGACGATTTCCACCCGGTCGCCGGGGGACAGGTTCGTATCGGCCCAGCGGCCGCGCGGCACCACCATGTCGTTGACGGCGACGGCGATGCCGCGCGCCGCCGGATCGATGCCGTCCGCGGCCATGACCGCGGTCAGGGCGTAATCGTCGGGCACCTGTTCCCTGCCATTGATGATGATCATGCCAACCTTTCCTTAGCCGCCCGGGTGGCGGCCAATCCTATGCCGCCTGCGCCGCGGCGAAACGTTCGGCCCCGAAGGGCCTGATATGCGTGTCGACCCGTCCCGTCAGGATCAGGTCGGTGATGGCATCGGCCGTGACGGGGGCCAGCAGGATGCCGTTGCGGTGATGACCGGTGGCCAGCACCAGCCCCTCCAGCCCCGGCGCGGGCCCCAGGATGGGGGCGTCGTCGCGGCTGCCGGGGCGCAAGCCCGTCCACATCTCGCGCACGGGCAGTTCCTCCACCCCCGGCAGGGCTCGCCAGGCGGCATCCAGCAGGGCCAGCACGCCGCCGGCGGTCATCTGGCTGTCGAATCCCTTTTCCTCCGTCGTGGCGCCGATGATCAGCGTGCCGTCACGGCGCGGCACCAGATAGCATTTGGGGGCCCAGACGACATGAGTCAAAAGCGGCCGGGCAGGGTCCATCGCCAGCGACATCATCTGGCCCTTCACGGGGCGGACGGGCGGCGGGACGGGCTGCCCCGGCAGCAGGCGCGACCAGGCGCCGGCCGCCAGCACGACGATATCGGCGCCGGCCACCCTGTCCCCCAGCACCACGCCCGTCACGCGGCCGGCCGACACATCCAGGCCGGTGACCGCCGTCCCCTCATGCAGGCGCGCCCCGGTCGCGGCCAGGGCGGCGCGCAGCGCGGCGGCGGCCAGGCGGTTGTCCACCTGCCCGTCCCGCGGGCTGAACACGCCGGCGGCCGTGCGCGGGTTGAGGAAGGGTTCCTTCTCCTTGGCTTCCGCCCCCGTCAGCCAGGACAGTTCCAGTCCCAGCCCGCGCTGGAAGGCGTAGTTGGAGCGCAGCAGTTCCACCTCGTCGCGGGTGCTGGCCACCACCAGCGTGCCTTCGCTGCGCAGGCCGGCGGGCAGGCCCGTGACCGCCTCCAGTTCCCGCGCGAAGCCGGGCCAGCGCGCCTGGCTTTCCAGGCACAGCGGCAACAGCGGCTGTTCGCCCGGCTCCGTCTCCACCCCGGCGGCCAGCATGCCGGCGGCGGCGCGCGTGGCGCCCTGGCCGGCCCGGTCGCGTTCGAAGATATCGACCGACGCCCCGGCCCCGGCCAGCCGCCAGCCGATCGCCATGCCGATGATGCCGCCGCCGATGATGGCCACGCGGGGCCGGTCCTTGGATTGCCCGTCCTTGGATTGGATAATGGTCATTCTCGCCTTCTCCCTTCGCCGGCATGACCCGGATCAGGTTCGATGGGTGTGATCTCAGCCGCCGTCCGGCAGGATGGCGGCACCCCAGGGTCCATGTCCTATGTCATGGGCCTGTCCCGGTTGGAATGCAAGGGGCTGGTGCCCGGCAGACCCGACCCGTCCGGTTCGCGCTTGACCATCGGCCCCATGCGGCATATCTGCCGCAATAGAGGGACCCTTGTGCAAGCAGCGTCGCCTCCCGCCCCGTCAATCCCGCCGGACCCGGACACGCCGCCCATGTCGCTTCTGCCCATCCTGACCATTCCCGACAGCCGCCTGAAGGCCACGTGCAAGCCGCTGGACAATGTCGACGGGCGCGTCGCGGCCCTGATGGATGACATGCTGGAAACCATGTACAAGGCCCCCGGCATCGGTCTGGCCGCGCCGCAGATCGGTCTGCTGGAACGGCTGATCGTCGTGGACGTGACCGATCACCGCACCGAGACGCCCCAGCCGCTGGCCATGGTCAACCCCGAACTGCTCTGGACCTCCGACGAGGTGACCGTGACGCAGGAAGGCTGCCTGTCCATCCCGGAAATCTATGCCGATGTGACACGGCCCAGCATGATCCGGGTGCGTTATGTCGATCGCGGGGGCGAGGTGCGGGAGATGGATGCCGACGGCCTGCTGGCCACCTGCATCCAGCATGAGATCGACCACCTGAACGGCGTGCTGTTCATCGACCATCTGTCGTCGCTGAAGCGCAACATGCTGCTGCGCAAATACAACAAGTCGCGCAAGTAAGCCCGCAAATAAGGATGATGCCGGGGTACGCCCCGGTTTCCCTGATCCCGGCCGAAAGAGAGGCTTTTCCCCGTGCCGCTGCGTCTTGCCTTCATGGGTACGCCCGACTTTTCCGTGGGCATCCTGGATGCCCTGGTCCAGGGCGGGCATGAACTGGTCTGTGTCTACAGCCAGCCGCCCCGCCCCGCGGGCCGCGGCCAGCAGGTGCAGGCCACGCCCGTGCATCGCCGGGCCGATGCGCTGGGCATCCCCGTGCGCACCCCCAAGAGCCTGCGCAAGCCGGAGGAGCAGGCGGCCTTCGCCGCCCTGGACCTGGATTGCGCCATCGTGGCCGCCTATGGCCTGATCCTGCCGCAACCCGTGCTGGACGCACCGCGCCTGGGCTGCGTCAATGTCCATGCCAGCCTGCTGCCGCGCTGGCGCGGGGCGGCCCCCATTCAGCGTGCCATCCTGGCCGGCGATGCCGAAACGGGCGTGACCATCATGCAGATGGATGCCGGCCTGGACACGGGCGCCATGCTGATGAAGGACAGCCTGCCCATCACGGCGGGCATGAACGCCGCCACACTGCATGACGCCCTGGCCGCCATGGGTGCCCGGCTGATGGTGGCGGCCCTGCCCGGTATTGCAGACGGTTCGCTGACCCCCGTGCCGCAGCCGGAAGAGGGCGTGACCTATGCCGCCAAGCTGGCCAAGGAGGAAGGGCGCCTGGACCTGTCCCGTCCGGCCGTGGAACTGGATCGGCAGGTCCGTGGCCTGACCCCCTGGCCCGGCTGCTGGATCGATCTTGCCGGCGGAGAGAAGCTGAAGGTGCTGGCGGCCGAACCGGTGGCGGGCGACGCCCCGCCGGGGACCCTGATCGATGCCGGGCCGACAGTGGCCTGCGGCGATGGCGCGTTGCGTCTGCTCCGGGTACAGCGGCCCGGCAAGGGGCCTGTGGATGGCGCTGCCTTCCTGCGCGGCTTTCCCCACCGGATCGGGGACAGGCTGACCGCCTGACAGGGGGCGGGGAAGGGGAGATGACGCCGTGCCGCTGCTGCCGTTCCCACCGCTGCTGCTGATCACCGACCGGGCGCAGGCCGCGGGCGGCCTGCCCGACATTGTCGCGGCCTGCGTCGCCGCCGGCTGCCGCTGGGTCAGCCTGCGTGAAAAGGACCTGCCGGCCGATGGACAGGCCGGGCTGCTGGCGGTGCTGCGACCCTTGCTGGCGCCCGTGGGCGGCGTGCTGACCGTCCATGGCGACCCGGCGCTGGGCCTGCTGTGCGACGGGGTGCATCTGCCCGACGGTGCCGACATCGCGGCCGTGCGCCGGCGCCTGGGGCCGGGCGCGCTGATCGGCGCCTCCTGCCACGGCCGGGCGGCGGTGGCGGCCGCGGCGCGGGCCGGCGCGGATTACGCCACGCTGAGCCCCATCTTCCCCAGCGCGTCGAAACCCGGATACGGTCCCGCCCTGGGGGCGGGGGTGCTGGCCGGGCTGCCCCTGCCCACCCTGGCGCTGGGCGGGGTGACGGCGGGGAACCTGCCGGATTGCCTGGCGGCGGGTGCGGCGGGGGCAGCCGTCATGGGCGGCCCGATGCGCGATCCGGCCGGTATGGCGGCACTGGTCACAGCCCTGGCTGCGACGCGGGGCCGCAAGGCCGGCATTTGACCATCGGCCCCTGTCGCGCCCATATCACGGCATCGTTTTCCCACCGATCGAACGGCCCGCCCCATGTCCGTCGCCCAGACCCCTTCTGTCCCCGGCCATCGCGCCGTTGCCAACTGGCTGCTGTTCTGCGCCGGCATGGTCTTCGCCATGGCCATCATCGGCGCCATCACGCGCCTGACGGAAAGTGGCCTGTCGATCACCGAATGGAAGCCCATCACGGGCACCATCCCGCCCCTGAACGAGGCGCAATGGCTGGCCGAGTTCGAAAAGTACAAGCAAATCCCCGAATATCAGGTTCTGAAGCGGGGCATGAGCCTGGATGAATTCAAGCAGATATTCTTCTGGGAATGGTTCCATCGGCTGTGGGGGCGGCTGATCGGGGTCGTCTTCGCCGTGCCGCTGGTCTGGTTCGCCGTGAAGGGCATGGTGACGCGGCAGATGCTGCCCCGCCTTGTGGGCCTGTTCCTGCTGGGTGGGCTGCAGGGTTTCATCGGCTGGTTCATGGTGCAATCGGGCCTGTCGGAGCGCACCGATGTCAGCCATTACCGGCTGGCCCTGCATCTGGGCATGGCGCTGTTCCTCTATGCATTGCTGGTCCAGGCCGGGCTTGACCTGCGCCACCCCCAGGCCCGCCGGCATCCGGAAAGGGCGGGGCTGGTCCGGCTGGGGCGGGTGTCGCTGGCGCTGGTGGCCGTGACGGTCATCTGGGGGGCCTTCGTGGCGGGGCTGGATGCCGGCCTCGCCTACAACAGCTGGCCCCTGATGAACGATGCCTTCGCCCCGCCGGAAATCTGGAACCTGCGGCCTGTCTGGCTGAATATCTTCGAGAATACGGCCATGGTGCAGTTCATCCATCGCTGGCTGGCCATCCTGACGGCCGGCGTCACCGTCGCCTATTGCTGGCGCATCGGTCAGCGCACGGATGTGCCGGCCGTGGCCAAGCGCGCCGCCCTGTGGCTGATGCTGGGCATCGGTGGGCAGGTGGTGCTGGGGATCACGACGCTGCTGCACGCCGTGCCCGTCGCGCTGGGCGCGGCGCATCAGGGTGGGGCGCTGATCGTCATCACGCTGCTGATCCGCTCGCTGCACACGCTGCGGCGTCATGCCGACGATCGACATGTCTGACCGTCGGTACAGGGCGGCGGCTGCCGTCGCGCGCCCATGCGCGCATGAGCCGTTGGCCTGTTGGCGCCGGCGGCCGAAGGGCCTGAAAAAGTGACTGACGGTCCGCTTTTCAGGCCGCCATGCCGGCCGCGTGGCCGGAGGACCAGGCCCATTGGAAATTATACCCGCCCAGCCAGCCGGTGACATCCACCGCCTCCCCGATCACGAACAGGCCGGGGATATTCTTCGCCTCCATGGTCTTGGAGGAAAGCGCGCCAGTATCGATGCCGCCCAGCGTCACCTCTGCCGTGCGATATCCCTCCGTCCCGTCGGGATGGACGGTCCAGCCATGCAGGGCCGCCGCCACGCCGGCCAGATCGGCATCCTTCAGGTCGGCCAGGGGGCGGCTGGTCAGGGGGGCCGTGCCCAGCAACCCCACTTCGAACAGCCGCTCGGCAAAGCGGCGGGGCAGCAGATCGCCCAGCACCGTCTTCAGCTCTGCCTTCGGGCGCGACCGTTTCAGCCCCTTCAGATGGTCGGCCAGCGCCAGATCCGGCGACAGGTCGATGACCACCGGCCGCCCTTCACGCCAGTAGGAGGATATCTGCAGGATCGACGGGCCGGACAGCCCGCGATGGGTGATCAGCAGCGCCTCGCGGAACCGGCCGCCGCCGCAGGCGACGGTGGCTTCCAGCGGCACGCCCGACAGGCCGTCCAGCTTCTTCAGATCCGGCGGCGCGAAGGTCAGCGGCACCAGCGCCGGGCGTGGTTCCACCACCGGCAGACCCCAGGCGCGGGCCAGCCGGAAGGCGAAGTCGCTGGCCCCCATCTTCGGGATCGACGGGCCGCCCGTGGCCAGGATGAAACTGTCGGACGTGAAGGCGCCGTGGCTGGTGTCCAGCGTGAAGCCGGGGGTGTTGGACGCCACGTCGGCGATGCGGCAGGCGGTGCGGATATCCACCCCGGCATCGGCGCATTCGGCCAGCAGCATGGCGACGATGTCGCGCGCGCTCTCGTCGCAGAAAAGCTGGCCCAGCTTCTTTTCGTGCCATTTGATGGCGTGCCGGTCGACCAGGGCGATGAAATCATGCTGGGTGTGCCGCTTCAGCGCGGAAATGCAGAAATGCGGGTTGGCCGACAGGTAACGGTCGGGCCGCGCATCCAGGTTGGTGAAGTTGCAGCGCCCGCCGCCGGAGATCAGGATCTTCTTGCCCACCTTTTCCGCATGGTCGATGACCAGCACGCGCCGGCCGCGGCGGCCGGCGAAGATGGCGGCATAGAGGCCGGCGGCCCCGCCCCCGGCGATGATGATGTCGTAATGCGTTCCCATGCCCGGTCGGTAGCAGGGAACGCGGCCGCGATCAATCCCGGCCCTGCAGATCGTCCGGTTCGGGCAGCCCCTTGGCGTTGGCCAGCTTGCATTTGCTGAAATCGACGCCGCGCAGGTCGGCATTCGTCAGGTTGGCGTCGGTCAGGTCGGCGCCCTTGATGCTGACATTGCGCACCTGGGCCTGCCGCAGGTCGGCCCCCGACAGGATGGCGCCCGTCAGGTCGGCCCCCACCAGGACGGCCTTGCCCAGGCGGGCCCGCTCCATGTTGGTCTGCCAGTCATAGCCCTGGATGTTGATGGGGGCGGCCAGCACCCCCGTCAGGTCGGCTCCCACCATCATCGACCGGATCATGCGGGCGCCGCGGATGTTGGAATTGCGCAGGTTCGCCCCCCGCAGGTCCGCCGACGACAGATCCGCCATCAGCAGGGCCGAGCGCGACAGGTTGGCATTGCGCAGCACCGTGCCGCGGAAGATGCCGGCCGACAGCGTCATGCGCGACAGATCGGCCCCCGTCAGGTCCTTGCCCGACAGGTCCAGTTGCCGGCCCTGGTTGCCGCCCGTCTCGATCCATTTGACATGGGCCTTCAGCAATTCCGCCAGGCCCCCTTCCATGTCGTCCAACTGCTCGACGGTCCTGGCATCCTCGATATTGGCCAGCGACAGGTCGACCCCGTCCAGGATGGCGCCGATCAGGTTGGCGCTTTTCAGGTTGGCATGGCGCAGCACGGCCCCCGTCAGGATCGCGCCCTCCAGGTTCGCGCCTTCCAGGTTGGCCTCCGTCAGGTCGCAGGAGGTGAGGTCGCAGCCCGTCAGGTTGCTGTCCGACAGGTTGGCCTTGCACAGGATGGACCCGCGCAGGTCGGCGTCACGCAGGTCGGTCTGCATGACGAAGCTGTCCGACAGGCGCGCCTTGGACAGGGTGGCGCGCATGATTACGGCCTTGGACAGGTCCGCTTCCGCGCTGTTGTGGACGGAGACCAGTTCGCCATTGCGGGCCAGCGCCAGGGTGCCGTTGCGGAAATCGGCAGAGGTCAGGTTGCAGCTGATCATCACCGCCCCGCGCAGGATGGCCCCGCGCATGTCGGCCGCCGTCAGATCGGCATGCATCAGGTCCGCTTCCGACAGGTCGGCCGCGTAGAAGTTGGTCATGCGCAGGTCCGCCCCGCGCAGCAGCGTGTTGTGCAGCTTGGCGCCCGTGAAATCGGCCGATGCCAGCACCGCCCCCGACAGGTCCAGGCTGGACAGTTCGCACAGCTTGAAATGCGCCCGCACCCCGGTGATGCGTTGCTCCACGAAGGCCTGATGCTGTTTCAGCATCACATCCAGGTCGGTCTGCGCGATCTTGCTGCGGTAGACGCCCAGCCGCTCATCCAGCAGCGAGGGCGATTTCTGGATCGCCACACGGGAAAGATCGACCGGGCGCTCGCTGCCCGAACGGGTGAATTTCGTCATGAACGGCGGGACCTGCACAGCCCGACCGGGACCAACCCGGTCGGGTTACCACATTAAGCCAGGCATCCCCGTGCCGCAAAGCACCATTCTGCCGGGGCCACGGATGTCCCGGTCTGGTGGGACCACGGATGTGCCGGCGGCACGAGGGTGTCAGTCCGGGTCCACCCGTCCGCGCATCTTCTTCACCCCGCTGCGGGTTGATTTCGCCTCCAGCCGGCGGGTCTTGGATGCCAGGGTGGGCCGTGTGGGCCGGCGCGGTGCCTGGCGCTCGGCGGCCTTGGCCAGGATTTCCACCAGCCGCGCCTTCGCATCCTCCCGGTTGCGCTCCTGGCTGCGATGGGCCTGGGCGACCAGGACCAGCACGCCGTCGGCCGTCAGCTTGCGCCCCGCCACGCCGCGCACCCGCTGTTTCAGCCAGTCGGGCAGGGAAGGGGAATTGGCGACGTCGAAGCGCAGTTGCACCGCCGTTTCCACCTTGTTGACATTCTGCCCCCCCGGCCCCCCGGCCCGCAGGAAGCTTTCCTGCAGCTCGTCCTCGTCGATGGCGATATGGGGGGTGATGGGGATCATGGGTCCGGTTCCGTTGGGGCTGGATGCCAACAACAGCAAAGCCGGCCCGCCGTCAAGGCCCGGACGGCGGCAGCGGCTTGCGGCCGGGAACGGGGGAGGACTGCACCGGCGTCGGCTTGTCCGCTGCGCGGCCATGGGTGATGCGCGTGGCCGGCGGGTCGTTGCGTGGCGGGGCCGGCCCGTCCACGGTGACGGCGGGGGGCTGCGGTTCCTGCTGGGCACGCAGCATGCGTTCCGCATCCAGCCGGCGTTCGCGCATCTCCCGGTCGTACATCGGATCGGGGTCGGGGCGGGCGTCCAGGCCCGCTGGCGGGCGCAGCAGGTCGGATTGCAGGCGTCCCTGTTCGGCGGCGGCCGGGTCGGATGGGCGCGGCGCGCCCGTCAGGCCGGGCGGCGGGGTCAGCAGCGGGTTTTCCTGCGCCCCCGCGGGGGACAGGACCAGCAAGGCCGCAAGGACCGGCAGAAGGGGAGCGATCGGGCGCATGATCATCATATGGGTCCCCCTGCCCGCCCCGCACAGGGGCAGGCAGGGGGGGCGGGAAACGGTGCCGGCTGCCGCCGGGTACAGGCCAGCCATGCACATCCTGTCCGAACAAACCCTTGCAACGATGGCGCATTGCATGGATAAGCAGGGATAGACGCACCCGCACGTGCCCCTGGCCCTTGTGGCGCCACCGCCGGTCCCCGGCGATGCCCCTGGTGTTTACGCAACGACGTCAGGCGTCCTTTTTGGCAGCACCGGTCGACAGTGGGCCGGTACCCCGAGAGGGAAGTCGACATGAACGCCGTTATGCCTGAAAAGGCCATGTTCGCGTAAGCGCGACCCTGGCTCCCTCGTCCGTTGACGCTTTGCGGCCCCCTGCATCCCGCAGGATATCGGCCCGGCAATCACGACGCGGCGCCAGGAACCTTCCCGCATCTGAAACCGGCCGGGCTGCTTCGCCGCCCGCCGCCATCATTTCAATTCCGCCATGATGCCGCGCCCGCGCGAACGGGTGCCATATGGCGGCATGGGGTTTCCGCCCCCGGGGGATCGTCGCCATGGCCCATATCCGTTTCCGTTCTGCCGTCGCACCCTTGCGCCGCGGCCTTGCCCGCAACCCCGGCCCCCGTCCGGCCGGCCACCGTCTGGCGGGCTCTTGTCTGCCCGATGTCGGTCAGATGGTGGCGCGTCTGGCCCCGGCGGAGCCGATGCATTGCATTCGTCCCGACACGCTGCGCGCTACGGCCGGCCGTTTCCTTGACCTGTTTGGCCGGGCCACGGGCGGGGTGGGAGACGTGCTTTATGCCGTCAAGTGCAATCCGGACCCGGCCTTCCTGCGCGCGCTCTACCAGGGCGGCATCCGGCATTTCGACTGTGCCTCCCCGGCCGAGATCCGCGTGGTGCGGCAGATGTTCGACGATGCGCATATCCATTACATGCATCCGGTGAAGAACCGTGCCGCCATTGCCAGCGCTTATCGCGACCATGGCGTGCGCGACTTCTCGCTGGACAGCGTGGAGGAGTTGGAAAAGATCCTGGCCGTCACGGACAATGCGGCCGACCTCGGCCTGTTCGTGCGGCTGGCCATGCCCAAGGGCAAGGCCGCCTATGACCTGTCGGGCAAGTTCGGCGCGGCGTTCGACGATGCCGTCACCCTGCTGCGCCGGGCCCGTGCCGTGGCGGCCCGCGTCGGCCTGTGCTTCCATGTCGGCAGCCAGATGATGGAACCCGCCGCCTATGGCCGGGCCCTGGCCCTGGCCGGGCGGGTGATCGATGCCGCCGGTGTCGTCATCGATGTGCTGGATGTGGGGGGCGGCTTCCCCGTCGCTTATCCGGACATGGACCCGCCCGACCTGCGGGACTACATGGACGCCATCGCCACGGGCCTGGCGGCCCTGCGCCTGCCGGCCCACGCCCGCATCTGGTGCGAGCCGGGGCGTGCCCTGGTGGCGGCGGGCGGTTCCATCGTGGTGCAGGTGGAGCGCCGCCGCGGCACGGACGAGCTGTTCGTGAATGACGGCGTCTATGGCAGCCTGTCGGATGCCGGCGTGCCCGGTTTCCGCTTCCCCTGCCGGCTGATGAGGGCCTCCACGGCCCCGCTGGCCCCGTTCAGCTTCTGGGGCCCGACCTGCGACAGTGCGGACCACATGAAGGGTCCGTTCCTGCTGCCGGCCGACGTGCGGGAGGGCGACTGGATCGAGATCGGGCAGTTGGGTGCCTATGGCGCCACGCTGCGCACGGCCTTCAACGGCTTCGACCAGGCCCGTCTGGTGGAGGTCCGCGACGGCCCGCTTCTGGCCACGCCGGGACACGCCCAGGTACCGGATCAATCATCGGACCCCGCGCGGGAGTTGCCAGGAATGGCGGCTTAGGTCACTCTGTCCGGACCGCATTAACCCTGCATGGTCCCTTCCGGTGGACGGGGCCATGCTTTCCTGTTGTCTGCGTTCATCATTGAGCCCCAGTCAACCCCACGTCCATGAGGCACCCATAGGCGGGTAATAGCCCCGGAGCAAAAGCGAAAATGACCCAATATCAGAAGCATTGTGCCCTTCCCGGGCGTCTTGTGATGGTAGGTTTCGGCAGCATCGGCCAAGGTGTGCTGCCGCTGATTCTGAGGCATGTCGACATCAAACCTCAGAACATCACCATCGTTACGGCGGACGAGCGCGGACACGGTGAGGCTGACTATTACGGCATCAAGTTCGTCAAGGAGCCGCTGACCCGGGATAATTACCGGGCCGTGCTGGAACCCCTGCTCGCCAAGGGCGATTTCCTGCTGAACCTGTCCGTCGACGTGTCGTCGATGGCGCTGGTCGAACTGTGCGCCGAAAAGGGCGCGCTTTATCTGGACACCTGTATCGAGCCCTGGCCCGGCGGCTATACCGATGCCAGCGTCCCGCCCTCGCTGCGGTCCAACTATGCCCTGCGCGAGCAGGCGCTGGCCCTGCGGGCGAAACTGGGCCGGGATGCCCCCACGGCCGTGCTGACCCATGGCGCCAATCCGGGCCTGGTCTCGCATTTCGTGAAGCAGGCGCTGCTGAACATCGCGGAGGATACGGGCCGCGACGCGGCGGCCCCGTCCGACCGCGCCGGCTGGGCCGCCCTGGCGCAGGAACTGGGCGTCAAGGTCATTCACATCGCCGAGCGCGATACCCAGGTCTCCTCCATCCCCAAGAAGCGGGGGGAGTTCGTCAATACCTGGTCGATCGACGGTTTCATCTCCGAAGGCTGCCAGCCGGCCGAAATGGGCTGGGGCACGCATGAGGCCACCTTCCCGCCCGACGGCATCCGCCATGATTTCGGCTGCCAAGCCGGCATCATCCTGAACCGTCCGGGCGTGACCCAGCGCGTGCGCACCTGGACCCCCATGGAAGGCCCCTTCCACGGCTTCCTGATCACGCACAGCGAATCGCTGTCGATCCCCGATTTCCTGAGTGTGAAGGACGCGGACGGCAATGCCGTCTACCGTCCGACCACGCACTACGCCTACCATCCCTGCGACGATGCGGTGAAATCGATCCACGAATTCGCCGGCAAGAACTATGTGCAGCAGGAAACGCAGCGCCTGCTGATGAACGAGATCATCGAGGGGGTGGATGAACTGGGCGTGCTGCTGGCCGGGCATGAGAAGGGGGCCTACTGGTACGGTTCCCAGCTTTCCTGCGCGGAGGCGCGCCAGTTGGTGGAATTCAACAGCGCCACCAGCCTGCAGGTGACCGTGGCGGCCCTGGCCGGCATGATCTGGGCCATCGAGAATCCCGACCGCGGCATCGTGGAGGCCGAGGACATGGATTTCCAGCGCTGCCTGGATATCTGCACGCCCTATCTGGGGCCCGTCGTCGGCGCCTATACCGACTGGACCCCCCTGGAAGGGCGGAACAAGCTGTTCCCGGAGGATGTCGATACGTCCGACCCGTGGCAGTTCAAGAATATCCGCGTGCTGTAAGCCTGGGGCGGGCGGGGGGTGGCGCGTGCCCGTCCCCCACCCGCCTGCCTGTTGCCGACCCGGCCACCTGTCACACCGGGTGACGGCTTTATGATGGGGGTATGGGGTCATGAAGCGTAACCGGGTGGCCTGGGTCGTCATGGCGGCGGCATTCTGCCTGTCCCTGTCGGGCGGTGTGGCCGGCGCGCAGGAGGCGGCGCCCGCCGTTTCCGCAGCCGCCCCGGCCGCCATCCCCGCCTATATCCGGTCCGACGTGAAGGCGCTGGAGCCCCGGATCGTCGCCTGGCGGCGCGACATCCACCAGCATCCCGAACTGGGCAACCGGGAGGTCCGCACGGCGGCGCTGGTGGCCGACCATCTGCGCAAGCTGGGGATGGAGGTACAGACCGGCGTGGCCCATACCGGCGTCGTCGGGGTCCTCAAGGGGGCGGAACCCGGTCCCGTCGTGGCCCTTCGCGCCGACATGGACGCCCTGCCGGTCACCGAGCAGGTCGACCTGCCCTTCGCGTCCAAGGTGCGCACCACCTATAACGGGCAGGAGGTGGGCGTCATGCATGCCTGCGGGCATGACGGGCACACCGCCATCCTGATGGGCGTGGCCGAGTTGCTGGCCAAGCGGCGCGGCCAGTTGCGGGGCACTGTGAAATTCATCTTCCAGCCGGCCGAGGAAGGCGCCCCGGCGGGCGAGGAGGGCGGGGCCGAACTGATGATCCGCGAAGGGGTCCTGTCCACCGACCCCAAGCCGCAGGCCATCTTCGGCCTGCACCTGTTTTCCGGCGGGCACGCGGGGGAGATCAGCTATCGTCCCGGCCCCGCCATGGCCGCGTCCGACCGGTTCCGCATCCTTGTGAAGGGACGGCAGAGCCATGGTGCCTATCCCTGGGCGGGGGTGGATCCCATCGTCACCGCCTCGCAGATCGTCACGGCCCTGCAGACCATCGTCAGCCGGCGGGTGGAACTGGTGAAGGAGCCGGTCATCGTCAGCGTCGGTTCCATCCATGGCGGCGTTCGCAACAACATCATCCCCGATCAGGTGGAGATGGTGGGCACCATCCGCACCTTCGATGCTGCGATGCAGGCCCAGGTCCATGCGGAGATCAGGCGCATCGCCAACGGCATCGCCGAAAGCGCCGGCGCCACGGCCGAGGTGGAAATCGAGATCGGGTATCCGGTCACCGACAATGACGAGGCCCTGTCGGCATGGGCCGCCCCCGTGCTGGAACAGGTGGCCGGCAAGGACAAGCTCTCCATCCGGCCCAAGGCCGGTGGTGCGGAGGATTTCTCCTTCTTCCAGCAGAAGATACCCGGCTTTTATTTCTGGGTCGGGTCCACGGCGCCGGCCGTGCCGCTGGACAAGGCGCCGTCCAACCATTCCCCCCTGTTCCATATGGACGAATCCAGTCTGGCACTGGGGGCCGAGGCGCTGGCATCCCTGACCGTGGCCTGGCTGGACAGCCACTGATACCCTGTAGTCCGGCAGATCGCGGCCCATCACCGGGCTTGATACCGCCGGCCTGACTGATTGACCTTTGGCCAATCAATCATGGCCCTTCAATCGCCGGCGCCCACGTCCGTGGGCTCGGGTACGTGGCAGGTGTGGTGCCCCGCCATCCCACCCGCTTCCGCGCCCCGCACATGGCACCGATGGCGGGCCTGCGGCGTCTTCGTCATTGCGAACCGTTCGCATGGGTGGGAAAGTGCCCGGCATGAGCGATCACGTCCTTTCCGCCCCCCCCGTTTCCGCTGCAGCGCGTCTGCGCCCCGCCTGGTTCCGGTTCGTGCCCGGCGGCTGGACGCTGTCGGTACTGCTGATCGCGCTGTTCGTGGCGCTGCCGTTGCTGATCGTGGGCAGCCGCGTCTTCGTGTCCAGCAACGGGGTGTGGAGCCATCTGGCCTCCACCGTGCTGGGCACCTACATCGCCAACACGCTGATGCTGGCCGGCGGGGTTGCGTTGGGGGTGAGCGTGATCGGCGTGGGCACGGCCTGGCTGGTCACCATGTGCCGCTTTCCGGGCCAGCGCTGGCTGGAATGGGCGCTGCTGCTGCCCATGGCTGTGCCCGCCTATGTCATGGCCTATACCTATACCGACCTTTTGCAGTTCGTGGGACCCGTGCAGACGGGCCTGCGCGAGATGTTCGGCTGGCGCCGCGCCGATTACTGGTTTCCGGAGATAAGGTCGCTGGGCGGGGCCATCACGGTCCTGTCCTTCGTGCTGTACCCCTATGTCTATCTGCTGGCCCGGGCGGCCTTCCTGGAACAGTCGGTCTGTGTGCTGGAGGTGGCGCGCACGCTGGGCGCCGGGCCGTGGCGCAGCTTTATGCGCGTGGCCCTGCCGCTGGCCCGGCCGGCCATCGCCGCCGGACTGGCGCTGGCCATGATGGAGGTGCTGGCCGATTTCGGGACGGTGCAGTATTTCGCCGTCGATACCTTCACGACGGGCATCTATCGCACCTGGTTCGCGATGGGAGAGCCTGTGGCGGCGGCACAGCTTGCCTCTGTCCTGATGCTGTTCGTGATGGTGCTGATCGTCATGGAACGGTACAGCCGCGGCCGGGCCCGCTATTTCCATTCCACCGGGCGGTATCGCAGCCTGCCCAGCTATCATCTGCGCGGCCTGCCGGCGCTGGCGGCGCTGGTGGCCTGCCTGGCGCCGCTGCTGGCCGGCTTCGTCATTCCCATCGCCATCCTGGGAAAGCTGGCCATGGAGGGGGGCGACCAGCTGTTCGGGGCGAATTTCAGGGAACTGGCCGGCAATTCCTTCACGCTGGCGGGGCTGACGGCGGTGCTGGCCGTGGCGCTGGCCTGTCTGGTCGCCTATGGGCTGCGCCTGCGCCCCACGGCGACGTTGAAGACCGCAGCGCGGGTGGCGGCCATGGGCTATGCCATTCCCGGCTCGGTCATCGCGGTTGGCATCCTGATCCCCGCTGCACGCATCGACAATGCCGTCGATGGTTTCATGCGCGGTCATTTCGGCGTTTCCACCGGCCTGCTGCTGTCCGGCACCATCGCCGCCATCGTCTATGCCTATCTGGTGCGGTTCCTGGCCGTGTCCTTCAACACGGTCGAGGCCAGCCTGTCGAAGATACGTCCCACCATGGACCAGGCGGCCCGCATCCTGGGCCAGACGCCGGGCCGCACCCTGCTGAAGGTCCACACCCCCATCATGCGCGGCAGCCTGCTGACGGCGGGGCTGCTGGTCTTCGTGGATGTCATGAAGGAACTGCCGGCCACCATGATCGTCCGGCCGTTCAATTTCGACACGCTGGCCGTGCGTGTCTACACGCTGGCCAGCGACGAGCGGCTGGCCGAGGCGGCCACCCCGGCGCTGGCCATCGTCGCGGTCGGCATCCTGCCCGTCATCCTGCTGTCGCGCGCCATCGCCAAGAGCCGGCCGGGCAGCGACGGCTGATACTATTTTGCGGTGACCAGAACCTATTGGTTCTGGTCACCGCCCTCAATTGCCGGCGCCACCATTCGTTGGCGCGGGCGACGCCGCACGAGCGGTGCTGTGGCGGTCGCCGCCGGACCAACTTGCGATGCGTTCTACTCATCGCACGTTGGTATGAGACCAACGGTCAAATATTCTATTATTACGGCGCCGGCGGTGGGGCGCGGTCGGCGCAGGCGCTGCCGATGGCCTGATAGGCGGCACCGCTGCCCGCCAGGCTGAACGTGTCGATGGTGCGGTTGCCGCGCAGGCTGGTGCCCTGCACCTTCAGAAGCGAGCCCTGGGTCATGGCCTGGGCGATGGCGCGGTCGGTCTTGTCATCGCGCGCCCAGGCCTGCTCCCCGTCGCTGAACAGCTTGAAGCCGTGCCGGCCCACCTGGATCAGCACCTCGCTACGCTCCGCGAACGGATAGCCGGCGATGAAATTGACCACATCGAAGCTTCTTTCCGCCGGCCGATGGACCACCAGCAGGAAAACATCCCCGCGCCGCGTGAACTCCCCCTCCTGCCGCTTGGGCCGCGACACCATCCAGCAGACGGGGCCCGACGCCTCTTCCAGGATGAAGGCGTTCCAGTCGCGGTAGGCGCCGATCAGCTTCGGTTCCGCCGCAGGGGCCGGCAGGGCCAGCACCGACAGCACCGACAGCCAGCCCACCGTCAGACCGATCATCCGTCGTAGCGATGCGCGCATGGGCCCCCTTCGTCCTTCCCTTGCTGGTCCCGCCCGGGTGGCTGGCGTCGTCCCCTTCCCGTTTAACCGAATTGCCCGGTCGAACGGAATGCCAAAAAATTCGCCGCCTCCGGTGATCCGTTTCCGCCCGACCTTCGTAATGATTGGCATGGAACAGAGCGGTCACTATAGTCGGCGGGCATTCAGCGCGGCGGGACCCGGCAGACAGGCCGGGGCCAGGGCTGCGCTTGTCGCCCAACGGATACCGCCACCGGATATGACCGCGGACATGGCTGACACCACCGAGGTTGACCGGTTGAACGGACTGTTGCTGTGCGTGGCGCGGCAGCGGGACAGGCAGGCGTTCGTCGCCCTGTTCAATCATTTCGCACCCCGGCTGAAATCCTTCCTCCTGCGTGGCGGCATGGATGCGGGGGCGGCGGAGGAGACGATCCAGGACGTGATGGTCACGGTCTGGCGCCGGGCCGGCGATTTCGACCCGTCGCTGGCCGCGGCCAGCACCTGGATCTTCGCCATCGCGCGCAACCGGCGCATCGACCGGCTGCGCCGCGACCGGCGCCCCGCCTTCGATCCGGACGATCCGGCCCTGGTGCCGGACCCGGTGGATGGTGCGATGGAAATGATGCTGGTGGAGGAAAGGGCGGCGCTGCTGCACCGGGCGATCCGGGAGCTGCCTGCCGAACAGGCGGAATTGTTGAGGATGGCTTATTTCGAGGACAAGGCGCACAGCGCCATCGCACAGGAGAGGCACCTGCCGCTGGGCACGGTGAAATCGCGGCTGCGCCTGGCGCTGGCCCGCCTGCGCAAGGCGATGAGCGGCGATACGCTGGGGGAGCAGGCATGAGGTCACATCCCCACCATCATCCGGCTCCGGATCTTCTGCTGGCCTATGCCGCCGGCTCCCTGAACGAGGGGGCATCGCTTCTGGTCGCCACGCATCTGGCGCTGTGTCCCCATTGCCGGGCGGAGGTGACGCGGCTGGAGGAGATCGGCGGCGCCCTGCTGGAGGGGACCGAGCAGGTCGCCGTAGGCGATGACCTGCTGGCTGGCGTGCTGGCCCGGCTGGATGAACCGGCCCGGCCCCTCATCCGCATGCCCGATGTCACGCCGCGCCCGCCGCCGGCCGGGATGCCGCTGCTGCCCCAGCCGCTGCGATCCTATATTGGGGGGGACCTGGACCGCGTCCGCTGGCGCCTGACCATTCCCGGCCTGCACGAGGCGGCCGTGCCCTGCCGGGGCGGATCGGTGAAGATGATGCGCATCCGGGCCGGCATGGGCATGCCCCGGCATACCCATAATGGCGATGAACTCACCCTGGTGCTGGCCGGTGGCTTCTCCGATGCCGACGGGCATTACCTGCGCGGGGATTTCGCCGCCACCGACCCCAGCATCGATCACCGCCCCGTGGCCGACGCCGACGGGGATTGCATCTGCATCGCCTTCACCGACGCGCCGCTGCGGCTGACCGGCCGCTTCCTGCGCTGGCTGAACCCGATCCTGCGGACCTGACCGAGCCGTTTCTTCGCGTCTTGCGGGGCTCTGATGCCGCAATGTGCCGCAATGTGTCATTGTCGGGGGCGGCGGCGGCGGCTAGAAATGGCCGCGCCCGATGCGGGGGCGGACAGTTCGGAAGAGGCGGAGAGTTTTCATGCAGCCGATGTGGCGTGTTGCGTTCGAGGTGCCGGAGGCGCTGGTTCCCGTCTTTGCCGACATGGTGGAACCCCATGTCGATGCCGTGTCCACCTTCGAATTGCAGGAAGGCGGCCAGTGGCTGGTCGAATGCACGTCCTATAACGAGCCGGACAAGGCGCGCATCGGGTTGAAACTGGCCGTGCTGGCCGCGGCCCACGGCATCGCGGAACCGGACCTGACGGTGGAGCCGCTGGCCGCCATCGATTGGGTGACCAGGACCTATCTCAGCTTCCCGCCCATCACGGCCGGCCGCTTCTTCATCCATGGCAGCCACCATCAGAAGCCCGTGCCCAAGGGCAAGCTGGGCCTGCAGATCGAGGCGGCGATGGCCTTCGGATCGGGCGAGCATGCGACCACGCAGGGCTGCCTGCGCGCCATTTCCGAATTGTCGGCCCGCGGCGGGTTCGCCAACGCGCTGGACATGGGCTGCGGCTCCGGCATCCTGGCCTTCGCCCTGGCCAAGCTGGCGCGCGTGCCCGTGATCGGCGTCGATATCGACGAGGTGTCGATCGAGATCGCGCGGGAGAATGCCCGGCTGAACCGCGTGGCGGACCTGGTGAAGCTCTATGCCGCCAACGGCTATGCGGCCGAAGCCGTGCGCCGGCACGGCAAATTCGATCTGATCGTGGCCAACATCCTGGCCCGCCCGCTGGCCCGCATGTCGCCCGATCTGCGCCGCTATCTGGTGCCCGGCGGCACGGCCATCCTGTCGGGCCTGCTGCACCATCAGGAACCGCTGGTCATCAACGCCCACCGCGCCCAGGGCCTGCGCCTGGTCAAGCGCTTCCGCCTGGGCGACTGGTCGACGCTGGTGCTGAAGGGCTGACCGGCGGGGCGGGCGGCGCCCGCTGTCGGCCCCACCCGCCCCTTGCACCCCGGCGCCCGGCGCTCTAGCGTGGCGGCATCAAAAAGCCGCTCGCGGGAGCCAAGAAAGTGTCTGTCAGCACCCCTACCACCATTTACCAGGGCGACGCCGCCCTTGCCGATCTGCTGCGTGGCGACGGGATCGACCGGTCCGTGGCCGCCATCCGGGACCTGATCGCCGGCGTGAATGCCGCCCCGGATGGCGAGGCGCCCGATGCCTGGCTGGAGCTTGTGTCCGGCCGGCGGTCGGACGCGACGACGCAGCAGTTGCTGGCCCTCCGCGCCACCATGGCCCGCCCGGCCGATCCGGCCCATGGCGACCATGGCGCCCGGCTGGCGGCCTTGCGTGCCGAACTGAAACGCCGCGGGCTGGACGGGTTCGTGGTGCCGCGCGCCGATGAATATCAGGGTGAATATGTGCCCCTGCGCGGGTCGCGGCTGGCCTGGATCAGCGGCTTCACGGCCTCGGCCGGGGCCGTGGTGGTGACGCTGGACAAGGCGGCCGTCTTCGCCGATGGCCGTTACACGATCCAGGTGCGCCAGGAAGTGTCGGCCAGCCTGTTCAGCTATCATCACCTGATCGAGGAGTTCCACGGCGACTGGGCGGCGGCGAACCTGCCTTCCGGGTCCCGCCTGGGCTTCGATCCGTGGCTGCATACCGGTGCCTGGGCCGACCGGATGCGATCCTGCCTGACGCCGGCCGGCATCGAACTGGTGGCGACCGACGGCAATCCGCTGGATGCCGTCTGGGCCGACCAGCCGCCGGCCCCGCTGGGCGTGGTGAATGCCCATCCCCTGTCGGCCGCCGGGCGGTCCGCCGCCGACAAGCGGGCCGACATCGCCACGGCGCTGGCCGGGTTGAAGGCCGACGCCGCCGTGCTGACCCAGCCGGACAGCATCGCCTGGCTGCTGAATGTGCGCGGGGCCGATGTGCCCTGCACGCCGCTGCCCTTGTCCTTTGCCACCATCCGGGCCGATGGCGTGGTGGACTGGTTCGTGGACCGGCGCAAGCTGGCGCCGGGGCTGGAGGCGCATCTGGGCAACCAGGTCGCCATCCGCGCGCCCGACGAGCTGGGCAGCGCGCTGGATGCGCTGGGCGCGGCCGGTGCCAAGGTGCGGCTGGACGGGGCCAATGCGGCGCTGTGGGTGGTGGACCGGCTGTCGGGCGCCGGGGCCAGGGTGGATGGCGGCGGCGACCCCTGCACCCTGCCCAAGGCCGTGAAGAACCAGACGGAGATCGAGGGCGCCCGGGCCGCCCATCGCCGCGACGGGGCCGCCCTGGTCCGTTTCCTGCGCTGGTTCGACGCCGAGGCGCCGAAGGGCCATCTGGACGAACTGACCGTGGTGGACAGGCTGCACAAGGCCCGCCAGGGAGCCGCCGATTTCCGCGGCCCCAGCTTCGATACGATCAGCGGGGCCGGCCCCAATGGCGCCATCGTGCATTACCGCGCGACCCGGGCCACCAACCGCCGGATCGAGAAGGACAGCGTCTTCCTGCTGGACAGCGGCGGGCAGTATCTGGACGGCACCACCGACATCACCCGCACCCTGGCCGTCGGCGATGTCGGACCACAGGCGCGCCGGCACTTCACCCTGGTGCTGAAGGGCCATATCGCACTGAACCGCGCCCGCTTCCCCGCCGGCACGGCCGGCAGCCAGCTCGACAGTCTGGCGCGCCAGTTCCTGTGGCAGCACGGGCTGGATTACGACCATGGCACGGGCCATGGCATCGGTAGCTACCTGTCGGTGCATGAGGGGCCGCAGCGCATCGGCAAGCAGTTGAACGGCGTCACCCTGCTGCCCGGCATGATCCTGTCCAACGAGCCCGGCTATTACCTGGCCGGTGCCTATGGCATTCGGGTGGAAAACCTGGAACTGGTGGTGCCCGCCGCCATTCCGGGGGCCGACCGGCCCATGCTGGGCTTCGAGACGCTGACCCTGTGCCCCATCGATCACCGCATGGTCGATCGCGACATGCTGACGGGGGACGAGCGCGACTGGCTCAACACCTACCATGCCCGCGTCCGGACCGAACTGTCCCCGCTGGTCGAAGGTCCCGATCTCGACTGGCTGCATCAGGCAACGGCGGCGATTTGAGCCCCTTGTGCCGATGAAGGCCGGGTTACCGGCCCTCATCGGCATCCGCGGGCCCGTCCCTCCCTCCTTTTTCCGGGGCGGATGCCTGCCAAGGGACAGGTGCCGCCGGATGCACCGGCGGCCTATCCCTGGAACAGGGCAGCCGGCCGGCGCGGTTCCCCGCGCCCCTGCCGTGCCTGCATCCGTGCCTGCATCTGATCGGATTCTCCCGGTGCTTTGCGGTATTCAAACGGTGCATCAAGATGTTATGGCTGGTTCAGCCCTGTAAATTATATCCTATAGGGCAGAATTTGGAGGAATAGTGCCCCATGCGCCTGCACCGCGATGCCCCCCGCCCGTTCCTGTGGACCGTTGCCGCCCTGGCCCTGTTGCCCCTGGGGCCGGCCGGTCCGGTCCGGGCGCAGGACACGCAGGTGGCAGAGATCGTCGTGACGGGCCGGCGCGTCGGTGTGCCGGCCTTTGAACGGGTCTATGGTCCCACCATCATCGACGCGGCCACCCTGGCCACCGCCCCGCAACGGCGGCTGGATGAGGCGTTGCGGGCCGTACCGGGTTTCAGCCTGTTCCGCCGTTCCGGTTCCCGCACGGCCAACCCCACGGCGCAGGGCGTGTCGCTGCGCGGCATCGGCCCCAATGGTGCCGGCCGCACGCTGCTGCTGGTGGACGGGGTGCCGGTCAATGATCCGTTCGGCGGCTGGGTTTACTGGTCCCGGCTGCCCACCGGGTCGGTGGAAACCGTCACGATCACGCGCGGCGGCGGTGCCGGCCCCTGGGGCAACAGCGCCCTGGCCGGCACGATCCGTATTGAAACACGCCAGCGCGACGGTCTGGACATGGAACTGGCGGGGGGTGGCGATGGCACATGGCTGGGCCGGGCCACGGCCGGCGGGTCGGCCGGCGGCTGGCATGTGGGTCTGTCGGGAAGCGCGTTTCGCACCGATGGGGTGATGCTGGTCGAAAGATCCCGCCGTGGTCCCATCGACATCCCCGCCGATGCCGACGCCTATGCCGTGAACGGGGTCGTCGCCACCCGGATTGGCGGCATCGCCGCCACGGCCAAGCTTTCCGGCTTCAAGGAAAGCCGGGGGAATGGCACGCCCTACACCAACAATGCCACCGAAGCGCTGGAAGGCAGTCTGCGTCTGGCCGGTGATGGCGGGGCGGTCACCTGGGAGGCGCTGGCCTATTGGCGTGACTGGTCCTTTGCCAGCACCTTTTCCGGGGTCAACGCCGGGCGCACGGGCGAAACGCCATCGTTGGACCAGCATGACGTGCCGGCCACGGCCACGGGCGGCATCCTCCAGCTTTCCTTCCGGCCCGCCGCGGGGCACGAGACCGATATCGGCGCCGACCTGCGCCTGACCGACGGGCGAACCCGCGAGCATTTCACCTTTTCCGCTGGCCGGTACACGCGGGAGCGCGCGGCGGGCGGGGAACAGCAGGTGGCCGGCCTGTTCATCGAACATGCCTGGACCGGTGTGCCCGGTCTGACCCTGTCGGCCGGGGGCCGTCTGGATGGCTGGCGCAACAATGACGGCCACCGGACCGAACGCGACAATGCCACGGGGGCGATCCTGCGCGACGACCGGTTCGCGAAACGGGACGGCACCGTTGCCAATGGCCGGGCCGGCGCCGACTGGCAGGCCAGCGACCTGCTGGGCCTGCGCGCTGCCCTCTATACCGGTTTCCGCCTGCCCACCTTGAACGAGCTTTATCGGCCATTCCGGGTCGGCAATGACATAACCGAGGCGAATGCCGGATTGGAACCGGAACGGATGCGCGGTGTGGAAGCCGGGATCCGGTTGACGCCGGGCGGGGGCCTTACCGCCAGTGCTACCCTGTTCCATGTCCGGCTGCGGAATGCGGTGGACAATGTCGTCATCCAGACAACGCCGGGCAACAATGCCGAACTGGGCGTTTTCGTGCCGGCCGGCGGCAGCCTGGCCCAGCGCCGGGGGCTGGATCGCGTGGTAGTGCGGGGGCTGGAACTGGACCTGGGCTGGCAGGTGACGGACAGTTTGCGTCTCGGCGCCGCCTATCTGCATAGTGACAGCGAGATCACGGATGCGGGGGCCATGGCGGGGCTGGAGGGCAACCGGCTGGGCCAGTCACCCCGCCATGCCGGCACCCTGGACCTGACCTGGAACCCGGTTCCCGCCCTGACCCTGCGCGCCCAGGTCCGCAGTGCCGCCCGGCAATTCGAGGACAGCCGCAACCAGGGCACGCTGGACGGCTATACGGTGGGCGACCTCTACGCCGCCTGGCATGTCGATCAGAGCCTGGAATTCTACGCCACGGCGGAGAATGTGGCGGGAGCGCGCGTGGAGACAGGCCGGCGGGGCGATGGGCTGACCAATATCGGGCCGGAGCGTCAATGGCTCATGGGCCTGCGCGTGCGGCTGTAGGCCGTCCGCGCCGACCCCACGCAACCCATCATCCTGCCCCGGCGCGGATCAGGGCTTGGCGTCCGGTGCGCAGATCAGGGCTTGGCCCTGGGGCACGGATCAGGGCTTCGCCCTGGCGCGATAGATGCGGAGCTGCTCGTTGAACCGATCGGCGAAGATCTGCATGGCTGCGACGGTCAGGTCATATTGCTGGACCAGGGCCAGATATTCCTCGACCGTAACCTGATTCTGCGCGCTTTTCACCAGCCGGTCCAGGCAGGTGTTGAAGGCCTCCGACTCGGTGACATAGGTCTTCACGGCCACCTGGGCCTTGCGCATATCCTCTTCCGTCGCCTTGGTGCCATCGGGCAGGGCGCCCGGCGTGCGCGGACGGGTGCAGCCCGGCGCTTCGGCCTGGGCTGCCGCAGCGGCCTGCCCCTGCTGGCGTACCAGATCGCCCATGGTGGGCAGGTTGCCCGCCGGCGGCAGCGGGGATGCCGGCACGGGCGCCGCCTGCTGCTGCTGCGCCTGCCGCGCGATTTCGCCCATGGTGGGGCCGGCGGCGGGGCGGGCATCCTGTGCCAGGGCCAGGCCTGGCAGGACGGCAAGGGCCAGGGAGAGGGCGAACAGCGGACGGATCAGCGCGGGCATGGACGGAAGCACTCACCAGGGCAGGGGATTGAACGGTACGGAGGCGGAGTTACGCACAGCGCAGGGCCGCTGGCAAGTCGCTGAAATGCCGTTCCATCGCCGCAAACCCGTGCTAAACAGCGCGCAGATGGCTGGGAATGGGTTTTCCTGATGATCGGCGTGTTCGATTCGGGTCATGGCGGATTGACGGTGCTGCGCGCCCTGCACCGGTCCCTGCCATCGCATGATTTCCTCTATCTGGGCGATCATGCCGACGCCCCCTATGGCGACCGGCCGCCGGAAGAGATTTACCGGCTGACCCTGGCCGGTGTGTCACGCCTGTTCGAGCGGGGGGCCGGCCTGGTCATCCTGGCCTGCAATACGGCATCCGCCGTGGCGCTGCGCCGGTTGCAGCAGACCTGGCTGGAAACGGCCTGGCCCGGCCGGCGCGTGCTGGGCGTGCTGGTTCCCATGGTGGAGGCGGTGACGGGTGTGCCCTGGATGGCCGATGTGGCGGCCAGCCGGCAGGCGGGCGAACCGCGCACGGTCGGCATCTTCGCCACCAGCCGGACGGTGGATAGCGGTGCCTATCCGCGGGAGATCGCGGCCCGCGCGCCGGAAGTGCGCGTGGTGCAGCAGGCATGCCCCGCCCTTGTCCCCCTGATCGAAGCCGATGCCCCGCGCCAGCGCGTGGCGGAAGCCGTGCGCCTGTATGCCGACGGCCTGATGACCCGGCTGGCCAGTGCGCCGCCGCAGGCGGTCATGCTGGGCTGCACCCATTATCCGCTGGTGGCGGACCTGTTCACGGACGCCCTGCCGGTGGGGGTGGAGGTGCTGTCCCAGCCCGACCTGACGGCAAAAAGCCTGTCGGCCTATCTGGAACGGCACCCGGAATTCGACCGGCCCGGCCAGGGGGATGTCAGTTTCCTGACCACGGGCGATCCGTCCCGCATCACTGCGCTGGCCACCCGCTTCTTCGGAAAGCCGGCGCGGTTCGACCGGACATGAATGTCGGGCTGGCCACCGGCCTCACGAAGGGGCGTGCCCGGCCATTGATGAGCTGACAAGCGGCGACGGACGCTGCCATCACTCCGCCGGCACCTGCGACGGGTCCTTGTAGCGGCGCTCCTCCTCCTCCAACTGGCGGCGGACGATGCCGATGGGCTTCACGCCGCTGGCGAACAGGCTGTACAGCACGGGCGTGACGAACAGGGACAGCAATGTCCCGACGGTCACGCCGCCCACGATCACCCAGCCGATGGCCATGCGGCTTTCGGCACCGGCACCCGTGGCCAGCGCCAGCGGCATGGCGCCGAAGACTGTGGCGATGGAGGTCATCAGAATGGGGCGCAGGCGCAGGCGCGCCGCCTCCTCCACCGCGGCCATCAGTTCCAGCCCCTCCTCGCGGAGCTGGTTGGCGAACTCCACGATCATGATGGCGTTCTTGGCCAGCAGGCCGATCAGCATGATCAGGCCGATCTGCGTATAGGTGTTCAGTGACATGCCCGTCACCATGATGGCCAGCACGCCGCCCAGCCCCGCCGGCAGCACCGACGCCAGGATCATCAGCGGCAGGCGGAAATTCTCGAACTGGGCCGACAGCACCAGGAAGGCGACCAGCATGGCCATGCCGAAGGCGAACCAGATGGCGCTGCTGGCTTCCAGTTGCAGGCGGGCCGCACCCTCGAAATTGATCCGGGCCTCCGGCGGCAGCACCTCGGCCGCGGCTTGGCGCACCTCGGCGATGGCATCGCTCATCACCGTGCCCGCCGTCAGGTTGCCCGTGATGGTGATCGACCGCAGCCGGTTATAGCGGTTCAGTTCCGTCGGGCCGGCCACGTCGCGGATCTGGATCAGGTTGGCCAGCGGCACCAGCTGCCCCGTGCCGCCGGCCGTGGTGCCCCGCACGAAGATGTTGGTCAGGTCGCGGGGGTTGGACCGGTTCTCCGCCTCCGCCCGGACCACGACATCATATTCCTCGCCCCGGTCCAGATAGCGCGTGACCACCTTTTCGGCCAGCATGCTTTCCAGCGTGCCGCCGATGACCGTGACGGACACGCCCAGGTCGGCGGCCCGGTCGCGGTCGACGGTGACATAAAGCTGCGGCTTCGTCTCGTCGTAATCGGCCGTGAAGCCGGTCAGGCCGGGATATTGTTCCAGCCGTTCGATCAGCGCGTCGCGCCAGTCGGCCAGTTCCTCGAACGTGTTGCCGCCGATCACGACCTGGATCTGGTTGGCCGAGGCCCCGCCGCCGCCCAGGCCGGACGGCAGCACGGGCACGATGCGCGATCCGGGGATGGCCGACAATTGCGGGCGCAATTCGTTCACCATCTGCGGCAGGCTGCGGTCCGTCACGCGGTTGTTCCAGGGCGGGGTACGGATGATCATCATGGCGCGGTTGACGCCGGCATTGCCGCCCCAGCCGGGATTGACGATGGTCAGCACGCTGTCCAGTTCGCCCGACTTCAGATAGGGGGCCAGCAATCCTTCGACCTTCGCCACCTCTTCCATCGTGTATTCCATGCTGGCCCCTTCCGGTCCCGTCAGGGAGATGCGGGCCGTGCCGCGATCTTCCACGGGGGCCAGTTCGCTGGGCAGCGTGGCACCGATCAGCGCCGTCAGCACGATCGTCCCGCCCATGACCAGCAGCACCAGCAACCGCGCCGACAGGGCCATGCGCAGGATGCGGGTGTAGAAGTTGGTCAGGCCGACAAGCACCGCTTCGGACAGACGGTAGAGGCGTCCCGGCGAATGGTGGGGACGCAGCAGCTTGGATGACAGCATGGGAGAAAGGCTGAGGGCCACGATGCAGGAAAAGCCGATGGCGGCCATCAGCGCCACGGCGAATTCCCGGAACAGGCGCCCCTGGTCGCCCGGCAGCATGGAGAGCGGTGCGATGACGGCCAGCAGCACGGCCGTCGTCGCCAGCACCGCAAAGCCGATCTGCCGTGCCCCGCGATAGGCGGCCAGCAGGGGGGGCTCCCCCTCTTCGATACGGCGGGATATGTTCTCCACCACGATGATCGCGTCATCCACCACCAGCCCCACGGCCAGCACAAAGGCCAGCAATGTCAGGACGTTGATGGAGAAGCCCAGCGCCGCCATGATGCCGAACGCTGCCACCAGCGACACGGGGATGGCCACCACGGGAATGATGGTGGCACGGAAGGTGCGCAGGAACGCCCAGACCACCAGCACCACCAGGCCCACGGCCACGGCGATGGCGTGGAACACCTCATAGATGGACTGGCTGACATAGGCGGCGTCGTCCTGGCGGATTTCCAGCGTCATGCCGGGCGGCAGGTTGTTGTTGAACTCCGCCAGCATGGCGCGCACGCCTTCCGACACTTCCACGGTGTTGGCCGTCGACTGGCGCACGATGCCCATGCCGACCGCGGTGCCGCCATTGATGCGGAAATCGCCGCGGTCGTCGCGGGCGGCCACCTCCACCCGCGCCACGTCGCCCAGCCGGATCCAGTTCGCCCCGTCCTGACGGACCAGGATGGCGCCGAACTGCTCGGGGCGGTTCAGGCGGGTGTCGGTGCGCACCGTGAACTCGCGCTGGCTGCTTTCGATACGGCCGGCGGGCAGTTCGGTATTCTCCCGCCGGATGGCGGCCTCGATATCCTGCACCGTCACCTGGCGGGCGGCCATGGCGTTGCGGTCCAGCCAGATGCGCATGGCGAAATCGCGCCGGCCCGTCAGGCGCACCGACGCCACACCCGGCACGGTGGCCAGCGCGTCCAGATAATAGCGGCGGGCATAGTCGGTCAGCTCAAGCTGGTTCATCCGGTCCGATGCCAGCGACAGCCACATGATGGGGCTGCTGTCGGCATCGACCTTGCTGATCTCGGGCAATTCCGCCTCTTCGGGCAGATTGTCGGAAAGCCGGCCCACGCGGTCGCGCACATCATTGCTGGCGGCGTCGATGTCGCGGTCGATCTCGAACTCCACCGATACCGACGAACTGCCCTCGCGTGAGCGGGAGCGGATGGTCTTCACGCCCTCGATGCCATTGATGACGCCCTCGATGCGCTCGGTGATCTCATTGTCGATCACCTCCGCGCTGGCGCCGGGATATGAGGTGGAGATGGAGACGATGGGATAATCGATCTTCGGCAGTTCGCGGACCGGCAGCCGCTCGTACCCCAGCACGCCGAAAACCACCAGCATGGCGCTGATCACGAAGGCCAGCACAGGGCGCTGGATGGAGATGTCGGAAATCACCATGGCCGGTTTCCCACCAGAGTAGCATGCAGCCAGAAGCGCATGCACCATTCATCAATGGCCGGTGCCGCCCATGGGACGACCCGGCCCTCATCGCCGGTCGGGCGGGGCGTGCGATGCGCACCCCCGCCCGCACAAATCAAAGGGTCGGCCGCGCGGCCGACTGGGCGGCCGCCGCCGCATCGCCGACCACTTCCACCTGGACCGCCTGGCCGTCCCGGACCTTCTGGATGCCGCGGGTCACCACGACCTCGCCGCCGGTCAGGCCGGCCGTGATCTCCACAAAGCCGCGCGACCGCGCGCCGATCGTCACCTGCCGGCGCTCGACCCGGTTGTTCGCCACCAGGAACACGAACTGCCGGTCGCCCACGGGAACCAGTGCTTCTTCGGGTGCCAGCACGACGTCGCTGCGGGTTTCAAGGGTCAGGCGCGCCGTCATGAACATGCCGGGCCGCAGGCGGCCATCGGCATTGTCGATTTCCGCTACCGCGGCGATGGTGCGGGTGACGCTGTCGACGCGCGTATCGATGGCGGCGACATGACCGCGCGCCGGCTGGTCGGGATAGACGCTGGTGATGGCCGTGATCTCCATCCCCTGGCGCAGGTCGCGCAGCGCCAGTTCAGGCACGGTGAATTCCAGCTTCAGGGTGCGCGTGTCGTCCAGCGTCGTCACCACGTCGGCCGGACGGACCAGGGCGCCGGGGCTGACCTGACGCAGGCCCGTGTAGCCCGTGAAGGGGGCCCGGATGGTCAGGTCCTGAAGGCGGGCCTGCGTGGCGCGCACGACCGCGTCGGCGCTCTGCAATTGCTGGCTCAACTCGTCGACGCGGGCCTGGGACACGTTCTGGCGGACAAGCAGGGCACGGGCGCGTTCCAGCAACTGCGCGGCGTTGCGCCGGTCGGCCTCCGCGCCGGCCAGATTGGCCCGTACCTCCCGGTCATCCAGTTCCACCAGCACATGGCCCGCCTGAACCAATTGCCCCTCGGAGAAGTTGATCGACCGGACAAGGCCGGCCGTCTTGGCGGTGATGGTCACAGCCTCCGCCGCACGCAGCGATCCGACGGCGTCGAAGACGACCGGAATGTCGCCCCGGCCCACCGTCTTGCCGATGACGGAAACGGGGCGTGCTGCCTGCTGGGTGGCGGCGGTGCCATTGTCGCTCCTGCCCGTCGCATACCAGACGCCGCCGGCGATGGCGACGATGGCGACGGCGGTGGCGATCTGAAGGGGCAGGCGCATGATCCATCCGCATGTTATGGCGGCCGGCATCCGGGGACATGCCGACCCTGTTTGTTGCTTCCTGGATCCTTCCTGTGCCGCCGCACGCGGAAAGATACCATCCGTTAAATGTCGCTGGCCACCATCCGGTCAAGCCCGGACGCCCCGAAGCCGGAACAGTGCCGGCCAGCGTGCCTTTCAGGAACTAGACGCCCGACGCCCAAGCTCCAACCCCCCAATTGTTACGCGATGGTAACTGGTTGCGATAGGGGACAAACTTTTACATTTCAGGGAAAAGACATGCATGTGGCACACGCAGATGGCGTTTCGCACCTGCAAAAGGGCGACGCTGCCGGATTGTTGTGTGCGGGGAAGGGAACCCGGAGAAGGGAATCCGGATGGGGGCAGGACTGGGTAGGGGAGGGGCCGCCGGGGGGCACCGGGATCAGGCGGCGGAGGAACGGGCCCGCCGGCTGTTCAGTTCCTGCAGAAAGGCGCGATCGACGGCCGGATAGCGCGACGGCATCTCCCGTTCGATCCGGTCCATCAGGTCGACGGCGGCGACAGCACCATTGGCTTCCTCGTACAACAGGAACCAGGCGGCATAGGTGCGGCCCTGGAAGCGCAGATCCTGCCCCTCCGGCATGTCGGGCAGCACCCAATACCCGAAACGCCCATCAACGCGCTCCCCGACGAAGGGCAGTCGCGTCACCGGCAAACGCAGGCCGGAAGGGTGGTGGAGATCGGCGGGATGGTGGCTGGTCGGCATGATATCGGCAGACAGAAGGGTTGGCGCGACGAGCGGCGGCACGCTATGCTGTTAACCTGTTGTTCACAATAAGTCGGTGTAAAACAACCTTAGGCTACTATATCGGGTGTGATTCGGGATGCAACCCGCTTCAAGAATAGGTCAAGGCGCCCTGCTTGTCATACATCCAGATGGTTATGTCCGAACGGCATGCATCGCCCGCCGGACCGTGCTGCTGGGGGGGCTGGGACTGCTGCTCCCGGCCGGGGCGGCGGGTGCGTCGGCATCGCGAGCCTACGATTCCGTGCGCGACCCTTTGGCGGACAATGCCATACCATTGGATGGATTCGCCGACTATGCTGCGGCCCATCAGGTGTTCCGGCGGGCCGCGCAGGCCCAGGGGGCATGGCGGCGCGACGACATGCCGCTGCCCCGCATGGAGCGGGCCTGTCTGGAGGGGGCGTCGGCGCTGCGGCTGGGGGAGGGGGCGGCGCCCCTGGCGTCCGACATGGACCTGGCCTGGATCGCCCGCCATTACGCCGCGCAACTGGCCGCCGGCGCGCCTTTCGCCCATGCCGACGCGGGCGGGCGGCACGCCATGGACCGGATCGGCCTGCTGCACCGCACGCTGGTGGGCGTGAACGGAGAGAATCTCTATGGCAGCAACCTGTTCGACGCGGCGCAGCCGGAAAGGGCCGGCCGGCTGGCGCTGGACAATCTGATGCAGTCACCGGGGCACCGGGAAAACCTGCTGGACGCCCGATGGACCCATGCCGGCTTCGGTGCGGCCCTGGGGGTCGAGGGGGTGGTGCTGGTACAGCTTTTTGCCGAAAGGGCGGCGCTGCTGGCGGCTCCGATGCCCGTCACGCTGGTATCGGGCCGCCCCCTGCCGCCGGATTGCCTGCGCGCGGCCAGCGGCGGTTTCGATGGCATCGCCCTGGTGCCGACGGGACGGGAGCCCATGGCAGCCGACTTCATGCCACCCCAGGGGGTGGTGGCGCCGGCCGCCGGCCTGCATCGCTGCTTTTTCGCCCGCGCCTATGAGCGCACGGCACAGACCGCCCGCTACATCATCCACCCGGGCCCGATGCTGTCGGTCGCATCGGGTTGAACCGAAAGGGGTTGAACCGAAAGCCGGGGGGCAGGCGAGGAGATCAGTGGCCGTGGCCGCCGCCGGCCGCCTTTCCGGCCGCCGTCTGTACATAGTGGCGGCCGCAATAGGGGCAGTCGATCTCCCCCCGCGGGGCCAGCGTCAGATAGACCAGCGGATGACCCAGCGCCCCGCCGCCGCCATCGCAGCCGACGGTGTCTTCGTCGATATAGATGGTCTCGGCCGGCTGCATGGTCATCTGTTCCTTGGGAATGGTCTTGAAGGGAATCCGGGGAAAATCCGGGTTCGGCGGGTGCGGCGCATCATACTCCGGCCGCCGGTTTGCGCAAGGCCGGCGGCCGCCCCTGCCGTTCGGCAAATTGACCGGCGGTTGTTGCGGGTGTAGGCCAGGGGGTATGCAGCGACGCCCGTCGCCCCACCGTCCGGAACATGGTCACAATGCCCGACAGCCTGAGCCGGTCCGCCGGCACCGCCACCGACAGCGCACCGGCCGCCGCCATCGCCGTCACCGACCTGCGCAAAACCTATGCCGGCACTGCCAAGGCCCCGCCGAAGGAGGCGTTGAAGGGTATCACCCTGTCGATCCCGCGGGGGTCGATCTATGGCCTGCTGGGGCCCAACGGCGCCGGCAAGAGCACCTTCATCAACATCCTGGCCGGATTGGTGAACAAGACCAGCGGCAAGGCCAGCATCTGGGGTATCGATATCGATGAGCATGCCCGCTCGGCCCGCGCCGCCATCGGCATCGTGCCGCAGGAACTGAACCTGGATCCGTTCTTCACCCCGCGGGAGATCCTGGACCTGCAGGCCGGCCTTTATGGTGTGCCCAAGGCAGAGCGGCAGACCGACGCCCTGCTGGAGGCCGTGGGCCTGAAGGACAAGGCCAACGCCTATGCCCGCACCCTGTCCGGTGGCATGCGCCGCCGCCTGATGGTGGCCAAGGCCATGGTGCATGCCCCGCCCGTCCTGGTGCTGGACGAGCCGACGGCCGGCGTGGATGTGGAATTGCGGCAGAGCCTGTGGGCCCATGTGCGCGAACTGAACCGGGCCGGCACCACCATCGTGCTGACCACCCATTACCTGGAAGAGGCGCAGGAGCTTTGCGACACCATCGCCATCGTCAACCACGGCCAGGTGGTGGCGTGCGAGTCGACGGAGAACCTGCTGGGCCGGCTGGACAGCAAGGAGATGGTGGTCACGCTGGATGCCGACCTGGCCACCGTGCCCCCCGCGTTCGCCGCCTTCGACGCGAAGCTGGAGACCCCGCGCCGGCTGGTCGTCCATTACAAGCCCAGCGAGACCCGCGTCGCCGACCTGCTGGGGGCCATGGCCGCGGCGGGACTGGCCGTGAAGGACCTGTCCATGGTGGAAAGCGACCTGGAGGACGTGTTCCTGCAGCTTACCCGCGCGCCTGCGGCATAAGCGGCGGTCATGGCCCCGTCGGTCCTGGTCATCGCCGACGATTACGCCCTGTCGGCTGGGGTGACGGCGGCCATCCTGGACCTGGGCCGGCGTCGGCGGCTGTCGGGCACGGGGGCCATGGTGCCCAGCCCGCGCTGGCGGCACGACGCGGCCGGTCTGCGGGACATGCCGGACGGGTTCCAGACCGGCCTGCATCTCACCCTGACGGGGTCGCTGATGCCGCTGGGGCCGATGCCGGTCCTGTGCCCGGACGGGCGCTTTCCGGCGCTGGGCCGCTGGCTGCTGCTGTCGCATGCCGGCAGACTGCACGCGCCGGCGATGCAGGCCGAACTGGCGGCGGAGATCGACCGGCAGCTGGACGGTTTCGAGGCCGCGATGGGCCGTCCGCCGCATTTCGTCGACGGGCATCAACATGTGCATCTTCTGCCCGGCATTCGCCCCCTGGTCCTGGCGGCGGTGGCCCGGCGCTATCCGGCCGGCGGCGTCTGGGTCCGCGATTGTCATGAGGGGGCGGGGCGCATCGTCGCGCGTGGGGTGGCAGCGGGCAAGGCGCTGTTCATTGCCGCCCTGGCGCGGGGCATGGCGGAGGATGCGCGCACCGCGGGCCTGACCGTCAATCGCGGCTTTTCCGGCATCCATGGTTTCCGGGGGGATTTCCCACGCCTGCTGCCACGCTTTCTGGCGCGTATGGGCGATGGCGGATTGCTGATGGTGCATCCCGCCCTGCCCGACGATGAACTGGCCACGCTCGACCCCGTGGTCGGCGCGCGGCAGGTGGAAATGGCCTGCCTGACAGGCCCGCAATGGCCTGCCGCGCTGCAGCGGGCCGGGCTGGACCTGCGGTTCGGCCCGCCCTAACTTTTGGTTAGGTTGCAATGCGCGACAAGCCGTCCTGCGGGTGTTACACTCGACCTCGCCGCGTTAGCAGGTGCGGTCGTGGTGGTCGGCCACAGCATGACGTCAGACGGAATTGCCGCTTTGGAAATCAATGTCGTCCTCTTCGTCGTTGCCTTGCTGAGCGCCATCGGCGCTGTCAGCATCGCGCTGGTCCGGCAGGTCCTCTATTATTCCCGGCGCGCCCACATCGCCCGTATCGGTGAAAGCAACCGCGACCTGTCCCGCAAGCAGGAGGAACTGACCAAGGCCTACCGCGATGCGCAGGAGGCCGTCCGTCAGACGGAGGTGGAGCGCAAGGCCGCATCGACCCAACTGGCCGATGCGCAGCGCCGCCTGAAGGCCGCGGGCGAAGAGAATTACATCGTCGTGCATGAACTGGGCGAGCCGTCCGCATCCCGCCGGCTGTTCGTGGTGCAGATGACACTGGGCAGCGTGCTGACCATCAACCAGAACACCATCAAGGATTGCCGTTTCCGCGCCCTGCGCCATGTCGTGGAGATCTGGGCGGAGAATGCCGATGATGCCAACCGCATGGCCCGCACCCAATTCCCGCCTGATGGCGGCTTCAGCCTGTCCAAGGCCGTGCCCGCCAGTCAGGCGGCCATCGCGGCGGAGTGAGCGGCCATGTTGATCCAGGTCGGGCTTGTCCTGTTGATGCTGGTGTCGGTGGCCTACGCCGCCGCCGTGATGCGCAAGATCGAAACGGATGTCGGCCAGTATCAGCGCGACCTGCGCACGGTGGAGGAAGAGCATCACCGCCTGGACGTGGCCTGCAACACGCTGCGCACCCTGATTGCGCAGGTGGAGGATGAACTGTCCAAGGGCCGGGCCGGCCTGGGCGAACTGGTCGCCGCGCGGGAGCAGGTGGAGGCGGAAATCCTCGCCCTGGCGGAGGCGCCCAAGCAGCGCCTTTTCATGCTGGACCGTGCCACGCTGGCCTATGGCCGGCTTTGGGAGGTGACGGTCGTCAATGCCGGGGGGACGGGCGCGCCGCTGCCGTCGGAAACAGCCGTGGAATGGGCCAACGGCCGTACCTATATTATTCCGGGAACGACCGACCGAGATGCCCGCTATCGGGCCGAACCGCGCTTCCCGCCGTCCCTGGGATACCGGATTATGAAGGTGGAGCGCTTCCGGCGCGGCTGATGGCGGGCCCGGTGCCCTGTTGCGACCGTCGGGCTGCCCGGAAAGGCGCCCGGAACAAGGGAGCTGCGCCATGGCCGACGCCGTCATCGAGTTCCCCTCCGCCCTGGCACGCCAGCGGCCGGCCAGTGCCGCCGACAAGCGGCTGGTGGCGGCGCTGTCCCATCTGCGGGAAGGCTGGCGCCGTGAAGGCGGCATCGCCATCGACCGGCGGGCAGAGGTGCTGGACCGGCTGGCCGGCACATTGCGGCATTACGAGGCATCGCTGACCGAGGCGATGGCGGCGGATTTCGGGCACCCGCCGGGCCATGTCCGCCCCGATGCCGGCATCAGGCCCAGTCATGAGGCGATCCGCAACCTGGCCCGCCTTTGCCGGCGACGGGCACGGCACTGGCTGCCGCGCGGTGGCATGGAATGGGAGCCGCTGGGGGTGGTCGCCATCATCACGTCCCGCAACGACCCCGTGCAGCGCGCCCTGGTCCCGGTTGCCGCCGCCATCGCCGCCGGCAACCGCGTGCTGCTGAAACCGTCCGAACAGGCGCCGCGCACGGCCATCCTGCTGGAACGCCTGCTGGCGGAGACGTTCACACCGTCGGAAATGGCCGTGGCCGGCGGCGGAGCCGACACGGCGCAGGCCATCTGCCAGACGGCGGTGGACCATGTGCATTTCACGGGATGGGCCGGCAATGGCCGGCAGGTGATGCGGGCCGCCGCCGACAATCCGGCATCCGTCACGCTGGAATTGGGCGGAAAGAACCCGGTGATCGTCACCCCCGGCTATCCGCTGGCCCTGGCGGCGGCGCAGATCGCCGCCGCCAAACTGGCCGATGCCGGGCAGACGGGGGCCGCACCCGACCATGTGCTGCTGCCGGCCGGGAGCGAACTGGATTTCATAAATCATTTCGAGAAAGCAACAATTTCTCTTTATCCCTCTCTGCGGAGATCAAATTATTCCGCTATCGTAACAGATAAGCATTATCAGGATTTGTTGGGCATGATCGACGATGCGCGCCGGTGGGGCGCGCGGGCCTATGCCATCCATCCCGGGGGAGAGGGGCCGGAGCCGGGGTCGCGCAAGCTGGCACCCACCCTGCTTTGGCCCGTGATGGAGGAGGCCGAGGTGATGTCGCGCGAAGTCCATGGCCCCTTGCTGCCGCTTCTATCCTATGGCGCATTGGATGAGGCCGTGGCCATGGTGAATGGCCGCCCCCGTCCACCCGCCCTTTACCTGTTCAGCCGGCACGAACCGGATGTCGGTTTCGTGCTGGACCGTGTGCGGGCCGGCAGTATCATGGTCAACGGCACGCAATGGCGGGATGCACAAGGGAACCCGGTCTGCGCCGGCATCGCTGCCTATCATGGAGAGCCGGGGATCCGCCGGTTCAGCCAGCCGCGCATGATCTATCGCCGCGGGCCGCTGGACGGTCTGGCCAGGCTGTGGCGGCGGCTGGTCCGCTGATATCCGTCCATCCGGCTGGCCGGACGGGATGCCTGAACCGGTGACGGCCACGGGGATTTACGATAAGCAGGGTGGTATGGATATCGCCGCCCCCTCCTTCCTGTCCGCCGCCGATCCGGCACCCGTCCGCGTGATCAACCCCGATGGGGCCAGCCCGCTGCTGCTGGTCTGTGACCATGCCGGCAAGGCCGTGCCCGCCGCCCTGCATGGGCTGGGCGTCGAGCCGGCCGACCTGGACCGTCATATCGGTTGGGATATCGGGGCGGCGGCCGTGACGGAGGAACTGGCCCGGCGGCTGGATGCCACGGCCGTGCTGTCGGTCTATTCGCGGCTGGTCGTGGATTGCAACCGCTGGCCGGACAGCCCGACCCTGATGCCCGCGATCAGCGACGGGACACCGGTGCCGGCCAATGCGGTCCTTTCGGAAAGCGCGCGGATACAGCGACTGGAAGCGTTTTACCACCCTTATCACGACGCCATCAGCGCGGCGCGCCAGCATATCGCCGCGCGGGGGCAGTCTCCGGTCCTGATCTCCATCCACAGTTTCACACCACAGATGAACGGGTTTCGCCGACCCTGGCATGTCGGCGTGCTATGGAACCGCGATGGCGGTCTGGCCCTGCCCATGCTGGAGGCGCTGCGCGCCGAACCGGACCTGGTGGTGGGCGATAACGAGCCTTACAGCGCCCGCACGGGCACCGACTTCACCATCATCCATCATGGGGAAAAGGCCGGTCTGCCCGTCCTGATGCTGGAAATCCGCCAGGATCTGATCGCGGATGCCGCCGGAGCCGGCGCCTGGGCGGAACGGCTGGCCCGGCTGCTGCCGGCTGTGCTGGCCAGCCGGGCATAGCCCACCCCTGCCGGCTACGGGCGGTCGATCCCGCGGGGGACCGTCAATCGTTTTCAATATCCGCCATCAGCCCACGGACATCCAGAGACTGCAAGGCCAACAGCGCGGTGGAAAGATCAGCCGCGCATTGGTTCAGACGCTCCGCATGCAGGCTGAGCGTGGCGGCATGGCTGGTGATGTGGCTGTAGGGCAAGCGGGTGCGCATGTCGACGACCATCGGCCTCTCCATTTGGTAAAGATTCGGTTGATACTTTTGGATAGGTTTTTGAACTTGACGTCGATCTTGCATAGTTATAGCGAGACTGCAATAGGGAATTTGATCAATTATACTCAACTAAAATTTAAGATTATTTCTCTTATAGAAAGATGATCAGCGACCCATATAGGCTGCTCCATCGTTGCCGAGGAAACAGACATGGACGAGCAGACGCGCATTGAACTGGAAGCGGCGGCTTTTCGCCGGCTGGTGGCGCATCTTCAGGAGCGGACGGATGTCCAGAATATCGACCTGATGAACCTGGCCGGCTTCTGCCGCAACTGCCTGTCCAAATGGTACAAGGCTGCCGCGGACGAACGGGGGCAGGCCGTCAGCCAGGATGAGGCGCGCGAGCGCGTCTATGGCATGCCCTATGAGGAATGGAAGGCCCGGCATCAGAAGGAAGCAACGGCCGATCAGAAGGCCGCCTTCGCCAAGGCCAATCCCCATTCGTGACGAGGCCTCCTCCCAGAGGCCCAATCACGACAAGGGAACCATCATTGGGGTGGCGTGATTGGGGTGCCGTCGTCAGGGGGCCGTCGTTAGGGTGCCATTGTCAGGGTGCCATTGTCAGGGTGCCATCGTCGCGGTTGCCGGTCGGCCCAGGCCTGCCGGCAACCGGGTCACTTGGCCAGATCGACCATCTTGACCTTTTTGCCGGCGATGGCCAGGGCCAGCTTGCCGTGCTTAAGGCGCAGGGCGGCTTCCCCGAACACGTCCCGGCGCCAGCCCCTCAGGGCCGGGACATCGGCATCATCGTCCCCCGCGATGGCTTCCAGGTCGGCGGCGTTGGCAACCAGCCGGCTGGCCACGTCATTGTCGTCGCAGACCATCTTCAGCAGCACGCGCAGCAATTCCACGATGGGCGCGATGCCGGGGGCGGGTTCCACGCGCGGTTCCGGCCGTGGCAGGGCGCTGTCGGGAATGGCCTGCGCCGTCTTGATGGCGGCCAGCAATTCGGTGCCGTAGCGTCCCTGCGCCATGCCGGTGCCGAGGCCGCGCGTGCGTCCAAGGTCATCGACATTGCCGGGCGCGTGCGCCGCGATCTCCATCAGCGCCTCATCCCGCAGCACGCGGTTGCGCGGCAGGTTCTTGCGCTGCGCCTCCCGTTCGCGCCAGGCCGCCACCTCTTTCAGGATGGCGAGGAAGCGCGGCTTTTCGGTGCGGACCTTCAGGCGCTTCCAGGCATCCTCCGGCTCCGTCCGGTAGGTGGCCGGATCGGTCAGGATCCCCATCTCGTCCGCCAGCCAGGCCTCCCGCCCCGTGCGGTTCAGCTTGGCGCGGATCTTCTCATAGGCCGGACGCAGATAGGTCACGTCTGACAGCGCATATTGCAACTGCCGGTCGGTCAGCGGCCGGTGCGACCAGTCGGTGAAACGGCTGGACTTGTCAATGCGGGCCGGCGTCAGCTTGGTGATCAGCGTCTCATAGCCGACCGAATCACCGAAGCCGCAGACCATGGCCGCCACCTGGGTGTCGAACAGCGGGGCGGGCACCGACCCCATCAGGTTGACGAAGATTTCCAGGTCCTGCCGGGCCGCATGGAACACCTTCAGCACCGCCGGATCGGCCATCAGCGCGAACAGGGGCGAAAGGTCGATCCCGGGGGCCAGCGGATCAATGGCGGCGGCTTCATCGGGCCCGGCGACCTGTACCAGGCAAAGCTGCGGCCAATAGGTCTTTTCCCGCATGAATTCCGTGTCGACAGTGACGTAATCGGCGTCCCGGATACGGTCGATGAAGGCAGACAGGTCTTCGGTGGTCGTGATCAGAGTCATGAGGGTTCTGGTAGCATCCCCGCTGCCCGCCAGACAAAGGCTTTATCGGTAGTTCAGGCATCTATTCCCTTTCTGTGTGCCGTTCCTGCTTTTGTGTGCCGTTCCTGCCGCAGCGGAAGGGCGGGCGGGTCGCAGTGGCCGGGTCGGTACTGGCTCCCATATCGATGCCATGTCTTGACAGGGAGAGGCTGTCGGTGTGGTGTGCGCATCGACGGGACGACCGCCGGCAGGCGGTGGCCCGCCCGTGCCGTTTCACCGCTTCATGTCTTGTTCACCACCGTTCTTTTCCACCACCGTTTGAAAGCAGCAGTCGCGCCATGCACGCCTATCGCACCCACAATTGTGGCCAACTCCGCCTTGATCATGCCGGCCAGTCCGTCCGCCTGTCCGGCTGGATCAACCGCAAGCGCGACCATGGGCAGTTGCTGTTCGTCGATCTGCGCGACCATTTCGGCATCACCCAATGCGTGGTCGATACCTCGTCCCCGCATTTCAAGGGGCTGGAGGATCTGCGTCTGGAATCGGTGGTGACCATCACGGGCGAGGTGGTGGCCCGCACCGCCGACACCATCAACGACAAGCTGCCGACCGGCCATATCGAGGTGAAGGTCCGTGACCTGTCGGTGCAGTCGGCCGCCGATCCGCTGCCGCTGCAGGTCAACAGCGAGCAGGACGCCGGCGAGGAACTGCGCCTGCGCTATCGCTTCCTGGACCTGCGCCGGGAGAAGATGCAGAAGAACATCCTGCTGCGCTCCAACGTCATCGCCTCGGCCCGCCGCCGCATGATCGAACAGGGTTTCGTGGAATTCCAGACCCCGATCCTGACGGCCAGCAGCCCGGAGGGTGCCCGCGACTTCCTGGTGCCGTCCCGCAACCATCCGGGCAAGTTCTATGCCCTGCCGCAGGCGCCGCAGCAGTTCAAGCAGTTGCTGATGGTGTCGGGCTTCGACCGCTATTTCCAGATCGCCCCCTGCTTCCGCGACGAGGACAGCCGCGCCGACCGCTCGCCGGGCGAGTTCTACCAGCTCGATTTCGAGATGAGCTTCGTCACCCAGGAAGACGTGTTCGCCGCCATCGAGCCGGTGATCCATGGCATCTTCGAGGAATTCAGCGGCTTCACGGGCACCAGGCGGACGGTGTCGCCGTACCCGTTCGTGCGCATCCCCTATGCTGAATCGATGCTGAAATACGGCAATGACAAGCCGGACCTGCGCAACCCATTGGTGATCACCGACGTCACCGAGGTGTTCAAGCGCGACGATGTGGAATTCAAGGCCTTCAAGGGCGTGATCGAGAAGGGCGGCGTCGTCCGCGCCATCCGCGCCCCGTCGGTCGGCGACCGTCCGCGCAGCTTCTTCGACAAGCTGAACGACTGGGCCCGCGGCCTGGGCGCGCCGGGCCTTGGCTATATCCTCTTCGAGGCGGCCGGCGGCAAGGGCCCCATCGCCAAGTTCGTGCCGGAGGCCGCCCAGGCGGCCCTGCGTGAGGTCGTGGGCCTGAAGGATGGCGATGCCGTCTTCTTCGTCTGCGACCAGGCCGGCCCCGCCGCCAAGCTGGCCGGTCTGGCCCGCACGCGCATCGGCGAGGAACTGGACCTGATCGAGAAGGACACCTACAAGTTCTGCTGGATCGTCGATTTCCCGATGTTCGAATATGACGAGGAGCGGAAGAAGGTCGACTTCAGCCACAACCCGTTCTCCATGCCGCAGGGCGGCCTGGACGCGCTGCTGAATCAGGACCCGCTGACCATCAACGCCTATCAGTACGACATCGTCTGTAACGGCGTGGAACTGTCGTCGGGCGCCATCCGGAACCACAAGCCGGAAATCATGTACAAGGCGTTCGAGATCGCCGGTTATCCGCCGGAGGTGCTGGAAGCGAAGTTCGGCGGCATGCTGTCGGCCTTCAAGCTGGGTGCGCCGCCGCACGGCGGCTCGGCCCCTGGCATCGACCGCATGGTGATGCTGCTGGCCGACGAGCCGAACATCCGCGAGGTCATCGTCTTCCCGCTGAACCAGCGCGCCGAAGACCTGCTGATGCAGGCTCCCAACGGCGTCACGCCGGACCGGCTGAAGGAACTGCATATCAAGCTGGACCTGCCAAAGCCGAAGATCACGACGGCGGAGTAAGGTTCGGGATCGTGAACAAAGGCCCGCCGCGGGGAAACCAGCGGCGGGCTTTTAGATGTTGGAATAACATATTTTTTCTGTTAAAAGAGTGGGCTCTCTTTTCGGGCGACTTTAAACGATAGGCACTACGATGACTATGTCTGCCGGCTCGGTTTGCTATCGCGGGGTTGTAATCACTCCGGTCAACTTTGAGCTGCTGAGTGGAGAAGGATTCACTGTGGAATACAGTCTGCATTGGTCGCTGCCAGACTGTGAGCATATTGAGAAATGGGGTGGCGATCTCATTCAAGCGACCTGGGAGGCAGCGCAAGATGCCTCAATCAACGCAGCGAAGCACCGACTCGATTACTATGCTCAGGCTGGCGTTTAGCATCTGTATGAAAAGTTCTTTGTGATTTTAATGCAGTACATGCTTTGATTTTCAGTATCAGGTTATCCATGCTGCGGCCGCTGGTATAAATCATGTCGGCGCTGACCGCGCCTCGCGCTGGACCCCGGCTTTCGCCGGGGTGACGGTGAGAATCCAATTTCTGTGCAATATCTTCACCGTTATATCCTGCGGGTTATAATGGCGGCAACTGCTGGCGCGTGGAACGTAGCCGAGCCCATGGATGGGGGCGATGGCCATTGAACCCGGTGACCGGTGGTGGTCATCGGGACACAGTATAAAGTGGTCGCAGCGGTCCGGCCAGACGGATCATGCCTTTGCCTTTCGCTTGCCCGACAGCGGATGGTGCTGTTCCACCGTCTGTTTCAGCCGTTCGCCCACGACATGGGTGTAAATCTGCGTCGTGCCGATATCGGCATGGCCCAGCATCTTCTGGACCGATCGCAGATCGGCGCCATGATCCAGCAGGTGGGTGGCGAAGCAGTGGCGCAGGACGTGCGGGCTGACCTTGGCCGGGTCCAGGCCCGCCTCGATGGCCAGATCCTTCAGCAACTGGCCGAAGCGCTGGCGGGTCAGGACCCCGGCATTGGCGCGCGATGGGAACAGGAAGGCCTGTTGCCGGCCTTCCCGCCCCCTGGTCATGAAGAAGGCGCGATCGGGCAGATAGGCGGACAGGGCGTCGCGGGCCGGGGCGGACAGGGGCACCAGCCGTTCCTTGCCGCCCTTGCCGCGCACGATCAGGGCGCGGGCATCGCGGGTCAGCGCGGCCATGGGCAGACCCACCAGTTCCGACACGCGCAGGCCCGTGGCGTACAGCACCTCCAGCAGCGCGTTCAGCCGCCGACCCTCCGGCGCGCCGCGGGCCGCAGCGGCCGACAGCATGGCCGTCACGTCGGCTTCCGACAGGATCTTGGGCAGGGCACGGCCCTGCCTGGGCGTGTCCAGGACGCTGGCCGGGTCCTCTGCCCGGTGCCCTTCCGACACCAGGAACTTGTAATACTGGCGCAGCGCCGACAGCCGCCGGGCCACGGTGCGCACCGATGAACCGGCCTTCACCCGGCCGGCAGCCAGATGGTCCAGATAGGCGCGCAGGTCATCGGTGGCGGCACGGTCCAGCGCGGGGCGGCCCTGCTGTGCCAGAAAGGTCGCCACATCGGCCAGATCACGGTGATAGGCCTCGCGCGTGTTGGCCGAGGCCGCGCGCTCGGCCACCATCATGTCCAGGAAGGCATCAACCCAGGGCGGCGGCGGGGGGGCCGGCTTGCGCGGCCGGCCAGGCCGCGCCTTGGCGGCACCGAGGGACCCTGCCGCCGGTCGGGTCATGGCTCAGGCCTCCGGTCGCAGCAGGCCGGCGATGGCTTCCGCGCCGATGCGGCGGGCCTGTTCCCCCAGGCCGGCCCGTGTCAGGTCGGTCAGGATGGCGGCCAGGTCCATGGCCGGCATGCCGGCCGGCCCGCCCGTGCCCAGGGCGATGATGGCATCCAGCAGGACGGCCCCCTTCACCTGACCCGGCGGCGCCGACCCGTCGGCCAGCGGCGGCAGGGCCATGGGCGTGTTCTCCAGCGCGCTCAGCAGGATCAGCACGCTGTCGACCGTATCGCGGGCGGCATTCCCGCCCAGATCGCGCTGCCAGACGGTGCGGTCGAAATCGGCCTCCCGCACCAGCCCATGGGCGGCGGCCAGGGGCCAGAGCCGGGCGAAGGCACCCTCATCCTTGCCGGCGTTGAAATCGTCCCGCGCCAGGTTCAGCCAGGGACCGGCATTGCGCAGGTCGCCATGCAGCAGGTGCAGACGCGCCACCATCGGCGCCACCGACGCGAAGCCGATGGTCAGGCGGAATTGCCGCGCCTCCTCCAGCAGCAGGCTGCCATAGGTTCCCGCCTGCATTTCCGTGCTGGCGGCCAGCATGGCGACCCTGAACAGGCCGGCCTTGGCGGCGGGCGCCGGCTCGGCCGCCAGGGCCCGGATGAGCTGGGCGCGCAGCAGGGGCGTCGGCTTCTTCGCCGCCGCTACGGTCAATGTCTTGGGATCGGGTTCGGGCACGGCCTCATAAAGGCTGCGCAGCCCCTCCGCCGTCAGACCACCGAGTGCGGCCGCCCGTTCCGCCGCCGCCAGCCGCTGCGGCAATGCCAGGCTTTCCACCCGGGCCAGGGCGGCCAGCGGGCCGGCGCCCGTGATCCGGGTTTCCGGCGGAAAGGCCCGGCCCGACGCCAGGATCAGGGCGAATTGCGTGGGTGTGGGGTCCGGTACGCCACGCACGGGGCGGTCGTTGCCCGTGATGGCGCCTTCGGCCAGCAGGGTGAAAAGCTCGTCCTTCTCCCCCTGCTCGCGCAGCATATCCAGGCCCAGCAGGGCCATGTCGGGCTGGCCGGCCACGATCTGGCAGACGATCTGCCATTTCTGCCAGACGGGGTGCCGGAAACGGCCCAGCAGGACGGGCACCTGATCGCAGGCGGCCTGCCGGTCATCCGTGAAATACCGCATTTCCAGCCAGGCCAGGGCCGCGTCTTCATCCTCCAGCACGGCGGGGGCCAGACTGCGCAGCGTATCGGCCCCGGCGGCATTACCGACGCGGACCAGTGCTTCGGCCCGTAACGCGGCCAGATCGCGGCCCTTTGCGCCAGGGCCCACCCCGTCGGCCGCGGTCAGCAGCAGCCGGCTGGCCAGATCGCGCAGGGCGGGGCTGGTCAGGCCGGCCGGGACGGCCGCGATCAGGCTTTCCAGTTCCCCGCGCGGCAGGCCCTGCCACAGGTCGGGCGACAGCCCGCCATTGTCGGGTCCCAGCGAACCTGCCAGTTCCGGGTCCTGCGCCTTCAACTCCTCCACCATCACCCCGCGCACGCCGCGCGCATCGGGGGGCGTGGCGGCCGGTGCCGGATCGGCGGCTGCCGGTTCCGCCCCGGCCGGGGCCGGCGGGAACAGCGACAGCGGCGCCCCGGTGGGACCGGGGGCCGGCCCGGAGCCGGGGGGTGTGGCGGGTGGCGGGCCGGCGGGCGGCCATGGCTGCTGCGCCAGGACGGGAGAGGCCAGCAGCGCCAGCCCGATGGCCGTCATGCAGCCGAAGCGGCGCACCCGGTCAGCCGAAACGGTCATTGGGGATCACCCGCTCCACCGGCTGCGACGGGGCGGGCAGGTCCATGCTGGCCAGCGCGACGAAGCCGCCGACACCGACAAGCAGAACGACAACCAGCAGGATCTTGATCAGCGTGCTCATGAACAACCGGTTCCGGTGAAATGGCAGAAAAGGATGGCACATGGCCGGCGCCGGGGCGCCCAGCCATGCGTCGGCGACCGGGTCCGGCTCCGCTTTTCCCTTGGCTCGCGGGGTTGGGCGATGGCGCCCGCGCGTGCTATGGAAACGTCCGTTCCGGTGGCCTTGCCAGCACCATAGCGTCCGTATCATGGGCTGGCAATCGCGCCACCACCGGCCATCCTGGTTTAAGCCCTTGACCGGCGCCGCAACCCCTGGATCAGACGCCCATGCCCGCCGCCGTCCCGTTCCCCGTGCCCAAGACCCTGGTGCTGATCGGCCTGATGGGGGCCGGCAAGACCAGCATCGGCAAGCGGCTGGCCACGCGGCTGGGCCTGCCCTTCGTCGATGCCGACCATGAGATCGAGCGGGCGGCCGGCTGCACCATCCAGGAAATCTTCGACCGGTTCGGGGAGACGGGTTTCCGCGACGGGGAACGCCGCGTCATCGCCCGGCTGCTGGAACAGCCCGTGCAGGTCCTGTCCACGGGCGGCGGGGCCTTCATGGACGCGGAGACCCGCGCGCTGATCCGCGAGCGCGGCATTTCCATCTGGCTGCGCGCCGACCTGGACCTGCTGGTCCAGCGGACGGCGCGGCGCGACCACCGGCCGCTGCTGCGCCAGGGTGACCCGCGTGCCGTGCTGTCGCGGCTGATGGATGTGCGCTACCCCGTCTACGCCGCGGCCGACCTCACCGTGGACAGTGACGACAGCCCGCCCGACATCACGACCGAGCGCGTCATCGCCGCCCTGCGCCCCCATCTGGGACATCCGGCCCCCATGGATGCCGGGGTGGCGACCGCCTGATCCCGCCTTCTTCCCTACCGTTTGCGCCTGGATACCGCCGCCCATGACCGCCGCCGCCCGCACCATCGTTCCCGTCGCCCTGCCCGTCGCCCTGGACGAACGGTCCTATGACATCCATATCGGCCCGGGCCTGATCGGGGATGCCGGTGCGCTGATCACGGCCGCCGTGCCCGGCCGGCCGCTGGTGGTGCTGACCGACAGCAGCGTGGCCGAACTGCATCTGTCCTCCCTGCTGGACAGCCTGCGCGCCGCCGGTGCGCGCGTGGCGGAACCGATCGTGGTTCCGGCGGGGGAGGCCAGCAAGGATATGGAGAGGCTGGGCACGGTGCTGGACGCCCTGCTGGCGCGGGGGATCGAGCGCCGGACGGTGCTGGTGGCGCTGGGCGGCGGCGTGGTGGGCGACCTGGGCGGCTTCGCAGCCGCCATCGCGCTTCGCGGCATCGACTTCATCCAGGTGCCCACGACGCTGTTGAGCCAGGTGGACAGTTCCGTCGGCGGCAAGACCGGCATCAACAGCCGCCATGGCAAGAACCTGATCGGCGCCTTCCACCAGCCGCGGCTGGTGCTGGCCGATACCGACAGCCTGAAGACCCTGCCCCGGCGCGAGATGCTGGCCGGCTATGCGGAGGTGGTGAAATACGGGCTGATCGACCGCCCGGATTTCTTCACCTGGCTGGAGATGCACGGCCCGGCGCTGGTGGCCGGCGACGATGCCCTGCTGACCGAGGCCATCCGCGTTTCCTGTGCGGCCAAGGCCGATATCGTGGGCAAGGACGAGAAGGAAGCGGGCCTGCGCGAATTGCTGAACCTGGGCCACACGTTCGGCCATGCGCTGGAAGCGGAGGCCGGCTATGGCACGGCCCTGCTGCATGGCGAGTCGGTGGCCATCGGCATGGTCATGGCCTTCGACCTGTCGGTGCGCATGGGCCTGTGCCCGGCCGGCGATCTGGACCGGGTGAAGGCGCATCTGTCGGCGGTGGGCCTGCCCGTATCGGCCGCCCATCTGGGCGGCGGCACCTGGACCGCGGAAAAGCTGGTTTCTCATATGGCCAGGGACAAGAAGGTGAAGGATGGGCGCGTCACCTTCATTCTGGCCCGGGGCATCGGCAAATCCTTCCGCTGCGCCGATGTCCACCTGGCCGACGTGACATCCGTGATGGCTGGTCACCTGTGACGCGGATGACCGCCGGATGGCGGTCTGGGTGACGCGGATGACCGCCGGATGGCGGTCCGGGATCAGCCCAGTTCGCCCAGCACGTCGCACAGATTGACCAGCATCCCGGCCGTGGCGCCCCAGATATGGCGGTCCTGGTAGGGGAAGACCCAGAATTGCCGCAGCGCGCCCTTGAACTCCACGCTGTCCCGGCGACGGGAGGCGGGGTCCAGGATGAAGGACAGCGGCACCTCGAACACGTCCGCCACCTCATAGGGGTCTGGTGTCAGCGTGAAGGGCGGGCGGATATGGGCCACGACGGGGACCACCCGGAAACCGGTGCGCGTGACATAGGTGTCCAGATGGCCCAGCACCTCGATATGCCGGTGGTGCAGGCCGATTTCCTCCTCTGTCTCGCGCAGGGCGGTGGCGACGGCGTCCTCGTCCTCTTCCTCCACCCCGCCGCCGGGAAAGCTGACCTGGCCCGCATGCGCGGCCAGGTGTGCGGTGCGCTGGGTCAGCAGGATGGTGGTGCCGTCGGGCCGGTCGACCAGCGGCACCAGCACGGCGGCATCGCGCAGCAGGGCCGGCTGTTCCAGGCCGGGATTGCCGTCCAGGTCGCCGCGCATGCCGATCAGGCGCGACGGTTCCTGCCGGCGCCGCTGGAAAAGTCCCCTTATGTCGTTCATGGCGGGGACCAGCCCCGGCCTTGTCTCAGCCCCGATCAATTGCCCGTCAGCCTTCCGTCGCACGTCCCAGGGGAAAGAATGCCCCCTGGCTCCACACCCCGATCATGCCGTCATCCTGGCCCGGTTCGGACCGTTCGACCAGTTCATAGAAGATCGCGCGGTTGATACGCGCCTCCAGCGGCGCCTCGGGCGGACCCTTGACCATGATATAGGGCCGCGGCTCCCCTGTCTCGGAGTCGGTCTGCACCCGGATGGGATAGTCCGGGCCGGCTATGACCTCCTGATCCAGATTGGTGCGGAAAACCAGCCGCTGGTCGTGCCCGCTGCCTTCCACCGTCAGGCCAACGGCCACGAAGGGCGCATCCTCCACCGTGATGCGCCCCCGTTCCGCCGGGGTGATCAGCCAGTAATCGCCGGCTGTGTCCCGCCGCAGGACCGTGGCGAACAGCCGGACCATGGGTAGCCGGCCGATGGGGCTGCCATGGTAATACCAGGTGCCGTCGGCGCGGATTTCGATGGGATAGGCCTCGTCCTCGGCGGTGGGCGCGCGGGGGGTGCCGCCGGCCAGGGCGCGCAACGCCGCATCGGCCCCCGCATGAGCCCCGCCGGAACCGGCGCCGCCGGTTCCATCGGCCTGCGGTGCATCGGCACCGTTATTGTTCTTGCTTTCCGTCATCGTGGATTGGACCATCCTGTTCGGTTCCGGGCTGGTGGCGCCGTCGACTGCCGTATTGATAACATAGTCGTGATGCCTAGCTTCTGGTACCCAGGGTATGCCGTCCGCGACGATGCGCGGCAGTCTGATCAGCAAAGGGACGATGATGGTGGTGAACAGTCTGGACGCCGGCCGCAACGCCGACCCGCAGGCCTTGCTGCGCGACGTCGGGGTGCTGGGCGACAAGCTGGCGGAGGCGCGCGAAGCCATCGGGCGCGTGATCTTCGGCCAGCAGGAGGCGATTGACCTGTCGCTCGTCACGCTGCTGGCGGGCGGGCATCTGCTGCTGATCGGCGTGCCGGGCCTGGCCAAGACGCGGCTGGTGGAGACGCTGGGCACCGTCATGGGGCTGGACAACCGTCGCGTGCAATGCACGCCCGACCTGATGCCGGCCGACATCCTGGGGTCGGAGGTGCTGGAGGAACAGGAGAACGGCCGCCGCGCCTTCCGTTTCATTCCCGGCCCCGTCTTCGCCGAACTGCTGATGGCTGACGAGATCAACCGCGCCAGCCCGCGCACCCAGTCGGCGCTTTTGCAGGCCATGCAGGAAGGCCGCGTGTCGGTGGCCGGCCATTACCATCCGCTGCCCCGGCCCTTCCATGTGCTGGCCACGCAGAACCCGCTGGAGCAGGAAGGCACCTATCCGCTGCCCGAAGCGCAGTTGGACCGTTTCCTTCTTCAGGTCGATATGGATTATCCCGATCGCGACAGCGAACGGCGCATGATGATCGCCACCACGGGCCCGGAAGCCAGTATCGCCACGCCCGTGCTGTCGGGGCCGGAGCTGATCACGGCGCAGGCCCTGGTGCGCCGCGTTCCCGTGGGCGACAATGTCGTCGACGGCATCCTGGACATGGTGCGCAACGCCCGGCCCGACGACAGCCCGCTGGAAAGCGTGCGCCGGCACGTGGCCTGGGGTCCCGGTCCCCGCGCGTCGCAGGCGCTGATGCTGGCGGCGCGCGCCCGCGCGCTGCTGGACGGGCGCATGACGCCGTCGCTGGATGACGTCGTGGCGCTGTCCCGGCCCGTGCTGCGCCATCGCATGGCGCTGAACTTCGCGGCGCGGGCCGATGGCATCACCCTGAATGCCATCATCGACCAGCTTGCAGCCCGGCTGGCCTGACGAGGAACCGCCGGCATGGACAATCCCGGCCGCCACCTGCCCGCCGCCATCCGCGCCCAGCACCGGGCGGAGGATCTCGCCCGCCGCCTGCCCCCGCTGCTGGTGGAGGCCGAGCGCATCGCCGCGACCGTGGCGCAGGGCGCCCATGGCCGCCGCCGCGTCGGCACGGGTGAGACCTTCTGGCAGTTCCGGCGCTATCAGCCCGGTGATGCCCATAACCGCATCGACTGGCGCCAGACCGGCAAGTCGGCCCATGTCTTCGTGCGCGAAAACGAATGGGAGGCGGCGCAGACCGTCTGGATCTGGCGCGACGACAGCCCGTCGATGAACTGGCGGTCGGGCCGCGGCCTGTCCAGCAAGCGCGAGCGCGCCGATCTTGTCGTGCTGGCGCTGGCCGCCCTGCTGCTGCGCGGCGGGGAACGGGTGCATCTGGCCGGCAGCGACGTGCCTCCGTCGGCCGCCCGGTCCATCCTGCCCCGTCTGGCGGACTGGCTGACGGCCAGGGCGGACGGGCATGACGGGTCCGGCCTGCCGCCGGCCGCAGTACGCCTGCCGCGCCATGCCCAGGCCGTGCTGGTCGGTGACCTGCTGTCGCCGCTGGACGATATCCAGGCCGCCGTGGCCCGGCTGGCCGCCATGGGCGTGCGCGGGCATCTGGTGCAGGTGCTGGACCCGGGGGAGGAGACGCTGCCCTATGCCGGGCGCATCCGCTTCAAGGGGCTGGAGGGGGAGGGGGCGCTGCTGGTGCCCCGCGTCGATGGGGTGCGCGACGCCTATCTGGACCGGCTGGCCGCCCAGCGCGACGGCCTGGCCGCCATCGCACGCGCCGCGGGCTGGACCCTGACCCTGCACCGGACCGACAAGCCACCGCAGGCCGTGCTGCTGTCCCTGTGGACGGCGCTGGCCGGGGAGGGATGAGGCCATGCTGAACCTGGGTCCCATCGCGTTTGCGGCGCCCTGGCTTCTGCTGGGGCTGGCCGTGCTGCCCGTGCTTTACTGGCTGCTGAAGGTGACGCCGCCCAATCCGCGCACCATCGCCTTTCCCGCCATCCGGCTTCTGGCCGATCTGGTGCATCGGGAGGAGACGCCGAACCGCACGCCCCTGTGGCTGCTGGTGCTGCGCATGCTGCTGGCCGCCCTGGTGATCCTGGCCCTGTCGCGGCCTTTGCTGAACCCGGCCGCTTCGCTGCCCGGCGGCGGGCCGCTGCTGCTGGTGGTGGATAATGGCTGGGCGGCGGGACGTGACTGGCCGGCGCGGCTGTCGGCCATGGACGGGCTGATCGACCAGGCCGACAGGCAGGGCCGCAGCGTCGTGCTGCTGCCCACGGCGCCATCGGCCAATGGCGACGCGCCGGCCCTCGCCGGCCCCATGCCGGCCGACATCGCCAAGCGGCAGGCGCAGGCGCTGCGTCCCTATCCCTGGCCGGTGGACCGGGCGGGGACGCTGGCGGCCTTGCGCGAATACCGGCCCGATGGGGCGCCCTATATCGTCTGGCTGTCGGACGGGGTGGCCGCGGCCGGGCCGGCCGGCATCGATGATCCCGCCACGGCGGAGATGGTGACGCATCTGCGCCGGCTGGGAACGCTGGAGGTGCGGACCGACGGGCCTGAACAGCCGGCCCTGCTGGTCCGTCCACCGCAACTGGAGGGCGGCACGCTGCGGGTGCCGGTCGAACGGGCCGACGCCAGCCTGCCGCTGCCCATCACGCTGCGCGCCCAGGGGGCGGATGGCCGGCTGCTGGGGGCGGCGCAGGTCACGCTGGCGGGCGGCCAGGGACGGGTGGAGGTCCCGCTGGACCTGCCGACCGAACTGCGCAACGAACTGGCCAGTCTGCGCGTGGAGGGCCAGGCAACAGCCGGTGCCACCCTGCTGACCGATGAGCGCTGGCGCCGCCGCCCCGTGGGGCTGGTTTCCGGCCGGGCCGATGGCGAACAGCCGCTCCTGTCCGACCTTTACTATCTGGAACGGGCACTTGGCCCCTATGCCGAACTGCGCAAGGGCAACATCACCGACCTGCTGGAACGCGACCTGTCCGTGCTGATCCTGGCCGATGTCGGGTCCCTGTCGGAGGCGGAGGTGGAACGGCTGCGGGCCTGGATCGAGGGTGGCGGCGTGCTGCTGCGCTTCGCCGGTCCGCGTCTGGCCCAGAATGCCGACAGCCTGATCCCCGTGCCGCTGCGCGCCGGTGGCCGGGCCCTGGGCGGTGCCCTGTCCTGGGACGTGCCGGCCGGCCTGGCACCGTTCGTCGATGAAAGCCCGTTCGCCGGGCTGGCCGTGCCGGATGATGTGACCGTGAAGCGTCAGGTGCTGGCAGAGCCGGGGATCGACCTCGCCTCGCGCACCTGGGCGCGCCTGGCCGACGGCACGCCGCTGGTCACGGGGGAACGGCGCGGACGCGGTGCGCTGGCGCTGGTCCATACCAGCGCCGGGCCGGACTGGTCCAACCTGGCCCTGTCGGGCCTTTATGTCGACATGCTGCGCCGTGTCGTGGCCCTGTCGGCCGGGGTGCGGGGCGGGGAGGCCTCGGGCACATTGTCGCCGCGGGCCGTGATGGACGGGTTTGGCCGGCTGTCCGACCCGCCGGCTACGGTGTTCCCCATCGCCGCCGCCGACCTGTCGGGCCCGCCGGGACCCCGCCACCCGCCGGGATATTACGGTCCGGCCGAGGCGCCGCGCGCGCTGAACCTGTCGGCCGCCGTGCCCGCCATGACCACGCCCGATGCCCTGCTGGCGGGTGTGCCCCGGGGGCTGTACGCTGGCGGCGGTGAAACCGAACTGAAGCCGACCCTGCTGACCATGGCATTGATCCTGGGCCTGATCGACCTGCTGATCGCGCTGTCGCTGCGCGGGCTGCTGCCCCTGCCCGCCTTCCTGCGCCGGGGTGCCGGCGTGGGCCTGGGGCTGCTGCTGGCGCTGTCCCTGGCCGTGCCCGGGGGCAGGGCCGATGACAGGCGCGCCATCGAGGCAACCGCCCAGAACTGGCTGGCCTTCGTGCGCACCGGCGATGGTGCGGTCGACAATATCAGCCGCGCCGGCCTGGAAGGGCTGGGTCGTGTGCTGGCCGACCGCACGGCCATCGATGTCGCGGGTGCCATGGGCGTGGACCTGGAGAATGACGAACTGGCCTTCTTCCCCCTGATCTACTGGCCCGTGACGGCGGGGCAGACGGAATTGTCGGAAAAGGCCCGCACCCACCTGAACGATTATATGCGCCAGGGGGGCATGGTGCTGATCGACACGCGCACCCCCACGGCCAATGGCAGTGGCGGGCCGGGTGGTGCTGGGCTGGAATCCCTGTTGCGGGGTCTGGACATCCCGCCACTGGCGCCCGTGGGGGCCGAGCATGTGCTGAGCAAGGCCTTCTACCTGCTGGGTGATTTCCCCGGCCGCTATGCGGGAGGGGAAGTGTGGGTGGAGGCGCGGGAGGACAATAGCAGCAATGACGGCGTCTCTTCCGTCATCATCGGGTCGAACGACTGGGCCGCGGCCTGGGCCATGGACGACCGGGGCCGGCCGCTCTATCCCGTCATGCCGGGTCCGGAACGCCAGCGGGAGATCGCCTATCGCGTGGGCGTGAACATCGTGATGTACGCCCTGACGGGCAATTACAAGGCCGATCAGGTGCATGTGCCGGCCATCCTGGAAAGGCTGGGGCAATGACGGCGCAGGATATCGCCTTCGCCCCGCTGGTCCCGTGGGCCGTGCTGGTCCCGCTGGCGCTTGTGGCGCTGATGCTGGCCGCCTATGGCCTGTTCCGCCGGGCGCGGGGGGGCTGGTGGCGGCTGGCGGGGCTGGCCGTGCTGATCCTGGCGCTGGCCAACCCGTCGCTGGTGACGGAGAAGCGCGAGCCCATCAGGGATGTCGCCGTCATCGTCGTCGACCAGTCGCCCAGCCAGAAGATCGGCGAGCGCACGGCGCGCACGGAAAGGGCCGTCGCCGCGCTGCGCGAACGGCTGGCCCGGTTCCCCGACCTGGAGGTGCGGATCGTGCGCGCCGGCGGGGGGGACGGGACCGAGGTGGAGGAAACCCGCCTGATGGAGGCCATGACGCGGGCCGTCTCCGACGTGCCGCGCGGCCGGCTGGCGGGGGCCGTCCTGGTCACCGACGGGCAGGTGCATGACGTGGCGGCCACCCTGCCGTCGCTGGGCGATTTCGGCCCCGTCCACGCCCTGCTGACGGGTGACCGGGAGGAGGGCGACCGCCGGCTGACCATCGTACAGGCGCCCAGCTTCGGCATCGTGGGCAAGGACATCACCTTCACCATCCGGGTCGATGACCTGCCGGCCCCGCGCGGCGGCGGTGACGGGGGGATTGCCGGCGTCACCCTGCGCCAGGATGGGCAGGAGGCCCAGATGCTGGCCGTTCCCCTGGGGGAGGAGGTGCCGATCACCCTGCCGCTGTCGCATGGCGGCCTGAATATCGTGGAACTGACGGCGGAGGCCGGGCCGCGTGAACTGACGCTGGCCAACAACCGTGCCGCCGTCGTCGTCAACGGCGTGCGCGACCGGCTGCGCGTGCTGCTGGTTTCCGGCGAGCCGCATGCGGGGGAGCGCACCTGGCGCAATCTTCTGAAGGCCGATCCCGCCGTCGATCTGGTACATTTCACCATCCTGCGCCCGCCGGAGAAGAATGACGGCACGCCGATCCGTGAATTGTCGCTGATCGCGTTTCCCATCCGCGAACTGTTCGAGATGAAGCTGTCGGAATTCGACCTGATCATCTTCGACCGCTACAAGAAGCGTGGCGTCATCAACAACATGTATCTGGCCAACATCGCCGAATATGTGGAGCGGGGCGGCGCCTTCCTGGAGGCCAGCGGCCCCACCTTCGCCACGGCCCTGTCACTCTATCGTTCTCCCATCGGCACCATACTGCCGGGCGGCCCCACGGGCCGCGTGCTGGAACAGCCGTTCAAGCCCACCGTGACGGAAGTGGGTAAACGCCATCCCGTGACGGCCGGGCTGACCGATGCGCCGGACGGCGTGGGCTCCTGGGGCCGCTGGATGCGGCAGATCGACGTGTCGGCCGACAGGGGCAGCACCGTGATGTCGGGTGCCGAAGGCCGGCCGCTGCTGCTGCTGGACCGGGTGGGCCAGGGGCGGGTGGCGCAATTGTCATCGGATCATTTCTGGCTCTGGTCGCGGGGATATGAGGGGGGCGGGCCGCAGGCCGAACTGCTGCGCCGCCTGGCCCATTGGCTGATGAAGGAACCGGAGCTGGAGGAGAACGACCTGCGCACGGCGGTCGATGGCAGCCGGATCACCATCACCCGCCGGTCGCTGGAACCCGACGCCCGGCCCGTCACCGTCACCGCGCCCGACGACACCGCCCAGCAGGTGGAGATGCAGGAGGCCGGCACGGGGCAGGCCACGGGCACGCTGATCGCGTCGGAACCCGGCATCTGGCGCGTGACGGACGGGGAGAAATCGGCCGTGGCCGTGGTGGGGGCCGTGAACCCGCCGGAACTGGCCGATGTCCGGTCGACACCGGAACCGCTGTCGCCCGTGCTGCGCCAGACGGGGGGCGGTGCCTATTGGCTGGAAGGCGACGGGTCGGGAATACCCGCCATCCGCCGCGTGCGGCCGGGCCGCGACGCCGCCGGGTCGGGCTGGCTGGGGCTGCGCGGCAATGACGACCATGTCGTGACGGGTGTCACGCAGACCCCGCTGCTGCCGGCCCTGCCCGTGCTGCTGCTGGCGCTGGGCATGCTGCTGCTGGCCTGGCGGCGCGAAGGGCGGGGATAGAGGTCTATCCCCGTGCCGCCAGCCCGTCCACGGCGGCGCGCAGCAACGTCAGTTCCTCGGCCTGGCTGTGCAGCATGGCTTCAAGCTCTCCGGTGCGCAGCCGGTCCAGCTTCTCGTGCAGGGCCATGATCTCCAGTTCCGCCTTCAGGTTGATTTCATAATCCATGGCGGCCTGGACACGGTCCTTCGCGGCCTGCCGGTTCTGCGACATCATGATGATGGGGGCCTGGATGGCCGCCAGCGTGGACAGGACCAGGTTCAGCAGGATGTAGGGATAGGGGTCCCAGCCGAATCCCAGCCAGGCGGCGTTCATCGCCATCCAGCCCAGCATGCACAGCGCGAAGCCGCCGACGAAGCTCCAGGAACCGCCTATGGCCGCCACCTTGTCGGCCAGCCTTTCGCCCAGAGCCATGCGGGACTCGAACTCCGAACGGGCATTGCGGGTGATCGACCGGCGATGGGCGATGCGGCTCAGCACGCGGCGCTCACGTTCCGTCAGGGCGGTGTCGCCCTGGACCAGAAGCTGTTCGGCCAGTTGCCGGATCTCGTCATTCATCGCCGCCGCTTCCGCTGGACATGGCCTTGTCCGGTGATCCTACCGGCTCCGTGCCGCCTTTCAAGCCCGATGCCGGTCATGAAAAAGGGGACGGGTGGTCTGCGCCACCCGTCCCCCCGCTCCATTGCCTTCCGGTTGGCCGGGCCGGTGTCCTTCCCGCCTATCCGACCGTGGCGGGGATGGTCAGGAAGGCCGTGGCGTCGCCGCGCCGCACCTGGACCAGGGCATTGCGGCGCCCGGCCTTGTTGGCGGCCTTCACCTGTTCGGCCACGTCGTCCGGGCTTTTCACGGGGGTGTTGTTGACCGACTGGATGAGGTCGCCCGGCCGCAGCCCCTCGATCCCCTCGCCCACGTCCAGCACCACGACGCCGTTGGCGTCCTGGGGCAGGCGCAGCCGCTGGCGCCACTGGTCGTTCAGGGTCGACAGCTTCATGCCGGCGACCTCCTCCCCGTCCTGCTGCTGGGTCTCGGTACGGGCCAGACGCTGCTGCGGCTGGCCGGGGGCCTGATCCACCGTGACAGTCATGGTGCGTTCCCGCCCGTCGCGCCAGATCCCCAGGTCCAGCTTCGTGCCGGGCTTCACCATGCCCACCTGCCGGGCCAGATCGCGCGTGTCCTTCACCGGCTTGCCGCCGGCCGACAGGACCACGTCGCCGGGCTGCAATCCGGCCTTTTCCGCGGGGCTCTTGGCATCCACGGTGGCGATCAGGGCGCCGCCCTCCTTCTTAAGGCCCAGGCCCTCGGCCAGTTCCTTGGTGACGGCCTGCAGGTTCACGCCCAGCCAGCCGCGCTCTACCTTGCCGTCGCGCTTCAGCGCCTCCACCACAGGCTTGGCCAGGTTGGAGGGGATGGCGAAGCCGATACCGACCGAGCCGCCATTGGGGGAGAAGATGGCCGTATTGATGCCGATCACATCGCCGGTGATATCGAAGGTGGGCCCGCCGGAATTGCCGGAATTGATGGAGGCGTCGAGCTGGAGATAATCGTCATAGGGGCCCGAGCCGATATCGCGCGACCGGGCCGAGACGATACCGGCCGTGACCGTACCGCCCAGCCCGAACGGGTTGCCCACCGCGATGGCCACATCGCCCACGCGCACCTTGTCGCTGTCGGCGAATTTCAGGGCGGGCAGCGGCTTGTCCGTCTTCACCTTCAGCACGGCCAGATCGGTGCGCTCATCCTCACCGATGATCTCCGCCTCGCGCTCCGTTCCGTCGCTGAAGGAGACGGTCACCTGATCGGCATCGGCGATCACATGGCGGTTGGTGACCACATAGCCAGCACTGTCGAAAACGAAGCCGGAGCCCAGCGCGCGGGCCATCGGGGCGCTGCGCCCCTCGCGCCCGCCGGGGCCGCCGGGCAGGCCGGGCAGGCCGAAGCGGCGCAGGAATTCCTCGAAGCCCGGCGGCAGGTCACGGGCCATGCGGCGGTTCGGCGTGGTCTGGGCCGCCGTGATGGTCACGACGGCGGGCGACACGCGCTCCACCAGATCGGCGATGCCACCCTGGGCCAGCACCTCCGGCGGCGCGGCGCGGGCGGTTCCGAGGGTTGCCGGCGCAAGGCCGCCCAGCAGGGCGGTGCCGGCAAGCAGGGCCATGGCCAGGTTGCGGCGAAAGGCCCGGGGCGTGGCAAGCGACATCGTACTCTCCGTATCTTCTTTTCTGTCCTGGCGCCGCATCGCCCTCCACCCGGCCTGACCCCGGATAAGGGGAAGGGGGAAGGCGGTGCCGCCTTGATGATGGCAGCATCATCCCGCCCTGACGACAGCGCCCTGACAGCCGTATGAAAAATCTGTCATCCCGCCGGGCCGTCCCCGGGCCGGGATCGGGGGTCATTGTCCGGCCGGATTCAAGGCCGGGCATCATGAAACTTTGTTCATCTTCCCGAAAGGCGGCTGTCAGCGGGGCGGGGCTAAGGTGCAGTCATGGATCGACGGGCACCGAGCCCCACACCCCCCCGCCCGGCGGTCCAGACCAGAAGTTGGCGGGGGTCGCTTCCCCACTCTCCGACCCCCGCCGACGCTTCCCTTGTAGTACATCGTAGTCTCTCTCGTCCCCTGTGGCCGGGCGGCCCCCACCGCCCGGCCACACTTCTTTTCGGGCGCCAGAAGCGTTAGGATGCGCCAATCATGAAGATCCTTGTCATCGAAGACGACCGCGCCACCGCCGATTATCTGGTCAAAGGCCTGAAGGAGGCCGGCCATGTGGTCGATCATGCCGACAATGGCCGCGACGGCCTGTTCCTGGCAGCCTCCGAACCCTATGACGCGCTGGTCGTCGACCGCATGCTGCCGGGCCGGGACGGGCTGTCGCTGCTGGAGGTGCTGCGCGCCACGGGCAATGAGGCGCCGGCCCTGGTCCTGTCCGCGCTGGGCAGCGTGGATGACCGCGTGAAGGGCCTGCGCGCCGGGGCCGATGATTACCTGACCAAGCCATTCGCCTTTGCCGAGCTGCTGGCCCGGCTGGAGGTGATGCAGCGCCGGTCCAGGGGCGGCGCGGCGCCCACCACCAAGCTCCAGATTGCCGATCTGGAGATGGACCTGCTGGCCCGCACCGTGAAGCGCGCGGGCAGGCCCGTGGACCTGCTGCCGCGGGAATTCCAGCTTCTGGAATATCTCATCCGCAATGCGGGCAATGTCGTTACGCGCACCATGCTGCTTGAAAATGTCTGGGATTATCATTTCGATCCGCAGACCAATGTCATCGACGTGCATATCGCGCGGCTGCGCCAGAAGATCGACAAGGACCACCCGGTCCCGCTGATCCATACGGTGCGCGGGGCGGGGTACGTCCTGCGTGAGTAGGTTCAATTTCCTCCGCACCACCAGCTTCCGGCTGGCCGCCTTCCATATGGGGGTCTTCACCGTCTCCATCGTGGTGGTGCTGTCCGTCGTCTACTGGTTCACGGCCGGCTTCATCAACCGCCACACGGAGGACACCGTGCTACGGGAGGTGGAGGAACTGTCCACCGTGCTGAACGAGCGGGGGCTCATGGGCCTGCTGCGCGTCGTGTCGGAACGGGCATCGGACGGGCGGACGGACATGATCTATGCCCTGACCTCCCCCAGCCATGACATCATTGCGGGCAACCTGGCCCGGTGGCCGTCGGGCGATATCGGGTCGGGCTGGATCGAATTCGACATCAAGAGCCGCAAGGAACCCGGCCGCAAGCGCCAGGCCGTGGGCGTTATCCTGCCCGTTCCCAATGTCGGCTGGCTGCTGGTCGGCCATGACATGACCGACCGCTATCTGCTGCGGGGGCAGTTGCTGACGGGCCTGATCTGGGCCGTGTCGCTGGCCATCGCCGTGGGCACGCTGGGCGCGGTCATCATGAGCCGCCGCGTGTCGGAACGGATCGAAAGCATCAACCGCACCATCGATCGCATCACGGCCGGGTCCTTCGCCGACCGCATGCAGGTGACGGGGTCGGGGGACGAGATCGACCAGCTGGTGACCAAGCTGAACCGCATGCTGGACGAGATCGGGCGCCTGATGCTGGGCATGCGGCAGGTGACCGACAATGTCGCCCACGATCTGCGCACGCCCCTGTCGCGCCTGCGGGCCCGGCTGGAACTGGCCCAGCGCGACCAGACCCTGTCGGACGGCCAATATACCACGCTGGAACAGGCCATATCGGAGATCGACCGGCTGCTGGGCGTGTTCAACGCCATCCTGACCATTGCCGCCGCCGAATCAGGCCGGGCGCGCGACGATTTCACCAAGGTGGATCTGGCCGCCCTGGCCGCGGAGGTGGCGGAACTGTACGAGCCACTGGCCGAGGAACGGGGCCTGTCCATGGATGTGACGGCCTCGTCCCCCGTACTGGTGCAGGGCAGCCGCCAGTTGCTGGCGCAGGTGATCAGCAACCTGATCGAGAATGCCGTGAAATACAGCCCCGAGGGTGGCCACGTCTCGGTATCGGCCGCCGTCGCGGACGGGCGCCCGGTCCTGTGCGTGGCGGACCAGGGACCCGGCATTCCCGCCGGCCAGCGGGAAAAGGTGCTGGAACGGTTCGTGCGGCTGGAGGCGCATCGGGGCACGCCGGGCCACGGGCTGGGCCTGTCGCTGGTCGCCGCCGTCGCCTGGCTGCATGATGCCGCACTCCACCTGTCGGACGCCCGCGACGATCCCGACGCACCCGGATTGAAGGTGGAACTGCGGTTCCGGGCGTGAGCGCGGGGACGCGGCGATCCGGTTGCTGGCCGCCATTCAGGCCGGGGGGAACCAGTCATTGCCCATCCATTGATTGGCCGCCCGCGCGATCAGGTCGGGATAATCCACATCATCGGGCAGCAACAGGGGCAGGCCGAACCTTGCCACCGTGGCCCGCACGCCATCCCGGTCCAGGGGGTAGCCCCACAGGCGGGCATGGCGCGCGATCTCCAGTTCCTGGCCCCAGAAATAGACGAGCGGCGCCTTGCAGTTGGCTGTCATGGCCTGCACCTCCTCCACCCTGCCGTCATTCATCAGGGGCTGCCAGATGTCGGGCATCAGCAGATCGACGGGCCGGTCCGGCACATAATCATGGGCGTTGGCATTGACAGTGCGGATCTTGGCCCGCGCATCGGGTGGAAGCTGGTCCAGCACGCCCAGCTCGGCGATGAGCTCCAGGACGGCCGGGTCCAGCTCGACGGTGGTGACGGTTGTCACCGCCGGGTTCATGGCCGTCGCCGCCGTACACCAGCCCATGCCCATGCCCATGATCACGACATGGCCGTGTGCATGCAGACAGCCGAGTTCCTGGCTTTCGATCTCCATCGGCGTGGTGGACATCCAGGTTTGTTCCAGGCCGCCTTCGTTCCGCCGCAACAGACCCGCCATGTTCCGGCACAGGCGCGCCTCGCTCCAGTACCCTTTGCACAGCAGAAGATCGGCCATCTTCACCCGCCAGCGCCCGACCGTCACCGCGCGGTAGGTCGGCACGAACAGCCGCGGTTCATAGAGGTCGAGCATGTATTTTCCTATCAGGGGTTGTTGTCCGCCTATAACCTAGCAACAGGCCGGCGGCAGGGTGATCGTTTTTTGCTTGACAGATATCGGATAATAATCCTATAAAAACCTACCAACGCCCGATCCATGGCTGCAGGCCATTTGGTGACAGGGGGTTGGCATCACCCCGATTTTCACGGTCCGGACACCCTGTCACTGCTGGCAACCCGCGTATCTGCGGGCCAGTACTCGACATTCACCTGTCTGTCCGGACCTTCCCCCATCGCTGCCCGACATGCGGCCGGCCCCCGCCCGGCAACCGCGACGGCTGCATTCAACATAGGAATGAGGTCGCAGGATGTCCACCGACATCGAGAAATCGTTCGTGAAGCAATATGAACGTGAAGTGCATGAGGCCTATCAGCGCCTGGGCTCCAAGCTTCGGGCCACGGTGCGGTCGAAGAACAATGTGAAGGGCGCGACCACGGTCTTCCAGAAGGTCGGCAAGGGTGTCGCCGGCACCAAGTCGCGCCATGGCAGCGTTCCGGTCATGAACCTGGACCACGGCACCGTGGAATGCGGCCTGGTCGATTATTATGCCGGCGACTGGGTCGACAAGCTGGACGAACTGAAGACCAATATCGACGAGCGGACTGTCATCGCCAATGCGGGCGCCTATGCGCTGGGCCGCAAGACCGATGAATTGATCATCGCCAGCCTGGATGCCGGTGCCAGCTTTGCCGGCAGCGACGGGGACGGCCTGACCAGGGACAAGGTGCTGGCGGCGTTCGAGATGATGGGGGCCGCCGACGTGCCCGACGACGGCCAGCGCCATGCCGTGGTGGGCTGGAAGCAATGGAGCCAGTTGCTGGGCATCGAGGAGTTCGCCAATGCCGATTATGTCGGCGAGGGGGAACTGCCCTGGCGCGGCACGCAGGCCAAGCGCTGGCTTGGCACGCTGTGGATGCCGCATTCGGGTCTGACGCTGGCGGCCGGCAATGTCCGCCTGTGCCACTGGTACCACAAGACGGCCGTGGGCCATGCCAGCGGCGCCGACGTGTCCAGCGACATCACCTGGCACGGCGACCGCGCGGCACATTTCGTGAACAACATGATGTCCCAGGGTGCCTGCCTGATCGACGCCACCGGCGTCGTCACGCTGCGCTGCAAGGAGTGATGCGCGCGGTCCGGGGCGCGGCATCACCTGCGCTCCAGGACCGCGGCCCCTCCCTTCCATCCGAAGGAGTTCAAGCATGTCCTTTGTTCCGCAGGACCTGTCGGTCCTGGCCTATGCCAACGGCTTCACGCTCTGGCATTACAGCACGCCCGACGCCCATACCGCCGTGCGGCTGGCCGGCTATTTCAACGCGGTCAGCCACATGTTGCGCCTGGGCGACATGATCCTGGCCAATACCGGGGTGGGCGGCACGCCCGTGTCCGGCATCCTGCTGGTCAATGCCAATGCCGGCGGCACGGTCGATACCGCCGATCTGACGCAGGTCGGGGCGACGGATACCGATTGACCGGCAGCCTTCCCCCGCCCCCCCGTTCCGGCAGCGTTCGGGATGACGGGGGAGGGGGCTTCGCCTCCTTAATCCCGTTTCCCGGTGAATACAACTCACCGGGAAACGGCAGTATCCCCCGAGGAGCCCATATCATGGCCTATTCCGCGGTCGGGCTGTGCGCCCGCGCGCTTTTGAAGGTCGGGGCGAACCCGATTACCTCCTTCCAGGACGGCACGGCCGAAGCGGAACTGGCCGCCGCCCTTTATGCGCCCACCCGCGACGCCCTGCTGGCCGCCCATGGCTGGAGCTTTGCCACGCGGCAGGCCGCGCTGGCCCGGCTGGCCGGCATGCCTGTTGCCGATTTCGCCCACGCCTTCGCCCTGCCGGATGATTTTCTGCGCGCGCTTTCGCTGGGAACCGGCGGGCGGGGACGGGGCCTTTCCTACCGCATCCAGGAAGGGGCGCTGCTGGCCGATGCGCCGTTGGTCACCCTGACCTATGTCGGCCGTGTGGGGGAGGGGCGGTTTCCCGCCTTCTTCGACGGTGTGCTGATCGCCCGGCTCGCAGCGGAATTCTGCATTCCGCTGACCGAGAACAGTTCCCGCGCCGACAGCCTGCTGAAGCATGCCGAAGCGGAGTTCCGCCGCGCCCGGCTGGCCGACACGTCCCAGGACAGCCAGCCGGGCTTCGAGGATTTCACCCTGATCGAGGCCCGCCTGTCATGACGCGGCTGAAAAGCATCAAGACCAGTTTCACCGGGGGCTGTGTGAGCCCCGACCTGCTGGGCCGCGGCGATCTGGCTGCGTTCGAGAATGGCGCCCTGGCCCTGACCAATGTGCTGATCGAACCCACGGGCGGGGTGCGTCGCCGGCCCGGCACGGGCTTCATCGCCCGCGCGCCGGGGCCCGGCCGCCTGATCGCCTTCACCTTCAATACCGAGCAGACGCATCTGCTGGTGCTGACCGACAGGCTTCTGTCCGTCTTCGGTGATGACAGCCTGCAGGCCACGCTGCCGGCACCCTGGACCCTGGCGCAATTGCCCGGCCTGAACTGGGCACAGAGCGGCGACGTGCTGCTGGTCTGCCATCCGGACGTGCCGCCGCGCCGCATCAGCCGGCGCGGTCCGGGTCAATGGACCCTGGCGCAATTGCCCGGCCTGAACTGGGCACAGAGCGGCGACGTGCTGCTGGTCTGCCATCCGGACGTGCCGCCGCGCCGCATCAGCCGGCGCGGTCCGGGTCAATGGACCCTGGAACCCTGGAGCTTCGCGGAGGAGGAGGGGCGGCCCCGCATCCCCTTCTTCCGCTTTGCCGACGCGGCCATCACCCTGACCCCGTCGGGCACGACGGGCCGGGTGCGGCTGCGCGCATCGGCGCCCGTCTTCACGCCCGACCACGAGGGGGCGCCCCTGCGCATCCACCGGATGCCGGGGCGCATCGCCGCCGTCCGGTCGGAGCGGGAAGCGGAGATCGATCTTGCCGACACGCTGCCCCACACCGACCCGACGCGCGACTGGGACGAGGCGGCGTTCAGCCCGCAGCGCGGCTGGCCCATTTCCGTGGCCTTCCACCAGGACAGGCTGGTGATCGGCGGATCGCGCGACCTGCCCAACCGGCTGTGGCTGTCGAAATCGGGCGACCTGTTCAATTTCGACCTGGGCGAGGGGGAGGATGACAGCGCCATCGAGTTCGCCATCCTGTCCGATGAGGTGAACCCGATCCGCGCCGTCCATTCCGGCCGGCACCTGCAGGTTTTCACGACGGGCGGCGAATGGGCCGTGACGGGCCAGCCCCTGACCCCGTCCGCCATCCGGCTGGACCGGCAGACACGGATCGGCAGCGTGGCGAACCGCAACATCCCGCCGCAGGAAATCGATGGCGGCACCCTGTTCGCGGCCGCCGACGGATCGATCCGCGATTTCCTGTGGACCGACCTGGAGCAATCCTATTCCGCGGCCGACCTGACGCTGACCACCCGGCCCATCCTGCCCGGCACGGTCGATATGGAGTTCGACCGGTTCCGCCGCCTGCTGCTGGCCGTGCAGGCGGACGGCACGCTGGCCGTGCTGGCCGACGGGGCCGTGACGCCGGTCGCCCCCGTCGCAGCCGGCCGTATCCGCCTGCCGCAGGCGGCGGCCGCGGTGCAGGCTGGGCTGGCCTTCACGCATATCATCGAACCCATGCCGCCCAACCTGCTGGCGGCGGACGGACAGGGACGGCGTGCGCGCCTGCTGGCGGTGACCTTCCGGCTGAAGGACACGCCCGCGCTGCGCGCCGACCTGGGGCAGGGGCCGGTGGAGGTGCCGCTCCGGCGCGCCGCCGGCCCCGCGCTGGCGGCGGGCCCCGCCCCGGCCTTCACGGGCGACAGGCGGCTGACCACGCTGGGCTGGTCCGCCAGCCGCAGCGGCCCGCCCTGGCGCATCGCCGAGGCGCGGCCGCTGCCCTTCACGCTTCTGTCCGTAACCCATGAAATGAAGGTGAATGACTGATGGGTGGGATCACGACGCCGGTCCTGGCCACGCTGGGCACCGTCAACAGCGTCGGCCGGACCGTTGAGCGGACGGGCGACCTGCTGGGCATCGGCAAATCCGGCCGCAGGCGGCGGGAGCGCGCGCAACTGCTGGCCGGGCAGGAGGCCGAGACGGCCGACCTGACGGCCCGCCAGGCGGCGGAGGTGGAGGCGCTTTCCCGCCGCAACGCGCTGGCCGCCGACCGCATCCAGGTCGAGGCCGGGGCTGACGGACGCCGCCGCAGCCGGGCCCTGCGCCAGGAAACCGGTCGCACCCGTGCCGCGCTGGGCGCCCAGGGCATCAGCACGGCCGATGGATCGGGCGAGGCCATCATCCTGGGCCGGGAGCGCGCCGCGGCGGCGGAGGACCGCGACGCCGACCGCCTGGACGCCCTGCGCCTGGCTGCCCTTGCCGAGGAAGAGGAGGTGCTGGACCGCCGCAACCTGCTGGACCTGACGCGCCAGCAGGAACGCCAGCGGCTGGAAAGCTGGCGCGGGGTTTCTGACGCCGCCCGCCCTCCGGCCGGTGCCGGCCGCCATGATTTCCCCCGACACGAGATCCGGAGACATTCCATGTCCACCGCCCCCCTTCCGGCGGCGAGCCCGCGTGCGCAATATGTCGCCGACGGGGCCGCCACCCGCTTCGCCTTTCCCTTTCCCGTCTATGGTTCCGGCGACCTGTCGCTTTTCCTGGATGCCGCCCCGCATGGGTCCGGCTTCATGCTGGAAGGGCTGGGCGATCCGGCGGGCGGTGCCGTGCAACTGGATACCCCGCCGCCGGCCGGGACCATCGTCACCATCGAACGGCGCATGGTGCTGGACCGGCAGGCCGATTTCCTGGAAAGCGGACCGCTGGCCGCCCGCAGCCTGAACGAACAGCTCAACCGCCTGACCGCCATGGTGCAGCAACTGGCGGCCGATCAGGCCCGCATGCTGAAGGCGGCGGCGACCGATCTGCCTTCGGCCAGCCTGCTGCCCGACCGTGCCGTGCGGGCCGGCACCGCGCTGGGTTTCGATGCGGGCGGCAATCCCGTGGCGCTGCCGCTGGAAAGCCTGCCGGCCACCGCGACGGTTGCTGCCCTGGGGGCCGGCGCTGTCACCCGCGCCGTGGCGGACAAGCTGCGCGACCAGGTGTCGGCCCGGGATTTCGGGGCCGTGGGTGACGGGATCGCCGACGATACCAACGCCATCCTTGCAGCCCTTGCCGCGCATCGGTCGGTCTTCCTGCCGGCCGGCACCTACCGCACCAGCGCCCCCATCACCCTGGGCTATGGCCACACGCTCTATGGCGAGGGGGAGGGCAGCGTCATCCAGGCGCGGGCAGAGGCCTATGATCCTGTGAACCTGCCCACATATCCCAGCCCCTTCAACGCCGTGGAACTGGTGGACGGCTATGCCACGCTGCGCGACCTGCGCATCGTCGGCGGGGCCACGGGCGTGAAGCTTTATGGGCGCGACGGGCCGGCCGTGAAGAACGTCGTGGAGAACCTGTCCATCTGGGACACCGTCAACGGCATCGTCCTGGACGGCTATCACGACACGAACCGGCCCTGCTACTGGAACCATGTGGCCCGCGTGCTGGTGGCGCGCCCGCAGGCGCATGGCGTGCTGTTCACGGTGGAGGGCGACGGGGACACGCCCAATGCCAACAAGTTCCAGGATGTCCGCGTCTACAGCCTGGCCGCGCCCATCGGCGGCTGCGGCTTCTTCATTTCCGCCGGGCGCTTCAACAACAGCTTCACCGATTGCGAGGCGAACCTGCATCCCGGCGCGCAGGCCTGCCTGCGGCTGGGGTCGGCCACCGACCAGAACCTGATCGTCAATTTCTATGCCGAGAGCCTGGGTGCGGTGCCCGGCATCCGCATCGACAACGGATCGCAGAACACCAGCATCGTCAACCTGTTCAGCGCCACGGGCGGTCAGCCCATCTGGGATACGGCCCAGGCACGGGCCTATACAGCCGTCAATGCCGGCTATCCGCTGCGCAACCTGCTGAAGGAGACGCATGTCACCGACCTGCGGGTGGAAGGGCTCAGTGTGGAGACCACCTATGTCGAACCCGACACGGGCGGGCTGGTGGCGGCCGATCTGGGCTTCACCACGCATCTGGTTTCCGCCTTCGGCGGGGCCGTGGAATTCCGGCTTCCCAAGGCGGACACGGCCAATGGCCGCATCCTGCATATCAAGAAGACGGACAGCAGTGACAACCCCGTCACGGTCAGCGAACTGGGCGGGGCGGGGCCGGATGGCCGGCCCGTGCTGCTGGCCAGCCGCTACGACCATGTGTCGGTCGTGTCCAACGGCGCCGGCTGGTGGGTCACGGCGCGCACCGGCGCACCGGCCAACGCCGCCTTCCGCGACATGGCCGGCCTGTTCGAACCTGACCTGATGAAGGATCTGTATCTCGTGTCCGGTGCGGCCGGAGCCGTGGAGGTACGCCTGCCCGCCCCGTCGGCCGTGCAGGCCGTGGGCCGCCGCATCACCATCAAGAAATCCGACCCGTCCGACGGCGCCGTGACGGTGACGGCGGCGGCCGGCACGGGGCCGGACGGGCGCGTCTGGCGCCTGGGCAAGCCGCATGAGCAGGTGACCGTCCTCTCCAACGGGGCGGGCTGGTGGGTTACGGGGGCCAGCCGGCCGCCGGCCACCATCCATTTCCACGAGGCGGCCGGCCTGTTCCAGCCCGATCTGGGCGCCGAGCATTACCTCGTCTCCGCCTTCGCGGGGCCGGTGGAACTGCGCCTGCCCGCCCCGGATGCGGCCAATGCCGGCATCCGGCTGGGCGTGAAAAAGACGGACCCGTCCGCCAATCCCGTCACGGTCACCAGTGGCGACGGCACGGCCGGCCCCGATGGCGGTCCGCAGGTCCTGGCCGGCCAGCATGACGGGCTTTGCCTGCTGTCCAACGGCAGCGCCTGGCACATTGTCGGGCGCACCTGATGGATGACGGCGACAAGAAAAGCTTTCACGCCTTCCTGGAATGCTGGAATGGCGAACAGGGCATGCAGACCCCCGCCCTGCACACCGACATGGCCGCCTGGCTGGAGGGGCGCTGGCGGGCGGGGGCGCGGGAATTGCTGCTGCTGGCCTTCCGTGACAGCGGCAAATCCACCCTGGTCGGCCTGTTCTGCGCCTGGCTTCTGTATCTGGACCCCAACCGCCGTACCCTGGTGCTGGCGGCGGAAACGCGGCTGGCCAAGAAGATGGTGCGCACCGTCAAGCGCATCATCGAACGCCATCCCGACTGTCAGGGCATGAAGCCGCAGAAGCCCGACCTGTGGGGGGCGGAGGAATTCACCATCGCGCGTGACAAGGTGATCCGCGACCCGTCCATGCTGGCCAAGGGCATTGCGGCCAACATCACGGGCAGCCATGCCGATATCGTCGTCTGTGACGATGTGGAGGTGCCCAACACCAGCGCCACGGCCGACAAGCGTCAGGAACTGCGCCAGCGCCTGGCGGAAATCGCCTATGTCCTGTCGCCCGGCGGCACCCTTCTCTATATCGGCACGCCGCACGCCTTCCATTCCATCTACAGCCGCAAGGCCCATGCGGAGGAAGGGGAGGAGGAGCCGTTCCTGGACGGGTTCGAGCGGCTGGAGAAGCCCGTCTACACGCCGGCGGGCGACAGCGCCTGGCCCGAGCGGTTCCCCGCCGCCGCCATCGAGCGCATCCGCCGCCGGTCCGGTGCCAACAAGTTCGCCAGCCAGATGATGCTGTTGCCCGCCTCGCTGGAAGACGGGCGGCTGGACGTCGACAAGCTGCTGCCCTATCGCCACGACCTGTCCATGCCGCGCACGGGCCAGCCCTTCCACCGCCTGGGGGAGACCCGGCTGCGCAGCCTGCGTGTCTGGTGGGACCCGGCGGTGGGCCTGCGCGACCGCAAGCGGCGACGGGCCGGCGACGGTTCCGTCGCGGTGCTGCTGGGGGAGGATGGGGAGGGGCATTTCTTCATCCACCGCGCCCTTTACCTGAAGGTTCCGCCCGGTGCGGAACAGCAGGCCGGCCGCGCCCAGTGCGAGGAACTGGCCGTCATGCTGAAGGAGATGGCGGTGCCGGTGCTCCATCTGGAGGTGAACGGCATCGGCGCCTTCCTGCCCGAAACGCTGCGGGCCGTGCTGGCGGCGCGGCAGGTGGCAACCCGGGTGGTGCCCGTCCGTTCCACCCTGGCCAAGGCCGACCGCATTCTGGGCCATATCGATGCGCCGCTGCATGACAGCCGGCTTTTCGCCCATGAAAGCGTGTTTGCCGGGCCGCTGCTGCGCGAGATGCGCGAATGGCGGCCCGGCGGCAAGGGCCATGATGACGGGCTGGACGCCCTGGCCGGCGCCCTGTCCACCTGCCCGGCACAGCACCCGGCCGATGCCGTGCGCATGGCCGTGATGCAGGTGGAAAGCAGTTTCACCGCATAGCGCATTCCCGACCCGCTTCGACCTCGCAAGGAGTTTTCACGACCATGACCTCCGCCCCCCCTCTGGACCTCATCTGGTGGATCACGGCCATCGAGGTGCCGGCCCTGGCCGGCCTGTTCTGGCTGGTGCAGCAGACGCGCAAGGAGAATGAACAGGCGCTCGACCCGCTGCGGCGCGGGCTGGAGACCACCTCCATCCAGCTTCGCGAGGCCCTGGCCGCCTACAAGCTGGAGGTGGCCAAGAACTATGCCTCCATCGCGGCCGTCACGGCGCTGGAAGACCGGCTGACGGCGCATCTGCTGCGCATCGAAACCAAGCTGGATGGCCGGCTGGCCGAAGGGGGCGGGCGATGAGCCGGCCCGTGCTGCTCGCCGTGACCGAAGGGGCTGGGGCCCGCCCCGGCCCCGATGCGGGCATCGATGCCCTGGCCCGCGCCATCTGGGCCCATGGGCGGGAACGGGGCATCCGCGCCATGGAGGCGCTGGCCGCCATGGCGGTGAACCGCCGCACCCTCTTTCCGGGGCGGACGCTGGCCTGCATCGCGTCCGACCCCACCTTGTTCGCGGCCTGGGACCCGGCCGATGCGCGCCATGAGGCGATGCGCCGGGCCGACAGTGCCGACCCGGCCTTCGCCGCTGCCCTGCGGGTGGCCCGCCGCGCGCTTGCCGGCGGTGCAGATCCCGTGGATGGGGCCACCTGGTTCCATGATATTGCCGATCCGGTACCCGCAGGCGTTGCCGCGCTGGCACCGCGCGCACTGCTGGCGGGCTTTCATTTCTACCGGACATAAAAAAACGCCGTCCCTGGCAAGTACCGGGGACGGCGGCAAGGTGTATGCTACGGAACAGGGAGAAGGGAAGAAGAAGAGAAATAATGAAGACAGACAGGAAAGCCTGATCAGTCAGCGGCGCGGAGCATCGCTGTATAAACAGCCATGGCCATCTCGATGCTGATCCCGCCGGCGCGGGCGCCGGCGGTCAGCATTTCCTGCGTCGGCTTCACGGGAACCGCCGTCAGGCCGCGGGTTCCCATCTGTTCCACCTCATTCAAGGCGAAACGCATGCGATCGCTCAGCATGGTTTCATTGATCTCGGGGAAGATGCGGACCACGTCCTTCATGACGGATACTCCTGGTACTGGTTGGTTGGGCCGATGGTCGCAACACCGGCCCGCCCTGTGGATGATTAACTATAGACAGGATTCTTAAGGGGCGGCCACTGTGCAGACGTATAGATTTGCCGTTATTTGCCGAATACATGCTGTTTGATGTTGGTAAAGGCCGGCGTGCATTCTCTTGCACGATGCGTAGGGCCATTGGCAGTCGCGGCCCTTTCGGATTAGGGTGGCGCCAGTCGTTCCAACCCTTTCCCGTCGCATCAAACGGACATCATGGCCGCCCCCATCTTCCACATGTGCCGCGCCGATGAATGGCAGGCCGCCCAGGCCCTTGGCCGCTATGACGGCTCGTCCCAGGACAGGGCCGACGGCTTCATCCATTTTTCCACCGGTGCCCAGTTGCCGGAAAGTGCCGCCAGACACAGGCGGGGCCAGGACGGCCTGCTGCTGCTGACCGTTGATGGCGATGCCTGCGGCGACGCACTGAAGTGGGAGCCGTCGCGCGGCGGTGCCCTTTTCCCCCATCTCTACGGCCCGCTATCGCTGGCTGCCGTGCTGCGCGTCGATCCGCTGCCCCTGGGGCCCGACGGGTTGCACCATTTGCCGGCCCATGTGGTGGGAGAAGACATGGTGGGAGAAGACATGGCGGGAGGAAACGCATGATCGACCTTTACCCCCTGGCCCGCCCCTTCCTGATGGCGATGGATGCCGAGCAGGCGCACAATCTGACGGTTGCCGCGCTGAAGACAGGGCTGGTCCCCGGTGCCGGCGGTAGCGAGGCGCCCAGTCTCGCCACGCGCGTGTTCGGGCTGGATTTTCCCAATCCCATCGGGCTTGCCGCCGGGTTCGACAAGAATGCGGAGGTGCCGGACGCGATGTTGCGTCAGGGCTTCGGCTTCGTGGAATGCGGCACCGTCACCCCCCGGCCCCAGGATGGCAATCCCCGTCCGCGCCTGTTCCGTGTGCCGACGGCGGAGGCGGTGATCAACCGGTTCGGTTTCAACAACCAGGGCCTGGACGCCTATGCTGCGCGGCTGGCGGCCAGGGCCAGCCGGCCCGGCATCGTCGGCGCCAATGTCGGCAAGAACAAGGACACGGTGGACGCCGCCAGCGATTATACCGCCTGCATCCGCCGGGTGGCCCCGCTGGCCGGCTATCTCGTCGTCAATGTGTCCTCTCCCAACACGCCGGGGCTGCGCACGCTGCAATCGCGCGATGCGCTGGCCGACCTGCTGGGCAAGTGCCTGGAGGCGCGGGACGGCACGGGTTCCCGGCCGCCGCTGTTGCTGAAGGTGGCGCCAGACCTGACGGACGAGGACAAGGCCGACATCGCCGCCGTCGTGCTGGACAGCGGCATCGACGGGCTGGTCGTGTCCAACACGACGCTGGCCCGGCCAGCCGCCATCCCGTCGGCGCTGGCTGCGGAGGCCGGCGGTCTGTCGGGACGGCCGCTGATGGAGGCCTCGACCCGCGTGCTGGGCGAATTCTTCGGCCTGCTGGGCGGCAAGGTGCCGCTGGTCGGGGTGGGTGGTGTGGCTTCCGGGGCGGATGCCTATGCCAAGATCCGGGCCGGCGCCAGCCTGGTGCAGCTTTATTCCGCCCTGGTCTATCAGGGGCCGGCGCTGGTGGCGCGGATCAAGGCCGATCTGGTCCGCCGGCTGGCAGAGGACGGGTTCGCCCATGTCGGTGACGCGGTGGGGGCGGCACACCGCGCGGAACAGGGATCACCGGCGCCGCGATGATGCGTGGCGATGACGCATCGGTGGGGCGCATCGGTGTGCGTGGCCGATAAGAGGGGGTGCCGCATGCATTGGGTCCGCCATCTGGTGTTCGCCGCCGTCTATACGGCGCTGGCCCTTGTCGTGGCATTGTCATTGCCCTTGTCGGCGCCGGGGCTCGGCGGGCATGGCGGCCTGCTGTTCGGTCTGGTGATCCTGGTCTTCGGCGGGCTGCTGCATGAATTCTGGGCCCGGCGGGACGAACGGGCGCGGCTGGAAGAACGCCTGTGGGACATGGAGACGGCGCTGGCCGATCTGCGTGCCGAACTGGCTGTGCTGCATGATGTGGAAGCCCGCCCGCCGGCACCGGAGCGGACGGAGGTGGCGGCCGTGCTGTCGGAGGCGCGGGTGCTGGAACGGCTGGCCGACCGGCTGCCTGCCCCCTCACCCCGCGCGACCCCGCCCGCTGTGGTGGAACCGGCCGGCCCGCTGTTCACGGCCCGCCCGGTCCCGTCACCCCCCGGCCCCGATCCCCAGGCCATCCTGGACCAGGTGCGCGAGGCGCTGCGCACCGATCAGGTGGATGTGTTCCTGCAGCCCGTGGTCAGCCTGCCGCAGCGCCGGCACCGGTATTACGAGCTGTTTTCCCGCATCCGGGCCGGGAAGGATGCGGCGGGCCAGCCACACTATCTCCTGCCTGAGCAATATCTGGGGCTGGCCGCGGAAGCCGGGCTGATGGCCACCATCGACAATCTGCTGCTGTTCCGCTGCATGCAGTTGCTGCGGGAAACGGAGAAGCGGCACCAGAATGTCGGCTTCTTCTGCAACCTTTCCGCCGCGACGCTGAACGATGCCGCCTTCATGCATGAATTCGTGTCCTATATGGGCCAGATGCCCAATCTGGCGGCGAAGCTGGTGTTCGAGCTTTCGCAGCAGGACCTGATGCAGGGGGGGCTGTTCGCGACGGGTTTCCTGGACGGGTTGCGGCGGCTGGGCTTCCGGTTTTCCATGGATCAGGTGGAAAGCCTGGACATGGACTGGACCGAACTGGCCCGCCACGATATCCGTTTCGTGAAGCTGGATGCCGCGCGGCTGCTGGACCCCGATGGCCGTTTCGCGGACCCGCGGGCCGTGCGCGACCTGCGCCAGCAACTGGACCGCAGCAACATCGACCTGATCGTGGAGAAGGTGGAGACCGAGGCCCAGGTGATCGAACTGCTGGATCTCTATATCGATTTCGGGCAGGGCTTCCTGTTCGGCGAACCGCGGCTGGCCCGCAAGACGGCGCCCGCCTGACGCAGCGGCTGCCGGGTGCGCCCCTTTCCGACCCGCCCCGGCTATCCCCGTGTCACACGGCGCAGGGTCAGGTTCAGGCGCCCGCCTTCCGGCAGCAGCCGGCTGGACCCGACGCGCAGCCTGTCCACGCCGTGATAGAACATGCGTGACGGCCCGGCGAAGACCATGGCCGTGCCGCTCTCCACGGCGAAGGAACGGGTGGGGTCGCGCCGGGCCGGGCCCCCCAGACGGAAAATCCCGGTATCGCCCAGCGAGATGTTGACGATGGGGGCGTCGAAATCCTCCTCATCCTCGTCCCGGTGCAGGGAAAGCCGCGCTCCTTCGCCCCGATAATGGTTGATCAGGCAGCATTCGGCATCATGGGCATAGCCCGACAGGTCCCGCCACAGGCGCAACAGCGGTTCCGGGATGGCCGGCCATGGCCGGCCGTTGGCAGGCTGCACGGGCGAATAGCGGTAGCTCTGCCGGTCCGCGATCCAGCCCAGGCTCCCGGCATTGGTCATGTCGATTGAAAAGGGGCGGCCCGTGCGCGGCATCACGAAGCGGGTGAACGGCGCCTCTTCGGCAATTCGCGCCACCACTGCCACCAGCGCTTCCTGCGCGGCCCGGTCGAGATGGCCGGGCAGGAACCGGAAGCCGTCATCCGTCACTCTGTTCACCTTTTTTCCCCTGCATATGGGCCCTGGAAGCGTCGTTTCATGCCAGTGTCACGCGCCAATCATGGACTCTGCGCGGCAACGCGCCTAGATTCATGATTATGAGAGACGAAGCCTTCGATAGCGAGCTGACGAACGACTGGAACCCCGTGGCCCTGCGCGGCGGCGTCGTCAGCCTGCGTGTCCCGGCAAGCTGGCAGCGGCTGTCCCGCGATGATGGCGGGCTGGCTTTCCAGTCGCCCGGTGCCGATCCCGTCGATCTTTTGATCTCCGTCACGACCTATCGCAACCCCTATGGCGTGCGCGCCGAGGAGGCGATCCAGTATCTGGACCGCGAGAATGTGCTGCCCCGTGGCATCCTGCCATCGATCGAGGATGGGGTGGACGGCATCGGCGGCGCGCCGAACCCGTTCGATGCCCAGATGCGGGGGGACCGGCAATGGATCGCCTATGCCGTGTCGCAGCCGCCCGATCGCCAGATATTCGTCTGGAAGGTGGCGGATTTCCAGCCGCCCGATCTGGTGCGCGTGGCGACCTTGCAGCTTCTGATCCCCGGCATGCGCGCCGACGACCCGGAACTGGCCGTTCTGATCGACCGGCTGGGGGAGGAGGCGACCCGTATCCGCTTCCATCCCGGCCCCGTCCAGGGCCCCGTGCAGCGTGTGACAATGCGCAATGTCTGGCATGGGGACAATGTGCGCTTCCGCCTGCCCTGGGACTGGCGCACGCGCACGGAGGGCGAATTGTCCGTGTTCCATCGTGAACAGGATGGTGCCGGCACCCTGCGCGTGGCCATGCACAGCTTCGAGCATCAGGGCGAGGATGCCGAATTGCGGGCCCATGCCGTGCTGCGCCAGACGGCCGAACAGTTCATGGAAGGCCCCGAGGGCCGCGTGGGCGAAGGGTCCCTGGAATGGCTGCCGGACGGGGAAGTGATGGCCCGGTTCGTCACCGACGGGGAGGAGGACGGGGAGAAGCTCCGCTTCTTCATGTGGCTGCGCGGTGCTGCGCTGGATGGCTGCACAACGGTGGCATTGTTCAGCTTCGGTCTGCCGTTATCCTCCTGTGGCGGTGAGCTGGAGCGCGCCAGCCTGGCCATGCTGGAGCAGGAGGTGCGCCGCGCCGTCGTCGGCATCGCCGATTGCACGGAGCTGGAGGATGAGGAGGACCCGCTGGCCGACGGGTTCAGCCTGTCGGACCTGCTGGAAGACGACGATCTGGATACCCAGGCAGCCCTTTCCGCCATGGAGATCGCCCTGGCCGACGATGATTTCGACCTGGATGGCGACGACGATGACGACGATGACGACGATGACGACGATGACGGGGGGGATGGCGGCAGCGGCCCTTCCGGCCCCGGCCCCTACGGTTATTCCTGACGCCTTGTCCGGCCCCGGCATGAATTGTCGGCATGGCCGGCCGGTGTGACCTTCGTCACACTTACCCCTTGTCAAATCGCCTCTGCCTGCCCCACATGACCGGGACCCGCCTTTTCAACGGTTCCCGGCACGATGCCTGACAGCGTTCATCCCTTCCCCGACGATCCCTGCCTGCCCGACTGTGCCCCCGGCTGTGCCGAGGATGCACGGGATTGCCGCGCGATCGCGGACCGGTTGAGCCGCGCCTGCCTGCGCCCGACGCGCCAGCGGGTCGATCTGGCCACGCTGCTGTTCCAGGGCGGCGGGCATCGGCATGTCACCGCCGAACAGTTGCATGCCGAGGCGCTGGCGGCCGATATGAAAGTGTCGCTGGCCACCGTGTACAACACGCTGAACCAGTTCCGCGATGCGGGCCTTCTGCGCGAGGTTGTGGTGGAGGCCGGCAGCACATGGTTCGATACCAATACCGCCGACCACCACCATATCTTCCATGAGAACAGCCGCCGGCTGCTGGACATCGCGGCCGAACATCTGCGGCTGACGGGTCTGCCGGGCCTGCCGCCGGGCACCAGCCTGTCGCGCGTCGATATCATCATCCGCGTCACCGGTGGGGCCGGCGGAGATTGATGTTCCGCGCCAGCCGTCCGGCCCTGGTTCCTTCCGGATAGGCATGCATCGCGATGATTGCGGCGGGGAGATGGCGCACGTAGACTATTGCTCCAACGCAATGCCTAACCGGTGGCGACACCGGGATGGCGGGGGACCGGATGCGCAAAGTCTTGATGGGGGGGCTTGCCCTGCTGGCCAGTGTGCATGTCATTGGCAAGTCCCTCGATATCCAGGCCGGGTGGCGTGAATACCAGGTCGCAACGGAGATCGCCGACCTGAAGCAGGTCAGCCGCGATCTGCTGGTGGCGGCCCGCGACCACGGGATCGAGGCCGGGATGACCAGCCTGGTGCTGGAGGCCGCCAGCATGCCCGGCGCCCCGGAAGCCGCCCTGCGGCCCCAGATCAACCGCCATCGCGAGGAGGGGGAGCGCAGCGCCGGCGCGGCCCTGGCCCACCTTGCCCGTATGCCGGTGGAAAGCGCGCTGGAGGAGGATGTCGCCTCCCTGCGGGTGGCCCTGGCCCGTGTGCAGGAGTTGCGCCAGCCCCTGGATGCGCTGATGTCGCGCCTGCAGGATGGCCGCACGCTGGACGGGGTGGGAACCAGCCGCGCCGATGCCGCCGTCATCATCGCCGACTGGCAGGAGGCCTCGCAGTCCTATGGGGCGGCGCTGCTGACTCTGCTGCGGGAGATCAACCGTCCCGCCCTGTCCTTTGGCGGTGCGGCGGGCGCCGCCGAAATGCTGACCCGCGACGCCATCCGCCTGCGCAGCGAGGTGGGGCAGGATATGGGCCTGCTCTACATGGCCATCATGGGCCGGCGGCCAGAGGGCAGCGCCCTGAGGGAGGCCACCTCCCTGGCCGAGATGGAGATGGCCTGGCGGCTGGTGCGTCAGGCGGCGGAGCCTGCGCACCTGCCCGAGCCCGCCCAGGCGGCGCTGAGCCAGATGGAAACGGCCTTTCATCAGCGGTACCTGCCCCTGCGCGCCGTGGTGCTGGAGGCGGCGGCACGGGGGGAGGCACGCGGCCGCATGCCCGAGCTGCTGCGCAGCGGCACGGGCATGTTGAATGCGGCCAGTGACCTGGTGGTGGAGGCCGTCAACGCCGCAGGTGCCGCGACGGAGGATATCCGCGCCACCGCCCGGCGCCGGCTTTGGACCGACATGGCGGAATTGCTGATCGCCATGGTGGCGCTGGCCTTCGCTGCCTGGATGTTCCGGGAGCGCGTCCTGCGGCCCATCCGGCAGATGACGGAAGCGATGCGGGCACTGGCCGGCGGTGATCATTCCGTGCAACTGCCCGATTTCAAGGGCGTGGGGGCGGAGATCGCCGCCATGGCGGCCGCCGTCCGGGTGTTCAAGGAAAATGCCCGGCAGTTGCAGACGGAGAATCGGGAACGCGGCCGCATGGAACGGCTGCTGATGGTGGAACGCGGAATTCTGGAGATGGCGGCGGCGGGCGCGTCGCTGGGCGATGTGCTGGCGGCCCTGTGCCGCGGCATGGAGGAGCAGTTGGACAATGCCCGCTGTTCCATCCTGCTGCTGGCAGAGGATGGCCTCCACATGTCGGTCGGCGCGGCCCCCAACCTTCCGGCCGAGATGGGCCGCGCCTATGAAGGGGTGGCCATCGGTCCGGATGTCGGTGCCTGCGGGGCGGCCGTCTATCGCCGCGCACCGGTCGTCACCGCCGATATCGCAAGCGATCCCCGCTGGACCCGGTTCAAGCACCTGCCGCTGGCGGCGGGGCTGCGATCATGCTGGTCGTTGCCCATTCTGTCGGGTGACGGGGAGCCGCTGGGCGCCTTCGCCATCTATGGCGACACGGTGCGCACGCCACAGGATTGGGAGATGGAGCGGGCCCGCCGCGCGGTGCAGCTTGCTGCCCTGGCCATCACCAGCCGCCGCGCCGCCGAACAGCTTGAGCATGCCAAGGCGCAGGCTGAACTGGGCAGCCGCACCAAGACGGAATTCCTGGCCAATATGAGCCATGAGCTTCGCACGCCGCTGAACGCCATCATCGGTTTCGCCGAGGTGCTGGAGAGCGAGCTGAAGTCCAGCGAGAAGCAGGCCCAGAACAGTTCCAGCGTCGCCTATGCCGGCGACATCATCGCCTCGGGCCGTCACCTGCTCACCCTGATCAACGACATCCTGGATGTGTCGAAGATGGAGGCCGGGCGGGTGGAACTGCGCGAGCGCATCTGCGGTGTGGATGAGCTGGTGCGCGGCTGCGAGCGCATCGTGCGGGCCCGCGCCATGGAACGCCGCCTCAATCTGCTGATCGAGGTGGCGGACGGCATGCCCCCCATCCTGGTCGATGATGTGAAGTTCAAGCAGATCGTGCTGAACCTGATGTCCAACGCCATCAAGTTCACCTCCCCCGGCGGCACGGTGAGGCTGGTGGCCAGCGTCGATCCGGCGCGCGGCGTTGCCATCACCGTCAGCGATACCGGTATCGGCATCAAGCCGGAGGACCTGCCGAAGGTCTTCGTCCCCTTTCATCAGGTCGACAATGTCTACGCCCGGTCCACGCCGGGCACGGGCCTGGGCCTGACCCTGTCCAAGGGGCTGACGGAGTTGCATGGCGGGCGCCTGACCATCGAGAGCGTGTTCGGCGAGGGCACGACCGTCACCCTGTCCCTGCCGCCGTCGCGCATCGTGTGGACGGAGACGGCCGGCCTGCCGCTGCCCCTGCCCCTGTCCATGCGGTGAGGGGGGGGTGCGGGAAGGCTGCCGGTTGCCGTAGGCCGCCTGGTGCCGGGTCCGACCCACGGCCTAAGCCGCCCGTGGGCTTGACGGTCGGGGCTGCTTTGCGCCCTACTGCCCGCACCCGCGATATTCCAGCCGAAGCAGGACCCCAGGATGATCGACCATCACCGCGCCCTGATCTACACCATGGTGCTGACCTCGGCATCGGACGGCGACATGACGGATGCCGAGTTGCACATGATCGGGGATAGCATCCGCAGCCTGCCCGTCTTCGCAGATTTCCACATCGACCAGCTGGCCACGCTGATACGGGAATGCACGGAAATCCTCAGCGATCCGTCCGGCCTCGACACGGCCATCGGCATGATCAAGCGGTCCCTGCCCAAGAGCCTGCGCGAGACCGCCTATATGCTGGCCTGCGAGGTCGTGGCCGTGGACCGCACCGCCACCCAGGAGGAACTGCGCCTGCTGGAACTGCTGCGCCATGGGCTGGATGTCGACCGGTTGACGGCTGCGGCCCTGGAACGCGGCGCCCGCGCCCGCTATACCGTGGCCTGACATGGAAACGGGCCGGCTGCCGCGTCCGGCCATCGCCGGCTGGTGCCTTTATGACTGGGCCATGTCGGCCTTCAACACCGTCATCGGCACCTTCGTCTTCTCCGTCTATTTCACCAAGGGCGTGGCGGCCGACGCTCAGTCGGGATCGGCCGACTGGGCCGTGATGCTGGGCCTGTCGGGCCTGGCCATCGCGCTGCTGTCGCCCGTGCTGGGTGCCATCGCGGACCGCGGCGGGCCCATCAAGCCATGGCTGGGCGGCTTCACGGCCCTGGCCGTGCTGGGATCGGCCCTGCTCTGGTTCATCCGGCCCGACCCGGCCTATGCGTTGCCCGCCCTTCTGCTGGTGGGCATCGCCAGCACGGCCTTCGAACTGGCCAATGTCTTCTACAATGCCCAGCTTCCCGTCATCGCGCCCAAAAGCCACCTGGGCCGGGTATCGGGCTGGGGCTGGGGCGTGGGGTATCTGGGGGGGCTGGTCTGCCTGATCCTGTGCCTGGTGCTGCTGCTCCAGGCCGATCCGCCGCTGTTCGGGTGGATCGACAGTGCGGAATCGGCCCCGGTGCGGGCCACTTCCGTACTGGTCGCCGTCTGGTACGCGGTTTTCGCCCTGCCGCTGTTCCTGCTGGTGCCCGACCGGCCGCGCGTGGCCGGTCGGCGTGCCATGGACGCCGTGCGGGAAGGGCTTTCCACCCTGGGCCGCACGCTGCGGCAACTGCCGGCCCATGGCAACACGCTGCGCTATCTGATCGCCAGCGCCCTGTGGCGCGACGGGATCAATACCATCACGGCGTTTGGCGGCATCTATGCCGGTATCGTGTTCGGCATGGTCGAGCAGCAACTGATCCTGTTCGCCATCCTGTTGAACGTGGCGGCCGGGCTGGGGGCCATCGGTTTCGCCTGGGCCGACGACCGGATGGGCGCCAAGCCGACCCTGATCATCAGCCTGCTGGGCCTGATCGCCACGGGGCTGGCCATGATCCTGGTGGGCACGGGCTGGTGGGGCTGGGCCCCGGTCCTGGCGCTGCCGCTGCCGCTGGATTTCACGCCCGATCAGCAATGGCTGCTGCTGTTGGGCATGGGGCTGGGCATCTTCTTCGGACCGGCCCAGGCGGCCGCCCGGTCGATGATGGCCCGGCTGGCCCCGAAGGGGCTGGAGACGGAGTTCTTCGGGCTCTATGCCCTGACGGGACGCGCCGTCGGTATCATCGGGCCGTTGGCCTATGCCGCGGCGGTCAGCCTGATGGAGACCCAGCGGGCCGGCATGGCCACCGTCATCTTGCTTTTCCTGCTGGGGCTGGGCCTGCTGCTGACCGTGCGCGAACAGCGCTGAACCGCATCGCGCCGGGCTTGTCGGCGGTTCCCCCTTGGCAAGGGCCGCTGTTCGGCCGATAACCGGTCTGACAGCGTTATCAGAAAAGCGGGGGGGGACGATGGCGGGGATGTTGAAGCGCCTGCTGGGCGCGGGGCTGGGGGCCTGGATGGCCGGGGCCGCCGTACCGGCGGCTTGGACGGCAGACGCTGCCGTGCCAGCAGATCGTATCGCGGTCCAGCTTTACAGCTTGCATGCGGCGCTGCTGCGTGACCCGGCCACGGCCCTGGACCGGCTGCGGGCCATGGGCGTGACGCAGGTGGAAGCCTATGGCACGCTCGGCATGTCGCCCTCCGATTTCCGGGCAGCCCTGGACAAGGCCGGCCTGACGGCCGTGGGCAGCCATGTCTGGCTGGGCGACCTGCGCGACAATCCGGAAAAGATCGTGGAGACGGCGCGTGCGGTCGGCTACCGCTATGTCGGCGTGGCCTGGATCAAGCCGCCGGATGCAAGCCCCGGCCAGGCGATCAGCCGCGCCGACGTGGATGCCGCCATCGCCGCCTACAAGGCCGCATGCCCCGTGCTGAAGGCGGCGGGTCTGGGTGTCATGTACCATATCCACGGGTACGAATTCGTGCCCGATGGTGACGGCATCCTGCTGGACCGTCTGCTGGCCGGGCTGGACCCCGATTGCGTCGATATCGAACTGGACGTGTTCTGGGTGGTGAAGGCCGGGGCCGATCCCGTGGCCCTGCTGGATCGGCTGGGATCGCGGGTGAAAATGCTGCACCTGAAGGACATGGTGCCGCAGGCGGCGGTGGGGGATTTCACCGGTCAGGCGCCGCCGGGCGACTTCGCCCCGGTGGGGCAGGGCCGGGTGGACTGGCCGGCCCTGCTGGCCGCGGCAAGGCGGGCCGGGGTCGAATGGTATGTGCTGGAGGACGAATCGGCCGATGCGGCCCGGCATCTGGAACAGTCGCTGGAATGGCTGCGCGGGCATGCGTTGCCATAGTGGGCGGGCGGGCGCCCGGCTGCTATAAGCGTCGTCAGCCAGACCGGACCCGCCTGCCATGACCGATATCGCCGTCGCCGCGCTTTACCGTTTCCACCCGCTGCCGCATTTCCGCGACCTGCGCCAGCCGCTTTACGACATGATGGCGGCGGCCGGCGTGCGCGGGTCCCTGCTGCTGGCGGCGGAAGGGTTGAACGGCACCATCGCCGGGCCGGCCGCGTTGATGGAGGGCGTGGTCGGCCGGATTGCGGCGATTGCCGGTATCGCGCCGCTGGAACCACGCTGGTCGCAGGCCGGCAGCCTGCCCTTCGGCCGCCTGAAGGTGCGGTTGAAGAAGGAGATCGTGACGATGGGCGTGCCGGCAGCCGATCCGCTGCGCGCCGTCGGCACCTATGTCGAGCCGGAGGACTGGAACGCCCTGATCAGCGACCCGGACACGCTGGTGATCGATACGCGCAACAGTTTTGAAGTGGCGCATGGCACCTTCCGGGGGGCGGTCGATCCCGGCACGGCCAGCTTCGGGCAGTTCCCCGACTATGTCCGCCGCAACCTGGACCCGGCCCGGCAGCGCAGGGTGGCGATGTTCTGCACGGGTGGCATCCGCTGCGAGAAGGCGACAGCCTATATGCTCCAGCAGGGATTCGGGGAGGTCTACCACCTGAAGGGCGGCATCCTGAACTATCTGGAACGGATCGAGCCGCAGGACAGCCTGTGGCAGGGCGGCTGCTTCGTCTTTGACGATCGCGTCGCCCTGGGCCATGGGCTGGTGCCTGTCCATTCCGGTGAGGGCGACGCTGCGGCGGGTGAGCGGGAGGCGTGAGACCGGCCCCGCGGCATCAGCGCGCCAGCCGCACCTCGCCCTTGCCCAGATGATAGACGTTGGGCGTGCCCTCATGCCCGGCCAGGATGACGCGGCCCGGTCCCGTCAGCAGGATTTGCGGGTCGCGCGCCGTGCCGCCAAAATGCAGTTCTCCCGGTCCCGTCAGCCCGGCTGTCAGGCTGCTGGCCGTGCCGGCGCCGATGTCCAGGGTGCCGGGGCCGGGAATGGCCGCCGCCACGGCACCGGACACCGACCCCACCTTGATCGTGCCCGGCCCCGGCACATTGACGCTCAGCCCGTTGTCCACCACGCCCAGCCGCACGCTCGCGGGACCGGTCAGGTCCAGGGCGGCCGTACCGGCCTTGCCGATATTCACGTCGCCCTGGCCCGTGACCCGCACGGCGGCCAGACCCTGGACAGTGCCCAGCGACACGGTGCCCGACCGGGTGATGCGCACACTGGCCGATTCCAGGCCACCGATGGCCATCTCTCCTTCGGCCAGTTCCAGGCGCGCCGGCGCCTGCAGGTCACCATCGACGGTCAGATCGCCAGCAAAATTGTTCACCAGCAGGGGCGTGCCGCGCGGGACCGACACTTCCAGCGTCACGGCGGGGTCGCTGTCGGGGCCGGGTCCCGTGATCCACAGGACCCCGTTGCGGATGGACAGGTTGAACCGTTTGCGGCTGTTCTCCAGCGTGAACAGGATCTGGTCGCCCGCATCCGCCACCTTGATCTTCACACTTCCCTTCACGTTGGCCAGCCGCAGGCCGGCCGGTGCCAGGGCCGTGGCGGTCAGCCGGTTGGTGCCGTCCTGGTCGCTGGACCGGTCCAGGTAGCGGATGTCCGGGTCCCTGCCGCGTGTGGCGTCGGCCTTGGCCGTGGCGGCCTTCGCGGCCGTTTCCAGGGCCGCATCGACACTGCGTCCGATGGCGGCCATGTCGACGGCCTGATGGGGCCGATGGCCTGTCGTGGCGCGGACTTCCGTCCTGTCGGCCGACCTGGTCGTCCTGACCTCAACCTCCGTCTTCAGGCTCCGATGGTCGGAGATCCTGGCGAAATGCTGCTCCGCCCCTGTCAACCAGCCGCCGCCATCCCTGTCCCCTGTGGCCAACGCCCAGCCGATGGTGCCGGCGGTGACCAGGACGGCGACGACTCCACCCAGCGGAATGCCGGGGGTGACACGGGGGCGGTTGCTGGAAGGGGGCATCGGGGGGCGTCCGGATGGGTGGGGCAGGGCGGGGAATCGGCTGGCATCATAGCGCACATCACCGGGCTGTCGCGCAGGGTTTCCTTGCCGAAACAATGTCGCTGGCCTGTTACAAACCCTTGCCGGAAAACGGGTAATCGGAATGGCTATCATAGCACCCGCGACAACCCATTGTCACATACAAGTAGATTCAATATGTTCCGCACAACTGCGAACAACGATTGACAATAGGACGGACGGTTCCAGATGGCCGCAAAACGTCGTCCCCCGACGAATCCCGAAGATACGGCGCCGGAGTCCATGCGGGCTGTGTGCCGAAATGTCATTGTCGGTGGCAAGCGGACCAGCGTTCGGATGGAACCGCTGTTATGGGACTGTCTGACCGAGATATGCCGGCGCGAATCGCATCTGATGAACGATATCGTCACGATGATCGATGCCCGCCGGGGGGACAGCGCCCTGACCGCGGCGCTGCGTATCTTCATCCTCAGCTATTTCCGCACGGCCTCCGATGCGTCGCCGCGCCTGGCAGGCCTGCAGGAGGAACAGGCGGCGTTCGGCACGGCGGCCGACTATTCCGCCGTCTTCCGGCGGGCGCTGGGCGTCTTCGACCCCGGGTGATCCGGCACCGGCCCCGGCTGCATCATGCCCTGCAATCGCCAGTGCCCCTCATGCGGTAGCTTTTGGGCGTTGGCTTTGGGTGTGGGTTTTGGCGACGCGGCCGGGGCCGTGCGGCGGTGGTCGCCGCCGGACCACCTTGCGATGAGTTCTGCTCATCGCAAGAGCGGCATCAGTCCCAGCGCAGGCCGGCGGCGGCACAGGTCGGGCGGTGCGGGCTGGCTTCCAGCAGCCGGCCCAGTTCCGCCGGCCCCGGCAACTGCCCCAGCACGGTGCCCAGTTCCTCGCGATGGATGCCGCCGGTGATCAGCAGGCTGTCGATGCCGGCGGCATTGGCACCGGCGATGTCGGTGCGCAGGCTGTCGCCCACGGCCAGGATGCGGCCGGGGGGCAGCCCGCCCAGCAGGTCGAAACAGCGGCGATAGACGGGGGCGTGCGGCTTGCCGTGATAACGGACATCGCCGCCCAGTTCGCCATAGTGGCGGGCCAGTTCGCCGGCACACAGCACCAGCCGGTCATCGATCACCACCACCAGATCGGGGTTGGCGCACAGCATGGGCAGCCCCAGGTTCCGGCAACGCTGCAGCAGCGGCGCATAATCGACCAGGGTCTCGTCATAGTCGTCGATGCCGGTATTCAGGACGAAATCCGCTTCTTCCGGGCTGTCCACGCGCGCACGGTCGCCCAGGCTGTCATAGACATCATTGTCCCGCGGCGGGCCGATATGGAACAAACGCGGCCCCAGTGCCGCGTGCCAGGCGTCGTTGCGGTCGCGCAACGCCTCGAAACTGGCTTCCCCCGAGGTGTAGAGCGCATCATACAGGTCCGGGGTCACCCCCATGGCCGTCAGCTTGGCCGCTGCGGCCTGGATGCGCCGCGGGGCGTTGGACAGGAGGCAGACGCGCTTGCCGGCCGCGCGCAGCGCGCGCAGGCATTCCACGACCCCGTCATAGGGGCGTATCCCGTCATGCACCACGCCCCACAGGTCCAGGATGAAGCCGTCATAGCGATCGGCGATGCCGGCCAGGCCGGGAAGCAGCGGGACGGGATGCGACATGGCGGAAGAGGTCCGGAACAGAAAGACGGGATGGGGTCAAGGTGGCCGCTGGCCGTACCCGGGGCAAGGCCGGGCGGGGGCATGGCAGCCGTGCCCCCGTGCCATCTGATACGAGCGGCCGAAAATCTTGACCGATGGTCAAGGTTTTCGGCACCTCAAGCGCCGGGCCGGCAGTCGCCGCCGCGCCGCCCATGCGGGGTCGCCAAGCCAACGAATGTTGGCGCCGGCGACTGAGATACCGTGTTGGGTGTCAAGCGGGTCGCGGCGGGTCAGAACAGGTCGTCGATCTCGCTCTGGTCCATGGTGACGGCGGGGTTGCTGTCCTGGACGGAGCCATGGACGATCGCGCTGCCCCGATCCACCAGATCCTGCAGGCGCCGCCAATAGTCGCCGGCCGTGAAGCCCAGCATTTCCGGATCGTCGCGCATGGGCGACAGGGTGGCCACCGCCTCCACGATCAGGCTGTTCATGTCGTTGATGGTGTCATCGAACGGCGCCCGGAATTCCATGGGCACATGGTCATAGGCTTCGATGGCCAGCGGGGCGAAGGCCAGGCCGGATTCCTCGAAATGCTGGCGATAGGTCTTGGGTGTCCAGGCGACGATCTCGTCCAGCATGTCGGGCATGTCGCCAACCATCGACAGCAGCATGATCACTTCGTTGAAATGATTGAAATAGTCCGTCGACAGAAGGGTCCTGTCATCGATGGTGGTGTCGCGGACGCGCTGGCGGTAAAGATCGAACATGGACGTATCTTGCATGGCATGGTCTCCATACCACAATATTTGGCCACAATATCCTTAAAATTGCATCAAGCCTGTTTCCGCTCGCCGTTCCCTTTTACCTTTCCTTCATCGCGCACCCCTCATGGATGGGCATCATTTTACCCCGTGCGCGGGCCCGCACCGTGGCCGGGTCCAACCCTTGGTCCCGCAGCTCCCGCAGGGCGGTGGCGCCGTCGCGTTTGGACAGTCGCTCGCCCCTGTCGTTCAGCAGCAGCCCATGATGATGATAATCCGGAACCGGCAGGCCCAACAGGGCCTGAAGCAGCCGGTGGACGTGTGTGGCGTGAAACAGGTCCTCCCCGCGTGTCACCAGGGTCACACCCTGTAACGCATCATCCACCGTCACTGACAGGTGGTAGGAGGTGCGGACATCGCGCCGGGCCAGCACGACATCGCCCAGCAGGCCGACCAGCGCATCGGTCCGCCCCCGCCCCCGGTCATGCCAGGAAAGCGGGCCGGTCAGTGCCGCCGCCTTCGCCACATCCAGGCGGATGGCATGCGGCTCCCCCGCTGCCACGCGGGCGGCCGCCTCGGCCCGGGGGCGATGCCGGCACAGGCCGGGATAAAGCGGACCCTCGGGCCCCATGGCGACCAGATGCGGGGCATTGCCGGCCCGCGCGATTTCATCCGCGATCTCCTTGCGCGAACAGAAGCAGGGATAGGTGACGCCCAGCCCGTCCAGCCTTTCCAGCGCGGTGGCATAGTCGGCCATATGCTCGGACTGGCGGCGCACCGGTTCTGCCCAGGCCAGCCCCAGCCAGGCCAGATCCGCTTTCAGCGCCACCTCAAATGCCGGGCGGCAGCGATTGGGATCGATATCCTCGATCCGCAATAAAAAGCGCCCGCCCGCCCGCTGTGCCGCATTGAACGCGAACAGGGCGGAATGGGCATGGCCCAGATGCAGATACCCCGTCGGGCTCGGGGCGAAGCGGGTGATGGTGGCGTCGGGCTGTTCTGCCATGTCCTGAAAGCCGGATGGACCGGGGCGGTCCCTATGCAAACGCACTATACCCTCAATGGATGGCGGGTCACAAGGTCAACACCCACAAGGACTTGAGTGTCATTTTCGTTGCAGACGCATGATAAATCCGGAAATCCGCCCTTCGGCGGGTTGCCAGACGGCCTGCGCCGTTATATCTAATTTCCGACGTTCCGGCCTGCCGCCAACCTGTCCGCCGCCCGATGCCAAGGTGTCTCCTCGGGTGGAAGAAGGCGGGGCTCGGGGGTCGGGAACACCGACGGAACGGCGCTGGGGGTGAATCTTGTCACCACCTTATGATTGTTGTCCCGAATTGGTGCTGGCCGGGTCCCCCCGTCCGACCGGCAGGCACCCGCTGTCGCTGAAATCCGGTTCGCACATGGTGCGGTTGCTGATCCAACCTCCATTTCATGGGGGTGGGGCATGAGTGCGACCGTCAGCAATCTCAGGACTTTGGTCCTTAATGCCGACATGCAACCGCTCAGTTGGGCGCCGCTTTCCGTCTGGAACTGGCAGGAGGCGTTCGTCGCCGTCCTCCAGGGCCGGGTGACGCAGTTGCGATCCTATGACGATGTCCGCATCCATTCGGCCACCCGCGCCTTCGAGGTGCCGGCCGTTGTTGCCCTGAAAAGCTACCGCAAGCGCAAACGGGTGGCCTTCACGCGCTACCATCTGTTCCTGCGGGACGAGTTCCGCTGCCAATATTGCGGTCAGCGGCATGATGCGAAGGACCTGACCTTCGATCATGTCATTCCGCGCAGCAAGGGTGGCCTGACGGAATGGTCCAATATCGTCGCCTCCTGTTCCGCCGACAATCTGCGCAAGGGCAGCCGCACGCCGGCACAGGCGGGGATGCGGCTGATGCGCCAGCCGGTGGAACCCTCCCCCATGCAGCTTGACGCCGCGGCCAGACGCATGCCCTGGGCCAAGGACGAACTGCACCAGACCTGGCTGGACTTCCTTTACTGGGACAGCGAATTGCAGGGGTAACAAAGGGCGATCCGCACAGATTATGGCTGTTCGGTATCGGTGGCAGACATCGCGGCGCCGCCCGTCAGGCGGTCCACCTGGGCGAGGAGGCCGGCCGGGTCGATCAGATGGCCGGGCAGCCCCGCCGCCTTGGCGGCCACCAGGTCGCTGTCCTGGTCCCCGATCAGGAAGCTGCCCTGCAGCCGCACGGGCCAGTGGCGCATCAGGTCCAGGATCATGCCAGGGGCCGGCTTGCGCCAGTCGCTCTGCCGCCGGTATCGCGGCAGTGGCGCATCCGCGTGATAGGGGCAATAGCGCCAGTCATCGATAAGTGCCCCCTGTTCGGCCAGCCGCGCCGCCATCCAGCGGTGCAGGCTGGTCACGGCATCTTCGTCGTAGAAGCCACGGGCCACCCCGGATTGGTTGGTGACGACAAAGACGTGATAGCCGCGCCGGTTCAGCAGCCGCACCGCGTCTGCCGCCCCGTCGATCCAGATGATCTGGTCCGGCCGGTGGGGATAGCCGCTATCGACGTTCAGTACGCCGTCCCGGTCCAGAAAGGCCGCCGGTCGCGGCGTCCGGTCCTGCATGCGGGTCACCTCCCTGGCTGACGCCGCCGGGCCCATGGTGGGGGCCCGGCGGCTGGTGCCGATCCTCAGGCCTTGGCCAGGACCAGCGCGATGCTGGTGCCCGACAGGTCGACCGTGACGGGCGTGCCCGGCAGGCTGTCCGGATTGACGGCCAGCGACAGGGCCAGGGTCTCCCGCTTGATCGTTTCGGCATGCGTGGTCAGGGCGCCGGCGATATTGTCCGGCACCTGGGCCGCGATGGTGATCCGGTCGGTGACCTGGAAGCCGCTATCCTTCCGCGTCGACTGCACGGCACGCACAAAGTCGCGGGCCCAGCCTTCGGCTTCCAGTTCCGCATCCACGGTTACGTCCAGCACGACCACGCCCTTGCCGCCGGCGAAGCGGGCCGCGTGGGTGCCTTCCTTGGCCTGGACACGGATGTCGAAATCGCCGGCTTCCAGAACCACACCGGCCAGTTCGACCGTGCCGTCGCCCTTGTCGGTCCATTTGCCCTGCTTGCTGGCGGCCATGACCTCCTTCATCTTCGGACCGACCTTGGGACCGACCACGGCGGCGTTCACGGCCAACTGACGGGTGCCGACTAGGCTGATGTCGGACGACACCACCACCTGCTTCACATTCACCTCGTCGGCGACCAGCGCACCCAGCACCGCGTCGAACTGGCCCTTCAGCCGGTCGGCATCGGGATGGACGATGGTCAGGGTGCGCAGTGGCAGACGGATGCGCAGCTTCTTGGCCTCGCGCAGCGACATGGTCGAGGCACAGATTTCCCGGACAAGGTCGATCTGGCTGGTCAACTCATGGTCAGCCGGCAGGTAGGACACATCCGGCCAATCGGCCAGATGCACCGACGCCTCACCCGTCAGGGCCGTATAGATCCGCTCCGTCACATGCGGCAGCAGCGGGGCCAGCGCCTTGGTCGCCGTCACCAGACAGGTATAGAGCGTGTCATAGGCGTCGCGCTTGTCCTGGCCATCGCCCTCCCCCGCCTCGCGCCAGAAACGCGACCGGGAACGGCGGATGAACCAGTTGTTCAGCGCGTCGTAATAGCCGGTGATGATCGCATAGGCGCCGGGCAGGTCGTAGGCGTCCATGCGGCCTTCGATGCCCTCCACCAGCTCCCGCGTCTTGGCCAGGATGTAACGGTCCAGCAGACCCTTCTGGTCGGCGCGGATCGTCCCCTTCACCTGATCGATATTGGCGTAGAGCGTGAAGAAGCTGTAGGCGTTCCACAGCGGCAGCACGCCTTGCCGCAATGCTTGAGCGATGCCGCGCGCATCCTTGGGCATGGCCAGATCGCCGCCCACCATCAGGGGGCTGGACACCAGATACCAGCGCAGCGCGTCGGCACCCTGGTTGTTCAGCACTTCCACCGGGTCGGGATAGTTGCGCAGACGCTTGGACAGCTTCTGCTTATCCTCGTCCAGCACCACGCCATGGCAGATGACGTTGCGGAAGGGTGCGCAGTCGAACAGGGCCGTGGACAGCACCATCAGCGTGTAGAACCAGCCACGGGTCTGGGCCACATATTCGACGATGAAATCGGCGGGGAAGGCGGCCTCGAACCGTTCCTTGTTCTCGAACGGGTAATGCTGCTGCGCGAACGGCATGGAACCGCTCTCGAACCAGCAATCCAGCACGTCTTCCACGCGGCGCATCATCGACTGGCCGGTCGGATCGTCGGGGTTGGGGCGGGTCAGATGGTCGATGGCGGGGCGGTGCAGGTCGGTGACCTTCACCCCGAAATCCCGCTCCAGTTCTTCGATCGAGCCATAGACGTCGATGCGCGGATAGCGGGGATCATCGCTGCGCCAGACCGGGATGGGCGAGCCCCAGAAGCGGTTGCGGGAGATGTTCCAGTCGCGCGCATTGGCCAGCCAGTTGCCGAAGGACCCATCCTTCACATGGCCGGGGATCCAGTTGATCTGCTGCTGGTTCAGCTCGACCATCCGGTCCTTGAACTTGGAAACCTCGACATACCAGCTATTCACCGCCTTGTAGATCAGCGGCTGATCGGTGCGCCAGCAATGCGGGTAATTGTGCAGATAGGTCTCGTGCCGCAGCACGACGCCGCGCGCCTTCAGGTCCTGGATGATCGGCTTGTTGGCCTCGATCACGTTCAGGCCGACATAGTCGGACACTTCCGCCGTGAAATTGCCGGCCACATCCACCGGCACCTTTACCGGCAGCCCATGGGCCTTGCAGACGGCCAAATCGTCCTCACCGAAGCCGGGCGCCATATGGACGATGCCCACGCCGTCGCCGGTGGTGACGAAATCGGCCACCAGGATCTGGTGCGCCTTCTCCAGCCCCTTGAAATAGGGGAAGATCGGCTCGTAGGTGCGGCCACGCAGGTCGTCCGCCGTCAGCGTCGATTCCTGCTCGTAGCCTTCCAGTTCCTTGGCGTACTTCGCGACAGCCGACGTGGCCAGGATCAGCCGGTCATCGCCCTTGCGCAAGACGGCATATTCGATCTCCGGACCGATGGCCAAGGCCAGGTTGGACGGCAGGGTCCAGGGCGTGGTCGTCCAGGCCAGGATATCCAACGCGCCGGCATCGCCCGCACGCGGGTGCAGGCGGAAACGCACGGTCAGGGCCGGATCCTGGCGCTCGCGGTAGGAATTGTCCAGGCGCGTCTCGAAGTTGGACAGCGGCGATTCCACGGCCCAGCTATAGGGCACGACGCGGTAACCCTCATAGACCAGCCCCTTGTCCCAGAGCTGCTTGAAGGCCCACATCACGCTTTCCATGAAGCTGATGTCCATGGTCTTGTAATCGTTCTGGAAATCGACCCAGCGGCCCTGGCGCGTGACGTAATATTCCCATTCCTGGGTAAAGCGCAGCACCGACACCTGGCAGTGGGCGTTGAACTTGTCGATGCCATATTTCAGGATGTCGTGCCGCCCGGAAACACCCAGTTCCTTTTCGGACTGAAGCTCCGCCGGCAGGCCATGGCAGTCCCAGCCGAACCGGCGTTCGACCTTGCGGCCCTTCATGGTCTGGTAACGCGGCACCAGATCCTTCACGAAGCCCGTGACCAGATGGCCATAATGGGGCAGGCCGTTGGCGAACGGCGGGCCGTCATAGAAGACGAATTCGTTATGCTTGCCGTCCTTTTCCAGCGGGCGGAAATCGACCGATTGTTGGAAAACCGCGTTCTCCTTCCAAATCCGCTGCACCTCTTCCTCGATCCGGGGGAAGTCCGGATTGGGTTCGGCGGCGGGATAGGGCTGGAAGGTTTCAGTGGACGCGGTCATGGGACACCATCTCGTTGGCAATGCCCGAACGGGGCGCGGAGCCGGTCCGCACCCTTGGGAACCTTTCATGTAACGATCCGGGAAAGCCCTGTCCAGAACGGCCCGGCGCAAGGCACGCCTGCCCGTGCCAGGGGGCAGGGCTGCCACCCGGCCACCGGCGGGCCGGGTGAAAACCCTTCATCCTGGAACCGGTCCTTCTCCTTTGTCGCGGGGTCCCGGCGGTTTCCATACTGCCGGGACCGGAACGGCGGGAGGATGGCATGGCGGATAATCGCGCGGGCTGGCTGTGGCTGCTGCCGGCCATGGTCGCGGCGACCCTGATCATGGGGGCGGCGCTGGGGACACGGCAGAGCTTTGGCCTGTACATCGCCCCGTTCTCCTTCGATCACGGCGTGCCGGTGACGCTGATCGCCTTTGCCATCGCCCTGCATAACCTGGTCTGGGGTCTGTCCCAGCCGCTGGCGGGGGCGGCGGCCGATCGCTGGGGGGGCGCCCCCGTGGTGGGGGTGGGTGCGCTGTTCTACGCCGCGGGTCTGGCCCTGTCGGCCCTGCGGCCGGAAGGGTCCATGCTGATCCTGGGTCTCGGCCTGCTGGTGGGGCTGGGGGTCAGTTGCACCAGCTTCGGGGTGGTGATGACGGCTGTGGGCAAGGCCGTGACGCCGGAACGGCGCAGCATGGCCATGGGGCTGGCCAGCGCCGGCGGATCGGCCGGGCAGGCGCTGCTGGTGCCGCTGGCCCAGGCCGTCGATGCCGGCTGGGGCATGGCCGCCTCGCTGCTGGTCCTGGCCGCCATCATCCTGGTGACGGCGCCGCTGGGCCTGCTGCTGGACCGGCGGCGGCCTGCCGGGCCGGTGGTGGTCAAGGCCGCCATGGCGCCGCCGCCCACCACGCTGCGCACGGCCCTGGCCGAAGCGGGCGGGCATGCGGGCTATCGCATGCTGACGCTGGGCTTCTTCACCTGCGGCTTCCAGCTTGCCTTCATCCTGACCCACCTGCCGGGCTATCTGGTGCTGTGCCAGATGCCCGCGGGTCTGGCGGCGACGGCGCTGGCGGCCATCGGCCTGTTCAACATGGGGGGAAGCTGGCTATGCGGCTGGCTTGGCGGGCGCTACCGGCAGCCTCAGGTGCTGGGCTGGCTCTATCTGGTGCGGGGTGGGGCCATCGCCGCCTTCGTGTTCCTGCCCAAGAGCGAGGTGTCGGTGCTGCTGTTCGCGGCCGTCATGGGGGTGTTGTGGCTGGGAACCGTGCCGCTGACCAGCGGGCTGGTCGCCAGACTGTTCGGCGCGCGGCATCTGGGCGCCCTGTTCGGGGTCTGCTTCCTCAGCCACCAGATCGGCGCCTTCCTGGGGTCCTGGGCTGGCGGGCTGGTCTTCGACCTGACAGGGTCCTACACGCCGGTCTGGATCGCCACGGTGGTCATGGGGCTGGCGGCGGCGGCCCTGCATTTCCCGATCGATGACCGGCCCGTGGCCCGGCCGGCCTATGCCGGCCCGTGAAGCCCTTCCTTCAATTCCGCCTTGATCCAGGCACGGAAGGCGGCGACCTCGGGCCGGGCCAGCGATTCCCGGCCTGCGACCAGCCAGTAGCTGACCCGGCTTTGTACGGGCGGGCCCAGCACGGCCACCAGCCGGCCCGCCGACAGGTCCCCGGCGACCAGCGGCAGCCGGCCGATGGCCACGCCCAGCCCCTGCGCGGCGGCGGCCTGCGCCATGTGGATCGTGTCGAAGCGCGATCCGCGTTGCAGGTCCAGCCCCTCCACCCCGGCCAGATCGGCCCAGGCCGCCCAATCCTCCGACGTGCTGACCACATGCAGCAGGGGGCGGCCGGCCAGATCGGCGGGGCTGTGGATGCCGGCGGCCATGGCGGGTGCGCAGACAGGCACCAGATCCTCCGTCACCAGTCTCGTGGCATAGAGGTCCGGCCAGTCGCCATCGCCGCGCCGCAGGGCGACATCGATGCCGTCGCGCGGGAATTCCACCTGCCGCTGTGCGGTATCCACCGTCACCTCGATTTCCGGGTGCCGGGCCTGGAACCGGGGCAGGTTGGGGATCAGCCAGCACAGGCCGAAGGTGGGGGCCACGCTGACCGACAGCCGGCCCGTGGCGCGCCGGCCCGGCACCGCCTCCGTCGCGCGGGCCAGCACCTCCAGCGCCGTGCGCACCTGGGTCAGGTAGGCCGCACCGGCGGGGGTCAGCGACAGGCTGCGGTGACCCCGCGCGAACAGCGCCACGCCCAGCCAGTCCTCCAGCGTGTGGATGGCGTGGCTGACGGCGCTGGGGGTCAGGCCAAGCTCGTCCGCGGCCTGCTTGAAGCTCAGGTGGCGGCCCGCCGCCTCGAACTGGCGCAAGGTGTTCAGCGGCGGCAATCGATAGGCCATGGGCATCCTCCGGCCGGATGGGGGGCAAAGCCTATGCGGTAGGTCTGGCCGGCGGCAATCCCCATCCGCTCACCCGGCGATGAATGCAATTCACCCTTCCGGCCTGCCGGTCCACCGGCTCAATCCGCAGCGCGCACCATCAGGCGGCGGGTTTCGGCCAGATCGGTGGAAAGCGGCACGGTGAAGCTGGCGATGGTGCCGCGCCCGGGCATGCTCTCCAGCTTCAGTTCGCCGCCATGGCGCAGCACAAGGTCGCGCACCAGGGTCAGGCCCAGGCCGGTTCCCGTCTCTCCCTGGGTGCCGGGCCGGCTGGGCTTGGGGCCGGCGCGCAGGGCCTGCTCAAGCTGGGCCGGCTCCATGCCAACCCCCTTGTCGGTGACGGCCAGTTCCAGCCGGTCGCCCAACGCCCGGCTGGTCACATGCACGACGCCGCCCTGATGGCTGAACTTGACGGCATTCATCAGCAGGTTGCGCAGCACGGCCAGGATCATGGTGCGGTCGGCCAGGACCCAGCGGTCGCCCGATGCGTCCAGGATCTGGATATCCTTGGCCTGGGCGGCTGACGCCACATCGCGGATGGCGTCGCCCACCACCTCCCGCATGGGGAAGACGCCGGGGGCGAACGGCGTGCCCGACATTTGCACCCGCGACCATTGCAGCAGGTTCTCCAGCAGGTCGAAAACGCGCCGGGCCATCTCATGCACCGACCGGGCGAAATCGGCCGTATCCTCCGCCCGCATCTTCGGCGCGTGATCGGCCAGTTCCTGCGTCATGCCCAGCATGGCGTTGAACGGCCCGCGCAGATCATGGGAGATCAGGGAGAAGAAGCGCGTCTTTTCCCGGTTGAGGAAATCCAGCTCGTCATGGGCGGCCCGCAGGTCGGCCAGCGCGCGCTCGGCGTCGGCGCGTGCCTGGCGCTCGGCCGCCGCGGCCGCGTCACGCACGGCCAGGGCCCGCTGCATCAACCGGCGCGACACGAAGATCACCACCAGCACCGACGCGATGAACCCGGCCACGGAAATCAGGATGTCCATCAGGATGGACAGCAGGGCCGACAGGGCCGGCGCGATATAGACGACCTGCCAGGGTGAATTGCGCAAGGGCACGACCACGATCTGCGGCTGGATCAGGCCACGGCCGATGACAATCTCGCCCGATGCCTCTGCCGGCAGCCCGGCCGGGTAGACATCGCGCACATGCCGGGGCAGGGATGCCCCGCCGGCCGCGCCATTGCCCGTGATCACACCGCCATCGGCATCGACCAGCAGCAGCATGGCATCGTTCCGGCTGACGGCGCCCAGGGTCTCCTTCAGCCCGGCGATGGGCATTTCCAGCGCCAGGGCCCCGGCATAGCGGCCCTGGAGGCTGACCGGCAGGGCGACGAAGGCGCTGGCCGCATCGCCAGCATCCGGGTCGGGCAGGGTCCAGACGGGGCGGCCCGACGGGTTGGCGGCGGGTGCCGCCCGCTGGAAGGGGGCGTAGGTGGTGACCCGGGACAGCATATTGTCCCGGCTGCTTTCCACCCAGGGCTGGACCGCCACCATGCCCGACAGCGAGGCATATACGAGACGGCGGGCCTGTGGCACGACCCGCTGCGTGACGGCCATCAGGGGCAGCATCTGCACGGCCATGGCCGCTTCCTGCCGCCATCCTGCATGATCGGGCCGAGACAAGGTCGGATCGGCTGCCACGGCAGCCGATGACAGGGCGATGATGTTGCCGATCTGGTCCACCAGATAGGGCGGAGGCAGCCGGTCCATGCTGTACAGCCGGCCCGCCGTGTCATCCGGATTGGATGCCAGCAGGGTCGACAGAAGGCTGGTGTCGGGCACCTCGTCGGGGGCCGGGTATTCGGCATAGAAGAATTCGGCGCGCTGGCGCAGCGCTTCCAGATGGCCGATGGCGGTGTGCATCTGCATGTCCAGGGCCCCGGCGCGGGTGCGGACCTGCACGCCCAGCACAGTCTCGAACCGTTCGATCCGGTCGCTGACATGCGACCAGAGCAGGGCGCCCCCCAGGATGCCGCCGGCCAGAAGGGCCAGGATCAAGGCGCGGTCGATCCGCGCCCCGCCGAACAACGCCGCTCCCCATCCTGATCTTGACACGCGCCCGTCCCCTGTCGCCCTGTCTGGCGGACATCGGCCAAAGCCTTGGCCGAAAAGGGGCCTTGGCCGCCCCCAGCCGGCCCCTTGACCCATTGGTAACACCAAGCGCCGGGGCGGGCAACGCGCAGCCCGGTGAAAGCGGGGGAATCCCTGGCTTCCCGACGGGGGGAGGGCGTTCCTTTTTCCGCAGCGCGCTTTTTTCTGACGAAAAGCGCTTGACACCGGGGCCCGCCCCCTCTATCACCCCCCTCCACGAGAGGGGGCGCGTAGCTCAGGGGTTAGAGCACTCGCCTGATAAGCGAGAGGTCGGTGGTTCGATTCCACCCGCGCCCACCATCCCTTCTCGATGCGAAAAAGCCGGCCTTTGGGCCGGCTTTTTGCGTTTTCGGCTTTTTGCGCTTCCGGCCGGGCGAAGGCTGGGTGCGGGGTTCAGTGGAATCCCCGTGCCGCCATGCAGGCGCAGGACACGGCCACGACGGCCTCAGCACCGCGGGTGCGGCGCAGACAAGCCGTTGGCATGTTGGCACCGGCGATTGAAGGCGGTGACCAGAACCAACAGGTTCTGATCACCGCAAAATAGTATCATGCCCCTGGTATAGGCCGGCGACTGCCGGCCCGGCGCTTGAGGTGCCGAAATATTTGACCGTTGGTATCGGCGGTGACTGCCGCCGCGCGCCACGTGGCGCGCGCCCGAGCCCACGGATGGGGGCGTGGCGCGCGATGCGCCTATCCGGGATAGACGTTGGCCCGGCGCAGGCGCAGCGCCACGGTCTGGCCCGGCGTCAGGGGCGTGGTGGTGGCGTGGCGGTCCAGCACGGCTTCCACCACCTGCCCGTCCAGGGTCAGATCCAGGCGAAGCTGCGGGCCCACCGGCTGCACCAGCCGGATGGTGGCGGGCAGGGTGCCGGGCTCCGGCACGTCGGCCAGATCGATGTCATGGGCCCGGATATAGGCGGTGGCCGGACCGGGCGGCGGCAGGTCGTTGACCACGGGGACACGCACGCCGCCGATCAGGGCGGCCCCGTCCGCCACGGTGCAGTCCAGCCGCGTGCCGGACCCCAGGAAATCGCAGACGAAGGCGGAGGCGGGGCTGTCATAGACCTCTGCCGGGGTGCCCACCTGCTCGATGCGGCCCTTATTGAGGATGGCCACGCGGTCGGCCAGTTCCAGCGCTTCTTCCTGGTCATGGGTGACGAACACGGTCGTCACGCCCATGCCCTTGTGGATATCGCGCAGCCAGCGACGCAGTTCCTTGCGCACCTTGGCGTCCAGGGCGCCGAACGGCTCATCCAGCAGCAGCACGCGCGGTTCGGTGGCCAATGCGCGGGCCAGGGCCACGCGCTGGCGCTGGCCGCCGGAAAGCTGGTTGGGGTAGCGCCCCGACAGGGGACGCAACTGCACCAGTTCCAGCAGGTCATGGACGCGGTTGCGGATATCGTCTTCCGACAGTTTCGGCTTGCGGCGTGATACCCGCAGGCCGAAGGCCACGTTCTCGAACACGGTCATGTGGCGGAACAGGGCGTAATGCTGGAAGACGAAGCCGACGCGGCGGGCATGGGGCTCCGACACGGTGGCGTCCACGCCCTCGATCAGCAGCGTCCCCTCGTCGGCATAGTCCAGGCCGCCGATCATGCGCAGCAGCGTGGTCTTGCCCGAGCCGCTGGGGCCCAGCAGGGCCATCAGCTCCCCCGGCCTTATGTCGAGGTCGATGCCGTCCACAGCCGCGAAGCCGCCAAACCGCTTGGTCAGTTTCTGGATATTGATGCTCATGGGTCTGTTCCCGATCAATGACGGCGGGCGGCGGCGGCCAGTTCGGCGCCGTGGCGCCATTCCAGCAGCGACTTGGCAACCAGCGTCACCAGGGCCAGGATGGCCAGCAGCGACGCCACGGCGAAGGCGGCGACGAAATTATATTCGTTGTAGAGAATCTCGACATGCAGCGGCATCGTGTTGGTCAGGCCCCTGATATGGCCCGACACCACGCTGACGGCGCCGAATTCCCCCATCGCCCGGGCATTGCACAGCAGCACGCCATACAGCAGGCCCCAGCGGATGTTGGGCAGGGTGACACGCCAGAAGGTCTGCCAGCCCGACGCGCCCAGCGTGATGGCGGCCTCTTCCTCCTCCACGCCCTGGGCCTGCATCAGCGGGATCAGTTCGCGGGCCACGAAGGGGAAGGTGACGAACAGGGTCGCCAGCACCAGCCCCGGCACCGCGAACACGATCTGGATGCCATGTTCGCGCAGGAAGGGACCCATCAGCCCATGCGCCCCGAACAGCAGCACATAGACAAGGCCCGAAATGACGGGACTGACCGAGAAGGGCAGGTCGATCAGGGTCAGCAGCAGCGATTTGCCGGGGAATTTGTGCTTGGCGATGGCCCAGGCGGCGCTGATGCCGAAAACGACATTGACGGGCACGGCGATGGCGGCGACCAGCAGTGTCAGCCGGATGGCGGCCAGCGCATCCGGCTCCACCAGCGCTTCCAGATAGGGGCCGAAGCCGCGGCGCAGTGCCTCGGTGAACACGGCCGCCAGCGGCAGCAGGATGAAGAAGCCGAGAAAGCCCAGCCCGGCCAGCAGGATCAGGGCCTTCACCCAGCGCGGTTCGGCCAGAGCGACGCGGGATTTGGGGGAGAATGACGATCCGGCCATGTCAAACCCCCGCCCAGCGCCGGGACCAGCGCTGCAAAAGATTGATGACCAGCAGCATCAGGAAGGAGATGACCAGCATGGCGACACCGATCGCGGCGGCACCGGCATAGCTGAACTGTTCCAGCTTGATGACGATCAGCAGCGGTGCGATCTCCGACACCATGGGCATGTTGCCCGCGATGAAGATCACCGATCCATATTCCCCGACGGCCCGCGCCAGCGCCAGGGCGAAGCCCGTCAGCAGGGCGGGGAAGATCACGGGCAGGATGACGCGGATGAAGGTTTCCAGCCGCGTGGCGCCCAGGCAGGCCGCTGCCTCTTCCAGCTCGGCGTCCAGTTCCTCCAGCACGGGCTGCACGGTACGCACGACAAAGGGCAGGCCGATGAAGGTCAGTGCCACGATGATCCCCAGCGGCGTATAGGCGACCTTGATGCCCAGCGGCTCCAGATACTGTCCCACCCAGCCGTTCGGCGCGTAGAGCGAGGTCAGCGCGATGCCGGCCACGGCCGTGGGCAGGGCGAAGGGCAGATCGACGATGGCGTCGATCACCCGCTTGCCGGGAAAATCGTAGCGCACCAGCATCCAGGCGACGGCCAGACCGAACACGGCATTGACCAGGGCGGCCCCCAGCGCCGTGCCGAAGGACAGGCGCAGGGCCGCCAGCACGCGGGGCTGCGTCACCTCCTCGATGAAGCCGGCAAGGCCCAGTTCCCAGGGGCGCAGCACCAGTGCGGCCAGCGGGATCAGCACGATCAGGGTCAGGTGGGTCAGCGTGATGCCGAGCGTCAGGCCGAAGCCGGGGATGATGGTCCGCTCACGCCGGCTGAAAGGGATAAGGGAACGCGCGGTCATGGCCGGCTTCCCCCATGGGGTTCCACCGGAAAAGGATGGAAAGGTGGCTTCGAACGCAAAGCGATGTTCCTGCCCAAGGCCGGCCCCCTCGCATCAAAGGGTGCCCGCCGGCCCTGGAGGGGGCCAGCGGGTGGGAAGGGGCCAGGGTAATGCACTTGCCCGTCACCACCAAGCGGCGTGAAGGGCCCGAACCGTCAGCGTCCCGGCTTGTAGATCTGGTCGAACACGCCGCCATCGGCGAAATGCGCCTTCTGGGCCACGCTCCAGCCGCCGAACTTGGAAATATCGAACAGGGCCAGTTCAGGGAACCGGTCGGCATATTTCTGGGCAAGCTGCGGCAGGCGCGGGCGGTAATAATGCTTTGCCGCCAGTTCCTGCCCTTCCGGCGTGTAGAGATAGGTCAGATAGGCCTCGGCCACCTTGCGCGTGCCCTTGCGGTCGACATTCTTGTCGACGACGGCCACGGGCGGTTCGGCCAGGATCGACACGGACGGCACCACGATCTCCAGCTTGTCGGGCCCCAGTTCGTTGATGGCCAGGAAGGCCTCGTTCTCCCAGGCCAGCAGGACGTCGCCGATACCGCGCTGCACGAAGGTGGTGGTGGAGCCGCGGGCACCGGTATCCAGCACCGGCACGTTGCGGAACAGCCTCGTCACGAAGTCCTTGGCCGCTTCCTCGCTGCCGCCCGCCTTGTCCTGGGCATAGCCCCAGGCGGCCAGATAGTTCCAGCGCGCGCCGCCGGAGGTCTTCGGATTGGGGGTGATCACCTGGATGCCGGGCTTCACCAGGTCGTCCCAGTCCTTGATGCCCTTGGGATTGCCCTTGCGCACCAGGAAGACGATCGTGCTGGTATAGGGCGTGGAATTGTACGGCAGCTTGGCTTGCCATTCCTTGGACAGAAGATCGGTATGTTCGGCAATGGCGTCGATGTCGCTGGCCAGGGCCAGCGTCACGACGTCGGCGTCCAGCCCGTCGATGACGGAGCGCGCCTGCTTGCCCGAGCCGCCATGGGAGACCCGGATCTCCAGCGCCTCGCCCGTCTGGGTCTTCCAGTGCTTGGCGAACGCCTCGTTGAACTCCCGGTAAAGCTCCCGGGTCGGGTCATAGGAGACGTTCAGGATCTGGCCGCTGCCCCACACGGGCGTCACGGCCATGGTCAGCAGGGCGGCGGTGGTCAGGGCGATGCGCTTGAACCATTTCATCGTGGTGAACTCCCCTCATCTGTTGGCGGTGCAGCCACGAATCCGGTTCGTGGCGCTTTAGCGTTTGGTGACGCGGCGCAAGCTGCGCGATCAAATTGCCGCGGCCGGGGAACTATCCCTATCGGCGATATGGACTTTCGTTTGTCCAGATTTAACTGTCAATAAAAATTTTTAACACAAAAAATTTGTGATTAATGTGAAAAGAAAGGGAAAAATCTGCACTGTCGGATGAAACTCATCTTTTTTTTAAAAAGATACAGGCGATCGGTCCCTGCGGCCTGTCGGCCTTCATCGTCACCGCCTGAATGCCCGGCCCGACAATGCCGGCGACCGGGGCCTCGCACCGGAAACGGCGAACCCGGAAACGGCGAACGTCGCCCGCAACTCCCCCGGGGCCGGACGCCGCAGGTCTGTCAGGTCGCCCGATCATCTTGTGTCGGATGATCTTGTGAATTGCCGCATGAAGGCGGCACCCGATCCGGCGGGCGCGTTAACCATAGAATATGGCTGAATCGACCCATCAAGGAAGCGAAAATCCACAGCACGGCATTTGTGGATCAGCCGCCGCGCTGCCAGACCTTGCTGATCAGGAAATTCTTGGCCAGGAACTGATAAGTCTTTTTCAGGCGCCCCTCGGTCTCCGGCTCCTTGTCGATCTCGTTCCCGTCCCACAGGTCGACCATCTCGTCCCACACCATCAGCAGGGTGTGAAGCTCGTCACGCATGCGGCGGATGAAGGCGACCTGGGCATCGAAGGTGCGGAGCATGGCCATCACCTCCGACGTCTGGGCATCGACCTGCTCGAAAATATCGTCGAAATTGCTGATGGGCGTCTTGGCCAGGGCCTGCATGCGGGCCAGATCGGACGTGATCTGCCCGTCGCCCTTGAAACTGCGCTTGGCCTGGCCCAGTTTGGCCATGACCTTCTGGACCTGCCCGTAACGGTCGCGCAGCGCTTCGATATAGGAGAGTTCGCGGGCCAGATAATCGACCTTGTCGACCATCTCCTGCTTGCGCTCCTCCGGCAGGCCGAACTGCTTGGCCAGCTTGGAAAAGGCCTCCTGCGCCTTGGTCTTGGTCTGGGGGTCCTCGACGATCTGCTCCAGCTTGAAACGGTCGGTGACCATTTCTTCCCGGCCGGTGATCCAGGAGACGAGCTGCAGGGTCAGACGGCCCCGGGCAATCGTCAGATGCCGTTCATCGACGCGCCATGACGCGGACCCGTCCAGCAATTCACGGGGAATGCTGTCGCCGGGCCTGATTTCCTTCACATATTTCAGGCCCTTCTCGACGATGGAGAGCAGCCGTGCATCGTCGCTCTTCTCTTCGATCTGGAAGCTCTCCCGCAGGGTGCGGAATGGAATCTTGCCCCAGACATCGCCCAGATGGACGTTGAACACCGGGTCATTGTTATCCCTGGACAGGCAGAAATATCCGCCGGGCAGAGCGAAGACTTTGCTGGTGAACAGGAAATGGGTGCTGGCACTCGTTCCCTGTTGATCCGAATTCTGGCCTTCCGCTTCGGCTGTTTGATTATCTGACACCGATTGCATCCGAGCAGGCCCGTCCCCCCATGTTCCAACTAAAACCTATCATACAGACAAGTCATGACGTTGGCGACTGATACCGCATCACCTAAAGCGCAGATTGACGCCGTCTTCATCTGATTTTGGTGGAATATATTCATGGCCGCATGGATGGGCGGCTATGCAATCTTTAGTCGCTCATCATCTTGGCGCTCTTGATGGCGTCGCGCAGCAGCACGCCCTTGCGCAGGATATTGTCGACGATACGGCCCTGGACCAGGCTGATGCCGGCCTTCTCGGCGAACATCAGGCCAGAGACGGACCCGCAGCGGGCCAGGATGAAGCGGCAATTGCTCTGCGCCTTGATCTTCTCGGCAAAGACCTCGTACTCGTGGTCCGACATCATCTCCATTTCGTCGGTCCAGAAGATCTTGGCATAGTCGCAGGCCATATATTCCAGGTCCATGTGAGTGACCCAGAAATCGTTCAGCCCATCGATACAGATCTGGTAGCCCTTGGAGGAGGCGAAATCGACAACCTCCTTGTAGGTGTCGATATTCTCCACCAGGTCGGCCTTGTTGATTTCCAGCACGACATTGCCGCGCAGGTCGGCCGTCAGGCGTTCATCGAATTTCACGAAGGTCGATGACATGATGGTGGACAGGTTCAGGTTCAACCCGATGCGCCGGCCGCGCAAGAAATCCACCCCGTAATTCAGTGCCTTCAGCACCGAATTATCCAGGTTGGCCGTGAAATAGCTGAACAGCCACTTGTTGGCGGTGATGTCGTAATTGGGGGACAGCCGCTCTTCCAGCGCCTTGATGGCGATATAGAGTTCGAAATACTCGAACTGGTTCTGGTCGCCGTTCTGGATGTCGACCACGGGCTGGTTCAGCATGAAGGGCGACAGGTCGAACATCTGCACGGCACGTTCGATCTTGCCCAGTTCCTCCAGCGTAATGGGCGGCTTGGTCTCCACCTTCGCCGCATCGGCGTTCGACTCGCGTGCCAATCCCTCGATGAAGCGGATGACGTTCACGAAGTTCAGCGACAATTCCATGATGGAATAGAGGCTGTCTTCCCCATAGGGATTGCGCTTCACCATCACGGTGCGCGCCAGCATCAGCTTTTCGATCTTGGAACAGACGTCGGAGATCAAGGAGAACTTGATGCCCTTGTAAAGGACGATCACGTCATCGTTGGACAGGGAGAAAAGCTGGAGATAGGCGGACTGATCCGCCGTTTCCTGCATGGCCCGCTTGATGGAGATCAGGTCAAGCTGGCTCTTGTCCTTCAGCAGGGACATATGGAGATGGATGAGGCGCAGCCCCTGGACCTCGCGCTTCGCGCTCTGCAGCAGCGTCAGCAGCTTCTGGTCATCATATTCGGGCTTTTCATTCATCGCATTGGCAGCAGAACGCTCTCCGGGTTTCACCCGGACCCAGTCGCGTTTCGGTGCATTCGGTTGGCGATTCATGAAACTGCCCTAGCGCCCTTCCATCGGCGGTCCCTGCAAGACCATAGGTTACCATGATGCTGTCGGATGGGGTCCTCGCCCTTCCATAAGGCGATACATCCAAAAGACATAATGGGGCTAGCGGACTGCCGGGACAAGTGTACAAAATTTTATCTATCTCTCCTACAGATCATTTTTCCGTCAAAATGACCCGCTGACAAGCTGACCGGGCGCATAGGCGGGCCTTCCGGCCCTTATGCCGAAAGGGTAGACGGGCCCATGCGACAGCACGATCCGCGGAGAGGAAATGAGGAAGGATGGCTGGGGCGCCAGGATTCGAACCTGGGAATGGCGGTACCAAAAACCGCTGCCTTACCGCTTGGCGACGCCCCAACACGAGGCCCGTTTTCGGGCGGCGCGCACCATAGTCAAAATCCACCGCCTGTGCAACAGGCTCGATGAAGGGAAAATCGGCGACGGCGCGGGAGCCGGCTCTGGCGGTGGCGACCTTTCGTGCTAGTCTGCCGCCGACCCCTCGAATCCAGTGGTGGAGAAGCCGGCATGCGTAGCCGGAACCGTGACATGTCCATATCCTTGTCTTCCCTGCGCCGCGTCCGATTCGCCCCGCTGCTGTCCGGTTTGCTGCTGCTGCCGGGCGCGTCGTCGCTGGCTGCCGACCCGGCCCCCCGTCTGGTCGCGCAGAAACCGAAGGCCGAGGCGGCGGCCCCCCGAAAGCGCCCGGCGGCATCGGCCGGCGCCGCGGCCCTGGCCGCAGGCACTGCGACGGCACCCGTCCTGCCGGCCACGGCCGATGCGGCCTTGCGCGAACTGGAGGGCCGGGCCCGGGACGGGGATGCAGAGGCGCAGATGGCCCTGGCCGAGGCGCTGACCATGGAAACCCCGACCAGCCCGCAGAACATCGGGCGAGCCGTCTATTGGTATGGCCAGGCGGCGGCCCGCGGGGATGCCGACGCCTGCTGGACGCTGGCCGAACTGTTCCGTGGTGGCCAGGGCATCCCCGCCGATGTGGAAGAGGCGTCGGTCTGGTACATGAAGGCCGCCGACCTTGGCCATGCGGAAGCGGCGTTCGACCTGGGCCTTCTCTATACCGAAGGGTACGGGGTGGACCGTGATCCCGGCCTGGCTGCCCGCTGGTTCGAGCAGGCGGCCGATGCGGGCATCGCGCGCGCGCTCTATCTGCTGGGCACGCTCTATGAGCAGGGGGTGGATGGTGCCGCGGACCTGGAGGCAGCCCGCGCCTGGTATCGCCGCGGGCTGGATGCCGGGGATGAACGGGCGGGGCAGGCCCTGCGGCGGCTGGAAGCGGGCGGGCGCAATGTGCAACTGGCAGAGGGACCGCCGCCGGGCATGCTGGGTGGGCCGCCCGGGGATGCGGGGGCACGGGCGGGTGCCACGGCATCGGGCCGGGCGGCTTCGGCCAGCGGTGCTGCCGCCGGTGCGCGCCCCGTGCCCGTGGACCAGGCCGGCGTGCGTGAAATTCAGACCCGCCTTGCCCGGCTGGGCTATCACAAGGGCAAGGCCGATGGCATTCTGGGCAAGCGCACGGACGCCGCCATCCGCGCCTATCAGCGGGCCGAGGGGTTGAAGGTGGACGGCAAGGCCAGCCAAGCCCTGCTGCGCCGCCTGCGCCAGGGGTGAGGCGAGGGGGGCACCGCGCTTCCCCCTTTTTCGGATTTCAATATTGCCGGAACCTGTCCAGCAGCCGGTCGATGTAATCGCGTTCGGCCTTGGGGCGGTTCTGCTCGCCGGCCCGGCGACGCAGTTCCTCCAGAATCTCCCTCGCCCGCTGCATGTCGGCCCCGGTGGGGATCTTCACTTCCTCCCCGTTCAGCGAGCCGGTGCCGGGCAGGGGGCGGCCCAGCGGGTCACGGCCCTGCCGCCGCCCGGTGCTGGTCTGCTGTCCGCCTGACTGTCCCGGATTGCTGCGGGCCATCTGCTCCTGCATGGATTGCATGGTCTGCTGCAATTGCTCCAGCACCTCACCCTGTGATGCCACGGCCTGATCGGGCGACCCGTCGCGCAGGGCGTCGGCGGCGTCCTTCATGGCGCGTTCGGCCCGGCCCAGCGGCCGGGGGATCTGCCCGCCGACTTCGCCCAGGCGGCGCATGATGTCGCCCAGTTCGGAACGCAACTCCTCCTGGGTGGTTGCCAGCGGGTCGCCGGCGGCGCCGTGCCGGCCCTCGCCCTGTCGCCCTTCGCCCTGTCGCCCTTCGCCCTGCTGCCGGCCCGGCTGGCGTCCCTGCCGGTTGGGCATGCCCAGGCCGGGCAACTGGTTGGTGGGCAGTTCCTCCGCCCGGTCGAACATTTCCTGCTGGTGCTGGAACGTCTCGTCCATCACCTGCTGCTGGCGGCGCTGCAGGTCGCGCAGGCGCTCGGTCAGTTCGGCCAGCGCCTGGCCCTGCTGGCTGTCCTGCTGTTCTCCCGGCGGCTGGCGGCCGTTCTGCAGGCTTTCCATCATCTGCTGAAGCTGGGACAGCATCTGGCGGGCGGCTTCCTGGTTGCCGGACTGGGCCAGTTCGCGCATCTGGCGGACCATGTCCTCCACGTCGTCGCGCGTCATGGCCTGCATGTCGGGGGTCTCGGCCCCTTCCATCGGTTGTGACGGGCCCGGCGGCGGCTGGCCGGCCTGCTGTTCCAGGGCGTCCATGAACTCCTGCATGGCCTGTTCCAGCCGCTGCATGGCGCGATCGACCTCCTCGGCCGGGGCGTCGCGGTCCAGCGCCTCCATCAGCGCCTTCTGAGCGTCGCGCAACTCGCGTTCGGCCAGCGACAGGTTGCCATCCTCGATCCGCAGCGCCACGTCCCACAGCATGGCGATCGTCTGCGCCACGGTGTCGTCGGCGCGGTTGCGCATCAACCGGCCGACGGCGCTGCGCATGGCCAGGAAGGCCACGGGATCGCCGCCATAGGTGTCCAGGGCGGCCGACAGTTCGTAAAGGTGGCGGGCCACCAGGGGGCGTACCTCGTCCCCCATCAGGATCAGGGCCTTGCGCTGGTCGATCACGGCGCGCGCCACGGGATGGTGGAACTGCCGTTCGGGCAGCACCACCTCCTGCTCGGCGCTTTGCGAGGACTGGCCCGCCCCGTCCTGCGCGTGCAGCCGCACCTTCACGGGAAGCCCTGCCCAGGGGTGGCCGGTCAGGTCGTGGAAGCCCGTGCCCGTGATCTCCCGCCGGGTCCTGGAGGCCACGGGCAGCGTCAGTTCGATGGGGGTGCGGTCCAGTGCGGGGGGCGCGTCGACGGCCAGCGTGACCGTGGCTGTGACGGCATGGATGCCGTAATCGTCCGCAGCCGTGTAATCAAGCCGCAGCGACTGGCGCTCCGTCGCGGCGGGCGGGGTGCGGAACGCGATGCCCGGCGGCTGGTCGGGCACCAGCCGGATCGGCCAGGACGCCACCTCGCGGCCCAATTGCCGCACCGATACGCCCTCGCCGCTGGTCAGAACCATTTCCGTCTGATAGCCGCCGCCCGCCACCGGCTGGAAATCCGTGTCGGTGCCGTTGGCCACCAGGACCGGCGTGCCATAGCCGCCATCCAGCCGCACCACCAGCTTCGTGCCCGCGGGCAGGAACAGGGGCCGCCCTTCCGGCTGGCCGGCCGTGGGGGTGGCCGTCAGGAAGACGGGGGGCTGGCCGGTATAGTCGGGTGGCGTGGCCCAGGCATCCAGCCGCGTGGGGGCCAGGAACTCCCCGATGCCCAGGGATGGCAGCAGCGCGCCCATGGTCCGGCTGCCCAGATCGCCCCAGCCGATGACGGCCCCCACCACCATGCACAGGGCGGCGGCCACACGCAGGGCCCAGGGGTCGCGCGCCGGCAGCCGGCTGTCGGGGGCATCCAGCCGCAGGCGGTCCGCCTGCTGGCGCGCCCGTTCCTGGGCCAGGCGCCACATGGCGTGGGACAGCGGATCGCCGGCACCGCCGGCGATGCCGTCGCGCAACTGGGTCAGCGGGCGGTGGGGCAGGTGGCTGTCGCGCTCCAGCCGGCGGCGGGCATCCGCTTCGGTCGGCGCGCGGAAATCCCGCCATCCCTGCCGGCCCAGCCATGCCAGCCCGGCCAGCAGCACCAGCAGGACGGGCACATGCAGCCAGACCGGCAGGTGGATGAACAACCCGCCCCAGGCGGCGGCCAGGAAAAGCCCGGCCAGCGACAGCGGGCGCCACAGCGCGGGCCACAGCGCCTCCCACCACAGGACGGCGCCGGCCACGCGCATCGGACGGCTGCCGGCATCGCCGGGCCGGGCCGGTGTGGTCCCGCCCTGGCCCGGCCCGCCCTGGCCCGGCCCGGTGCGGCGTCGCCCGCGCAGCAGGTTCCGCAAGCGGGGCAGCAGCGACCCGGCCTGCCGGTCGGGTGCCTGCCGGTCAGAAGCCGACCGGCCAGGGGGCTGTGGATGCTGCTCGGGTCGGGGCATGCCTGTCTTCAACCTTGAACGTCTGCCCCAGACTACCCTGACGGCGGGGTCAGGGGGAGAGCCAATCGGGCATCGCTTCCAGCGTCAGTGAATCCTCGAAGCTGGGGCGGCGGCGCACGGTCTCGAACCGGTCGCCGGACACCAGCACCTCGGCCACCAATGGACGCGAATTATATGTCGAAGACATGGCGGCCCCATAGGCCCCCGCCGTCAGGAAAGCCAGAAGGTCGCCGGGTGCCACGGGCGGCATGGGCCGCAGCCGGGCGAAGGTGTCGCCCGTCTCGCACACGGGGCCGACGATGTCGGCCTCCGTCAGGGGGGCGCCGGCCGCGGGCTCGGCCACGGGCACCACGCTGTGCCAGGCCTCGTACATGGCCGGGCGCACGAGATCGTTCATGGCCGCGTCCACGATCAGGAACCGGCGGTGCAGCCCGTCCTTCACGAAGATGGTGCGGGTCAGCAGCAGGCCGGCGGCGGCCACCAGCGAACGGCCGGGCTCCAGCGTCACGCGGCAGCCCAGATCGCCCACCGTCTCCGCAATGGCCCTGGCATAGGCGTGGTAGTCGGGGGCCGCGTCCTCGGACTTGTACGGCACGCCCAGGCCGCCGCCCAGGTCGATGCGCGACAGGGGCACGCCGCTGGCCTTCAACTCCCGCACCAGGCCGGCCAGCTTGCCGAAGGCCCGGCGGAAGGGCGTGGTCTTCAAAAGCTGGGACCCGATATGGACGGCGATGCCTAAGGGCTTCAGGCCCGGCAGCGACAGGGCGCGGGCATAGGCCTCGCCGGCATGGGCGAAATCGATGCCGAACTTGTCCTCCTTGCGGCCCGTATTGATCTTGCCGTGGGTTTCGGCATCCACATCGGGGTTGATGCGGATGGCGATGGGGGCGTCGATCCCCAGTTCCACGGCCACGGCCGACAGGGCATCCAGTTCCGGCAGGCTTTCGACATTGATCTGGTGGATGCCGGCGGTCAGTGCGGCGGCCAGCTCCGCCTTCGTCTTGCCCACGCCGGAAAAGACGATCTTGCCCGCCGGGATGCCGGCGGCCAGCGCGCGGCGCATCTCCCCCACCGATACGACATCGCCGCCGGCGCCAAGGGTGGCCAGCGTGCGGATGACGGCCAGATTCGAATTGGCCTTCAGCGCATAGCAGATATCGACATCCTGGCCCGCGAAGGCATCGGCATAGGCACGCCAGGCGGCCGTCAGCCCCTCGGTCGTATAGACATAGGTCGGCGTGCCCACGGCCGCCGCGATGGCCTCCAGGGCCACGCCTTCGGCATGCAGCCGGCCCTGGACATAATGGAAACCGGGAACGGGAAAGCAGGTCATGATGCGGGCTTCTCGGCGTCGGTGCTGGGGGCCGGCTTGGGGTCGCCGGCGGGGTCGGGATAGGTGTGCGGCGGCGGGCTGCCGGGCGGGGCCTTGGGGAAATGCGGTTTCACACCGCAGGCGGACAGGGCCAGCAGGGCAGCGAGAAGGAGGGCTTTGCGCATGGGCGGCGTCCTTGTCGGGGGAAGCAAGGCCCCGGTCCCTTGCGGGCCGGGGCGGCAGATCAGAGGAAGCGCTTCCGGGCGGCCTCGACCGCTTCGCGCACGCGCGACGGCGCCGTGCCGCCGAAGCTGGTGCGGCTTTCCACCGACGCTTCCAGCGTCAGCACGGCATAGACCGCCTCCGTGATGCCGGGATGCACCTGCTGCATCCGGTCCAGCGGCACCTCGGCCAGGCCCGTGCCGGCCTCCTCGGCCAGCTTCACGATGCGGCCCGTGATGTGGTGGGCGTCGCGGAACGGCACGCCCAGGCTGCGCACCAGCCAGTCCGCCAGGTCGGTGGCCGTGGGGAACCCCGCCTCCACGGCCCGGCGCATGGCGGCCGGGTCCGGCGTCAGGTCGCGGATCATCCCCGTGGTGGCGGCCAGGCACAGGGCCAGCGTCTCGTCGGCCTGGAACACGGGCTCCTTGTCTTCCTGCATGTCCTTGGAATAGGCCAGCGGCAGCCCCTTCATGACGATCAGCAGCCCGTTGAGCGCGCCGATGACGCGCCCCACCTTGGCGCGCACCAGTTCGGCGGCGTCGGGATTGCGCTTCTGCGGCATGATGGAACTGCCGGTCGTGAAGGCGTCGGTCAGGCGGATGAACCGGAACTGGCTGGTACACCAGATCACGATCTCTTCCGCCAGGCGTGACAGGTGGGTGCCGCAGATGCTGGCCGCCGACAGGTAGTCCAGCGCGAAATCACGGTCGGACACGGCGTCCAGCGAATTGGCCGTCGGCCGGTCAAAGCCCAGCATGCGCGCCGTCGCGTCGCGGTCGATGGGATAGGGCGTGCCGGCCAGTGCTGCGGAGCCCAGGGGGCTTTCGTTCAGGCGCGCGCGGGCATCGCGCACCCGGGCGCGGTCACGGCCCAGCATTTCCACATAGGCCAGCAGGTGATGGCCGAAGGTGACGGGCTGGGCTGTCTGCAAATGGGTGAAGCCCGGCATGATCAGGTCGGGAAACTGTCCGGCCCGGTCGATCAGGGCCGCCTGCAAAGCCTGCAGGTCGGTGTCCAGCCGGTCCAGCGCGTCGCGGACCCACAGCTTGAAATCGGTCGCCACCTGATCGTTGCGCGACCGGGCGGTGTGCAGGCGGCCGGCGGGTTCCCCGATGATCTCCTTCAGGCGGGATTCCACATTCATGTGGATATCCTCGTTCTCCACCGTGAAGGAGAAGCGGCCCTCTCGGATCTCCGTGGCGACCTGGTCCAGCCCCTTCAGGATGGCATCGCGGTCTTCGGCGGTGATGATGCCCTGGGCCGCCAGCATCGTGGCATGCGCCTTCGACCCGGCAATGTCCTGGGCCCAGAGTTTCTGGTCGAACCCGATGGAGGCGTTGATCTGCTGCATGATGGCGGCGGGACCGCTGGCGAATCGCCCGCCCCACAGCGCATTGGCATCGGTTCCGGTCTGGTCGCTGGGGTTCTGGCTGTCGGTCATCGTCGTCTTGCGTCAGTTTCCAGGGTTGACGGCGGGGCCGCCGGGCACGAACTCTGTTGCTGGCAGCAAAGGGACCCGAAGGTCCGGCAAAGTTCGACAGAGGGCAGAATGGCGATTTTCCGACGCATCGCAACAATCGTGGCCGTGGGTACAGCAATTCTTCTGACGGGGGGCTGTGGCGAGAAGACGGAAAATTCCACGCCGGCCGCCGCCGTACCCGCCGCCATGCCGATTTTCCAGGGCGAGTCGCGCCCCTTCGTGGCCAATGCGGAACGCCCGGCGCTGCCCGCCCTGACCGTGATGGACGCCACGGGGCAGCCCGTGGATCTGGCGTCCTTCAAGGGCAAGGTGCTGCTGATCAATCTGTGGGCGACCTGGTGCGCCCCCTGCATCCGGGAAATGCCGGCGCTGGACCGGCTGCAGGCCGACATGGGCGGCGACCGGTTCCAGGTCGTCGCCATTTCCGTCGATCGCGGCGGGATGAACGAGGTCGGGCCCTTCTTCGAGAAGACGGGCCTGACCGCGCTGCCCATCTATCTGGATCAGAAGATGGCCTCCATGAAGGCCTTTCCCTTGAAGGAAGGGCTGCCGCTTTCCATCCTGGTCGATGCCGACGGGCGGGAGATCGGGCGCCTGGCCGGGGCCGCGCATTGGGACGGGGCCGAAGCAAAGGCCCTGATCGGCTGGGCCCTGCGGCCCTGACCTTGTAAGCATAGGCATGGGGGCCGGGCCAGCGATGGCCCGGCCCCCGTCTTTGTCGCACCGGCCGTCAGGCGGCCATCAGCGTCTTCACGAACTGGTCGACCTCGGTGTTCAGCACCTCGGACTGATGCGTCAGGTCCGATGCCGTGCCATGCACCGTTCCGGCGGCCCCGCCGGTATTGGCGGCGGCCTTGCTGACGCCCTGGACGGCATTGCAGACGGCCTGGGTGCCGTTCGCCACCTCCTGCACCGTGCGGGCGATCTCGTTCGTGCTGGCCTGCTGTTCCTCGATGGCGGCGGCCAGGGCGGTGGTGATTTCCCCGATCTTGTCGATGGTGTTGGCGATGCGGGCGATGGCGGTGACGGCGGCACCCGTCTCGCGCTGGATGCTGGCGACCTGGGTCGTGATATCCTCCGTTGCCTTGCCCGTCTGCATGGCAAGCTGCTTCACCTCCGATGCCACGACGGCGAAACCCTTGCCCGCCTCCCCGGCGCGCGCTGCCTCGATGGTGGCGTTCAGGGCCAGCAGGTTGGTCTGGGCGGCGATCCCCTGGATCAGGCCCACCACCTCCTCGATGCGCGTGGCGGCCCCTTGCAGCCCGTCCATGGTCCGGCTTGTCTCGCTGGCATCCTCCACCGCGGTGCGGGCGACATTGTTGGCTTCCACCACCTGGCGCGCGATCTCGGCGATGGAGGCGTTGATCTCCTCCGTCGCGGCCGCCACGCTCTGCACGCCGGCGGCGCTTTCGTCGGATGCGGTGGCGACCTCGGCCGCCTGGCTGGCGGCGGCGCGGGCCGCGCCGGACAGGCCCTCCGCGCTCACGCGCATCTCCTGGGCGGAACGGGCCAGCGCCGTGGAAACCTGGCCCAGCTTGCCGGCGAAATCACCGGTCAGCCGTTCCAGCCGCTGCCGCCGTTCCTCCTTCGCGGCCTGTTCGGCCTTCTGCTCGGCTTCCAGCCGGCGCGCTTCCAGCAAGCCACGCTTGAACACGTCCAGCGCCTGCGCGATCTGTCCCACCTCATCGGCGCGGCCCGTCTCCGGCACGGTGGCCGACAGGTCGCCGCCGGCCATGTTGCGGACAGTGCCCGTCACCGCGGCCAGCGGGCCCGTCACCTGCCGCGACACCAGCCAGATGGCAAAGGCTACGGACAGGGCGATGCCAAAGCCGGCCACCAGCAGCATGACCAGCCTCTCATGGCGGCCGAAGGCGGCCAGCCCGTCGATGCCGGCCAGGACCTGTGACACCTGCTGCGCGGACAGCTTGACCATCACCTCGTTGAAGGCCTTGCGATTGGCGCGGTTGGCTTCGTTGTCGCCGATGGCGCGGGCGGCGGCGGCCCCGTCGGTGCGGCCCGCGCGGGTCATGTCGCTGCGGAAACGGATGAATTCGCGGCCCCGCGTGATGGCATCGCGCATCTGCACGGCGGCGGCGGGGTCGATCACGGCCTCATACTCCCCCAGCCGCCGGTCCAGGATATCCAGGCTGGCCGTCAGGGTCCGGGCGAACCGCTCCAGTTCCTCCGCGTCGCGCGCCATGTAGATGCCGCGGCTGTCCATCACGACGGCGTTGATCAGGCCGTTGATCTGTTCGGATAGCACGGCCCGCTGCGTTTCACGGCCCATCCGCTCGACCTCGGTCTGATACACGGACATTGCATAAAGACCCATGCCCGCCATGATCACGGCGATCAGGGCCAGCAGGCCCATGGCGAGGTTCACTTTCATCCCGATCTGCAAATCGCGGAGTCGCATCATTCCTTCCTCCCCCTTTCCGCGCTTCCTGTTCTCCCCCTTGGGGACAGGGTAGCGAGGCCTGGTCGTTCCACCTGGAACGGAAATCATAGGGTCGGAATGATGCGCCCCAGTTGCGCGATTTTGGAGAGTGCGAAAGGTCAGTTTCCACTGAAAACGCCGGGTCTGACCGATTCTTAAGGTCAGGTTTCGCGTATTTTGCGAATGAAACGCATGAACACTGGGCTTCGTCCTGCCTCCAGCGCCTTTTTCTCGTAGCGCGTCTGGGGCCAATCTTCGGGCCGGACGCGCCAATCCTGCGCCGTTCTGGCCAGCCATTCGAAATCCGGATGGCGCAGCATATGTTCCAGCATCCAGCGCTGCAATTTCGGATCGTCGGATGCGATCCGCAGTTCGGCCCCATCCTTCAGCACGCGCGACAGGCGCGGCAGATTGTCGGGGCCGATGAAGCGGCGGAAAGCGTGGCGCAGTTTGGGCCATGGATCGGGGAACAGCACGAAGGCCCGCCCCACCGATGCGTCGGGCAGCGCGTCCAGGATGGGCCGCGCATCGTCGGGAACCACGCGGATATTGTTCTGCCCGCCTTCCTCGACATGCTTCAGCAGGCTGGACACGCCGTTCACGAACGGCTCGCAGCCGATGAAGCCGATCTCCGGGTTCCGGGCCGCCTGCCAGGCCAGATGCTCGCCCCCGCCGAATCCGACCTCGAACCACAGGTCCCGCTTGGGTTCGGCAAACAGGCTTGCGGTGTCCAGCCGCGCGCCCTTTTCCGGAGCAACCAGCTTCATGCGTGGCAGCAGCGTGTCCATGACCTCCTGCCGGTGCCGGCGCAGGGGGCGGCCATGGCGGCGGCCATAAAGAACCTTGCGATGGGGAATGCTGTCCTCGGACATGGGGCGGCTCGACCAGGGCGTGATGGGGGGGAAGGAAAAGAACGCGGCGAGGGGCTGAATGGCAAACGGCCCGCCGGGCAGGCGGGCCGTTGCGGCAGGCACGGGTGGGGCAGGGCGGGGCAGGCCCCCGCCCTGCCCGGATCAGGCACCGAAAGCCGACTTCAGGGCATCGACCAGATCGGTCTTTTCCCACGAGAAGCCGCCGTCGGCATCCGGCTCGCGCCCGAAATGACCATAGGCGGCCGTGCGGGCATAGATGGCGCGGTTCAGCTTCAGATGCTCGCGGATGCCACGCGGGGACAGGTTCATCAGATCGCGCAGCACGTCGGACAGCCTGTCCTCATCCACGCGGCCGGTGCCGGCCGTGTCGATATAGACCGACAGCGGGTGCGACACGCCGATTGCGTAGGAAAGCTGGATCGTACACTTGTCGGCCAGGCCGGCGGCGACGACGTTCTTGGCCAGATACCGGGCGGCATAGGCGGCCGACCGGTCGACCTTCGTCGGGTCCTTGCCGGAGAAGGCGCCGCCGCCATGGGGGGCTGCACCGCCATAGGTGTCCACGATGATCTTGCGGCCGGTCAGTCCGGCATCGCCATCGGGACCGCCGATGACGAAGCGGCCCGTCGGGTTCACATAGAACGCCTCTTCCGGGCACATCCAGCCATCGGGCAGGACGGACAGGACATGGCGGCGCACGGTCTCCCGGATCTCTTCCTGGCTGACGCTTTCCGAATGCTGGGTCGACAGCACGACGGAGGTGGCGCCCACGGGCTTGCCATCGCGGTATTGCAGGGAGAACTGGCTCTTGGCGTCGGGGCCCAGCCAGGGGGTGGCGCCGCTGTGACGCTCATCCGCCAGACCCTTCAGCAGCTTGTGGCTGTAATAGATCGGCGCCGGCATCAGGGCCGGCGTCTCGTTGCAGGCATACCCGAACATGATGCCCTGGTCGCCCGCACCCTCGTCCTTGTTGCCAGCGGCGTCCACGCCGACGGCGATGTCGGCCGACTGGGCATGCAGGAAGACCGAAACCTCGGCATTCTTCCAGTGGAAGCCATCCTGTTCGTAACCGATATCCTTCACTGCGGCGCGGGCAACCTCTTCCACCTGGCCCAGCAGGCCTTCGGGGCCGCGCACTTCACCGGCAATGACGATGCGGTTGGTGGTGGCCAGCGTTTCGCAAGCGACGCGGGCATAGGGGTCCTGGGCCAGATACAGGTCGACAACGGCATCGGAAATGCGGTCGCACACCTTGTCCGGATGGCCTTCGGACACGGATTCGCTGGTGAAGACGAAGTTCGATTTGGCCACTTGCGACGCCTCGGCTGAACAGGGTTGGAACCGTGAAGTGAAAAACGCGCTGCCCGGTTTCCCCGAGCACGCGCGTTTGTCGCAATCTTTTCCACAAGGGTCAAGCGCGGTGCGCTCATTCCCGCTTTGCCGCAGGGCGGCCCCCCTCCGTGCCAAAGGGCGGCGGGCGGCCGCCGTCACGCCGCGTCGGAGGCGCCGGCCACGGCCTTGGCCAGTTCGAAGATACGCTTGCGCACGGCCGGATCGGTGATCCGGTAATAGGCGCGCACCAGTTCCAGCGTTTCGCGCTTGGCCATGGGGTCGGGTTCGCCCGCTTCCGGCATGGGGGTGGGCGCGGGGTTCGGCGAGCCGTCAGGATGCGGCATATCGTCGAAGAAGAAGGAGACGGGCACGTCCAGGACACGCGAAAGATCGAACAGGCGCGACGCACCGATCCGGTTGGCACCGCGCTCGTATTTCTGCACCTGCTGGAAGGTCAGACCGATGGCCTCGCCCAGCTTCTCCTGGCTCATGCCCAGTAGCGTGCGCCGCAGGCGAACACGTGTACCGACATGAACGTCGATGGGATTCGGCTTGCCCAACTTGGGCCGGCCGCCACCACGACGGCCACGGGTTTCAGTTTGCATGGAAACAACCTCCAGAATGGTGTTGTGCCGATCCTGCGACATACGTTTGCATGTCGTCAAGAGGCATGCCCTATTCTTCGGTAGCAATTGCGGTGTTCCGATCGCGCCCTAAAGGCCGGAAAATATAGTAAACGGGCCGTTTATCCCCAGGGAAATGCCGCGTTTCACCCGCATTTCACCCACGTTTCACAGCGTCCGGCGCCGGCTCAGGATGGTTGTCAGCAAAACTCCGAGCCAGACAATAGCGAGGATCGCATCACCGTAATGAGCATACAATGGCACGGAATCCGCGCCTTCGGGTAGTGCGATATCGAGGATACTCCCCTGGCCGAGGGGAATAGATCCGCGTATACGACCAAAGGCGTCAACCACCCCGGAAATGCCGGTATTGGCCACCCGGACCAGGGGAATGCCTTCCTCCACCGCCCGCACGGACGTGATGGCGAAATGCTGGTACGGTCCGGCCGTGTGGCCGTACCAGGCATCGTTGGTCAGGTTCAGCAGCCATTGCGGCCGGGCAGCATCGCCCGCCCCCGGCATCACCGCGCCGGGAAAGATCACCTCGTAGCAGATCAGCGGGCTGGCCGGCGGGGCCCCCGGCAGGGTCAGCGACCGCGGACCATCGCCGGGGGAAAAATCGGCCCCCGCGGCAACAGCCGTCATGCCCTTGGGCAGCAGGCCGCGCAGGGGCAGGTACTCCCCGAAGGGCACCAGATGGAACTTGTCGAAGCTGGCGGTCACGCGGCCATCGCCGGTCACGACGAACAGGCTGTTGAAATAGGACTGGTTGCCGTCACCGTCGCTGTCCAGCCGGTTGCCGCCCGTGATCAGTGCACCGCCCGGCGGGGCCGCGTCGGCAAGATAATCGAGCAAGGGGCGCTGACCGGCATCATCATTGTCTGATGACATCCAATAGGGCACGGCTGTTTCCGGCCAGATCACATGCGTGACCCGGTCATGGCCCGGCGCGCGGGAAAGATCCATCAGGTGGCGCAGGTTGGCCAGCTTCTGTTCCTCCCGCCATTTCAGGGTCTGGGGGATGTTCGGCTGGACCAGGCGCAGCGTGACGTTCTCCACCGTGCCCAGCCCCTGGCCGGTCATGCGCCAGCCGCCCCAGCCGGCCAGCAGCGCCAGCGCCAGCAGACCGGCCAGCGCCGGCCGCCAGGACGGCTTCGGCCCCGACAGGGCGGCGGGCAGGGCGGCGGCCAGCATGGTGACCAGCGACAGCCCATAGATGCCGGTCACCGACACCGTCTGCAGCACCGGCAGCACGGGCACCCAGCCATAGCCGATCAGATTCCAGGGAAAGCCCGTGAACAGGTGTCCGCGCAGATATTCCACGGCCGTCCAGGCCAGTGCCAGACAAGCGGCCTCGGCCCAGCCGATCAGGCCCAGCCGGCGGCGGACCCACCCATGGGCCACCATGCCCGCCCCCAGGAACAGGCCCAGCAGGGCCGGCAGCCCCAGCAGGGCGAAGGGCAGCATGAACCAGAAGCGCCCGATATCGGTGAACAGCGCGGCGCTGATCCAATAGAGACCCGGCACATGATGACCGACGGCGAAGGCGAAGCCGATGGCAAAATCGTCCCGCTTGCGCGACGATCCGCGCAGCAGCCAGATCAGGGCCGGCACCGCCAGCCAGAGCAGGGGGAGCAGATGGGCCGGTGGCAGTGCCAGGGTGGCCAGCGCCCCGGCCAGGGCGGCCAGGCCCAGCCGCGCCCGCCCGCGTGCCATGACGAACCGCGCCGCCAGCCGGTCGATGCGGGATGAAACGGCATGGTCGGTCATGAAGGGATTGCCCTGGCTTGGGGTGCGAACGGCCACGCTGTGCGGTTGGGCGGTTATATGGCCGGGGAACCCGTGCTTCCCGGCCGGATGGCTGATCAGGGGTGTGGATGACCACGTCCCCTGCACCGGCGCCCGGCCGGAAGGGTGGGAAGGTCAGCCCACCGCCCGCTGCGGTTCATCGGCATCATCGGTGCCGTTCGTGGCGAGATTGCGGACACGCAGCATCTTGACGCGCCGGGGGTCGGCATCGACGATCTCGAAGGCCAGACCGCTCGGATGCTGGAATGTCTCGCCCTGTGACGGCACCCGGCCGGCCATGGAGGAAACAAGCCCGCCCAGCGTGTCGACATCCTCCAGCTCCTCCGGCTGGAAATAGCGTCCAAGCTGGGCCTCGAACTCCTCCACCGGGATGCGCGCATCGACCAGCAGCGTGCCGTCCGGGCGGGGCACCAGCGCGTTGGTCTTGGCGTCGTCATGCTCATCCTCGATGTCGCCGACGATCTCCTCCACCAGGTCCTCGATGCTGACCAGCCCGTCGATGCCGCCGAACTCATCCACGACAAGGGCCAGATGCTGGCGCTTCTGCCGCATCTTCAGCAACAGGTCCAGAACGGGCATGTTGGGGGTGACGATCATGACCTCGCGCGTGATGGCGGCCAGGTCGAAGGGACGGGTCCCGGCCACGCAGGCCAGCGCGTCCTTGATGTGGACCATGCCGATCACGTCATCCAGCTCTTCCCGGTAGACGGGCATGCGGCTGTGCGCCTCGGTCGCGAAGCGCAGGATCAGGTCGGTCAGCGGGATATCCAGCGGCACGCCGATAATGTCGGCCCGCGGCACCATGGCATCCACCACGGTGCGATGACGGAGCTTCAGGATATTGGCGAGCAATGTCCGCTCGCCCTCCGCCATGGAAGCTTCTGCGGAACCCGTCTCCTCGATCAGTTCCTCGATGGTGTCGCGCAGCGTCTCGCCCCCGCGTACCCCCAGGATTGACCGCAGCCAGCCACGAAGCTGCTGGGTGAAGGTTCCATTTTCTTCGGCCCCGTCCTCGCGGGGCGATCGACTGTCGCTAAGGTCGGCCATCATCTTTCAGGGGTTATGGGGACGGGTCCGGGGGCGGTCGCCCCGGATGCCCGGCGGTATCGCCGGGGTCGTCGGGCGCGTGGTATCCGTCCGACGGATCACGCCCGGCATAGGGGTCGGCAATGCCGAGCCCCGACAGGATCTGGGTTTCCAGCCGTTCCATCAACGCGGCCTCGGAATCCTCGATATGGTCGTAACCCAGCAGGTGCAGCACCCCATGGGTCACCAGGTGGGTCAGATGGTCCGCCAAGGCCTTGCCCTGTTCGCGCGCCTCGCGGTCCACCGTTTCAAACGCCAGGATCACATCGCCCAATATTACAGGAACCGGGGCGTCTGGCGACAGGAATTCCGTGTCATCTTCGCTATCGGCTTCATCGGAATGATCGATTTCGTCGATGGTTTCGTCCCATTCGCCTTCCGTGCCATCTTCGCCGCCATCGGCATACAGCGCGAAGGACAGGACGTTGGTGGGCTTGTCCTTGCCACGGTAATTTCTGTTCAGATCCTGGACTGTCGCGTCATCGGCCAGGACCAGCGACATCTCCAGCGGCCCCGCGGGCAGCCAATCCGGGTCCTGCGCGTGCGCGGCGTCCAGGGCGGCACGCGCGGCGCGGGCGCACAGCGCCTCCACACCGGTCGCCAGGGCTTCCCAGCGCTCATCCTCGATACTGATGGCAAGATCGACGCGGTCGGTCATCGCGGATCAGGCCCCCGCCGCCGGCGCACCGGTACGTTCCGCCGCGTCATAGGCGCGCACGATGCGGCCGACCAGCGGGTGGCGCACGACATCCTGGTCGGTGAATTCCACGAAGGCGACGCCATCAACCCCGCGCAGAATCGACAGGGCCTCGCGCAGCCCGGATTTCTGGCCCGAGGGCAGGTCGATCTGGGTGATGTCCCCTGTCACCACCATGCGGCTGCCTTCGCCCAGGCGGGTCAGGAACATCTTCATCTGCATGGGCGTGGTATTCTGCGCCTCGTCCAGGATGACGAAGGCATGGCTCAGGGTGCGGCCGCGCATGAAGGCCAGCGGTGCCACCTCGATCACGCCGGTTTCCATCCGCTTCGTCACCTGGTCGCCCGGCAGCATGTCATGCAGCGCGTCATAGAGCGGGCGCAGGTAGGGATCGACCTTTTCCTTCATGTCGCCGGGCAGGAAGCCCAGCCGTTCCCCCGCCTCCACGGCGGGGCGCGACAGGATGATGCGCTCGATCGAGCCCTGCATCAGCAGGCTGACGGCCTGGGCCACGGCCAGATAGGTCTTGCCCGTGCCCGCCGGCCCCAGCCCGAAGACAAGCTCATGTTCCGCCAGGGCCTCCAGATACCGGGCCTGGGTGGCGCTGCGCGGGGTGATGGTGCGGCGCTTGGTGCGAAGACCGGCGCGCGGGTCGGCCATCTGGGCCAGCGCGACACCCCCGGTCTGTACGTCGGTGCTGATCGCCAGCCGGGCGGCGGCGTCCACCTCGCCCGGTCCCACGGGCATCCCGGCCTTCACCCGGTCCCACAGGGCCAGAACGGCGGCGCGGGCCGCGTCGGTCGACGCGGCATCGCCAGAGATGGACAGGACATTGCCACGCGATACCAGCCGCACGCCCGTCTGCTGCTCCAGCCGTGTCAGGAAACGTCCATGTTCACCGAACAGCAGGGGCAGCAGGCGGTTGTCGTCGAACGACAGTTCCAGGGTGGTCAAGCGTGTGCCTCCATGACCGGGCGGCCGGCCGGGGTAAGGGTCTCGCCCGTCACGACATGGCCGGACAGGCTGTTGGCGAAGGCACCGTCGATCGCCACCTCGACGATCTGACCCATCAGGCGGGCGGGTGCATCGGCATGGACAGATTGCATGAAGGGGCTGCGGCCCAGCAACTGACCTTCGTGCTTACCCACCCGGTCGAACAGCACGGTCAGGGTCCGGCCGACCAGGGTCTGATTGAAGGCCACCTGCTGCGCGTTCAGCAACTGCTGAACGGCCTGCAGGCGCTGATCCTTCACCGCCTCGTCCACCTGGCGGCCTTCCAGGGATGCGGCCGGGGTGCCGGGGCGGGCGGAATATTTGAAGCTGTAGGCCTGGGCGAAGCCGACATCGGTGATCAGCCGCAGCGTGTCGGCGAAATCCTGGTCCGTTTCACCGGGAAAGCCCGTGATGAAGTCCGACGACAGCGCCAGATCGGGCTGGCGCTGGCGCAACCGGTCCACCAGGCGGCGGTAATCGTCGCCCGTATGTTTGCGGTTCATGGCGGCCAGGATGCGGTCGGACCCCGATTGCACCGGCAGATGCAGGAAGGGCATCAGTTGCGGCACCGTGCCATGCGCGTCGATCAGGTCGTCATCCATGTCGCGCGGGTGGCTGGTGGTGTAGCGGATGCGGGCCAGCCCGTCGATTTCCGCCAGCGCGCGGATCAGGCGGCCCAGGCCCCAGACCTTGCCATCCGGCCCCTCGCCGTGGAAGGCGTTGACATTCTGGCCCAGCAGCGTGATCTCGCGCACGCCATGGCCAACCAGGCGGCGGGCCTCGGCCAGCACCTGCGAAACGGCGCGGCTATATTCCGATCCGCGCGTATAGGGCACGACGCAGAAGGTGCAGAACTTGTCGCAACCCTCCTGCACCGACAGGAAGGCGGCCGGGCCCTGGGGTCGGAAGCCTTCCTCCGGCAGCAGGTCGAACTTGCTCTCCACGGGAAAGTCGGTATTGACCACGCCGCCGGCCCCGCGTACCGCGCGCACCACCATCTCCGGCAACTGGTGATAGGTCTGCGGCCCGAAAACCATGTCGACATGGGGCGCGCGCATCATGATCTCGGCGCCCTCGGCCTGCGCCACACAGCCGGCGACGGCCACCACCATGCGACCACCCTCGGCCGCCTTGTCATTCTGCATCAGCCGGATGCGGCCCAGTTCGGAATAGACCTTCTCCGACGCCTTCTCGCGGATGTGACAGGTGTTCAGGATCACCATGTCGGCGCCGTCGGGCCTGTCCGTCGGCTCATAGCCCAGCGGCGCCAGGACATCGACCATGCGGTCGCTGTCATAGACATTCATCTGGCAGCCATAGGTCTTGATGAACAGCTTCTTCTTCAACGCCGTCACCCCGATGCCGGGGCCTTTCCGCAAGATGAGGGTGGCGGAGGGCTGGGCCCTGCGCTCAACCGGGCAAAGATAGGGATGTTGGGGCGGGTGTCAACGGCGGAGCACGGCACCACAGGTCCCGGTCACTCCTCGATCGGCCGATATCGCGCGCGGTAGGCCGCCTCCTCGGCGGCGATATCCTCCGCCGCGCGGCCTTCCTTGATGATGTTCAGCAGGGCATACAGCACCTCCTGCACGCCCTGGCCGGCCGCACCCGACATGACCAGCACCGGCTTCTTCGCCGACCGGCGCAGCTTGGTGCGCTTGAACTCGATCTCTTCCTCGGTCAGGGCGTCGACCTTGTTGAGGACGACGATCTCCTTCTTGTCGGCCAGCCCGCCACCATACATGCGCAATTCACGCCGGATGGTGCGGTAGGCCAGTTGCACATCCTCCTGCGTCCCGTCCACCAGATGCAGCAGCACGCGCGTGCGCTCCACATGGCCCAGGAAGCGGGTGCCCAGGCCATGGCCTTCATGCGCGCCCTCGATCAGGCCGGGGATGTCGGCGATGACGAACTCTTCCTCGCCCGCCTTCACCACGCCCAGGTTGGGGACCAGCGTCGTGAACGGGTAATCGGCGATCTTGGGCCGGGCGCGCGACACGGCGGCCAGGAAGGTGCTCTTGCCGGCATTGGGCAGGCCCAGCAGCCCGGCATCGGCGATCAGTTTCAGCCGCAGCCAGACCCAGCGCTCCTCCCCCGGCCAGCCGGGGCCGAAATTGCGGGGGGCGCGGTTGGTGGAGGTCTTGAAATGCTCGTTGCCATAGCCGCCATCCCCGCCGCGCAGCAGCACCACGCGCTGGCCGACCTCGGTCATGTCGGCGATCACCGTTTCCTGGTCCTCGTCCAGCACCTGGGTGCCGACGGGCACGCGCAGCACGGCATCGTCGCCGCGCCCGCCCGACCGGGACCGGCCCATGCCGTGATCGCCGCGCTTGGCCTTGAAATGCTGCTGATAGCGATAGTCGATCAGTGTGTTCAGGCCGTCCACCGCCTCGATCACGACATCGCCGCCACGCCCGCCATTGCCACCGTCGGGCCCGCCATATTCGATGAACTTCTCCCGCCGGAAGGACACGGCCCCGGGCCCGCCGTCACCGCTTTTCAGGAAGATCTTGCACTGGTCGAGGAACTTCATGGCGGCACCGCGAAAGCCAAAGAGAGAACAGGGCCCCGTACAGGCAATCCTGCCCGGGGCATCTAGCCTTTGTCCCCGCGAAGGCGGGGACAAAGGCGGGGCATAGGCCCTGCCGCCGGTTCCATCGCCCCCGGGCCCCCGCTGTCGTGGGGGCGGCATGCTGTCGGGGTGGATCGGGTAAGGTGACAGGCCACGCGACGCGCAGCCCTTCACGCCCAGCGGGGATCAAAGCCCAAACAAAACAAATCGGGGGAACGGTTGCCCGCTCCCCCGACCCGTCACATTCCGGACACCGGCCGAAACCGGCGGCAGACCTTACTCGGCGGCGACCGCCGGGGCCTCTGCAACGTTTCCGTTGACGGCCACGTAGGTGCGGCCCTTCAGGCCGGTCTTGAACTCGACATTGCCGTCGACCAGGGCGAACAGCGTGTGGTCCTTGCCGATGCCGACATTCGGGCCGGCATGGAACTTGGTGCCGCGCTGACGGACCAGGATGTTGCCGGCCAGAACCGATTCGCCACCGAAGCGCTTCACGCCCAGACGGCGACCGGCGGTATCACGACCGTTGCGGGACGAGCCGCCTGCCTTTTTATGTGCCATGGAACCTACTCCTTACCAGATAGCTTCAAAAAGGCGCTCAGGCCTGGATACCGGTGATGCGCAGCACCGTCACTTCCTGACGATGGCCGTTCTTCCGGCGGTAGTTCTGGCGGCGCTTCTTCTTGAAGATGATGATCTTGTCGTTGCGGTCCTGGGCCACGACATCGGCCGTGACAGAGGCATTGGCAACCAGCGGGGACCCGACGGTGGTGGTGCCCTCGTTGCTGACCAGCAGGACTTCGTCCAGCTTCAGGGAGGCGCCAGCCTCACCGGCCAGCTTCTCGACCCGAATGACGTCGCCGGCCGCGACCTTGTACTGCTTACCGCCGGTGCGGATGACTGCGAACATTCTAACCACCACTTCTTAAAGATCCGGGAACCCCCGCCAATGGGACGGCCCCTTCCATTCTGCCGCAAAAAGGAATACGGCAGCCGAACCGGCTCCGTTCCCAGAGGCGGCGGAATATACCTGTCCGAGACGGGCTGTCAACCGGGAACCGACTCTTTCCCTTGGGTTCCGGCCCCGCCCGGCCTGCAAGGGTGCCGCCGATTCACCGCATGCCGCTCTTATATAATGTCGGGTGGCTTAAAAAAGGAGTGTTGCGCTCCGCAAAGGCTTTGTGTAGGTTCCCCGCCACTTCGCCGGTGCCGGGGACGACCATCCTGGCTTCTGATCTGGCGAAGGCTGCGGAGAGGTGGCGGAGTGGTCGAACGCGTCGGTCTCGAAAACCGAAGTACCTGCAAGGGTACCGTGGGTTCGAATCCCACCCTCTCCGCCATTCACCCTTGAATCTATTGAACAATTGGCGGTGGGGCGCTGAAATTCCCATAAACGCTCCCCGATAGGTGGCGCGCTGGGCTATCGGGTTCCCCAAGTGCAGCGGTGCAGGCCGGTTCAATGGCCTACCGTTCGCGCAATCCTGTTTAGGTATTGAGCGGCTGCCAATGTTTCGGCAGATCGGGTACCATGCTTCCAGGCGTTACGGTTGCCTTCAGGCGCACCACTACCTCTGCCGCCGTGCATCCGGCACCGCTTCGCTCCCTTGATCGCAGGGGCTTGGCAAGCCGTTCCATTGCGCGTCATGGCTAAGCATCGTGGGGCTGCCCTGAGTCGCGCCGGTTCCGGCTGCATGGGGTTGTTCGGTGGCTTCTGCATTTTGGCATCCCCCCGCATGGTGGTGGAATTGGTCGGCAATGACGGCTTGGCCGCCTTCGTTCACATGCACATGGCGCACGGTTTGTTCGGGTGACTGGTGAAGTTTTGCCAGCGCTTCCAGGGTAGCCCGGCATTGTGCCTGAGCCTTCAGCGCAATGCGGGCGTAGGCTTCGGTTGCCGCCATATGTGTGCCCATGTTGAGTGCCATGCGCCGGGCCATTTCCGTGAACATATTGTCCAAGGACAAGGCCTGAACAGCGAGCAATTCACTGGCAAACGCCAAATCCCCTGTAACAGCATGCGCGCCGAGTTGCCGAATGCCGTCTGCGTAATCGCCATAACCGGGCGCATCTTCCATGCTGCCAAATTGCGCCTTGTGGAGGTGTGAAGTTGTGATGGCGTGGCGAAATGATGTGGCCAGGATCGCTGTTGCGGTAGCGCGCGGCAGGTTATCGCCGTCCTTGGCGTACACCTTAAGCGCATCGTTCCGTTTAGCCGTGGTTGTGGGAGTGGTTTCCTGTTTCATGGTCAATTCCTTGTCTTACGCGCTGTAGCGCCGATGTTCTGAGACGTGCCGCACCGCTTGCCGATGACGCGCCCGCCCGGCTGCAACCGCTCCAGGCTGGATTGTGACGCGGCCATGCGGCTTGCCCCTTTCAGGACATAGGAAAGCGCTGTTTCCAGATTGATGGCGTGGAGGTCTGGATTACCGGTTTCCAGGCCAAGCCGCCCGCCAATGGGTTTGCTGTGGATTACCCTCGCCTGATAGGGCCGTCCGGTGATCCGACGAAGCCAGCCGCGCTGCAACGCCGTTAGAGCGGGCACCAGGGGGGCGGGAACGTGGGCAAGCAAATGACAGTGACCACCTTTAGCATGGCCATTGCCGGGCACATTTTCATGTGTCCAAAGCCATGCCGTAGGGCTTCCATGTCGAGCAAGTGCCTTTGTCATGAGATCGGTGAACCGACCGGTAGCCTTTGCCATTTCGCCCAGCGGCACCCCGGCTGCTTCCCAATGAATGGTGATCATACGGGTAAGGGGCCGCCCGATCTTTTCCGCGAAGCGTTCAGCGGCTTTCAGGTTGGCAACCTGAGCGCCTGTCAGGGCATGGCTTTCCCGGTCGGCACGGTTGCGCGCACCCCCTCTGCCGGGGCTGGTAGCGGAAAGGGCTGCCACACCAGAGGTAATGTACTTTACAGCAACCATCGTGCCATCGGCTGAAATGGGCGGACTTGCGCGCATTTGCCGTTGAAGCGGTGCGATTGGAACTTCACCGAAACAGCAAACCGGTGAAGTTTCAAAAGCACGCCCTTGCCCGGCCTTGCCGTTCGGTCGGGCTATGGCAGCGGCCATTATGAGGCAATCCAGACGATGGCCATTTTGCCGGTGCGGTTTGGTCTGCGGATGCCGCTGTCCCGGATCACACCCTTGCGCTTCAATTCGCTGGTGCGTGGCTGGATTGACCAGCGGTCCATATTGAGCCGGGCCGCTAGTTCATCGGCAGTGAGACCTTGTGCGCCCGCTTCACGGATTGCGCCTTCTGCCATGCGTTGGAGCCGTCCGAGCGCGGGAGCCAGGGCTTCCGCAGCGGCGATTGAGGTATCGACCGCCCGGTGTCCGGGTGCATTGGGGTAGGCGTCCATCATTCGCCTCCCGCTGCCATGGGTGGCAGGCCTGAACGGTCAAGCAGCTTGTCCAGCCAATCCGCCTGAGCCTCGCTCATAGGGGCGGTATCAACGGCAAGCTGACCAAGGAATTGCCCGGCCTTGCGACTGAACCGGTGGTCGCTGTTCAGAAGGGCCAATGCGGCAAGCCGATGGGTGGGGAAGGGCTGCCGATTCATGACAGCCCCCCATCAAGCATTGCCATGACATACCCCGCCGCGTGGATAGTGAATGCCATAAGCGGGCTGCCTGCATCCAATCCTATCAACCCCGCGCTATAGGGGAGCGACTGGAACCAGCCGCAACATGAGGGTCCAACCTGCATTCGGTTTGGGCGTTTGAGCGTTACCATGGCTTATGCTCCCGCCTGATAGTTCGGGAGACTGGCCAGATAGGTTTCGAGATCGGCGAAGGAGATCAATGTGCGCCGCCCGGCCTTCCTGGCAGAGAGATCGCCGCGCTTCAACGCCTCGTAGATCGAGGTGCGCGACATCCCGGTTGCCTTGACGGCATCCGATACGGTGACTGCAATTGGGGTCGGCATTTTGAATTTTCCCACAAGGTCCGTGCGTGATTGCCAGAACGTTGTGGGGTACTT
>NZ_JBLTXA010000005.1:0-334059 GCF_048066175.1 Niveispirillum fermenti | reverse complement strand
CATTCCAACCCTTCCGAACACCTTCATCGGGCAGTTCCAGCCTGAACCCCCGCCCGGCCCGCCGGGCGGGGGATTTTTAATTGCGGCCGGGGGCGGGCCGGCCTATCGATCGGGGATAGTTTCCACCACCGCCCCCCTGGATGGCCGTCCCGCCATGACCCGTCCCCACCTGCCGCTGAACGCCCTGCGCGCCTTCGAGGCATCGGCCCGCCACCTGTCCTTCACCCGCGCCGCGATCGAGCTTTGCGTGACGCAGGCCGCCATCAGCCATCAGGTGAAGGGGCTGGAGGCGCGGCTGGGCGTGCCGCTTTTCCGCCGCCTGCCCCGGGGCCTCGCCCTGACAGATGAGGGGCTGGCCCTGCTGCCGGGCCTGCGCGACAGTTTCGACCAGATTGCCCGGCTGCTGCACCGGTTCGACACCGGCCCGGTCACGGAAATGCTGTCGGTCGGCGTGGTGGGCACCTTCGCGGCGGGATGGCTGCTGCCGCGCCTGGATGGTTTCCTGGCCGCCCATCCCTTCATCGACCTGCGGCTGTCCACCAACAACAACCGTGTCGATATCCAGGCGGAGGGGTTGGACGCCGCCATCCGCTTTGGCGACGGCGCCTGGCACGGGATGGAGGCAGCACCCCTGTTCGAGGCGCCGATGGCGCCGCTCTGCACGCCCGCCATGGCGGCCCGTCTGCACCGGCCGGCCGATCTGGCGGGCGAACGGCTGCTGCGCTCCTACCGCGCCGACGAATGGCCGGCCTGGTTCGCGGCGGCCGGCTGCGATTGCCCGCCCATCCGCGGCCCCGTCTTCGACAGTTCCTGGATCATGGTGGAGGCGGCATTGCAGGGGCATGGGGTGGCCCTGGCCCCCGTCATGCTGTTCGCGCGGCTGCTGGCCGAAGGGCGGCTGACCCAGCCCTTCCCCACGCGGATCGGCACGGGGCGCTATTGGCTGACCTGGCCCAAATCGCGGATGCCCGGCCCCGCCCTGTCCGCCTTCACCGCCTGGCTGTCGGCACAGGCGGCATAGCGGATCCGGCAATCCGGCTGGCTGGCCCCGCCTGTCTACCGACCCCGCCTGTCTACCGGCCATGGACATACCGGCCCGGTGCCGCGTCCAGCGGCGGAAGGCCGGCGTCGCGGCGGCCCATGGGCGGAGGCGGCACGGACGGGCCGGAATGCGCGTCCAGCCATTCCACCCAGGACAGCCACCAGGACCCGGATTGCGGCTCATTGGCGGCAAGCCAGCCTTCCGCATCGGTGAAGGGCTGGCCATGGGGGATGGTTTCGATCCGGTGCCGGCGGCGGGGATGGCCAGGCGGGCTGACGATGCCGGCATTGTGCCCGCCATTGGTCAGGCAGAAGGTCAGGTCGGTATCCAGCAGCAGTCGCGCGCGATAGACGGAGCGCCAGGGGGCCACATGGTCGGTCTCCGTGCCCACGGCAAAGACGGGCACGCGGATGTCCGACAGCGCCACGGGCCGGCCATCGACGCGATAACGGCCGGAGGCCAGGTCATTGTGCTGGAACAGCCGGCGCAGATATTCGCTGTGCATGCGATAGGGCATGCGCGTGCTGTCGGCGTTCCAGGCCATCAGGTCGGACATGGGCTCCCGCCGGCCCAGCAGATACTCGCGCACCATGCGTGACCAGACCAGATCGTTGGACCGCAGCAACTGGAACGCACCGGCCATCTGCGTGGTGTCCAGATAGCCCTGGCTCCACATCCCGTCCTCCAGATAGGTGAGCTGGCTTTCATCGATGAACAGGGTCAGTTCCCCCGCCTCGGTGAAATCCGTCTGGGCAGCCAGCAGGGTCATGCTGGCCAGCCGGTCGTCACCGTCGCGCGCCATCGTGGCGGCGGCGATGGACAGCAGCGTGCCGCCCAGGCAATAGCCCACCGCATGCGTCCGCGCACCGGGCACGATGGTCGCGATGGCCCGCAGCGCGTCCATGACCCCCAGACGCTGGTAATCCTCCATCGACAGGTCGCGGTCCCCGGCATCCGGGTTCTTCCAGGAAACGCAGAAGACGGTATAGCCGCAGGAGACGAGATGCCGGATGAGCGAATTGTCGGGCGACAGGTCCAGGATGTAATATTTCATGATCCAGGCCGGCACGATCAGCACGGGCTCGGGCCGCACCCCGCCCGTGGCCGGGGCGTATTGGATCAGTTCGATCAGGCGGTTGCGGAACACGACGCGGCCCGGCGTGATGGCCACATTCTCCCCCACCCTGAAATCCTCCACCCCGGCGGGTCCCTGGCCGCCGGCCTGCCGGCGCAGATCCTCCATCCAGTTGCGCCAGCCCCGCACCAGGTTCTGCCCTCCCTCTTCCACGCTGGTGCGCAGCACCTCGGGATTGGTGATGGGGAAGTTGGTGGGGGAGACCATGTCCAGCAACTGCCGCGCCGTGAAGGTGACGGCCGCCTCGTGCCCCTGTTCCACGCCGCGCACGCCTGTGGTGGCGTTGTGCCACCATTGCTGCTGCAACAGGAACGCCTGATGGATCAGGTTGAAGGGCGGCAGCATCCAGTCGGGATGCTCGAACCGGCGGTCCTGCGGCAGGGGTTCGATGCAGCGCCCGCCCACCGGCTGCGTACCGCAGCAGCGGGCCGCATACTGGGCCAGCCGCGCCGTCTTGCGCACGGCCTTGTGGGCCAGCTCGGCCTGCTTGCCGGGCGAAACCGACAGGTGGATGGCCCAGTCGGCCCAGGCCAGCGCCAGCGCGGCCGGGGATATGGACCCGGAAAGGCGCCCCATCCAGGCATGGACCAGCCGGTCCAGCACCGACAGGGTGGCCCCGGCGGGGGCCGGCATCTCCCCTTCCCCGTCGGAACAGGGGGGAACGGGTGGCGTGGACAGTCCATCGGGCATGGCGGCATCTCCCTTCCGGACGGGCATGACACCGGCATTGTGGCAGCGGAACAATGGCCCGGCCATGACCTGCGTCAAGGCAGGCCGAAAAGCAGGCCGATGGGATGCCTGTTTTCACACCGTCACCCCGGCGACGCTTTGTTACCCGCGAACCGTCAGCCAGCAGACATCATAGGTCACGCCGACCGGCCCCGCCGCCTCCAGCGCGCGCATGGCGCGGCGCAGGACGGGGGCGGACAGGCGGCCGGGGGCGTAATCGGCCCCGATGCCCCGCAGCGACAGCAGGAAGTGCCGCGCATCCGGGTGATGTTCCACGAAGCCCTGCCGCTCCGCCCGGCCCTGCGGCCCCAGCCAGCCGGCCAGCGTCGCGGCATCGGGATAGGCCGGCCCCGCAGCCGGCGCCCCGGCCATGGCCAGGGCCGCCCGCCATTCGCTGAAGGTGCCGGCCCCCAGCGTGGCCACGCACAGGACCCCGCCCGGCCGCAGCAATCCGCGCCAGCGGGCCAGCGCCGCCCCGGCATCGGGAAACCATTGCAGCGCCAGGCTGGAACAGATCAGGTCGAACGGACCGGTCACGGCCGGCACTTCCCCGTCCATCGCGGCGGCCATCAGGCGCGGATCGCCGCCCAGGCGGGCACGGCAGGCGCCGGCCATGGCGGGCGCGATGTCGCTGGCCAGCCAGGCGCCCACGCCGGGCAGCCGGGCCAGGGCGGCCGCCGTCAGCAGGCCCGTGCCGCAGCCGATCTCCAGCACCCGTGCCGCGGGCGGCAGGGCCAGGGCGGCCAGCCGGTCGGCCATGGCCTGCGCGATGCGGGCCTGCACCCGGGCCGAGGCGTCGTACTGCGCGGCGGCGGCCCCGAAGCGCCGCGCCACGGCCAGCTTGTCGGCGGGCTTCAGCATCGTGCCGCCACCGACAGGATATGCGCAGCACACAGGTCCGGCTGAAGGACCGGCAGGGCATGGCCGCCACCCGGCACCAAAAGTACCGCGGGAAAGCTGGCGCGCGACTGGTCCGGCGGCACGATGGCGTCATCGGCACCGCCCAGCGCCACCCAGGGCACGTCCAGCGCGGCCAGCGCCGTCCGCGCGTCGATCCCGCCCAGAAGGTCCAGCCCGGATGCCAGCACATCCGCCCCCGGCAGGCCGGCGGGTGGGGGCAGGCCGGCGCGGGCGTGGAAATCGGCCAGCACGGCGGGCGCATTGGCCAGCAGCCGCCGGCGCATCTGGGCCAGGACACGCGGAGGGGTGCCGGCCGGAAAGTCCGGCGCGCTGGTGAAACGGGTGAAGCCGTTCAGGGCCACGAACCCGGCCAGCACCGGCCCATGGGCCAGCAGCAGCGCACTGCCCAGTGAATGGCCGATGCCGATGACGGGCCGGCCCTCATGATCGCCCTGGCCGTCCCACCGGATGCCGCCGGCCGGCAGCGTCCCGTAAAGCCCGTTCAGGTCGACACAGGCCATATCGGCGCAGTCCACCCCGCGCGCCGACAAGGCGGCGCGGACGGGGTCCCACAGGCGGGGCGTGCCGGCCCAGCCATGGACGAACAGCAGCAGCGGCCCTGTCATGGTACCCCGTCCATCCCCCGCGGCGGCAGGCAGGTCAGGACGCCCAGCAACTGCCCGACCGTCTGGTCGTCCAGCGCGGACGACAGTGACAGCCGCAGCCGGGCGGTGCCCGCGGGCACGGTGGGGGGGCGGATGGCCACGGCCAGGAAGCCCGCCTGTTCCAGCAGCGCCTGCAGGTCCAGCGCTGCCTGTTCGGCACCGGCGATGACGGGGATGATCTGCGTGCTGCTGGCCGCCGTGTCATATCCGGCGCCGCGCACGGCCATGCGCACGGCATCGCCCATGCCGGCCAGCCGCATGCGCTCCATGTCCAGTGAAGGCATCACGTCCAGCGCCGCATCCAGGGCGCCCAGCACGGCCGGCGGCGGGGCCGTGGTATAGATGACGCCGCCGCAGCGGTTGACCAGATAATCGATCAGCAGGCGCGAACCGGCAACATAGGCGCCGAACCCGCCGAACGCCTTGCCCAGCGTGCCCATGGTGACGGCCACCCGGCCGGGGAAATGCGCGGCCAGCCCCCGCCCCTGCGGCCCCAGCACGCCGATGGCATGCGCCTCGTCCAGATAGACGGGCGCGCCGTGGCGGTCGGCCAGATCCAGCAGCGCGCCCAGGTCGGCCGCATCGCCATCCATGCTGAACACCGATTCCGTCACCACCATCCGGGCGGCCGCCGTGGAGGTGCGCAACAGATCCTCCAGATGGTCCAGGTCATTGTGCCGGAAGCGCCGCGCCTTCAGCCCCTGGCCGAAGCAGCCCTGCAACAGGCTGGCATGGGCCAGCCGGTCGACCAGCAGATCGACATCGCCGCCCAGCAGTTCGGCCAGGGCGGCCGGCAGGGTGGCATTGGCCTGATATCCCGTGCCGATCAGCAGGGCCGCCTCCGTCCCCAGGAAGGCGGCCAGCTTCTCCTCCACCTCCCGGTGCGCCGTCAGCGTGCCGCAGACCAGGCGGGAGGCGCCGCTGCCTGCGCCGTACCGGGCCGTGAATTCCGCAGCACGGTCGATGATGCCGGGGTCCTGCGCCAGGCCCAGATAATCGTTGGAGGCCACATCGACCAGCACGCGCCCGTCGGGCAGGCGCAGCCGGATGCCGTCGCGGTCATAGGCACGCAGGACGCGCCGCCGGCCGGCCCTGTCGAGCGCGGACAGCGCCGCCGCCGCCGCCATGTCGAGCAGGCCGGCGGGGCCGGTCATGGCACACCCTGCCGCACGACATCGGTGATGGCCCCGCACAGCCGCATCACATCCTCCTGCGTCGCCGTGAAGGCCGGCGTCAGGTAAAGGATATCGCGGAAGGGCCGGACCCACACGCCCTTTGCGACCAGCCGGCGCTTCAGCGCGCGAAGGTCGCCGATCCGCTCCATCTGCACGACGCCGATGGCACCCAGCGTGCGCACATCCTTCACGCCGGGCAGGCCGCGGCACGGTTCCAGCCCCGCCGACAGCCAGCCATGGATGGCGGCAACCTGGGCCAGCCGCGGCTCCCGCTCGAACAGGTCCAGCGAGGCGTTGGCAACCGCACAGGCCAGCGCGTTACCCATATAGGTGGGGCCGTGCATCAGGGCGGCCATGGGGTCGTCGGACCAGAAGGCATCGAAGACGCGCGTCCGCGCCACGGCGGCCGACAGCGGCAGCGTGCCGCCCGTCAGCGCCTTGGACAGGGTGACGATGTCGGGCACCACGCCCGCCGCCTCGCAGGCGAACATCGTGCCCGTGCGGCCGAAGCCCGTGAAGATCTCGTCAAAGATCAGCAGCGGCCCGTACCGGTCGGCCAAGTCCCGCAGGCGGCGCAGCACCGCGCCATCATGGAACAGCATGCCGCCGGCACCCTGGACCAGCGGTTCCACCAGGATGGCCGCGATCTCCCCCGCGTGCCGCTCCAGGAACGCCTCCAGCGCCGCCAGGCTGTCCGGGTCGCGCGGCAGGGGGCGCACATGATGTTCGGGCAGCAGGCCGGTGAACAGGCTGTGCATCCCCTCTTCGGGGTCGCACACGGCCATGGTGGCGATCGTGTCACCGTGATAGCCGCCTGTGAAGGACAGGATGCGGGTCCGGCCCCGCTCCCCCCGGTTCAGCCAGTATTGCGTCGCCATCTTCATGGCGACCTCCACGGCGACCGACCCGCTTTCGGCGAAAAACACGCGCTCCAGATCGCCGGGCAGCAGTGCCGCCAGCCTTTGGGCCAGCACCAACGCCTGTTCATGCGCCAGGCCGCCGAACATGACATGCGGCAGCGTCGCCGCCTGGCGCTCCAGTGCGGCACGCAGGTGCGGATGGTTGTACCCGTGGCAGGCCGTCCACCAGCTCGCGATGCCGTCGATCAGTTCGCGCCCATCGGCCAGATGCAGGCGGGTGCCCGCCGTCGCCACGACGGGCAGCGGCGGGTCGGCATGCTTCATCTGGCAATAGGGCAGCCAGACATGCCGCATCCCGTCCGTCAGCCAGCCGGGCGCGGACAGCGGCCCCGTCATTCCTCGCCGCCCGCCTCTACCTGCATGGGACGCAGGCCCAGCTTGTCGAACAGCAGGCCGTCGCGCTGCTGTGCCGGGTTGGGCGTGGTCAGCAGGCGTTCGCCGTAGAAGATGGAATTGGCACCGGCGGCAAAGCACAGGGCCTGCATCTCGTCGCTCATGTCCTCACGCCCCGCCGACAGGCGCACGACCGAGGCCGGCATGGTGATGCGGGCGACGGCGATGGTGCGCACGAATTCGATGGGGTCGACACTGTCGGCCTGATCCAGCGGCGTGCCCTCCACCTTGACCAGCAGGTTGATGGGCACGCTGTCGGGATGCTGCGGCAGCGTGGCCAGCGTGCGGATCAGGCCCGCCCGGTCCGACCGCCCTTCCCCCAGCCCCATGATGCCGCCGCAGCAGACATTGATGCCGGCCGACCGCACGGCATCCAGCGTGTCCAGCCGGTCCTGGTAGGTGCGGGTGGTGATGACCTTGTCGTAATGCTCGGGCGAGGTGTCCAGGTTGTGGTTGTAGTAATCCAGCCCCGCATCCTTCAGCCTCAGCGCCTGATCGGGGCGCAGCATGCCCAGCGTGACGCAGGTCTCCATGCCCATGGACTTCACGCCCTCCACCATGGCGCAGACCGTCTCCAGATCATGGTCCTTGGGCGAGCGCCAGGCGGCCCCCATGCAGAAGCGCGAGGCACCCTGCTCCTTGGCGGCGCGCGCCTCGGCCAGCACCTTTTCCACCTGCATCAGCTTGGATGCCTTCAGGCCCGTATCGAACTGCGACGATTGCGGGCAGTAGTTGCAATCCTCCGGGCAGCCGCCGGTCTTGATCGACAGCAGCGTGGAAATCTGCACCTCGTTGGGGTCGAAAAACTGCCGGTGCAGGGTCTGGGCGCGATAGAGCAGGTCCATGAAGGGCAGGTTGAACAGCGCCTCCACTTCGGCCTGCGTCCAATCGGTGCGGATCGGATTGCCGGCCTGGGCGGCGTGTTCGGCGAAGGACGCGATGCTCATGTCTGTTCCCTTCCCACAAGGACGGTCGAAGTTCCGGGTAGTGGTATAATGGCTGTTACGTGGCCCGCACAGACTTGTTTCACCGCTGATCCGTCAAATGACGTATGCCAGGGTTGAGCGCAGGGGAAGATGACGGCGCGCCCCGTCATCGCCATGAATGCCGTGACCTGTTTCGGAGGGAAAGCCCATGCCCGCCTTTTTCGTCACCGCCACCGGCACCGATATCGGCAAGACCTTCGTGGGAAGCTGCCTGCTGCGCCACTGGCGCGCGGCCGGTGTGCCGGCCGATGCGTTCAAGCCGCTGGTCAGCGGCATCGACCCCGCCGACCCGGCCGGCAGCGATCCGGCGGTGCTGCTGGAAGCCCTGGGCCGGGACCCGTCGTCGCAGGCCGACCTGGACAGCATGTCGCCCTGGCGGTTCGCCGCCCCCCTGGCACCCAACATGGCGGCACGGGCAGAAGGGCGGCAGGTGGATTATCCGGCCGTCCTGGCCGCCTGCCGCCGCCGGCTGGCCCGCACCGACGGGATGCTGCTGGTCGAGGGGGTGGGCGGCGTGATGGCGCCCGTGGATGATGGTCGCACCGTGCTGGACTGGATGGGCGACCTGGGACTGCCCGCCTTGCTGGTGGCCGGCACCTATCTGGGGACCATCAGCCATATCCTGACGGCCCATGCCGTGCTGGCCGGGCGCGGGCTGCGGGTTGCCGCCCTTGTCCTTTCGGAAACGCCGGGCACCACCCCGGGGGCCACCGTGCCGGTGGATGCCACGCTGGCGGCGCTGGCCCCCTTCCTGCCCGATGTGCCGGCCGTGGCGCTGCCACGGCTGGCCGCCGGGCAGGACGGCGCCGACCATCCCGCCATCCGGCGGCTGGCCGGCCTGCTGGCGGCCGGCGCCTGACTGGGGGGCGGTCGACATTTTCGAAACCCGATCCTAGCCCACCGGATATCTACCCTTCGACGTGTTTTCGCGCCACCTTGTGACCATGGGTAGTGATCATGGACGATTGGCGGCCGGGGCGTGGCACCGGATGCGGGGGATGGTGTTGTGCGTTTTCTGAGGCGTATCGACGAGGAAGGGGTCAGCCCCCGCCTCACCTTGCTGCTGGTGGGCGGGTTGCTGTTCCTGGTTCTGGCGGCGGCGGGGCTGGCCGGTCACGCCGTCCGGGAAAAGCGCCTGGCGGAAACGGAACAGCGTCTGCGCGTTCTGGCCCAGCAGCGGGCGAACCAGATGGTCCGCACCATCGATGACTGGCGCAGTCAGGTGCGCTTCATGTCCCTGACGCCCCCCGTGGCCGGCCTTGCCCGTGCCGCCGCCAGCAACGGGTTCGACGAACAGGAGCACAGCAGCGCGGATTTATGGCGAAAGCGGCTCGGCGCCATCTTCTCCGGCTTTGTCGCCTCGCGGCAGGGCGTGGTGCGCATCAGCTACATCGCCACGGCGACCGGGGCCGAACTGGTGCGTGTTGATGCCTCGGACATGGACATGGGCATGGCCGATGGCGGGGATGGCGATGCCTATCTGATACCAGACCTGTTGCACCGCGACCGCCGGGACGCCTTCGTATCCGACCTGGAGCTGGCAAGGCGCAACAAAGCGGTGGATCTGCCGCGCCTGCCGCTGCTGCGCGTGGCCCTTGCCGTTCCCGGCCCGGACGGGAACATGTATGGCGTCCTCGTCATCGCCATCGACGCCCGCCGCCTGATGGCGGAGGCAACGGCCGACCTGAACCCCTCACTGCGTTTCTATGCCATGAACGCGCGGGAGGATTTCCTGATCCATCCCGATGCCGCACAGACCTTCGGCTGGGCCTTCGGACAGCCCCACCGCTGGACGGAAGAGTTCCGTCCCGTGGATGCCTTGAACGAAAGATCGGCCATGGTCAGCTACGAGACGCCGGACGGCCTCGTGCATGCCGTGCGTCACCGTGTGGCGCTGGACGACAATGACCCCGGCCGCTTCCTGACCATTGCCGTGGCGGTCCCCGATGCCATGATCGAAACCGACGTACAGACTGCGCGCCTGTGGGTCGTCACCTTCGGGGTGATCCTGATCGGGGTGGTCGGCCTGCTGCTGGGTTTCTGGCGGGGGTCGGCGCAGCGCAGCCGGCGTTCACGCACTCGCGACGCCTGGCTGGGCGCCATCGTTCAAAGTGCGCACGACGCCATGATCGGTCTGTCGCGCGACGGCGAGGTGACAAGCTGGAACCCGGCCGCCGCCGCCCTTTTCGGGATCAAGGCCGATCGTGCCCTGGGCCGGGCCACGACCGATCTGATCGTCCCCCCGGCCCTGGCGGGGGAGGAGGCGGATGCGCTGAACCAGGTCATCCGCGGCACGCCCGTGCTGGACCTCACCACCCGCCGCCGGCATACCGACGGCCGCATCATCGATGTCAGCGTGTCTATCAGCCCGGTCCATGACCAGGGCCGGGTGTCGGGCGCCGCCATGATCATCCGTGACATCACGGGGCAGGTCGCCGCCGAGCAGAACATCCGGATGCTGAACGCACGGCTGGAACAGCAGGTGCGCGACCGCACGCAGGAGATCGAGTCCCTGGCCGCTCTGCGCAACGCCGTGCTGGAACATGCCGGGTCCGGCATCATCGCGACCGACCGGTCGGGCACGATCAGCCTGTTCAACCCGGCCGCTGAGCGGCTTTTGGGTCACAGTGCCGGGGAACTGGTGGGCAAGGCGACACCAGCCATGCTGTGCGACCCGGCCGAGCTGTCGGCCCGGCGGATCGACCCGGCACAGGGCCCCGGCAGCTTCATGGCCGGGGCCGGACAGGGCGGGCCGGATACACGGGAATGGACCCTGCTGCGCAAGGACGGGCTGCGCGTGCCCGTGCTGCTGGCCGCCACGGCCCTGCGGGACGGCGGCGGGACCGTCACGGGCTATCTGGCCGTCATCAGCGACCTGACGGCCCAGCGGCAGGTGGCCGAACGCCTGCGTGAGGCGCTGACCGCCGCCCAGTCGGCGGCGCGGGCCAAATCCGCCTTCCTGGCCAATATGGGGCATGAGATCCGCACGCCGCTGAACGGCATCGTCGGATCGTCCCACCTGCTGCTGCGCGAGGCGGCTGCGGACAGTACCCAGCATGTGCTGGCCGGCAATATTCTGCGGTCCGCCACGGCCCTTTCGGCCATCATCAACGACATCCTGGATTATTCGCGCATCGATGCCGGCCTGCTGCGGCTGAATGACGAGCCGTTCCGCCTGCGCGACCCGCTGGACGGCGTCGTCGACCAGGTCGCACCGGACCTGAAGGCCCGCAACATCGCGCTGAAACTGGACCTGGACCCGGCCCTTCCGGGTCATGTCACGGGTGATGCCAGGCGGTTGCGCCAGATCCTGGACAATCTGGTCGGCAACGCCGCCAAGTTCACCCACACCGGATCCGTCGCCATCGGGGTACGCCAGACGGGCCGCGCCGGCGGCCGGGTGGGGCTTGCCATCCAGGTCAGCGATACCGGCATCGGGATGAGCGCGCACCAGACGGCCCGCCTGTTCCAGCCCTTCAACCCCGGCGACGCCAGCCACCAGCGCAACCATAGCGGCGCCGGGCTGGGTCTGGCGCTCACCTACCGGCTGGTTGTGCTGATGGGTGGGAGCATCCGTGTCGACAGCCGGCAGGGCCAGGGCAGCCGCTTCACCATCGATCTCAGCCTGCCCGTCGCCGCCGATCCGGCCCCGCTGCCACCGGCTCCCGCCGCTGCCGATGTCCTATCCGGTGCGCGCATCCTGGTGGTGGAGGATAACGAACTGAACCAGATGATCGCACGCGGCTTTCTGCAGCAGGCCGGTGCCGAGGTGCATCTGGCCGATGACGGGGCCGCGGCCATCGCTTGCGTCACCCGTGCGGCGTTCGACTTGATCCTGATGGATGTGCAGATGCCCGGCATGGACGGGCTGGAGGCCACCCGTGCCATCCGCGCCCTGCCCAACGGTCAGGCGATCCCTATCCTGGCCCTGTCGGCGGCCGTGCAGGAAAGCGAATTGCAGGGCTGCCTGGACGCCGGGATGAATGACCACATCCCCAAACCCTTCGCGCCAGAGCAACTCCTGTCCACCCTGCGCCGCTGGCTGGCTGGTGCTGTCCGCGTTTCCGGTACAGCCGGGGATGCCGGGTCCAAGGCCCCGCCGGCGGGGGGCCAGGAGCCGGCACCGGAACCCGGACAGCAGCCGGCCGCGTCCCCCGTCATTCCCGGCATCGACCTGGAACAGGCCATGGGCCGCGTGCTGGGCAACCGTGCGCTGCTGGACAGCGTCCTGGACCATTTCGCCGAACGGTTCAGCAGCCTTGGGGGGCGGCTGAAGGGCAGGCTGGCCGAAGGGGATTGGGAACAGGCCGCACGCAAGCTGCATGACCTGCGCGGTGCCGCGGGCAATATCGGCGCCGTGGAGATCAGCCGCCAGGCATCGCTGCTGGAAACCGCGCTGCGCCGGGATCCCCATGACAGCGAGCTGGGACCGGCAACCGACCGGTTGATCCTGGAGATGGAGGCGCTGTGCAAGGCCATCCGCGCCCGCCCCAGGGCTCAGCGCCCCCCGCCGGCCGTCCCCGCCGGGGATGCCGCGCTGGACCTCGATGCGCTGCGGCTTTCCCTGCGGTCGCGCAGTCTTTCAGCCCTGGATATATTGTCCAGACAGGAACATGCCTTGACCGATCGGCTGGGCGCCGACAAGGTGCAAGCCTTGTCAAAGCTTGTTGACGGGCTGCGCTATGGCGAGGCGCTGGCCCTGCTGGACGCGGAGTTTTCCCTGTGACCGCCCTTCTCTTCATGGCGCACGGTGCCGCACCGCGATCCCGCATCCTGATCGTTGATGACGATGTCGGCACCATCCGTCTGCTGGCCCAGGTCGTTACGGGGCTGGGTGATGTCGTCTTCGCCACGGGCGGGGCCGATGCCCTGGCCGCCGCCCGCGACGAAAGCCCCGACATCGTCCTGCTGGATGCAGAGATGGAGGGGATGAACGGGTTCGAGACCTGCGCGGCTCTGCGCCTTATGCCGGGAATGGAGGGCGTGCCCATCCTGTTCATCACGGCGCACAACGACGCCGCATCGGAAGTGCGGGCGCTGGAGGCGGGCGCGGTCGATTTCATCGCCAAGCCCTTCAACGCGCGCATCGTGGAAGCGCGCGTGCGCACCCATCTGACCTTGAAGCAGCGCAGCGACGCCCTGCTGCGGCTGGCCACCATCGACGGGCTGACCGGCATCGCCAACCGCCGGCAGTTCGATGCCGTGCTGGTGCAGGAGGTGCGGCGTCTGGCACGCGGCACGGCGCCGCTGTCGCTGGCCCTGCTGGATGTCGACCATTTCAAGCTCTACAACGACCATTATGGCCATCAGGCGGGGGATGACTGCCTGCGCGCCGTGGCCCGCGCCATGGCCGGCACGGCCCGCCGGGCCGGCGATCTGGTCGCCCGTTTCGGCGGAGAGGAATTCGCCGTGCTGCTGCCCGGGTGCGACCCGGCCCAGGCCCGGACGATGGCGGAGGGGCTGCGCCGCACGGTCAGCGACCTTGCCCTGCCGCATGCCGCGCGGCCGGGCAAGGGGCATGTCACGGTCTCCATCGGGGTCGCCACCATGCTGCCGCCACTGGCCGGCACAGAGGCGTGGACCTCCCATGCCAATACGCTTGTCGCCGATGCCGACCGCGCGCTGTATCAGGCAAAGGCCCGCGGCCGCAACCGTGTGGCCGGCGGTGATCCCGCCCCCGCCTGAAGAGACATTGGGGCGGGGCACCGGTGGATGAGGGTGCCGGCCCGGCAGGTTTCCACGGCCCGCGCGCTGGCCTTTAGTCTTATTTTGTCATACTGTCCGACAAACAAGCCACTTTCCGCTTATATGGGGAGCCCCCTTATCATGGACGGCCAGGCCGGACCGACGATCCTCTACCTTCTGGGCGGCACAATCCTTTCGGTGGCCGGCAGCGCCAGCCCGGCCGACAGCGCGCCCTTGTTGCGGGCGGCGGGCGTCACCGCCGATGGTCCCGACGATGCGGATGTAACCATCGTGCCCCGGCGCACCGTGGGCAGCCAGAACCTGACCCTGGCCGACATCACAGGCCTGGCCGCCGACATCGCGGACCGGCACGCTGCCGGCGCACGCGCCTTCGTTGTGGTGCAGGGGACAGACACGATGGAGGAAACATCCTTCCTGCTGTCCCTGCTGGTCCCGGCCGATGCGGCCATCGTGCTGACGGGTGCCATGCGCACGGCGGATGCGCCGGGGGCGGAAGGGCCCGGCAACCTGCGCGACGCGCTGGTCGCGGCCCGGACGTTGCCCCGGCACCTGCCCGGCACCTTCGTCTGCATGGCCGGTGAACTGCACGCGGCGCGCTTCGTGCGCAAGATGGATGCCGGGCGGGTCGGGGCCTTCGCATCACCCGGCTTCGGCCCCGCGGGCACCATCGTCACAGGCCGGCTGCGCCTGTCCCAGGCCCCTCTGCCGGCGCCCGGCCCGTTATCCTGGCCGGCCGGTGCCCGCATCCCGCGTGTGGGGTTGCTATCGGTGACGCTGGACGCCGATGCGCTGCACGCCGCCGCCTTCCAGGACCCCGCCTGGGGCGGGCTGGTGGTGGAAGCCATGGGGTCCGGCCATGTGCCCGAGGCGCTGGCCGCCCCGCTGGCCGCCATTGCCGCGACCCGGCCGGTGCTGCTGGTCAGCCGCTGTCCCCAGGGCGACACCGACCCGCATGGCACCTACCGGGGCACGGGCACGGCGGCGCATCTGCTGGCCAGCGGACTGATCGATGGCGGCAACCTGGACGCGCGCAAGGCACGGCTGCTGCTGACGGTGCTGCTGGCCGGCGGCGGCCCGGCTGCGGTACGTCCCGCCATGGCGCCATGGGCCGGAATCGGGTTCATATGATTCCACATCAACAACAAAGGGTTTGAATAATCATAAAACCATTTAAACGCTAAACTTGCATATATCCCCTTATTCATGCCACCTTTCGTATATCCAATCCATCGGAGGGAACGAAGGTGCGCATGCTCAACCTGCCGGCCCTGGCCCTGACGGGCCTGGGGCTGCTGCTGTCCGGCCCGGCCGCATCCCTGGCGGCCGGCACGCCCGACCCTTATTCCCAGCCGGCGACCTGCAACGCAAACACGCGCGCCGACCCGGCGGCCCTGTCGCCGCTGATGCCCTGCGACGTGCCGACCAGCGGCGACAAGAACGACCCGACGCTGATCCAGCAGAGTTTCGACACCTTCTCCTGGCAGAGCTTCGTGGCGCTCGCCTCGCCGCTGGATGGACGGACGGCGATCGGCCAGGGGGCGGGCCCCGGCGGTGATGCGCCCGCCGCGTGGCAGGGCTGGGCCGATGCGCTGACCATCATGACGCCCGACCCGCCGGCCTGGGGACAGGTGGCGCCGCCGCCGGCCGCCTGCGCGGCGCTGGTGGACGGCACGACGCCGATGATGAGCATGGTTGGCAAGACCCCCGATCTGCTGGAGGCGGCCGACCAGCCCTTCGACACCGGTCCCCTGATCGACCAGAACGGGCTTTACGTCCGCTATCAGATCCTGATCAACAAGCCGATGTACGATTTCATCATCGGCAACAAGCTGAACACCCGCGCCGGGCAGGCCGCCTACAAGCCGACGCAGACACCGCCCAATGCCACCCGGCCGATGATGACCTTTCCCGGCGGGCTGGTGACGGGGTCCGTCACGCCGGGCCAGCCCGTGGCCACCGCCCCCGGCTATGACGGTGCCGTCATGCTGAAGCTGGCCTGGAAGGTGATGGGCCGCACCGATGATCCCGCCACCTTCCACACCATGGATGCGCTGGTCTACACAAAGGGCGCCACACCGGACAAGGATACCTGCCAGAAGCAGAAGATGGGGCTGGTGGGCCTGCATATCGGCAATAAGGTCCAGCGCTTCCCGCAATGGGTCTGGTCCACGTTCGAACATGTGCGCAACGTCCCGCAGGCCGATGATGTGGCGCGCCTGAAATCCACGGACACGTTCAATTTCTACCGTGTCGGCTGTTCGCCGGCGGATTGTCCCGTGAACAAGCCGCCGCCGCACCCCTGGAACCCCGCCGTCCAGCCCTTCCCCAACGGGTACAAGAGCCAGGTGACCCGTGTGATCGCCCTGGTGGAGGCCTACAAGCAGATGAATGCCAAATGGCAGGCACCGCTGAAAGGGTCGGTCTGGGCCCATTATATGCTGATCGGCACGCAATGGCCGACGCAGCAGAACAACAAGGCCAACCCCACGGGCTTCCCCTTCCCGCAATTCCTGGCCAACACGACCATGGAAACCTACATCCAGGGCACCGTGCCGCAGAGCAGCAGTTCCTGCATCTTCTGCCACAACAATGCCGTGGACACGGCCGGCACGCCGTCCGACTTCACCTATATCCTGGAGCGCGCGGCCCCTTGAGCCCGCGCGCGTTCCCGTCACACCCCCACGCCCCGATGCGCGACGGAGAGCCCCCACATGACCAGTTCCACTCCCCCAACCCCGGCGGAGATCGATGATTTCATCGCCCTGTCGGGTGTCCTGACCGGTATCGATCCGGGCCTGCTGAAGCCGGCCTTTCCTGTCAACGACGTGTACCTGCAGATCATGAATGCGGCCCGGTCCGACGGCATGGTCTACAAGCTGCTGATCGATGTCTTCAAGATCGATCGCGCCACCCACATGAGTGACGCGGCGATTGTGGAAAAGATACTGAGCGACACGGGACCGAGGGGCCTGCTGGCCAGATCGATCATCCTGGCCTGGTACAGCGGGACATGGCACCGGCCGGCCGGCCTGTACAAGGGCGGCATCAGCTATGTCCTGTCGGCCGATGCCTATACGGCCGGCTACATGTGGCAGGTGGCGCAGGCGCATCCCATGGGCTCGGCCGATTATCCGTTCGGCTATTGGAACAGCCCGCCGCCGCCGCTGTCCGATTTCATCACGGTCACGTCGTGACGCCAGGGGGAGACCGCAAGATGACCGACAGCAGCAACAGCACCGCCACCCCCGCCTATGACGCCGTCATCATCGGGTCCGGCATCGCCGGGGCCATGATGGCCAAGCAACTGGCCCTGGCCGGCCGGAAGGTCCTGATCCTGGAAGCGGGCGACGAGATGCCGCCCAACGTTAATGACTATATGGAGCGGTTCTTCCTGTCGCCCGCGAAGGTGCCGGAATCGCCCTATACGCCGGACCTGTTCAGCGATAACGCCACCTTCACGCTGACCGATCCCACCACGCTGAACGCGCCGCGGCCGACCGTGCTGACCAACGGGGCCCGCAACTGGCAGAATGCGCGGCAGGCCTATCTGATCCAGAAGGGGCCGCTGGCCTTCGGCAGCACCTATGAACGGATCAATGGCGGCACCGCGCGGCACTGGCTGGGCACCTGCCTGCGACACGTGCCCAATGATTTCCAGATGAAGACGGCCTATGGCGTGGAAACCGACTGGCCCGTCACCTATGCCGAGTTGGACGTCTGGTACGGCGAGGCGGAAAGGGAGATCGGGGTTTCGGCGGACAAGGCGGACCAGACCTATCTCGGCATCACCTTTCCGGCCGGCTATGAATATCCCATGCCGGCCCTGCCCAACACGATGGTGGATCAGTATGTGGCCGCCGGGGTGGATGGCAAGACGCTCGACGGCAATCCGGTCAAGGTCACCATCACGCCCGCCGCCCGCAATTCCCGCCCCTATCAGGGGCGGCGGGCCTGCGGCGGCAATACCAACTGCATCCCCATCTGTCCCATCCAGGCCAAATATGACCCGTCCGTGACGCTGAAGGCGGCGCTGCAGACGGGCAATGTCACGATCCAGTACAACAGTGTCGCCGTATCGGTGAATACGGGCGGCTATGGCCAGGACATCACGGGCATCGACTGGGTGCGCTATGATGGCGCCAGCGGTCCCGTCGTGGCCCGCGGCACCGCCACGGCGCATACCTATGTGCTGGCGGCCCATGCCATCGAAACGCCCAAACTGCTCCTGATGTCCACCAATGGCGGCCGCACGCCGGGCGGGGTGGGCAACAGCAGCGATCAGGTGGGCCGCAATCTGATGGACCACCCGCTTTATCTGGCCTGGGCCAAGGCCTCGTCGGATATCTATCCCTATCGCGGGCCGCTTTCGACCTCGGGCATCGAAAGCCTGCGCGACGGCGCCTTCCGCAAGGATCGGGCGGCCTTCCGGATCGAGATCGGGAACGAGGGCTGGAATTTCCCCTATGGCGACCCCGACCGGTCGCTGATGCAACTGGTCACGGGCCAGGACAATCAGGGCAACCGCACGGGCCCCGGCATCGGCGGGGCGGCGCTGGTCGCGGCCTTGAACGGGCTCTACACCAAGCAGTTCCGCATCGGCTTCCTGGTCGAACAGACGGCCGATCCCGACAACCGCGTCACCCTGTCGGCGCAGTACCGCGACCATCTGGGCCTGCCCCGCCCGGAAATCCATTACAGCTTGTCCGACTATACCAAGAAGGGGTTCGAGGCGGCGCGCAAGGCGGCAGACCAGTTGTTCGACTGGATGGGGGCCGAGCAGGCGACCGACAAGAACCCCGCCGACGGGCCGCAGACCTTCACCTATAATGGCCAGAAATACGCCTATTCGGGGGCCGGCCATATCGTCGGCACCTGCCGCATGGGCGACGATGCGAAGACAGCCGTGGTCGACAGCGAGTTGCGCTGCTTCGACCATCGCAATCTCTATATCCTGGGCAGTTCCACCTTTCCCACCATCGCCACGGCCAACCCCACGCTGACCATCGCCGCCATGGCACTGCGCGCGGCCGCCACGGTACTGAAAACCGCATGAAGGCAGCGGCTTCCGGCTTTGATCCTGCAGGGTCGAAGCCGAAAGCCGCGCTGCACCCGCTCAATGCATCTGATAGACGCTGGTCTTGATGATGCCGCTTTCCGACGGGACGGCACAGAGCAGATATTCGACCCGGGGTTCCAGATAGAAGGGATGGGACAGCAGGTCCAGCCCGCTCCCGGCCTGCATGCGCGTATAGCCGCCCGTCGTGATATCCAGGTTGGGCGTGAATTTCCGGTGAACCGGTGTATGGTCGGTGAAGATGATATATTTGAATTTCTTGAACTTCGGCAGAAGCTTCAGGATATCGGCATTGCTCAGATGCTGAAGCACCTGGCGGATGATGATGATTTCCGCCTGCGGCAATTCCTCCACTGTCGCATCGATACAACGGAAATCGACATTCAGATCCTTGTACTGCTGCTTATGGCTTTCGATCAGTTCCGGCACGATGTCGCAGGCCGTGTATGCCGCGAAATAGGGACGCAGCCTGGAACCGACCTTGAAGTCGCCGCAGCCGAAATCGACCACGCTCTGCTTCTGGCCGATGGCGTTGAGGAAAAACAGCACGGCCCGGCAATAAGGCAGCACGATATCCGGGTCGACACTGCCCAGGCCGCTGCAAAATCCGGATTTGTCTTTTCCCCAAATCTCGCTTTTGTAAACGTCCTGGAAGATTTTCTGTGTTTGCGTCATGCAATCGCCCATTCTGAGATGCTCATGCCGAGCGTCGATGAGTAGAACTCATCGACGCTCGGCATGGCGGCGACCGCCGCCGCGCGGCCCATGTCGCGTGAAGCCAAGCCGACGGATGTCGGCGCCGGCAATCCTTGCAATCCCCATATGATTTTCCCGCCCGACGCTTGTCAAGCAGGTTGGCCACCCCCGCCGGCTCCCAGCAGGCCCCGCAGCCGGTACAGCGCGTCCAGCGCCTGACGCGGGGTCAACTCGTCCGGATTGATATCGCGCAGCTCGGCCTCCACCAATGATGATTCCGGTTCCGATACGACCTGCCGCGGCGGCGGCCGCGCCCCCATGGCGGCAAACAGCGGCAGGTCCTCGGCCAGGCGGGCGGCGGCGCTGGCCTGATCCCCCTTCTCCAGTATCTGCAACACCTGTTCCGCTCTCGAAATGACTGCCTGTGGCAATCCGGCCAGGCGCGCGACATGAATGCCATAGGATCGGTCGGCCGCGCCGGCCGCCACCTCGTGCAGGAAGATCACCTCGCCCTTCCATTCCTTGATCCGCATCGTGTGGCAGGACAGGTCGGGCAGCTTGGCGGACAGGGCGGTCAACTCATGGTAATGGGTGGCGAACAGGCCCCGGCAGCGCGCCGCCTCGTGCAGATGCTCCACGCAGGCCCAGGCGATGGACAATCCGTCGAATGTGGCCGTGCCGCGCCCGATCTCGTCCAGGATCACCAGGGAATGGCGGGTCGCCTGGTTCAGGATGGTGGCCGTTTCCACCATCTCCACCATGAAGGTCGACCGGCCGCGGGCCAGATCGTCGGCGGCGCCGACGCGGCTGAACAGCTTGTCGACGGTGCCGATGCGGGCGGCGCGGGCGGGCACGAAGCTGCCCATCTGCGCCAGCACGGCAATCAGCGCGTTCTGGCGCAGGAAGGTCGATTTACCCGCCATGTTGGGGCCGGTCAGCAGCCATAGCCGCCCGCCCGGCGACAGGTCGCAATCATTGGCCACGAAGGGGCCGCCGCCGGCCTCGGCCAGGGCCTGTTCCACGACGGGATGCCGGCCGCCCCTGATCTCGAACGACAGGTCAGCGGCCATTTCGGGCCGGCACCACCCGGCATCGACGGCCAGATCGGCCAGCGCCGTGGTGACATCCAGCGTGGCCAGCGCGCGGGCCGTCACGGCAATGGGATCGGCCAGATCGATCACCGCCCGGGCCAGTTGCGCGAAAATCTCCAGTTCCAGGGCCAGCGACCGGTCACCGGCCTCCGCCACCTTGCGTTCCAGTTCGGACAGGGCGACCGTGGTGAACCGCACGGCCCCCGCCATGGTCTGGCGGTGGATGAAATCGGCCCTGTGCTTTTCCGACATAAGCTTGTCGGCATGGACGGCCGTCACCTCGATGTAATAGCCCAGCACGTTATTGTGCCGGATCTTCAGGGACGGGATGCCCGTCTGCTCGACATACTGCGCCTGCAGGTTGGCGATATGGCGGCGGCTGTCGTCGCGCAGCATGCGCAACTCGTCCAGCGGTGCGGAATAGCCGGACGCCACGAACCCGCCGTCGCGCGCCAGCAACGGCAGGTCCGGTCCCAGCGCGCGCGACAGCAGGGCGATCAGCCCCTCGTGATCGGCACCCGGACCGCCGGCCAGGCCGACAGCGATGCGCGCCAGCCCCGGCGGCAGCGGCATGGCAAGGCCACCATCGCCGTAGGCCAGGCGCCCGCGCAGCGACACGGCGCGTTCCAGCGCATCGCGCACACAGGCCAGGTCGCGCGGGCTGCCGCGGTCCAGGGTCAGGCGGGACAGGGCGCGCTCCACATCCGGCGTGCGGCGCAGTTCTTCACGCATATCGACGCGCAGCGCCGTCTCGCCGGCCAGATGGGCCACCATGTCCAGGCGTCGGTCGATGCGGGCCGGGTCGGTCAGCGGGGCCGACAGCCGGCCGGCCAGCAGCCGCGCGCCCGCCCCCGTCACAGTCCGGTCGATGGCGGCCAGCAGGCTGCCCTTGCGGTCACCCGTCAGGGTGCGGGTCAGTTCCAGGTTGCGGCGCGTGGCGGGGTCGATCTCCATCACCTGGCCGGCGGGCTGGCGGCGGGGGATGTCGAAGCGCGGCAGGCGGCCCTTCTGCGTCAGCTCCACGTAATCGACCAGCGCGCCGGCCGCCGCCACCTCGGCCCGGCTGAAGGCGCCGAAGGCGTCCAGCGTACCGACATTGTAAAGCGACAGCAGGCGCTTGCGCCCGTTCTCGCTGTCGAACCGGGGATTGGGTTGCACCGTCAGGCGCGCGCGCCATTCATCCCACAGCGGCCCCATCCCCTCGGCGGCGAAAAGCCGTTCCGGCAACAGCAGTTCCCCCGGCGACAGCCGGGCCAGCAGCGAGGCCAGGCCGTCCCTTTCCACGGGGCACAGGGTCAGTTCGCCTGTGGACAGGTCCAGCCAGGCCAGGCCGCCCTCCCCCCCGGCCTCGGCCAGGGCGGCCAGGTAATTGTTGGACCGGGCATCCAGCAGCCCGTCCTCGGTGATGGTGCCGGGGGTGACGACGCGCACCACGTCGCGCCGCACCACCGACTTGCCGCCGCGCTTGCGGGCTTCGGCCGGATCCTCGGTCTGCTCGCAGATGGCCACGCGGAATCCGGCCCGGATCAGGCGGGACAGATATTGCTCATGGCTGTGGACGGGCACGCCGCACATGGGGATATCCTCCCCCTGGTGCTGGCCGCGCCGCGTCAGGGTGATATCCAGCGCGCCGGCCGCCTGGACCGCGTCATCGAAGAACAGTTCGTAGAAATCGCCCATGCGGTAGAACAGCAGCGAGCCGGGATGCTGCCGCTTGATGTCCAGATACTGGGCCATCATGGGGGAAATGGCGGCGGCGGAGCCGCCATCGGAACGGGTTTTGCTGCTGGTCGTCACGGGCGGGGGATCATCTGCGGTGCCGGGAAGGGCCGCCACCCTAGCACCGGGATGCACCCCGCATCAAACCGTCAGCGTTTCCGCGGTGAAGCCCGTCACCGCATCTTCCAGCACCTCCACCCCGGGGCGCAGCAGCAGCATGGGTGTGGCGCGGCGCAGGCAGGTGCCGCTGATGCCCGACAGCAGCATGTCCACCCGGCCGGGCCGGTTGCACAAAGGCAGGAACACGGCATCCAGCCGCAGGGGCCCGCGCGGCCCATGCAGCGTGGCCGACGTGGCCACGGGGGTCGCGGTGCGGCTGGCATGGTCCATCCAGTGGCGCCAATGGTCGCCCAGCCGCGCCGGCCACGCCGCGCGCAGGGTGAGCCCCGTCAGCGGGCGGCCGAACAGCCCGTCCAGGCCCGTCCCCACCAGCCGGTAGCGATAGTCATCCTCCAGCACATCCAGCAGCATCAGCCAGGGCAGCAGCGGCCGCATCTCCGCCGGGTCCAGATCGTGACGGCGGGGGGCATCCCCCGCCGGCCCGCGCTTGCCGGCCCAGTAGTCGACCAGTTCGCGCAACCGCCGGTCCCCGGCGGGTCCGGCCGGCCGCGCAACGGCCCTGTCCTGCATGTCGGCCACGCCTGTCACGATCGCATTCCCCCGGCCCCGTTCTTGGCCCATTGCCGGTTCCAACCCCGAACCGGCCGGTGCCCATCATGCGGGGCGAGGTGTAAAGATTCCCTTGATGGATGTCGGCTATCACCGCACGCCCAGCAACGGGCCCAACACCCCCACCCGCCGCGCCAGCTCATAGGTGGCAAGGCAGGCCGTCAGCGTGGCGGCGATGATCAGGCCCGACTCGGCCACCCCGGACAGGGCGAACGGCGTCAGCATGTGGCCCGCCACGACGATGGCCGTCTGATGGATGATATAGAAGGGAAAGACCCCCGCCGACAGATAGCGCAGCACGGGGCCCGACCGGTTCAGGTGGCGCCGGGCAAAGCCCAGCACGGCCAGGATCATGCACCATTGCTGGACCGCATAGACCACGCGGCTGGCCATCCGCAGCCCCTCGCCCGGCGGCTCTGCGGCGTCATGCCAGAAGGTCAGCGCGTACCAGACATAGAGCGCCCAGGCCAGCAGCCCGAGGCCAAGGCTGGCCCAGCGCAGCACGGCCAGCCTGTCGAACAGGTCCGCGTTACGGGCAATGGCATATCCGGTCACGAACATGCCAAAGCTAAGGGCGTGATTGTACCAGTCCCAGACCAGATTGTGCGTGATGGGAAACCGGTCCAGCAGGGCGATGCGCAGCAGGGCCAGGACGATGACGGGCACCAGCAGCAGGCCAGGCCCCCGCAGGCGGACGCCCTGTCCCAGCCGCGCCAGCCAGCGCCCGGCGCCCAGCGACAGCAGCAAGGCCAGCAGCAGCGTATAGACCAGCAGATAGGCCACGAACCACATATGGTTCCAGGTGGGCAGAATCAGACAATCCTCCCCCCGGCAGAAGGACTGATCGAAGCTGAGATAGCGTACCCAGAAGGCGGCGAACCCGTCAGCATAGCCCAGCTTCTCCACGACCTCGAAGTAGGGTTGCGGCACGACCAGCACGGCCATGACGAACAGCAGCGGGATGCCCAGGCGCGAAAGCCGGGTGCGCGACAGGGTGCCCGGTCCCATGCGGTCGGCCATGAAGCGCGTGGCCACGCCCGACACCAGGAACAGCAATGACAGGCGCCACGGGCTGGACAGCAGCATCAATGGCTCCAGCGTCGGACCGGCATGGCGGCTCTTCACATGCCAGTCCCAACTCACATAGAACATGCCGACATGGTAAAGGATCAGCAGGCCGAAGGCGCCGACCCGGACCCAGTCCAGGAAGGGCAGGCGCTGGCCGCTGGCGGTCGTGACGGATGGGGCAGGGCTTGTCGTCGTCATCTTCATCATCATCGGGTTCGCGGGAAACGGGTGCCGGCTCCCGCTTCTGGCGGCGCCGGCACCGGCGGGGCAAGGTGCCGGTGACGGACGGCACCCGCGGCGACGCGGCCGGGACGAACGGCACCCCATCCGGGACGGGCGGCTGGCGGCCCTATCTGATGCCCTATCTGATGCCCTATCTGATGATAGTGCTGCTGACGCTGGCCTTCTGCCTGGTCAACATCCTGTCGGCCTGGGATGACCGGAACTGGCCGGTCTGGCTGCCGGTCCTGACCGAGACCAGCAGCAGCGTGGTCATCCTGGCACTGGCCTGGCTGCCGGGGCTGGCGCTGGCCCGCGCACCGCTGGGCCGGCCCTGGTGGCGGGTGCCGCTGGTGCATGGGCCGGCCTTCCTGGCCTTCACCCTGCTGCACACGGCCGGCATGGGCCTGCTGCGGGAGGGGGCATCGGCCCTGTTCGACCTTGGATATGATTTTCCCATCACGGGCGGCGTGCTGGTCTATGAAGCGCGCAAGGATTTCATGACCTATCTGCTGCTGGCCGGCATCTTCCTGCTGTTCGGCCACGGCCGGCCGGCGGCACACTTGGCGGAGCCGGGCGGGGCACCGGACGCGGCAGGGATAGCGGGCACAGCCGGGCCGGCGCCGAACCCGGCGCGCGCGCAGGAAACAATGCCGGGGCCGCCCCTTTTCGATATCCGCGACGGGGCCCGGCTGTGGCGTGTGGATGTGGCCGACATCCTGGCGGTACGGTCGGCCGGCAATTATGCCGAATTTCTGCTGGCCGATGGCCGCCGGCTGCTGATGCGGTCCACACTGACCCAGTTGGCGGGGGAATTGTCGGCCCATGGCCTGTTGCGCACGCACCGGTCATGGCTGGTCAATGCCGCGCATGTCCGGGCCGTGGCGCCGGACGGGTCGGGTGACCAGACCCTGACCCTGTCGGGCGGGCAGTCAGCCCCCTTGTCCCGCCGTTTTCCCGAAGCATTGGCAGCCCTGCGCGGGCAGGGATAGGGCCGGGACGCGAAGGGCCTCCCGCCAGCAGTGCCTGCGGACAGGTTCCGCCGGAAACGGAAATGCGGAAACGGAAATGCCGGCCAGGCCGGCCGGCATCCGTGCTGCGAAACCTTCCGAAAAGGGCCGTCGTGCCCGTCACGGTCCCAGCTGCCCCGCCCTCCCCACAAGGGCGGATCAGCCGGAAAGACAGGCGCCCGGCATCAATCCGTGATGAAGCTGGCGAAGGATTTCAGGGCCACCCGCCACCAGTCGAACGTATCCTCCAGGTTCTCCTTGGTGACGCCACCCTTCAGGTTGACGGTCAGTTCCAGATTGGGGTCATTGTCACTGTCCAGATAGGCCTTGCCGAAGACGCGGCCCTTGTTCCATTCGTTCATCTGGGACTGCGTGACATTGCTGGCGCTCCAGGCGGCCCAGAACTGGATGACCTTGCAATCCTTGTTATTCTTGCAGCTTGAAAAGATGATGTTGTATTTGCGGCCCTCGATCATCCCCGTGATCTTCGGATCGCCAGTGGAATCCTTGCCCATCTCCGCTGCGCCGAACCCCCGCGCCACTTCATAGATCGCCTGGGGATTGGCGGCGGAGATAATGGTGGCGGCACTGGCCGCCACCGGCGAAAACAGCATAGAGACGCCGACCAGCGCTACACTTAAACATCCCATTTTCTTCTTCATGGAATCTCTCCGCATCCTGGATTGTTTTTCTATCCCGGATTTATATTTGCGAAATTCTGCATCCGGAGAAATAAAAATATACTGGACCGACGCAATCGGTCAATTAGGGGATTTTTACCTTCCGCGCATGCGACATGGCCGGCGGTTTATTTTCCACTCACCCCAATCCATTGTTGCCCAGAACGGGGCCGCAGTATATCCCGGTATTTTCTCCCCTAAGGGTTTTCCGGCTTCCTCCGTCCGGGAACTGCCCAAAACGTATATCACTGTGGACGCGATGCAATATCCAGCACGTCTGCCCCTGCCCGCACTTTGCGTCGCGTCGGCACTTCTGGCTGCCTCGGTCGGCGCGTCCTACGCCTATGTCGACCTTTCCTTGAACCGCATGGGCGCCACGGCCGCGGCGATCGGATTGAACGGCGCCATGCCGGCACTGGGCTGGCTTCTGGCCACACCGCTGATGCCCTGGGCCCTGCGGCGGTTCCCGCCGCGGGCGGTCCTGCTGCTGCTGGGGGTGGCGGCCCTGGCGGTCTGCCTGTTTCCCCTGACCGATCATCAGGGCGCCTGGCTGGCCTTGCGTTTCCTGTTCGGCGGCGGGTGCGGCATGGTGTTCCGGCTGGTGGAATACTGGATCAGTGCCGGCTCCGACAGCCGGCACCGCGCCCGCAATGTCGGTATCTACAGCGTCTGTTTCTGCTGCGGGGCCGCGGTCGGGGCCGGTGTGCTGCCTCTGGTGGGTCTGGCGGGATGGCCACCCGTGCTGTTCATGCTGGCCCTGGCCTCAGCCGGTTTTGCGGTGTTCGCGGCCCTGCGTTCCGGCCCGCCGGCCGTGGAACGGGCACCGGCCATGCCCCTGCGCGCCCTGGCCGGCCTGGGGATGGTCGCCATGGCCGGCGCATTGCTGTTCGGCATGTTCGAGGCGGTGCCCTATACGCTGATGCCCGTGCATGCCGTGCGCGCCGGTCTGGCGGAGACGGAGGCCGCCTGGCTGGCCAGTGCCTTCCTGCTGGGACAGGTGCTGCTGCTGGTGCCGCTCGGCCTGGCCGCGGACCGGTTGGGCAAACGGCGGGTCCTGGCGCTGTGCGCGGCCGGTGCCCTGGCCCTGGCGGTGCTGGTGCCCGCGGCGGGCACGGATTTCGTCCTGCTGGCTGCCATGATGCTGGCCTGGGGCGGGGTGGCGGGCACGCTCTATGTCGTGTCGCTGGCCTTGCTGGCCGATCTGTTCTCCGGCCCGGAACTGGCGGCCGGCAATGCCACGTTCGGCACGCTCTATGCTCTGGGCGCCCTGCTGGGGCCGCTGGCCCACGGGCTGGCAATGGATGCATGGCCGCCCGATGGATTGTTCATCAGCGCCGCATTGCTGCTGGCCGCGTTCTGCGCCATCCTGTTGCCGTGGCGCGGTTTGGGGGGTGTCCGGGCATGAGCCCTTTGTTACCGGCAATCGAGGCGTTCCGGGCGGCCGGTAGCAGCGACGGGCTGTGGCAGGCTCTCCACGCGCATCTGGGCCGGCTCGGCATCACCGGCATCCTTTATGGGACGGAGGCGCTGCCCGGTCCCGGGCGGGAAGCGAATTTCATCCTGAACAGCATCGGCCATGAATGGTTGGGCGACAAGTTCGCCCACGAACTGTTCTATTGCGACGAGTATGTGCGTGTCGCCCGCATCGACCCGACGCCGGTTCTGTGGGACGCCATCGACAACCTGCACGATATAGACGATGCGGCCCGCCGCTCGCTGGCGCTTGATTATGATTACGGCATCATCACGGGCGTGACGGTGCCGATGCGCTTTTGCGACGGGCTGGGCGGCAGCAGCATCGGCTGCCATGCGGCGGGCCTGTCGCTGGCCGGTTTCGCGCATCTCTGGCGGCAGCAGGGAACGGCGATCACCACCATCGTCAATGCCTTCGACGCCACCTTGCGCACCGGCTTCGCGGCACAGATGTTCGGGTTGAGCGTGCAGGAGAAATCCTGCCTGGAATATCTGGCCTCCGGCCTGCTGATCAAGCAGGTCGCCGACCGGATGCGTTGCACGGAACGGCAGATGCGGGCAATCGCCACAAGGGCGCGGGGCAAGCTGAAATCCCTGACGCAGGAACAGGCGGTCGCCACGGCACTGGTCTATGGCCTGATCGATCCCTGACGGGGGAAGGGGATCGATCAGGCGGGGATGGGATGAGAGAGGGGGCAGGAGCATGCGGAAACGGGCATCTCCATCGACGCACGCGGCCCTGGACGCGGCGCAGGATTTCGCGGATGTGCGCGACAGGGACGGGTTGTGGACATCGCTGAATGCCCATCTGGCCGGCTTCGGCATCACGGGCAGCCTTTACGGGACGGACGCCTTCCCCGAACGGGACAAGGAGGCGTGCCTGATCATCAATTCCATCCAGGGCGGCTGGCTGGCGGAGAAGATCGACCAGGACCTGTTTTATTGCGACCAGTATGTCAGCGTGGCCCGGTTCCAGCCCTCACCCGTGCTGTGGAGCGACACGACCCTGCTGTCGGACCTGTCGCCGGCGGCGCGGGCTTCCGTGGAACTGGATTTCGATCACGGCATCCTGGCCGGGGTCACCATCCCGATGCGCTTCGCCGGCGGGCTGGGGGGCAGCAGCATCGGCTGCCATGCGGCCGGCACCTCTTTTGCCGAGTTCGATGCGATGTGGCATGCGCATGGCCGGACGATCAGCGCCATCGTCCATGCCTTCGACACGGCCCTGCGCGAACGGTTCGCGGCGGATATCTTCCCCCTGGACGAGGCGGAGCGCTCCTGCCTGGAATATCTGGCCACGGGCAGCCGTATCAAGCAGATCGCCCACGGGATGCGGCGGACGGAACGGCAGATCCGTTCCTTGCTGGCCGGGGCCATCCATAAGCTGCGGGCCGCCTCGCCGGAACAGGCCATCGCAACGGCGCTGATTTTCGGCCTCATCACCCCCTGACCTGCCAGGCGGCCGGGAAAAATGCCCTAATGGCGGGAAGACCGGCTGCCGGAATAATGTTCTGCCTGCCGGGTCGGCCATTCCGGTGAACCGGCCGGCCCCTCCCAAGCAAGAAGCCCTTTCCGATGACCAATGCCTTACCGACGAAAGAACCCCCGGCCCGGCCGCGATTACCCCCCAGGGAACGGCAATGTCTGGAATTGCTGGCATGCGGGTTGCGGATCGGACAGATCGAAACCCGGCTGGGCATCGCCCGCAAGACCATCGACGAAACGCTGCGCAACGCGCGCAAACGGCTGGGGGCGCTGACCAATGAGCAGGCGGTGGCCATCGCCGTCATGCAACGGCTGATCGCCCCGCAATCCCTGCATCCCGACACCCCGGGCATGGAGGAGAACGGGCAGGAGCCGGCCTGATCCCCTCACGGCAGGATCAGATCGAAGACCAGGGCCACCGTCACGGCCTGACACAGCGTGGTGGCATTCAGCTTGCGGCAAGCGTGGCCCGCCACGGCCCGCACCTGCTTTTCCGTCAGGCCCATGCGCGCGGCGATCCGCGCGGCGCGATGCCCCGCGGCGACATGCAGCAGGCATTCCTTCTCCCGCAGGGACAAGGTGAACATCTCCTCCTTGAGGCGGCATCGCAGGCACAGGTCGAAGGCCCTGGCCACCCGCGATATCCGGGTCCGGCAGCGGTGCCAGACGGCTTCGAACGCCGCGAAGGACAGGTCCGGCGCGTGGCAGCCCAGGGCGCTGACCCCCAATCCGTCGGCAAACCGCATGGGAATGGTGACGCCGGTGACCACTCCATAATCGTAATCCATCTCCAGCGACCGCAATGCCTCCGGCGTCAGGTGCGGCAGGCGGCTGGCATCGGCCCACAGGGTCGGCTGGTGGGCCACGCGGGCATGGCGCACGAAATCATCGCAATAGAACAGGTCCTGCGCGAACTTGTTGTCCAGCCAGTCGGTCCGGATGCTGTTGGCGATATGGTTGAGCGTGGTGTCATGGCAGGCGATGGCCTGTGCCCCATAGATGCTGCCCCCGATGCCGAAGGGCGCCAGATGCCTGTCCAGCCGCGACCACAGGTCCGCCTTGTCCGTGGCGGCGCGGAAATCCGCCACCGCATCCAGCAGGCCCGTCGCCGCCCTGCGCCGCTCCCCTTCCATGCCCGAATGCCCCCCCGCATCTGGTTGAAACCGGAAGCACCCTTGATAGCATGAAGGACAACCGCGCGGCAGGGGTGCCGACCGGGGGCCGGTCCCGCCGGCAACCCTAGTCCACGACCCGTCGCAGCAAGGCCCGAGCCCCGGCCTCCACCATGTCCAGCACCTCGGTGAACCCGGCATCACCGCCATAATAGGGGTCCGGCACATCCCGGTTCGTGAAGGGCGCGGGGGCCCAGGCCGTGAACAGGGCCAGTTCGGCCGTGCCGCCGGAAGGCGCCATGCGCCGCATGATGTCCAGATGCCCCCGGTCCATGGCCAGCAGCAGGTCGAACCGGTCGAAATCGGCCGCCATCAGCTTGCGGGCCTGCAACGGGGAAAGGTCGTAGCCGCGTGTCGCGGCGGCACGCACGGTGCGCGGGTCTGGCGGATCACCGATGTGATAGCCATGGGTGCCGGCACTGTCGACCCGCACCCGCCCCGCCAGTCCCGCCGCCGCCACCATCTGGCGGAACACGCCATCGGCCGTGGGGGAACGGCAGATATTGCCGGTGCAGACGAACAGGACGGATTTCATGGGCATGCTCGAACCGGCTGTGATCTTGATCCCCCTCACCTTCCTTCAACCGGGCCGCGCCGCCAAGCAAAACCCTTATCCCGCCATCGATACGCCGAGGGGATTGACAGCGCTGTCTATTGAAGGGCCTAATGACCGCAACAAAACAGGGAGGCAGTTGCATGAGACATATGAAGGGTTCGGGCCTTTTGGCCCTGTTGCTGATGATATCCCCCATTCAGGCCATGGCCGAGGAAACCGTGGAACAGGTGATGGCGGATGATCCGGCCTTCACGCCGCAGCGGCTGGTCCTGGTCGATATCCCCACCCATACGGGCCCGGCGGAAAGCCTGTTCAACGGCCGCGACTTGGCCGATTGGGACATCTGGCTGGGGTATGAGGACCCGGCCCTGACCTTCCTGCCCGACCCGGCGAAGCCCATCGGGGCGCGCCCGGACGGCGACCCGATGTTCACGGTGGTTGTGGAGGATGGGGAACCGGCGATGCGCGTGGATGGCAAGACCTGGGGCGCCATCGTGCATCGCGGCGATTATGGCGATTATCATCTGCGCATGGAGTTCAAATGGAGCGGGGAGCGCTACGCCCCCCGCCTCGACCTGCCGGAGAATAACGGCCTTCTCTACCACTCCCATGGGGAGCAGGGGTCGGTCTTCGGCACCTGGATGCCATCGGTGGAGTTCGAGATCATGTATGGCTCGACGGGCATGGTCGTTCCCGTCGGCACCGCGGTGACGGTCGACACCGAGGTCGGGCGCGACCCCAAGCTGGTCGAGCTGCAGCGGCGGTTCATGGTCGGCGGGCGCCCCGTCACGGTGAAGCCGCCCGTCTGGAATGTGGAGGCCGCCACGGATGCGGAAAAGCCCGTGGGTGAATGGAATGTCCTGGATCTCTACGTGCTGGGCGACCGGGCGATCCATGTGGTCAACGGCGTGCCCGTCATGGAAGTGACCGGCATCGTCCGTCTGCTGCCCGATGGTGGGAGCGAGCCGCTGACCCGCGGCCGCATCCAGTTCCAGTCGGAAGGGGCGGTGACCTATTTCCGCCGCATCACCCTGGCCCCCATCGACAAGATGCCCCGCATCCTCGTGCAGTAGGCCGGCCGGGCACCGGGTCCAAGTCCGGGGCCCTCCTGATCATATCAATCCGCCTTGAGGCTGACCGTCGGTCAACCTCAAGGCGCCCCTCATGTGCCGGGCGCTGCCATCCGGCGGCCACCAAACCGCCGAAGGTCAAGGTTTCCGGCACCTCAAGCGCCGGGCCGGCAGTCGCCGGCCCATACCAGGGGCATAATTCATGCCCCTGGTCTCACTCCCAATCCTCGTCCCAGGGCAATTGCCGGGAAATCCGGCCCAGGAAGGTTTCCAGCCGCTCCCACAGCAGCGCGATCTGCGATGCGGACCGTGGATCGAACTGGCGCAGCATGTCCAGGGTCGCGTCATCCAGGCGGGGATAAGCCATCAGCAGGCCTTCCGCCTCGCTGCTGGGCGCGCGGGCATAAAGCCGGAAGCGCAGCGCATTGGTCACGAAGAAGGCCAGCATGGCGACGAAGCCGGCCTTGTCCTCCAGGAAATAGGTCGGGCATTCGACATAGGCGGCATCGGGCACCATGTCCATCCAGGTGGCATCGGGCACGACAAGGCAATTGGGGGAAAGCCCGCAGATATCGAGCCCCCGCGCCAGATCACGCGGGGCCGCCTGCAAACGCCAGATCAGTCCCGACGGCCCCTGTCCGGCCGTCATCGCGGTCGATACGCCCAGTCTCACATCTCCTTGAAGGCGCGGAAGACGCCGTCGGCGATCGGCATCAGCAGATAGGCCACGACCGAATGCTCGCCCGCCTTGACCAGCACGTCGGCCGGCATGCCGGGCACCAGCTTCTGGTCACCCAGCTTAACCATTTCATCCTCGTCCACCCGGACGCGGGTGACATAGTAGCGGGCACCGTTCTGGTCGGTTGTGACATCGGCCGCCACGGTCATGACCGTGCCCATCAGCGTGGGCATGTTGCGCTGGGCCAGGGCGGAGAAACGGACCTCCGACATCATGCCCACGCTGACCACGTCGATATCGATGGGTGAGACATGCGCCTCGATGATCAGCTCATCTTCCATCGGCACCAGTTCCATCAGCGGGTCGCCGGCCCGAACCACGCCGCCCACGGTATGGACCCGTGAATTGACGATGATGCCGTCACCGGGCGCGCGCACCTCCCGCCGGCTCAGCACGTCGTTGGCGCTGGTCAACCGATCCTGGAGATCATAGATGCGGGACCGCGCATCCTGCATGCCCTTGGCCACATCCTCCTCGAACGCCCGGCGGATCTGCAGGATCTGCAACTGCGCCTCGCCCATGGCGACGCGCGACCGGGCGATTTCCGCCACGTAATTGCCGCGGTTGCCGTCCAGTTCGGCCCGCTCGCGCTGAAGCTGGAGCAGCCGGGTCTTGGAGGCATAGCCCTTCTCGAACAATTGCTGCAGGCCTTCCAGCTCGCCATCGATCAGGGTGATCTGCTGGGTATTGGCCTCGACCTGCGCCTCCATGCCCTTCATCTGTTCCTGAAGCTGGCGGATGCGCTGTTCATAGATGGAAAGCTGACCGTTCATGGCTTCGCGCCGCGACCGGAAGACCTCTTCCTCGGTGGCGCGGATGGCGGCATTGCGGCCATGGACGCCTTCGCCGGTCAGTTCCTCGGGGAAGGTCACGGCCTTGGCGCCTTCGCGTTCGGCGATGAAGCGCGCCTCCTGGGCCCTGGCCGTCAGGTACTGGCCATAAAGCACGTCGCGCTGGGCCTGGGGCGTCACCTCGTCCAGGCGCATCAGCACCTGTCCGGCCTTCACCTGATCGCCATCACGCACCAGGATCTCGGCGACGATGCCGCCCTCCAGATGCTGGATGGTCTTGCGGTTGGTGTCGACCACGACGGATCCCGGCGCCACGACGCCCTTGGCGATCGGCGCGAATACCGACCAGATCAGCAGGCCGCCGAACGCGATGGCAATGACCAGAAGCCCCGCGCGGATGACGGCCGTATCGTCGGTGGGGACGACGTTCTGTCCCTCCTCCGTCTGTCCGTCCGTCTTGGCCGGCAGGTTGCCCTTGGGACTGGTGAGAAGATTGAACATGGTACGGACTTTCACCTTCTGAAGGGACAACCGGCGTCAGGCGCCCTTGCCGGCGCTGGGGGCGATCTGGCCTGGGGCGGCTGCCTGCTGCACCTGCGGCTGGGCCACGGGCCGGGTCAGGCGGCTCAGCACCTCCTGCTTGGGCCCGAACATCTCCACGATGCCGTCACGCAGAACCAGGATCTTGTCGACATGGTTCATGATGCTGGGGCGGTGGGAGATCAGCACCACCGTGGCCTGACGCTCCTTCAGCTTGGCCAGCCCCTGGACCAGCGCCGCCTCCCCCTCGGAATCGAGGTTGGAATTGGGTTCGTCCAGCACCAGGAAGCGCGGGTTGCCATAGACGGCGCGGGCCAGGCCGATGCGCTGACGCTGGCCGCCGGACAGGGCGATACCGCCCGGCCCGATCAGCGTGTCGTACCCCTGCGGCAGGCGCAGGATCATGTCATGCACGCCGGCCAACTGTGCGGCATCCACGACCTTGGCCGGATCGACCTCGCCGAAGCGCGCGATATTGTCCTTGATCGTGCCGTCGAAGATTTCGACATCCTGCGGCAGATAGCCGATATAGGGGCCCAGTTGCTCATGCTTCCAGGCGAACACATCGGCCCCGTCCAGACGGACGGAACCGGAATGCGGCGGCCACACGCCCACCAGCAGCCGGGCCAGCGTCGACTTGCCGGCGGCGCTGGGGCCGACCAGGGCCAGGGATTCGCCGGCGGCCAGGGCGAAGCTGACACCCTTGATCGTCGGGTTCGTACCGCCGGGTGGCACGGCCACCACGCGCTCGACCGTCAGGTTGCCCTTGGGCGGCGGCAGTTCCATGGCCTCGGTCTCCTGACCGAAAGCCATCAGCAGGTCATTCAGCCGTGCATAGGACCCGCGGGCGTTGATGAACTGCTTCCAGGAGCCGATACCCTGTTCCACCGGGGCCAGACCACGGCCCATGATGATGGACGCGGCGATCATCACACCGGGGGTGATCTGCCCTTCCAGCGCCAGGAACGCACCCAGCCCTAGGATGGCCGACTGGATGGCCAGGCGGAAGAATTTCGTGAAGGCCGAGATCGTGCCGGCGGAATCGCTGGCGACGGCCTGCAGGTACAGCGCCTTGTTGTGCGCGGTGCGCCAGCGGCGGCGGATGGCGGGCAGCATGCCCATGGCCGCCAGCACTTCGCTGTTCTTCAGGCTGGCTTCCGCGAAGGAGGCGGCGCGGATGGCATGACCGCTGGCATCCGACAGCGGCTTCTTGGTCGACACTTCCTGAAGATAGGCCAGCACGAACAGAATGACCGCACCGCCCAGGGCCACGAGCCCCAGCATCGGATGCAGAACGAAGACGATGGCAATGAAGATCGGCGCCCAGGGTGCATCAAAGAAGGCGAACGGTCCCTGCGAGGTGATGAACTGGCGCAGATTGTCCAGGTCGCGCAGCGACTGGCTGCGATTGGCGGCGGGGCTGCGCAGGTTCAGGGCGAAGATGCTGTCGAACACGCGGCCGCCCAGCGCCTGATCCAGCCGCCCGCTAACACGGACCAGCACGCGCGACCGGATGACCTCCAGGATCGCCATCACCAGCATCATGCCCGCGATGATCAGGCTGAGATAAAGCAGCGTCGCCTCGCTGCGCGAGGTCAGCACCCGATCATAGACCTGAAGCATGTAGATGGGGGACGCCAGCATCAGCAGGTTCACAAAAAAGCTGAACACGCCAACAAACGCGAAAGCCCGGGCCGACTTCTGCAGCGCCTGTCGCAACGGCGAGGTGGCGCCAGCCGGACGGTTGGGCATGTTTATCTTCATTGCAATCGCCTGCTTTGAAACGTAGCGCCGCGGGTCCGCGGCATACAGCTACACAAATCCTATCTTACAGCCACGCATAGTGCGGAGCAACATCAGTGACTCACTGACATCCATCGGCACTTTCGTGCCCTCCCCCATACGCCATGCATGGGTGTCAGCACAGGTGCGGCCTGTCGGGAACCACGATATGGGTGCGGCGGTGAAGCCAGTAAAGCTCCTGCAGGTCCCATTGCGCCTCCACCGACCGTTCCAGCAGGAAGGACAGCAGGTGATGGGCCTTATCCCGCACCAGATCGATGGTGCTGCGGGGACCATCGGCGTCGTGGAAGACGAAATTCAGCCCCCCGCCCTTGACCGTCAGGTCGATCTTGGTGATCAGGCGCGGGCTGCCGGCCATCGCGGACGGGGCGGCGGGGCCAGGTTCCGGGACGGTATCCGGCGTGCCGGCAACCGCCCCTGCCGCGGCACTCTGCCGCTCCCAGGCGGTGGCGGCCGACATATGCTCGAACAGCAGGACATCGTTGCGATGCGTGGCGGCCGCATTGGCGATATCGACATTGGACCGCATCAGCAATTCGACGATCCCGCCCAGCATCATCCGGGTGAGACGCCGGGTCATCAGCAGGTCGATCGCCTGCTCCGGTGTGCGCAGGGTGAAATGCATCCGGTCTTCCTCGACCAGGAAGCGGATGTCGATGGCCGTCGCCTCAAAAAAATCCATACAGCACCTGAAACCCGCACCAGCCGGTCACGCCAGCAATTTCTCGATCAGCTTGCCCTGGCGCGGCAGACAATGCCGCCGCAGGTCATAGCGGTCAATGATGGTCTGCCGGGCGTTGGCGCGCAATGGCAGATACCGCTGGGGGTTGGCCAGCCCCTCGGCCACGGTGTCGGCGATGCCGTCATAATCGAAGAAATCGACCAGCAGGCCGTTATGCCCATGCTCCAGAACCTCTTCCACGGGCTCCGTCCGGCTGCCCACGACCAGTGCCCCGCAACTCATGGCCTCCATCATCGACCAGCTCAGTACGAACGGATAGGTCAGATAGAGATGGACGGCGCTCATGCGCAGGATGGTGATGAAGGCGGTATAGGGCACAGTGCCCAGAAAGAACAGGCGGGACCGGTCGATACGGTCGCCCATCTCCTCCAGGAAGATGTTCTTCCAGGTCTGGCCTGCCGGCGCGGCAGCACCATAGGAAACGCCGTCCGCCCCCACAACGATGAAGATCGCCTCCGGCCGCAGGGCCTGCATCCGCGGCAGGGCGCGCATGAAGCTGTGATAGCCGCGATAAGGTTCCAGGTTGCGGTTGACGAAGGTGACAATCTCCATCCCGGCGCGGACCGGCAGGTCCCCAAGCTTGCCGGATGCCTGCGGGCTGGGCGTCAGCGCATCGGTGTCGATGCCGTCATGCACGACATCGATCTTGCCGTGATACAGCGTGGGATAGCTCGATTTCTGCCATTGGGTGGGGCTGTAGGCCGCGTCCATGCTGTTGAGCGACAGCAGGCCGACGGCGTTCTTGGCCCGGATGCGGGCCTGTGCCCGCCAGCCCTGCTGGGAAAATTCCGGATCGAAACCGACATCGGCGCCGGCCGGGCTGTAGTGAAATTCCAGGAAATGCAGTTGCGGCACGCGAGGCCAGATATCCTTCAGGAACAGCATCTCCCCCCAGCCCGGATGCCCGACGATCACATCGGGTGTGAAGCCCTGTTCCTTCAGCCATTGCGCCTTCAGGGCACAGGCCTCGCCCCGGATCACCTTGGTCTCCGTGTCGGCGGCCCAGGGATGCATGCCGGGCGTGGTGCCGCGGGTGGGCTTGTAGTCGACAAGTCTGACACCGGGCATGTTCTGGCCGGTAATGGCCAGGGCGACGACCTCATGCCCGGTATCGACCAGGGCGGCAACCAGGTGCTTGAACTGTCCCGGGAAATTCTGGTGGACGAAAAGTATGCGCATCAGGCGGGTCCCCTCGGCCCGTCGGGTGGGGCCAACAGCAACAGGCCGTGCTTGGCCATGAATGGAAGAGAACGCAGGAAGAAGCCCTTGCGTCCCGCTGGAACGGTGTTGAGCAGACCGGCCACCGTCATCATGCCACCGGCGGCCGACAGCGTGGCGATCACATGCGCCATGTCGGCCCGTTTCGGCAACAGGGGGGCGGCATATCGGACCATGGCACCGGACAGCAGCCCGTCCAGATCGGCGGTGGTGCTGTCCGGTGCCAGGGCCACCCGCACATCGGCGTCGGGATGATGGGTGGAATAGTGCGCGAAGGCATGGAAAGGGTCGGCGCGCAACGGCCAAGTGCCGGCCCGCCGCGGCCCCTCGCCCCTGGCCTGCCGCGCTGCCGTCCGGCGTGCTTCCAGACCGGACAGCAGCGTCTGATAGGCCGGGATCACGACCCGCCAGTCGAAACGGGCACGGGCATGGGCACGCCCTGCTTCCCCCATGCGCCGGCGCAGGGCGGGATCGGCGATCAGTGCGCGGAAGGCGTCGGTGGCCCGTGCGATATCGACCGCCACGAACTGACAGGCAGCACCACAATAAAGGTCGTACTCCAGGAAACCCATGGCGTGGTACAGCGCGAAATCCGCACCCATTCCCGCCTGCGGCATCCAGGTGGGGATGCGCATCCCGTCAATGCCGTCGCGCACGGTTTCCTTGTAACCGTTCCAATCCGAAACGACACAGGCCAGACCCGCCGCCATGGCCTCCACGGGTGTAAGCCCGAAGGTTTCCTGGATATTGTCGGACAGCGAACAGAAGATGTCGGCCGCGTGCCAGATCTCCTGCCGTGCATCCGCCTGCCTTCCATCCACCACATGCCGGACGATGTTGGGGCAGTGCAGGGTTGCGGCCGCGTCGAAGGCCTCGCGGATCGCATCATTGCCGAACCAGCCCGCTTCGATCAGGTGCAGGCGGGCACCGGCGGGCAACGACGGCAGTGCGGCCTGCATGGCCTTGTACATGGCAACCGGATGCGCCTTGGCATGGAAGCTGAGGCGGCCCATGAAGAGCACGGCCACATCCGCAGCGGCGATACCCAACCGTTCCCGCCAGGCCTGACGGGCGGCGGGCCGGGGGGTGAACTGATCGCAATCCACGCCCAGCGGGATGACGGGAAGTTGCGGCAGGCGCGGGGCGGACGGGGTGCCGGTGACACCCAGCCGCTGGCGCAGATGGTTCAACTGGTCCGTCAGGGTGCGTTCCACCATCGACCGGACCGCCTCGGATGTGCAGATGACGGCGTCCCATTCCTCCACCGGTCCGGTCAGCAGGCTGCCGATATCGTCCAGCGCCATGGCGGAGGCGGTCGTATGGGTGATCCCGACCAGCGAATAGGCATGCGACAGGCCATGGCTATGCCGGAACCACGCCTGCCGGTCCAGACCGGGACCCGGTATGAAAAGACCGCCCGGCCCCGCCAGGGCGGCCGGGTTGTCCCAACCGATCCCCTCCACCTGGCCCCGCCAGCCGGCGCTTGCTGCTACCTGCAAGAATGCGTCGGCATGGGGAGCCTGCTGGATATAGCAGTAAAGCCTTTCATGCCCTGCATGCCGGGCCCATGCCTTCAGGAAACCCTCGCCCGCCGCATGCCGGCCCATCAGCGTCGGACTGTTCGTGTCGAAGGCTTCGGGATGAAACAGGATTGCGGTATTGGCAGGCACGGGTCGGCTCCCGACGGGGACGAAAAAAGGGCCCGGCGGGCCGGGCCGGATCAATAGGGCTTGTAGGATTTCTCCTCCACAATGGCGCTGCCCAGCAGAAGGTTGATTTCCTTCTTCAGGCGGGCGCGCTCATCATTCTTCATATAGACTTGGCGGGCCAGCTGGATGAAGCCGTCATCGAACTGCTTCTCCCGCTCGCAGCGGCGCTTGCCATCCTCGATATCCCACAGCGCGGCATTGATCGCGTGCAGCCCCTCGACCAGCCCGTCCAGCCCGGCGGGAAACCGGGTGCGGTCGCCGATCACCTTCTCGATCTCCACCCGTTCCCGCTGGACATTGCGCATTTTCGCGGCATCGCCGATGCGCTCCTCCTTGATGACAAGGATGGTCCATTTGTCGAAGACCTCGCCCCAGGCGACGGGCAATTGCGGAATATCGGTCCAGTTCGCGGACATGTACTCAACTCCATGGTCAGACGGGATCGGCCCGCCGGGTCAGTCCAGTTGCACCTTTTTCAGGCCTTGCACCTTCACATGTGCCGCAACAGCCAGCATGATGCACGCCTGCGCGTTGCCGGCCTGCATCTGCTCGATCCAGCATTGGTACTTGCGGGGATGCAGCATTGCCGCCATCTGGCGCACCTCGTCCAGTTGCATGATCGGGCCGCACAGGATGGCAGGCTGATACGTCTCCAAGGACTGGAATGCGGTTTCCAGCCCCATCTTGAAGGCCATGGGCGCCACCATGATGATGGCATTCAGCGGTGTCAGCCCCAGCTTGTCGATGCTGCCACCGACCATCTGCCGCTTCTGCCGCAGATTGCCCCAGGCGGCGGGGCTGGTCTCCGACAGTTCGTCATCCAGCGGCATGCCAAACAGCTCGGCATTGCTGGGAATGGTGTCGTGCCAATGCACCCGCGCCTGCGATGCCCGCTCCATCAGGTCGAGGGATAGCAGTTCCCGGCGCAAGCGGCGCGGCTCGAAAATATGCAACTGGCCTTCAAGGCCGGCATTGTTGGCCAGTTGAACGGCCAGCGGGGCTGAACCGGGTGTCACCAGGATCGTATTGGTGCGGGGACGCACCAATGTGCGGGCGATCTCCATCACCCGATTGTACCCCTTCTGCCAGATCTCCGGCACGTTCTCATGCGGCGGCGTGCGGCCCTGCGGTGTTTCCACATGGCGACGCACGGCGTGGGGGGTATTGGCGAACCGGATGCCATTATGGGTGGGCACGCCGTTGCGGGCGTTCATCCGGTCCTGCAGAACCGACAGCACATCGGCCGCCTTCAGTTGGGCCCAGGCGCCGGTATAGGCATCCTTCATCTTGGCCCATTCCTGCTCGTCATCGATCTTGAACCGCTTATAGGCGGGCAGCGTTTCCCCGCCGGGGATCAGCAGCCCCTTGTGATGCGGATAGTAGGGATAAGCGTAGGGATCGATGGACGCGAACAGCCCGACACTGGGCACCGAGGCGGCGTCGGCGGCGTGCAGCGCGAAACTGTCGACGCTGATCATGCCGTCCATCTGGGCCACCAGGGCCGCGAACTTGGTCGCGGAGTTGATCTCCTTCGACAGGTCGATCAGGCGCGGGTGGCTCACCTTCAACTCGCGGTCCACGACAATATGCAACTCGGGTGCTGCCTTCAGCAGGCTTTTGACGAACTTGGCCGCCTGCTCGTCGGGGAAGGTGCGCAGCGGCACACTGGCCTTGGGGTTGAAGAAGACCTTGCGACCCTTGATCCCCTGCAGGTGCTGGCTCACCTCCTGCCAGACGGGCCAGGAATGATACATGATGTTGCGTTTCTCTTGGACGGGTACCGTCGCCGGGTCCAGGCCGCTCCACCACAGATACCAGTCGCCGATGGCAAGCTCGGTGATCCGGGGCAGGCCGATCAGCCCCGTGAAATCGAAATAGGCATCATACCGGGCGAAATCATTCAGTGTCGGCCCCAGCAGGTGCTGCTCGCCGACCCAGTCCTCATGTCCGGCAATGTCGAAATTGGTGGCCCCGGAATTGGCGCCCAGCAGCAGATCGATGGTCACGCTGTCCAGGTGGCGGCGCAGATATCCGGCAATGTGCCGCATCGCCGTCATGCCCAGCATGCAGTCGCCAAGATTGGTGCCGAAGGCATTCACGACCGCCAGGCGGAAATGTTTCTTGGCCGGATGGCGGGCCTTCAGCGCGGTCAACTGCCCGGACAGCACATCCCCCTCATCGGGATGCCGGAACAGGCCGTCATTGACGTAACGGCTTGAAACCCGGCCAAGCCGCGGCGGGAAGGCGCTCCAGGGCAGAAGCATATGCTCCTGCACAACATGCACCTTGGGTGCGTCCTGATCGGCCGTGGCCCCATCGGCAGCGCCGGAACCATCCGCGGCAGCGCCGGACGCCGCGTCGGCACCGGACGCCGCCGTGCCGGCCTCTCCGCTGCCGATCTGCAGGACCTCGTCCTTTGCATGCCGCTCCTTGTGGGCCTGCAGCAGCGCCTTCTTCAGGATATCTGCTTCTCCCCCGATATCGATGATCAACCGATCGACCGGCACCTCCTTGTCGATGCTGCCGCCGACATAATGACGGACGAAGCGGTTGGTCGACAGCGTATGGTCCTCGCTGGGAAGAAAAGCCTGCATGCGGAAAACCTCTTGGTCGGCGGCCGCCACCGGCACCCGCCGTCATCATCTCGAAAAAAATCCGCCGCCCCGGTAAGGGGCGGCGGAGGTAGAAACGTCACTCAGTCTTCGTGAACAAACCGACGACTTAGACGATGCCGCCGAAGTTGCCTGCGACGAAGCTGTTGATGTTGTCACCGGTCAGCAGGTTGATAGTCCCGATGAGTTGGACATCACCCGCATCGACCGTCGCACCGCCACCAGCCAGCGACGTATCAACGAGGTAGACGTTGAGCGACGTGGAGGTGGTGTCAGCCGCGGACAGCACGATGAACTTGTTGGCCGCATCCACAACCAGCGCGGAGTTTGCACCCGCCACCCCCGTGAAATCGGCCTCGGAAAGCACGCCGCCGTTGCCATACACCAGCACGACACCGTCACCGGTACCGACCGACAGGTCGGCGCCCGTACCGGACAGGTTGTAGGCCGCGCCGATGTTGTTGATGGAACCGGCATCGTTCAGCGCGGAGAAGTCAAGCACGTCGCCGCTGGCACCGGCGTCGAAGTTCGAGATCGCCGGGCCGGAACCCGTGGAACCCGTGCCGAACACCACAGTGTCGCTGCCACCGGAAGCACCCAGGTCGATGGTGTCACCGCTGTTGAAGCCGCTGAAGGACACCGTGGCGCCCGACCCGGTCGCACCGCCCAGCAGGACAACATCGCTGCCGGTGTTGCCCAGGGTCACGGTGAAGATGTCACCGGTGCCCGTGGCGCCGGAAACGTGCTCGACACCGGAGATCGTGACGGAGCTGGCGCCCGTCAGGAGCAGCGTATCGTCACCGCTGCCCAGGTTGATGGTGCCACCCGTGCCGCGGAAGGCAACGTAGTCGTTACCATCCGAACCGGTCACCGTGATGGTACCGCCGGTGTTGATGACGCCGACAGCGCCGCTGCTGCCCGAGGCGATCGTCAGGCTGTCCGCACCGGTGGAGCCATTGACGGTCAGCAAGGTGCCCGTACCGTTCAGGTTGGACACGGTCAGGCTGCTGCCGGTGGCACCGAAGGTGACGTTATTGCCAGCGCCCGCACCGGACGCCAGGGTAACGGTCTCCACCGTGGTCACCGTCACGGCGCCGCTGGTGGCCCCGCTCAGGAAGATCACGGCATCGCCGGTACCCGCACCGCCCGTGAAGCTGCCGGTATTGCCCGAACCGGCAACCTTCAGCGTGTCATTGCCAGCGCCACCGACGATGGTCGCCGAGCTGGCACCCGACAGGGTGATGGTGTCATCCGCCGCACCACCGGAGATGGTCGAGCCGGCGCCCGTCACGGTCAGGTCCAGTGCCACCGAACCGCTGGTGAAGCCGCTCGTGCCCTGCAGGGTGATGTACAGGTCGTTCGCCTGGATCAGGCCATTGCCGTCCACGTCGATCACCAGCTGGTTCAGGCTGTTGATGTAGACGTACTGGCCGGCGTTGGTGCCCGTCGAGCCTTGCAGCAGCGACAGGGCGTCGGCGTAGGTGTTGGCAGCGCCCTTGTAGTTCGCATCGATCGACGCATTGGCGCCAACCGTGTGCTTCAGGACGATCACGTCACCCGAACCGAAGTCGGTGATGACGTCGGCACCCGTGCTGGTGTTATCACCGGGGGTGAACACGAACACATCGTTGCCATCGCCACCCGTCAGGGTGTCGACACCGACGCCGCCGCTCAGCGTGTCATTGCCGGCACCACCGACGATCAGGTCATTGCCCGCACCGCCGATGATGCTGTCATTGCCAGCGCCGCCCGACAGGACGTCGTTGCCCGAACCACCAGTGATGATGTCGTTGCCCGAACCACCGACCACCGTGACGACCACGCTGGTGTTGTTGGTGAAGGTCAGCGTCTCGCCGGTGGCGTTCAGGGCCGAAGCATCGATCTTCAGCGCCGAACCAGTGTAGCCGCTCAGCGTGATGGTGGCGCCGGCGGTGCTACCGGTGCCGGTCGCGTCGTCACGGACCACGATCTCGCTGATGCCGGAGATGTTGGTGCCGATCTGGGCCGAGACCCCGCCACCGCTGTTCGACAGGACGAGATTGTTGGTGCCGGAGCCGCCAACGATCAGGTCGCTGTTATTCAGGCCGGAGCCGGCGAAGACGAACGTGTCGTTGCCAGCGCCACCGGTCAGGCTGACGTCACCGGTGCTCAAGGTGGCGTCGAAGGTCAGGCCGTTCGTGAAGCCGGCAGCGTTGACCACGAAGTTTCCGGTCGCCGCAAGCTTGATGCCGGTCAGGCCGGCAGCCTGCGCACGGGTATCCAGAACGACCGTACCGGTGCCGCCACCGCTCAGGCCCAGCGTCTCGATATTGCTGACATTCAGGAAAGCCAGATCCTGGATGCCGCCGGTACCCGGCGCCACGACCAGCATGTCGTTGCCCGCACCGCCATCAACGGTGTCGTTACCGTCAAAATTGCCGGACGTGAAGACGATGATGTCGTCGCCATTGCCGCCATTGATGCTGTCGAAGCTGCCCGTGCCGCCGTTGCCGGCATACAGGTAGTCGGCGCCGTCACCGCCCAGCAGGGTGTTCTTGCCCATGCCACCGGAGATGGTGTCGTTACCGGCGCCGCCCGTGGCGACGATGGTGCCGAGAGCCTGGGAACCGTCAAACAGCAGGTTCTCGAAGTCGGCGTTCGGCGAGCCACCGGTGCTGAACGTACCGGCGTCCAGCGCCGAGGCGTTCACGATGATGTTGTTGCTGTAGCCCGAAGCCAGCTGGACCGAGACATCCTTGCCGGCATTGGCGCCGGTGCCGGAGGCCACGTCACCGCCATCGACGATGTTCAGCACGTCGACATAGGCGCCGGTCCCCAGGACCACCTGGCTGCCGGTGCCTTCGACACTGGCTTCCAGGTTCAGGGTAACGGTGTGCGAACCGCTGCCGCCGCGGATCACGTCGCCCTTGGTGGCGACATAATCGGCCGCCGTGACATTGACCGTCAGGTCGACGCGCGCGCCGGTATTGTCGACAATGTCACCGGAACCCAGCGTGACCGTGGTGGCGCCGGTGTAGCCGGAGGCCAGGGTCAGCGTGTTGGCGCCGGTCGAGCCGCTCAGATCGAAGGTGGAGAACTGGATCGCCGTGTTCAGCGTGGCGTTGCCATCGAACACCAGACGCTCGACATTGGACACATTGGCCAGGTTGGCCGAGGTGACCGTGCCGGTGCCCTGGACGTACAGCGTATCGGAGCCTTCGCCGCCATTGATGGTGGCGCCGGTGCCCAGCGTGGTCAGATCGACGACGAAGGTGTCGTTGCCCGCACCACCATCCAGGCTGACATTGCCGCCAGCCGTGGCGTCGATCGTGTCATTGCCGGCGCCGGCCACAACGGTGTGCGCACCGCTGCTCAGCGTGATGCTGTCATTGACGGCGCTACCGGTGATGGAGAAACGGCCATCATTCTCGGCAGTGCCGTCAAAGGTCAGGCCATTGGCGCCGGTGCCGGTGGAACCGGAGACCGCCGAGGCATCGACCGACAGGATGCGGCCGGAACCGACATTGGCGTTGCTGGTCGTGACCGACAGCGCGCCCGTGCTGGTCAGCTTCAGCACGTCGATGTCCGTCACGCCCGTGCCGATCGTGACCGAGCCCGTGCCGGTGACCGACAGCGTGTCGGTGGAGCCGGTGCCGGTGGAGCCGGCGAAGGTCAGGCCGGAAACACTGGCGACGCTGGCATTCACCACCACATTGGCGGTCGAGCCGGAAGCGACCGAGACCGAGTCGCCGGAACCGCTCAGGTTGACCGTCAGGGTGCCGGTATAGCCGCTGGCAACCGTCAGGCTCAGCGCGCCGGTGCCGGATTCGGTCAGCGTGGTGATACCCGCGGCGGCGGCGTTGGCGCCCAGCGTCAGGGTGCCGGTGCCGCCGCTGGCGACGTTCAGCACTTCGATCGAGGTCACGTTGGCGAAAGCAGCGTCGGCGATGTTGGTAGCCGAGCTGGTGATCTTCAGCGTGTCGGTGCCTTCGCCACCGGCAATGATGTCATTGCCCGTGCCGGTCGCCGCGTTGAAGGTGTTGCCGAAATCGAACACGTCATTGCCAGCGCCACCCGTGATGCTGACGCCGCCGCTGCCGATGCCGCTGACAGTCAGAGCCGCGGTCAGACCAGCGCCATTGACGGTCGTGACACCGCCGATCCCGTCCAGGGTCAGGGCCTGAGCGCCCGACGCATTGATGGTCTGCGTGCCGCCCGTGCCGGTGATGCCGGTACCGAACTTCAGGCTGTTCGCAGCGCCGGAGGACGAGATGTTCAGCGTTTCGATACCGTTGGTATCGAAGATGATGCCGGAACCGGAGGAACCCACGCCGCTCAGCGACAGGTTCAGCGCATCGCCCGAACCAGCAACGACGCCAGCGGCGAAGTTCACGGTCAGGTCACCGGCGCCGCGGGCCACCACGTCGACGATCTTGTTCAGACCGACGAACTCCGTCTTCACGCCCGAGCTCAGCGAGGCGGTCGTGCCGACGGTGGTCAGCGCGCTGTCGGCCAGCGACAGGTCGATGGAGGCGGTGCCCGACGAGGCGGAGTTGGAGACCAGCACGCGCTCGACACCGATCAGGGTCGGCGAGATGGCCGGGCTGCCAGTGCCACTGCCGGCGACGTTGACGGTCAGCGTATCGATGCCCGAACCGCCATTCAGCGTGTCACCCGCGTTCAGCGTGGACAGCGTCGGATCATCGGTGCGGATCGTGCCGACGAACGTGTCGTTGGCGGTGCCGCCGACGAAATTGTCGGTGCCGGCGGTCAGCGTGAAGGTCTGCGGAACGACCGGCGCCGGGGCGTCGATGATGCCGACCACGTCGCTGGTCTTGACCACGACGAGGTTCTGGTTGAACAGCGTGACCTTGAAGCCTTCCAGGCCTTCCGCGATGCCGTCGGCAACCGGGGTGACCGTGAAGGAATAGCTGGTCGAGCCGGCCGGGATGGTGACGGTGCCCGTCACGGAGGTGAAGTCGTTCGGGCTGGCGGCGTTCAGCGCGCCATCACGGGTATCGCCCGTGATGTTGTAGGTGAACACCGTGTCGGTCGTCAGCGGCACGGACAGCTTCACGGTGAAGACCAGGTCGGCGCCTTCCTGCACGGTGGTGCTGGCCGGCGTGATGGTCACGACCGGCGCCGGCGTCGGCAGCGGGCGGCCTTCGGAGATGCCGTAATTGTAATAGTGCCAGATACCGGCCTGGGCCTTCTGGGCGGCGGTGAAGCCGGCAATGTTCCCGCCGGCATCCAGCAGGGCCTTCAGATCGGCAAAGGAATCGATATAGGCGGCGCCGTCCAGGCCGGCCACCGCGACGCGGCCCTCGCCCACGCCGTTCGTCACGAAGTGACGCTCCAGCGCATAGGCGCCGGTCACGCCGGCAACGGCCAGATCCGGGTTCTGAGCGGCATAGATGGTGGCGTCGAAGACGGCCGAGCTCAGGAACACGCGGGGTTCGTTGTGACCGTACAGGTTGAAGTGCTGCGTCAGGGCCGCTTCGGTCGTCAGACCGGCCTCAACCAGATCCTGGTTGTTGTCGCGATAAACTTCCCAATCGAAGAAAGCGGAAGCCTTCCGCCCTTCGGCCGCGCCGAAAGCCTGCCAGTGCTGCAGACCGTTCTCGATCACGCCAGCCTGAACGGCAGCGGCGACATCCGGGTTCTGCGCCAGATAGTAGGCTTCGTTATACACGAAAATGGAGGGTCCAGCCATCTATGAATCTCCGTGAGTAGGCTTGGTCGCGCTTAACCTTGAGAGAGGCGTGTTCTGGGAAAATGGTATGCGGCGAGCCAAAGAGCCTATTTGCAGACGAATCACCGTCCGCAAAGGATAGGATAAAACGTTGGCATCCGCCGAAATCTGGGCGGCGCGCACAGGCAAAAAGCTGACAGAAGACATTTTGCTCGGCCACACCATGCCCCTAGAACGCTCCCCCACGAAGTTATGCGTCGTTAGGTTCTTTATGCGAGCTATCCGCGTGATGCAAGCAGCAAATGCGAAGGAAATCCAAAGGGGCACGCAAAATGTTCACCAACTCTTTAACATGGGTTCGCTGATCAGCGGCCCTTGATTAAGAAATTCCCGCAAGCGACTGATATCGAAGATTTTTTTTGAAGCGACTAAAATCTTGGCTGAAATGCAACACCAGGCGGCAAAAGCGGCCTGCGGCCAATGCCGATGCAACCGGCGGAAGCCTTCAGGGGACGGGACGCACCGCGCCGGGCACACATGCGATTGATTCTCCCGGCCCGGACACGCGCCCTCTCAGATCCTTACAAGCCAGCTCATAACCCGCAATACCCCTGATGGGTGATAGCCGCCACGCAGGGCGCGGAACCGCCGGGTCACGGGATCGACCATGGGGAGGCTGCGGAATCCGGCAATCTGGCGGGCCGCCTGCGGGGGGCAGGCGGAGCCGAGTTTCTCAGCCAGGGCGGCAGCCTGCTCCATCAGGCGGGCATAGTTGCGCTGGAAGCGATGGCGCCGTTCCGACCGGAGCCAGACGGTCAGCCAGCTTCGCAATGTCCGCCTGGTGGAGTAGGCCTGGGCCCCCACGACGTTGGCGCCGTGCTGGCGGTAATCGATCAGGGCCTCGGGCATGGGCACGATGGTTCCGCAGGCGGCACAGATCAGCGCCAGCCACCAATCATGCATCAGGGCCGCATCGGGCACGTGCCGGCCCAGCCGCAAGGCCGCGTTATTGATCCCCATGGCGCAACCGGTCACGACATTCTGCACCAGAAGCCGCGGCAGCGTCAGTCCCTGCCCGATATCAAGCTGCTGGAAGCGGCGGAAGCTGCCGGCGATGGGCCGGCGCTGCTCGTCCACCACGACCAGGTCGCAGAAGGCCATCACGGGCCGGTTGCCGTCACCACCGGCCTGGCGCAGCGCCGCCACCGTCCGGCTGATCTTTTCGGGGTGCCAGTAATCATCCTGGTCGGCAAACAGGATGTATTCGCCCGACGCGGCTTCCATCAGGCGGCGGAAATTGCCGGATGCCGATCCTGTCGGCGCGCCTGTTTCCAGAATGGCGACCCGGTCAGGGCAGCGGTCCCGCCAGGCCATCAGGATCGCCTGGGTGCCGTCGGTGGAGCCATCATCGCGCACCAGCACCCTGAAGGACGGTGCATCCTGCCCGTCCAGCGACCTGATCATTTCCGGCAGGTAGCGGGCACCATTGTAGGTGGCCAGGAGAATTTCGATCATGCTCAGACACCGAATGCTCAACCCGGATGTGGATCCGGAACCGATATGATGATCAACATCCGTGCCCGGGCACCCGGTGTGATATCAACCATTTCCGGGGCGTGTGGAACAGGCTGGCGGGCCACCATGATCCACACGCCCCGGCTAAATCAAGCCGGTCCCGGGCCGGTCCCGTCCTCAATCCAGTAACAGGTTCCAGTTGCGGCGCAAGGCCGTGCCGTCGGCTGTCGACACCTGACCGATCAGCGGCCGGCGGTTGTTCAGCGTCTGGCCGCCATCACGGGTCAGGGGCCGCCACAGCCAGCCCAGGCTGCCGCGTGTCGACTTCACATAGAGATTGTCGAGCGGGAAGATGAAATAGATGCCCTTGTCGAAGCGGCCCTCTCCGAACTGCTCCGCCGACACATCGGTGAAGGTGGCGAAGGCGCCGACCGTGATGCCGCTGTCGAAGGTGCGCGACAGCTCGAACGTCGCGCCCTTGTCGCCGGCCAGGTAACGGCCGACCTTGACGCGCGCATCCACGCCCATCGGTTCGTAATGATAATAGCCGGTGATGTGCCCGGTCACGACATCATAGTCGCGGAACTTGAACCACTGGTCATAATCGCGCTGCTTGGCCCAGGCGACGTCGATGCCGATGGCCCATTCCCGGCCGAACGGCTTGTACAGCACCTCGCTGCCGACCCCACCGAACATCTCTTCCAGATAGCCGCCATAGACGCGGCCATAGGTGTCGGTGGCCAGGCGCTGGGTATAGTCGGCCTGCAGGTAGGTCATCGCCGTGGTGCCCTCCTGCAGGTAATTCTTGATATCGGACCGCACATGCGGAAGCTGGCTGTCCGAGGGGATGCGCATCCGGTTGAAATTATTGGAAACGTTGATGCCCAGACCACCGGCGACATTGAGGCCGGGGGTCACGACGACGCTGCCGTTCAGGCGCACCCATGCCTGATACAGCACGAAGGCTTCCGGACGGCCCAGCGTCTGGCGCAGGGCCGGACGCAGGTTCCAGGCGAAGGAGGGGAAGCTCATCTCCTCCGGATGGCTTGCCTCCTCCATGCGCATGTCCGGCCGGTCGATCTCGGTGCGCATCCAGGCTTCCTCGATCGATCCGCCGTGGGGCGACAGGGCGCGCTCCAGGTCCGACCGGTAGAGTGTGGCCGACAGCATTTCCATGCCATTGTCGACGAAGATGACGCGGATCTGCTGGTACTCGGGCGGCAGCACGGCGGCGGCGGTGCGGGCCGCCCGGCCGATGGCCTTGGGCACCTGCCGATAGCGGCCATTGACCAGGAACAGGGTGACGCGCGGCTGCGTATAGTCGGCGGCGAACAGGAAGAAACCCTGGGTCCGCAACTGGCTGGCCAGTTCCTGGCGCACCTCCTCGTCCGGGGCCGCACCCTGCACCGCCGGCACCATCTCCGCTTCCGGGGCCGCGGCCAGCGGCATCCCCTCGCGCAGGGCGCCGGCGTCGAAGCTGGCTTCCATCCAGGGCAGATTGTATTCCACCCGGGTCACATGCACCCTGCCCTGGAAGTCGGGCGCCAGTTCCACGGCACGGCGGGCCAGGTCATAGGCGACACTGGCCCCGTCGCGCATCGGAGTGCCGGCCACGGTGATCCGGATTTCTCCGTCGATACGGGCGAAATGCTGGAGCGAAATGCCGTCCATGGCGGCCTGCCGGCCCAGGCCGGTGCGCACCGATGCCTCGTCCCCCGCCACGGGTGCCGCGGCGGCCGGGCTCATGCTGTCCGGCAGGGGGGTGGCGGTGGTCGCCTGCCCGCCTTGCGGCCCTGTCGGCATCAGGGGCGGGGGCGGCGGGTCCAGCTTGCCGGGCCCCTTGGCCTTATGGAAATTCGTAGTGGTCGCGAAGCGCAGCATGGCGCGGTTGCCCCGCTCCAGTGCCGCACCGACCTGAAGCCAGTCCCAGGGCTTGTAATCGATGCCGATATTGACCGGAATGTCCTGGGCCAGATTGTTTTCCAGCGGCTCGTGCTGGTAATCGTTGGGATCGTACTCGACCTTGAGCGTCAGCCCCTCCAGGGGTGTGCGCCAACTGACACCGCCGAACAGCGCCACATCGCGGCCGCGGAAGAAATCGGTCGACAGGGCACCGCCGCCCGGCGTGTAGCTGTCCGTCCGCCTGTCGAACTTCTTGGAGAACAGGCTCAGCGGATTGCGGAAATGCCCCTGGGTGCCCATGTTGCCCCAGCCCAGGCCCAAGGAGATGTCGAAATCGCCGAAGCTCTGGTCGGCCACGACATATTCGGACCCGAACAGGCCCGTGCCGGCGATGTCGCGCAGGCCGACGGCGATGTTGGGCCAGTTGGCATCGCCCTTCACCAGCCGCACCTTCACGTCAATGCCGCGATCCTTGTAGGACTGGGTGCCCGAGAAATCGATCGGCCCGTAAAAGCGGTTGGCAACGCTGGTGTAACGCAGCGTCGCTTCCAGCCAGGGCAGTCCCTGCACCGTGATGAAGTAACGCGAGTAGGGCCAGACATAGGTGAAGCCGGCATAGGCCTGCCCGTCCTCCGCCGCGCGGGCGATCGGGGTCTGGATAAGGCCCGTGCCACCGAAATCATTGACGATTTCCGGCGGGCGCCAGGGCAGGAAAGGGTTTTCCTGCCCGCTGGCCGCCGGCACCACCGCCATCAGGGCGATGGCGGCCGTGGCCATCGCACCGGACCGATAGATCCTCACAATATGTTCCGCCCGATCAGTTGTTGTTGATGACGGCCAGCGACGCGGCCGTCAGGGCCAGATCGCTCAGCAGCGAGACGACCGTGCGGGTCATGGTCATGAAGCTGAAGGGCTGCGGATCGCGGGGAACAACGATGGTCGCCCCCGGCGGGATGGGAACGCTGCCATCGCTGAAGCGGCCCAGGCGCAGCGGCTCGGACTCGCCATTGGGATAGATGACGAAGGCATCGGACAGTTCCGCCGCCGATGTGGCACCGCCGGCCATGCGCAGGTAATCGCGGGCCGACAGGCCGCTCCTGAACATCACCGAACTGGAGTTCAGCACCTCGCCGGAGACGGTGACATGCGAGGGCCGCTTGGGGATCAGCAGCGTGTCACCCGGTTCCAGCACGAAATCCAGCTCCGGACGGGCCGCCAGGACCGTGGGATCGACCTCGATCACGACACGCCCCACCGCCTTCGCGGCGCGCAGGCTGCCGATCAGCCCCTGGAGGAAGGGCAGCGCCTGGCGGGCTTGCTCGGCCTCCTGACCCGACGATGCGGCCAGCACGCTGGGCAGCGACTGTTCCAGTTCCAGGGCGGCACGGCGATAGCCGGCCTCCTCGGCCTGACGCACCCGTTCGCGCGTGAAGATGGCGCCGTAGGGATAGGCTTCGGCCGTCAGGCCGTCGACACGGCGCAGCAATTCCGACAGGCGCTCCCCGCGCTTGATGTCATACCGGCCGGGGCGCACGACCTCGCCCGCCACGCGGACCACGCCGACCTCGCGGCTGGACACGCGGCTGCTGATGCGGATCACATCGCCGGGGCCGACGGTGCTGGTGGCCAGTTGCTGCAGGCTGATGCCCGTGGCGCGCTGGCCATTGGCCTGCGTGACCTCCACCGCCTCGCCGTCGGCATCCAGCGTCACGCCGCCCACGGCCTTCAGCAGGCTGTCGGCGCGGGCGCCCGGAACCACGGGATAGACCCCGGGAATGCGCACCTCGCCTTCCACGGACACGGCATATTCCAGCAGGAAGGGCAGCAGGTCGGGATGGCGGTTGAAGACGGCGGGGCAGGCCCGGACATCGATCACCGAACTGTCTTCCGACCGGCGCGCGCCGGAGCGCATGGCCACGGAATAGCGCTGCTGCAGGCCCTCCGACGCCAGCGCCGCCAGCGTCTGCAGACCGCCGCATTCGATATCGGATTCGATCAGCCGGATACCCGCCGGATTCTGCGGGTCGGCATAGGTGCCGATCAGCCGGCGCGACGACCGCGCCGCCGCCAGATCGGGGTTGACCAGCAGCGGGTCCAGCGGACGGTCGCCGCGATAGGCATCGTCGCTGCCGCGCCATGGCTGCTGCTGCGCCTCGCCGCGCGTGCGGTTGGCAGCGCCATTGTTCCCGGCCGCCTGCGCGGTGCCGGGATAGGCCGCGCCGGCGGCGCCGGCCACACCGCTGACGGCCAGCTTCTCGCCCATCAACTGGTTGTCCATGGCCAGCTTCAGGCTGGGCGGCTGTTCGCCGCGCAGCACGGCCTGGACATCGGCGGATCCCAGATAGCGGATATCCGTCTGGCTGAGGAAGATCACCCTGTCGCGCTCGCGCAGCGAGACGTTCATCGAGCCGTCCAGCACCCGCAGAAGGTCCACGGGCACATAACGGCGCTGCCGCGTGGCCGGGTCCTCCGTCTCGATCACCGCCAGCGGCAGATAGGGGTTGGCCGTCAGCACATAGGGATCGGACAACAGGTCGCGCAGGGTCTTGGTCTCGGCCAGGCCACGACCGCCGGGCAGCTCCGTGGCACCTTCCACGGCAAAGGCGTCGCGCGGCAGCTCGACGCGCAGGATGTCGCCGGCCAGGATGCGGGCGCCCTGCGCCGCGTTGCGCAGCACCTGGTTGCGGCCCGACCGGTCCAGCCGCAGGATATCCAGCCGGTTGCCGCGGGCGCGCTGCGCGCCGCCGGCCAGTTCCAGCACGCCGGTCACGGTGGATTGCCCGGACTTCAATTCATAGATGCCGGGGCGGACCACATCGCCCTGTACCGCCACCGTGTCGCCGATGGCGGGCACGATGATCTGGTCGCCGTCCTGCAAGCGCAGGTCGTTGACGGTGCGCGTGCCCAGCAGCACGTCGTAAAGGTCGATGGCCACCGTCCGGCCGCCGCGCATGATGCGCAGGTTGCGCAGGCTGCCCGACTTGCGGATGCCGTCGGCCTGGGTCAGGGCGTCGATCAGGCTGGAGAAGCTGGTCAGCGTATAGCGGCCGGGCAGGTTCACCTCCCCCGTGACCAGCACGCCGATGCTGCGCACCGAACCGACGGAAACGAACACGTTGGTCTGCAGGAACGCCGCCTGGGCCTGGGCCGTCAGATCGTCGCGGAATTCACCGAACGAACGGCCCGCGGCGGTGACCGGGGCCATGTTGGGCAGCACGATGCGGCCCTCGCGGTCGATGCGCACGCTGCTGGTGCTGTTGACCTGGCCGCGCAGGGTGACGACCAGCTCGTCGCCGATTCCCAGCACGTAATCTTCAGGCACGGCACCGTTCAGCAGGCCGGTGGCCACCAGCCGCCCGTCATGGCGCCAGTCATAGCCGAACTGTTCCAGCCTGCGGCCGGCGCGCTGGGAATATTGCTGCTCCAGGGCGGACGGGCGCGCCAGCTCGGTGTCGGCCCCGTAATAGCCGGCGGGGTCGCGCGTATCGAAGCGGGACGGGGTGCCGCGCGACGGGTCGGTCAGGCGCGGATCGTCATACCGGCTGCCCGACCGGGCACGGTCCAGGGCGGACGGGACAGTGTAGTTCCCATCCATGTCACCGCGTTGTCCCTGGAGCCGCTGCAGATCGATGGTGCCGTTCGGCAACTCGATGGTCTGGGCCGATACCGGCATCGCGACACTGACAAGCAGGGCCGCACATGCTAGACCCAACCCCAGGCGCCGTCCGGTGACGGCCCCCCTGAACACACGACGCATCGAGTTCTCCATGACACTTCCCAAGTGCGACCCCAGAGACATTCTGGCAGACAATCCGGCAGACATTCCGGCCCGGTTGAGCCGCCGCCAGTGCCTGGGCCTGATCGCGGCCAGCACGCTACCGGCCAGCGCCCTGTCTGGATGTGCCCTGGTTAACACTGAATCTCCGTACTGGGCAACTGTGGCGGCGGTCGGCGGTGTGGGCGGTGGGTCGCCTGTTACCCGTGAACAGGCGGACGCCCTGCCTTATGCATCGATTCTGGCTTGGCTGGAAGATAGCAGCAAGGCCTTCATGGTGTTGGGCGAAATCGGCGGAAATGGGGCACACTATTACTATAGCCAGACCCGCCAGGTTCTGGTGACGCGCGGCCCGTTCCTGGTGCAGACCGTGGGCCTGCCCGGCGATCTGTCCCGCACCCGCTTTGTCGATGACAAGGTGCCCGATCTGCGCCGGCTGGCCGGTCAGGAATGGGTCCGGTTCATCGACATCCAGGCGGCCGGCCTGTTCGATCTTGCCGTTCGCGGCCGATGGACGGATCTGGGGGAGGAGACGGTGACGATCCTGGACCGGCCCCACAGGCTGTCTCATCTGCGTGAGCAGGTGGAGATCGCCGGGATGAAGCCGTTCGAGAACCATTACTGGATCGACCCGCAGACGGGCTTTTGCTGGAAATCGCGCCAGCACATCCACGACCGCACCGGCGCCGTCAATATCGAGGTGACGAAGCCCGCCGGCTGACCGGTGACAGGGCCTTTCCGCAGCGGGGCCGGGCCTGCAGGGTCGCAGGAAAGACCCCGTTCCACCGGCATTCCCGACAGGAATGCGCCAGATGCTGTTTCCGGCATCGACCTGCGGTGTCGATCCGCTGGCATGTCGGTCAGGACCTTCACCCAGGACCCTCATGAAAGATCGGCAGGATACCGGCGGAAGAGAGGCAGGCCTGAAAAGAGGAAGGACCCCCGGCATGACGCCGGAGGTCCCAATTCCATGTCCAAGTCCACAGCCCCTTGGTGCGAACCCTGTGCGGAACGACCGACGATCAGTTCGACGCTGTCGTCGTCGCCGTGGCCGGCGGGGTGGTCTGGGTGCCCGGACCGGGGCCGGGGCCGGGGCCCGGGGCCTCTTCATCACCGCCACCGGAAGCGGCGGCCACGATGCCGGCAACGGCAACGGCGCCAACAACGGCAACAGTGCCCAGGGAACCCAGGGCGACACCGGAAGCGCCAGCGCCGGCGGCGGAGCCGGAAGCGGTGGACGCGGCGGCCGGAGCGGCCTCAGTCGTGGTCTGTGCGTTGGCGACACCCGGAGCGGCACCCAGGGCGATGGCGAACGTCAGGGCCAGGAGTTCCTTTTTCATTGGCAAAATTCCCCAGAGGTTGGACTGCTGAGCCTTATACCATTTCTTTTTCGCGTTGCGAGAGGGTTCTTGAGAGAAGCGATGTTGAAATTTCCACAAGGCTGCCCGGAAAGCCACAATCAACGGGCGCGCAAGGGTTTTTCGTTTCCTCGGGAAACATGATATAACATATTGAAAATAAATGAAAATATATGTTCAACCCCCGGCATGGCGTGGCTGGTGCGGAAGCGGGCTGCGCAATGCTGCCCCCAGGGGTCTACCACATAATCGTCATCATTGCCGCGCCGCAACGGCACTCGGCGCCGGCCGGGCGGCTGAACATCCGTCGCCATTACTTGGCCGTGCCTGTCGCCATCACGCGCCATTTCTACGCTGAACATCCTGGCGATTCGGTTTATACCTATATCAAAGGAGATAGACCGATGCAGAAGAAGTCCAGCGACCGGACTATCCGGCTGCAATTGGCACTGCTACAGGAGGATCTGGTCCGTCTGCAGGGGCGGTGCGCCGGCTTGCCCATACCGCCGGACGTCACCACCGCACTGCGGCAGTTCAAGGCGCTGGCCCCTGCGTTCGAGGCTGTGGCCGCCTTCACCTCGGTCCTTCAGGTCAATGTCCGGTCCATGGAGGAGGAGCGCCGCCGGCAGGTGGAGGCGGAACTGGCGCAACTGACCGTGGCGCTGTGGAACCTGCACCTGGCGGCGGTGGAACCGCGGCTGCAGCGCATGGTTGCCGGCATCGCCCATATGCCCATCGGCACGCGCTTCGTGGCGGAACGCTGGGTGAAGCGGCTGGTGGCCCTGCGGCAGGAGGAGGAGGCGGTGGCGCGCCGCCTGGATGCCGGCCTGCTGGAGCGGGTGGAGCAGCTGTCGCAGCGGCTGGCCAGCGAGGCGCCGGACCTGATGGACCTTTCCCCGGGCTGATTCACAGGTGGAACAGTCCGAACTTCTCTGGCCAAGCGGCGATGGTCCTGTGTAATCTCCCCCCTCTTCCGGCGAAACCGGAACCGGCCATCTGAAGGACAGGCGGAGTCGATGAGCAGTATTCTGGAGATTCTGAAGCCCTATGGACGTCCGAGCCCCAAGGAGGAGGCAACCCTGGATGCCATCCTGGAACGGCTGGGCCGGGGGTCCTTGACGGCGGAAGACGCCATCGACGAGATCATCGAGCGCCTGAACTGGCCCCTGGAACGGGCCGCGGCCGAGGTGGATGGCTACCTGGAATAACGCCGCAGGCGGCGGTCGCACCCCCGGCGGGTTCAGGGATTGCGGGTTCAGGGATTCTGGCCTTTTCTCGCATGGGCGCCCTGGGCGCCTATGCACGACATAAGCTTCCGGATAGGGTTCATCCTCTCGTCTGGCGTATGCCGGTCGGTAAGGTTTATGGTCCCTGGGACGGGTCGGACCGGGAGCCGGCATCCCCAGGCCGGCATTCCGCAGCTCCCACCGACCGGAACGGGCGTTCATGCGTCTTCGTGTGCTGATCCCGCTGCTGATCCTGCTGCTTGCTGGCGCCATGACGGCGCTGGCCGTGCTGGGGCTATCGCGGGAATGGGCGCTGAAACATGCGGCCGACCGCGCGCTGGCTGCCGACCCGTTGCATGCGCTGCTGGTGGAAACGGTTTCGGCCATGGCCGCGGAACGGCGCGACGGCTACGACCGTCTGGCCCACCGGTCGCCGGAGGACATCCCTGATCTCCCTGCTTTGGAAGAGGTGCGCCGGCGTACCGATGGCGCCCTGGACCGTCTGACGGCCGGTCTGCCCGCATCGGAACTGTCGGAAGCCGGGATCGGCGACCTGCGGGCCGGGCTGGCGAGCCTGCGCCGCGGTCTGGCCGCCCAGCGGGAGGAGATGGACGACACCCTGACCCTGCCATGGGAAGACCGGCCCCAGGCCTGGGCCGACCGCTGGTTCGGTGCCATGAACGGCATGGTCGGCCATGCCCTGCTGCTGCACCAGATGCTGGATGACCACACGGTGGTGATGGATGATGTGCTGGCTGCACAGATCGCGTTGCGCTATGCCGCATCGGACGCGGCGGAGCAGGTGGAGCGGGCCGGCCCCCTGCTGACGGGGGCGCTGACCGCGCGGGGGGCCGTGCCGACCCTGCAGACCCTGACAGAAAGCGGCACCCGCTTCACCCTGGCCTGGGACAGCCTGCGCCAGCGCGTGGCACGAAACGATGGCGGGCAGGATGCGGACGGGCTGAACCTGGTCCGTCAGACCGTGGAAAGGGCCGACAGGCTCATCGGTACCCATCTGGAACCGCAGCGGCGGCGCGCCATCGCCCTGCTGGCGTCCGGGGCACATGATCCCACCGTGGTGGACGAATGGAATACAGCCGCCTCCCTCGCCGTGGATGCGCTGCGGCAGGTGGAATCGGCCACGCTGCGCGTCGTGACCGACCGGGCCCGCACCCTGTCCGACGATGCCGCGTCCTTGCTGGTGCGCAGCGCCGTCATCTGCCTGCTGGCCCTGGCGGGCGGCGTGGCGGCGCTTCTGCTGGTCCATGGCCGTGTGCTGCGACCACTCACAGGGGTCACCCGCCTGTTCGAGCAGATTACCCGGGGCGAGACCAATGTCTCCCTGCCCCACATCACGCGGGCTGATGAAATCGGCGACCTGACGCGGGCGGCCACCGCCTTCCGTGCTGTCCATCTGGCAGGAGAGGCCCTGGCCGAGGCGCTGCGCCGGCGCGAGCGGCTGCTGGACCTGTTCATCCGTCATGCGCCCACGGCCATCGCGATGCTGGATACCCAGATGCGCTTTGTGGCCGTCAGCCGGCGCTGGCAGAAGGATTACCGGCTGGAGGACCGGGACCTGACAGGTCTTTGCCATTACGACATGTTTCCCGCCGCGGCCGCCCACTGGCGGCCCGTGCTGGAACGCTGCCTGGCCGGGGAGGCGGCGGCGGCCGAGGACCCGTTTCCCCAACCCGATGGCAGCACCGTCTGGCTGCGCTGGGAGGTGCATCCCTGGCACGACCTGGATGGCGGCATCGGCGGCATCGTGATGTTCACCGAGGAGGTCACGGCCCGCAAGCGGGCTGAGGCCGAGACAAGGCGCCTGACCGCGGAGCTTCAGGCCATCGTCGACAGCGCCGACAATGCCATCATCGCGACCGATCCCGTCGGCATCATCCGGGCCTTCAATCGCGGGGCCGAGCGCATGCTGGGCTATCGGGCGCAGGACCTTGTCGGCAAGGAAACGCCGAAACTGTTCCATGACCAGAATGAAATCGCGGAGGCCCTCGCCAAGCTGGTGGCCAGCCTGGGCCGGCCCGTGGCCGATCCGTTCGAGGCACTGGTCCACCGCGCCAGGCAGGGCAAGCCGGACCAGCGTGAATGGACCTATATCGCGCGCGACGGGCAACGGGTGCCCGTCCTGCTGTCCGTTACGGCCATCCGCGACGGGCGGGGCGAGATCCAGGGTTTCCTCGGCGTGGCCAACGACATCGCCCATCTGAAGGAGATGGACCGGCTGAAATCGGAATTCATCTCCACCGTCAGCCATGAATTGCGCACGCCGCTGACGGCTATCCGCGCGGCCCTGGGGATGGTGAATTCCGACCTGTTCGGCCCCCTGCCGGGGGAGGCACGGCAATTGACCGATATCGCGCAGGACAGCACCGAGCGCCTGATCCGCCTGATCAACGATCTGCTGGATATCGAGAAGATCGCCTCGGGCAAGATGCGCTTCGACTGGGCGCCGCAGGCGCTGGACGATCTGCTGGACAGGGCCGTACGGGACAACAATGCCCTGGCGGAGAAGGCCGGCATCCGGCTGCTGCCCGGTCCGGGGCTGGAACCGGGCACGCGCCTCCGCACCCGTGTACGGGCCGATGCCGACCGTATGGCCCAGGCCTTCGCCAACCTGATCGGCAATGCCGTGAAATTCTCGCCCGCCGGCAGCACCGTAACCCTGTCGGCCGAAACGCTTCGGGATCATTTCGTTCGCGTAACGATTGCCGATCAGGGTATCGGCATCGATCCCTCGTTCCGCCAGCGGATATTCCAGCGTTTCGCCCAGGCCGACGGGTCCGACAGCCGCGACCGGGGCGGCACCGGGCTGGGGCTGGCCATCACGCGCGAGATTGTGGAGCGGCATGGCGGGCGCATCGGCTTCGACAGCGAGCCCGGAGCCGGCAGCCGTTTCCATATCGACCTGCCACCGGCCCCGTCGGCGGCCCTGCCGCCCGTGCTGCATCTGCCGGCCCTGCCACCGTCAGCGGCGGATCATGCCCCTTGTGTCCTGATCTGCGAGGATGACCCCGATATCGGGCGGCTGCTGGCCCTGATGCTGGGCCGGGCGGGCTATGCCACCAGCGTGGCCTCCACGGCGGCGGAAGCGCTGGACATGCTGGAACGGCACCGGTTCGATGCCATGACCCTGGACCTGATGCTGCCCGACCTGCCGGGGCTGACCCTGTTCCGGGCCGTCCGGGACCGGGCGGAAACGCGCGAACTGCCCATCATCGTGGTGACGGCCAGCGGTGATGCCGGCCGCGCCGCGGTGGAAGGGGATGCGGTGGGGATCATCGACTGGCTGACCAAGCCGATCGAGGAGCCGCGCCTTCTCTCTGCCCTGCGCCGCGCAGCCGCCATTTCCCGGCCGGGACAGCGCCCCCGCCTGCTGCATGTGGAGGATGACGAGGATGTGCGCGCCGTGGTCCGCCATCTCCTGTCCGGGCAGACGGAAATGGTGGCCGCGCCCACCCTGGGCGAGGCGCTGCGCCTGGCCGCCGCCGGCCCGTTCGATGTGGGTATCGTCGATATCGACATGCCCGATGGCTGCGGCCTGGACGTGATCCCCCATCTGCGCGATGCGGAGGGGGGGCCGGTCCCCATCGTCGTCTTCACGGCGGCCGATGCCGGACCCGTCCGTCTCCGCCAGGTGGCGGCCACCTTGGTGAAATCGCGCGCCCGCAACGAAGAACTGGTTCAAACCATCCGCAGCCTGATACATAGGATGACGCCTGCGGAAGGTGTCGTCATACCTTCGGCCTCAGTGGAGATTGGACCATGATCCCAGCGCTGGACCGTATCCTCTATGTTGAGGATGAGGAAATGTTGCGCGTCGTCACCAATCTGGCCCTGACCCGCATCGGCAACTTCACGGTGGAGCTTTGCGACAGCGGCACCAAGGCCGTTGACACCGCCAAGCGCTTCCGCCCCGACCTGATCATGCTGGATGTGATGATGCCGGGGATGGATGGTCCGTCCACCCTGCGCGCGCTGCAGGCCGATCCGGAAACCACGGAAATCCCCGTCATCTTCATCACCGCCAAGGTCCAGCCGCGGGAGATCGAGGCCTTCCGGGCGCTGGGCGTCATCGATGTCATCGCCAAGCCGTTCGAGCCGATGAACCTGGCCAATCAGGTGCGCAGCCTGTGGAACCGTCACCATGGCGGGGCGTGACCCCGCCGCCGGGATCAGATCACGAAATCCAGCGGATGGCTCATCGACCGGCGGCGGCGGGAGGCTTCCGCCAGGGTGCAGCGGTCCAGCACGGTGGCCATGGCATCGCGGGCCTTCAGCATGGCCCAGCGAATGACGCAGGTCGCCGCATCCTCGCAATCCTCGCACGGCTCGAACCGCAGCCGGCTGGCGCAGCGGATGGGGGCCAGCGTACCGTCGATCACACGGATGATGTCGCCTACGGAAAGCTTTTCCGGCGCGCGGGCCAGACGGTAGCCGCCATGGCGGCCGCGCTGGCTCTGCAGCAGCCCGGCCTTGCGCATGTCCAGCAGGATCGCCTCCAGGAACTTGGCGGGAATATTCTCCGCCGCCGCAATCTCCGCAATCTGGACAGTCGTACCGTCTTCGAAATGGTCTGCCAGATGGATACAGGCGCGTAGGGCGTATTTGGCCCGTTGTGTCAGCATCGCAATTTGCTTCCCGGCCCGGAACGATCACCCTTTCATGGGCGCTCCGGCGCCGGATGGCAAGTCCTTGATTGGACGGCCCGGCCGGTTTCATACCAGGGGGCATGGAGAATGCCCCTTGATATCCGCGCCGACGGACGCGGCGGCGGCTTGTGCCGCCAAAGCCGCGGCGGCTTGTTCCGCCAAAGCCTTTGATCTCGATTACGTCGAGATCAAAGGCACAGGGTATCAGCTCCCGGCCGGCAGCGGGGCCGACAATTCCTCGATCCGTGCGGTCAGCGCGGACAGGGCCCGTTCGGCCACCGGCGCCAGCCCGTCCAGCAGAAGCGTGACGGCGGCACGGTCCTCCCCGTTATCGATGGCCTGTTCCAGCGTGCGCGCCGTGGCCGACAGCTCCATCAGGCCGAAATTGCCGGCCAGGGACACCGTGGCATGGCTGTGGGTGCGCACCACATCCAGCGGAGTGGCCGGGTCAAGCGCCACCGTCAACCGGGTGCGCAGGGTGGAAATCAGTTCCTGCATCATGGGCAGCAGCGCGCCCCGGCCCATCAGGGTTTCCAACTGGGCCTGAAGATCGGCGGACAGCACGGCGAGGCGGGGCGGGCCGCCCGGTTTCACATCCGCACCGTCGCCGCCGTCCCCTGGCTCGCCTGTCACGGAATGGATGCGCTGCGACCAGCGCGACAGCGTGACCAGCAGGTGCTCGGCTTCGATCGGCTTGGCGATATGGTCGTTCATGCCGGCCTTGCGGCAGCGCTCCACCTCCGACGCCAGGGCATTGGCGGTCAGCGCCACGATGGGGATGCGCCCGACAGCCGATGGCAGGGCGCGGATGGCGCGCGTGGCCTCCAGCCCGTCCATGCCCGGCATCTGCACATCCATCAGGATCAGGTCGAAGGACTGGCGCTGCACGGCGTCCAGGGCCGCCTGCCCGTCGACCGCAATATCCACGCGGTGGCCGGCCCGTTCCAGGATGGCCCGGACCAGGATCTGGTTGACGGGCAGATCCTCGGCCACCAGCACATGCAGGGGCCGGCCGGGCGCCGTCGCCTCCCCTGCCCCTGGTGTCGGCAGCATTGGGGCATGGGCCGGCGGCTCCGTTGGCCGCAGGGGGATCTCCACCCAGAACAGGCTGCCGCGCCCCACTTCGCTGGAAAAGCCGATCTGCCCGCCCATCAGCCCGATCAGACGGCGGCAGATGGCCAGCCCCAGGCCCGTGCCGCCATAACGGCGCGCCGTGGAGGCATCGGCCTGATGGAACGGCTCGAACAGGTGGGCCTGGCGGTCCTGGGGGATGCCGATGCCGGTGTCGGCCACGGTGAAGCGCAACCGGTCGCCGCCGATCGGATCATGCAGCACGCCGGCCGTCAGCGAGACCGAGCCGGCCTGCGTGAATTTCGTGGCATTGTTCAGCAGGTTCAGCAGCACCTGGCGCACCCGCGTGGGGTCCAGCAGCAGCCAGGGCGGCAGGTCCGGTGCCAGGTCCACCTGCAGGTTCAGGCCCTTTTCCTGCGCCATGGGGCGGACCAGCTCGGCACAGGTCAGCAGCACGCCCACCGTATCGGTGGCCACCTCCTCCAGCGCCAGATGCCCGGCATCGATCTTGGAGAAGTCCAGCACATCATTGATGACGGTCAGCAGCGTGCGCCCCGCCTCGGCCTGCAGGCGGATGTAACGGCGGCGTTCGGCCTCCGGCAGGTCGGCCGTCAGCAACAGGTCGGCAAAGCCGATCACGGCGTTCAGCGGGGTGCGCAATTCATGGCTGACGGTAGCCAGAAAGTCGGTCTTGGCGCGGGCAGCAGCCTCCGCCTCGCGCCGCGCGGCCAGCAGCGCCTCTTCTTGATGGGTGCGGTCGGTGACATCGATCAGCGCGCCGAACAGGGCCATGGGCCGGTCACCGGACCCGAATTCCACCACGCCGCGCGTGACGACATGGCGGATCTCCCCGTCCGGCCGCACCACCCGCAGCGCTATCTCATAGGAACTGCCCGTCTGCATGGCGCTTGCCACCAGTTCGCGCACCCGCCCCCGGTCATCGGGATGATACGCGGTCAGCGCCTTTTCCAGGGTCGGCTGGAACAGGTCCTTCGACAGGCCATGGATGCGATAGACCTCGTCCGACCAGGTGAGACGGCGGCTGGCGATCTCCAGCCGCCAATGGCCAACCATCGCCACCTGTTCGGCCAGGCGCAGCAGGCGGTTGGCCTCTGCTATATCGCGATCCTGCCGCAGGCGCTGCTGTGCCTCACGGCACAGCATCCAGAACAGGCCGGTCAGGCCCAGGCTGGCCAGCCCGGCTGCGCCCACGGCCCGCCAGACCAGCGACCACCAGGGGCGCAGCACCTCGTCCACGCCGCGCCCCACCGTGGCCACCAGCGGGTAGGACCGGATACGGCGCATGGCCGTGACCCGCTCGATCCCGTCGAGGTCGCTGACCTGTTCCAGTACGGCGGCGGGTGCCTGTTCCGTCAGGCGCGCAACGGGCATGCTGTTCAGCGTCCGGCCCAGGCCCGCCGGGCCATCAGGGCTGGCGGACGGGGTGGAACGGGCCCGCAATATCCCGTCGGTGCCCAGGATGGACACGGCCCCCTCTGCCCCCAGATCCAGCCGCCGGTAATAGCCGGACAGATAGAAGGGATCGGCGGCCAGCGTGATGACCCCGGCGAACCGGCCCTGGCCATCATTGACCCGGATGCTGATCGGCAGCGACCATTTGCCGGAAAGCCGCCCCACGATCGGGGCGCCGATGAAGATGCGGCCCGTATCCTGGTGGGCATGCACAATGATGTGCGGCCGGTCCAGATAGTTGGTGATGCGTGCGTCCGGCCCCATGCCCAGGCTGGACATCAGCAGATAACCGTCGGCCCCCACGATGGACATCTGCACCGAAAAGCCGGCCGGCAGCGCATGCTCGCGCAGGAAGACGGGGATATCGAACCCGCCGGGATCGCCCTCATATTCCGCCTTCGCGGTATGCAACAGGTTATCGACGCTCGACAGCACCCAATAGGACTGCTCCTCGAACGCCAGGGCCAGATTGGCGACATCGCGCTCCGCCTGTTCCATGACGCGGTCGCGCTCCAGCAGCAGCAGGAACCCCACCCCGCTCCATAACAGGGCGAGGGATATCAGGAAAACGAGCGGCAACCTTCTGGACGCGAAGGGCATCGAGACCCCGGCAGGGTTCGTCACATCAGGACACCATTCTTGATTAACAAATGTACCGCACCGCGGGGGGGTGCAGAAGGTTAGGTCGGGGGGCGCTGCGGAAACCCAGACATGTCCCCTTATCCGACGTCGGATGGCCTCGCTTTCAGGGGCGGGACATGGCCCGAAGCGGCTTTCCTTTGGCCAGAGAGCCGCCCCGGCGCTGGGTGGAACTGAAAGCTGGAGGCCCCCCTGTTTCCGGTCAGCGGAATACGGGCTCTAACCGGGCGGGGGGTAGCGGATGGACAGGATTTCCAGTTCCTCCGGCCCCGTCGGCGTGCGGACCGTCACCAGATCACCTTCCCGCCCCTTCAGCAGCGCGCGGGCAATGGGGGAAACCCAGCTCACGCGGCCCGGGGCCATGTCGGTTTCGTCCACGCCCACGATGGTGACGGTGTTTTCCGCCCCATCTTCCCTGGCATAGGTTACGGTGGCGCCGAAGAACACCTGATCGCGATGTTTCTGCTGGGCCGGATCAACGATATTGGCGATTTCCAGCCGCTTGGACAGGAAACGCAGGCGCCTGTCGATCTCGCGCAGCCGCTTCTTGCCATAGATATAGTCGCCATTTTCCGACCGGTCGCCATTGCCGGCCGCCCAATGCACGATCTCCACCACCTTTGGCCGCTCCACACGCAGCAATTGCTGCTGTTCCTGCTGCATCCGGTGGAAACCCTGTGGCGTGATGTGGTTCTTGGTGCCGGGCGGCAGGGGGCGCGGATCGTCGGGGCCGTCATCATCGTCCGCCGTTTCGCGCGCATTCTCGTTGACCCAGGCCTTGCTCATGCCGCCGCACCCTCATCCGGGGAAACCGGACGTTTGTTTAGCGCGGATGCCGGGTGCAGGAAATAGGTCAGGCGGGGAAATCACAACAGGATTGCTGTGTAGTGGCGATATTTCACGACCCCGGCCGGTTCAAGATAGCAAGCGCGATAATATCTCGCACGATATAATCGACGCCGAACTTTTTATCGGGAAAGCCGCCGGCCTATTCCTCCTCCCGCCCGAACAGGGGTGTGGGCGCCAGATCGCGGACGGGGCGCAGTACGATATTGCTGGTCACGCGGCTGACGCCCAGTTCGGTATCGTCGATCCAGCCCTGGGTCAGTTCCTGATAGGCGTCCACATCGGGACAGATCAGCTTGGCGATATAGTCGAACTCGCCGCTGACCTCGAAACACTCCACCACTTCGGGCGTATTGGCCAGACGGCGCTCGAACAATTGCCGGCCATGCCGGCCATGATGCTCCATGGCGATCTGGGTCAGCACGGTGATACAGCTTTGCAGCCGACGGACATCCAGCACGGCCTGATAGCGCAGGATCAGCCCTTCCCGTTCCAGCCGCCGGACCCGTTCCAGGCAGGGCCGCGGCGACAGGCCGATCCGCTCCGACAAGGCCTGATTGGTGACGCGCCCGTCGAGCTGCAGCTCGGCCAGGATGCGCAGGTCGATCTGATCAAGGCGGCGGCGCATGGCGGGTCGGGTTCCGATGGCAAGGATAAGGATAGGGGGTCGGGGCAATCTATCCCCGGCGAAGATCGGGGTCCAGAATGACACTGCCCTGGCACGGCCCCGGTCCCTCAGGTATGCGGCCGCTATGCCACCAGCGCCCGCTGCCCGGTCCGGCCCGCCATGAAACCGGCCAGCACCTGTTCCACGGTCAGGGCGGTCATGCCGTCCCGGTCATGGCGGGGCGCGAATTCGACGATATCCAGCGACCGGACCAGCCCGGACGCTCCCAGCAGCCGCATGGCCCCCACGGTCTCGGCCGGCGTCAGTCCCCCGGACACCGGCGTACCGACGCCGGGGGCGGCGGCCGGGTCCAGCGCATCGATATCGAAGCTGACATGTACATGCCCGCCACCGGCTGCCTGGATGCGGGCGATCGTATGCGCGACCAGCGCCTCCAGCCCCTTTTCGCGGACGGCATCCATCTCATGGAATTCCACGCCGATGCGCAACAGGTTGGCCCGCTCCCCGGCGTCGATGTCGCGCACACCGAACTGGATCAACCGGTCCGGCCGGATCAGCGGCGTAAAGGCCCCGACCGACAGCAGATCGGGATGGCCGATGCCGCAGGCCAGGGCGGCGGGATAGCCATGCGTGTTGCCCGACGGCGTGGTTTCCGGCGTGTTGAAATCCGGATGCGCGTCGAACCACAGCACGAAGAAGTTCCGCCCCTCCTGTCTGGCATGGGCGGCGGCGGCGGCAATGGAGCCCAGCGCCATGGCATGGTCGCCGCCCAGCATAAGGGGGAACCCGCCATCGGCCAGAACGCCGGCCACCCCGTCCCGCACGGCGGCGCACCAGGCAGCCGTTTCGCGCACGCTGCGGCTGCCCGTGGCATCGGGCCGGCCATCATAGGCGGGGCCGCGCACATCGCCACGGTCCACCATGCCCATACGGCGCGGCAGGCCCATGGCACGCAGGGCGCCCGGCCCTTCCGCGGCCCCGCAATCGACATTGCCGACATCGGTGGGTGCCCCCACCAGCCCGTACCATCCGCTCATGCGCCCTCCCCTTCCCTGTCTTTATCCTGGAATTCCGGCGGCCGGATCAGCGCGCCATGCCGTCCAGCGTTTCGGCAAAACGGTCGATGGCCCAGTCCAGTTCCGGCCGGCTGATGACCAGCGGCGGCGCGAAACGGATCACCGTCTCGTGGGTTTCCTTGGACAGCACGCCCTTGTCCATCAGCCGTTCGCACACGGCCCGCGCCGTGGCGAAGGCGGGATCGATATCGACCCCGACCCACAGGCCCCGGCCCCGCACGGCGCGGATGGCGGGGCTGTTCAGGGCCGACAGGCGCGCCATCATATGGGCGCCCAGTTCGGCCGACCGTTCCACCAGCCCCTCATCGGCGATCACCTCCAGCGCGGCCAGCCCCACGGCGGCGGCCAGCGGGTTGCCGCCGAAGGTCGATCCATGGTTGCCCGGCACGAACATGTCGATCAGGTCGCGCCGCGCGACAAAGGCGGAAACCGGCATCACGCCGCCGCCCAGCGCCTTGCCCAGGCACAGGCCATCGGGGCGGATCTCCTCATGCTGGTGCGCGAACCAGCGGCCCGTCCGGCCCAGACCCGACTGGATTTCATCCAGGATCAGCAGCACATTATGCCGGTCGCACATCTCGCGCAGCCGCTTCAGATAGCCGGCGGGCGGCACCACGATCCCCGCCTCGCCCTGGATCGGTTCGACCAGGATGGCCGCGGTATGGGGCGTGATGGCGGCTTCCATGGCGGTCGCATCGCCGAACGGCACCAGCCGGAAGCCCGGCGCGAAGGGGCCGAACCCGTCGCGATAGGCCGCCTCGGCGGAAAAGCCCACGATCGTCGTGGTCCGGCCATGGAAATTTCCCTCTGCCACCAGGATCTCGGCCCGGTCGGCAGGAATGTTCTTCACGCGATAGCCCCAGCGGCGGGCAGCCTTGATGGCCGTTTCCACGGCCTCGGCCCCCGTATTCATGGGGCAGGCACCGTCCAGCCCGGCCAGTTGGCACAGGCGCGCCAGGAAGGGGCCCAGCCGGTCGGTATGGAAGGCGCGGGACACGACGGCCACGCGGCCCGCCTGTTCCACCAGTGCCTTCAGGACGCGCGGATGGCCGTGGCCGGTATTGACGGCGGAATAGGCGCTCATCATGTCCAGATAGCGCCGCCCCTCAGCGTCCCACATCCACACCCCTTCGGCGCGGGAGATGACAACCGGTAACGGCTTGTAATTATGGGCGCACCAGCGCTCCTCCACCTTGATGGCATCGGTGTTCAGGCTGGTTCGCATGTCCATGATCATCCCTTTCCGTCTGGTTTTCGGCTTGATGCTCGTGTTGGTTCCAGCATGACAGGCGGCAACAGCCGAAACGGCTGAAGATAAGGCACGCCACGACAGGAACGGGCGGGCCTCCCCCATCCGCCCAGCCGAACCCGTCCCGGCCGTGATCCTTGCGGCACGGACCTGCTGTGTGACGTCACACAGGGGCGCCGCGACCCCGTGCAATCCGGCACAGGAAGGGCGTCGGTACCCCGTGATTTCCGGCACATGAACCCATTCGAAAGGCCGTGCGATATGGCACAGAGAGCGCCAGCCGCAACAATCATTGACGGCAGGGGCGATTTGAGCCAATTCTCAAACCCTCAAACTCCCCTTCCCCAACGGGCCGGTGCCATGACACCCGATGAACTGCGCCAATTCCGCGAACGCCGGGGCGAAAGCCAGGCCGCCTTCGCCGCCTGGGTCAATACCAAGCTGGGCCGCAAATATGACAATGCCACCATCAGCCGTTGGGAATCGGGGGCGGAGCGGTTGCCCGTGCGCGTGGCGGAATTTCTGGCCGCGGCCAGCCAGCGCACGGCCTGCATCATCGCCGTGGCCAACCAGAAGGGCGGCGTCGGCAAGACAACCACCGCGCTGAACCTCGGCTATGCCCTGGGGGAGTTGGGCAAGAAGGTGCTGGTCATCGATGCCGACCAGCAGGCGACGGCCACCGAAGGCGCCGGGCTGGACCCGCTGGAGGTTCAGGACCGCCGTGGCGGGCTGGAAGATGTGCTGTTCGGCGAAACCGCCATCCATGACGCCATCGTCCACCGCGATGCGTTCGATGTCCTGCCCTGCACCATCGCCCTGGCCGAAGCGCAGATCAAGATCCTGCTGGACCCCGATGATGGCCGCTATGTCCTGCGGGAAAAGCTGACCGAGATTCTGCGCGACTATGATTTCATTGTCATCGACTGCCCGCCGGAACTGGCGCTGATCACCGTGACGGCCTTGATCGCGGCGGATTTCCTGCTGATCCCGACCAAGGCCAGCCGTTACGACGTGCGCGGCATCCCCCTGATCTTCGATACCGTGTCGAAGATCCAGCGGCGGCAGAATCCCAGCCTGAAGGTGCTGGGCATCCTGCCCACCATGTTCAACCGCAATTTCGCCGTCGAACAGCAGGTGCTGGGCGACCTGCAGGAAAGCCTGGGGGACAAGGCCCGCATCTTCCCCCCCGTCCCGCGCTCCACGGAGATCGACCAGGCCACCTATGCCGGCGCCGTGCCGCTGAAGATGCTGTCGAAGAACCACCCGATCGGGTCCGTTTATCGCACCCTGGCGCAGGAGATCGTCAATGGTTAAGAATTGGCGCAAGGCCGGCGGACAGCAGCCGGTGGCCCGCAGCATCGGGGAGACGCTGGAACGGCCGGGCGCCGACCTGATCTTCGGCGCGGCCGACGGGCTACGCGATACCGTGCTGCTGCGGCTGACGGATGTGGAACCCAATCCCTACCAGCCGCGCCGTCATTTCGATGAGGAGGAGCTGCAGGCCCTCAGCTTCTCCCTGCGGGAGGTCGGGCAGCTTTCCCCGATCCTGGTCACCGCCCACCCGACGGAGCCCAAGCGCTTCCAGCTGGTGGCGGGGGAGCGGCGGTGGCGGGCGGCGGGGATGGCCGGTCTGACCAAGATCATGGCCCATATCCTGCCGACCGACGTCAATACCGATCAGATCGCCCTGATCGAGAACCTGCAGCGCGTCGACCTGTCTCCGGTGGAAGAGGCGGAGGGCATCCGCCGCCTGATCGAAACCCATGATTACAATCAGGAAGCCGTCGGCGACCTGCTGGGCCGCTCCCGGACGGAGGTGAACACCACCCTGACCCTGCTGAAGCTGCATCCCACCGTGCGTCACGAATGTGTGACGTCACACAGCGAGGTGCCGAAGGCCGTCCTGCTGGAACTGGCCCGCATGGAGGAGCCCGACCAGTTGAGCCTTTGGCTCAAGGTCAAGAAGGACGGGCTGACCGCGCGAGAGGCTCGGGAGGCCAGGGCCCGCCTGCAGCGCCCGGCCGGGGCTGTCTCTCCTGCCCCCGTGAGACTTGTTACAGCAAAGAAGTTCCTGGCCAGCCTGCCCAAGCTGGAAGAGAGCCTGTCGGCCGGCCTGGATGCCGTCGCCGCCAAGGGCTCTGCCAAGCTGAAGCCGGAGGAACGGGCCCGTCTGCTGGCCCTGAAGGCCAAGCTGGCGGCCTATGAACAGGCTCTGGGCGACCTGCTGGGCTGACCTTTGGTGCCTCTGTCTCCGGTGGCCGGAAACATCCTCCAGAAACAGAACGGGCAGAAACAGAACGGGCGGCCTGGATGACGCCGCCCGTTAACGCCGATTGTCCGTCCCGTCCGGGTCCGGCCCTATCCCCGCAACCCCTTCGCAACCTCTTCGGCGACCAGTTCCACCCAGCGGGTGATATTCTCCGGCGCCGTCGCCGCCCGCATCTCCGCGGCCCCCAGGGTCAGGGCCTTGCGATACCAGCGGGCTCGCACGGCATAGGGTTCGCCCGTCAGCCAGTGCAGGGCCCGCTGTGCCGACGGCGACAGGGCAGGGGGTTCGGCGCCTTCCGGGGCCAGCCGCACCGGGCCGGACGCCGCGGGGTGCAGTTTCTCCAGCCAGGCGCGGAACGCCGCCGAAGGGTTGCGACAGGGTTCCTTCTGCCGCATGGCCCATTCGGCCCAGCTGAAGATGGCTGTCTGCATGTCCACATCGGGATATTGCGCCACCAGTTCCTCGATCACGGACAGGGAGACGCGCTGGATCAGCCCCAGCGTGCCGGCGGGCCCCCGCTCCCGGTCGGTGCGGCCATCCTCCAGATCAGGCGTATCCTGGTCGCGCGTGCCGCCGGCGGTGGGCCGGCCGACGGGCGCCTTGGCGAACTCCGTCATGCGGGCCGTGGCCACCAGATCGCTGTTGGATTTCTTCTTCACGTCGAACAGCAGCCGTTCGACCTTGCGCCCGCGCCCGTTGGACCGGATCTCCTGATAGGCGATCAGCAGGCCCGACAATTCATTGATCTCGCTGACGGCCGGGTCCAGCACCCGGCGCTGGAAATGGGCATAGTTGGGCATCTTGTCGGCACAGCCCAGACTGTCGCGCAGATCGTTCAGCGCCACTTCCCAGCGCGGCTCCCGCAGGTTGACACGCAGGCTCAGCAACTCGTACAGCGCCAGGGAATATTTGGAGGAGAATTGCGCGCAGATGGCCAGATGGATGCGCGCCCAGGCTCCCGGCTTGGCCAGCAGCGGCCGCAGCTTCGGCGGAAACTCCCACTCGGCATAGCCGGCACCACGCGGCAGCGCCCGGAAGGACAGCAGCGGCGAGCCGCCTTCCTTCAATTGCTGGTCCGCCTCGCTCCAGTACGGAAAGCGCACCAGCGTCTGCATCAGCCGGTCGAAGGACTGGCGCAGGCGCACATTGTTGCTTTCCGTATCATCGCCGATGGCCCGCCGCAGATCGGCGGTGGACGCGCGGAAGGGGGGCAGGGGGGCATCGGGATCGGCCAGCCTGTCCCAGCTATAGGCCAGCAAGACATTGAAAAGCTTACGATCGGCCAGGGTCAGACCGTTGCCGGTCTCCATCACCTCGATCTGGGTGCGGGGCTTGGGAAGGGTGGGGTCCGTGGACAGGTCCAGCACATTGCCGCTGATCCGCGGCCGGACAAAGTCCGCCTTCACCGCATTGGCCTGCGCTACCATCATCTCCCCCACCCGACACGCTTTAAGTGCCAAAAGAGCCTGTCCCATGTCACTGTGACACAGCATCACCCGATGGGGCACAGGATCAAGCGGGAATCACCCGCCCCGTACAAGAAGGCACAGAAAGGGGTGATCTGGCCGATTCTCGCCCGTGCATTCCGGCACAATGACAAGGCTTGAGGGTCACGGCAACCGTGAGATCGGGTACAGAATGCACGACTCCACATCCAGTGCAGGTCCGACGGGGGGAATCACCCCGATCGGACCCCCGGCACCCCGCCCGTGAGATCCGGCACACTCAGCCCCTCCCCACCCGTGCAATCCGGCACATGAAGCAAGCCGACGGGCGCCACCCCCTCATCCGGCCGCGTTGTGCCCGTGCAATCTGGCACAATAAGAAGATGACCGCCCATTAACCCATTGATAAAAATACAAACCCTTCGCTCCGCCCGTGACATCCGGCACAGCCAGCCGCATGCCCCGTGCAATCCGTCCCGCAAAGCCGTATTCCAGGGCACATGAACCCGGCCAATCCGGCACAGGGACTCGCAAGCCATGGCACAGAAACCCGTGTCCCCCGGCACAGAAAGGCACCTCAACCCCCTGCAATCACACCTGAAACCGCTCCCTGAACAAAGAATCCTGAAAAAGGGAATCCACAGAACAGGGGGTTTGAGGGTAGTTTGAGGCAACAGGGACAGAAAAATGAAAACAGGCCAGACACCCGACAGCCGATGAAAGGGCTGACGATGACATGGCAGGTCACAGGTCACAGTGGAACCGTCGCGGGGGCTCCCTCTCGGCGGGCACCGGGCGATCATGGAACAGGCTATTCGTCGGTTCATCATGAAAGGGCTGGCGGGCGGCGGTTTTTTGCGGTTTCTAGGGAAAACGGCTTTCAGGAATGAACCCGCCACCGATGGGGGCGAGGCCATGAAGAAGGGGGGATGGATGGACGCGGTGCAGGCCGCGGCGATGGCGACGGACGATGCGCTGATCGAGCTGTTGCTGTTCTCGCTGGAAGACCGGCCCTATGCGATCCGCATCGACCGGGTGGAGCGCGTGGTCGCCATGGCGGCCGTGGTGCCCATGCCGGGTGCGCCGCCGGTGGTCGCGGGCGTCATCAATCTGGGCGGCCGGTTCCTGCCGGTCCTGGATGTGCGCGCCCGCCTGGGCCTGGCGGTCCATGCCCCGCGGCTGACGGACGGGCTGGTCATCGTGCGCCTGCAGAGCCGGTCCGTCGCCCTGTGGGTCGACCATGTGGACGGCACCATCAGCCGTGCGCCCGATGACCTGGTTCCCGTGGAGAAGGTGGTTGCGGCCGGCGGCTATTTCGATGCCGTGACGGCGCTTCCCGACGGTCCCCTGTTCATCCATGACGTGGATCGTTTCCTGTCGCTGGCAGAAGAACAGGCACTGGATGCCGCCCTGGCCCGGGGTGTGGGCGAGCACGGGACGGGCGCATGATGCAAAGCCTGCTGAGCCATCAGCGCCTGGCGGATTTCAGCGCCTTCCTGGCCCACCGCATGGGGTTGCACTATCCGCCGGAGCGCTGGGGCGATCTTGAGCGTGCCGTCACGCAGATGGCGGCAGAGCTGGGTTTTGCCGATGCGGATGCCTGCATGCGGCATTTCCTGTCCGCCCAGGTGGAGCGGACGCAGATCGAGACGCTGGCCAGCTATCTCACCATCGGGGAGACCTATTTCTTCCGCGAGCCGGCCAGCTTCGATGCCCTGGCAACGCGCGTGCTGCCCGATCTGCTGGAACAGCGGCGCGCGGCGTCCCATCGCCATCTGCGGATATGGAGCGCCGCCTGCTCCACGGGGGAGGAGGCCTACAGCATGGCCATCCTGCTGCACCGGCTGATCCCTGACATCCAGCACTGGAACATCACGCTGCTGGCCACCGACATCAATCCGCGGTCGCTGCGCAAGGCGATCGACGGGCGGTATGGCGAATGGTCCTTCCGCGGTATCGATCCGGAAATCCGCCGCGCCTATTTCACCCTGCGCGACGGGCGCTGGGAAATCGCGCCCCAGATCCGGCGCATGGTGACCTTCGCCTATCACAACCTGGCGGAGGATCAGTATCCGGCGGTGCATAACAACACCAACGCCATGGACATCATTTTCTGCCGCAATGTGCTGATGTATTTCAGTGCGGAACGGGCGCGCCGCGTATCGGCGGCCCTGCAGCATTCGCTGGTGGAAGGGGGCTGGCTGGTCGCGGCGGCGGTGGAAGGGTCGTCGGAACTGTTCGCGCCGCTGGTCAATTCCGGCGCGCCGGGTGCCACCATCTACCGCAAGCAGCCGGCCTTCACCCTGCCCATGGTGTCCCCGCCGCCGCATCCCCCGACGCCCCTGGCATCATCCCCCCTGCTGCCGGAACCCCCGGATCCGGGTCTGCCGCCGCCGTCACATCAGGTGGCCGGCGAGCAGGGGCAGGCCCTGCTGGATGAGGCGACGCGGCTTTACCAGAAGGGGGAGAATGCGGGGGCCATCGCACTGCTGCTGGCCGATCCCGCGCTGGCCGATGATGCGCGGGCCCAGACGCTGCTGGCCCGGCTTTATGCCAACGAGGGGCAGCTCGATCTCGCGGCCGACTGGTGCCGGCGGGCCCTGCTGATCGACCGGCTGTCGGCGGAGCGGCATTACCTGCTGGCCATGATCCGGCAGGAATGCGGCGACGCGCGCGGCGCCACCGAATCGCTGAAGCGTGCCCTGTTCCTGGACCCCGATTTCATCCTGGCTCATGTCGCCCTGGCCGGGCTGGCCAAGGCGGAGGGCAAACCGTCGGAGGCGCGGCGCTGCTATCGCAATGCGCTGGCATTGCTGCGCGAATGCAATTCAGATGATACGTTGCCGGAAGGCGACGGGCTGACGGCGGGCCGCCTGGTGGAGATCATTCGCGTCGCCAGTGCGGAGGTGAGGGTATGAGCGGGGCCGGGGAGCAGGGCGCAGGCGGCACCCCCAAGGGGGAGGCGGGACAGGTGGCCATCGACTGGCAGGGCATGCATGCCCGCGTCGCGGCCGCCATGGCCGGGCTGGCACGCGGGTTCGAGCCGGGGGCCGCGGAGGTGGATCGCCGCCTGCGTGAGCGTGCGGCGCGGCTGGCACGCGGGGATGAGGCGGCAGGCGATGTCCAGGGTGACATGCGCCTGCTGGAATTCGCGCTGGGTGACCGGGTTCTGGCCGTGGACAGCCGCTGGGTGCGGGAGGTCTGCGCCGATCTGATGCCCGCGCCGGTGCCCAATGTGCCGGCCTGGGTCGCCGGCGTCATCTATCTGCGCGGCGAGGTGCTGACGGTCGTGGATTTCGACAGGCTGTCGGGTGCCGGCACCGCCGACCGGGACGAGGCGTCGCATATCATCGTGCTGCACCAGGGCAATCGCGCCCTGGGGCTGCTGGCGGGACCGATCCATGGGCTGAATGCCCTGTCGCGCGGCGATATGGGGAATGTGCCGGCCACGGTGCAGGGCACGCGGCGCTACTACCAGGGGGTTGCCCCCGGCGGGGCCCTGGTGCTGGACAGCGCGGGATTTTTCGAAGAAGACGGCCTACCCGGCCTTGGCGGCCGGGACAGGGGGGCGGAGGGTTGACATGAAGATGATGGTCGGAACCAAGATCTGGGGCTGCCTGTGCCTCGTCCTGTTCGTCCTGCTGGGCGTTGGGGCCGTTTCGCTCAAGACGATGAACGACCTGACGGATGCGTCCGTCTGGACCGTCCATTCCCATCGCGTCGAATCCCGGCTGGGCGACCTGCTGTCGGCCGTGCAGGATGTGGAGACGGGCCAGCGCGGCTATGTCATCACGGGTGAGGTGCGCTACCTGCAGCCCTACGAGGCGGCGCTGCGCAGCGTGGATGGCATCGTGGCCGACCTGCGCACCCTCTTGCGCGACAATCCCGACCAGTTGCGCAACATGGAGCGGCTGGAAAGGGCCATGCAGGCCAAGCTGGAGGAGGTGCGCCTGGCGCGCCAGGCGCGTCAGGCGGATGGTTTCGCCGCGGCCCAGGCCCTGATCCTCAGTGACCGCGGGCGCCAGGCGATGGATGATTTCCGCGCCGTCCTGGCCGAGATGCGCACGGTGGAGCAGCGGTTGCTGACGCTGCGCGAAACGGCCAAGGACCGCAATGTCGAACTGGCCAATACCGCCATCATCGGCGGCGCGCTGGCGGCTTCGGTCATCGTCCTGCTGTCCGGACTGTTCCTCAGCGCCAATATCGCGGCCCCGCTGCGTGACATCACCCAGACGGCCGAGCGTATCGGCAAGGGGGACCTGACCACGGACATCGCCACCAGCGGCCGTCAGGACGAGGTGGGCATCCTGTCCAACACCTTCCGCGACATGACGCGCAGCCTGCGCCAGCTCATGCAGGAATTGTCGGAAGGCGTGAATGTGCTGGGCACGGCCGGCAGCCAGATCGTCTCCACCACCGCCCAGGTGGCGGCTTCCGCGGCAGAGACGGCGACGGCCCTGGCCGAAACCTCCTCCACCATGGAGGAGGTGCGCAAGACCTCCCAGCTTTCCACGGAAAAGGCCCGCCATGTGGCCGACACCGCCCAGGCCACGGCGCAGATTTCCGCCACGGGCAAGCGCGCGGTGGAACAGTCGGTTGCCGGTATCACGGCCGTGCGAGAGCAGATCGGGTCGATCGCGGAGGCCGTGATCAAGCTGTCCGAACAGAGCCAGGCCATCGGCACCATCGTCGCATCGGTCAATGATCTGGCCGAACAATCCAACCTGCTGGCTGTGAACGCGGCCATCGAGGCGGCGCGCGCCGGGGAGCAGGGCAAGGGTTTCGTCGTCGTCGCGGCCGAGGTGAAAAGCCTGGCCGAACAGTCCAAGGAGGCGACGTCGCAGGTCCGTGCCATTCTGGGCGACATCCAGAAGGCCACCGCCACGGCCGTTCTGGCGGCCGAACAGGGTAGCAAGGCCGTGGATGCCGGCGTGCGCCAGGCGCAGGAGGCCGGGCAGGCCATCGAACGGCTGGCCCAGAACATCGCGGTCGCCACCCAGGCCAGCGTCCAGATCGTGGCGTCCAACCAGCAGCAACAGGTGGGCATCGATCAGGTGGCGCTGGCCATGGACAGCATCCGGCAGGCCAGCAGCCAGAACACCATCGCCACCAAGCAGGCGGAAACCGCGGCGCATAACCTGAATGCGCTGGGGCATAAGCTGAAATCGCTGGTCAGCCACTACAAGGCCTGATTCGCCTGCCGGAGCCGACGCGATGAACAGCCGGAACGAACAGCTTCTTCAGCGCCTGCTCGCCATGTTCATGGTGGAGGCGGAGGAGCATGTAGGCTCGCTGGCCGGCAGCCTGCGGGAACTGGAGGCCGGGGTCACCGAGCAGCGCGGCAAGGAGCTGGTCGAGAAGACCTTCCGCGAGGTCCACACGCTGAAGGGGGCGGCCCGCACCGTCAACCTGACCCATCTGGTCGCCCTTTGCCACGCGCTGGAAACGCTTCTGGCGCTGGTCAAGCGGGGGGAGGTGAAGCTGGGCCCCGCCGTCGTGGAGGTCTTCGCCCAGGGCTTCACGGCCCTGCGCCAGATGGTTCCGAACGAGGCGAATGGACAGAATCCGCCCCCGGTGGCGGATCTGGACGCCCTGATCGCCCGGCTGGAAGGGGTCAGCCGGGGTCAGCCGCTGCCATCTCCGCCGCCGGCCCCGGCGGCTCCGGCGGCCCCGGTGGCGGTCCCGGCCGCCGCCGCGGGCGCCATGGCACAGGCGGCTGTGGAAACCGGACCAGCGGCGGCAGTGGAGGAACAACAGCCGGGCCCCTTGCGTCCGGCCACCCGCCAGACCCTGCGCGTGGCCATCGACAGGCTGGATTATCTGCTGCATCAGGCGGAAGAACTGATCGCGGCCAAGCTGTCGGGAAGCGAGCGGCTGGCGGAGATACGGTCGATCGGGCTGGGGCTGCTGGAACGGACCCGGCTGCGCCAGCGGCTGGACCTGCCATCGCAGAGCCAGCACGACACGCAGACCCTGGCCTGGATCGGCAATCGCCTGTCGCACCTGGCGCGGGAGGCGGACCACGATGTCCGCACCCTGGCCAAGAGCGTCGACAACCTGCTGTCGGGGACCAAGCAGGTGCTGATGCTCCCGGCGGCCCGGCTGCTGGAGCCGGTGGCCCAGGATATCCGCGAATTGTCGCGCGCCCAGGGCAAGGATGTGCTGCTGAACCTGTCGGGCCAGGAACTGGAACTGGACCGGCGGGTGCAGGAGGAACTCCGCGAGGCACTGCTGCATCTGGCCCGCAACGCCGTCGATCACGGGATCGAGACGCCGGCCCAGCGGCAGGCGGCGGGTAAGCCAGCCCGCGCCACGATCGACCTGACTGTCATCCAGCGCGATGGCGGCCGGGCGGAGATTGCCATCAGCGACGATGGCGGCGGCATGGACATGCGCAGCCTGCTGTCCGGCGCCCTGTCCCTGGGCCTGCTGGACGAGGAGGAGGCGACCCGGCTCACGCCCGAGCAGGTGATGTCCCTGGCCTTCCAGTCGGGCCTGTCGACCAGCAGCAGCGTGACCGACATTTCCGGCCGGGGCCTGGGTCTGGCCATCGTGCAGGAGGTGGTGGAACGGCTGGGCGGTTCGGTGACAGTGGAATCGCGGCTGGGGCAGGGGACGACGTTCCGCCTGCTGCTGCCCGTCACGCTGGCCGCCTTCCGTGTCGTCATGGCCGAGGTGGCGGGCCGTTGCTATGCCATGCCCACCAACCGGATCGAACGGGTGGGCCGCATCGCCAGCAAGGATGTGCAGCAGGTCGACGGGCGGGAGATGCTGCGGCTGGATGGGCGGCCCATCGGGCTGGTGCGCCTGTCGGACCTGCTGCACCTCTCCACGCCGCTGCTGCCGTCGGGTGATTACCGTCATTACCTTGTCATGTCGGCGGCCGGCCAGCGCCTGGCCGTGGAGGTGGACCAGATCCAGGGCGAGACGGAGATTTTGATGAAGCCGCTGGCCTGGCCGCTGTCGCGCGTGCCGGGGGTGGGCGGGGCCATCGTGCTGCCGTCCGGCCGGCTGGGCTTCGTGCTGAACGTGCATGACCTGCTGCGCACGGCGCTGAACCCGGAATTCCAGGTGCGGGCGGCGCGGCCCGTCATGGCCAGCCTGGCGCCGGCGCGCAAGTCCATCCTGATCGCGGAGGACAGCATCACGGCCCGGACCCTGTTCAAGCATGTGCTGGAGGCCGCCGGCTTCCGTGTGCGCACCTGCGTGGACGGGATGGAGGCCTGGACGGTGCTGGGCGGGGAAATTTTCGATCTCGTCGTGTCCGACGTGGAAATGCCCAGGATGGGCGGGTTCGAACTGACCGAACGGATTCGTCAGGATGCGCGTCTGGCCGATATCCCGGTCATCCTGATTACATCGTTGGAGTCTCGAGAGGATAGGGAGCGTGGGGTTGATGTTGGCGCCAGTGCTTATATCGTTAAGAAGAGTTTCGACCAGAGCGACCTGTTGGAGATCATCGGTCGCCTGATCTGAGGGGCAGTGTTTTGATCAGGGTATTAGTCGCCGAGGATTCACCCACGATCAGGGCCTTTCTGGCCGCGATCCTGGAAAGCGAATCCGATATCAAGGTGGTTTCCGCCGTAGCCGATGGGCTGGCCGCCGTGGAGCAGGTCCAGCGCCTGAAGCCGGATGTGGTGACCATGGATATCCACATGCCCGGTCTGGACGGCTTTGCCGCCACGCGGGAGATCATGGAGACGTCGCCCGTCCCCATCGTCATCGTCAGCGGGGCCGTCCAGGACGAGATGGTGGCCACCTTCAAGGCTGTGGAGGCGGGGGCGCTGGCCTTCGTGCGCCGGCCGGCCGGGCTGGGGCATGATGATCATGAGGCGGAGGCCGATGCCCTGGTGACGGCCGTGCGCCTGATGTCGGAGGTGAAGGTGGTGCGGCGCTGGAAGCGTCCGCCCACGGCCCGCCGGCCGGGCCTGCCCTCGCTGCCGGGCACCGTCATCCAGACCGAACGGCCCCGCGTCGTGGCCATCGGCGCCTCGACGGGAGGGCCGCTTGCCCTGCAGACCATCTTGTCGATGCTGCCGGCCGATTTCCCGCTGCCCATCCTGGTCGTGCAGCATATCGCCCATGGTTTCGTCCATGGTTTCGCCAACTGGCTGGGCGGCGGCAGTGCGCTGCCCGTGCATGTGGCCACCGACGCGGTGGAACCGCTGCCCGGCAACGTCTATGTGGCGCCCGACGACCGGCATATGGGCCTGGACGCCCATGGCCGCATCTGGCTGGAGAAGGGACCGCCGGAGGCGGGCCTGCGCCCCGCCGTGTCGCATCTGTTCCGCGCCGTGGCCGCCCATCATGGCGGGCGGGCGGTGGCGGTCCTGCTGTCCGGCATGGGGGCCGACGGCGCCGACGAGATGTGCCAGTTGCGGGCGCTGGGCGCTGCGACCATCGCCCAGGATGCCGCCAGTTCCGTCGTGCATGGCATGCCCGGCGTTGCCATCGAACGTGGCGGCGCCCGCTTCATCCTGCCCCCCCAGGAAATCGCCGCGAAGCTGGTTTCCCTCGTGTGACGCCAGGGGTCATGTCCCATGACCCCTGCAGGCCAGCGACCGCTGGCCCGCGGGCCCGTGCCCGCGCCAAGCCCAAGCCGCCGGATGGCGGTGCCCGGCGCGTGAGGGAGAAGGAAAGAGAGTTTCTATGCCGCTTCGGCCAGACCGTTGCGCAGCCGTTCCCACACAAGGGGCGCTTCCTGCGCCAGCCGGCGGCACAGGCCGTTCAGCCCCTTGCCGTCATTCTCGCGGATGGCCTGCTCGATGGCGCGGCCCAGGCTGACAAGGCTGCGGCAGCCGAAGCCGCCCGACGTGCTGATCATGTCATGCACATCCCGGCTCACCTGCGCCAGGTCGCCGCCCTGCAGGGCGGTATCGATGCGGGCCAGGCGGCTGCGGGAATTGACCAGGAACCGTTCCAGCAGCCCGGCAAAGGCCTCCTCCCCCATCATCTGGCGCAGTTGCCGGGCCGGGGTCAGGTCCAGTTCGTCGGCCGGTGCGGCGGGGATGGGCGGTGCGGCGGCCGTGCCGGCATCGGCCCGGCGGGGGCGGCCGATCCAGGACCGGACCTTGGCCAGGAATTCCTGATGATCGACGGGCTTGGAGATGTAATCATCCATGCCGGCGGCGCGATAGGTCGCTTCCACGCCCGTCATGGCATTGGCGGTCATGGCGATGATGGGGATGGTGCCCGCGGGTGCGCCCATGGCCCGGATGCGCCGCGTCGCCTCCAGCCCGTCCACGACGGGCATCTGCACGTCCATCAGGATCAGGTCGTAATCTGCGGCCTCCACAGCTTCCACGGCCTCGCCGCCATGGTTGGCCAGCGCCACATCGTATCCCGCCGCGGCCAGCATGTGCAGCGCCACCTGCTGATTGACGTAATTATCCTCTGCCAACAGGATACGCCCGCTGGTGGCCGTAACCGGTCCGGCTGGTGAGATGGATTTGGCGGCTGGCGGGCTGATGCCGGTGATCTGGGCCAGCCCGGCCGTGGCACCGCACAGCACGGCCGCCAGATTGTGGCGCAGGACGGGCTTGTCCAGCGTGCCGTCGATGTCGGGCGGGGCGGGCACGGCGCCCGTCAGGGGCCGCAGCATGATCAGCCTTGCATGGGGCAGGGCGGCGCGCAGGTGGCTGACGACATTCAGGGCCGGGTCGGCCACCAGCACCATGTCCAGCAGCACCATGTCGGCCCGCAGCCGTCCGGCGGCCAGTTCGGCCAGCGCGTCGGCCGGCTCCTCCGCCACGACTGACAGGCCCAGCCGGGCCAGATCGCGGGCCAGCGGCGCGCGGACCAGCCCTTCCGGCACCAACAGCAGGGCATGGCGGCCGGCCAGTTCCGGCACGGGTCCGGCCGGCAGACTTTCCGCCACGGCCGTCAGCTTGGCGGTGAACCAGAAGGTGCTGCCCAGGCCCATGGTGCTGTCCACGCCGATATGCCCGCCCAGCAGGCTCACCGTCTCCCGGCAGATGGCCAGGCCCAGGCCCGTGCCGCCGAACCGGCGGCTGACGGAACTGTCGGCCTGCACGAATTTCTCGAACAGCCGCGTCACGGCGTCGGGCGCGATGCCGATACCGCTGTCGATCACCTGCACATGCAGGGTCAGGCAGCGGGCCTCGTCCTCATGCGCGGCGACGGCTACGGTCACCCCGCCGCGGCTGGTGAACTTGATGGCATTGCCCACCAGGTTCAGCACCACCTGGCGCAGGCGCAGCGGGTCGCTGATCGCGTGGCGGCGGGCCGAGGCGTCCAGGTCCAGCACCAGTTCGATCCCATGCTCGGCGGCCTTGGGCGCCATCAGCAGCACGGTTTCCTCGAACAGTTCGGCCAGATCGAACGGGATCTGCTCCAGCGTGACCTGGTTGGCCTCCAGCTTGGAGATGTCCAGGATGTCGTTCAGCAGGCTCAGCAGCAGCTTGGCCGACGATCCGACCAGTTCGGCCGAGTGGCGTTGCTCGGCCGTCAGGTCGGTGGTCAGCAGCAGCGCGTTCATGCCGATGATGCCGTTCATCGGGGTGCGCAGTTCGTGGCTCATATTGGCCAGGAACTCCGACTTGGCGTGATTGGCGGCCTCTGCCTGGTCCTTGGCGCGGGTCAGTTCGACCTGGGTCTGGGTCAGGCGGGCGTTGGTCTCGGCCAGTTCGCGGTTGGACCGTTCCAGCGCTTCCACCAGCGAGGCCTTGGCCTCGGCCACCCGCATCTCTTCCCGCGCGCGCTCCAGTTCCAGTTCCTTGCGCCGGAACTCCATGGAGATGCGCAGATTCTCCTCGTGCAGCAGCTTGCGGCGCAACAGCGCGCGGATGCGGGCCTTGATGATCTCGATATCGTTGGCCTTGGTGACGTAATCGTCGGCCCCGGCCTCCAGCCCGCGCATCAGATCGGCCTTGCTGTCGCTGGCGGTCAGCATGACGATCTGGAACAGTTCCTCGCGCCGGCGGCGGATCGTGTCCAGCCGGGCGCACAGTTCCACCCCGTCGATCTCCGGCATGTGCAGATCGACGATGATACAGTCGAAGCTCTCGCGCTCGGCCCGGTCCAGCGCGTCCAGCCCGGATGACAGGGCGTCGACCTCGTGCCCTTCCTCCTCCAGCAGGATGCGCAGGAATTCCAGGAAGGTGGGGCTGTCATCGACGATCATCAGCCGGCAGCTTCGCAGCGCCTGGGCGGCGGCCTGGATGTCGTTGTGCCCGCCCCCATTGGTCCGCCGCAGCAGCGCGTTGATGCGCAGCAGCAGCACGTCGCGGTCGGCGGTCTTGGGCACATAGGCGTCGGCGCCGCTCTCGATGCCCTTGAACTCGGCTTCCTGCGTCACCTCGTCGGTCAGCATGACGACGGGCAGGGCGCGGGTGCGGGCGTTCAGGCGGACGCGGCGGATGAACTCGTCCCCGCTCATGCGGGGCAGGTGATAATCGACCAGCAGCAGATCGGGCAGGGCGCCGTTCAACTTTTCCAGCGCGGCTTCCGCCGTGGGGCAGACATCGGCGGTCCAGCCCTGTGCGGCCAGGATCAGCTCAAGCTGCAGCGCCTGGGTGGGAGAATCCTCCACGATCAGGAGATGCGGCATGTCCGTCTTCATCAAATCCTCTGCCCTGATTGCCGGCATCCCCGCGCCCGGCCGGGGCAACGGGGTCTGGCTCGCCCTGTTTTAAGGGCAACCGGCACAGGATTCTAACGCTATTTGCCCATGGGGGTCACGTGGTCGATGAGAGGGAGCCCGCCACATGCACGCGATCGCGGCCCGCGCGCTTGGCGAAATAGAGCGCGGCGTCGGCCGCCAGGTTCAGCGAGGCCACATCGCTGTCGGGCCGCAGCGGGGCGATCCCGGCGCTGAAGCTCACATGGAACAGCGCATCATCGGCCCCGCGGAACCCGATGGCCAGGAAGCCGCGGCGCAGCCCGTCCAGGATCAGTGCGGCTTCTTCCGCCGTCGTGTTGGGCAGGACCACGGCGAATTCCTCGCCGCCATAGCGGCCCACGATGTCGCTGCGCCGCAGCCGCTGGCGCAGCAGCCGGGCGAGCGCGCGCAGCACCCGGTCGCCCGCCGCATGGCCATGCTCGTCATTGACGCGCTTGAACCGGTCGACATCGATCATGGCGAAGGACAGCGGCTTGCCCTCGCGCCGGGCGCGCGCCACCTCGGTCACCAGATGGTCCTGCACCATGGCATGGTTCAGGGTGCCCGTCAGGCTGTCGCGGGCCATCATGGCCTGCAACAGCCGGGCGCGGCGGATGCGGGCCCGCACCTGGGTGACCAGCAATGGCAGCGCCACGGGCTTCAGCAGCAGGTCTTCCGCCCCCACATCCAGGGCCAGCCGCTTGTCGCCCAGTTCGGTTGCCGCTGTCAGGAACAGGATGGGCAGCGACGCCATGCCCTCCTGCTGGCGCAGCACGGCGGCCAGCTCCAGGCCCGTGCAGCCCGGCATGCGCTGGTCCAGCACCAGCAGGTCGGGCAGGAAGCCGCGGATGGCCTCCACGGCGCCGGCCGCATCGGACAGGGTGCGCACCTCCATCCCGGCGGCCCCCATGGCGGTGGCATATTCGGCGCTGACAATCTCGTCATCATCAATGATCAGCACGCGGTAGGGCCGGGCCAGATCGCGCCCGATCACCTGGTCCAGCCGCTCGGCCAGCATGGCCGGGTCCACGGGCTTGGCCAGATAGCCCAGGCCGCCGGCCCGCACGGCCCCCAGCCGCGCCTGGAAATCATCGCGGCTCGACAGGAAGATGGTGGGCGGCAGCGTGCCTTCGGCCCCCATGGCGGCCACGGTCTGGCAGCCGGCATCGGGATTGTCGCCGCAGATGATGTCCACCAGCAGCGCAGCCGGCCGGTCCTGCCGCACGGCGGCCCGGAACCGGTCGGGATCGTCGAAGCTGACCAGCGTATAGCCATAGGGCTGAAGCTGCACGACCATCTCGCCCGCCTGGACCGGATCGTCTTCCAGCAGGTAGACCAGCGTCTCGTCGGACAGGTCCGGCACCACCAGATCCGGGTCGGGCAGAGGCGGCAGGCTGGCGGCCTGCTCGCCCAGGCGCAGCACCAGGGCCAGCGCGGTTTCCAGGGCCGGCGCCCCGCCGTGCGCGCCGTCGTCCTGCGCACGGGCCACATGTTCCAGTTGCCGGGCGGCCGCAGCCAGTTCCAGCAGCTTGAACGTGCTGGCCGAACCGATCAGCGCGTGGGCACGGGCGGCCAGTTCCGCCGGCCGGGTGGCGGCATTGGCAAGTGCCGCCAGACGGTCCGGGAGGGTGACGATATATTGTTCGCGGATTTCCCGGTGCCGTGTGACGATGTCGGCCGGGGTAGGCGTCTCAGCCATAGGGGTGTCCAAATGTTCTCTTTTGGATATTGTGCTTACCCTATGTGATCGGGTTGAGCCGTGTCGAGCCACGGGATATGAACATTCGGCTATGCCCGCAAAGGGAGAAAGCATGTCCGTGCTGGAAACCGTGCTGTATGTCGATGATGACCCGGATCTGCGGGCCATGGCCGAACTGGCCCTGTCCGGGGTCGGCGGGATGCGGGTCGTGCTGTGCGATGACGGGGCGTCGGCACCGGCCCTGGCGCATGAACATGGGGTGCAGCTCGTGCTGCTGGATGTGCTGATGCCCGGTATGGATGGGCCGGCCACGCTGAAGGCGCTGCGGGCGTATCCGGTCACGGTGGAAACGCCTGTCATCTTCGTAACAGCATGTGACCAGCCGGAGGAACGTTCGTCGCTGCTGGCGCTGGGGGCGGCGGGCGTCATGACCAAGCCGCTGGACCTGATGGGCATGGCGGCGGAGGTGCGGTCGCTGTGGGCCGCCTTTACGTCCCGAACTGGATGAAGGGGACCTGGGCGAACAGCCGGCGTTCGGCGCCGCGTGGATCGTCGGTCAGCCGGCATTCATCGTCCAGCAGCAGGGTCTGCCGCCGGTCCAGCCCATAGGGCTCCCAGCGTGGAAGCCCCGGATGGTTGGGGTCGCCATGGCGGGCCAGGGCGATGAAGGCATCGGCCAGCCGGTCGGCCAGGGCCTGGGCGCGGGCGGAGACGCCCGTCAGGCTTTCGGGCTGGGCGATGTTGTCAAAGGCCAGCGGGATGTCCAGCATGTGCGGTGCGCCCCATTTCCCGCCATCCAGGGGGGAGGCCCAATCCAGTTGATAGGCCCAGGTGGGCGCGGCCCCGGCCGGCTGGCGGGCCCGTGCCTCCAGTTCCTCCACGGCGCCCCGCCAGGACCGGCCGGCCGTCGTCGCGGCGAAGAACAGGTCCGAGGCGCTGTAGTGCGGATAGAGGCGGCGATATTCGGCGATCACCATCTCCGGCGGGATGTCCACGCGCAGGGCGGGGAACAGCTTTGCCGGCAGGCTCTGCCAGTCCAGCGTGAAGGTCGCGGGGTCGCCCCGGCCGATCAGGTTGCGCGTCTCGTCGCGGGTGTTGCCGATGATCATGGGGATATCGGCCGACAGGGCGGGGGCGTCGGGGAAGAACGGATGACGGGGCAGGGCGCGCCCGTCCAGCACGGGTCCCATATAGACGCCGCCGGTGCCGGCCACCGGGTCGGTGGCCTTCATGCCGGCCAGAAGGTCGGCCACGGGCAGGCGGCGGGCCGCCTCGGCCCCGGCCCGGTCGGGGGTCAGGCCGATCCTGTGCAGCAGGGCCGTGGCCCGGGCCGTGGCGTTGCGGGGCCCGCCGGCCGTCACCTGCTGGCCGCTCATGGTCGCGGCCTTGTGGAACAGGCCGCGGGCTGCCGGCATGGCCATCAGCGTGGCGATCTTGGCGCCGCCGCCCGACTGGCCGAACAGCATGACATTGCCGGGGTCGCCACCGAACGCCGCGATATTGTCGCGTACCCATTCCAGGGCCAGCACCAGGTCCAGTTGGCCGGCATTGCCGCTGTCGGCGAAGGCCGGGTCGTCCATCCCCGCCAGCCGGGCCAGATACAGATAGCCGAACAGGTTCAGCCGGTGGTTCATGGTGATGACGACGACATCACCCCGGCGGGCCAGGCGCGTGCCGTCGTAAAGCGGGTTGCCGCCCGACCCGTGGGCATAGGCGCCGCCATGGATATAGACCATCACGGGCCGCCGCGCCCCGTCCCCCAGGCCGGGGGTCCAGACGTTCAGGAACAGGCAATCCTCAGACTGGCCGGGTTCCTGTCCCGTCTGGGGGCTGGCCGCGCCCGGGGCCGCGGCCTCGGCGATCCCGTCCCAGGGCACGGGCGGCAGCGGGGCCATGAAGCGGCGCGGGGCCGTATCGGCACCATAGCGGATACCCTTGAAGACATGCACACCGTCCAGGGTGCGCCCGCGCACACGTCCCGCCCTGGTCCGCACGATGGGACGCGCTTGCGTTGCTGCCAGGGTTCCCGGGGGCGTCCCCGCGCCCGCCAGCACCAGGCCGGCCGGTCCGGCCAGCAGCAGCGACCGCCGCGTCATTCTCATCATCCTGCACCCCCCGGCCCGGTTCCCTTCACGTCGCGAGGATAGATGATACCGGTGTCAATGCGAAGATGTTTCACATGTCGGGCCCTGGCGCCGGCTTGCACTTCGGACCCGATGGCGCGTTCCTGTCCATCTGACGGACATCCAATGATTGGACAACGTTGTCAGATAGGATTGCGTATGATACATGCGAAGGGCGAAACGGGGCGGCGCCATGGCATCCTGGCACCAGGGAAAGCGGACCCCGGCCATAGGGAGTGATCCTTGACCGATTACCAGCATGCCGAAGCCCCGCACGGGTCCGTGCGGCCCGCCACAATCTTCGACGTGGCCCGCCTGGCGGGTGTGTCGACCAAGACCGTTTCGCGGGTGCTGAACAACGAGGCGCGGGTGGCGGAGGATACGCTGGCCCGCGTGCGTGCCGCCGTGGCCGATCTGGATTACCGGCCCAATCCCAATGCCCGCAGCCTGGCGGGCCGCCGTTCCTATCTGATCGGTCTGTTCTATGACAATCCGTCCAGCAACTACATGGCCGATATCAAGGCCGGTGCCATCCGCCGCTGCCAGGAACGCGGTTACCACCTGCTGACCGAACCGTGCGAGGCGACGGACCCCGGCCTGCCCCGGCTGATGGTGGGGGTGGCCACCCGCTTCCGCCTGGACGGGCTGATCCTGACCCCGCCGCTGGTCGACCGTGCCGATGTGCTGGACGCGGTGGCCCTGGCGGGCGTGCCGCTGATCCGCATCGCGCCGCGCATCGATCCCGGCCGCACCCAGCATGTCCACATGGATGACGAGGCGGCGGCCCGGCTGGCGGCCGATCATCTGGTGGCGCTGGGCCATCGCCGGCTGGGCATGATCCTGGGCCATCCCGACCATGGCGCGGCCGAACTGCGCCAGCGGGGGTTTCTGGCCGCCTGTGCCGCCCATGGCATCACGCCGGCGCCGGCCCATATCATGCAGGGTGATTTCAGCTTTCCCGGCGGCTTTGCGGCGGCGGAAACGCTGCTGGCGCTGCCGGACCGCCCCACGGCGATCTTCGCCTGCAACGACGACATGGCGGCCGCCACCGTGGCGGCCGCCAACAAGCACGGGCTGCAGGTGCCGCGCGACCTGTCCGTCGTGGGGTTCGACGACAGCCCCATCGCCCGCGTCATCTGGCCGCCGCTGACCACGATCCGCCAGCCGACCATGGAAATGGCCGCCGCCGCCGTCGATCTGCTGATCGGGGAGGGGGAGGCGGGCCCCCGGCAACTGGCCTTCGAACTGATCCGCCGCCAGTCCACGGCCCCCGTCATGGCCCTGCGCCAGGGCCGCGCAGCGGCCCCCTGAAAAAGTGTCCCGCGCAGCGGCTCCCTGAAAAGTGTCCCGCGCAGCGGCCCCTGGCCATCACGGGCCGCAGGGCGCCCCCCCTGTTTGCGGGCATCGGCTGGCGATGGGGTTCCGGCGCGGTTCAGCTTTCCCGCACGGCGCGGCGGCCCAGGAAGGCCTGGATGCGGCCGTGCCGGGCGGCGTCCAGCCTGTATCCGGCGATGGCCAGCATGGACAGGCCCAGCCCCAGGGCCGGCGCCAGTCCCGCCAGCAGGCGGAAGCCTTCCAGCGTCTCGGCCGCCTGGGCGCCGCCGGGCCGGTAGCCGACCCCGTCCAGCACGATACCCCCCACGAAGGCCGAGCCGCCCAGCGACAATTTCAGGATCAGCGAGGACAGGCCGTAGATTTTGGCCTCATCGCGGCGGCGGTGGCGCCAATGGGCGTAATCCACCGCGTCGGGCAGCATGGACCACATGGCCACGGCATGGGCCGCATGGCCGAAGGAGATCAGGGTCAGGCAGGCCAGCGTGGACCACAGCGCGCCGGGTGGCACCAGCGCCAGGAAAAGGCTGCCGGCGATGGTCATGACGCTGCCAGCCTGCCAGGCGGCCGCCTTGGACCAGCGCCGCGCCGTCCAGACCCAGACCGGTACGGCCGCCACGCCGGCGGCGGAAAACCAGGTCAGGGCCGATGCCGTCAGGTCGGCATCGCCGCCCAGGTCATATTTCAGCATGAAGGGCATGTTGCGCATCAGGATGCCCAGCGACAGGTGCAGTGCCACGGTGGCCAGCATCAGCCGCAGCAGCGGCCCGTTGCGCCCCACCATGCGCAGGAACCCGCCCAGATCGGCGCCCAGATCCATGCGTCCGGGCGCCTCCGACCGCACCGGGGGTGGCAATTCGCGCACGCTCAGCCCGCAGGCCAGGTGTGCCAGCACGGCCAGCGCGCCGATGCAGGCGGCGGCGGGGCTGTAATCGCCGAACCAGCGGGCCAGCAGCGGCAGCAGCGCGGACACCGAGGTGGCACCGGCGAAGGCCAGCAGCATGCGCCACCCTGTCAGGCTGGCCCTTTCGTCGCTGTCGCGCGTCATGGCCGCCGTCAGCGACGAATAGGGGATGCCCACCACGGCATAGCAGGTGCGCAGCAGCATGTGCGACAGGGTGGCGAACACCATCATCCCGACCGATCCGGGGTCCAGGAAGCCGGGCGGCGTGAAGCACAGCCAGAAGGACAGGGCCAGCGGCACGGTGCCGAACAGGATGAAGGGTCGGTACCGTCCCAGGCGGGTGCGCGTGCGGTCGGAAATGATGCCCATCAGCGGGTCCATGCCCGCATCCCAGACCGATGCGATCAGGAAGCACAGCCCCGCATCCACGGCCGACAGGCCCAGCACATCCATCTGGAAGAACAGGATGAACAGCAGGATCGACTGCCAGTAGAGATTGAGGCCGAAATCCCCGACCCCGTAGCCGAGCTTGGCCTTGAGCCCCAATGTCCGCATCACCGCCCGCTCATGTCCCCCCCGGATGCCCGGTCATCGCCGGGCTTGGGCGCGACGTTACGCCGGCCTGCGACCAAGGTCGAGCCCCATCATCGGTCCCGGCCGCCCTGCACGCTTCAATTCAGGGGGCATGTATGTTACGCAACCGGGGTGGGAAAACATCCGGTCGATGGGGGACAGGGTCTGTGCGTCTCAGCCTCAGCCTGAAGATATTGCTCGCCAACCTGTCGATCCTGGCCCTGCTGCTGGTCGCGGCCGTCATCATGGTGCTGGGCACCGGCCGCCAGCAGCGCCAGGTCGATGTCGCGGCACTGGCGGCGGAACGCGCGGCGGTGGATGCCATGGCGCTGGTATCGGTCATCAAGGATGTCCGCTCCGGCGTGATGCGGGTGCAGCTCTGGCTGACCGACATCTCGGCCACGCGCGGGCTGGACGGGCTGGATACCGGGCTGGAGGAGGCGGAGCGCGCTCAGGCCGACCTGCTGCGCGACACGGCCGCCGCCCGCCGTCAGGCTGCCGCCATGGGGCTTACGGAGGTTGAGGCGTCGCTGTCCCGCATCGAGGGCTTTTATGGCAATTTCTACGCCAAGGGCAAGGCCATGGCGCAGGCCTATGTCAATAGCGGGCCGGAGGTGGGCAACATGCTGATGGGCGCCTTCGTGGGCGAGACTGACGGCATGACGGCCGAACTGGACGCCGTGGTGGAGGATGTGCGCAAGGTGGCCGATAAGGCCGCCGCCGGCATGCGCCGCGAACTGGACGAAGCGGCGGGCATCGCGGCCCGGCTGGCCTGGCTGGTGGTGGTGCTGGCCGGCATCGGGGTGGCCATCGCCGGGCTGGTGCTGCTGGCCCTGCGCCAGAATGTCGTGCGCCCGCTGGTGCGGTTGACCGATGCGCTGACCCGCATCGGGCGCGGCGACCTGGATGTGCCGGTGCCGCCGATGCAGGGCCGCCGTGACGAGCTGGCCGACATGGCCCATGCCGTGGCCAGCCTGCGGGAGCGGTCGGAGGAGAATGCCCGCCTGCGCGATGCGCAGCGCAATGGCGAGGCCGCGGCCGAGCGGGAGCGCCGCGGCGCCCTGCGCAACATGGCCGAGACGGTGGAGGCGGAAAGCCGCGCCAGCGTCGACGGCATCGCGGTGGAGACGCGGGCCATGGATGGCGCGGCATCGGCCATGGCCGAGAGCGCGGCACAGGTGCGCGACAGCGCCGCCAACGTGGCCACGGCCGCCATGCACGCTCTGGCCAATGCCCAGGCCGTGGCCGGTGCCACGGAGGAACTGACGGCCTCCATCAACGAGATCAGCGCCCAGGTGGCCCACGCCACCAGCCTGTCGGGCCAGGCGGTGGAGCGCAGCAACCACACGCGCGCCACCATCGACAGCCTGTCGGAGGTGGTGGAGCAGATCGGCGGCGTGGCCGGCCTGATCCGGGAGATCGCGGAGCAGACCAACCTGCTGGCGCTCAACGCCACGATCGAGGCGGCCCGTGCCGGCGATGCCGGCAAGGGCTTCGCCGTCGTGGCGTCGGAGGTGAAGAACCTCGCCACCCAGACCACCCGCTCCACGGAGGAGATATCGGCCCGGATCATCCAGATCCAGAACGTCACGGCCACCGCCGTCGCCGCCGTGGAGGAGATCGGCCGGGCCATCAGCGCCATGGATGACGTATCTGCCAGCATCGCGGGCGCCATGGAGGAACAGGCCGCCGCCACGCGGGAAATCTCCCGCAATGTGACGGAAACGGCGGAAGCCGCGCAGGAGGTGGCCACCCGCATCGAAACCGTGTCGCAGGAGGCGGGCAGCACGGGGCAGAAGGCGGTGGCCATGCGCGAAGTGGCCACCCGCATCGTGGGATCGGTCAGCGAACTGCGCCAGACCCTGGTCCGCGTGGTGCGCACGGCCACGGCCGATGTGGACCGCCGCCAGGATGAACGCCACGCCGTGGACGAGCCGGTGACGGTGGAAACCGCCGCCGGCCCCCGCCAGGGCCGGTTGCGCAACATCTCTGCCGGCGGCGCGCTGGTGGAGGGGGCGGGCCTGACCGTGGGAGAGCAGGGCCGCCTGGTCCTGGCCGGGTTGCCCGGCCCCATCGCCTTCCGCGTGGCAACTGCCACGGATGGCGCTGCCACAGACGGCCCCGCGGCGGCGGCGAAGCATGGCGGGGAGAATGGCCTAGCCTTCCTGCTGGACGAGGGCCAGCAGCAGGCCCTGGCGGCCAGCCTTGCGGCCCGCTTCGCACGGGCGGCCTGACGCGCCACCGCCGCCGCACGGGCGGGGCTGCACACCGCGGGCGTATGGGCGGCCTGCGGCCATCGCCGCCGGCCCTGCGGGGCGGCAGGCTGGCGCTATGCGGAGCCGGCCTTGCCCCCCGCCGTGCGCAGTTCCGCACCATCGCCCTCCTGCTCCTGCAGCGCGCCCAGTTCGCCGCGCGCCCGGGCCTTGCGGCCATAGACCAGTTCGAACAGCGGTGATGCCATCAGGGTGGTGACGATGGCCATCAGCACCAGCATGGAGAACAGGGCCGGGCCGATGATGCCCTTCTGCAGGCCGATATTGATGATGATCAGTTCCATCAGCCCGCGGGCATTCATCAGCGCCCCGATCCCCAGTGCGGTGGCATTGTCCTGCCCCGTCAGGCGCGCCGCCGCCCAGCAGGCGCCGCCCTTGGCCAGCACCGAGGCGGCCAGGATGGCCAGCGTCACCAGGGCCAGTCCCCAATTGTCCACCAGCGTGAGTTGGGTGTGCAGGCCCGAATAGGTGAAGAACATGGGCAGCAGCAGCACGACGGTGAACGGCTCCAGCTGCCGGCGGATCTCCTGCGCGAAGAAACCCTTGGGCATGACGGCGCCCAGCAGGAAACCGCCGAACACGGCATGGATGCCCACGGCATCCATGGTGAAGGCCGCCAGCAGGAACAGGCCCAGGGTCACGGCCAGCATCGAATGGGTCACCCTGCCTTCCCGCTCGGCCCAGCGGCCCAGCGGCGCCAGCAGGCGCGGCCCCAGCGTCAGCATGAAGACCGCAAAGGCCAGCCCGCCGCCGATGGCCTTCACGGCCACGATGGACCCGTCGCCGAACGTGGCCAGCACGATGGCCAGCACGGCCCAGGCCCCGGCATCGTCGATGGCGCCGGCCGACAGCGACAGCGTGCCCAGCGGCGTGCCCGACAGGCCGCGTTCATGGATGATGCGCGCCAGCATGGGGAAGGCCGTGATGGCGATGCAGGCGCCCATGAACAGCGTGGCCTGTGGCGTGGACAGAGCCGGATTGAACAGGCCGGGATGGCCCATCAGCCAGGGCGTGATGACGATGGCCAGCAGGAACGGGGCCGCCATGCCCGACAGCGACACGGCCGCGGCGCTGCCGGCATTGCTGCGGAAATGGCTGGACTGGAACCCCAGCCCCACCAGGAACATATAGAGCCCCACGCCAAGCTGCGCGCCCACGAACAGGATGTTCTTCGATTCCTTGGGAAACAGCATGGCCTGGATGTCGGGCGCCAGCAGGCCCAGCAGCGACGGGCCCAGGATGACGCCGGCGATCATCTCCCCCACCACCTGCGGCTGGCCCAGATAGCGGCGGGCCAGCCAGCCCACGGCCCGGCAGGCGGCGATGATCACCGCCATCTGCAAGAAGAAAACGACGCTGAGCTGGGCTGTCGTCATTGAACTGTCCTCCCCGTCGGACAACGTTGTCTGATTGTTTCCACTCAGGATGCGCCAGGGCGACGGCCTTATCAACCTCTTATACCGAGGGCATGAACAATACCCCTCGGTATCCGCGCCGCCGGGCACAGGGTATTATCGGCCACTGGCTGGCGGCATCGTCCATGTTACCGCAAACAGTCGCCCCTGTCTGCGGTTTCCCCTCCCTGCCCGCCTCAGCTTGTCGGCACCCCGTCATCGGCGGGCCGTGGCGGGGCGGATGGCGGTTCGAAGCGGATGCGGCCGTACCAGGCGCGCGTGCTGGCCCCCGTCTGGTCGGTGTCGGACATGATGGCCGGGCTGGCCAGACGCGGATTGCGCATGCCCAGCCCGGCCCGCGCGTCGGCCAGCAGGTCGCGCGTGACGCGCGAGAAGCCCGTGGACCGGGCGGGCCCCGTCTGGACGACAAGGTTGCGGGAGCCGCTGAACGGGCTGTCGATCCAGGTGCCCACCGGCGTGGCCGTCGACCAGACATAGCTGATGCCGCCCCGCCTTCCGTCCTCGTCGAGCAGGTTGAACATGACCCGGGCCACGTAATCATCGCCGGCCTGCGACCGCTCGTCATTGCCGCCCAGGGTGGAGGTGGCGGCCCACAGAAGATCGACCATCGGACGGGCCCGCAGGTCCACATCCAGCCGTCCGCCCTTCATCGTGCCCGCCCCGTCCGCCTCGACCGACAGGGCGGGATGGCCGTCGAAGACGGTGTCGGCGAAGCGGGTTCCCTGCTCAAAGACCCGCTCGCTCCATTGCGTGGCCGGCTGCACCTCCATGGCGCGGGCGGGGACCATGGCCAGCAGCGGCACGGCCATCAGGGCAAGGGCGGTGAACAGGCGCATGCGGCGGGGACCTCCGATGGCGGGCAGCGGCGCACCATAACCGCTTTCCGGTTGCATTTCGATGAATGTTCTTCCCCTTTCCCCGTTCTTCCCGGTTCCGACAGGGGGAAGGACCGGGCAGCATCACGGGTCACCGATGCGGCGATGGCTTTCCCACCACAGCGCGCGGGCCCCCGCCTCGTCCACGACCTCGATCGGGTCGGTCCACAGCCGGCCGCGGTAATTGCCGCCGATATCGCGGCGGGCCAGCCGTTCGGGCCAGCCCATCAACTGGATGGCTTCCGACACGGCGATGATGCGGTCGGCCTTCTTGATCAGGGCGGCCTGCGGCTCCGGCAGGGGCCAGGGCAGGCCGGCGGCCAGGAACAGGGCCCGGTCCAGCCGGGCCTTCACCTCGCGCAGCCCGGCCGTGGCGAACAGCTTGCCATAGGGGGTGACGACATCGCCCAGCCCGCCGCCTTCGTGCAGATCATGCATCAGCGCGGCGCGGCGCAGGATGGGGGAGGCATCGGGCGCCAGCAGCGTGACCAGCACCCGTTCCAGCAGCACCGAATGCTGCAGCACGTTATAGGCCACGGCACCGCGCGTCTGCCCGCCCCACCGCGCCACGCGCGACGCCCCCGTCACCCAATCCTCCAGCACGATATCGGCGGGGGAGGGGTCGTAAAGGTTCACCCAGCGTCCCGACCGCATCAGCAGGTTGGTGCGCGGCGCGTCCAGGTGGTTGGGTACGGGGGAGGCGGGTGTATCGGTCATTGTCGGGGCACCGCTGCTTGGGGTGACGATAATGATCGCGCCGGCCGGTGATTTCCAGATGCCTTGTCCGCCCCGCGCCCCTGTCCCCGCCCGTGCCCCTCTGGGCAAATGGCGTGATCGGGCGCATATTGTGCGGGTGCGAAAATATCTTTATCGGCTTTGGTGACCCCCTTCCATGGACAATCTGCCCCCGGAACCCTCCGCCCCCATGGAACCGGACCTCGTCTTTTCCGTTGCCCGCCATCATCCGGAAATCACCAGCGTGGGGCGCCTGGGTCTGGACCGGGTGGAACAGGCGGCGGCCTATGGCATGGTGCCGCTGGGCCTGCCGCTGCCACCGGGCCGCCGCGATCTGGTCGTCCTGGCCGAACGGCGGGACGCCGTGGCGCTGGAGATCGAGGGGCTGGTGGCCCGTCTGGTCCGGCGCATGGAACTGCTTCAGCAGGGGCGCCGCGCGCTGGAAGGCACGCATGTCGACCTGCTGGCCGCGGAGGCCAAGGCGCGGGTGCGCGCCCGGGCCCATGACACGCTGTCCTTCCCCGACCTGCCCGGCCCGCTGCGGCTGGAAGTGTCCCGCAGCTTCGATATCGATGAACTGACAGGGCTGGAGGATGACACGCTGCGGCAGCGGCTGGTGGACGACCCGCAACTGCGTCAGGCCATGGACCAGGCCCTGTCGGACGTGTCCGCCCGCCTGTGGCAGTTGCGGGAACTGACGGGCGAGGCCGACGATAGCTGGACCTTCGAGAATCTGGTCCAGCGGCTCTACCGCATCGCCCGGACCAACCATCAGCCCAACGACATCCTGCGCCGGTGGGAGGAAACGGCCGACACCTGGATGCGGGAACGCGCCGTGGCGCGCGGGCGCAGCTTCGTGAACAGCGAGTTCGATTTCGCCCGGTTCGAACGGCTGTTCCCCACGGCCCGCGCCCTGGGGCGCCGTCTGGTGGCCGTGGTCGGCCCGACCAATTCCGGCAAGACGCACCGCGCCATGCAGGCGCTGCACGGGGCGGAGCAGGGCATCTATCTGGCGCCGCTGCGCCTGCTGGCGCTGGAGGTGATGGACAGGCTGAACCGGGAGGGCACACCCACCACCCTGCTGACGGGGGAGGAGGAGATCCGCGTGCCCGGCGCCCGGCATCTGGCCTCCACCATCGAGATGCTGGACCCCGAGCAGGTCGTGGATGTCGCCGTCATCGACGAGGTGCAGATGCTGGCCGACAAGGACCGCGGCTGGGCCTGGACGGCGGCGCTGATGGGTGTGCCGGCCCGCACCGTCTATCTGCTGGGCGCGCCGGAGGCGCTGCCCCTGATCGAACGGGTGGCCGCCTATCTGGGGGAACCGCTGGAGGTCGTGCGCCTGGACCGCAAGCAGCCGCTGCACATGCTGGAACAGCGGCTGGAATATGAGGATGTGCGCAAGGGGGACGCGCTGATCGCCTTTTCCCGCCGCAATGTCCACATGGTCCGCGACATGGTGCAGGCGCTCGGGCTGACGGCCGCCGTCATCTATGGCGCATTGGCGCCGGAGGTGCGGCGGCGGGAGGCGGAGCGCTTCACCAGCGGGGGGGCCGATGTCGTGGTGGCCACCGATGCCATCGGCATGGGCCTGAACCTGCCCATCCGCCGCGTGCTGTTCACGACGCTGGAGAAATTCGACGGGACGGAACAGCGCGAGCTGGCTCCGGCGGAGGTGAAGCAGATTGCCGGGCGTGCCGGCCGCTATGGCCATCACGAGGTCGGGGAATTCGGCGTGATCGGCAAGGGCACGCCGGCCCAGCTCCGCACGCTGTGGACGCGGACCGATCCGTCCTTCGGGCCGCGCACGGCGCTGACGGTGCGGCCCACCCGCGCCATGGTGGCACGGCTGGCGACGCGCATCGGCACGGACAGCATGGTGCTGCTGGTCGATTGCTTCGCGGCGGCGCGGACCACGGGCAGCCCCTACCGCGTGGCCGACCTGTCGTCGCTGCGCCGGCTGGCCCAGGCGCTGGATGAACGCGATGTCGCGTTCGAGGACAAGCTGTCCCTGCTGTTCATGCCCTGCGACCTGGAAAAGGAGGTGGATGCCCGCTTCTTCCACCAGATGCTGCGCGCCGTGGAAAAGGACGAGCCCGTGCCCCTGGGGCTGGTCGTGCCGCTGCGCATGGACCGGCTGGACGATTACGGACTGGAGGAATTGTCGCGGTCCTGCGACCTCTATTACTGGGCCAGCCGCAAGTTCGCCCGCCTGTTCCCCGACCGCAAGCCGGTGGAGGAACGCCGTGCCCAGGTGGCCGGGCGCCTGGCCGAACTGCTGGCCAGCACGGCCCGGCGTCAGCGGCTGGGCAAGCCCGGCGGCGGCCGGCCGGCCGGCTCCAAGCCGGGAAAGCCGCCCCCCGGCTTCCGCGGGGCACCGCGCAAACGCTACGGCCCCCGCAAGGGCTGATACGATACCCAATCGCGATCAGTGGACCTTATCGTAATTGGGTACGGCGGCCGCCGCCGCCGCGCGGCCCGCGCCGACGGTACGGGACGGTTTCGTCTTTCGCGACATGTCAATGTCTTCACACCATCACCCCGGGTGTCTTCACACCATCACCCCGGCGAAGGCCGGGGTCCCATTCGTGAAACGAGGCGCCAGACATTCTGGAAAGGCCTTCTACACCACGACTTCCCCGTCGGGCAGTGGACCGTGGCGCAGCAGCACGGCCAGCCGGTCCAGGGCGTGGGTCAGGCTGGCGCGGTCCGGAGCGGCGCCCAGGGATACGCGGGCATGGGGCGGGGGCTCTCCGGCCACGGCAAAGACCGATCCCGGCACCAGGGCGGCCCCGGCCCGGCGGGCGGCTTCCACGAAGGCCTTGTCGGTCCAGGAGCGTGTCAGGTCCAGCCACAGGTGATGGCCGTTCGGATGCGCCTGGAAGGACCCCAGCGGCAGGATGCGCGCCGCGATGCGCTGCCGCTCGGCCGCCTCCTCGCGGATGGCGGCCAGGATGGCGCGGGCCGTGCCATCCTCGATCCAGCTCGTGGCCACGGCCATGGACAGGGGCGGGGCCATCTGTGATGTGGCGCGCAGGGCGATGCTGGCCGCGCGGACATCGCCGCCCTGGGGAACCACCAGATAGGCGATCCGCAGGGCGGGCGTCAGGCCCTTGGCCAGGGTGGCGACATGCCAGACCCGTTCCGGGGCCAGGGCCGCCAGCGGTGGCGGGGCGTCGGCGGCCAGCAGGCCGTAGGCGTCATCCTCGATCACGATCAGGTCGTAGCTGCGGGCCACCTTCACCAGCGCCTCGCGCCGGGCCTGCGACAGGGTGCGCGTCGTCGGATTGTGGATGCTGGGCGTCAGATAGAGCAGTTGCGCCGCGCTGTGCCGCGCCACGGCCGCCAGGGCATCGGGCAGCATGCCTTCCGCGTCCCCCTCCACAGGCAGCAGCGACAGGCCGCGCGACTGGGCGGCCAGCCGGAATCCCGGATAAAGGAAGGCATCGGTCATGACATGCGATCCCGGCGAGGCCAGCAGCGACAGCAGCGCCGTCAGGCAGGCCTGGCCGCCGCCGGCCACCAGCACCCGCTCGGCCCGCAGGTCGGGCAGGGCGGCCGACAGCCAGCGCGCACCGGCCCGCCGGTCGGCCTCGCCCCCGCCGATGGGCTGGTAGTTCAGCAGGCTGGCCAGGTCTGGCCGGCGTGTCAGACCCGCCATGGCGCGGGCCAGCCGGGCTGCCAGGTCGGCGCCGGGCGGCTGCGGCGGCAGGTTCATGGACAGGTCCAGTTGCACGGGCGGGGGTGGCGGGCGGTCCCCCTGCTCGGCCACGAAGGTGCCGCGCCCCACGGCGGCGGCCACCAGCCCGCGGGCGCGGGCCTCGGCATAGGCACGGGTCACCGTGGTCAGGTCCACGCCCATGCTCTCCGCCAGGGCGCGGTGCGTGGGCAGGCGGGTGCCGGGCTTCAGCGCGCCCGATGCCACGTCGGCCGCGATGGCGTCGGCGATGGCGCGGTAGAGCGGGATGCCCTGCGGCAGGTCCGGCGGGGTCCAGCCCGTCATTCCCCGTCCCCGCGCCCGCGCCCGTCCGTCTCCGCCGCATCCTCCAGCCGGCCCTGCTCGGCCTTGTTCAGGTACTGCGCGCAGACCAGCCAGCCCTTCAGCGGCCGCAGCAGCGCCATGCAGGACAGCACCGCCAGCGGCAGCGTCGTGAAGGCATGCACCCAATAGGGCGCCTGGAACGCCATCTCCAGCCAGATGGCAAAGCCCGTCAGCGGGATGCTGACGATCGACATGGTGAAGAAGGCCGGCCCGTCCGCCGGGTCGGCGAAGGACAGGTCCAGCCCGCACTGCGGGCACGCCTTGGCCAGGCGCAGATAGCCGTCGAAGATCGATCCCTGGTGGCAGGACGGGCACAGGCCCCGCAGGCCCAGCCCAAGGGGCGTGCTGGCGAAATGGGTGCGTTCGTGGCCGGCCATGATATCCTCATTGTATGGGTCGCCTGATGCCGTTTTGTATGGCGATTGTCCGATCCATACATTCAATTCCCGGCCCTGTCCCGTCGCGCATTGTCGCAGGGCGCATGCACCGGGGCTGTTTTCTCATCCCCCTTGTCGGTGCCGGGGCGGCCGGCACGTCCTGGGGAGGGAAAGGGCACGCGGCCCGGACCTTTTGGCAAAGGAGATCACGACAATGCGCGTAATGGTTCTCGTCAAGGCGACCGCGGACAGCGAAGCCGGCCTCATGCCCCCCGGCGACCTGCTGGAAGCCATGGGCAGGTTCAACACCGAACTGGCCGAAGCCGGCATCATCCTGGCCGGCGACGGGCTGAAACCCTCCGCAAACGGCTGCCGCGTGGCCTTCAACGGAGCGGATCGCAGCGTGATCGACGGCCCGTTCGCCGCCACCAGCGAACTGGTCGCCGGCTTCTGGCTCTGGCAGGTGAAGGATATGGAAGAGGCCGTGGCCTGGGTGAAACGCTGCCCCAATCCCATGCCGGGACCCAGCGAGATCGAGATCCGCCCCCTCTACGAAATGGAGGATTTCGCGGAGATCATGGTGCCGGGGACCCCTGCCTGACCGGTCTGCCGGGGGTGGCCAGGGCCGGGGCCTGGGGCTAGGGGATCAGCCGGCCGCGCGCATCGCCGACCGGTCCAGCAGCCGGTCGCGCAGCAGGCGCCAGCCGCAGGCCGACAGGACGGCCAGGGCGGCGGCATCGGCCAGGCCGGCCTCGTTCCGCCCGGTCCGGAACTGATGCAGGGTTTCCCCCGCCCGCCGGGAGACCAGCATCAACCCGGCATTGCCGGCCGTCCCCACCAGATCGTGCAGCAAGGTGCGGGCGGTCGTGACGCGCCCGTCGGCCGCCGCGCGGGCCAGGGCGTCGGCCTGTTCCAGCCCGATACGGACGAAATCGCCGATCAGCTCGATGAAAAGCCGTTCCGGCAGGACGGCGGCCAGATCAAGCAGCTTGCGCTCATCCAGGTCCTGGCTGGTCGTCCCTGTGCAGTCGCCGTTCCCGCCCTGCACCGGCAACCCGGTCCACCGGACCACCAGGCGCAGCAACTGGCCCGGCTCGTAGGGTTTGGGCAGGTGGTCGTCCATGCCGCGGGCCAAGCATTCCTCGCGGATGCCGCCATGAGTGACGCCCGTGACGGCCAGGATGGGCACCCGCGCCCGGCCCGCCACGCTCTCGGCCCTGCGGATGCGCTCGGTGGCGCCGAAGCCGTTCAGCACCGGCATCTGCAGGTCCATCAGCACGAGGTCGGCCGGGCTGGCCACCTGCATCTGCACGGCCATGGCGCCGTGGAGAGCCTCCCCCACGTCGAAGCCTGCCTCCTCCAGGATCAGCCGGGCCACGGCCCGATTGGCCTGGATGTCATCCACCACCAGGATGGAACGGCGCGCCGTTCCCGTGGCGGCTTTGATCATTCCGATATCGACCGGCATTGCCTTCACCCCTGACGGATCGGGACAGGGCGTCCTGTCCGACAATGGGTTCACGCTAACCGACCGGCGTTGGGGCTCCTATTCATGCGGAGGGATAGGCTTTTCAGCGCGCGTCATGATTTTCCGGAAGGAAACACTTATAAAACAGGTCCATAGCGCGAAACGCCCGGGCTCGGGCACCGGGCCATCCTATACGGATGCACAAGGGTACTTGGATGGCGGGTGGTCCCTGTCAGGTCCCGCGGACGACCAGACGGGTGGGCAGGCTGACCGACTGCACATCCTCCCCGTTGATCATGGCCAGGATGTTGCGCGCCAGCAGTTCGCCGCCCGCCTGCCAATCCTGATGGACCGATGACAGGGGCGGGGTCAGGCAGGCCCCCAGCGGCGTATCGTCATAGCCGATGACGGACACGGCCTCGGGCACCGGCAGGCCGCGCTCCTGCAAGGCCTGCATGGCGCCGATGGCCAGCATGTCGCTGGCCGCCAGCAGACAGTCGAACGGGGCGCCCCCGCCATCGATCCAGCCGGCGATGGCATCCGAACCTGCCTGGATGGCGAAGGGGCAGGAGACGGTTCCCGCCAGGATGCCGCCACCCTGTGCCAGGGCGTCGCGGAAACCGCCGTGGCGCTGCTCGATCTCTGCATGGCTGGTGTCGCCGAGGAAAAGACCGCGCCGGCGGCCGGACGACAGGAGGTGGCGGGCGGCCAGGATGCCGCCCTGCCGGTTGTCGGACCCCACGGTCACATAATCGTGGCCTGCCGCCTCCGCCCCCCAGACGATCAGCGGCACGTCGCCATCGGCCAACTGCGCCACCGCCTCATCATGGCTGCCCTGGCCCAGAAGGATGATCCCGTCCGCCGTTTGCACGGCCGGTGCCTGCACCCCGTCCCGCGTCGTCAGCACCACGGCATAGCCGATGCTGGTCAGTTCCTGGCAGATGCCGCCCATCAGGGCCATGGGAAACGGGTCGGACAGCGGCCGGTCGGGGCTGGGCTTCATCTCCACCACGACCGCCACGGTATTGGACCGCTGCAGGCGCAGGCTGCGCGCCGACAGGTTCAACTTGTACCCATGCTCCTTGGCGAGCGCCTGGATGCGGGCCCGCGTATCGGGCTTCACCGTCGGGCTGTTGCGCAGCGCGCGCGACACCGTGATCTTGGAAACCTGCGCCAGTTCCGCCAGATCGGCCATGGTCAGGCGGCCGGCAGCGGCCGGGGCCTTGGCGTCCGGCATGGCGGGCCGTTCGGCGGCAGGTTTGCTCATCGCGGGGGAACCTTGTTGGCGCAATGGGTTGGAGGTCGCAACCTTGGCATGAAGCCCGCCATTTTCCAAGAGGGGACCCCCCGTGCAACCCTTCCCGCATACGTAGCCAGAAAAATGATATCGATATCTTGACATCGATATCATTGATGGTAGCTTAAAGGCCAACCACCGCGTAGGGCGCGGGGATCAAGCGTATTTCGGGGAGGATGACCGTGGCGGAGAGGCTCTCTCACGTCCGCGCCGGTGACGTGCGTGCCGATGCAGGGGATGGCTGGACCATCCGTGTCCAGGGATTCGATCCGGCGACGGCGGCGCGCGACGAAAGCCTGTTCGCGCTGGCCAATGGCGCGCTGGGCGTTCGTGGTGGCGTGGATGGGATCGACAGCGCCACCGATGGCGCCTTCCTGGCCGCCTTCTTTGAACAGGCGCCCATCCATTATCACGAGAAATTCACGGGCTTTGCCTTTACGACCGACACGCGGGTGCCGGTGGCCGATGCCAAGCATATCCGCGTCGTGCTGAACGGGGAAACCGTCGGTGTGGCACCGGGCCCCGACGCGCCGCTGACCCGCGAGCTGGATCTGGCCACGGGCCGCCTGCGCACCCTGCACCGTTTCATGGCGGCACAGGGCGGGGCGGTGGAGATTGCAACGGAGCGGCTGGTCAGCTTCGCGCGGCCGGGCCTGCTGGCTCTGCGCCTGACGATCCGGTCCATTGATTACACGGGGCCCGTCACCTGCCTGTCCGACCTGCGCTGGGGCCGCCGGGCCGAAGGGCAGGGTGATGACCCGCGCATCGGGGTGTCGCTGGGCAGCGGCGGTGTCGATTTCCAGCCTATCCTGCCGGAAAGCCGGCCTGTTGCCGTCCGCCAGACGGCCCGGCTTTCCCGGCGCACGGCACTGTTGCGGCAGGACCATGTAGCTGGTCCTGGCCTGACCGCCGAAGAGCCTTTCCTGTCACTGGACAGCATTTCCCAAGCCTTCCACGCCGACCTGGCGCCGGGCGGGGTTGTAACGCTGGTCAAGTTCGCCGCCTATGCCTGGGCCGATGGCGACAGGGACAATGACGGGGCGGCGGTGGAAGACCGCCTGATGCAGGAGGCAGCCGCCACCCTGCAATCGGCGAAGGAAGCGGGCTGGGAGGTGATCGCGGCGGAACAGGCCGATGATCTGGCCCGGTTCTGGGCCGATGCCGATGTGGTGATCGAGGGGGATGCCGGCCTGCAGCAGGCCATCCGCTTCAACCTGTTCCACCTGTACCAGTCCACGGGCCGCGACGGGGCGACCAGCATCGCGGCCAAGGGCCTGACGGGCGAAGGCTATGAGGGTCATTATTTCTGGGATACGGAAACCTTCATTCTGCCCGTGCTGGCCTTCACGGCGCCGCAACTGGCGCGGCGCATGCTGGAATATCGCATCGGCCGGCTGGACCGCGCCCGGGCGCATGCACGCGGCATGGGCCATCGTGCCGGCGCGCTGTTTCCCTGGCGCACCATCGCCGGGGATGAATGCTCGGCCCATTATCCCAGCGGTTCGGCACAGTACCATATCAATGCCGATATCGCCTTTGCCACCCGCCTTTATGAGGAAGCGACGGGCGACAGCGCCTTCCTTTACGCCCACGCTGCCGAGATGCTGTTCGAAACGGCACGCATCTGGCCGCAGGTCGGGCATTTCAACGCCCGCAAGGGCGGCGCCTTCACCATTCACGAGGTGACGGGTCCGGACGAATATACCGCATTGGTGAACAATAACTTCTACACCAATGCCATGGCCGCCGCCCATCTGGCCCATGCCGCCGACCTGTACCGGCGCATGGAGACCCAGGCCCCTGCGGAACTGGCCACCGTCGCGACCCGCATCGGGCTGACGGCGGCGGAGGTGACGCTCTGGGCAAGGGCCGCCGCGGCCATGTACCTGCCGACCGACCCCGATCTGGGGGTCAGCCCGCAGGATGATGATTTCCTCTCCAAACCCGTCTGGCCTTTCGCGGATACGCCGGCGGACAGGTACCCCCTGCTGCTGCATTACCATCCGCTGGCCATCTACCGCCACCAGGTGTGCAAGCAGGCCGACGTCGTGCTGGCCATGCTGCTGGCCGGCAACCGGTTCGATCGTGGCCTGAAGCAGCGGAACTTTGATTATTACGAAGCCGTAACAGTACATGACAGCACGCTGTCTCCCAGCACTTACGGCATCCTGGCGGCCGAGCTGGGCGACAGTGATAAGGCCATTCGTTACTTCACCGAAACGGCCCGCATCGACCTGGATGACCTGCATGGCAATGCCAGCCACGGGGTGCATATGGCCGCCATGGCCGGAAGCTGGCTGGGAGTCGCCTGGGGCTTCGGGGGGATGCGCTGGCAAGGCGGGGAACTGCGGTTCGCGCCTGTGCTGCCGCCAGGCTGGGCGCGCTATGAATTCGGCATCCGCTGGCGCGGCCGCCGGCTGCGCGTGGCCGTGGATGCGGCCGGCACCACTTACTGCCTGCTGTCCGGCGACGAGTTGACCATCCACCATCATGGCGGCGCCGTGATGCTGGCCGTCGGCAGCGACCGGCATGTCGCCGCGGGTCCGTTTCCGGCGCCCGTCAGGGCCCTGATCTTCGACCTGGATGGCGTTCTGACCGACACGGCGGAAGGTCACTACCAAGCCTGGCAGCGGCTGGCGGACGAGCTGGGCGTGCCGTTCGACCGGGAACGGAACGAGGCGCTGAAGGGCATCGACCGCATGGGCAGCCTGGAACGTATCCTGGCCGGTTCCGGCAAGATGCTGACTGCGGCGGAAAAGCTGGAAGCGGCCAGCCGCAAGAACGGCTACTACCAGGACCTGATCGCCCGCTTCACGCCCGAAGACCTGTTCGAGGGCGTGCGCGACCTGCTGCTGTCGGCCCGTCAGGCCGGCCTGAAGCTGGGCGTGGCCTCGGCAAGCCGCAACGCGCCCGCCCTGCTGACCCGGCTCGGCATCATCGACCTGTTCGACCATGTCGCCGATGCGGGCGCCATCCCCAATCCCAAGCCCGCCCCCGACATCTTCCTGTCGGTGGCCAGGGCCCTGGATGTCCCGGCCCCCCTGTGCCTGGGCATCGAGGACAGCATGGCCGGCATCACCGCCATCCGGCAGGCCGGCATGCCGGCCGTCGGTATCGGTGATCCCGCCATCCTGACAGAGGCTGATGCCGTCATCGGCCATATCCGCGACTTCCGGCTGGACCGCTTCGTCCGCCCGGCTTAAACCCGGACCCGCCCCTTGTCAGGGGCGGTCACCGGCCCCCGAACCAACCCATCAACAAGAAGCATCCGGGTGATGCTCATACGGGAGGTCCCTATGACTGCCAATTATCAGAAGAAGCTGCTGACGGGTGCGGCCCTTGCCGCCCTGCTGATGCCGGCCATGACGGCTGCCCGCGCACAGGATGCCGCCGGCGCCGACATGCTGGAGGAGATCATCGTGACGGGTGTGGCCCGTTCCGACGGCATGAAGAAGCTGGATGCCAGCTTCTCCATCACGACCGCCACGGCGGAGCAGATCGCCGAACAGCAGCCGAGCAGCACGGCCGACCTCCTGAAAATCGTCCCCGGCGTGTGGGTGGAAAGCACCAGCGGCACGGCCGGCGCCAACATTTCCGTCCGTGGGTTCCCGGCCGATGGTGATGCGCCCTTCATCACGGTGCAGCTGGATGGTTCCGCCATCTTCCCGCCGCCGACCCTTTCCTTCCTGGAAAACAGTTCCCTGTTCCGCCTGGACGACACGGTGGAGCGGGTGGAGGTGCTGCGTGGCGGCCCGTCGCCCATCTTCTCCAACGGCCAGCCCGGCGCCACCATCAATTTCATCCAGCGCAAGGGCAAGGAGAACCCGGAAGGCAGCATGAAGCTGACCGTGGGTGACGAGGGGCTGTACCGCGTCGACACCTATTACCAGGGCAAGCTGGACCAGGATCTGCTGTTCTCCGTCGGCGGCTTCTACCGCACCTCTGACGGTATCCGCGACACCGAATATCCCGCCGACCGGGGTGGCCAGGTCAGCGGCAATGTCACCAAGATCCTGGAAAATGGCGAGGTGACCTTCTATGGCCGCTATACCAAGGACAAGAACGCCTTCTACACCGCCATTCCGTTGATGAGCAGCAATAACGGCAAGGATGTCAGCGCCTTCCCCGGCTTCAGCCCCGGCAAGGGCACGCTGCTGGGCAACGACCTGCGCAATGTCGTGCTGGAAGTGGCGCCGGGCCAGTCCATCTCCCGCGATTTCGGCGAGGGGCGCGGCGTGGATGCCGGCATCGTGGGCGCCACCTTCGACCTGACATTCGGCGAATGGACCGTGTCGAACAAGATGAACTACCTGAGCGGCCAGGCGAATACCCGCGGCCTGTTCTCCGGCGCCAACCCGCAGACGCTGGGCAGTTTCATCAATGAGACCATCACGTCGGCAAACGGCAATGCCGCCGTGCTGGCCGCCGCCGGTTCCGCCGCGACGGCCGGCAGCGCCAGCTTCGCCAATGGCGGCGGGGCCATCACCGACCTGAACACGCAGGTGATCGTGGCCGGCCTCTGGTCGGTCGACAAGGATATCGAAAGCTTCACCGACGATCTGCGCTTCAGCCGCGAAATCTTCGAGGGCAATACCCTGACCATCGGCGCCTATTTCGCCGATTATTCATCGAAGGATGTCTGGTATCTGGGCAACAACGCCCTGATGACCGCCACGCCCAACGCAAAGCTGGTCAATGTGGCTCTGAACAATGGCGTGCAGGCCACGCGCGCCGGGTTCGTGGGGGCCCCCTTCTTCGCGGTCAACGCCATCTATAACGGCCAGAACATTGCCGGCTTCATCGCCGATGAATGGGCGCTCACCGAAGACCTGCGCATCGATGTCGGCGGCCGTGTGGAGCAGCAGAAGGTCAATGCCACGCTGGAGAACGTGTCGGGCGGCGTCGATCTGGACGGCAATCCGCTGACGCTGGCCAACAACAATGCATCCGTCCTGAACGGCACCTTCCGCACCCTGTCCTATAAGAATACGGAAACCTCCTGGACGGCGGGCGTGAACTATTACCTGACGCCGGATATGTCGGTCTTCGGCCGGCTGAACAGCGGTTTCAAGTTCCCGCAATTCGATAATCTGCGCGACGGGCAGGACCAGATGCAGAAGATCGACCAGCAGGAAGTCGGCCTGAAGACGCGCACGCGCGACTATGCCGCCTATGTCACCTTCTTCCGCAATACCTTCAAGGGCCTGCCCTTCCAGCAGTTCATCATCAATCCCGATGGCAGCCAGACGCAGATCAACCGTATCGGCGACAGCGAAGCCTATGGTATCGAGTTCGAACTGCTGGTCACGCCGCTGGAGAATCTGGATCTGGCGCTGCGGGGCAACTGGCAGAAGGGCGAGTATAAGGATCTGGGCGCCAACAGCGGCAATCAGGTGCAGCGCCAGCCGGAAATCCAGTTCACCTTCTCGCCCAGCTATGACATCCCCACCGACTGGGGCAAGCTGCGCGTCTTCGCCAGCTACAATTACATCGGCAAGCGTTTCGCCGATGTGGAGAATGCGCAGCGCCTGCCGTCCTATAACACGGTCGATGCCGGCATCTCCGCCGATATCGGTGAAAACGTGACGGTCCAGCTTTCCGGCACCAACCTGACGAACGAGCTTGGCCTGACGGAAGGCAATACCCGCATCATCGGCGGGGCCAATACCGGCGGCGTCTTCCTGGGCCGGCCCATCTTCGGCCGGAACGTGAAGATGTCGGTGGCGACGCGGTTCTGATGTGTGCAGGCCCCATCCCGTGCGGATGGGGCCTTTGCCATTGCGGGGACGGCAAGAGGGTAACCGGGGCCCGGCGAGCAGAACCGATCGGGGACTGGAGATCGGCTACGATCACAGGGATATGGTAAGGGGATGTCTCCCCCTTCGACAAAGGCCCCGCCAGCCAACAAGAACATCCCAGGGAAGGAAAAAGCCAAGATGCGGAATGGGCGGGCTGTCGTCGCGGTGGCGTTGACCTATATCGTCTTCGCCATTCTTTTGAATTCGGTGGGCACGGTCATCCTGCAATCCATCCAGAGCTTCGGCGTCTCCAAGCTGGAGGCCGGGCGGCTGGAGGCATACAAGGACCTGCCCATTGCCATCACCAGCTTCCTGATCGCGTCTTTCCTGCCGCGGCTGGGCTATCGCCGGGCCATGATCATCGCCCTGGCGCTGGAAGGGCTGGCGGCGGCTGCCATGCCGTTCCTTTCCGCCTTCTGGGCCATGAAGCTGATGTTCTTTTGCATCGGTGTCGGGTTTGCCGGGGTGAAGGTGGCCGCCTATTCCTGCATCGGCCTGCTGACCCGCGACCGGCAGGGCCATGCCAGCCTGACGAACCTGATCGAAGGGCTGTTCATGGTGGGGGTTCTGGGTGGCTACTGGCTGTTCAGCCTGTTCGTCAACCATGAGAATCCGGCCGATCCGGGCTGGCTGGATGTCTATTGGGTCCTGTCGGCCCTGGCGCTGGGCACCGCGGCGCTGTGGGCGACGACCCCGCTGGATGAAAGCGGGGCGCAGGCGCCGGAGGGCAGGGCCGGCATCGGCCAGATGCTGCGGCTGGCCGCCACACCCATCGCTGTCGTGTTCCTGGCGTCCGCCTTCCTCTATGTGCTGATCGAACAGGCCATCGGCACCTGGCTGCCCACCTTCAATGCGGAAGTGCTGCACCTGCCGGCCGCCATGTCGATCCAGGCCACCAGCATCTTCGCCGCGGCCATCGCGCTGGGACGGCTGTCGGCCGGGGTGGCGCTGCGCCGGGTGGCCTGGTTCCCGTTTCTGGCCGTCTGCCTGGCCTGCATGGCGGGGCTGGTGCTGCTGACCCTGCCGCTGGCGTCGGGGGTGACGCCGATGGCGGAGGCGGACTGGTTCGCGGCCCCCGTCGCGGCCTTCATGCTGCCGCTGATCGGGCTGTTCATGGCCCCGATCTACCCCGTGATCAACTCGGTCATCCTGTCAGCCCTGCCCCGCCACGACCACGCGGCCATGACGGGCCTGATCGTGGTGTTCTCCGCGCTGGGCGGCACCTTCGGCTCCTTCGTCACGGGCTTCCTGTTCGACCGGCTGGGCGGGCAGACGGCGTTCTACATGGCGCTGGTGCCGATGGCGGTCATCGCCGTGACGCTGTTCCTGCTGGACCGGCGGACCCGGGCGGGATGATCAGACCCCGCCGGCACCGGAGAACCGTGCCACCAGGTCGAAACGGTCGCCGGGGAAGATCTGGCGTACCTGGGTGATGGGCTGGTCCGTGCGCCAGGTGCGGCGGTCCAGCACGAGGCAGGCCGTCCCCTCGTCCAGCCCCAGTGCGGTGGCCAGCCGGCCGGCGGGCGCTGCCATGATGCGGTGTTCGGCCTCTGTCCACGGGACATGGGCGAGAAGCCAGGAACCCGGTGCGATGGACGTGAAATCGGCCGTGGCCGCCTCGGGCACGGATTTCAGGCTGATCAGCCGTTCCTCCACCGCGAACGGCACATTGTCGGCCAGATGCCGGCAGGTCAGGGCCAGCACCCGGGCGCCGCGCGGCGCCTTCATCCGTATCGGGTCCACGGCGGTGGCGGGCAGCACGTCGCGCGACAGCAGTTCCAGCCCGTAGCGCTGGCCCCGCCTCTCGATCTCCGCCTGGATGTCGGGGATGGCCAGGGCCGCCATGTGGATATGCGGCCGGGCCACGAAGGTGCCCGCCCGCCGGCGCCGTTCCAGCAGCCCCGCTTCCACCAGCCCGGACAATGCCTTGTTCACCGTCATCCGCGCGCAGCCATAGCGGGCCGTCAACTCGTGCTCGAAGGGGATGCGGTCGCCGGGGCGCAGGGTGCCGGACAGGATCTGGCCTTCGATATCGGCGCGGATGCGGGCATGAAGCGGGGCGGTGTTCGCGGCCATACTCATGACAGGATGGTTCCCAGGGCCAGGCGGTAACGGGCGGCGACGGCGTCGCGCACGACGTGGCGGCCCCCGCTTACCACGCGCCGGCCCCGCCGCCAAACGCCGTCCACCATGCGCTGTCCCGCGAAGATGAAGCCGTCGAGCAGCGCGTCGCCGCGCCGCGCCGCCAGACTGGGTTGCGCGGCGTCCAGCGTCACGAAATCGGCCGGCGCGCCGCTCACCAGTCCTGTTGCGGTCAGTCCCAGCGCGCGGCCCCCACCGGCCAGCGCGCCATCGAACAGCACCCGGCCCGTGGAGGGCACGTCCCGGCGGCCCAGCACGTTGCGGGCCCGGTGCGCCAGCCGCTGGGCATATTCCATGCTGCGCAGTTCTTCCGCAGCATCGATCAGGACGTTGCTGTCCGATCCGATGCCAAAGGCACCACCGGCCGCCAGATAGTCGCGGCCATTGAAGATGCCGTCGCCCAGGTTCGCCTCTGTGATCGGGCACAGGCCTGCCACGGCGCCGCTGGCGGCCAGCCGTGCGGTTTCGGCCGCATCCATGTGCGTCGCATGCACCAGGCACCAGCGGCCATCCACGGGCGCATGATCGAACAGCCAGGCCACCGGCCGCTGTCCCGACCAGGCATGACAGTCGGCGACCTCGCGGACCTGTTCGGCAACATGGATGTGGATGGGCCCGCCCGCTGCCAGCTCAGGCACGCCTGCCAGACTGTCCGGTGTCACGGCGCGCAGGGAATGGGGGGCAATGCCCAGCACCCCGTCGGGCAGGCCCGACAGCGCCTTGCGGCTGGCCTGCACCAGGGTGGCGAACCGGTCCACATCGTTGATGAAGCGTTTCTGCCCGTCGCCCGGTGCCTGCCCGCCGAAACCGCCACACTGGTAAAGGACCGGCAGCAGGGTCAGCGCGATACCCGTCTCCGCCGCCGCCGCCGCCAGCCGGGCACCCATCTCGGCGGGGTCGGCATAGGGGTGGCCGTCGATATCGTGATGGACATAATGGAATTCGCCCACGCGGGTGAATCCACCCTCCAGCATCTCCACGAAAGCCATGGCGGCGATGGCCTGCATCTCATCCGGACCGATCCGATGGGCGAAACGGTACATCACCTCCCGCCAGGTCCAGAAACTGTCGGGACCCGGTCCCCGCACCTCCGCCAGCCCCGCCATGCCGCGTTGGAAGGCGTGGCTGTGCAGGTTGGGCAGGCCGGGCAGGGCGATGGCGTGGCGTTCATCCGGGGGTGTCGGCTGCGTATCCGTCGTGACGGTGGAGATCAGCCCGTCCCCCACTTCCACCCGCACCCCATCAGCCCATCCGCCCGGCAGCAGCGCCTGCTGAAACCAGAACCCGGCCATGCCCATCCCCCCCAATTCAATCCGCGGATTCAGAATAATGTATAGACATGAATTATGTATAGACATAAAAAGGACGAAGGGGGGCGCGGGGGCAGGGACCTTGCGTGAAGACGCCCCCATGAACAGATCATGGCCAGGAGTAAGGTGCGGACATGCGGCACGGGTTTTCAGGACATCCGGTGATGACCGTCTCCCCCTGTCAGGCTGCCGAGGGCGCGGAAGCGGGGACGGCCGGTGCCGCGCCCGTCATCCAGCCCTTTTATGGCGCCGTCCGGTCGGGCATCTGGCCCCTGGGGCCGGGATTTCGCCGGGAAGACGGGGTGAAGGGGGCGGCCGATGCGCGCTGACCATCTGTGGACCGGCGCCCGCCTTGCAACCATGCGCCCCGACCTTCCCGGGCTGGGCATCATCGAGGATGGGGTGATTGCTGCGCAGCATGGGCGCATCCTCCATGCCGGGCCGGCGGCCGACGCGCCGGCCTTCGATGCCGCCCGGACCACCGACCTGGAAGGCCGCTGGGTCACGCCGGGCCTGATCGATTGCCACACGCACCTGATCCATGCCGGCGACCGCGCGCATGAGTTCGAATTGCGCCTGAAGGGTGCGAGTTATGAGGAGATCGCGCGGGCCGGCGGCGGCATCGTCTCCACCATGCGGGCCACCCGTGCGGCCGACGAGGCGGAATTGCTGCGCCAGGCCCTGCCCCGGCTGGATGCGCTGCTGGCCGAGGGGGTGACGACGGTGGAGGTCAAGTCCGGCTATGGCCTGACGCTGCAGGACGAGGTGAAGATGCTGCGCGCGGCCCGGGCGCTGGCCGGCCTGCGCCCCGTCGATATCGCCACCACCTTCCTCGGCGCCCATGCCGTTCCGCCGGAATTTGCCGAGAATCACGACGCCTATATCGATCTGGTGTGCCGCAGCATGATCCCCCATGTTGCGCAGCATGGGCTTGCCGATGCCGTGGACGGGTTCTGCGAAGGGATCGGCTTTTCCCTGGCGCAGGTGCGCCGCGTGTTCCATGCGGCCAAGGCGCATGGACTGGCCATCAAGCTGCACGCCGAACAGCTTTCCAACCTGCAGGGCGCCGCCCTGGCTGCCCAATGCGGCGCGCTGTCGGCCGACCATCTGGAGCATGTGGACGAGCCGGCGGTGCGTGCCATGGCCCAGGCCGGGACCGTGGCCGTCATGCTGCCCGGTGCCTATTACTTCACCCGCGACACGCATCTGCCGCCCATCGACCTGTTCCGCATCCATGGCGTGCCGATGGCGGTGGCCACCGACTGCAACCCTGGCACGGCGCCCCTGACCTCGCTGCTTCTGTCCATGAACATGGCGGCCACCCTGTTCCGGATGAGCGTGGAGGAATGCCTCACCGGCGTCACGCGCCACGCCGCCCGCGCGCTTGGCCGCCAGGCCGATATCGGCACGCTGGAGGCGGGCAAGGCCTGCGACCTTGCCATCTGGGATATCGAACGGCCGGCCGAACTTGTCTATCGCATGGGGTTCAACCCCCTGCATGCCCGTATCCACAGGGGGATTTCATGACCGTCACGCTGCATCCCGGTGCGGTCGGCCTGGCCGATTGGCGTGCCATCTATCGCGGGGCGGGGGTCCGGCTGGACCCGGCCTGCCGCCCCGCCGTGGAACGCAGCGCGGCCACCATCGCCCGCATCATCGCCAAGGGGGATCCCGTCTATGGTGTGAATACCGGCTTCGGCAAGCTGGCATCGGTGCGCATCGCCGACGACGATCTGGAAATGCTGCAACGCAACATCGTGCTGAGCCATGCGGCCGGCGTGGGTGAGCCCATGCCGCGAAACGTGCTGCGCCTGATGATGGCGCTGAAGCTGTCCAGTCTGGGGGTTGGCGCATCGGGCGTGCGGCCCGCCACCCTGGACCTGCTGGAAGCGTTGCTGGCGCATGACATCCTGCCGCTGGTGCCGGCGCAGGGGTCGGTGGGGGCATCGGGCGATCTGGCACCCCTGTCGCACATGGCGGCCGCCATGATCGGCCATGGCGAGGTGTTTGCCAAAGGGGGGCGCATGCCGGCGGCCGAGGCCCTGGCCCTGGCCGGGCTGTCGCCGCTGGCGCTGGGTCCCAAGGAGGGGCTGGCGCTGCTGAACGGCACGCAGTTTTCCACCGCCTATGCCCTGGCCGGCCTGTTCGAGGCGGAACGGCTGCACGGATCGGCCCTGGCCACCGGCGCGCTGTCCACGGAGGCGGCCAAGGGTTCCGACACGCCTTTCGATCCGCGCATCCACGCCCTGCGTGGCCACAAGGGGCAGATCGACGTGGCGGAGACGCTGCGCCGCCTGATGGAAGGTTCCGCCATCCGCGCCTCGCATCGGGAAGATGATGTGCGCGTCCAGGACCCCTATTGCCTGCGCTGCCAGCCGCAGGTGATGGGTGCCGCCCTGGATCTGCTGCGCCAGGCCGCCCAGACGCTGTTGACGGAGGCCAACGCCGTTTCCGACAATCCGCTGGTCTTCGCGGAGGATGACAGCGTGCTGTCAGGTGGCAATTTCCACGCCGAGCCGGTGGCCTTCGCCGCCGACATGATCGCGCTGGCCGTTTGCGAGATCGGGTCCCTGGCCGAACGCCGCCTGGCCATGCTGGTGGACCCGGCTCTGTCGGGCCTGCCGGCCTTCCTGACCCCCAGGCCGGGCCTGAACTCGGGCTTCATGATCCCGCAGGTGACGGCCGCCGCCCTGGTGTCGGAGAACAAGCAGCGGGCCTATCCCGCCAGCGTGGACAGCATCCCGACATCCGCCAACCAGGAGGATCACGTCTCCATGGCCGCACATGGCGCCCGCCGGCTGATGGCCATGGTGGAGAATGCCGACAGCGTGGTGGCCATCGAATATCTGGCCGCCGCGCAGGGCTGCGACTTCCACAGCCCCCTGGCCAGTTCCGCCGTGCTGGAGGCGTTGCGCGGCAGGCTGCGCGCGCATGTCCCGTCCCTGACCGACGACCGTTACTTCCATGCCGACATCCAGGCGGCCTTGACGCTGGTGCGTAGCGGTGCCCTGCTGTCTGCCGTGGCGGATGGCGGGGTCGGCCTGCCGGCCCTGGACGGGAGGTGAGGGGATGGATGATGCGGACTGGTTGATCATCCACCGGGGGACGGCCCCCCTGATCCTGTCGATCCCGCATGCGGGGACGGAGATCGAGGAAGCGGTGGAGGACACCCTGGTCAGTCCCTGGCTGGGGCGCAAGGATGCCGACTGGTGGGTGGACCAGCTTTATTTCTTCGCCCGCGACCTGGATGCCACCATCGTGCAGACGACCATCTCGCGCACGATGATCGACGTGAACCGGCCGCCCGACGGCGCCTCCCTCTATCCCGGGCAGGCGACGACGGACCTCTGCCCGTCGACCAGTTTCGACGGGGAGCCGCTTTACCAGCCGGGGCAGGAACCCGATGCCATGGAGGTGCTGCGCCGCCGGGAACTGTACCACGCGCCCTATCATGCGGCGCTGCTGGCGCAGGTGCAGCGGTTGCGTGCCGACCATCCACGGGTCGTGCTCTATGATTGCCATTCGATCCGTTCACTGGTGCCGCGCCTGTTTGACGGGGTTCTGCCGCATTTCAACATCGGGACCTTCGGCGGCAGAAGCTGCCATCCCGGCCTGACGCGGGTGGTCGAGGCGGCGTGTGACGTCACACAATTCACGCGCGTCACCAATGGCCGTTTCAAGGGCGGCCATATCACCCGCCATTATGGCAGGCCCACCCATGGCGTGCATGCCGTGCAGATGGAACTGGCCTGCCGCGGCTATGTCATGGAGCCGGAAGGCGACCTGACGCCGGACAACTGGCCTCCTGCCTTCGACGCCGCCTATGCGGCACCGATGACCCGGGCCCTCCACAGCATCCTGAACGCCTGCATCGGCTGGGCGGTCAAGGGGGAAACATCATGATGAACCGCACCGACAATTCCCGCCGCATCACCGCCCCCCGCGGGACGGAACGCACGGCCAGAAGCTGGCAGACCGAGGCGGCGCTGCGCATGCTGATGAACAATCTGGACGCGGAAGTGGCGGAACGGCCGGAGGAACTGGTCGTCTATGGCGGCATCGGCCGCGCGGCGCGCGACTGGACAAGCTTCGACCGTATCGTGGAGACGCTGCGCCGCCTGGAGGATGACCAGACGCTGCTGGTGCAATCGGGCAAGCCCGTGGGCGTGTTCCGCACCCATGCCGACGCGCCGCGCGTGCTGATCGCCAATTCCAATCTGGTGCCGCACTGGGCCCATTGGGACAAGTTCCACGAACTGGATGCCAAAGGCCTGATGATGTACGGCCAGATGACGGCCGGAAGCTGGATCTATATCGGCACCCAGGGCATCGTCCAGGGCACCTACGAGACCTTTGTCGAGGTGGGACGCCGGCATTATGGCGGGGACCTGTCGGGCCGCTGGTTCCTGACCGGCGGGCTGGGCGGCATGGGTGGTGCGCAGCCGCTGGCCGCCGTGATGGCCGGTGCCTCCTGCCTGGCCGTGGAATGCCAGCCATCGCGCATCGACATGCGCCTGCGCACCGGCTATCTGGACCGGGCGACGGAAAGCCTGGATGAGGCGCTTGCCATCATCGGCGACCATGGCAGGGCCGGCAAGCCCGGGTCGGTCGGCCTGCTGGGCAATGCGGCGGAGGTTTTCCCCGAACTGGTCCGCCGGGGCGTGCGCCCCGACGCCGTGACCGACCAGACCAGCGCCCACGACCCCGTCAACGGCTACCTGCCGGCCGGCTGGACGCTGGACCGCTGGTTCAGGTCGCGGGAGGAAGACCCCAAGGGGGTGGAGAAGGCCGCCCGCGCCTCCATGGCGATACAGGTCCGGGCCATGCTGGATTTCCATGCGGCTGGCGTGCCCACGCTGGATTACGGCAACAATATCCGGCAGATGGCGCTGGAAGAGGGGGTGGCTGACGCCTTCGCCTTCCCCGGCTTCGTTCCGGCCTATATCCGTCCGCTGTTCTGCCGTGGCATCGGTCCCTTCCGCTGGGCGGCCCTGTCGGGCGATCCGGAGGATATCTGGAAGACCGACGCCAAGGTGAAGGAACTGCTGCCCGACAATGCCCACCTGCATAACTGGCTGGACATGGCGCGGGAGAAGATCCGGTTCCAGGGACTGCCCGCCCGCATCTGCTGGGTCGGCCTGGGCGATCGTCACCGGCTGGCGCTGGCTTTCAACGAGATGGTTGCCAACGGCGAATTGAAGGCCCCCGTGGTCATCGGCCGCGACCATCTGGACAGCGGCTCCGTCGCCTCCCCCAACCGCGAGACGGAAGCCATGATGGACGGGTCCGATGCCGTTTCCGATTGGCCGTTGCTGAACGCGCTGCTGAACACGGCGTCGGGCGCCACCTGGGTTTCGCTGCATCATGGCGGCGGGGTGGGCATGGGCTTTTCCCAGCATAGCGGCGTGGTCATCGTGGCCGACGGCACGCAGGCGGCGGCGCGACGGCTGGAACGGGTGCTGTGGAACGACCCGGCCACGGGCGTCATGCGCCATGCCGACGCGGGATATGAGATCGCACGCGACTGCGCCCGGCAGAAGGGGTTGGACCTGCCCGGCATCCTGGGATGAGGCGCAGGCGGAACGGTCCGGCGCCAATGACGACGTATTCATGGCCCGGACCGCCGCCCGCCGCTTGACCCTGTTTTGCGGCCCGACCCATGCTTCGCGCCCGACAAAGCGCGTGAAGCCGGGGAGGAAACGGATGATCCGCCGCAGCCTGCTGATTTGCATCGCCGTCCTGGGGCTGGGCCTGCCCGCCGCCCTGGCCCAGACGCCACCGGAGCCGGTCTGGCAGCCGCCCGTGACCTCGCCCGATGGTGATATCGTCGTTGAGGTGGGGCTGCGGGGCGGCGAGCCCGTCTATCGTGTGGCCTACAGGGGGCAGCCCGTGCTGCTGCCATCCCGTCTTGGCTTCAGGCTGGATGGCGGTCCGTCGCTGCATGACGGGCTGGCCATAACGGGCAGCGACCGCCGCAGCCATGACGCGACCTGGACCCAGGTCTGGGGTGAGGAAAAGGACATCCGCGAGCATTACAACGAACTGTCCCTGCGCCTGGAAGCCGCGGACGGCCCGGCCCGCACCCTGCTGGTCACCTTCCGCGTCTTCGATGACGGGTTGGGTTTCCGGTACGAAATCCCCGTCCAGGCCAATATCGCCGAAATCCGCATCCGGGACGAGGTGACGGAGTTCGCCTTCGCCAAGCAGATGAAGGCCTGGTGGATCCGCGCCTACCAGAACAACCGGTATGAATATCAATATGCCCAATCGGCGCTGGATGCGGTCGATGTCGTCCACACGCCCTTCACCCTGGATGGCGGCGATATCGCCGTCACCGTGCATGAGGCGGCCCTGGTCGATTTTGCCTCCATGGCGCTGAAGCGTCCGGGTATCCACGGCTATACCTTGAAATCCGACCTGGTTCCCTGGGCCGACAGCATGAAGGTCTATGGCACGGCACCGATGAAATCGCCCTGGCGGACGGTGCAGATCACTGACAGGCCGCACCAGTTGCTGAATTCCCGCCTGATCTTGAACCTGAACGAGCCCAACAAGCTGGCGGATACGAGCTGGATCAAGCCGATGAAGTTCGTCGGCATCTGGTGGTGCATGCATATCCGCACCTGCACCTGGGAGCCGGGACCCCGCCAGGGGGCCACGACGGCGGAGGCCAGGCGCCAGATCGACTTTGCGGCCCGCAACGGGTTCGGCGGCGTGCTGGTGGAGGGCTGGAACTATGGCTGGCACACGGACTGGTACAATGATGGCAGCAATTTCCGTTTCACCGAGCCGGTAAAGGGCTTCGATATCGCCGCCGTGGCCGCCTATGGCCGGCGCAAGGGTGTGACCCTGATCGGCCATCATGAGACGGCCGCGGATATCGTGAATTACGAAAGGCAGTTGGACGATGCCTTCCGCTATTATAACCGCCTGGGCGTCGGGTCGGTGAAGACGGGCTATGTCGGGGAATTGCTGGACAAGAAGGAATGGCACCATGGTCAGTACATGGTGCGGCATTTCGAGAAGGTGACGGCCGTGGCGGCGGCCAACAAGGTGACCGTCAACGCGCATGAGCCCATCAAGGATACCGGCCTGCGCCGCACCTGGCCGCACATGATGACGCGCGAGGGCGCGCGCGGTCAGGAATATGACGCCTGGGGCCCGGTGGAGGGCGGGAACCAGCCCGACCATCCCACCATCCTGCCCTTCACACGCATGATGTCGGGCCCCATGGATTACACGCCGGGCATCATGAAGACCCGCTTTGCCGGTGACCGGCCGGGCGTGGAACATGGCATCTCCACCACCGTGGCCAAGCAACTGGCGCTGTTCGTCGTGCTGTACAGCCCGCTGCAGATGGTGGCCGACCTGCCGGAGAATTACGAGGACCATCCGGCCCTACCCTTCCTGCGGCAGGTGCCCGTGGATTGGGACCGGTCCATCGCCCTGAACGGCGTCATCGGCGATTATGTCACCCAGGTGCGCAAGGACCGCAACAGCGAGGATTGGTATCTGGGCGCCATCACGGATGAACAGGCCCGTACCCTGACCGTGCCGCTGGATTTCCTGGAGAAGGGCCGGACCTGGCGGGCAGAGATTTATGCCGACGGGCCGGGCGCCGACTGGAAGCACAATGCCGAGCCGCTGACGGTGACCATGCGCGAGGTCACCGCCGCCGACAGCCTGACCATCATCATGGCACCCGGTGGCGGCCAGGCCGTGCGCTTCACGCCGCTGCCCTGACCGGTTTCCGTAGGGCTTCAGCTCCCGCGGTAGGTGGAATAGCTCCACGGGCCCAGCAGCAGCGGCACATGGTAATGCCCGTCCGTGTCGGCGATGGCGAAGCGGATGGGGATCAGGTCCAGGAAGGGCGGGTCGGCCAGCAGGGTCCCGCGCGACCGGAAATAGGTCCCGGCATGGAACAGCAGCTCGTAAGGACCCGTGGGGATCGTCGTGCCCGACAGAAGCGGTGCGCCGGTGCGCCCGTCCGGGTTGGTGACGGTATCCCCGACCAGCACCGGCGTGCCGTCGGCCAGGCTGAAAAGCTGGACCCGCAGGCCGGCCGCCGGCCTGCCTGCCATGGTATCCAGCACATGGGTGCTCAGGCGGGCCATGTCGTGCTCACCAGTTCGGGTTGGTCATAGGCTTTCAGATCGGCCAGGAAATGGTCCTTGTCGGCCAGCCACAGATCGCGGATCAGCCCCTGCACCAGCCGCTGTACCCCGTATTTCATGCCACTGATCGATGCGCCCGACAGCCCCATGGACAGGGTCGCGCCGAAGGTGAAATTGTGGATATGGGCCAGGTGCGGGGCACAGCCGGGCACCCGCTCGGTGAACTGGAAGGCGTCGCCCAGATAGGGATAGCGGATCAGCAGCGGATTGCCCTCCCCCCTGGGTGGGGTGAACCGGTCGGCCCAGGTGGCGATGTCCCTGGCGAAGGCTGCCAGTTCGGGCCGGAATGCCGCCTCCACGATGAAGCCCGTGCCCACGACCAGGAAGTCGAAGATCATCACGCCCTTGGGCGTGCCGACATGGATATCCTCGCCTTCCATCCGCACCCATTCCCAGGGGCAGGCGGTATGGAAGGTGAAGGTGGGATGCATGGCGCAGCGGTGGAACGTGTCCTGCGGCGGCGGCTGGTTCAGATCGAAGATGTGGCGCATGTAGCGCCAGCGGTCCAGGTCGCCCATCGCCGCGAAATGCCCCAGGAAGCCGGAAAACTCCATCCAGCGATAGGGGTTGACGCGCGGGATGTCTGCCCGGCGCAGGCAGAGATCGACCGAGGCCACCCCCGCCTCCAGCGCCGTGCCGGCATTGTCGAAGGCCGACGCGCCAGCCCCCAGCACCCCGATGCGCCGGCCCCTCAGCCGGTCGAAATCGATATATTCGGACGTGTGGGCGAAGCGGTCCTCCGGCACCACGCCGCGGATGAAATCGGGCACGTGCCAGCGCCCGGCCCCGTCGATGCCCGTGGCCAGCACCAGCTTGCGCGTCAGGATCAGGTCCTCTCCGTCGGGCGTATCGACGGTCAGGCGCAGGATCCCCGTTTCCTCTTCCGGGTCGATGCGCAGCAATTCATGGTCGTTGCGCACGGGAATGGAAAGGATGCGGCGATACCAGCAGAGATAGTCCTGCCACACCTCCTTGGGCAGCTTGCCGAGCGATGCCCAGGCGTCCGCGCCGTATTTCGCCTCGTACCAGGCGCGGGGCGTCAGGCTGGGAATACCCAGATCGGGGCCGGCCAGATGCTTGGGCGTGCGCAGCGTGACCATGCGGGCGAAATTGATCCACGGCCCCTCCCGGCCCGCCGGATTGCGGTCGATGACCAGGATGTTTCCCACCTTCTCCCGCATCAGGCCGAAGGCGGTGGCAAGACCCGCCTGCCCGCCGCCGACGATCACCACATCGAACACAGGCCCGTCGGCATGGGTGCGCGGCGGCACCCAGGGCCGGGCCGGATAGTCCAGCAGGGCCAGATCACGGGCGACCTGGGCCTCCAGGGCCGTCAAACCATCGTCACTCATGTCCCAAAAAGCCCCTCCAGGCGGAATTTGGCTATTTTGGCGACCTCTCCCAATGCTGTTTTCATTTCCACGGCGGGATCATTGTCCAGCCGGGTTGCCAGGGCGTGGCGGATGCCGTCCCTGGTGTTCTCCTTCACCGCGATGATGAAGGGGAAGCCGAAGCGGGCGCGATAGGCGGCGTTGTGCCGGTCAAACCAGGCGAACTCCGTCTCCTCCAGCCGGTCTAGGCCCAGGCCGGCCTGTTCTTCCGTGCTGTGTGCCGTCAGCCCGCCGCCCCGGGTCAGCTTGCCGGCCAGATCGGGATGGGCGCGCAGCAGCGCCAGTTGTGCCGTCTTGCCCGCGACCTGCACGGTATCGGTCATGCATTTGTGCAGTGCGGCAAGATTGTCGAAGGGACGGTGATCCCAGGTCCGGTCGGCCACCCAGGCGCTGTCCTCCCATATCGTGGCCAGATATTGCACGAAAGCGGCACGCGGAAAGGCATTCAGCGCGTGCAGGTCAGGGCGGGAGCGGGGCGCGGTCTTATCTTCGGCCATAATCCATCGTGCCACGGATTTTTTTGTGCGCAAGCGAAACGATGCGTATCATCATGGGCAGCCCCGCATTGACCGCATGACAGGGAGATCCCGCCATGGCCGACGCCTATCCCCGCGACCTGATCGGTTACGGCGCGCATCCGCCCCATCCGCGATGGCCCGGCGATGCGCGCATCGCCGTGCAGTTCGTCATGAATTACGAGGAGGGGGGCGAGAGCTGCCTGCTGCACGGCGACGACCGGTCGGAAGCCTACCTGCAGGAGGTGGTGGGTACGCCGCCGCTGGCGGGCCGGCGCAACCTGTCGGTGGAATCCGTCTATGAATATGGCAGCCGTGCCGGCTTCTGGCGGCTGATGCGCCTGTTCGACCGGTATGGCATCCAGGTTACCTGCTATGCCGTGGCCATGGCGCTGGCCCGCCATCCGGACGCCGCCCGCGCCATGGTGGCGGCGGGACACGAGATCGCATCCCATGGCTGGCGCTGGATCGACTATCAGGATGTGCCCGAGGCGGTGGAGCGCGCCGACCTGACACGGGCCATCGAGACGATCCGCGACCTGACGGGCGAGCGCCCGCTCGGCTGGTACACGGGACGGCTGGGGCCGAACACGCGGCGGCTGGTCGTTGAGGAGGGGGGATTCCTCTATGATGCCGACGCCTATAATGACGATCTGCCCTATTGGCTGCCGCCCGGCACCTATGATGGCCAGACGCGACCGCATCTGGTCATCCCCTACACGCTGGATGTCAACGACATGAAGTTCGGCACGGCGCAGGGCTTCGGTCAGGGTGACGATTTCTTCACCTATGCCCGCGATGCGTTCGATACGCTCTATGCCGAGGGGGAGACGGCGCCCCGGATGATGTCCGTGGGCCTGCATACCCGCCTGATCGGCCGGCCCGGCCGTGTGCGCGGCCTGCAACGGTTCCTGGACCATATCCGCGCGCATGACCGGGTATGGGTGTGCCGGCGGGTCGATATCGCCCGACACTGGCATCGTGTCCATCCCTGGGCCGGTTGAGCCGGTGCGGCCGCCCGGTGCCCCCCTGTCCCTCCCGCGTCAGGACCCTTTTTCGATCCGGGTCACATAGGACTGGACGAGTTGGCGGATCAGGGTGGGTGCCGTGCGCAGCAGTTCATCGAAGCGCTGGCGGTGGATCACCTCGCAGACCGTCAGTTCCACGGCGGTGACGTTGGCGGCGCGGTTGGCATCGCGCAGCAGGGCCATCTCGCCGAATACGCTGCCGGCCCCGACCCGGGCCAGCACCTGGACCTGATCATCGACCGTCTCCCGCCAGACCTCCACCAGGCCGGACTGGATCAGGTAGGCGCAATGGGCCTCGTCCCCCCGGCGGAAGATGGTGCGGCCGGGCGCGAACGTGTCGCGGCGTAACAGCTTGTGCGTGCGTTCCGAGACGATGGGGTCGGCCGCGAAGATGGTGTCGCCCTGGTCGGCCGGAATGCCGTTGATGGCACGAAGCGTGCGCACCAGCGAATGCAGGACGTACCGGACCAGCGGCGGGCTGTTGCGGACCTGCCGGGCCAGCAGGTCGCGGGAAATCAGGATGCAGCGGGTCTGTTCCATGGTGGCGATGCAGGCGGAACGCGGCGCATTGTCGATCAGCCCCATCTCGCCGGCGATGTCGCCCGGCCCCAGCACGGCCAGCCGGTGCTTCACACCGTTGATGGCGCGGAACACCTCCACCCGGCCGGCCGTAATCAGGAAGGCATCACCGCAACTGTCGCCTTCCTTGATCATCAGTTTGCCGGGCGCAATATTGATCTCGTCCAATTCCGCCAATTCCGCTTCCCCCAGGTCGGGCACGCCCCCGTCCGCGGCTTGAACCCCCCGCGCAGCGGGCCTGAACCCTAGATAAGGTGCTGCCATCGTCGCCTGCAAGGCCGCTGATGCGGGGAGCCCGCCGCTTTTCGGCATGGGTGCCGGTAGCATCCTGTTGCGGTTTTCCAATCATTGACTGAAAGTGCCCGGGTTGGGTCCGCGATCGATCCAGCGGGGCAGGGGCGGATCAACGGCGGAACATGACGGACGATCATCCATTCCATGTGCGTTTCTGGGGCGTGCGGGGAAGCATCGCCACCACGGGCCCCGACACCTTGCGCTATGGCGGCAATACCACCTGCCTGGAGATGCGGTGCGGGCCGCACCTGCTGATCTTCGATGCCGGCACGGGGATCCGCCTGCTGGGGGCGGCGCTGGAGGCGGTGGGCGACCCCACCACGGCCGACCTGTTCTTCACCCATACGCATATCGATCATGTGGTCGGCTTTCCCTTCTTCGCGCCGTTCCATGACAAGCGTAGCCGCATCAGCCTGTGGGAAGGCCATCTGGGGCCTGACCTGACCCTGGGCGGTGTTTTGGGCTGCCTGATGACGGCGCCGCTGTTTCCCGTGCCGCTGCGCGGGCTGGAACGCTGCATGGATTATCGCAAGTTCACGGCCGGGCAGGTGCTGGAGCCCCGGCCCGGCCTGATCGTGCGCACCTGTCCGCTGAACCATCCCAATGGCGGCACGGGATATCGGGTCGATTATGCCGGGCGCAGCATCTGCCTGATCACCGATACCGAACATCCCGCCCTGGGCCGGGACGAGACCATCGCCGACCTTGTGCGCGGCGCCGACGTCATGATCTATGACGCAACCTACAGCGATGCCGATTATGCCGAGCATGTCGGGTGGGGGCATTCCACCTGGGAGGAGGCGCTGCGTCTGGCCGATTACGCCGGGGTCCGCCATCCCGTGATCTTCCATCATGCCCCCGAACGCACCGACGATATGCTGGACGGCATCGCCGCGGCGGCCCGCGCCCGGCATCCCGGCGCCCTTGTCGCGCGCGAGGGGCAGGTCATCACGCCGGATGGCGAGGTGCTGTGACACCCAAGGGCAGGCAATAAAGGTTGTTATTTTTTATTATATTTTAAACTTAATGGTGTGGAAGCGAGATTTGCGATGCCTGAGAGCTTTGCGCCCGGTCCAGCCTATTACCGCAACCGGCCCCTCATTTGATAAAATACTGGCTTCCGGGGGGGCGGCCGGCTTAAACCATTGGCGGTAGTCGCGGGATGGCCAGGGGATGATGCGGTTCAGGACAGTATCATGGGGCGTGGCCGCGGCCCTGGCATCGACCGGGGCGGCGGCGCAGGGTGTGCCGGACCGGTTGCCCGGCGCGGTGGAGCCCGGCCGGCCGACCATCCCGGCACCGCTGGAGGAAATGCGCCGTGCGCCCAAGGCGCAGCTTCAATTCTCCATCCCGGCCCAGCGGCGCGGCGCGACGGCGGCCGGTGCCAACGACCTGCGGTTCGAGCTGTCCCGCATCGCCGTGGACGGGGCGAGCGTGTTCGACCCCGAGGCTGTGTTCGCCGCGGATATCGAGGCGCTGATCGCAAAGCCCGTGACGCTGGCCGACATCGCCGCCCTGGCGGACCGTATCCAGGCCCGCTATCTGGCCATGGGCCTGGGACTGACCCGCGTTTTCGTGCCCGCGCAGGAACTGCGCGACCGCACCATCACCATCCGGGTGATCGAGGGCCATCTGGAACGGGCGCGGGTGGAAGGCGGTGGCCCGCGTGAACGGGCGCGGGTGGAAGCGCGCCTGGCCGATGCGCTGGCCGCCCGGCCGGCGCGCGTGGACCTGATCGAACGCGGCCTGCTGCTGGTCGATGACCTGCCCGGTGTCAATGTCACGGGCCTGATCCGGCCGGGCGACAGTTTCGGGGCCGCCGAACTGCTGGTCGGCTACAGCGAGATACCCTATGCGCTGGTGGCGGGCATCGGCAATCGCGGCTCGGAATTTGCCGGCCCCTGGTCCGGCTTCATCGATGTCGCGGCCAATTCGCCCTTCGGCCATGGGGAGCAGCTGGGCGTCACCCTGTCGGCCACACCGCAATTTTCCGAGCAGCGCTCGGCCAACGGCCGGTGGGTGCAGCCCCTGGCGGGCAGCGGCCTGTCGCTGCTGACCAGTGGCAATTACAGCCGTGGCCGGCCCGGCGCGGCCCTGAAGCCTTTCGCCGTGGCCACCACCTCCTATGGCGCCGGTCAGCGCCTGTCGCTGCCCGTCATCCGCTCTCGCGCCCGCAATCTGACGCTGGAGGCAGGGTGGAATGCGCAGCGTGCCCGCGTGGAACTGCTGGCCCTTCCGTTCAGCCGTGACAATTGGCGCAGCCTGGATGCCCGTGTCACATACAGCCAGCAAGGTTTCCTGGGTGGTGATATCCAGGTGCAGGCCGGGGTGACACAGGGACTGGATGTCGCCGGTGCCACAGGGCGCGACGATCTGCAGGCGTCCCGCCTGGGGGTTGATCCCTGGTATACCAAGGTGACGGGGGAACTGGCCTATGGTTTCCGGCTGCTTGAAGGGATCGGGGGCACCCTGACAGTAGCCGGGCAGTACACGCCCGACACGCTGGTGGCGGGGGAGGAGTTCGCGCTGGGCGGCGCCCGGTTCGGGCGCGGTTACAATGGCGGCGACCTGTCCGGACCCAACGGCATCGGCGGCGGGCTGGAACTGCGGCGCGGATTCGATCCCGGCATCCGCCATGTCGACGGGGTGAGCCTGTATGGCTTCCTGGATAGCGGGCGGGTGTGGGACAGCGTGGCGGCCAGCACCCATCTGCTGTCGGCCGGCGGCGGGCTTCGGCTGGGCCTGTTCGGCAAGGCGGCCGTGACGGCGGAACTGGCCCGCACCTTGCGCGCCTTGCCCCTGCCGGGTGCCGATGCCCGGCGCACGCGGCTGTTCGTGGAACTGACCGTGCAGATATAGGAACAGGGGGAAGGGACGATGGCCGGACGGGCGGGGACAGGGTCGGGCAGGCGTTGGGCGCGGGGGTTCCGCGCCCTGACGCTCGCCTCCGTCTTCACCCTGCCGGCGGCGGCGCAGCAGGCCCCGACGGGGGGCAATGTCGTGGTGGGCGGCGCCGGCATCAGCCAGCAGGCCGGCAATACCCTGATCAACCAGACCACCGACCGCGCCCTGATCGACTGGCGCAGTTTCGACATTGGCCGTGACCAGTCCGTCATCGTGACCCAGCCGGGTGCCGGTTCCCTGCTGGTCAACCGTGTCACCGGCGGCGGGGCGGGCACCCGCATCGACGGATCGCTGACGGCCAACGGCCAGGTGGTGGTGATCGACAAGGCCGGCATCATCATCGGCCGTGGTGCCCGCATCGATGCCGGGTCCTTCCTGGCCACCACATCCGACATCGACAATGCCGACTTCGCCGCCGGCCGCTTGCTGTTCGGCAAGGCGGGGGTCGCCGGGGCCGCAATCGTCAACGAAGGAACCATCCGGGTGGCGGAAGGCGGCTATGCCGCGCTGGCCGCCGCCATCGTGGAGAACCGGGGTCTGGTGGAGGCGCGACTGGGACGTGTCGTGCTGGCCGGGGTGGAGCACTTCACCCTGGATCTGGCCGGCGACGGGCTGTTGCGGTTCGAACTGCCGGCTGAAATGGCGGGCCGTGTCGTCAATGACGGCACGCTGGCGGGCACCCGCGTCCTGATGACGGCGCAGGCGGCACGTGACGGCATGGCAGCGACCATCAATGCCGGCGGGCTGGTGGAGGCGGTGTCGGCGCAGGAGGTGGATGGCCGCATCATCATTGGCGGCGAAGGCACCCAGACGCTGGTGACGGGCGACCTGACGGCCCGGAATGGTGCCATCGACATTCTGGGCGACCGGGTGGAACTGGCCGGGGCCGGTATCGATGCCGGCGGACAGGGTGGCGGCGGTACCGTGCGCATCGGCGGCGACTATCAGGGGGGCGGCGACCTGCACCGCGCCCGGTCGACCCGTATCGACGCCGGCAGCCGGATCACGGCCGACGCTGTCGGCACGGGCGATGGCGGCCGTATCATCGTCTGGTCCGACGGGCGTACCGATTATGCCGGTTCCATCAGCGCTCGCGGGGCCGATGGCGGTGATGGCGGGTTCGCCGAAGTATCGGGCAAGGGCAGCCTGCGCTTCGCCGGCACGGCCGATCTGACGGCCGGGGCCGGCGGGCGGGCCGGCACCCTGTTGCTGGACCCCACCAACATCGTGATCGGCGGCACGGCCGACATCAATGGCGATGGGACGCAGGGTGACGACCTGTCGGGGGCAGGCGACCTGGACAGCGTGACCGATTACGCCGGTGCCGACAGCTACATCACGGCGGCGGCCGTCGCCGCCCTGCTGAACACCGGTACCAGCGTCACCTTGTCGGCCAGCCAGGACATCACGCTTTCCAGCAGCATCGACAAGACCGGCGGCGCCGGCGCCAGCTTCACCCTGCGGGCCGGCCGCGACATCGTGATCGGGGCCGGGGCGGGGGTGAGCAGCAGTGCCGGGGCGCTGAACATCGATTTCCAGGCGGGGTACGGCACCGGTGCGGGCCGCATCGTCAGTGCCGCGACGGGAACGGAAAGCTTCGCCAGCAATGGTGGCACGATCAGTTTCACCGGTTATGGCCGCGCTGGCGCGATCACGGGGATCGACCTGTCCGGCGTCAGCCTGAACAGCGGTGCCGGCGCCATCACCCTGACGGGTACGGCGGCCACGGGCGCCGGCGGGTCAGGCATCCGCATCGCCGACGGCACGGTGCTGCAATCCACCTATGGCGCCATCACGCTGACCGGGACAGGGGGGCAGGGCGCCGGCCTGAATTTCGAAGGCAGCGGGCATAACCATATCCAGACGCAGACCGGCACCGTCACCCTGACGGGCATGTCGGGTGCCGGCAGCAGCAATGATCACACGATCGGCCTGCGTGCCATTAACCTGTCCGTGACGGCCACCGGCGCGGCTGCCATCTCCCTGACCGGCACATCGGTTTCTGGCGCCGGCGCCGCTTATGGCATCGAATTGCATGGTGATGGCGGGACGCGGGCGATCACGAGCAATGGTGGCGCCATAAGCGTGACCGGTGCTGGCGGCGGTAGCAGTGGCGGCCTGAATTATGGCGTCATGATCTATGACGGCTATGCTGTGCGCGCCGGCAGCGGCGCCGTGACCGTAACCGCCAAGGGGGGAGCGGGCAGCATCGGCATTGCCAACGAACGTGATGGCAGTGCCATGCTGGGCGGGGCGGGCCAGTCGGGACAGGTGGAGATCGTATCGGACGGCACCGATCTGGGTGGTATCAGCATCCAGACGACGGGCACCGCCGTGCTGCGACCCGGGACGGCGGGCACGGCCATCGTCATCGGTGGGTCGGATAATGCGGCGGGTCCGCTGGGCCTGACGCAGACCGAGCTGAACCGCGTCACGGCCGGCACGCTGGTCATCGGTTCGGCGACCAGCGGCACCATCAGCGCCTCGGCCAGTTTCAGCCCGGCAAATGTCGGCACGCTGGAACTGTCGGCGCAGACGCTGAATATCGGTGCCGACATCGCCTCCCTGGCTGTGGCGGTGCTGAATGCCGGCAGAAGCATCACGCTGACCAGCGGTGGCGGCATGGTGGTGTCCAGCGGCATCGCCAAGACCGGCACGACCAGCAGCTTTCCGTTGCTCACCCTGCGGGCCAAGGGCGACCTGACCTTCGGGAGCGGGATCGGCGTCACGGCGTCCGGCGGCGCCGTCCATATGGCATTTGAGGCCGGCCATCACGGCACGGCGGGCCAGTTCAGCGCCACGGGCACGGGCAGCTTCGTCAGCGGCGGCGGCTATATCGACATGGCCGGCCGCACATCCGTGACGCTGGATGGCAGCACGCTGAATGCCGGGGCCGGCAGCATCACCCTGTCGGGTGACGATATCGCGCTGACGGGCAGCAGCGTCACCAGCACGGGGCGCGTCTGGCTGCGGCAATATTCCGACAGCCGGGCCATGGATATCGGCGCCACGGGGGCCGGGGCCGGCAAGATGGCCGTGTCGATCGCCGAACTGGCCCAGATCTCGGCCGGTGTCGTGCGCCTGGGATCGATGAGCAATACGGCCGGCATCACCATCACCAGTACGCTGAACCATGCCGGCGACATGATCGAACTGGCCAGCGCCGGCAACGTGACGCAGACGGCGGCCATCGGCGTCGCCAACCTGGCGCTGCTGGGTGCCGGCGGGACCTATACGCTGACCCATGGGTCCAACGCGGTCACGACCCTGGCCGGCAACACAGGCAGCATCGATTTCCGGTCGAGCCCGTCCCTGACGGTGGGAACGGTACGCGACACGACGGGCATCACATTTACCGGCAGCGTCAGCCTCTATGCACTGGATGCGCTGGTCACGCTGGGCCAGGCTGCGACCTATGCCGGGACGGGAACCGGCACGCTCACCCTGTCCAGTCATATCGATGTCGCCGTTGCGGCCAATATCGGGGTGTCGGGATCCGGCCGGCTGAATATCGTGCTGGCTGCCGACGGCAATCAGGCGGGTTCCCCCGGCCAGGTGACGGTCACTGGTGCCACATTGTCCAGCAATGGCGGCAACATCACCATCGGCAGCGGTGCCACGCCGGCCACCCGCGCGGCCGTTGGCGGCGCGGCGACCGGCATCGGCGTCAACATCACCGGTAGCATCCTGAACGCCGGAACCGGCGGCCATATCCTGGTCAATGGCGATGGTGCGCCGTCCGGCGTCAACACCGCCGCCGGCATCGGCATCAACGTTTCCGGCAGCAGCCTTATTGCCGCCGGCACCGGAACCATCACCCTGAACGGCAAGGGTGGCGCCGGCAACGCGCTGACGGCGGGTGTGGCCATTGGCGATGGCAGCACGATCCGCACGGCCACGGGGGCCCTGGCCATCAATGGCGAACAGGCGACGGCGGGCACGGCCCGCTATGGTGTGCTGCTGCGCAACGACCCCACGGCTGCCAGCGCCATCTATTCCACGGGTGGGGGGGGCGTGTCGCTGACCGCTACGGGCACGGCCGGCCGTATCGGCGCCTTCGTGTCGGGCAGCGATTACAGCCGCGCGCATATCGGCTGGGACGGGGTCAGCGCCTATGGCGGCGCTGTCACGCTGACCGCCGACGACATGGCTCTGACCAACGGGTCCGGCGGCACCGCCATCAGCATCAACGGCACCGGCACGCTGACCCTGCGCACCAACGGCACCGGCGCCAGCATCGCCGTCGGCGACGGGGTGGCCGGCGGTGCCGATCTGGAACTGGAGCAAGGCGATCTGGATGCCATCCGGGCCGGCGTGGGCACGAAGGCCGGCTTCTCCGGGGTCACCATCGGCCGGTCCGACGGGACGGGGACCGTTACCGTGGCCGGTGCCGGCCTCAAGAACAACCTGACCATCCTGTCCGGTACGGGCGGCATCACCATTGCCGGCCCCCTGGCGACCGGCAGCGGCGTGGATGCGGGTGCCATCGCACTGGACACGGCCGGACTGTTGACCATTTCCGGGGCCATCACCACACAGAACCAATCCATCAGCCTCATCACCGACAAGCTGGATTTGACGGGCAGTGTGGATGCCGGCACAGGCACCGCCACCTTGTCGGTGAAGACGGCGGGGCGCGGGATTGATCTGGGGTCGACGGGCCCGTCCACCACCACGCTGGACATTTCCGCGGCCGAGATGAACCGGGTGACGGCCGGCACGATCCGCATCGGCGACGCGGCGGCCGGTGCCATTGTCATCAGTGCCGCCATGGCGCCCACGGGAAGCGGCACGCTGCATCTGCGCAGCGGCAGCGGGATCAGCCAGACGGCCGCCCTCACCGTGACCAACCTGGCCGTGACGGCGGCCGGTACTGTCGTGCTGGACAATGCGGGCAACGATGTCACCAACCTTGCCGCCAGCCTGACCAGTGGCGGGCTGACTTTCCGTGATGCAGACGGGTTTTCCGTTTCCATCATTGATTCCGTGACCGGAGTTGGTTCTGGATCGGGATCGGTCACGTTCATATCCGCAGGAACTGTGACGCAAACGGCTGCGATCAGTGCTGCGGGACTGGCACTGACCGGCGCGGGTGGCACCTACCGGCTGGCCCATGCGGCCAATGCCGTGGGGGTGCTGGCCGCCAGTACGGGGCTGGTCGATGTCGGTCTTTCGGGGGCTGTGGCGATCGGTACCGTCGGATCGTTGACCGGCGTCACCGCCACGGGAACCGTGAAGATCAGCACCGGTGGCGCCCTGACCATCGCAAACGGGGCTCTCGTGTCGGCCGTCGGGACGGGCGATGCGCTGGTCCTGGCCGCCAATGGCAACTTCATCAACAATGCCGGCGCCGGCGCCCTTGCCGTTTCGGGTGGAGGGCGGTTCCTGGTCTTTTCCGCGGCACCGTCGACCAGCAGCACGGGGGGCGTATCCGCCCTGCCGCTTTATAACCGGAGCTTCGATTTCACGGGTCGCGACTTTGCCGCCATCAGCAACAGCGGCAACCGCTTCGTCTATACCTATGCCCCCGTGCTGACGGTGACGCCCGACAACAAGACGCACACCTATGACGGCACTGTGCCGGGCCTGACCTATACGGTCACCGGCCTGGTATCGGGCGACCTGCTTTCCCAGGCAGTCAGCGGCACAGCCAGCATCACCGGGGCCGGCAGCGGTGCCGGCAGCTATACGCTGACGGCCGGGGCTGGCACCCTGCTGTCCGATCTCGGCTATGGTTTCAGCTATGGCACGGGCACGCTGACCATCGATCGCCGGGCATTGACCTATGCCGTGGCGAATGTGAATGCCGTCTATGGCACCGTTGCGGGCAACGGGAGCGCGACGCTGACGGGTGTGGTCGATGGCGATGTGGTGACCGGCACGGTCACGACGCATGGTTCCGACGGTGCCGTGACGCCGGTTGCGCGCACGCCCGTCGGCACGCTGACGCAGAAGGTGACGGGACTGGGCGGGGCGGATGCCGCCAACTACACCATCGCGCTGTCCGGCAACAGCGACGGGATCCTGACCATCGCGCCCAAGCCGTTGACCTATACCGTGGCGGCAGCGGGTTCCGTTTATGGCACCCTGGCCACGCTGGGTGGCGTCACATTGACGGGCATCGTCGATGGCGACAGCGTGACGGCCGGTGCCACCCTGTCGGGTGCGGTCCTGGCCGAACGTCTGGCGGCCGGCACCTATATCCAGGAGGCGGGAACGCTGGCGGGGGCGGATGCCGCCAACTATACGTTCGCGGCCACGGGCAACAGCACGGGCATCCTGACGATCGCACGCAAAAGCCTGACCTATGCCGTGGCCGATACCGGTTCCACCTATGGCACGCTGGCCACGCTTGGGGATGTCACGCTCACGGGGGTGCTGTCGGGTGACGTGGTGGCGGGCACGGCCGAACTGTCGGGTGCCACGCTGGGCGAACGGCTGAATGCCGGCAGTTACACCGTGGCCGTGGGCGGGCTGACGGGGACCGCGGCCGGCAATTACGAGATCGCGGCCACCGGCAACAGCACCGGCACCCTGACCGTGGCCCGCAAGACGATCACAGGCACCGTCACGGCCGTCACCGGCACCTATGGCCAGGGCATGGCGGCCGGTGCCGGCATCCTGACCGGTGTGCTGACGGGGGACGAGGTGCTGGGCACGGTCCAGGTCAGCGGCGGGGGCGGGGCCGTGACGCCGGGCCCCACCCTGGGCGCAGGTTCCTATATCCAGGACATCATCGCCATCACCGGGGCCGATGCCGCCAATTATACGCTGGGCACCACGGTGGCGGGCACCCTGACCGTCGATCCCGCGCAACTGACGGTCACGGCCGACGCGCGGACCAGAATCTATGGCACCGTCGATCCGGACCTGACCTACAGCGTCACGGGCCTAGTGAATGGCGACACGCTGACGGGCGGGCTGGTCCGGGTGGAAGGCGGGAATGTCGGTACCTATGCCATCATACAGGGGTCGCTGGCGGCCAGTGGCAATTACGTCCTGAACTTCACCGGTGCGGAACTGACCATTACGCCGGCCGCGCTGACCATCACGGCGCCGTCGGTCACCAAGGTCTATGGCGACAATGATCCGAACCTGGCCTACAGCGTATCGGGGCTGGTGGCGGGGGACAGCCTGTCGGGCGCCCTGGCGCGGGAGGCGGGAGAGGATGCCGGCACCTATGCCATCACGCAGGGCAGCCTGACGGCGGGGGGGAATTACACCCTGACGCTGGATGCCGGGGTGCTGACCATCACGCCGGCGCCGCTGCTGGTGACCGCATTGCCGGCGGCAATGGTCTATGGCCGTGCCGTGCCCGAACTCAGCTATCGTGTGGACGGGCTGCGGCGCGGCGACACGGGCGGGGCCGTGCTGTCGGGTGCCCTGGCCTGGGCGGGCGGGCGTGATGCCGGCACCTATGCCGTCACCCAGGGCGATCTGACGGCCAATGCCAACTACACCTTGTCCTTCACCGGCAGCACCCTGACCATCAGCCCCGCCGCCCTGACGGTGACGGCCGACAGGCTGACCAAGACCTATGGCACGGGCGACCCGACCCTGACCTACAGCGTTTCGGGCCTGGTGGCCGGGGACAGCCTGTCGGGTGCCCTGTCACGGGAGGTGGGGGAGAATGTGGGCACTTATGCCGTCGGTCAGGGCGACCTGACGGGGGGGCCGAACTATACGCTCAGCTTCACCGGCGGCGCGCTGACCATCGATCCCGCCACCCTGACCGTCACCGCCTCCGCCCTGACCAGGGTCTATGGCGACGCCGATCCGGACCTGGCCTACAGCGTTTCGGGCCTGGTGGCCGGGGACAGCCTGTCGGGCGCCCTGTCGCGGGAGGTGGGGGAGAATGTGGGGACCTACGCCGTCACTCAGGGCAGCCTGACGGCGGGTGGCAATTACATCGTGACCTTCATCGATGGCAGCCTGGAGATCACCCCGGCCCCCCTTACCATCAATGTTGCCGCCGCGACCAAGATCTATGGCGACGCCGATCCGGCCCTGACCTATCAGGTGTCCGGCCTGAAGAACGGGGACGCCCTGTCGGGTGCCCTGTCGCGGGAGGTGGGGGAGAATGCCGGTTCCTATGCCATTACCCAGGGCAGCCTGACGGCGGGTGGCAATTACGAACTGACCTTCACGAGCGGTACACTGACCATCACCCCGGCGGCGCTGACCATCAGCGCCCTGTCAGCCGGCAAGGTCTATGGCGATGCCGATCCGGCCCTGACCTATCAGGTGTCCGGTCTGAAGAATGGGGACAGCCTGTCGGGTGCCCTGTCGCGGGAGGTGGGGGAGAATGCCGGTTCCTATGCCATTACCCAGGGCAGCCTGACGGCGGGTGGCAATTACGAACTGACCTTTACGGGTGGGCGATTGACGATCGATCCGGCCCTGCTGACCATCACGGCGCAGGCGGCCAGCCGGCTTTATGGCGCGCCAGACCCTGCGCTGGCGTTCACGGCCAGCGGATTCAGGCGGCAGGACAGCGCAGCATCCGTGCTGTCGGGTACGCTGTCGCGTGCGGCGGGCGGCGATGCGGGCCGCTATGCCATCACCCAGGGCTCGCTGGTGGCCAATGCCAATTATCGCATCCTGTTCCAGGGGGCGGAACTGACCATCGCGCCTGTGGCCCTGACCGTGCTGGTCGACAATGCGACCCGGCAGGCGGGGACGGCCAATCCGGTGTTCACGGCGCGGTACGAGGGGCTGGTCAATGGCGATACGGCGGCCAGCCTGACGGGCCTGACCATCACCAGCACGGCCGATGCCGGTGCCACCGCCGGTGCCTATGGCATCCGGGCGGGCGGCATCACGAACGGAAACTATCTCGTCACCTATGTTGATGGCACCTTGACCGTGACCGGTGGCGGCGTTCTGCCACCAGCCCTGGCCGAAAAGGTGCCTGTCACCACCATCACCCAACCGCCGCAGACACCTGGCCTGACCGGTATGGCCGTGGCGGCTCCCGTCGTGCCGGCGGCCCCGGCCGCGCCACCTGCGGCAACGGCCTCGTCCTCCCCGGCCTCGGGGGCGCCTGGCCTGGATGCCGGGGCCGCCGCCCTGGCCGCGGCCAGCCAGAGCGTGCAATCGGCCAGCGGGTCGGCTGCGGATGATGATTCCGCACCGGAAGAGATGATCCCCGGCCTTCTGTCGCAGCAGCGGCGCCTGCCGGGCGAGACGCCGGACGGCACACCCGGCCTGGAACAGCAGTTCCCCAACCTGGGACGGGTATGGTGATGCGGCGCGCCCTGGCACTTCTCCCGTTGCTGGCCTTCATGCTGTCGGCCTGCGCCACACGCGAACCTGCGCCGTCCGGGCCGGCCGCCGGCCCCATCGCCATGGGGCGCAATGCCATCGGCGAGGAATGCCGCGCCATCCCGGCTGAAAGCGACGCCGGTGTCAGGGCCTATTCCCTGTTCTGCGGCGCCTGGGAACAGGCCAGTGGCACGATCGCCATCGTGGAGCTTTACGACCCGCTGCCCGCGGGTGGGGAGACCCTGGACCGACAGTTGGCTCTGGAGGCGGGACGCACGGCCTGGGCTGGTGGGCTGGCTCAGCGGGCCATCTGCCAGGAGCCCCGTCCCATCGCCGGACCGGATGGCAGCCGGGGGCTGCTTGCCTCCTGCCAGTTGCGCGAGGGGGGGTGGCCCTATGTCGGTGTGACACTGGCCAAGGGCCGGCGCCTGATGCAGGGCGATGGTATCCCGGCCGTGGCCGATCTGCTTTTGCAGGTCTATCATGTATTGGGGGTCGGACCGGTCACGGAAGGAGCCGGGGTGTCCGATCTTTCCGCCGTGCTGCGGGCCGCGCTGGGCGATGACGCGCTGAGGTTCGGGCGGGGTGACTTGAACGGGTTCGAGCGGCTGTCGGAACTGGGCCGCCTGTCCAACAGCGTGGAGGATTATGCCGGGGCGGAGACGGCCTATCGCCGGGCCCTGGAGATACAGGATCGCGCGTTGGGGCCGGACAGTCCCGGTGCCGGCGAGACACTGATGGCCCTGGCGCTGGAAGTGTCCAACCAGGGACGTGGGCCGGAGGCGGAAGCCCTGTTCCGCCGTGCCGATGCGCTGCTGCAGAAAAGCTTCGACAAGGCTGCCCGTGCGCGCCTGGGCAGCTATATGGCCTTTCATGCCGCGAACACGGGCGATGCGCGCCGCGCCCTGTCGCTGGGGCGGGACGCCAGCGCCGTGCGGCGCGGAATCGTGGACGATCTGGAGGCGGCGGCCGGCGGCGGGGCGAACCGTGCCGTGCTGGGCAGCCTGGCGGCCGCCCGTGGCGACCTGATCCATTCGCTGCTGCTGGAAGCCACGGTTTCGCTACGGCTTGAACAATATGGGCTGGCCGAGGCGGCGGCGCTGGAGGCGGAGAACCTTTATCAGCGCACGCGCGGCCTGCCGCCCTGGTGGCATGCCCGCATCCTGGGCATCCGTGGACTGGCCCGGGCCGGCAAGGGCGATGCGGCCGGCGGGGCCGCCCTGATCTCGACCGCAGTAGGGTCGAACCGGCAATTGTTCGGAGCGGGCTGGCCGGTGGCGTCCAGCATGTTGGAACTGGGCCGCGTCTATGCCCAGGGCGGAACGGACGATGCGGCCATCGCCATCTATGCCGAGGCTTTGTCCATGATCCAGGATGTGGAGGGCGGGCCCAGCCTGTTGCCGCTGGACCGGATCATGCCCTATCTGACGGTGCTGTATCGCCAGTCGCAGGCCGATCCGGCCCGCCGCGCGGCATTGCAGGCGCAGATGTTCGCCGCCGTGCAGAATGTGCGGGAGGGCGTGGTGGGGCAGACGGTCACCCGCGCCGCCACCCGCTTCGCCAGCAGCGATCCGGCGGTAGCCGAGCTGATCCGCCGCCAGCAGGATGCCGTGCGCACCCGCGACCGGCTGCGTATCGAGGTCGCTGCGGAAACGGCAAGGCCCGACGCACAGCGTGACCGGGCGCGCGAAGCGGTGCTTCAGGAGCAGTTGCGGGCGGCTGAGGAGGAGGCCCGCGGCCTGGAGCGCCAGCTTCAGGCCGCCTTTCCCGACTATGCGCGGTTGAGCCGGCCGCTGCCCGCGACGGCCGATGCGGTGTCCGCCCGGCTGGCCGGTGACGCGGCGCTGGTGCAGTTCGCCTTTGGCAGCGCGTCATCCTTTGGCTTCGTGCTGCGCAATGACAGTATTGTTGCGTATCCGGTCACGATCGATCGTGCGCAATTGACGGCCATGGTGGCGGAACTTCGGCGTGGGGTGATGCCGCGTGCCGGCGTGCTGGCGCCTTTCGACCTGTCCTTGTCATATGATCTCCATCGCCGGCTGTTCGATGGGGCGGGGCAGGCGCTGGCCGGCGTGCGGGAACTGACGCTGGTGCCCTCTGCCGCCTTGGCCAGCCTGCCCCCCGCCCTGCTGGTGACGGCGCCTCCGGCGGCCGGCAGGCCCGACTATCGGGCCGCGGCCTGGATGATGCGGGAAATGGCGCTGTCGGTGGTGCCGTCGGTGCCGGCCTTCCTGGCCCTGTCCGACGGGGCCCGCCGGCGGCCGGCGGCTCCCCGGCCCTTCATCGGCTTCGCGGCGCCGCCCTTCCAGGGGCGCGACGGGGCCGGGATGGCGGCTCTGGCGGAGGAGTGCCGCACCGATGCCGTGCTGGATCCCGCCCTGCTGCGCGCCCTGGCCCCCCTGCCGGAAACAGCGGGGGAGATCGGTGAGGTCGGGCGCCGGTTGGGTGCCGATCCGGGCGATCTGGTCACGGGCGCTGCGGTCACGAAGGCCGCTGTGCGCGAACGCGGGCTCGACCAGTATCGCGTGGTCTATTTCGCCACGCACGGGCTATTGCCGGGCGAACTGCGCTGCCAGTCGCAGCCCGGGCTGGCCCTGGCCCCGCCGGACCATATGCCGGCCAGTGCTGCCGATGACGGGTTATTGACCGCGTCCGACATCGCGCTGTTGCGCCTGAACGCCGATCTGGTGGTGCTGTCGGCCTGCAACACGGCCGGCGGTGACGCAAGGCTGGGGGGCGAGGCGCTGTCCGGTCTGGCAGAAAGCTTCTTCTTCGCGGGCGCCCGGTCGCTGCTGGTCAGTCATTGGCAGGTACCGTCGGGGCCCACTGTGCGGCTGATGACGGGCCTGTTCGCGCAATTGGATGCAGACCCGGCCTTATCACTGGCGCGGGCGCAACGTTTGCTGGTATCCGATGCGGCAACGGCGCATCCTTTCAATTGGGCCGCCTTCGCCCTGGTGGGCGCACCCCCTTCCCCCGGCAATGGAGCCTGATCCCCATGTTCCCCATCCGTTGCATGCTCGCCCTGTCCGCCCTGCTGCTGGTCCCGTCCGCGCTTGCCGCCCCGCTTGTGGTGGTGGAGGCATCGGGCACCGATCTGGCGGCGGGTGCCACCATCGACGACAAGACGGCCCTGTCGCTGCCCGATGGCGCGCGTCTGGTGCTGATCGGGGAGGACGGGTCGCAGATCACGCTGCGGGGGCCCTTCACGGGCGCACCGGCCGATGCCGGGACGGGGGCCACGCAGCAGCTTGCCGGCCTGCTGTCGGCCCGTGGCACCGATACGACCAGTCTGGGTGCCGTGCGTGATGGGGGACCGCAGGCTCCCCTGCCGGAACCCTGGCTGGTCGATCCCGCCATTTCCGGTTCGGCCTGTGTCCGGCCGGGGCAGGAGATCGTGCTGTGGCGGGCCGATGCCGCCGGCCCCGCCGGGCTGACCCTGATGCCGGCCGACCGGGCCTGGACGGCCAATGCCGAATGGCCGGCCGGCGAGCAGCGCCTGGCCCTGCCGGAGTTGCCCATCCAGGATGGCGGCACGCTGATGTTCGAGATCGATGGCAATGCGGCCGCGGTCACCTTCCACCTGCTGCCGCCGGCCGTGACGGCGCCGGCCATGACCGTGGGCTGGCTGGCGGCCAAGCAGTGCGATCGCCAGGCCCGCGCCCTGGCCGGCGCGCAGGGGTGATCCCCGGCCACCGGCGGGGTTCCCCCACCGGTGGTTCCTGGGAGAGGACAAGGGAAAAGGCAGCGCCGCCGGTTCGGGCATGAACGGATGGCGTGGTAGAACGGGGACCCGACATGGACAGCCGCAGGCTGCTGATCATCCTGTCCATCCTGCTGGTGGCCGGGTTGTTGCCCGTCGCCCTGGTGCGGGCCGCCCCCTTCCTGCAGGGGATCGAGAACTGGGTCGCCGACCATCGGGTCGCCACGCGCACCCCGGCCGCACCGCAGCAGCCCGATATCGTCATCGCCGCCATCACCGAGGAGACGCTGGCGCGCTTTGCCTACCGGTCGCCCGTCGACCGGGCCTTCCTGTCGGACCTGCTGCGCGGGCTGGAGGCCAAGGGCGCCAGGGCCATCCTGCTGGACGTGCTGCTGGACCAGCCGACGGAGCCTGTCAAGGATCAGGCGCTCTATGACACGATCCGCGCGCTGAAGGTGCCGCTGGTCATCAGCCATGGCGGCGCCGCCGAGGGACTGACCGAAGGGCAGGTGGCCTTCATCAACGGCTTCGTGCCGGTGGAGAAGCGCGGATATGCCAATCTCGTCAAGGACAGCCTGGACGGCACCGTACGCTGGATATTCCCCGGCCAGCCCACGCCGGAGGGGGAATGGCAGCCCGGCGTGGTCCCGGCCCTTGCCGAACTGCTGGGATATGCGCCCCCGCGGGAAACCGTGGCCCTGGCCTGGCGCGGCCGGCCCGATGCCGCGACACCCCCTTTCCGCCAGTTCCCGGCCCATGCCGTGCCGCTGCTGCCGGCCACCTGGTTCAAGGACCGCATCGTGCTGGTGGGGGCCGATCTGTCCGACCGCGACCGGCATGTCACGCCCTTCCGCACGGCCTATGCCGGCAATGACGGGGTGTTGCCGGGCATCACCATCCATGCCCATGCGCTGTCACAGATCCTGGAGGGGCGCCAGCCGCCGGAAAGGGGTCTGGGTCTGGCCATTGCCGTGGGGCTGCTGGCATCCGGCCTGGGCCTTGCGCTGGGGATGGTGGAGATCGCGCTATGGCTGCGGGCATTGCTGGGGCTGGGCCTGATCGGCGGGCTGTGGCTGCTGGCCGGCCCCGCCTTCACCCATGCCAACATCCTGCTGCCACAGATCGGACCATCGCTGTCGGTGCTGCTGGGCCTGTGGCTGACCGATATCTGGCGTGGCCGGCGGGAGCGTGACCAGCGCCGTTTCGTGCAGGCGGCCTTTGCCAAGTACCTGTCGCCCGCCCTGCTGGACGAGTTGATCAAGGATCCGTCCAAACTGTCCATCGACCCGAAAAGGCGGGAAATGAGCTATGTCTTCACCGACGTGGCCGGCTTCACCACCATTTCGGAGGGGATGGACGCAGCCACCCTGGCCGATGTCATGAACCGTTACCTGGACGGGATGGTCCGGGTGGTGTTCGCCCATGGCGGCACGGTGGACAAGTTCATCGGGGATGCGGTCTTCGCCCTGTTCGGGGCGCCGCGCGACATGCCCGACCATGCGGAGCGGGCGGCGGCCTGCGCGCTGGAACTGGACCGTTTCGCGCAAGGATTTCTGGCGGCGGAAACGGCGGCCGGCCGGCCCTTCGGCGTCACGCGCATCGGTGTGCATTCCGGCCCGGCCAGCGTCGGCAATTTCGGGTCCGATGCGCGTTTCGAATATACGGCCCTGGGTGATGCCGTGAACATTGCGGCCCGGCTTGAGGGGCTGAACAAATATTTCGGGACGCGCGTGGCCATGAGCGGGGCAACCGCGGCCCTTTGCCCCGGCATCCCCCGCCGGCCCATCGGCCGCGTGGTGCTGAAGGGCAAGAGCGAACCGATCGCGGTGTTCCAGCCGCTGGACGCCGCCGAGGATGCCAGCCCGTTCATCGGGGAATACCGCGCCGCCTATGCAAGCATGGCGGCGGGTGATGACGGTGCTGCCACCGCCTTCCAGCATCTGGCGTCGGCCCATCCGCAGGACGGGCCGACGGTCATGCACCGTGACCGGCTGGCAGCCGACGGACAGCGGGATCTGGTGGTCATGAGCGACAAGTGACGGCTGGCCCTCATTCCCCCGCCGCCATGGCCCGACGCAGCCGGCGCACGCCGATCCAGACGGCGGCCAGGATGGTGGGTACGGCCACGGCCGTCAGCATGGTCTTGGGCGGCAGGCCGCCGATGGCGGGCACCCCCTCCAGCACATATTTCACCAGCCCCAGCAGATAATAGGAGATGGCGAAGACCGACAGGCCTTCCACCGCCTCCTGGATACGCAACTGGGTGCGGGCGCGGGTCTCCAGGCTTCTCAGGATCTCCGCATTCTGTTCGGCGCGCTGCACATCGACCCGCGTGCGCAGCAGGCTGCTGGCCCGGCTGATGCCGGCCGCCAGTTCGGCCTGACGGCGCGCCACCGCTTCGCAGGTGCGGACGGCCGGGCGGAACCGGCGTTCCAGGAAGACGCCCAGCCTTTGCAGCCCGGGGATGCGCACCTCCCGCAATTCCCGAACCCGCTCCTCCACCAGTTCGGCATAGGCCTGCGTGGCGCCGAAGCGGTAGCGGCAGCGGGCCGACAGGCCCTCCGCCTCTGCCGCCAGACGGGTCAGCGCGTCCAGAAGGCCGTGTTCCTCCGCCATGTCGCGGGCCGTCGCCGTGCGGGCCACGATGCCTTCCAGCCTTTGTTCAAGGGCGGCCAGCTCCGGCCCCGCCTCGCGCGCCAGGGGCAGGCCCAGCAGGGCCGTCATGCGATAGGTCTCGATCTCCAGCAGGCGCTGGACGACACGGCCGGCATGGCTGGGCGACAGGCCCTTGTCGCGCAGCAGGATACGGGTGAAGCCATCGCCGCCCAGGCGGAAATCGGTCCAGACCAGGGCTTCCTCCCCCGCCACGGCACTGCCCTGCAATTCGCCCCGGAAGATGGCCGACAGGCTTTCCGGGCCGTGCCGGGGTTCCGTATCGGGTTCCAGCCGCAGATGGCAGGCCACCAGCCGCAATCCCGGCAGCCGCGATGTCCAGTCGGTCAGGCGCGGTGACAGGGCCGACCAGTCGCCGCCTTCCACCGGTTCCATGTCGGCGACCGTGATGGCCGTGAATTCGGTGTGACGTTCCCATTTCACGGTACGGCCATCGATCAGCAACTGCACCTGCCGCAGTTCCGCGCCGGGCAGGGGCAGCCCCACATCCCGGCACAGGTCCAGCAGGTGGGCATGATCGGCCCCCAGTTCGCCCGTCAGGTGCGCGATATGTGTCAGACGGGCCGGCGTCGTGACGCGCATATGCGGCCGCGCATGCAATTCCTCGTTCAACTGGACACGCTGGGGATGTTCCCGCCCCTCGCCGCGCGCCTCTGCCCCCGTCGCCATGAAGTTCCCCTGCTTCATCATTGCGGCCGGAACCGACTATGCCGTGACGGCCAGGGGCGCGCCATGGGACATCTTGGTCAGACGTCGAGCGGCCGGGACGGTGTGCCACCCCGGACACGGGTCCAGAAATGCGCGCCGGTCTGGAAACCGATGGTGCCTGCATAGCCCACCGTTTCCAGGCTTTCACGGAACAGGGTGCCGATCGTCTGCCGCATGTCGGCCGGCAGCAGGGTGCGGGTGCGGATCATCAGGTCGAAGCGGCCGGAGCGGACCATCCCGTCCAACTGCATGGGACCCAGGTTGGAGAAGCTGAGATCCAGCAGGAAGCGCCGTGCCGCCCCACGCCCATCCTGCGTGCCCTGACCATCGCCATCCTGGTCGGTGCTGTGGCGGACATGGAGCTGGGCGCGGGTGACATGGTCGGGGGTGCCCAGCGGGATGGGCATGCCGCGCCAGCCATCCGGGGCGGGTTCGGCGGCATGCTGCGCCGCCGCGCGGAAATCCTCGCGCAGGCGGGCCAGCAGCCGCCCCTGGCCGCGCGCCTCCAGCAATTCGGTGGCGGCAGGCCCCAGCCAGCCGCCGGCATCCCCGCCGCGCAGGGCCGACAGGAAGAAGGTCAGCGTCGTGGTCAGCCGCTTCGTCGGCTGTGGCAGGATGGCGGCCGCCACGCTGCGGGCCAGGGCGGGGTCGGCGGCCAGCAGGGCACCCATCACCTCGCGCATGGCAGGCCAGTCCCCGTCCGCCTGCGCGGGGTCCAAGGGTGCCAGCATGCCGTCCAGCGCCCGGTTCGCCGGTGCATCCACAGCCAGCAGCAGGGCGGTACCCGGGGGCAGGTCGGTGCGGGCACGCAGCACCAGCGTGCCCTGGTCCGTCGTGACGACGGGCTGCCCCTGGGCCGTGTTGCCGACCAGCGTGCCGGTCAGGGTCGGGGCACCGGTATCGGCCGGTGGCATCGCCCCTTCGATGGAAAGAACACGGACCTGCACGGGCTGGCCCGGTGGCAGCAGGGGCCGGGCCGGGGCCGGGTCCGCGGGCGCCACTCCCCCCGGTGGTCGCGTTGCCGACAGTGGGGCCCCCGAGGCTGCGGCCACCATGCCGGTCGCCTGCAGGGCGACGGGCACGCGGGGCGGCGGGGCGTCGCGGGTCGGGGCCGGCTCGGCCAGGGTCCCGGGCGCGGCGGGGGCGGGCTGTGGCGCGGACGGCGGGGCCGGCTGCATACGCGCGCCGGCATCCCGCATAGTGGTCTGTTGTGGCTGTGCCGATGGCTGTGGTGCCGGTTCCCCTCGGGCAGGGACCGGCGCGGATGTGCCGCCCCCCGCTGGCGGTGCGGCCGGTGCAGTCGGCGGGGCCGTCGGGCTGGCCGGCACCGCCGGTCCCCGGACACGGGCCGGGATGGCACCATCCGCCGGAGCCATCGGGGTGGCACGTGCGGCTGTGTCTGGTGCCGGTGCCTGCCGGTCGGGTAGGCCCTGGCCGGCCGGGCCCGGTGCCGCCGTCTCCCGCGGCACCGTCAGGGCCGGCGACCCCGCCTGAAGGCCGGCGGGCCGATCGGCTGTCGGGGGATGGGCAGCGGTCGCGGCCGGCCGTGCCTGGGGTGCCGGCGGGCTTGGCGCCGGCACGGGGGGCAAGGCCCCCTCCCTCGTTCCGGCTGTCCCCGCGCCAGCGGCGGGTGTGGTGGCCGATGGGGCGGTGGGGCCGGCCGGAAGGGATGGTGCCTGTGTCTGGCCCGGTCCGGCCGGTGAGGAGCCCGCCGTCGGTGGGGCTGCGGCCGGGGCTGTCGGGGGCGCCGTGGCTGAGGCCGTCGGGGGTGTGGCGCGCAGCCGGGCTTCCGGCACCGGTGCGGGGGCACCCCCGAAATCGGGCAAGGACGGGGGGCCGTTCGATGGTGTGGATGGCAGGTTGAAGCGCGCCAGCCGTGCCAGGCGGGCCGCGTCTGTCGCGGCATCGGGCAAAGGCACGGCGGTCGGGGGTGCGGTTGCCGGCGCGGAAGGCGGCGGTGGGGCTGCATCGGCGGCGGCCGGGGCCGGGGGCTGGCCCGTCTGGACCCTGGTCACCGCGGCCGGGACGGGCACCAAGGCCGACGGTTCCGATCCCAGCAGGGCCGCCAGGGGGGACAGGGCCGGTTGCGGGACCCCGCCGCCCGGCACCGGAGTGACGGCTGCACCGGGCACTTGTCCCCCCTGGACCGGCGATGGCGGTGCCTGTACCGGAGGAAGCGGTACGGATGGCGACACCGCTGGCGGGGCTTGTGCTGTGCCACCGGCAGCGGGCTGGCCGGCGACCGACGGCGGGGATGGGGCCGCTGTGGGGGCCGCTGTGGGGGCAGGGGCCGGGCGCGGCTGGGCCGCGGCCACGACGATGGCCGTGATGACGGCCCCAGGCTGGATAGCCGGAAGCGGTGCCGGCGGTGGGGCAGCCGCCTGTATCGGGCCGGCAGCCGGCGGCGGTGCCGGCGGGGCCGGTGGCGCCAGGGCGGTGGCCCGGGGCGGTGTGCCGGGCACCTGGGCGGGGATGCGCAGTGTGACGGGCCGGTCGGTGGGCAGCGGTATCGGTGTTTCGACCCGGATATCGCCCGCCGCCGTGCGGATCGTGGCTGCCCCGTCCTTCTGCTCGACAACCTGGCCGGACAGAGTCACGGGCCGTTCCAGCCCGGCCAGCCGGTCGGGCAGCGCACGTACCAGCACGTCGCCGACCGGCACCAGGGCTGGCCCGCTGCCACCCGGGACCGTCCCCGTGGCGGCGGCCGGCATACCCGGACCGGGTGGCTGGGGGATCGACATGGGGGCCGACCCCGGCGGATCAGCCGGCCGTCAGCCGCTGGGCCAGCGCCATGATGTCGTGCGCCGCGTCGGAGGTGGGGGAACGCACCAGCAGCGGGGTCTGCGTCTTGATGCTTTCCCGCACCTTCATGTCGCGGCGGATGATGCCGGCCAGTTGCGGGCTCTTGCCCAGGAACTTGCGGCAGGCGGCCAGCAGCGTCTCATAGGTCTTTTCCCCTTCGTTGCGGGTCTGCGCCATATTGACCACGATGCGCAGGTCGGCCGAGGGGTTGGCCTGATAGGACAGTTTCAGGAAGGCATAGGCATCGGTGATGCTGGTCGGTTCGTCCGTCGTGACCACCAGCGATACCCCGGCCGGGGTGGTGAAGGTGCGCACATTGCGATCCACGCCGGCGCCCAGGTCGATGACGATATTGTCGTAGGACCGGGCAAGATCGGTCAGCTCGTTACGCAACTGGGTCAATTTTGCCGGGGGCAGGTTGGCCAGGCTGCCGGAACCGGATCGGCCGGCGATGATGTCGAACCCGCCATCGCCATAGCGCGTCGTGGCACCACCCAGGGTCACCATGCCATCGATCACCTGGCCCAGGTCGCGCTTGGGCATCAGGCCCAACTGGATATCCACGTTGGCCAGCCCCAGATCGCCGTCGAACAGCAGGGCCTTGCGCCCCAGTTTCGACAGGGCATGGGTGAGTGTGATGGAGAAGAAGGTCTTGCCCACACCGCCCTTGCCGCTGGCCACGGCCAGGATGTTGCGCTGGCGCAGCGGGGTTATATTGGTCGTGGCGGCCATCATCGCGGACAGGTCGGTCATGCGTGGGTCCCCGTTTGCTTGGCTCGCCGCTGTTCGGCTTGCAGTTCCGGCATCATCATCTTGGCCAATATTGTCGGCGTCAGGGCAGTCAGCCCGTCGGCAACCTTTGTCGTGGCACTTACATCTGCAAAAGCCAGGCCAGCTTCATGCGCGGCGGCCAGCAGGCTGCCATAGCGGCGCGCCATGTCCATGCGGGTGGACAGCAGACGCCGCGCCCCCACCTGGCGGAAGGCCCTGGCGATCTCCACCGCCTCCACCGGGTCCAGCCCGGCGGGCAGGACCAGCACCGGCTCGATCTCCGTCGCGGTCACGAATTCGTGCAGGTCCTTCATGTCCTGGGCGTTGTAGGGGTTGCGGCCCGCGCTGTCGACCAGCACCTGTTCCATCCCCTTGGACACCTCCACCGCGTCGGACAGCGCCAGCGGATCCTCCACCGTGATCAGGCGCAGCTTCAGCACGCGGGTGAAGGCCTGGAGCTGTTCGATGCCGCCGGCCCGGATCGTGTCGGTGGAGATGACGCCCACGGGCCGTTTCTGAAGCGCGCAGCGGGCGCACAGCTTGGCGACGGTCAGGGTCTTCCCCCCGCCGGGCGGACCCACCAGCATGACGGGCCGGGGGGAACGCCCGTCCGGCAGGGGCTGGAACGTGAAGACGGCATCCAGGGCCGCGGCCAGCGCCGTCAGCGGGTCGCGCGTGTCGAAATCCTCGATGCTGTCGATCAGGCGCTGATTCAGTTCCGCCGGCACACCGTGGCGCAGCAGGGCATCGGACACGACATCGATCGGGTCGGGGCCCGCGGGTTCCATGAAGCGCAGCGGGTTGGGGGCGGCGACCGGCGCATAGGTGGCCAGGATGCCCTCGTCCTCCTCGATGGCGGCGGTGACGCGGACGCCGACGCCCTCCTCTTCCCGGGTGGCGACGATGATGGCGTCATCGCCCAGCACCTCGCGGACCAGCCGCATGGCGTCCTGCATGGTTGGCGCATGGAACGATTTCAGACGCATGCCGACCCCGCCTTCCCGGCCCTCCAGCCCTTGTTGACACTATCGATTGCCAGTATAGCAGCCTTTCCGGCGAAAGCCCTAGGGGGCAGGTGGATGCCCTCCTTTTCGCCGGTCGCGGGGCGGCGGCCCCCGGTGCCCTGTTCGGTCCGCCGCGTCATATCTGCCCCAATGTCTTGATCTTGGCCTTGGGGTGGATCTCGTTCTGCGACATCACCACGGTTGCCGGGCGGAACCGCTCGATGATGGACCGGACGAAGGGCCGCACCATGGGCGAGGTCAGCAGCACGGGCGCCTCCCCCTGCATGGCGAATTTCTCGAAGGTCTGGCGGACGGCCGTGATGAATTGCTGCAGGCGGGACGGCATCATGGCCAGTTGCTTGTCGTCGCCTTCGCCCACGATGCTTTCCGCGAAGGCCTGTTCCCATTCCGGCGACAGGGTGACCAGCGGGATATAGCCCATGTCGTTGGTGTTGGCGTCGGAAATCTGGCGGGCCAGGCGGGCGCGCACATGCTCGGTGATCTGGGTCATGTTGCGGGTATAGGCCGTCGCCTCGGCCACGCCCTCCAGGATGGTGGGCAGGTCGCGCACCGACACCCGCTCGCCCAGCAGGTTCTGCAGCACGCGCTGCAGGCCGCCGATGGTGATCTGGGCCGGCACCACGTCGCCCACCAGCTTCTGGTGTTCCTTGCCCATCTCGTCCAGCAGCTTCTGCGTCTCCGCATGGGAGAGCAGATCGCTCATATTGTCCTTGATCACCTCGGTCAGGTGGGTGGTCAGCACGGTGGGCGGATCGACGACGGTATAGCCCTTGAACAAGGCCTCCTCCCGATAGGCCGTGTCGATCCACATGGCGGGCAGGCCGAAGGTCGGCTCCGTCGTCGCCTCCCCCGGAAGGCCGATCCGGTCGCCCCTGGGGTCCATGCATAACAGCATGTTGGGTCGCACCTCGCCGCGGCCGGCCTCGATCTCCTTGATGCGGATCAGATAGGTGTTGGGGGGAAGCTGCAGGTTGTCCTGAATGCGCACGGCCGGCATGATGATGCCGATTTCCCCCGCCAGCTGGCGCCGCAGGCCCTTGATCTGGTCGGTCAGCCTGTGCCCGGCCTCCGTGCTGATCAGCGACAGCAGGCCATAGCCCAGTTCCAGGCGCACAAGATCGATGGCCAGCGCCGTGGAGATCGGCTCTTCCGCCACGGGCGGCGGGGCCGCTGCGGCCTGCTGTTCCTGCTCCGCCTCCACCGCCTCGCGCATCATGCGCGTGCGGGGCAGGTAGTAGGCGGCAAGGGCCAGGCCAAGGGCCAGCAGGCCGAAGGGGATCTTGGGCATGCCGGGCAACAGGCCGATTGCCATGACCACGGCCGCTGTCAGTCCCAGTGCCGTGGGATAGAAGGTGAGCTGGCCCAGCACGGCCTTGTCCGTTGACCCGGCCGATCCCGACTTGGACACCATGAGACCGGCGGCCAGCGACACCAGCAGGGCCGGGATCTGCGACACCAGCCCGTCGCCCACGGTCAGCAGCGTATAGGTTTGTCCGGCTTCCCAGAACGACATGTTGTTCTGGGCCATGCCGACGATCATGCCGACGATGATGTTCAGGAAGGTGATGACCAGACCGGCCACGGCATCGCCGCGCACGAACTTCGACGCACCGTCCATGGCGCCGAAGAACTGGCTTTCATCCTCCAGCTCCTTGCGGCGCTTGCGGGCGTCGGCCTCGTCGATCAGGCCGGCCGACAGGTCGGCGTCGATGGCCATCTGCTTGCCGGGCATGGCGTCCAGGGTGAAGCGGGCCGCCACTTCGGCGATGCGGCCGGAACCCTTTGTGATGACGCTGAAATTCACCAGCATCAGGATGCCGAACACCGTCACGCCGATGATGAAGTTGCCGCCCATGATGAACTGGCCGAAGGTGGCGATCACATGGCCGGCGGCCTGCGGCCCCTCATGCCCATGCCCCAGGATCAGGCGCGTGGAGGCGAGGTTGAGCGCCAGCCGCAGCATCGTGCTGACCAGCAGGATGGTGGGGAAGCTGCTGAAATCCAGCGGCTTGGTGATGGACAGCACCACCATCAGGATCAGGACGGAAAAGGCGAAGGAGATGGTCAGGCCCACATCCAGCAGGAAGGTGGGCAGTGGGATGATCAGCACCACCACGATGGCCAGGATGGCGATCGCAAAGCCCACCTCGCCGCGCTTCAGCGACTGGCCGACGATGCGTACCGCGTCCTGGACGGAGGCTATGTTGGTTTGCGACTGGTCCGACATGCGTGATGGGTCTGCTGGTGCGGTCTGGTTGCCGGGAAGGGTGGGTGATCAGGTCGGGCGGGCGGGCGCCGTCTCAGCTTGCGGCCCGTTCCTCATCCCCGCCGCCGGCCGGCGGCGGGACGGGGACGCCGCCTTCGCTGTATTCCTTCAGCTTGTTGCGGAGCGTGCGGATGGAGATGCCCAGGATATTGGCCGCATGGGTACGGTTGCCCAGCGTGTGCTTCAGGGTGTCGATGATCAGATCGCGTTCCACATCCGCCACGGTGCGCCCCACCAGTGCCTGGGTGGCCGACCCGGCGGGCGCGAGAGGCGTGCCGGGGATGAAGCCGGCGGCCGGCTCCGCGACGGGGATCACGGGGGCTGCCGGCGGCGGGTAGGCTTGTGGCGGATAGGGCTGGGGCGGGTAGGGTTGCGGCGCATAATGCGAGGCATTGCCATAGGACCCGGCCGCCCGCGCGGCGGGCGCGTAGCCCGGTTGGGATTGGGGTTGGGGCGGTGGCTGGGGCGGCGGGACGGCGGGTGCGGGGGCATAGCCCGGCTCCGCGCCGGTCAGCAGGATGGCCTCCGGCCCGATCTCCGTCCCGCGCGACAGCAGCACGGCGCGGTGCATGGTGTTTTCCAGCTCACGCACATTGCCGCGCCAGTGATGGGCCTGCAGCATGGCCATGGCCGTGGGGCCGACGCTGCGCTGGGGCAGGCCGTTGGCTTCGGAATATTTCGCGGCGAAATGCTGGGACAGCAGGGCGACATCGGCCGGCCGCTCCCGCAGCGGCGGCAGCGCCAGGCTGACCACGTTCAGCCGGAAATAAAGATCCTCGCGGAACCGGCCGGCCTTGGCCTCCGACAGCATGTCGCGGTTGGACGTGGCCAGGATGCGGATATCGACCTTGACCGGCTGATTGCCGCCCACCCGGTCGATCACCCGTTCCTGGATGGCGCGCAGCAGCTTGGCCTGCAGGCGCAAATCCATCTCGGAGATTTCGTCCAGCAGCAGCGTGCCGCCATTGGCCTCCTCGAACTTGCCGATGCGCCGGGCCACCGCGCCCGTGAAGGCGCCCTTCTCATGGCCGAAAAGCTCTGATTCCAGCAGGTTTTCCGGAATGGCGGCGCAATTGACCGACACGAACGGCGCGCCCGACCGCCGGCTCTTGCGATGCAGGTAGCGGGCCATCAGCTCCTTGCCGGTGCCGCTTTCGCCCGTGATCAGGACAGAGGCGTCCGATGGCGCGATCTGATCCGCCAGGGCCAGCGTGGCGGCCATGGACGGGTCGCGGCTGACGATGGCGTGGCTTTCCTCGGCCACCGCCTCCAGCACGGCGGCGATCAGGTTCGCGTCGGGCGGCAGGGGGATATATTCCTTGGCCCCGGCGCGGATGGCCTTCACGGCGGCCTGCGCATCGGTGCCGATGCCGCACGCCACGACGGGCACGGCGAACCGCTCCGCCTTCAACCGGTCGACCAGGCTGCGGACATCCAGCTTCACGTCGATCATCACCAGATCGGCGCCCTGGCCGGCACGCAGCGCGGCCAGGGCGCCGTCGATGCTGTCGGTATGCGCGACCTTCGCCCCCTTCTGCAGGGCGATCTTGCCGGCGGCGCTGATATAGCCTTCGAGCGTTCCCACGATCAGCAGACGCATCGTCCTGTCCCCTCACTCACCCGTCCGGCCGGTCAAGGCGGACCCTGTATCAAGGAAATCATTCATAAGCCGTTACCCGCAATTCGGGCGGCAGCACGGTGTTGATCAGCACTTCCAGCCGGCGCGGGTTCTCCTGCCGCGCGACCGACCCGGCGGCCAGCAGGTAAAGCCCGTCCACCATCGCCTCGCGCTCGGCATTGCGGTCGATCTTCGCGGCCAGCGGGGAAAAGACCATGGACCCCAGGATGGCGCCATAGAAAGTGGTGATCAGGGCCACGGCCATGGCCGGGCCCACGGTCGACGGGTCCGACAGGTTGCCCAGCATCTGCACCAGCCCCACCAGTGTGCCGATCAGGCCCATGGCCGGTGCCACCTCTGCCGCGCGGCGCATGACGGCCGCCGCCGTCCGGGCCCGGCCGATATTCGCCTCGATCTCGGTGCGCAGGATGCGTTCGGCATCATCGGCCGGCAACCCGTCCACGATCAGTTCCACGGCGCGGTTCAGCACGGGCCAGCCCCGCGTTGCGCGGGCCATCGGCTGAAGTGACAGGGGACCATTGGCCCGCACATGTTCGGCCAGCGACAATGCTGTGCGCGCCGCGGCCTGCGGGTCGCTGGTATGGGCGACCATGGTCCGCCCCAGCGCCCGCAGCGCCGCCCGCATGTCGGACGGCGAGAAGGAGATGGTGGTGACGGCCGTCGTGCCGCCCACCACGATCAGGATCGACGGGATGTCGATGAAGGCCGCCACGCGCCCGCCCAGCAGCAGCGCGCCCAGCACCAGAAGGAACCCGCTGGACAGGCCCAGCACGGTCGCCAGGTCCAGCCGCCGGTGCAGGCGCGGCAGGGGCGGCGGCTTGCCGCCACCGGCTGCGGGCGGTGGAGCGTCGGCCGGGGGCGGGGCCGGATGGCGGTTGCGGATGGCGCTGCGGTCGGTCATCGCTCGCCCTTCACGCCCGTTCGGTCTTGATGATTTCGGTCATCGTTACGCCCAGCCGGTCCTCGACGACCACGACCTCGCCGCGCGCCACAAGCCTGTTGTTGACATAGATGTCGATGGCTTCGCCCACCTTGCGGTCAAGTTCCACCACCGCGCCCTTGTTCAGGCGCATCAGGCTGCTGACCTGCATGTTGGTCTTGCCCAGCACGGCGGAAATCTGGACCGGAATGTCGTAGACGGATTCCAGGTCCTTGACGACGGGCAGGCTCTCCAGCTCGCCCCCGCCGCCGCCCCGGCCGCCATTGTCGAACTCGCTCAGCGACATGTCATCCTTGGCCGCCATCTCAACCCCCGTGGCTCAAGCGCGCCGCTCGCGCGCGCAGGCGGCTCATAACGCCGCCTCCCGCCGCGGGGCCGCGATCACCTCTTCCGGGCCACCGGGGAAGTCGGCCAGCAGGTTGCCCGCCAGCGCCTCGATATCGCGCCACAGCTTGCCCACGTCGCGTTCGGCGCCGCCGGCCGTCCAGTCCACCTTCACATCCATCTCCCCCAGCTTGGGATCGGCCAGCACATTGACCTGGCCGCCGAACCCGTGGCGCAGCGCCATGTCGCCGATCCGGTCGCGCAATGTCTCGAACCAGCGCTCATGCACCCGGAAGACCAGCTTGGGCTCCTCCGCCAGTTCGGCCAGGAACGCGGCGACCACGCCCTCGATCTCGGCCAGGCCCTGCCGTTCCACCAGGCCCGGCCACAGCTTGCGCATGATGGCCAGCACCAGGCGCTGCGTGTTCTCCTGCCGGGACTGGCGTTCGCCATTCTGCACGGACAGCAACTGTTTCAGCCCGTTTTCCACGGCGCGCAGGGCGGCCGACATCTCCTGCTGGGCGGCCACCTCGGCCTGTTCCCTGCCTTGCTGGCGTCCCTCGGTCAGGGCCTGCTCACGCGCCTGTTCGCGCGCCATGCGCACCTGCTGCTGCAATTCCTCCACCGAAAAGGTGGGGGGCGGCGGCGGTGGGGGCGGGGCAGGCGGCGGGGGCGGTTCCGCGGGTTTCTCGGCGGCGGGCGGCAGGGATGGCTTTCCCCCGAACTCGTCGTCGAAATCCTCCTCGAACAGGAATTTCTGGATGGTGGCCATGGGGATGCTCTAGCCGCCTCAATTTTCCTGATAGAGCCAGTTGCGGATGATCGACACGGCTTCTTCGGGATGTTTCTCCACGATTTCGCCCACCTTGCGCAGCGAGGACGCGCGCACGCGGCCATCGACGCGGTTGATGTCGATCATCTGCTCCAGTTCCTCGTTGGCCTGTGCCGCCTCCATGGCCAGTTCGCGCGACAGGGCGCCGCCGCCGGGGCCTGCCAGCTGCGGCATGCCCGACCCATCGGACAGAAGGTCGGGCTCCTCATCCAGTTGCGGGGAGCGGTCCAGTGCGCGGGTGACCAGCGGCTTGATGACCAGCAGGATGACCAGGATGGCGACGATGGCCAGGATCAGCGTCTCCGCGATGCGGATCACGTCAGCCTTGGGCATGCCGAAGAAGGTCTCGTCCATGGCCGCCAGCTCGTCATCGGGCCGGGCGAACTGCATGGACACCACCTCCACCATGTCGCCGCGCGACGGGTCGACGCCGACGGCCGACTGCACCAGCCGCTGAAGCTGGGCCAGTTCCGCATCGCTGCGCGCCTGATAGGTGCGCGCGCCGTCCTGGGCCGTCGTATAGGTGCCATCGACCAGCACGGCCACGGACAGGCGGCGGATCTGGCCCGTCTCCCGCTCATGGATCTTTGTGGTTCTGCTGATCTCGTAATTGACCGTTTCCTCCGACCGGTTCCGCGTTTCCGACGAGCCGCCGGCCGTGGCGCCGGTGGGGTCGGCATTGGGAAGCTGGTTGGCGACCGTCACCGGATCGACGCCGTCGCGATCCTGGCTCTGCACATTCTCGGTCACGGACTGCGTGCCGCGCACCACCTGGCCGTCAGGGTCGTAGATTTCCGAATTGGTGGTGATGCGGTCGAAATCCATTTCGACGGACACCTGGGCCTGCACGCGCCCATGGCCGACGGAACGGCCCAGCAATTCCTCGATCGTCTGGGACAGTTCCCGCTCGCGCGCCAGGCGCCGCTCCTCGGCGCTGGCGGCCAGTGCCTCCGGCGTGTTGGGCCGCAGGCCGCGGGACAGCAGGTTGCCCTTGTCGTCCAGGATGGACACGTTTTCCGGCTGCATCTGCGGCACGGCCGTGGAAACCAGCGTCTGGATCGCCACCACCTGCTCACGCGACAGGGTCTGTCCCGGCCGCAGGCGCAGCAGGACCGACGCCGTGGCCGTCTGCGCCTGCCGCGCGAACAGTTCACGCTTGGGCATCACCAGATGCACGCGGGCCTGCTGCACCTGCTGCAGGGTCTGGATGGACCGCACCAGCTCGCCTTCCTTGGCGCGGAGCTGCTGCACATTCTGCATGAAGGCCGTGGTGCCCAGCCCCTCGGGCTGGTTGAAGATCTCGTTGCCCACGCTGCCGCCCGACGGCAGCCCCTGCTGGGCCATGGTCATGCGCAGCCGGCCCACCTGCTCGGCCGGCACCTCGATCCGGGTGCCGTCGGCCGAGGCGCGATAGGGGATCTGCTGTTGCTCAAGCTGCTGCACGATGGCGCCGCCATCGGACGGCGACAGGTCGCTGTACAGCAGCGCCATGTTCGGCGTCGACCATTGACTGGCGAAGAAGACGATGGCCCCGATGGTGACGAGGACGGCGGCCCCGATCCCCGCCAGGCGCAGGGTGCCGAGATTCCGCAAGGTCTGCAGAAACGACTCCACGAGTGACATCTCCTGTCGGGCAAGGGCGCTTCGGCCACAAACTACAAGCGTTTTCCCGCCTTTACGAGATGCTTTGCATCCGCTCTATGAAGTGCGGTGGTATCGACTGGGCAATTTTTGCCCGTTTCACGCGGACTGTGGCATAAAAACAACGACCCATGCAATGTTCATTGGGTTACATGCAGCGGACAATGCAGAATGCAAAGCCCGCCGCCGAATGCCGGTACGGCCCGGCATCGGGTCCTCACGAAGCAAGGGTGGTGCCAGCCTGGACCGGTCACACCCGTCTCATCCTGCCATTGTCACACCATCGTGCAGGTCGCCAGCAGGGCCAGCAGGATGAAGAAGGCCAGAAGCTGCCAGAGATAGTACATCGTCGCCCGGCTCCCCGTCAGGTTATGCAGATGGCCGACAGGCCGCGGCCATAGTCGGGTTCGTTGCGCAGGCAGGCGCGGCGGTAGCTGTAGAACAGGTCTTCCCGCGCCAGCGTGTCCAGCCCCGTCGCCGCCACCTGCGTCACGCCCGCGGTGCGCAGGCGTCCTTCCACATAGGCCCCGATATCGAACATCCAATGGCCGTCGCGGGTCGAAGGCCGGAACAAACGGTGATGGGCCGGGTCCAGCGACAGGAAGCGGTCCCGGAATTCCGGCCCCACCTCGTAACTGTCGCGGCCGATATGGGGGCCGATGCCGGCCAGGATGCGGGTGGGATCGGCGCCGAGCGCCGTCATGGCATCGATCGTCGCTTCCAGCACGCCCGATACCGCCCCTTTCCAGCCGGCATGGGCTGCCCCGATGACGCGGGCCTGCGGATCGTGGAACAGCACGGGCACGCAGTCTGCGGTCAGGATGCCCAGCGCGATGCCGGGCCGGTCGGTGACCAGCGCGTCGGCCCTTGGCGCCCCGGCATGGGGGAAGGGGGCCTCCACGGTGACCACATCGGGGCTGTGGACCTGATGGACCGTGGTCAGCGCGCCGGCCGGCAGGCCCAGCCGCGCCATGGCCCGCGCCCGGTTGGCAGTGACGTTGGCCGGGTCATCGTCGGAACCATAGCCGCAATTCATGCCGGCCAGGATGCCCGCGGAAACCCCGTCGGCGCGGGTGAAGAAGCCGTGGCGCAGACCGTCCTGCGCGGCCAGAAGGTCCAGCGTGATCATGATGATGCTCCTTGCGTCCTCGGTTCCGGGCCCGGGCCCGGGTCCGGTTTCGGTTCCGGTTCCGATGCCGTCTCCGGTTCGGGGGCAAAGCCGGCGGGCACCGGGGCTCCCGGCCCCGTCAGGGCGATGGCGCGGAACAGTCTGCCCATGGCATCCGGTCCCGTCAGCCGGTCCAGGGCCGCGCCGATCGCATCCTGCTGGGCCGGGGTGACTCGGGCGGCCAGTGTGGCGGCCCGCGCCTCGATCCCCAGAGCGCGCAGCAGCGCCCCCTGCCCCACGCTGCGGCCGATGCCGGGATGGCAGGTGGCCCCGGCATCGGCGGCGGCCCGCGCCAGGGCCGTGAAATCCACATGCGCCGTCAGGTCGGCCGTGCCGGGCGCGTCCAGCACGGGAACGGGCCGGTGCGCCCGCACCGCCTGCAGCGTGTCGCCGATGGCCGGCCCGTCATAGCCGTAATCGATGATCAGGGCCGCCCCGCCATGGGTTGCCAGGCGCCGCCCGATCTCCGCCGTCAGCGCCATGCCGGCGGGGCATGTCTCGGCGATGGCGCCGGGCGGGATCCCCGGGATCTGGTGCAGCGGCGTCAGCAGCGCGCCGCCGGGGCCGGGATCGACGGTGAAGGCCAGCCGGCCGGCCGCGTCCAGGCCTACCTTGCGTTCCGCCCAGCCTGCCGGGGTGCGGATGAACTGCCGGATGGGCAGTGCGTCGAAGAATTCATTGGCGACAAGCAGCAGCGGGCCTTCCGGCACGTCGGCCAGATTGTCATGCCATTGCGGGGCGAAGGCCGGCAGGGCGGCCGCCTGGCGGCGGCGAAGGACGGGGCTGGTTTCCACCAGATGCAGCCGGATTGCGGTATGGAAGCCCGGCACCCGCGCCGTGGCGCGCAGCGCGTCGGCCATCAGCGTGCCACGCCCCGGCCCCGGTTCCACCAGATGTACGGGGTTGGGCCTTCCCTGGCATATCCAGGCATCGGCCAGCCAGACGCCCAGCATTTCCCCGAACATCTGGGAAATCTCCGGTGCCGTCGTGAAATCGCCCTCCACCCCCAGCGGATCGCGGGTGATGTAATAGCCGTGCCGGGGATGGCCCAATGCCTCGGCCATGAAGGCGGCGATGCCGACGGGTCCCGCCTGCGCGATGCGGCGGATCAGCAGCGTTTCCAGCGGGGCCGTCATGCCGTCGCGGCCGGTGGGGCGGGCACGGGCCGGCCAAGGGGGGCTTTCAGCACGATCCAGATGCCGGCCAGCAGCATGGGGACGGACAGAAGCTGGCCCATCGTCGTGCCGAAGGCCAGGAAGCCCAGTTGCGCATCGGGCTGGCGGAACAGTTCGCCTGTCATGCGGGCCAGGGCATAGCCGATCAGGAAGCAGCCCGACAGCGTGCCGGCGCGCGCGCGGATGGCGGGGCTGCGGCTCAGCATGAACAGGGCGATGAACAGGATCACCCCCTCCAGCCCCGCCTGGTAGAGCTGGCTGGGATGGCGGGGCAGTTGTGCGGGGTCGGTGGGAAAGACCATGGCCCAGGGCACATCGGCCGGCCGGCCCCACAGTTCGGCATTCACGAAATTGGCCAGCCGGCCGAGAAGCAGGCCCACGGGGGCCGCGCAGGCCACGAGGTCGCCCAGCGCGAAGGGCGAGAAGCCGCGTCGCAGCGAGAACAGGATGATGGCCACGATCACCCCCGTCAGCCCGCCATGGAAGGACATGCCGCCATGCCAGACGCGGAACACCTCCAGCGGGTCGCGGATATAGGCGTCCAGATTGTAGAAAAGGATGGAGAAGAGCCGCCCGCCGATCAGGATGCCGCCCGCCGCCCAGACCACGAAATCACCCAGATCATCCACCGTGGGGCGCGTGCCGCTGTTGCGGGCCAGCCGGGCGCAGTACCAGAGCGCGAACGCGATGCCCACGGCATAGGCCAGGCCGTACCATTTGATGGAAACGGGGCCCAGCGAGAGGGCCACGGGGTCCAGATCGGGGAAGGGGATGGCAAAAAGCATGCGAAAATCCGTCACGGCCATCCCCGGCGGGGACGTGCGCACCCTATATAGGGGGTAGGGGACGATGGCGGCAAGGCGCGGGTCCGACCCGCCGCCAACGCCATGGACAGGGCCGGGGCCTGTCCCCATAATGCGGCGCTTTTTGGAAAGGGGATCCGCCATGCAGGTGGAAAACAAGCTGTTCGATGACCTTGCCCGTGTGGCCAGCGGCGCCGCCGGCGCCCTGTCCGGCATCCGCGGCGAGGTCGAGGGGCAGATTCGCCAGCAGTTCGAGCGTATCCTGGCCCAGATGGACGTGGTGAGCCGGGAAGAATTCGAGGCCATGAAGGCCGTGGCCGTGGAGGCTCGCGCCCGCCAGGAAGCGCTGGAGGAGCGGCTGGCCGCGCTGGAAGCCAGGCTTTCCGCGGCCAAGGCGGACTGACGCACCGGTTCCGGTCGCGCCGGATCGACAATGGAGGACGGGCGGGGGCGCCGGTTTCCGGTTGCGCGGGTGTGAGCCCGCTGGCACCGTAATCCTGGTAGCTTCATCGCCATCTGGGCCACAATATCTGGTTCACCCCGATTTGTGGCCCGCCGTGATGCACGGGGGGAAGACCGGCATCCCGGCAGGGCTTGAGGGAAAGGGGTAGGGCATGACGGCCTTGAATAGCGAGATCCAGGGATCCACCCATAATCCGCTGGACATGCTGGAGGAGATGGTCGTGGCCAATGAATGGCCGTTCGACCGCGTCAGCGAAGAGGAAATGGTGGTGGAGATCGGTGGCCGCTGGTGCGACTACCGCCTGTTCTTCATGTGGCAGACGGACGTGTCGGCCATGCAGTTCTCCTGCCAGTTCGACATGAAAGTGCCGGCCGGGCGCAAGGCATCGGTCAGCGAATTGCTGGGCGAGATCAATCCCAAGCTCTGGCTGGGCCATTTCGATGTCTGCCTGGAGCAGGGCACCCCTATGTTCCGCCAGACCACCCTGCTGCGGGGTGCCCGCGCGGCCAGTTCCGAACAGTTGGAAGACCTGGTGGACATCGCGCTGTCGGAATGCGAGCGTTTCTATCCGGCCTTCCAGTTCGTGATCTGGGGCGGCAAATCGGCAAGCGAGGCCGTTTCCGCCGCCATCCTGGACACGGTGGGCGAGGCCTGAACGACCGTGCGGGGACGGGCCGCGAGGGGATACCCTCCGCACCCCCGCCCGGCAACAGGGGGAAACACCGGATGAGTGCGAATTTGCTGTTGGTCGGTTGCGGCAAGATGGGCGGCGCCATGCTGGCCGGGTGGAAGGCGGCGGGCGCGGCGGCGGCCATGGTCGTGGTGGAACCGCACGGCCAGCCCCGTGGCCTGCCGGCCGATGTACAGGTGGTGACCGACGCGGCGGCCATTCCGGCCGGCTTCCGGCCCGATGCCGTGATCCTGGCCGTGAAGCCGCAGATGATGGACCAGGCACTGCCGGCCTATGCCCGCTATGCCGGCTCCGCGCTGTTCCTGTCCATCGCCGCCGGCAAGCCGATCGAATATTTCGAAAGGCATCTGGGGCCGGAGGCCGCCATCGTGCGGGCCATGCCGAATACGCCGGCCGCGGTGGGCCGCGGCATCAGCGCGGCGGTGCCCAACGCCCGGGTGGGAGAAGACCAGCGCCAGTTGGCCCGTACTCTGCTGTCGGCCGTGGGTGAGGTGGCCTGGGTCGATGATGAGGCGCAGATCGATGCCGTGACGGCCCTGTCGGGCAGCGGTCCTGCCTATGTCTTCCTGCTGGTGGAGGCCATGGCGCGCGGCGGCGTGGCCGCGGGCCTGCCGGCCGACCTGGCCATGCAGCTTGCCCGTGCCACGGTGGCGGGATCGGGCGAATTGCTGCGTCAGAGCCATGAGTCGGCCGAACAGCTCCGCCGCAACGTCACCAGCCCCAAGGGCACGACGGAAGCCGCCCTGGACGTGCTGATGCAGGAGGGGCCGGGGGGCCTCCATAACCTGCTGACCCGCGCCATCGCCGCCGGCACGGCCCGGTCGCGCGAACTGGCCGGCTGACGCGAAGGAAGGCGCAAGGAACATGGTGGGACCGCTCGGGCCGAGTGCGCAGAAAATCCAGAACCTGTTGAACGATCTGGGCCATCCCATCCATGTGCTGGAATTCGCCGCCTCCACCCGGACGTCCGCGGAGGCGGCGGCCGCCATCGGTTGCGAGGTGGCGCAGATCGCCAAATCCATCATCTTCCGCACGCGGGAGACGGGGCGCCCGGTGCTGGTGGTGGCCGCTGGGACCAACCGCGTGAACGAGGCGACGGTGGCGCGCCTGCTGGGGCCCGCCATGGCCGGGGAACGGCTGGCCAGGGCCGATGCCGATTTCGTGCGGCAGAAATCGGGCTATGCCATCGGCGGCGTGCCGCCCATCGGCCATGCCGTGCCGCCCATCGCCCTGTTCGACCGCGACCTGCTGAACTTCACCACCGTCTGGGCCGCCGCGGGCACGCCCAACGCGGTCTTTCCCATCGCGCCGGACACGCTGGCCCGCCTGGTGGGCGGCGTGGTGGGCGACGTGGTGTGATCGCGGCAAGGCGGCGGAGCGTCCCTGTGCGCCCGCCTTCTCGCGTTCCCGGCGCACCCCAGCCCCCCGGCTTCGCCGCTTGTTCTGGGGTGGCCTGGCGCTGCATTCTGGGCAAGGTCAGTCGCTTTCTGGAACCTGTCGCCCCCCTGTCGGGGCCACCGCCGTTCCGGCGGTGCTGATGCCCGGCCGCGCATGCCGCACGGCCGGCGGCCGGGATGTGTCCGGTTTGTGTTCCAGGATGTCCTTACTTCCATGCAAGATTTCTCTTCCTTCGGTCTCATTCCCTCCCTTTTTGCGGGCCTGACGGCCGCAGGCTATGTGAAGCCCACCCCCATCCAGGCGGCGGCCCTGCCCGCCGCGCTGGAAGGACGCGACGTGCTGGGTCTGGCCCAGACGGGCACGGGCAAGACGGCGGCCTTCGCGTTGCCCGTGCTGCAGGCGCTGGCCAGCGCGCCGCGCCGCGCCCGGCCCGGCCATCCGCGTGCCCTGGTGGTGCTGCCCACGCGCGAACTGGCCTTGCAGGTCGGCGGCGTGTTCGACCTGCTGGGCATCCAGCTTTCCTTCGCCACGGCCGTGGTTCATGGCGGCGTTTCGCTGAACCCCCAGATCAAGGCGCTGGCCGCCGGCATCGACATCCTGATCGCCACGCCGGGCCGGCTGATCGATCTGATGGACCAGGGCAAGTGCCGGCTGGACGCGGTGGAACTGTTCATCCTGGACGAGGCCGACCGCATGCTGGACATGGGCTTCTTCCCGGCCGTGAAGAAGCTTGTCGCCAAGCTGCCGAAGCAGCGCCAGACGATGTTCTTCTCCGCCACCATGCCTGATCAGGTCTCCAGCCTGGCCGAAGGGCTGCTGCGCGATCATGTGCGGGTGGAGGTGACGCCGCCCGCCACCACCGTGGAACGGATCGACCAGTCCGTCATCCATCTGGAAATGGGGCAGAAGGCGCCGACGCTGGTCAAGCTGCTGTCCGATCCGGCCGTGGAGACGGCCATCATCTTCACCCGCACCAAGCATGGCGCCAACCGACTGGCGGCGCAATTGGCCGGGGCCGGCATCGGGGCCGACGCCTATCACGCCAACAAGTCGCAGAACGCGCGGGAGCGGGCGCTGGACGCCTTCCGCGCCGGCCAGACCAAGGCGCTGGTGGCCACCGATATCGCGGCGCGTGGCATCGATGTGGACCTGATCACCCATGTCTTCAATTTCGACCTGCCGGAAGTGCCCGACGCCTATGTCCACCGTATCGGACGGACGGGGCGTGCGGGACGCGCGGGCACGGCCGTGTCGCTGGTCTGCCCCGCCGACCGGCCGCTGCTGAAGGCGATCGAGAAGGTGACGCGCCAGGCCATTCCGCGCCACGCAATGGCGCCGGAGGCCGCCGCCGTGCTGCCGCAACTGAAGCCCGAGCGGCCGGCCCAGCCGCAGCCGCGCAAGAAGCAGCCCAAGCCGCAGGAGGGGCGCCCGCCCCGGCGTGAAGGCCGCAAGCCCGAGGCAGCCCGGGCCGCCGGGGAGGAGACGGGCCGCCCGGCCGCGCCTGCGCGCGCCGGACAGCCATCCCGTCCGCCCAAGGCCAAGCCGCAACAGGGCCAGCCGTCCCGTCCCCAGGCGAAGCAGGGGGAAGCGGCGGGCCGCCCGTCCCGCCCCGCCGGCCAGCCGCAATCGGGCAAGCGCCCCGGCTCGCAGCCCGGCGGCGCCGGCCCGCAGGGGCAGGACAACCGGCCTTCCCGTTCTGCCAGCGCGCGTCCGGCGAACGCCCGGTCCGCGGCCGGTGGCAAGTCGTCGCCGTCGTCGTCCCCGGATGGCGGTGGCGACTGGACGCCCGACTTCCTGCGCCGTCCCGCCCGCGGGTGACGCGGCCCGGCCGCAAGGCCGGGTTTCAGGCGAACCAGTCCATATCGGCACCGATGGCGCGGCCTTCCATGATGCCGTAGGCCAGGTAATGCGCCATGGGATTGACGCCGGCCGCCGCGACATCGGGGTTCAGTGCCAGGTAGGCTGCGGGATCGAAGAAGGCGGAGCCGCGCCGCCCCTCATGGATGCCCATGACCAGCCAGTGGTTCAGCAGTTGCGCGCTGTCATTGCCGAAGGCAGCCTGCAGGTCGGCATTGCGCCCGGCATAATAGCCGGCATCGAACAGCAGGTTGGGCGCCCTGCCTTCCAGGCGTCCCCAACTGTGCCAGTGGGTGGCGCCGTCGGGAAGGGCACCGGCGGCCACGGCGGCGGCCACGTCGGGATTGGCGGCCAGATACATGGCCTCGTCCACCGGGGCGCCGGCCAATGGCCGGCCGGCCGGGCTGGTGAAGAAGGTGAGGCCGTCCAGAATCAGCACCTCCACCCCTTCCACGCGGTCGGTGCCGTCGGGGCCTGTCACACTGATGGTACCGTCCGCCCCGCGGATGAAGACACCGCCGGTGAACAGGGCCACGTCGATGCCGTCGCCGCCGATCAGCGTGTCATTGCCGGCCCCGCCATAAAGCGTGTCGTTGCCGGCCCCGCCTTCCAGCCTGTTGTCGTGGAAATCACCGTAAAGCCGCTCAGACCGGTCGGTACCGATGACCCAGGGCATCCGGTCGTCCAGATCGACCAGGGCCAGACCCTCCATGGTCTTGACCGTCCAGCCCAGATCCTTCAGCACGGCCAGGTCAAGCCGCCCCAGTTCCCAGCGGTTCTGCTCGTAAAAGCCGAACTGGTACATGATGCCGCGTGTGACGGGCTGGTAGTCGATGGTGCTGTTGCCGTAATGATCGGTGTTGCCGGCCGCCAGCGGCAGGCCGCGCGGCCCCAGCAGCGCCTTCACATTCTCGCCCATGAAATAGGTCACGCCGTCGATGGTTTCCGTCTGGCGCACGAATTCCGTGCGGGCGGCCGGCCAGTAATAGAAGCCGAAAGTGTGCATCAACTCGTGCAGCGCGATCGAGGCGTAGTCATGATGTCCGGCCGGCAGGTCCGGCGTCACGCCATGCTGCGGCGAGGGGTCCAGCCAGACGGGAAACCCGTAATTGCGCATCGTGCCATCGGCACCCAGGAAGATCGTGAAGGCGGCGTCGGCGGCGATCCCGTTGGCATCGATGCCGGTCGCCGCCTCCTGCAGGGTTGCCAGGTTGCCCTGGCCCGTGCCGTCGAAGGTGACGGCGGGATAGGCCGGCAGGATGCCATCGATATGGGGATAGGGATGCTGGGGGTCCGTGGCGGCGCGGATGCGCACCTCCACATCCATGCTGCCGTTCCAGTCGAGATAGCGTGCCAATGTGGCCAGCGCGAATTCCGTGCCCTGCCGGATCAATGGCACGAGATCAGGGATCAGGTTCAAGGGATTGCTGATCGACACCGTGAAAAGATTGGCCATGCACGCCCCATCCCTATGCAACCAACGGTATGTTTCTGACAGGTTTTCTGCTGGCGTACAAATGTCAATCCGCGGCTGCCTTCACGAAACGGGCGGGGCCGGCAGAATCTGGCGCAGGGCCCGTTCCGGCCCCCGGTCATGCGGCATCCATTGCCGCGGATAGCCCAGGGAAACCTCCTCGAACCGCACACCATCGCGCCAATGTGTGCCGGGGACATGCAGATGCCCATGGATACAGGCCAGGGCGCCGAAGCGCAGGTGCCAGTCGGTGGTCGCCACCGTGCCGCACCAGGGGCTGAAGCGCGGGATGCGGCGCAGCGTCACCAGATCGGCGCGCAGCGGGAAATGATTGATCAGCACGGTGGGCATGCCCGGCGGCCGCTCGCGCTCCAGCCGGGCGGCGGCCTGTTCGACCAGATGGGCGCACCAGTCCTGGCGGCTGGCATGCGGCGCGGGCGAGAGGCGCCGTTCGTCCGCGCTGCGCAGCCGATGTTCCCAAGCCCAATCCAGCACCTTTTCCGCCGGCACATGGTCGGGGCGAAAACTGTAATCGTACAGTAGAAACAGTGGCGCCAGCAGCACCGGCCCGCCCGGCCCGGTCCAGACCGGGTAAGGATCATCGGGCGTCAGAACGCCATGCGCGCGGGCCACGTCGCGCATGATGTTGTATTTTTGTTGGCCCTGTAATGGTCCTTCCGGTCCCGGAATGGTCCACAGCTCATGGTTGCCGGGAACCCAGATCAGGCGGGAAAATCGTTTCGATATTGTATCAAAGGCGTGGGCCAGGTCATCGGGCCGTTCGGCGATGTCACCGGCCAGCACCAGCCAGTCGTCGGGGCAGGCGGGCAGCCGGTCCAAGGCCATACGATTGGGGGTGGCAGACAAGTGCAAATCGCTGATCGCCAGCAGCCGCATGTGTGTTTCCAAGTCAAATCAATGTCATTCGGCCCGTCGGGACAACGGGCTCACCGGTCCGGTCCCGCATGGAGAATTGCATCCGGAAATGGTATGGTCGCCGCTTGAAGTCATGAAGCGGGGGTAGGATTTGCGGCTGACGGCGAGCCACTGGCCTGGGATGGCAGTGACGGCCTGCGGGTATCGGCTGCGGGGTCTGATCCTGTTTCTGCTTGCCCTGTTCATGCTGTCCCTGCCGCTGTTCCGGCCGGCAGCGGCGCAGGATAGCACGCAGGATAGCACAAAGCCCGTCCAGCATGCCTATTGGGACGATCTGGCAGAGGTGCTTTTCGAGCGGATCGGCCGCAATAGCGGCCTGCCCAGCGACATCATCACCGCCATCGCCCAGGACCGGGCCGGCTTCATCTGGGTCGGCACGCCGGTCGGCCTGACCCGGTTCGACGGGTACCGGTTCCGGGTCTTTCAACCGGATTCGCGCGACCCCAGCTCCCTGCCCGACGGTTATGTCAACGCGCTGCATGTCGATCGCTGGGGCCGGCTGTGGGTGGGTACCAACAATGGCGGCGTCGCCCGCTTCGTGCCGGAAACGGAAGGATTTGCCCGCTATCCGGCCGGACCGGGCGGCCTGGCCCATCCCACGGCCTACCGGTTCGCGGAGGATGCGCAGGGCGATCTCTGGGTGGCCCTGCGCTCAGGCCTGGCGCGGCTGGACGGGGATACGGGTGCCGCCACCAATTACCGCATGCAGTCCGGCCGCGAGGGCGGGCTGCCCGGCAATGTCGTCCATGACATTCTGTTCGATGCGCGCGGCACGCTGTGGGTGGCAACCGACGGGGGGCTGGTGCTGCGCCCGGCCGGGCAGACCGATTTCGTGCCGGCGCACAGCCAGGTGGCCCTGCCCAGCCTGCCGCCGGAGGCGGCCATCTCCGCGCTGTTCGCGGATCGTCGCGGGCGGGTGTGGATCGGGTCGCGGTCGGGCATCCTGGTCGGGTTCGACCCGCAGACCGGGGTGGCGCGCTCCTTCGACATGGCCCGCGCCGACGGGCGCCTGATGGACCGGCCGCAGATCCGCGCCATCGAGGATGTGGGGGACCAGCAGGGCGGGCGTGACACGCTTTGGGTGGCGACGGACCCCGGCGGGCTGGTCGAACTGGATGTGGAAAGCGGCGCCATGCGCCCCATCCGCCATGATCCGGCCATCCTGGCTTCCATCAGCGGCGATGCCGTCCGCGAGATGATGCGAGACCGGTCGGGGCTGATCTGGGTGGCCACCTGGGGTAGCGGGCTGAACATCCACAACCCGTCCAACAAGGGCGTGCTGTCGATCTTCGCGTCGGCGGCACATCGTGACAGCCCCAGCGAACCGCAGGTCCGCTCGGTCATGGCCGCCCGTGACGGCAAGGTATGGCTGGGGTTCGAAACGCGGGGCATCGATATCATCGACCCGGTGGCCGGCCGGCGCGTCAACCTGATGCCCGGCACACCCGCCGGTGGCGGCCTGCCGCGCGCCAGCGTGCTGGCCATGGTCGAGGATGAGGGCGGGCAGGTCTGGATCGGCACGCAGCTTGGCCTGGCCCGCTATGACCGGCGGACGGGCCGGATCGGGGCCGTGGACCTGCCCGGCGCCCTGGCCGGCCAGCCTATCCATGCCATCCTGGTCCGGCAGCACGAATTGTGGCTGGCCACCGAGGGGCTGGTCCGGTTCAATCCCGCGACGGGGGCCGTCACCCTGTTTCGCCATGATCCCGACGATGCCACCACGCTGGCCGACGACCGCGTGCGGGTGCTGGCCGATGCGCCGGACGGTCGCATCTGGGCGGGCACCCATCGGGGCCTGCACCTGATCGACCCGGAAACAGGCCATATCCGCCGCGTGCAGAACCGCACCTGGGACTGGTCCTCGCTGGCGCATAATTACATCACGGGCCTGGTGCATGACCGGTCGGGAAGGCTGTGGGTGGGTACGCTGGGCGGTGGTGTCAGCGTGCTGGACAGTCTTTTGTCCGATGAGCGCTACCGTTTCATGACCATCGGGCGCCGGCTGGGCCTGCCCGGCGACAGCGTCCAGGCCATGGTGCTGGATGCCGAAGGCAAGGTCTGGATCAATACCGAGGACGGTCTGGCCCGCATCGACCCGGACAGCCGCGCCGTGACGACCATCGGCTGGGACGATGGATTGGGCGTGCGCGGCACCTGGATCGGATCGGCGGCCCGGCTGGCCGGTGGCGAATTGCTGTTCGGGGGGCGGGAGGGGCTGACCGTCGTCAGGCCCACGGCACTGCGCCGCTGGGACTACCAGCCGCCGCTGGTCCTGACGGAGGTGAAGATCGACAACGAGCCGGTGCCGTCCGCGGCGCTGAACCTTCCGCCCACGCCGGCCGGCCCGCTCATGCCCCTGACATCGCCCAAGTTCCGCAATGCCGGCATGGCCGCACCGGGCCTGACCCTGCCACCGGGGACACAGACCCTGACCGTCGCCTTCGCGGCGCTGGATTATGCCGGGCCGGGCAGCCTGCGCTACAGCTATAATCTGGAAGGGTTCGACAAGGGCTGGGTGGAGGTGGATGCGCTGAGCCGCACGGCCACCTATACCAACCTGCCGCCGGGCAGCTATTCCCTGCGTCTGCGGGCCACCAACAAGGAAGGGATCTGGGGCGACGCCACACGGGTCCTGCCCGTCACGGTGCTGCCCGCCTGGTACCAGACCGGCTGGGCCCGGGTGGGGGCCGTGCTGGCGGTGCTGGGCATCCTGGCGCTGGTCGTGCAAGCGCGCACGGCCGCGCTGCGCCGGCAGCGGCGCTGGCTGGAACGGCTGGTGGCGCAGCGCACGCAGGACCTGGTCGACGCCAATGAGGAGCTGGAGCGTCTGGCCAGCTATGACGGGCTGACCGGCCTGCTGAACCGCCGCCGGTTCGAGGAGGCAGCCCGTGCCGAGATCGACCGCGCCCGGCGCTATGACCGGCCGTTCAGCCTGTTGCTGATCGACCTGGACCATTTCAAGCAGGTGAACGACACGCATGGTCACAATGCCGGCGATGCCGCCTTGCGTCAGGCGGCGCAGAAGGTGGTGGGGGCCGTGCGCACCACGGACCTGAGCGCCCGTTATGGCGGGGAGGAACTGGCCGTATTGCTGCCGGAAACCGCGATGGACGAGGCGCAACAGGTGGCCGAGCGCATCCGCCAGGCGATCGGGTCGGCGCCTGTGCGCCACGAGGGGCATATCTTCACGGTGACGGCCAGCATAGGCGGCGCCCAGTATGATGGCATTGACGAGGATCTGGCGCATCTGATCGGCCGGGCCGACGCCGCGCTCTATCGTGCCAAGCAGGGCGGACGCAACCGTGTTGTGCTGGTCCAGCCCAATGGCCGCCCCCCGGCGGCAAGCCGTCCCGTGGTCGCCGGATAGCCGGTCCCATCGGGAGGGCCGACCGGTCAGCCGGTCAGGAAACTCATGATCAGCACATCCTCGATCACCGGCTGACCGATGATATCGTTGGCCAGCGTGCGCACATGCTGCTTCACGGCGACCAGATCGTCCGGTGTTGCGTTGCGTGTCAGGTTTGCATCTTCGGGCAATTGCTCGGTCAGAAGACCGATGATGCGTGGCCGGTAGGCCGTGGCCAGCGCCGATTCCGCCGGCAGTTTGGGAGAGCGCCGGACCACCAGCCGCATGGTCAGGCGGATGAAGCTGTAGCGCTCCCGTCCCGGCAGCATCAGGGGCGGCAATTCGATGAACCGCAGCTTGGGATCGTCGGCACCAGCCCCTTCCGCCAGGGCCGCCACGGGCAGCAGGGCGGTGGCCAGCAGGCTGCCCGCGCCCCGCAGCAGAAGCCGCCTGTCCATCATTGCCTGCCGCATCGCCCCGCCCCCCGGCCATCGAACCGGGAGAGAGTAAACCGTTTCCAACCGGTCCATGGCAAGCGGCCGTCTATATCCATGGGTTCAGGTCCATGCGGACCTTATTCCCCCCAGGTCCATGCGGACCTTATTCCCCAAGGTCCATGCGGACCGGGCATGGCTGGGGCGGCAATTCATGAACTGCGTAGTCCATTAATGGGATTGACCGACAGGTGGACAGGGTGCAGTCTGCAACAAAACTGGACTGTCCAGTATCATAATTTAGAATGGACCCCCCATGAACCGGAAGATCGCCCTGGCCATCGCCGCCCCGTTATTGCTGGCCGGCATCTATGGCGGCTGGCACTGGTGGTCGGTGGCGCGTTTCACGGAAAGCACCGACAATGCCTATGTCGAGGCCGACATCACCATGATCAGCCCGCGGGTGGAGGGGCATGTCGCCGCCGTGGAGGTGGTGGAACACCAGATGGTGGCGGCGGGAGAGGTGCTGGTGCGCCTGGACGATGGCGACCTGGCGGCCAAGGTGGATCAGGCGCGGGCCCGGCAGGCCGCCGCTCAGGCCGCCATCGCCAATATCGATAGCCGGCTGGCGCTGGAGGATGCGCTGATCCGTCAGGCGCAGGCCAATGTCGCCGCCGCCCAGGCCGAGCAGCGCCGCGCCGGGGCCGATGCCCAGCGCTATGCCACCCTGGCCGGCCGGGAATTTGCCAGCCAGCAGAAACTGGCCACGACGCAGGCGGACTCCCAGAAGGCCAGTGCCGCGCTGAGCCGGGCCCAGGCCGCCCTTGTGGCCGAGCGTGACCAGCTTGGCGTCCTGTCGACCGAGCGGACGCAGGCAGAAGCCGCCCTTGCGGAGGCAGCGGCCGCCCTGGCGCTGGCCGAAAGCGATCTGGACAAGACGGTCATCCGCGCGCCCATGGCCGGCGTGATCGGCAGCAACGGCGCCCGTGTCGGGCAGTTCGTGCGGGCCGGCGCCCAGCTCATGGCGCTGGTGCCCGTACAGGACGCCTATGTCCTGGCCAATTTCAAGGAAACCCAGATCGGGCGCCTGCGTGTCGGCCAGCCTGTGGAACTGACCATCGATGCCTATCCGGGCCAGGTGGTGGAAGGGCGGATCGAAAGCCTGTCACCCGCATCGGGCGCGCAATTCAGCCTGCTGCCACCGGAAAACGCCACGGGCAATTTCACCAAGATCGTGCAGCGTGTGCCCGTGCGCATCGCCCTGCCGCATGACGGCCCGCTGGCCGGCCGTCTGCGGCCCGGCCTGTCGGTGGAAGCCCGTGTCGATACCCGGCAGGAGGGACGCGACCTGATCGGCATCGCCCGGTCCGACCGCAGCGACCGTGGCGCCCAACTGGCGGTCCGGCCATGACCGGCCCTGCCGCCCAGGCGGTGCCGGGAATGCTCGCCGATGCGGCGGCGGGAGAGGCCGACGGTGCGGCGCCGCCGTCGCCGCCTCCCCCCATCACGGCGGGCCTGTCGCGGCGCACGCTGGTGGGGTTCGTGGCCATGGTGTTCGGCATGTTCATGGCCATCCTGGACATCCAGATCGTGGCCAGCAGCCTGCGCCAGATTCAGGCCGGCGTCGCGGCCAGCGCCGACGAGATCGTCTGGGTCCAGACATCCTATCTGATCGCCGAAGTGGTGATGATCCCCCTGTCGGGTTATCTGACCCGGCTTTTGTCGACGCGCGTGCTGTTCACGGGGTCGGCCCTGGGCTTCACGCTGATGAGCTTCATGTGCGCACAATCGACGAGCCTGGAGGAACTGGTGCTGTGGCGCACCCTGCAGGGCTTTGTCGGCGGCGGCATGATCCCCACCGTCTTTGCCACCAGTTTCACGGCCTTCCCGCCGGCGCGCCGGGCGCCGGTCACGGTGGTGATCGGCCTGGTGGCCACGCTGGGGCCCACGGTGGGCCCGACGCTGGGCGGCTATCTGACCGAACAATTCTCCTGGCACTGGCTGTTCCTGATCAACCTGGTGCCGGGGCTGCTGGTGGCCAGCATCGTCTGGAAATGCATCGATATCGACAAGCCGAACCCATCGCTTCTGAAAGGCATCGATATTCCGGGCATCGTGCTGATGGCGCTGTTTCTGGGCAGCCTGGATTACGTGATCGAGGAAGGTGCGCGTGAACAATGGTTTCAGGACGAGACCATCCGCAATTTCGCCCTGCTGGCGCTGGTCGCCGGGGCTGCCTTTCTGTGGCGCATGTTCACCTATGCCAAGCCCATCGTGGATTTGCGCACGCTGCGCAACGGCAATTTCGCCATGGGATCGATCTACGGCTTCGTGATCGGCATCGGGCTCTATGGCTCGGTCTATATGCTGCCGCTTTACCTGGGACAGGTGCGGGGGCTGAACGCGCAGCAGATCGGTGCCACCATGGTGATCACGGGCCTGTGCCAGTTCCTTTCGTCCCCCCTGGCGGGCATGCTGTCCAGCCGGATGGATGTGCGCAAGGTGCTGGCCATCGGTTTCGGGCTGCTGGCCATCAGTTTCTACATCTCCGTGCCCGTCACGGCCGACTGGCAGTTCGACCAGTTGCTGGTGCCGCAGATGCTGCGCGGGGCGGGGCTGATGTTCTGCATCATTCCCATCACCTCGCTGGCCATGGGAACATTGCCGCCCGAGCAGGTGCCCAACGCATCGGGCCTGTTCAACCTGATGCGCAATCTGGGTGGCGCCTTCGGGCTGGCCGGCATCAATACGCTGATCACAGAGCGTATGGCCCTGCATGGCCGTGTGCTTTATGACTGGATCGACCCGACGCGGCCCGTCGTTCAGGACTGGATGGCGTCGGTCGGCGATCGCGTGGCAGCGGGAACGGGGGGCGACAGCGCCACCGCGGCCCTGCCCGTGCTGGCCGCCACCATCCAGCAGCAGGCCACGGTGATGACCTTCTCCGACCTGTTCCTGGCCATGGGGGTTTTGTTCACGGCGGGTCTTCTGACCCTGCCCTTCGTCAAGCGGCCCGTCCTGCGCGGCGGCCCCGTGGCGGATGCGCATTGATCGGGAGGGGGACGGGATGCCGGACGGCATGGTGGACAGGACGGATCAGGCAAGGACGGCGGGCATGCCGCGCCGGCGCGGCGCCGGCCGCCCCATGGACCCCGCCAAGCGCGACGCCATCCTGCTGGCGGCGGAGCGCATCTTCGCCGAGGAGGGCTATACCGCCTCCATGGACCGGGTGGCGGAACTGGCGGGCGTGTCGAAACAGACCATCTACAAGCATTTCAGCGCCAAGGACCGGCTGTTCGACGCCATGGTCATCCGCCGGGCCGAACGCATGACCGAGCCGGTGACCATGGCCGATCCGGCGCGGCCCGTGCCCGACGTGCTGACGGCGCTGGGCCACCGTTTCCTGGAACTGATGGCCGACGGGCAATTCCACTGCCTGCTGCGCGTCATCCTGTCGGCGGGGGCGGGCACGGGGCTGGCCGGGCATTTCTACCAGACAGGGCCGCTGGTCTCACTGGAACGGATCGCCGCCTATCTGCGGCGCCAGCATGATGCCGGGCGGCTGGACGTGCCCGACCCGCTGCTGGCCGCCGAACAATTCTATGGCCTGCTCAACGGGCATGTGCAGTTGCGCGGCCTGCTGGGCGTACAGCCGGCCCTGACGGATGATCAGAAGGCCGCGCGCGTGGCCGCGGCCGTGCGGGTGTTCCTGGCGGCCCACACGCCGAGCGCACGGATGTGACCCGGCACGCGAGGGCACGGCCGTAACCTGCGGTCAGGCGCTGCGGCGCAGTCCGGGGCGCTGCGGCGGCTGGATCAGGCCGGAAAGCTGCACGGCCAGTTCCCGTCCCCTGTCGGTCAGGGTGATGATCTTGCGGCGGCGCTCGCGCGGGTCCTCCTCGGCCTGCACAAGGTCGTGGCCGGCCTTGCCGAAGCTGTGCCACTTCGACAGGGCCGCCACATTGCGCGAGGCCGAGGATTGGGCAATGCCCAGGCGTTCGGACAGGTCGCGGATCGACAGCCCCTCATTCTGCGCAATCGTCAGGAACGACAGCGCATACTGGATGGGCAGGTCGGGGTCCAGCGTCCGCAGGGCTTCCAGAACGCGGACCAGCGGGTCCAGCGTTTCAGGATGCCATCCGCTTGTCCCTGGATTGGTAGGCATCGTGGTGACGGCCATCAATGGTAGGTCCCCTGGCCACCGGACGCCAACGGCCCGGCGTATAGATCAGATGGAGACGACCAAGCCAGATCAGGGTTTCGCCATTCTCGCGGCGCATTTCGCAGCCACGCGACCCATCGGCACCCCGGTCGGCCCAGTGCGCCAGTTCAACGAATAATTTGGGACCCCTGCCCAAGGATACAAAGAAGCTCATCACAGCCCTCGATTGTTCGGAAAATCGTTTGTTGGTTGAGGGGGATTTGTCGTGCGCTTGCAAAAAGCCCGGTGCAACGGCGCGTCACGCCGCCGTCGCTGCCGGTGTGGGGGAACAGATTATCCATGGAGATCTCTCCTCTTGGGGTTACGGGGTTGCAGAAAAGGGCTCAAAGGGATTTATCGCCGAAGGGCGGGAAGGTTGCAAGGAACAATCTGTCCCTGTATTCCGTCAGTTCCGATATCGGATGAATTCGGAACGAAAAAGGCCGCCGCCCGTACAGGGACGCGGCCTCCGTGAAATGACGGCCCTCGGCGTCTATCTCCCGCAGGATGGCCGCAGGCAGGTCGGGATAGGGGGCCGGGCGCGGCCCCAGGAAACGGCCCAGACGGGCCAGCAGAGTGGACATGGCATCACCGATGGGTTGGTTGGCTGCCCAGAACAATCCGATATCGGATATGATCCGTCAACATGCACAAAAGGCGGGACAGGGCGGCTCCGGCCTTATGGCGCAAACGCCACCGGAAGGTGGAGACAGGGCGACAGTTGCCGTTAAGCCGCTGCGACAGCGCCCCGATCATTAGTTTTCCTAATGTCCAACGCGATTTAACCCCGTTTGTCCGGGGCCGGAAGCTTGGCTAGCGTCTGGGGGCAGACATGGAGGATGACGATGGTCACGAGGCGTCAATTCATTGGAAATACGGCATTTCTTTCGCTGCTGACCCTGACCGCTGCGCCTGTGGCGATGGCGGCCGGGCGTGATGGGGTGGGGATCGCCGGTATGAAGGCGGATATTGCCGCCATCGAGCGGGCGCGGGGTGGCCGACTGGGCGTGGCCGTGCTGGACCTGGCCACGGGCGACCGCGTCGCCTGGCGCGGGGGGGAGCGGTTCGCTTCCTACAGCACGTTCAAGTTCCCGCTGACGGCCTTCATCCTGTGGCGCATCGACCGGGGGCTGGAGCAGGCGGCGCGCATCATCCCCTATGGCAAGGCGGATCTGGTTTCCTGGTCGCCCGTGACGGCGCCGCAGGTCGACAAGGGCGGGATGAGCGTGCGCGACCTGTGCGAGGCGCAGATGATCCAGTCCGACAACACGGCGGCCAACCTGCTGCTGGCTGCCAGCGGCGGGCCGCCGGCGCTGACGGACTTTCTGCGCGGGCTGGGCGACAAGGTGACGCGCAGCGACCGGACCGAACCCACGGCCAACGATGTGCCCCCCGGTGAACAGCGCGACACGACCACGCCCGATGCCATGCTGGACCTGATGCGCACGCTGCTGTTCGGTGATGCGCTGTCGCCGGCGGCGCGAGGGCAACTGACGGCCTGGCTGATCGACAACCGCACGGGCGGCAAGCGGTTGCGGGCGGGCATGCCGGGCGGCTGGCGCGTGGGTGACAAGACGGGGGGCGGCGACAAAGGGTCCAACGACATCGCCATCCTGTGGCCACCGGCCGGCGGGCCGCTGCTGGTCACCGGCTATTACTGGAACCCCGCGGCGGGGGCGGAAGGGCGCAATGCCGCCTTCGCCGAGCTGGGCGCCCTGATTGCCCGGCGGCACGGGGGCTGACGCGGGGCCGGGGTGCTGCGGTCTCAGGCCACCACCTATGCGATTGCACAGTTTGCCGGCGTGCGGCGCGGGCGTAGACAGGGGAAGGGCGGTTTCGGTCGGTACGGGAGGTGCCCTTGACGGCGGATCGGCATGTCTTGTCCCGGCTCATGGCCGGCTATCTGGTGGCATTGACGCTGATCACTCTGCTGTCGGGCGGGGTGCATCTGTTGCTGGACCATGTCATCGCCCGGCAGCGCGATGCCGCCACCATCATCAATGTCGCCGGCCGCCAGCGCATGCTGTCGCAGCGCATCGCCCTGCTGGGCACGGACCTGCAGGCCGGGGACGCCACGGCCCGCCAGCCGCTGGCTGCCGCCATCGACCTGATGGCCCGGTCACAGGACGCGCTGGTGAAGGGCGGCGACCTGGGCATCGACCAGACACCGTCCCCGGCGCTGTCCGCGCATTATTTCGAAGGGCCGGCCCCGCTGGACCCGGCCGTGCGCGCCTTTCTGGATGAAGCCCGCGATTTCCTGCGGACGGGGGAACCGCTGGCCTATGCCCGGTTCCACGAGGCGGCCCGCAACAGCCTGCCCCAGGCACTGGATCGCGCCGTCACCCTGCTGGAGCAGGAGGCGAACGCCCGCATCGAATGGCTCCGCCAGGCCCAGCGCATCGTGCTGGCCATTCTGCTGACCACGTTGCTGGTGGAGGCGCTGTTCATCTTCCGCCCCATGCTGGTGCGCATGCGGCTTTATTCCGGCCGGCTGCTCGACATGGCCCTGCGCGACACGCTGACGGGGCTGGCCAACCGCCGCCACCTGATGGATTTCGGGGAAACGGCGCTGATCCGGGCCCGGCGGGAAGGGACGGAACTGTCCTGCCTGCTGGTCGATCTGGATCATTTCAAATCCATCAACGAACGGTTCGGCCATGCGGTCGGCGATGGCGTGCTGGTGCGCACGGCCGAACTGATCCAGGCCTCCCTGCGGCAGGGCGATCTTATCGGCCGCACGGGCGGTGGGGAATTCACCATCATCCTGCCAGGTGCGGGCGAGGCGGGGGCACTGCTGGTGGCGGAAAAGCTGCGGGCCATGCTGGAAGCCGATGGCGGCGGGTTGGGCCTGCCCTCCTTCACCGCCAGCATCGGGGTCACCATGCTGGTCCCGTCCGACCGGTCGCTGACCGACCTGACCGCCCGTGCCGACGCCGCGCTTTATGTCGCCAAGGGGTTGGGACGCAACCGCGTGCGCGTCCTGACCGGGGCGGAGGCGGCCCGCCAGATGGCCATCGGCCTGGCGTGATGTCGGGTGGCGGGGGCCGCCCCCGCGGGTGAAGGCGGGGGAAATGCGGGGTCAGGGACGGTCGTAATGGTCCTCGATCCGGATCACATCGTCCTGTCCGCGCGGATCACCGGTCTGCACCTCCACCAGGCAGAGATCGACCGCGCCGTCATTTTCCAGCCGGTGCGGCTGGCCGGCGGGGATGAACACGCTTTCATTGACATGGACGGTGCGCACGGTGTCCCCCAGCGTCACCTTGGCCTCGCCCTGCACGACGACCCAATGCTCGGCCCGGTGTTCATGGCGCTGGAGGGAAATCTTGTGGCCGGGGCGCACCGTCAGGCGCCGCACCTCGAACCCCGGCCCCGTATGGACAAGATGCGAATAGCCCCAGGGCCGGTAGGTGCGGCGATGGTCCAGCCGTTCCGTCCGTCCATCGGCCTTCAGCCTGTCGACGACTGTTTTCACGTCCTGCACCCGGTTGCGGTCGGCCACCAGCACGGCGTCGTCGGTTACCACGACGACCAGATCCTTGACGCCGACCAGCGCCGTCAGCCCCACTTCGCTGCGGACAAGATTGCTGTGGGCGTCGACCAGAATGGCGTCGCCCAGCACGGCATTGCCGATCTGGTCCTTGCCCGCGATCTCCCACAGCGCACTCCAGGCGCCGACATCGGTCCAGCCGATATCGCAGGGGACGACGGCGGCGCTGTCTGTCTTCTCCATGACCGCGAAATCGATGGAGATGTTGGGGGCCTTGGCGAAGGCATCCGGATCCAGGCGCAGGAAGTCCAGATCCACCCGCGCCGCTGCAATGGCGGCGTCGGCGGCGGCCAGCGCCTCTGGCGCGTGGCGTTCCAGTTCGGTAACGAAACGATCGGCACGGAACAGGAACATGCCGCTGTTCCACAGGTGCCGACCGCCTTCCAGATAGGTCCGGGCCACGGCCAGGGCCGGCTTTTCCGCGAATTGGCGCACGGCGAAGGCGCCCTCGGCCCCCGGCAGCCCGTCTCCCTTCTCGATATAGCCATAGCCGGTTTCGGGGCTGGTCGGCTGGATGCCGAAGGTCACCAGCCGGCCATCGGCCGCCGCCCTGGCCCCCGTGGCGATGGCGGCGCGGAAGGCCTCCGGCGACAGGATGGCATGATCGGCCGGCAGCAGCAGCACCAGTGCCGCCGGGTCGCGCTGGGCCGCCAGACGCGCGGCCACGGCCGCCGCCGGTGCCGTGTTACGGCCGAACGGCTCCAACACCAGATGCGTCGGGCGGATGCCCACCGTCTGCAACTGCTCTGCGATGGCGAAGCGGTGTTCCTGGTTGCAGATGACGATCGGGTCGGCGAAGCCATGGTCGCCCCCCACCCGTAACGCCGTCTCCTGGATCATCGTGCGTTCGCCGCACAGGTTCAGCAACTGCTTGGGAAACCGTTCCCGCGATACGGGCCATAGCCGCGAACCGGACCCGCCGGACAACAGCACGGGAATGATGGCGGAAGAGGGGGTGAGGTTGGTCATGGGCTGCACGCGGGGGTCGATACGGAACCGGAACGATCCCGCCAGGGTGCGGCCCGCGACGTGCGGGCCGGCCGGCGGCATCAGGGATGGCGGGCGGCGATCAGCACGCCTTCGACGGGCTGGCCTGCTTCATAACGCAGGACGAGCGGGGACAGTTCCAACACATCCAGCCCGGCACCCGTCAGACATTCCTGCAGGTAGGCCGGATCATGGGCATAGCGCCCGCCCTCATGCAGGGTATAGGCTTGGCCCGTCGCAGCCTCCACCGTGGCCAGCAGCAGGCCGCCGGGGCGCAGGCTGGCGGCCGCGGAGCGGAAAACCCCGCCCAGATCACCGAAATAGCAGAAGACATCGCCGGCCGTGATGATGTCGAAACTGCGGGGCCGCGCGATCAGATAGGCCCCGATCTCCGCCTGCTCCAGGTCGGTGTAGCCGCCGCGCCGCGCGGCAAGCTGGAGCATGGAAAAGGACAGGTCCACACCTGTCAGTGCGCGCGCATGGGCAGCCAGATGCGGTGCCAGCAGGCCGGTGCCGCAGCCGACATCCAGGATGTCGCGATCGGCAGCACCCGGCCCGGCATGGTTCAGCAGGGCGGCCCCGATGGCGGCCGGAACGGCATAGCCCAGGGCCCCGATCATCTCGTCGAAGCGACGGGCCGACGCATCGAAGGTCTGTGACACGAAGGCGTCACTGGCCCGCGGCGGCACGGGCGCACCGCCGACCGCGGCCGTCACATGGTCGAGCTGGGCCGACTGGCCGACAATGGCCCGCCATTCGGACAGCAGCGCGTCCAGGGCCGCGCGGTCGCCCGTGCGATGCAGGCCCGCGGCCACCGATCCCAGCTCCACCTGGGCCGGCGCGCTTTCCGGCGCCAGACGCAACGCTTTCAGCGCGGCGTCGGCCGCCATGTCCAGCCGGCCGACGCCGCGCCAGGCCAGCGAGATGTTGATATGCAGGGACGAACTGTTCGGCTCCATCGACAAAGCCTGGGCGAAGCAGGCCAGTGCCTCGTCATACTGGCCCGCCTCCGACAGGGTCAGGCCCAGGTTGGAATGGGCCGTGGCCAGATCGGGACGCAGGCGCAGCGCCAGGCGAAAATGGTCGATCGCCTCGTCCATGCGGTCCAGCCGGCGCAGTGTCAGCCCCAGATTGCTGGCCGCTTCCGCATAATGCGGCCGGGCCTTCAGGGCGTTGGCATAATGCTCCGCCGCGATTTCCGGATGCCCGGCCTCATAGAACAGGGTGCCAAGATTGTAATAGGCCTCCGCGAACATGGGTTCGCGTTCCAGCGTGTCCAGGTAATGGTTCGCGGCATCGTGGCCGCGGCCCTGGGCCTGGGCCACGGCCCCCTGGTTGAAGTGATAGATGGGATTCTCCGGTTCCAGCGCGGCGGCGGCGGCATAGGCCTGCGCGGCACCGTCGTAATCCTCCATATTCTCCAGCGCCACCCCCAGGTCGGCGCGCAAGGTGGCGTCGCCGGGATCGTCCAGGATGGCTTCCCTCAGCAGGGGGACCGCGTCGGCGTAACTGCCGGCATCCAATGCCATCCGGCCCCGGTCCGCGGGGCTGCCGTCAACGCCAATGCTGATATCGGTCATGTTCTTATCGTCCTTCCCCGGCGATGCCGGCCCTTGATCCCGGCCCAGGCACGATAACGGCTTGGAATCGCGATGAACAGGGGTTCGATGGGCGTAGGCCGCCGGCACCGGAGAAGCCCTGCAGGCTCCGCCCGGCGCTATCGGGAGAAAAGGGGGGCTTGGCAGGCTGCGGTCAGGCGGGCAGCAGGCCGGACAGGTCGAACGGCTCCCGGCCTTCCAACTGTCCCAGCAGCCGGTAATGGGTCAGGCCGCTGTCAAAGGCGCCGACGGCCACCGCCGCCGCAACGTCCGGATTGTGGGTCAGATAGAATGCCTCGTTGAAGGCGTCGGTGGCCAGCCTGCCCTCGTACCGGCCGAAGCTGAGATAATGATCGATGGCCGAACCGACATAGCCGGCATCGACCGCCACCGCCACATCGGGGTTCAGGGCCAGATAGCTTTCGCTGTCGAACAGGGCGTTGGGGTTGCGTCCCTCGAACTGGCCGAACAGGATGTAATGCTCGAAAGCGCTGTTCAGGACGCCGGCTTCCAATGCCTGGGCGATGTCGGGATATTGCGCCAGATAATAGCTTGTATCGAAGAAGGCGGCGGGGTCGCGCCCCTCATGCTTGCCATAGGACCAGAAATGGGTCTCCATGCTGTCCAGCGCGCCGATGGCGACGGCATGGGCCACGTCGGGATTGCTGCGGGCATAGAAATCGGCGTCGAACCGCACGCTGGTCAGGTACTCCCCCCAGCTTCCGCTATCGATCATGCCGTCGGCGAATTGCACATATTCCACATTCTGGATGCGGATCTGTCCCTCCGCCCCTGTGATCAGCGCCCAGGTGCCGTCATCTTCCGTCACGCGGGTGATGCTGTAACTGTCAGCCGTGCCGGACAGGACCAGCCGGTCCAGCCCGGTGCCCCCGTCCACCCGGTCCCCGTCACCCGGAGCGATGAACACGTCGTTGCCGCCCAGCCCCCTGATCGTGTCGGCCCAGCCCGTGCCGCGGATCGTGTCGCCGCCTGCCGTGCCGGTGATGGAGACGACAGATGTTGTATCGGTGGCCCCGGCGTAATTGCCGAACGTGACATAGACCATGTCGCCATGGATGCCGACGCCCATCGTGTCCCAGCGGGATGACAGAATATTGGCGCTGGCGCCGGGATTGGCCATCCAGTCGGCCAGCACGTTGGATTGCTGTTCGCCGGCCAGCACGCCATCGGCATTTTCCGCCAGGCTCTGCGGCAGGGTCAGCGCCAGGTCGCGGCCGATGGCCAGCACGCCACTGACAAAGGACTGCCCGTCGCTCCAGTGGTGCAGGGTCGGCACGGGACGCGCCGCCACCTCCGCCACGGCCCAGTTGTCATAGCCGACATTGATGTCGAAATCCGCCGCATGCTGGCCCGCGATCACCGTCAGATCATAGGACGGCTTCAGGGCGGCGAGCCCGCCGGCCACGCGCAGGTCATTGATGGCGTGGTAGAGGTTCAACTCGTCGACCGACAGGGTGTTGCTGCCGGCATAGAGGGTCGTCTGCGCTGCCAAACTCATCGTCTCAGCCTCCGGTGACCAGCAGGTGTGCGGCGGTCGACAAGTCGATCTCCACCGTGGCCTGTCCAATGATGGTCATGTTCGCACTACCATTGGCAACCAACGCCCCCAGGTCCGTGACGATGGCGCTGGACGTGCCGTGGTCATGGGCCTTTTCGATCACCAAACTATCTTTCCCTTCCTCGAAATTCCCCAATTTCGCGGTCAGGTCCGTGTCCTGCCTGTCCAGGATGATCAGGAACAGGTCTTCCTTGCCGTCGATGCCCGTGAAGGACACGTCCGTGCCGTGGGCGACCTGCACCCGCTCCGTCCCGTATGTGAAGATCAGATTGCCATCGTCCGTGATGGCCGGGGTTTCCGCCATGGCCGTTGCTGCCGGTTCCGCCGCATCCACCGCGATGGCGGCGGGCATTGGTATAGGCGCCAGGGTCCCCCGATCCTCTTGATCGGGCGCCGGGGCCGGATGGTCCTCCGGCTTGGTGACGGCGGGACCGGTAAGGGCGGTCATCAATGTCGGCGATACGCCATCATCGTCCATTGCCGCAACCGCATGCCGGTCCTGATGCGTGACGGAGGGGGCGTCGGAAGGAGAGGCCAGATCCAGCAGGTCCATGCCGGTTCCAGCCGCGTCGTCACCTTCCCGCGCCTCCGGCATTGCGGGCGGGGCCGCCACGGCATCCTGGCTGATGGCACCGGCGATCACATCGGCGCTCAGCACCGCCATGACGGCGCTGACGATGCGCAGGAAGGCGTGGCTGCCATCGCGGTCCGTATCGCCGGCATCGGGCGCGTCCTGACCCGTTCCGGCCGTCGTATCAATCCCGGCCAGGGCCTGCAGGCTGCCGATATTGATCTGTGACAGGGCGTGGCGCAGCGTTTCGCCCGACCAGTTCTCCCCGTCCAGCACATGCACCACGAAGAAGCCGTCGATCCGCGCGATATGCAGCAGGGCGTCGCCGCTGGCCACATCCTCGATCGCGAACCAGGGTTCCCGCTCGTCCGACATGCCCGATGCCGCCTCCACGATCAGGCCGTGACGGGCGAACTGATCGATGCAGCGATAGATATCGGCGAGGTCCTGGTTGGACCAGGCTCCCGAATTGCCACCGGGATTGCCATTGTCCTGGCCGCGGCCGGGGAAGCGGAATATCTCGGCCGACGCGCTCATGCCGGCCCCCTGTCTTCGCTGGCCTCGACCGCCGCCCCGTCCCGGCCCGACTGGTCGTCCGGCAGCAGGGAGCGCAGCGCGGCGAAGGCATCCGGTTCATAGGCGGCCAGATAACCGGCGGCGAAATGCGACGGGTCCATGCCCAGGGCCGTCGCCCATCCGGCCAGCGCCCCCTGTGGCACCCGGCCGCGGCCGGCCTCCACGGCGCTGATCAATGTCGGTGTGGTGACGCCGATCGTCTCCGCCAGGCGCCTGGTGGTGAAGCCATGCTCCACCCGCCGCCGGCGCATTGCCTGCCCCCAGGCCGTTCGGCGCTCCCGCACGGCGGCCAGCCGCTCGCGCGCCCCGGCCTCGGCCATATCGCCATGGCCGGCCTTGGATGCCGCGAACTGGAGGGAGACGATCTCGCCCATGGCTGTCGATGGTCCGTAATCGATGGTCCGTAGCGGCTCAGACGACCTTGAATTTCGGCGCGCCGGCCGGTTGCGATCCACCGGCGTCCCGGCCGGGAACGGTGCCATCCCCGAACAGGATGGCATGGGTGATCGGATCATAGAATTGCATCAGGGTGCGGACGAATGCCGCCGGTTCCATCGCCAGCGCCCCGGCCCAGGCCATGTAGCTGTCCGGCGGAATGCGGCCGCGCCCGGCCTCGATCATCGAGACCATCGTGTAATATTCGAGCCCGACAAGTTCCGCCAGCGCCCGCTGTGTCAGCCCGACCTCCGTCCGGCGCGCCTTCAGCCAGGCACCGGCCTGCCGGCGCAGTTCCTTGACCTCTTCGCCGCCACCATGCTGGGGATGTGAGTACATCCGAATACCTCTAACTTCTGTCTAGGTCGAACATAAGCGACTTTATAACAGATTGCCAATGTTCTTTCGCAACAGTCCCCGCCATGATGACGCAACGTTGCCCCCACCGCTATGGCTGAACGTTGCAGGCGCGATGCGCGCCGTTATAGGATGCCGGCCTTCCAGAGCTGTATCGTGATGCCAATCCTTGAAATAGCGCTTGACTTGCGTGGTCGCCATCTGGCTTTCCCGCGTGATGCCCGAGCGTCATCGAAACGCAAAGCCGAAGGCCGGCAGGCCCTGGTCCGCCAGGCCTGTCACGGGAAGCTGACGACACCGGCAATCTTGAACGGAATGGTGACAGTATGGTGCAGGCGATGAGGGTTCTTCCCAGCCAGGAGTTCATCGAGGACTTGTACAACCCCTATACGGGCTCCACCGATCTCGTCGTCCGCGATGGTTCCGTTGTCGATACGACGGGAAACCAGGAATTCCGGATCACCGACGGCATCATCGAGTTTTCGGGCTTTGACGAGGTCGATGAACACAAGAAGCGGGAGATTTCCTACACGTTCGAATATAAGGACGAGGAGAAGATCAAGCTCCAGCTCGCCAAGCATACCTGGAGCAGCTACTATAATTATTTCCAGACCGGAAAATTCAAACGCATCCTGGGATTGATCCGACGCTGTGGCGGGGACGAGTTCGCGGTGATGGGCTGCGGGTCGGGCTATGATATCGGTCAGTTGATCGTGCAGGGCGCCAGCCCGCGCCGCATCTATGCCAGCGACCTGTCCATCCATTCCGTGCGAATCGTGCCGCACCAGTTGCGTCAGTTCGGCTATTCCGGCGAACTGGCCCTGTTCACGTCCGACCTGGATTTCGTGCCGATCCGGTCCCGCAAGGTGCCGGTGATCGTGTTCGAGGCGCTGCACCACACGCCGGAAATGCATCACAGCATCGATAAGCTGCTGGCCTATGGCTATGACAATGTCATCTTCGTGGAGCCCACGAACAACATGGTGATCCGCTGGCTGGCCCGGCGCGGCCTGGCGCAGCGAATCGAATATTCCGGGCTGAAGCCGGGCCGGCTGGAACTGGACCGGCTGCGGCGCATGGCGGAGACCCATGGCTATGACCTGTCCATCCGCACCTTGTGGGAATTTCCCGAAGATTATTTCCGCCGCCTGCCGGGTAATCGCAGCCGTCTGGTCGAATGGGCCTTCCTGCGGGCCCTGTCCGTCTGGTCCGCCATTTCCAACATCGCAAAGTTCGGCAACATGAGCATCGTCCATCTCACGCGCAAGACGGCCGACTGATGACCGATCCCATGCTCGTGCTGCTGTGCGCCCTGAACATGGCGTTCAATTTCCTGATTGAACCGGCCTTTCTGTGGTTTTTCGCATATGTGGCACGGGTGCCGTTCCTGAATGCCTATTCGGTGCTGGTGCTGGCCTTGCTGCCGGTGCGGCTGCTGTGGCTGTTCGCCGGGCCGTCGGTGCATTTCGATGACGGGGTCCTGGACGGCACCTACCAGTATCTGCTGCTGCTGGAGAACCTGCATTTCTCCCTGCGGCACATGGTGGCGGGTGCCATGATCCTGGCCTTGTCGCGGCAGAACGTGGTGGCCGGCCTGATCGACCAGTTCCATTACCAGCCGATCTCCACAGTGCGGCTGCGGCTGGCGGCCGGCCTGTTCTTCGGTCTGTTCCTGCTGTTCTTCGTGGTCACGGCAAGCTGGAGCTTCGGGCTGATCAACTGGATCCTGAGCCCGCGCACGGGGTATCAGATGCACCGCACGGGGGCCGGCGCCTTCTATGCGCTGTCGGTGTCGTTCCTGGCCGTTTCCTATGTGCTGGCGCTGCTGTCCCTGTCGGTACGCTGGCACATCATCGCGGCCTGGCTGTTCTTCCTGCCTTTCGTCTTCATGCTGGGTTCCAAGGGATATCTCATCCTTTATACGGTCACGGCCTTTGCCTTCATGCTGATCTATGGGTTCAAGATCCAGATCCGCACGGTGGCGGCCGTCGGCGTGGTCATGGCGGCGGCGGTGCTGTTGAATTTCGGGTCAGCCGATCTGGTCGATATCTTCTTCTATTTCGATTACTACTCCAACAGCGCCTATTTCATCCGCGCCTATCACAATGGCGTCGCGGACCTTTTCTATGGCCAGATTTCCGCGACGGAGATCATCAGCGCGGTGCCGCGCCTGCTGTGGGCGGACAAGCCCTTCGTCTATGGCCCGATCCTGCTGAACGAGATGTTCTATCCCGGCCTGGCGGAGGCGGGGCATACCCCGGCCTTTGGCGGCCCGATCCTGGCCTATGCCGATTTCGGGGTGCCGGGTGTGATCGTAGGCGGGCTGACCGACTGGGGCTATCTGGGCCATGTCTTGATGGCCTTCATGCTGCTGACCAGCCTGCGGGAGCGGGGGGCCGCCTATGTCCGGTCGCACCATTTCTATGTGTTCCTGGCCATCATGCTGCTGGCGCCCGGCTATCTGAACTTCTTCGCCTTCCCCCTCAACCTGATCCTGATGGGTGTCGTGGCTTGCGGCATCTTTGCCTGCAACCTGTTGCCGCGGCTGCGGCTGGTGCGGTTCGCCTGACCGGCAGGGGTCAGGCGGCGGGGAGCGGGCCGGCAGCCGCCGTCACCATTTCGCGGACATAGGCTGCATGTGGATCACCCAGGGCCTCGGCACGGGCGACCAGGGCCATGGCGGTTTCGCGATCCTGGTCCAGCCGCCAGGCCATCTCCCCCAGGACGGCCAGGACGGCGGGGAATTCCTGGGCGGCGGCTGTTTCCATCCGCCGGCGTACATCGGCCAGTTCCGCCTCGGCGTCCGGCCGGTGCTTCAGCAGCATGCGGGCCAGATTGACCTGAGAGACCACATGGCCCTGCTGGGCCGACAGGGTGAACAGGGTGATGGCGCGCTCCGGGTCCTCCGGTATCTCCACGCCCAGCGTCATGGCATAGGCCAGCCGGAACTGGGCCGAGGCGCTGCCCAGTTCGGCCGCCGCGGCGTAGCAGCGGAAGGCCGCCTCCTTGTCCAGTGGCACGCCCTTGCCGTGGTAATGCATCACCCCGAGATTATAGGTGGCGTCGGCGTGGCGCTGGCCCGCCGCCTTCATGATGTGCTGGCGGGCCCGGTCATGGTCCTCCGGCACGCCCATTCCTTCCAGGAAGCACATGCCAAGCTGGAATTCCGCTTCCGGCAGCTCGGCCGCCGCCTGTTCCAGATAGCGCAGGCCACGGGCCGCGTCGGGGATGACGCCGTCACCTCGCAGATGGATCTGGCCCAGGGCCAGGGCGGCGCGGGCATTGCCGGCTTCGGCGGCGGCCGTGTACCAGACCACGGCTTCCGAGCGGTTGGGCACCGTGGTGCGGCCCTGCTGATGCAGTTCGGCCAGCAGGACCATGCTGTCGGCATCCCCCTTCACGGCTGCCCGCCGGATCCAGGTTTCCGCCTGCACCGGATCGGCGCGGCCGACCGTACCGCGCAGGTAAAGCAGGCCCAGCAGGCGCATGGCCGCAATGATCCCCGCCTCCGACGCCTTGGACAGCCAGCGCCGTGCCTCCACCGGGTCGGCATCGGTGCCGATGCCGTTCAGCAGGTGGGTGCCCGTGAAATAGGCGGCCGTGGCATTGTCCTGGTCCGCCGCGCGGCGATAGAGCGGATAGGCCTCCGCCGGCTCGCGGCCGGGCACTTCCCCGGCGCTGATCAGGTTGGCCAGCCCGACCATGCCGGTGGCGTTGCCGGCATCGGCGGCCCGGCCATACCATCGCGCCGCGTCCTCGGGCTCGCGTGGGACGCCGGGGCCGCCGTCACGGCTCAGAAGCCAGCCAAGCAGCACCTGTGCTTCCACATTGCCTTGTTCGGCCGCCAGACGGGCCCAATGGCGGGCCGCCTTGTCATCCTGGGCCAGGAAAAAGGGGGCGTCACCGCCGGCCCGCCCCTCGCCCTCCCCGGCATGGCCGATCCCGCGGGCGTAAAGGGATGCAACGCGGGTCTGCGCCAGGGCCAGGCCGGATTCGGCCGCAGCCAGATACCAGCGGAAGGCCCCCCCCGGGTCGCGCAGGACGCCGATCCCCTTCGCCAGCGCCTCGGCCAGGGCGAACTGGCATTCGCCGTCGCCGGCCCGCGCACCCTCCTGCCAGATGCCGGCGGCCTTGGTCAGCTTTCCGGCCTCCGCCGCCTTCCGGCCGCGTGTCAGGGGGGATCCGCGCAGTCCCTGCAACTGCTTCCATGTCTTCGATATCATGGTCTGAAGGGCCACGCGGATGCACCTTTCCCGTGAAATGGTTACCAAGGGGGACTGGCGGGCATGACGGCCTGTGACCGGCCGCTTTCCCCCTTGGTGATCCTTGCCAGCGTCTTATACCCCCCCGTGTCCCGGTGATCACCGTCTTACCAGAACCCGGCAAATTCTACTTTCCAGGTTCTGGTCTTATACGAGATTGCCGGTGATCGCCACGGGCGGGTCAATCCGGCAGCCCGAAATCGCGGCGCAGCATGCCGAGCCAGGCCGGCATCGCCACCTGCGCGCTGTCGAAATGGCGCAGCACGGTCTGCCGGGCCGCGGCACCCAGGTCCCGACGCGCCGATGCCGGCAGGGCCAGCGCCGCCACGATGCCGGCCGCGATGGCCGCCGGGTCCAGCGGCGGCACCAGCAGCCCGTTGGCGCCGTGGGCCACCACCTCCTGCACGGGTGGCGTTGCCGAGGCGACCAGCGTGACGCCGCAGGCCATGGCCTCCAGCATCGACCAGCTCAGCACGAACGGGTAGGTCAGGTAGACATGCGTGCGGGACAGGCGCATCAGGTTGATGAACCCGTCATGCGGCACGTGCCCCAGGAAATGAACCCGGTCCAGGGGCAGCCGGCCGGCCAGTTCCGACAGCATGCGCGTGCGCCAGCTCCCGCCCTCGCGCGGGGGATTGCCATAGGACACACCGTCGCCGCCCGCGATGACCAGATGGGCATCGGGCACCTGTTCCAGGAATAGCGAAGCGGCCCGCATCAGGGTGTGGAATCCGCGATAGGGTTCCAGGTCGCGGGCCACATAGGTCACGATGGGTGTGCCGGGGGCCAGCACCCGCCCGTCCGGCAGGGTCAGCGGCCGGGCCGGGCCGGGAGAGGCGGCCACGGTGTCGATGCCGTCATGCAGGCGGCTGATCCGGTCCCGATAGGCGGCGGGATGCAATCCGTGCTGCCAGCGTGTCGGGCTGACACCGCGATCCATGGCTTCCAGTGTCAGCAGGTTGACGGCGTTCATCACCCGCACGCGCGCCACGTCGCCCAGGGTGGCGGGGAATTCCGGGTCGCAGCCGACATCGGCCCCCTGGCCATGATAGTAGAATTCGCAATAGCCGATCAGCCGTGCCCGGGGCCAGACATCCTTGATGAACAGCGTTTCGCCCCAGCCATTGTGGCCGATCACCAGGTCGGGCACGAATCCCGTTTGCTGAAGCCCCACGCATGCCACCAGCACGGCCTGGGCCCGCCAGATGGCCTGGTCCGGCAGGTGGAGATAGGGATGCGGCCGGCCATCGGCTGGGGCCTTCACCTGATAGGTGGTGACGGCGACCCCGTCCACGGGGGCGGCCGGATCGCTGGCCAGGGCCCGCACCTCCACCCCCGGCAGGCCGGCCAGATGGCGGGCCAGATGCAGGAACTGGCCGGGGAAATCCTTATGCAGGAACAGGATGCGGTACATCGCCGGTTGGAATGCCTGCGGCTGGGGGGATGGCTGTGGGACAAGGCGGATGGCTGAAAGGCATCATAGCGGGTTTTCCGCTGACCTTTGCCATCCTTATGTTATCAACGCAGTCCCTTGCGCGACAGGCAGCGATATCCAGCCACCGGGAGAGAGCCGTGGAGTTCATCTGGCAATCCGAAGACAGCCCCGCCATTGCGCAGTCCTGCCCGGTCTGCGGCCATGGTGGCGGACACCGGCCCGTGGTGGTGCTACCCCGTTCGGGGCCCGGCGGTGCGGACTGGGTAATCGTGCAATGCGCCGGTTGCGCCACCCGCTTTTCCACCGACCGGCAGGGCGCCGATTACCACGGCGATGACCTGCCCAACGCCCCCCTGCTGCATTTCTATCTGGAACAGGGGGCCGGCCTGCGCCCCATGCTGGAACCGCTGGGCTTCGTGGAGCCGGGTGAGGGGCGGCGCATGCTGGAGATCGGCGGCGGATTCGGCTTCGTCAGCGATTTCACCCAGGAAGTGTTCGGATGGACAGCCAAGGGGTATGACCCTTCCGGCCTGGCCACGCTGGGCCGTGATTATCTGGGGCTGGACATCACGCGCGACTATTGGACGGCCGATACGCCCATGACGCAGCCGTTCGACATCGCCTATGCCTCGGAGGTGGTCGAGCATATTCCCGAACCCGGTCCCTTCCTGGCGGCCATGCGGCGTGCCGTGGGCGACCAGGGCATGGCCGTGCTGACCACGCCCGACGGTGCCGCGCTGAACCCCCTGACATCGCCGGCCATGCTGGCCCCCATTGCCAGCCCCGGCCTGCATCTGACCCTGTTCAGCGCGGCTGGGCTGGAGCATGCGTTGCGGGCCGCCGGCTTCACGCAGATCAGGGTGGAAGCGGTGGGCTGCTCCCTGCACGCCTTCGCATCCAATGCGCCGCTGCCGCCCCCGCGCCTGCTGGACGCTGCGCATTATCATCGCTATCTGCGGCAGCGAATCGCGTCGCCGGACCTGGCCCCGGCGCTGCTGTCGGGTCTGCGCTACCGGCTGATGAAGGACATGGTGAATGGCGGCGACCCCGACGAGGCGCTGGCCCTGTTCGAAGAAATAGCAGCGGCCCATCGTCAGCGATTCGGCATCGACATCACCCGGCCGCAATCGCTCATGGTGCCGGACGCGGGATTGTCGACAGAGCAATGGCTGTCGGCCATGCCGGGCAATGTCGCGGGCCTGCTCTATTTCCGGGCCGTGCTGGCCAACAATGTCCAGGGAGATGCACAGGCTGCTGCCCTTTTCGCGGGCAAGGCAGCGCTGATGGGGGCGGGCCTGCGCCGGGCGCTGCACAAGGTTGGTATGGAGGATGGCGAGACCGAGGTGCTGTGCATGGCGGCGATCAATCTGTTCATGACCGCCGCCGTCGGGTGCGGTGCCGATGTGGCGCCCCTTCTGACGGCCGTGGAGGAAGGAGCCGCCGCCGACGGATTGCTGCTGCCCGACCAGTTCCGCCGGACAGCGCGGGCCACGGTTTGCCGCGATCTGCGCAACACCCGCAATCCCAACCTGCTCTGGCAGGGCGTGACCCGGGTGGAGGCGGCGGAAGGGGAGGTCGCACTGCTGGAGCGGCTGTTGCGCGCCGATATCCCGGCCGGCCCCGTCCCGGCCTTCACCGCGATCGAACAGGCTGCCGATGCCGCGGCCGTGCGGGCCGCCCTGGACGCCATCTGGGTGACGCCCGGTGCGGCGGAGGCACCAGCCTCCATCCGCCATGCGCGCAAGCTGGCACTGATTCGTCTTGTACTCCTGGGCGCCTTCGCGGAGGCGGAGCATCTGTTCGCCGCCTGGGACACGCCGAAGCTGGCGGAAGACGAGCCCGTGGCCCAGGCACTGGCCATTGCTGCATCTGCGAAGGGCTGACGCATGGGGGAATGACCGGAAGGGGGTGTTCAACCTGTTGGCCTAGGTCAAAAGTTTTAGGTAGGGGTTTTTACCAACCGTTGCAATACCTTTTCCGGTTTCGTCCCATGTTTCGGTTTTTCTGTATATTTTTGATATCCTTTGGTTTTTGTGCCCTTTGGCGCATCGTGGCCGGCGTCGCCCGCTTGCCTTCAGGGCGGCAGGCCCCCTGTTCAGGGGGGACGCTGCAGCGCGATAGGTGGTTGCGGAAGCAGGCGGTGGCTGATAAAGTTTTAGTGAATAGTGAAAGTACGTGATGCAACTTCACAATTATGCGGCCAGGGATGCAAGGTGCCTCCTGGTTTCATGGTTTGTTGATTTTTGTTGGGGGGTCCTATGACGACGTTGCCGGGCGGCCAGACGGTAGCCTTTGTCGGCCTGAATGAGGCCGAGTTATCTGTTCTGACTTCGGTTTACAGCACTCAGGGGCCGGCGCTGGCGGCGTCGGTCGTGTCCGTGTCGGCCACTCCCACGGGGATTCTGGCTCCCGTCACTGTTGGTACGGTGACGACCAGTTCGGTGGTGACGCAGGCCGTGACTGGCGGTGCGGGCGTCGTGACGGTCGTGGATGGCGGTGCGCCGTCCGGCGGCTCCACGGGCGTGCTGACCAACATCGTCGCGGACAGCAGCGTCACGAACGTCATCCTGACGAATGTCGGCGACAACAATGTCACGGCCTTCTTCGCAGGCGAAAACACCACGACGGTGGCCGGTGACTACGGTTCGCAGTTCATCATCGGCGGTTCTGCCGATATGACGATCCTGACCGGCTCCGGTAACGACTCGGTCCTGGGCGGTTCCGGCAACGATATTGTGCGCTCGGGTGAAAGCTCGATCGTCAATGGCGGTTCCGGTAACGACACCTTGATCGGTGGCAGCGGCGTGAGCACGCTGGGCGGTGGTGCCGGTGCCGACAGCCTGGTCGCTGGTTCCGGCGGCAGCTACCTGATCGGCGAGTCGGGTGATGACACGATGGTCGGCGGTGCCGGCAAGGATGTCTTCATCTACAGCCCCGGCGACGGCAACGACACCATCATCGGCTTCGATCCCACGCAGGACACGATCGGCTTCACCAGCACCAATTTCGGGTCCGGCTCGCTGGATCTGGGTGCCCTCATCAGCAATGCGCAGGTTTCCGGTGGCAACACCGTCCTGACTCTGCCCGACGGCTCCACCATCACGGTGGTCGGCCTGACGGGTGTGGATATCAACTGGTTCACCGCCAAGTAAATCCGGCGGTTTCATCCAGAGTGGAAAGGCGGGCTTTTGCCCGCCTTTTCATTTTGGTACTGTCCTTCACGATGAAAAATTGGTGTGGTGGACGATGACCAGTGACCAGGCTGTTGCAGTTGCCGGTGAACGGGATACGAAGAGCGATCGTTTCCGGTCCACAGCACAGGTTCTGCCCCTGCCAGAGGGGTTGTATCTCATCTCTGTCACACCGCCACGCCAGGCACCCGTGATCGTCCGTGGGGTCAGCTTTCCCAGCGTGCAGTTGACCAGCATCCCCCAGCCGGGGTCGGTGGCACCGCGGTTCCTGCACAAGGGGGAGTTGAATTCCTCCGCCTGGTTGAGCGGAACGGACCAGGCGGTTGTCGTCGTGCCGGCGGGTGCCAGCCCGCTTTTGATCACGAATTACCTTTACGGTGGGGAGTTGCAGGTTTGCCTGGATGTCCAGGTAAAGCGGCTGGACAATGTGGCAACGGCCCCGACTGTCGGCTTGCGTCTGCATACCCATATCCAGCAGGTGGGAGAGGTGAGCTTCGCCGCTGGCGAGTGGGCCGCGGCTGAGGATGCACCCTTCTGGGTTGAGGCGATTCGCGTCGAGGTTACACCCACCGTCGGCCAGTTGCTGCAATATCGCGTGCCCGGCGTCAGCACGTCTGAAGGGAACTGGATGCCGGCGCCCGGTCTGCTGGGTGCGCCCGGGGGACGTCCGCTTTCCGGCATCGCCTTTCGGTTGTTGCCGCCGCTGGCCAGCACCCATCGCGTTGTCTATGGCGCCCGGTTTCTGCGCCATGGGGAGATGGAGGCTGTGGATGGCGAACCCTGCCGGTCACCGCAACCGCAGGATCCGCTGATCGCGTTGCGTGTCGCCATTCTTCCCCGCTGATGCGGGGATAGCTCTGTGCAACCATCCTCGACCCCTGAATCGACAACCGCAGACGGGGCCGGAGTGACGGCGGCCGACCTTTTCGGCTCCCCCCGTCTGGCTCTTCGCGCGCGGTTGCTGGCCGGGATCAAGGCCGGGGCGGGGGCGGGGCTGGACCTGCTGGCCGAACGGCTGCTCCGGATGGAACCTGTGCATGCGGATGACCTGCTTGTCGTTGCCACGGTTCGATTCGTGCAAGGCAAGGTGGAAACGGCGCGCAGCCTGCTGGACTGCGCCCTGTCCCTGTCACCCCGTCACCTGATGGTGGCCTGCACGCTGGCCCGGCTTGGCGTGCTGACCCCGGATGTGGTGGCGGCCCTGGCATGGCACGCGGAAACGAGTGATCAGGCGCATGAGATGCTGTTGGCCCATGTCGCCGCCACGGGCCGGCCCGCCTGTTTCATCCGCCAGCGTCAGCTCCATTGCGCGGTGGCGCCGGGTGGACGGCAGCTTCGTATGACATGGCAGCATCTGGTGGTCCGGCAGGACGACCTGCCGGCGTCCGACAAGGTGCAATCATGGCCGCTGCCCCTGCCGGAGGCGCTGCTGGGGCCGGTTGATCCCGTGGTGGCGGTGGATGGTGTGCCGGTGCAGTCGGGCCTGGCCGCCGGCCGCTGGCTGCGTCCGCCGCGCCTGTCGGGCCTGGTCGAAATCACTGACGATGGGCATTATCAGGCGCGCGTGCTGGATATGGCCTGCCCGGAGCGTCCTGTCGCCGTTCTGATCATGGAGGGAGACCGGGTGGTCGGCCGCCATGTCAGCGTGCCGCCGGATGGGGCGGTCATGCTGGATGTGCTTGATGCGCCCATCCTCTCTTTCCAGCTTCCCGCGGGTGCGGGGCGGGTACGGCTTCTGTTCGAGTTGACGGGGGAGCCTCTGTCCCTGCCGCCGGCCACGCCACGGGCAGGTGCCGCCGAAGATGGGACCGTGGATGTGATCGTGCCCGTCCATGGCGACCGGGCGGCGACGCAGGCCTGCTTTGATGCCTTGCTGGGCTGCGATCCTGGCTGGCCCATGCGCATCGTGGCCATTGATGACAGGGGTCCCGACCCGGAGATCGGGCAATTCCTGGATGACCTGGCCCGGCAGGGGCGGATCGTTCTGCGCCGTAATCCCGGCAATCTGGGTTTTGTGCGCAGCGTGAATATCGGCATGGCCCTGCATCCGGACCGGGATGTCGTGCTGTTGAACGCGGATACCTGTGTTTCGGCTGGCTGGCTGGGTCGGTTGCGCGCCGCCGCCCTGGGCTCGGACCGGACGGGGACGGCCACGCCCTGGTCCAATGATGCGACCATCTGTTCCTATCCGCTGGCCAATGCGCCGACCCCGCTTGCCGACATCGATGTGGAGGAGTTGGACGACGTGGCCCGGACGGCGTTGGCCGGCCGGACGATGGAGGTGCCGACCGGGGTGGGCTTCTGCCTCTATATAAGGCGCGCCTGTCTGGACCAGACCGGCTGGTTCGATGCGGAAGCGTTCGGTGCCGGTTATGGCGAGGAGAATGATTTCTGCCTGCGCGCTACGGCGCAGGGCTGGCGCCATGTCATCGCCCTGGACACCTTTGTCGGGCATGTGGGCGGCGGGTCCTTCGGGGCGGCCAAGCAGGCGCGGATCAATGCCGCGCTTGCCGTGCTGGCCACACGCTATCCGGATTATGAGGCGGAGGTGCATCGCTTCATCGCGGCCGACCCGCTGGGCCCGGCCCGCCGGTTGCTGGACAGGGCCCGTTTGCTGGCGGATGGTGTGCCCCGCCCCGTGCTGCTGGTCTGTGCCGAACTGGGCGGTGGAACGGAACGTTTCCTGCGGGAGCGGATCGCAATGCTGGCGGCACCCGTCCTGCTTCTGCGGCCGGTGGGCGGTGGGCGGGATGGCTGCGTGCGGCTGTGCCTGGAGGTGCCCGACCGGCTGGAACTGAACAACCTGTCCTATGGTGATGACGGGGACGGCCTGGCCGCCTTGCACGAGGACCTGATCCGGTTCGGGGTGCGGGAGATGGAACTGCACCATCCCCGCCTGCTGCGCGTCGGGCTGCTGCAGGAACTGGCCACCTGGTTTCCCTATCGCGCCCATATCCATGATTATAGCTGGATCTGTCCGCGTATCACGCTGACGGCGGACAAGGATCGCTATTGCGGCGAACCGCCGGTGGACCGGTGCGAGATCTGCGTCGGCAGGTTCGGCGACGAATTGGGTATCGGTGACATGGCTGTCGTGGAATGGCGGCAGGCGATGGCGTCGGTGCTGGCCGGTGCCGGTCAGGTCGGCTGCTCCACCCGTGACACGGCCGTCCGGATGCACCGTTACATACCGGCGGCGCGGTACGAGGTGGCACCGGCGGAGAAGCCGGCCCTGCCGCCGGCACCCGTGCTGCCCACGCGCCGGGCGCGAGGGGAGGGGGTGCGCATCGTCGTTCCCGGCGCCATCGGCCCACCCAAGGGGTACCAGCTTTTGCTGGATTGCGCGCGGGACGCGCGGCAGCGTGGCCTGCCATTGACCTTCCAGATACTGGGATACAGCCTGGATGACGAGGAACTGTGCCAGACCGGGCATATTGTCGTCACCGGCCGTTATGCGGAGGCGGAGGTGCCGTCACTGCTGGCATTGCTGCGACCGCATCTGGCGTTCCTGCCCTCGACATGGCCGGAAACCTGGTGCTACGCCCTGACCCACGTCATGTCTGCCGGTCTGCCGGTCGTGGCGTTCGACCTGGGGGCGCAGGCGGAGCGGCTGCGTGCCTGGGGCCGCGGCGCCCTGCTGCCGCCGGCTTTGCCCCCTGCCGCCATCAACGACGCCTTGCTGTCGCTGGTTGTTGAAGGGTAAAGCGGCAACCGCCGCCGCGCCGCACACGCGGCGTGCCCACGCCCACGGATGTGGGCGCCGGTGCCAAGCCCACGGATGTGGGCGCCGGCGATTGAGGCCGGTGATCGGTTGCGATCACCGGGATTTGGGTTCAGGTCTGGCGCGGCAGGATGGGCAAGGCCTGATACCCAAGGCCTGATACCCAAGGACCCAAACGCAAAACGGCCTGCCAGGCGGAACCACCTGGCAGGCCGGTATCATGATGGAGAGGGCAGCAGGAGGGGGCAATCGGCCGGCCAGGACCAATTGCCGCGCGCCCTACTTGGCGGTGAACCAGTTGATACTCACACCCGTCAGCCCGACCACCGTGATGGTGGAGCCGTCGGGCAGGGTCAGGACGGTGTTGCCACCAGAAACCTGCGCATTGCTGATGAGGGCACCCAGATCCAGCGAGCCGGACCCGAAATTGGTGCTGGTGAAGGCGAGCGTGTCCTGCGTGGGGTCGAAGCCGATGATGGTGTCGTTGCCGTCGCCGGGGCTGTAGATGAAGATATCCTTGCCGGCACCGCCGACCAATGTATCGTTCCCCGACTCCCCGATAATGTAACTGCCGCCGGAGCCGGCAACGATGCTGTCGGCGCCAGCACCACCGCCCAGCGTGCTCATGCCGCTGCCGCCGATGATCGTGTCGTTACCGGCGCCGCCATTGACAATCGAGTCCCCGCCCGACCGCACGACATCGTTGCCGGCACCGCCGAGTACGGAATCATTTCCCGTTCCGGTCAGGATGGTCATGCCGCTGCCGTTGCTGGAACCGACGATGAACTGCGAACCGAAATCACCAACCACGCTCGTGGTATTCTGCCCGCCAAAGAAGGCCGTAACATTGTTATTGCCGGTGTTCGTCAGGATCACGTTCGTGACGCTGCTGTCGGCGACGATGTTGGTGAGCACGCCCGTGGAGCCCGGGGCCGGCGAACCGCCATCCACCAGAGTTACAATATTGGCGCCGCCGCTTACCGCCTGGTTGATCACCTGGGTGGTCGTAATGGTGCCAACCGTCACAGCGCCGGTAAGCGATGTCGGTGAAGCCGTGACCTGCGCAATGGTCGACGCCAGCGAAGGGCCGGCATTGCTGTAGATGGTGTTCAGAACGGACAACTCGATCTCGTTCAGGCCAACGAAGGCGACGGTCTGGCCACCCGGCAACGTTGTCATCGCACCCCTCCGACGAAAGTGACAGTCTCTCGACGGCCAGTGAGCATTTCAGCTCCGATCCGTCCCCCCGGGTCGATGACCCTCAGTCTGTTAAAATTATCATCTCCCGCATCAGTCGGCAACAGGCCTTTATTGTGACAAACTAAATTAGCCGAAGTTCTGTATAGTAATTGAAGAAAGTCTTGTCGATTGTGTTTCTTGATTGTGTGTAAAGCCGGCAATAAATAATATCCAAGGAACGCTTATGCAAGGGTAGTGATGCGGGGGTATGGAGGGACGAAATATCTGCCTCGCCACGTATTCAAGATGCGTCGCCTGAATATTTTCAGGTTCCGGATATGTCGACAAGGCTTGGTTGAGCGTTCCGGAGAAGGTGGGCGCCGAGGCAGGGCAGTGACGGGTGTTAAACTCTTCAAAGGCCTGGCCGCTGGTCGGCCGCGTTACTCATCCCGCGTCCCACGGGAAGGACCAAAGCCGGCCAAGCGCTCTCGTTACATCACTCCCGGCTCTGCCAACGGGAGAAACTTTGTCTTTATTTTTATGCAATCCCCATCAATACACCCGACCTCGCATCGAATATTCGAGATGGTCGACGATCATACTGCTGTCATAGTCGGAGACGGTAGCCAGCAGCGGTTCCCAATGATGCAGATATGGCACACCCATGGGATTATGCTGGAGAAGGTCGCGCTTGATGAAGGGGCAGCGCAATTCGGCCAGGAGATAGTCCCAGAAGAAGTGGGTCTGATTGAGCGGAACACCATCGCGCAGGCATTGCGACATGCGGGACAGGTACTGCCAGCGAACCTTGTCATCCGCCGAATCAGGCCGGGCCAGATAGGTCTCGATCCGCCCCGTGATGTCGCGCACCGTGCCGCGATAGGGGAACAAGGCCCGCGCCCGCACGCCATGGCGCTGGAAATACTGGGTCAGGCCGATCTCGCCCGCGCGCACCACCCAATATTTGCGCCGGAAATAGGGGAGCCGCCCCCAGAAGCGCTTGAAACTGGCGTGCCGCAGGGCCGCCGGATGGAACAGCAGGAAATAGCTTTGCAGATGGAACCGCCGGTCCCAGCAATCGGTGATGCCCCAGATGTCGGCACCGGCAGCCGGCATGCGGTCGATGATGCCGGACAGGTCCTGCAACGGGCCATACATGCTGTCATTGGTGATGAGCAGCATATCCAGTGCCAGCAGGTCGGGGACCTGGGCGATGCCATCCTTGAAGGCCCCGAAATCATACCCGACATTGGACCGCCAGAGGATCCGTGCCGTCAGCGGTATGAGCTTTTCCACGCTTTCCGTGGGGAAGCGCGGCGAATTGCTGGTGAAGATCGTGGTGAAGCCGGCCTTGGCCAGTTCCTCCAGATAATGGACGACATAGCGATGGATCAGGCCCTTCGGATCGAAATGGTTGAACACGACGACACGCCGCGCCCCTTCCAGGGCCTGTTCACCCGTCCATTTGCGCCGGATGTAGCTGGGTCCCGTCGGCTTGATCGCGTAGGTGATGCCGAAATCAACAACATTCCGCACGCCGCCCCATAGCCGTTCAATATACTTGATGGTTTTCATGGCGTTATCGATCTTCGGAAAAATGTCAAAGCGGCGCGCTTCGTTAATCTACAGGCTCCGTTGTTAACAAACTCGCGAACCATCCACAATCGGTAATGACAGGGCCGATGGGCAGCGGCCCATGGTCCGGCCGCTGCCCATCGGCCGCGCTGGGGTCAGGGCTCCCGCATACCTTCCATCGTATTGACCATGACGCGGTCGAGCAGGAAGGACATGATGGAACGCTGACCCACGACGATGTCGGCCTGCAGCGGCATGCCGGGCACCAGGCGCACATCCTCCGGCACGTTGTGCAACTCGACGGCTTTGATATCGGCGCGCACCTTGTAGTAGCGCTCCGGCGCCACGGTGCCGTCGTCACGCTTGGTGAAGCTGTCCTCGCTGATCGATCGCACCTCGGCCACCACGGTGCCGTGCCGCGTGAACTGATAGGCGTTCAGCTTGACCTGCACCTCATCGCCGACCTTCACGAAGCCCTGGTCCATGCCGGCAACGTCCGCCTCGACCTCCAGCGTGGCATTGCTGGGCATCAGGCTGACCAGCACCTCGCCGGAGGGGACGACGGAGCCGCTGCCGACATCGGCGACACTGACCACGGTCGCATCGGCCATGGCCCGCAATTCCACGAGGTCTCGTCGGTATTCCGCCTTCGACAGGTCATCTTCCACCTGCGACAGCTCGGTCCGCCGGGCGACCAGTTCGGTCGTCAGCTTCGACCGCCATTCCTGCTGATAGGCTTCCCGCTCCGCCTGCAGGCTCTCCAGCTCGTGCCGCGAGGTGGTGACCTGCTGCTCACTGTTGGACAGGTTGCGGGCGATCTCCGCCTTGGTGTCCTGGGCGATCAGGACGTTCAGGCGGCTGCCCACCTCCTTGCGCGCCAGTTCGGAGCGCATATCCTCGATCTCGCTGCTGACCTTCAGGCGCGCGCGGTAATGCTCTGCATCGCGCAGGCCGCTGGCGATCTGGCCCCTGGCGGCCAGGATACGCTGGTCATAGACATCCAGGCGGGCCTGACGCTCGGCGATGCGGGCCTGCCAGATGGAATATTCGGTGCGCAGGGTCTCGTTGTCCTCGGCCGGTTCGGGCAGTGTGGCCCCCGCCTGTTCCGCCTCCAGCCGGGCCACCTTGGCCCGCAGGGCGTCGCGGTTGGACAGCAGCTTGGACACGTCCGCCGTCGACAGGGTCGGGTCCAGCGTCACCAGCAGGTCGCCGCGCGCCACGACATCCCCCGGTCGCACATGCACCTCGCGCATCACCGACGATTCCAGCGGCTGCACCAGAAGGGTCGGCGTGCGGGAGACCAGCCGGCCATTGGCGGACACAATCCGGTCCAGCTGCAGCACGGAGGCGGCGACGATGGCCGTGACCAGCATGGCCACCAGCACATGCACCGTCCGCCGCACGCGCGACGGATAGGGCGCGCCCGTGATCTCGGCCATATGTGACTGGAAGTCGTTGATATCCTGATCGGCGGCAGCGGCCCGCGGATCAGGACGCAGGACCAGTGATCGACCGTTCATGGCTGCTTGCTCCGGAAGGCGGCTGGGTGCGGTTCTGCTGGAACCATAGGTCACGATAGATGGCGCAACGGTCGAGCAGTTCATCGTGCCGGCCGATATCCACGACGCGCCCGCGATCCATGACGATGATCTGGTCGCAATCCACCAGCGATGCCAGACGGTGGGAGATGACGACCATCGTCCGGCCCTGGGCGATATGGCGCAGGTTGTTGTTGACGATGGCTTCGCTTTCGGGGTCCAGGGCGCTGGTCGCCTCGTCCAGGATCAGGATCGGCGGATCGACCAGCAGGGCGCGGGCGATGGCCAGGCGCTGGCGCTGGCCGCCGGACAGGTTGCTGGCCCCTTCGGTCAGGATCGTGTCATAGCCCTGCGGCAGGCGCTCGATGAATTCCTCCGCACCGGCCAGGCGCGCGGCCTCGATCACGTCCTCGAACGTGGCGTCGGGTCGCGCGATGCCGATATTCTCGCGGATCGTGCCCGTGAACAGGAAATTGTCCTGCAGCACGACGCCCAGATTGGCGCGCAGATGCGAGATGTCCATCTGCCGCAGGTCGGTACCGTCGATCTTGATGAGACCGTCATAATCCTGATGCAGGCCCTGGAGCATGCGGGTGATCGTGGTCTTGCCGGACCCGCTGCGGCCCATGACGCCCGTGACGCTGCCCGGCGGCAGGCTGAAGGTCACCCGGTCGAGCGCGAAGCTCTGCGCACCGGGATAGCGGAAACGCACTTCATCGAACAGGATGCTGCCCGTGAAGCGTGGCCGCAGCCCGTGGGTGGCGCGCGTGTCTTCCGCCGGGATGTTGACCAGCGAGGCCACCTGGTTCAGCGCGCCGCGCACCTCTTCCAGCGACTGGAGCAGGCCGGCGATCTGGACGAAGGGCTGGATGACGCGCGAGGCCAGCATGGTGAAGGCGATCAGCGCCCCCACCACCACGGCCCCGGATTCCGCCGTCAGGGCAAGATAGCAGCCCAGCAGCAGCGTACCGGCATAGATCAGCTTTTCCAGCGGCTGGAGGATGGTCTGGGGCAGGTTGGCCAGGAAACCCATGTCGCGGTGGGCCAGCACGGCGGCCGATGCGGCATCATCCCATTGATGCCGGCGCCGGCCTTCCAGCGCCAGGGTCTTGATGGTCCGCATGCCATGTATGGTTTCGATCAGCAGCGATCCCTTGCGCTGCTCGGCCCGGACCACCCGGCCATGGGCCCGTCCGATGGCCGGGATGAAAAGCACGATCGTGATGAACATCAGCACGGCGATGCCAAGCACGAAAAAGGTCAACTGCGCGTTCAGATAGAACATCACCGGCAGCAGGATGAACAGAACCATGCTGTCCAGCAGCGCGGTGAACAATTGTCCCGTCAGGAAGGAACGGATGCGGCTCGCCTCCTGGATCTTGTGCATGATCGTGCCCGTGCTCTGGCTTTCAAACACGGTTACGGGCAGGCCGAGCAGGCGGTCGAAGATGTAGCTGCTGATCCGCGCGTCGATGCGCGCCGTTCCTTCCGCCACCAGCCATCGCCGCAGATAGCCGAAGGCGGTGTCGAACAGGATCAGGAACGCCATGCCCACCGCCAGCACGAACAGCGTCGACATGCGCTGATGCACCAGGATGCGGTTGAGGACGATGAAATAGAGGAACGGCGGCACCAGCGCGAACACGGACATGGCCAGGGCGCAGAAGCCGACATCGCGGAAGATGCGCTTGTCCCTGGCCACCTGCTGGAAAAGCCAGCGCAGGCTGAAATCGCTGCTGTCCTCCGCCGTGCCCTGCTTGCGCTTGAACAGGATGATCTCGCCGTCCCAGATCTCCGAAAGGCCGATCATGTCGTAGGGCTGGGGCTGGGACCCTTCCATCGGGTGGCGCAGCATGATCAGCGGCGGATTTCCCCTGGGCTGCACCATCAGGAGAATACGTGCCGTGCCGTCACGCAGGCGCAGAAGCGCCGGTATCGCATGGCCAAGGCGCAGGAGATGCTCGAATCGCATCTTCGTCGCCTTGGCCTTCAGGCCGGCCTTGTCGGCAGCCGCGACGATGACGGAGGGGCGAACCTCCCCGTCCTCGCGCACATATTGCCGGACGAGGTTTTCCCGCGACAGGTGCAGGCCATGGTATCGGGCGATGTAGCGCAAGCCCTCCAGCATGGAATGGCTGCCGGTCGCCATTTCGGCCGTGTCCTCCTGCGCGCCACCTAACTCCGCCTGCACCATTCGGTTCCTTCCCGGGCACCCGCCAATTTCGCGAAAGCGAAGGTGGCGGGTTCGACGCGACGGTGTCAAGCGTGCTGGTCGGCGCCGGGCGGGGACCAGACCCGGCGGATCAGCCTGACAGGCCGCGCAGCCGCGTCATTTCGTCCAGGATGGCCCCGGCCCGGGAGGCCAGGCCCCTGTCCTCCTCATCATTCAGGTCATGGGCCTGGAAATGATGGTCGGGCCGCCAGCGGCTGGTGCTGTCCCCGCTCATCGTCGCCCGGCCGCGGCTGCGCTTGCGCTGCCATTCGGCCTGCGATTTCGTGAAATAATGGTTGATCACCAGCCGCGCGGCATCCGGCACGGCGTGATGGTCGGTATGCCCCTGGCTGCCGCCGATGCGGCCGAACTCGTCGACCAGGCTGCCTTCCGTGATCCGCGGGGTATGGATGTCGGGCCGCGCCACCAGCCGGGCCTGGACGATTGTCTTGACCTGGCTGTTCAGGGGATGGGCCGCCGGTGCGCGTCGCGTGAAGCGGCGGACGACGAGATCGTCCGTCGCCGTTTCATGCCCGTTGGACCCGAACAGACGCCAGGGCACCAGCAGCCCCGCCGCCTTGTCGACATCGCGCAGGATGTCGGGCACGGTTTCCCCCCGCAACGGGTTCAGGAACTCATCGGCATCGATGAAGGCGACCCAGCGGCTCCGGCCGTCCAGGCGGGCCAGCCCGGCGATATAGGCGGGGCACTGCACCGCGACATGGGGAATGTCCGGCCAGGGGACATGGTCCACGATCCCGGCGCGGGCCAGCCCGGCCAGCAGCGCCGTGGTTCCGTCGTCGCTGCCATTGTCGAACAGCACGAAATGCTCCACCCCGACCAGCCGGTGGTGGGCGATCCATTCCAGCAGGTAGGGCGCCTCGTTACGGACGATGGCGCAGACCGACAATGTCAGCGGCGTCGGGTTGGCGGGCGGTGCCACGGGCCGGAAGGCCAGGCTGGGCAGGTCCATGTCGACCGGCGTGCCCGTCAGCGGCAGCCCGTCCTCCCCCGTCAGCACCAGCCGGACGCGGCGGCCGTCCAGCAGCGCCATGGGCAGACGCACGAAGAAGGCATGGTGGCCGGAGCCGATGCCGGCGGCCTCCAGGTCGGGGCGATGCTGGTCGGCGATGCCTTCCGCCACCGGCACGCCATCCATCAGAACCCGGACGCGGGCCGGCCGGTCCGGATTGGCCCTGTCCCACGCCCAGCCGCAGACATCGCGGCCGACCACACAATCGAAATGCCCCTGAATCATGCCGGCTGCCCCCAGCGGCGGCGGGGCGGCACGGCCAGTCCCGAGAAGGGGGCACCGTCCAGGTTGAGATTGGGGCTGTAATAGGGGTCCATGGCCGTGATGCGGGCCCAGCGCTGTCGCATGTAAAGTGCCTCTTTCATCGCCCGTGCCTGTTTTTCCGGCGTACTGTCCTGCCCCCGGCTGACGCTTTCATAGTGGAACAGTTCGATATGCGGGGTCCAGACGATCTGCCGGTCCCGCTCGCGCAGCCGCAGGCAGAAATCCACATCATTGAAGGCCACGGGCAGGTTTGCCGCGTCGAACCCGCCCGTGTCCAGGAATTCCTGCCGGTGGCAGAACAGGCAGGCGGCCGTCACGGCGCTGTAATTGCCGGCCACCCGCGTGCGGTGGAAATAGCCCGCATCATCGACATGCACATGCTGGAAGGCGTTTTCCGCCAGCCCGCCCGTGCCAGCCACGATGCCGCCATGCTGGATCATGCCGTTGGCAAAGCGCAGCCGCGCCCCTACGGCCCCCACCTCTGGCCGGGCCAGCAGGCCGACCGCCACCTGCAGCCAGTCCGGCGTGATCAGTTCGACATCGTTGTTGATGAAGCCGACAATGTCGCCCGACGCCACGGCCGCGGCCTTGTTGTTCATGTCGGCATAATTGAACGGCGCGTCATAGGACAGCCGCTCGAAACGGCCCTGCCGCTCGCCGTCGGCCAGCCATGCCAGGGTTTCCGGATCCCGGCTCTGATTGTCGATGATGATGATCTCGAATCGGTCGTAGCTTGTCAGCCGGATGATGCTGTCCACGGCGGTGCGCAACAGGTCCAGCCGGTCACGGGTGGGGATGATCAGGCTGACCAGCGGCGCGTCCGCCGGCGGTGGCCAGTCGACCCGGCGCAGGCCGCAGGCCGGATCGATCACGCGCAGGCGGGCGCTTTCCCCGCTACGGGCCCCGCTGGGGGTCCCGGTGCGGGCTGCCAGATGGGCCGCGACCATGCCCGCCACATCCTGGCCGACCGGGCCGGCCTGCGCGGTGGCCAGCGTGCAGACCACCTCCGGCAGATGGCGGATGCCGGCCGGATCGCAGGCCAGCAGGGCGGCCGTGCGGGCGCCGGCCAGGGTCCGGTTGCCGGCCGCCGGCACCATCGCATCCTCGCGGATCAGCGTCAGGCCGCGCGTGTAATCCTGCGCCAAGCAGAGATCATAGCTCCAGTCCGGGCGGAACCAGGGCAGGAGCGTGCCATCCACGACGGCCTGGGCATCGGCATAGAGGATGGCCGGCTGCCAGCGCGCGACGGCGCGCAGGGCCCGTTCCAGCCCGCCGGGCAGCAGCCGCACCCCCTCGTCCAGCAGCGCCAGATAGACGGGGCCGTCGCCGGCCCGCAGGCGCAGTCCCGCCTCCCGCAGGCCCGGCCGGTCATCGGCGAAGGCGGCCGGCGGAGGCTGGGTGCCGCCGGCCGCCGCCTGTGCCCGGTACCAGTCCGGATAATAGGCGAAGCCCAGCGATTGCGGGACCAGCATTTCCATCTGTTCCAGATAGCTGTCCAGCAGGCGCGCGGTGGCTGTCAAGTCGGAGCCGGGCTGCGGCAGGGCGGCCATCAGCCGGCCCAGCAGCGGCCGGCCGCCATCGGAAAGCCCGATGAAGCGGATGGGACTGCCCGACAGCGGGCCTTCCCCCTCCACGGCCACCTCGACATCGTGCTCGACCCCGTCCAGCGTCCAGTAGGGCATGCGCAGGTTGAAGGCGTGGTCGCCCTCCCCGATACCGGCATTGACAAGGTCGCCGCGGGTCAGGTCGGCGCGGCAGCTTGCCACGACCCGGCCGTCGATGCTGGCCGTCACCACCGGATGGCTGTCGGGGGCGGACGGCCGCCAGCACCAGCCCTGGATCACCGTGCCCAGCACATTGTCCACATGGCCCTGCACGCCGCCGCCCTCGCAAGCCGCCGTTTCCGCCATCTCCGTGTCGCCATCGGCCTGTTTCAGGTCCGCCTCGGTGAACAGGACGGTGCCGCTGCCCACCTCCACCACGCGGAACGGGGCCCAGGGGGACAGGTGGGCCCGCAGCCGGAAGCCGCAGCGCCCGTCGCCATGACCGGCACCGGCCACGTCGGACCGGTCCAGGTTGGCCAGGCCGGCGGCGATCGGCTCGCCATCCACCTCCACCGCCAGCAGCAGGCGCCGCCCAGGCGCGGCGCGGTCGAAGGCCCAGCCGATCAGGGTCTGGTTCTCATAGGTTTCCAGATAGCCGAGGATCTGCATCAACAAACGGTTCCCGGAACAGGGGAGAGGAGGCGGGACGGTGGCGGTCCCGGGCGGCACCCGGGCGATGGCCCATAGCTTTAGCAGATCGTGGCCGGTAGTGGCATACCGCAGGCGCGTTCCGCCCGGGCCGGCGTGCAAACCCCTTCACACAGGCGGTTTCAACCGCTACAGCAGGGGCGAGCGAGACGACCGGAGGGGTTTGCCCATCATGTCATATCAACAGCCCGCCGATGGCAGCCGGGGCTGGTATGGCGGCTTCACGACGGATGGAAGGCCATCGACCAGGGGGGCACTGGTCGATATGGCGCAGGGTTTCGCATCCTGGCGCATCTGGTTCATCCTGGCCTGGAACGACATTCGCCAGAAATATCGCGGGTCCATCCTGGGGCCGCTCTGGGTCACGATCAGCATGGGGGCCTTCACGGTCGGCATCGCCCTGGTCTATGCCGGGCTGTTCCGGATCGACGTGCATGCCCTGATGCCGCATGTCGCCATCGGCATGGTGGCCTGGACCCTGATCAGCAGCCTGATCAACGAGACCTGCGGCGCGCTGGTGGGGGCGGAGGGCTATCTGCGGCAGATACGCCTGCCCCTGACCCTGTTCGTGAACCGTGTCGTGGCGCGCAACGCGCTGGTGCTGCTGCATCACGTGCTGATCATCGTGGCCGTGCTTTTCTGGTTCGATCTGGGCGTCAGTTTCACGGGCGTGCTGCTGTCGGCGGGCGGGCTGCTGCTGCTGCTGGTCGTCGGCTATAGCTGGGGCCTGGTGCTGGCCTGCACCTGCATGCGGTTCCGCGATGTGTCGCAGATCGTCTCCACGATCCTGACGGGGGCGTTCTTCATCACGCCCGTCCTGTGGAAAGGCAATTTCCTGGAATCCGGGCATCTGGCCCTGCGGCTGAACCCGTTCCAGTACATGGTGGAAATCGTCCGCCAGCCCCTGATCGCCGGCCATGTGGACCCCGTCCACTGGTGGGTCGTGGGCGCCATCGCCCTGTCCGGCCTTGCCGCCGCCCTGCTGGTTTTCCGGTATGCCCGGCCGCGCGTCACCTATTGGATCTGAAGGACCATGCCTGTCCATATTCGCCTTGACGATGTCCATGTCCGCTTCCAGGTCTTCGGCCTGCATGGGCGGTCCCTGAAGAAGACGGCGCTGAAGCTGACCACGGGCGGCCGCATCGGCACCGAACCGGGCGGGCGTGTCCATATCGATGCGCTGCGCGGGGTGACCCTCGACCTGGGCGAAGGCGACCGTGTCGGTCTGATCGGCCATAATGGGGCCGGCAAGAGTACCTTGTTGCGCACGATGGCCGGCATCTATGAGCCGACATCGGGCCGCGTCCAGGTACAGGGGCGGGTATCGCCCATGTTCGATCTGATGCTGGGCATCGATCCCGACGCGACGGGCCGGGAAAATCTGCGCCTGCGCGGCCTTCTGCTGGGCCTGACCCCGGGCGAGATCGAGGAATATGCCGCGGAGATCGGGGATTTCTCCGGATTGGGCGAATATCTGGACCTGCCTGTGAAGGCCTATTCCTCGGGCATGCTGCTGCGGCTGATGTTCGCCGTGGCCACGGCCATCTCGCCGGAGATCCTGCTGCTGGACGAATGGATCACGGCCGGCGACGCCGCCTTCATGGAACGGGCGGAAAAGCGGGTGAACGCGCTCATCGACCGGGCCAGCCTGATGGTCATCGCCAGCCACAGCCGCGACCTGATCGAACGGCTGTGCAACAAGGTGGCCGTGCTGGAACATGGGCGGGTGGTGGAGTTCGGCCCCGTCACGCCGGCCCTGCTGGACCGCGCGCTGGCGGCGTGAAACCCCGTCCCTGCCCGGGCCGGCCTGTCAGGAATGGCCCGCCGGCCCGCCATGGGCCGTGCGCAGGAAATTCAGCGCCTCCACCACCAGCCGGCCCCAGAGTTCCAGGCTGGCCAGAACCTGGTCGCCGCTGATGCCGACGGCCAGACAATCCATCTCCAGCACCAGGAAATCATCGCGCAGCGACAGGCGGGCGAAGCGCTTGTGGCGGTTCCACTGGTTCAGCAGGCCGGCATCGAAGGCCGGCTGCACCTGGAACATCAGGTTGAAATTGTAATCGCCGAACCGCTCGGCCTCCGGATCGATCCTGGCACCCGGCCGGACATTGAAGGTCAGGCCCCCGATCGCGCTGCGCAGCACCGGTGCGCCCGTGGGCGTCAGGTCCTGTGTGGCCGGCAGCCCCAGCCTTTCCAGGGCCGCTTCCAGGTCGGCGACCGAAACGCCGCGCAACAGATTGTCCAGCATCATCCTCTCCCTGTTCCGGCCGACCATGCCCCGCGGCGGTGTGCGGGGCAAGTCCGGGCTTTCCGTCACGCCCCGATGCGCAGGCAGTCATGCAGGGTCACGATGGCCGTGGGCCGCCCGTCCTCCACCACGAACAGGCTGGTGATGGCCTCCCGGTTCATGCGGGCCAGCGTCTCGCCGACCAGGGCATCCTCCCGCGTGGTGCGGGGGCGGGGGGTCATGACCTCCGCCGCGGTACGGCCCAGCAGGTCGGCCGCCATGTGCCGGCGCAGGTCGCCGTCGGTGATGATCCCGATCAGCCGCCCGTCATCATCCACCACGCCGGCGCAGCCCAGCCCCTTGGCCGTGACGGTCAGCAGCACCTCCGACATGGGCATCGCCCCGGTCACCAGCGGCAGCGCATCACCGCGCCGCGCGATGCGGTCCACCCGCATCAGCTTCTGTCCCAGCCGGCCGCCCGGATGGAAATTGCGGAAATGCTCCCCGGTGAAGCCGCGGCGTTCCATCAGGGCCACGGCAATGGCGTCGCCCAGCGCCAGCGACATGGTGGTCGAGGTGGTGGGCGCCATGCCCACGGGACAGGCCTCCGGCGCGTCGGGCAGCACCAGGACCAGCGTGGCCGCCCGGGCCAGCGCGGATTCGGGCCGGCTGGTGATCCCGATCAGTGGAATGCCGTACCGGCCGCAATAATGCAGGATATCGCCCAGTTCCTGCGTTTCGCCGGAATTGGACAAAGCCAGCACCATGTCCTGGTCGCCGATCATGCCCAGATCGCCATGGCTGGCCTCCGTGGCATGGATGAAGAAGGCGGGCGTTCCCGTCGATGCCAGGGTGGCGGCGATCTTGCGGCCGATATGGCCGCTTTTGCCGATGCCGGTCACGAACAGGCGGCCCCCCCGGTCGGCGATCAGGGCCACCGCGCGCTCGAAGGTGTCGTCCAGGCTGTCGCGCAGGCGGGACAGTCCATCCATCTCCCGTTCGATGACCTGCCGGCCGATGGTGACGGCGTGGCTGGCGGCGGCGGCGGTGGGGGCGGCTTGCATGATGGTCGTTCCTGGGTCGGCAAAGGTCGGGTCGGGCGTGGTGCCGGACGGTTCCTTAAGGTAGGGGGACGCGGCCGGCACTTCATCCTGGTGCTGCCGCATGGCGCGGTTGTGGCAAGCGGGGGGGCCGCCCGCCGGTTCCGGCATGGCCACAGGCGCCCTGAATTGTAACGGACCGTTACATTTATTCACCATCCATTAGCCAATTCCAACGGACCTGTTACAGCGGCCCGTCCTATGGTGCCGCTCTGGTGGTCCCCCCCCTGGCGTGGCGGGGAGCTGCCCTTTGCCGGCAAGGACACCTGGGGGCGGACATGGATGTGATCAAACTGGGCCTGCGCAACCCGGCGGCGCTGGCCGTCGCCGTGCTGCTGACGGTGGGCCTGGGCATCTGGTCGGCCATGACCCTGCCCGTGCAGCTTTTCCCCGATATCCGCCAGCCCACGCTGGGTATCGAGGCCACCTGGCGCGCCGCCAGCCCGCAGGAGGTGGAAAGCGAGATACTGGAGCCCATCGAGAATGTGCTGAAGGGTCTGCCCGGCGTCACGCAGATGCGTGGCTTCGCCAATCCCGGCGGCGCCTTCGTGGGGCTGGAGTTCGATGCCCGTACCGACATGCAGCAGACCATGCTGGATGTGATCAGCCGCCTGAACCGCCTGCCCAGCCTGCCGGCCGATGCCGACCCGCCGCGCCTGATCATGGGCGGGGGCGACAATGCCAACGAGACGCTGATCTATTATTTCGTCCAGAAGCTGCCCGGCACGCAAGGCGCGCTGAGCGACCATTACCATTACCTGACCGAGGATGTGATCCCCCGGATCGAGGCCATTCCCGGCGTGGCGCGCGTCAATTTCGGCGACCAGTCCGAAGCGCCGCAGCAGGAGGTGCAGATCATCTTCGATCCGTTCCGCATGGCGCAGTACGGTATCACCATTCCCGCCGTGTCCGGCCTTGTCGGCCGTGCCCAGGACGTGACCGGCGGCTTCGTGGATGATGGCCGTCGCATCTATACCGTGCGTTACAAGGGCCGCTTCCAGCCCGACCAGTTCGCCGATCTGGTGCTGGAATGGCGCGAGGGGCGGCCCGTGCGCCTGGGCGACGTGGCCGAGGTGAAGGTGCAGCTCGGCCGGCAATGGCAGTACGGATTCCAGAATGGCAACGAGGCCATCGGTCTGCGCATCATCCGGCGCGAGGGGGCCAATGTCCTGGCCACCCTGAACGATGTGAAGACCCTGATGGCCGAACTGCGCGACGGCGAGATGAAGACGCGCGGCCTGACCAACAACCAGAGTTTCGACCCGTCGGTCTATATCGAGAACGCCATCGGCCTGCTGACGGGCAACATCCTGTCGGGCATCGTGCTGGCGGTGGCCGCGCTGTGGCTGTTTCTGCGGCGCACGCAACTGACGCTGCTGGTCGCCATCACCATTCCCATCTCGCTCCTGTCGCTGTTCGCGGTGCTGTCGCTGACGGGGCGGTCGATCAATGTCATCTCGCTGGCCGGGCTGGCCTTCGCCATCGGCATGGTGATCGACAGCGCCATCGTGGTGCTGGAAAATATCGTCCGCATGCGCGATCGCGGCCTTTCGAGCGAGGAGGCCAGCCACCAGGGCACCAAGCGCGTCATTTCCGCCCTGTTCGCGTCCACCGCGACGACGGTGGTGACTTTCGTGCCCATCGTGTTCATGCGGGAGGTGGAGGGCCAGATCTTCGCCGATTTGGCCCTGACCATCGCGGTCGGCGTCACCATTTCCCTGCTGGTCTGCGCCACCGTCCTGCCCGTGGCGGCGGCCCGGTTCATGCGTGTCACACCCCGCATGGGGGGCGAGGCCCGCTGGGTGGAATGGCTGTCCGGGCGCATCATGGACCTGACGCGCGACAACCGCCGCCGGGCCGGTGTCATCGCGGGGCTGGTCGCCCTGTCGCTGGGCGGGTCCTGGCTGCTGTTCCCGTCCATGTCCTATCTGCCGCCGGTCAAGCGCGACAGTGTCGATGCCTTCATCAACTTCCCCGTCGGCACATCGGTGGACATGGCCAAGGCCGAAGTCGCCGAAATCGTCGTGGACCGGCTGATGCCCTACTATCATGGCGAGAAGCAGCCCCGGGTGAAGAATTTCTACTTCCTGGGCTGGCCGGGCGGCGGCTCGGTCGCCGTTCGGCTGGAGGATGATACGCGGCTGGACGAGATGATGGAGATCGTCCGCAACGACATCCTGGCCGGCTTTCCCGATATTCAGGTCTTCGCCAACCGCGGCAACCTGTTCGGCGGCCTGGGGGCGGAGGGCAATGTCTCCATCCTGTTGCAATCCAGCGACGCGGCCGGCCTGTCGGAAGCGGCGACCAGGGGGCTGGCCCTGCTGCGCGAGAAGATGCCCGACGTGCAGAGCTGGTCCAACCCCAATCCGGAGATGGCCCAGCCCGAACTGACCGTCAGCCCCAACGACCGGCGCATCGCCGAGGTCGGCTGGACCCGCAGCCAGGTGGGTCAGGTCGTGCGGGCGCTGGGCGACGGGCTGTGGCTGGGCGAGCATTTCGACGGGCAGAACCGCCTTGACATCATCCTGCGGTCCCATGACTGGACGGGGCCGGAGGAACTGGAACAGGTGCTGATCGCCACGCCGTCCGGTGCCGTGGTGCCGCTGGGCGATCTGGTGGGCGTGGAGCGCACCGTCGGCCCCAGCAACATCACCCGCGTCGATGGCCGGCGCACCATCATGCTGAACATGCAGCCCGGCGAGAATGTGGCGCTTGAGGATGTGATGACCCTGCTGCGCAGCGAGATCGAGCCGCAGTTGCGCAGCTTCCTGCCGGCCGACGGCACCCTGCGCTATGGCGGTTCCGCCGACCGGCTGGATGCCACGGTGGCCGCCATGGGCAAGAATTTCATCATCGCGCTGGGGCTGCTGTTCCTGCTGATGGCCCTGCTGTTCCGGTCGGCCAAGGACAGCGCCATGGTGATGATCTCCATCCCGCTGGCCACGGTGGGGGGGCTGGCGCTGCTGGATGTGACCAATCTGTTCACCTTTCAGCCGCTGGACCTGCTGACCATGATCGGCTTCATCATCCTGCTGGGCATCGTCGTCAACAATGCCATCCTGCTGGTGGACGAGACGCGGCGCTGCGAGGGGGAGGGCAGGAGCCGGGCGGAGTCCGTCCATCAGGCGCTGCGCAGCCGTATCCAGCCCATCTTCATGGGGACCGTCACGACGGTGGCCGGCATGGCGCCCATGATCGTCGTGCCGGGGGAGGGCAGCGTCATCTATCGCGGCATCGCGGCCGTGATTACGGGCGGGCTGGCCGTTTCCACCCTCTTCACGCTGCTGTTGCTGCCGGCCCTGCTGCGTGTGGGGGAGAAGGCCGGCCGGCCGGCGCTGCCCGACACCGGCAGCGATGCCCCGGCGGAGCGGTTGGCTGCGGAGTGATGCCACGTTGCGGTGAGTGGAACTCACCGCAACGTGGTTGGCGTATTGAGCGGCCGCGCGCGCCTGCGCGCGTGAGCCGAGACGCCGGATGGCGGCGCCCGGCGCCTCACGGGCGGTGATCAGGACCACCAGGTTCCGATCACCGCAAAACAGTATGAGATGCCGGTTCCCGGCGGCTTGCCCAGGTCGGGGCTTTACATGCGCGTTACACATCGAAACCCGCAGGTTACCGGCTTTTGACTAAAAGGAAGGCAAGCAATTCACGAACGGATGGCCGTCATGACCCGCCGCATCCCTTTCCGCCTTGCCGCCCTGCTGCTGCTGGGCGTGTTCGCCCTGCCGCTCCACGGGGCGACTGCCCAGCAGGCGGCACCCGCGGCCCGCGTGCAGGTGGAGCAGGCCAGCCTGCGGCAGATGGCGCCGGTGCAGCAGGTGCCGGGCAGTGTCATGTCGCGCCAGGATGCCGCCGTGGCGGCGGAAGTGTCAGGTCGGGTCACCTGGGTGGCCGAGGCGGGCACCCGCGTCGCGGCCGGGGAGGCCATCGCCCGTGTCGACGACCGGCTGCTGCGCCTGGAACTGCGCCAGTATCAGGCGCAGGTAAAAAGCCTGGAGAGCCAGTTGGCCTTCCAGGAACGCGAAGTGGATCGCCAGCGCCAACTGGCCGAGCGCGGCACGACACCCGTGACCCGGTTCGAGGAGACCATGTCCCGGCGTGACGTGCTGGCCCAGGAACTGGTCCGCGCCCAGGCCAGCCGAGACCGCACGGCGCTGGAGATCGAGCGGACCGTCGTCAAGGCCCCCTTCGCAGGACAGGTGGCCGCGCGGATGCTGGAGGTGGGCGAATATTCCGCCCCCGGCGTGAAGGTGGCGCGGCTGGTCGCCGTGGACCGGGTGGAAGTGCGGGCCCAGGCCCCCGTGGCCATTGCCCGCCACCTGGAAGAGGGGATGGAGGTGCCGCTGGATGTGGAGGGGCAGACCGTGACCGGTCGCATCAGCCGCATCATCGCCATCGGTGAGGCCCAGTCGCGTACCTTCGAGGTGCGGCTTGACCTGCCGTCGGGGGAGCGGCCCTGGATCGTCGGGTCCGCCGTGCGCGTCGGCCTGCCCTCCGACATGGCGGCGCGCACCGTGGCCGTCCATCGCGATGCGCTGGTCCTGCGGGGTGACGGCACCTATCTGTTCCGCGTCAATGCCGATAACAAGGCCGAGCGCCTGACCGTGCGCACCGGCACCAGCATCGGCGAATGGGTGCAGGTGATCGGCGATGTGAAGGCCGGTGACAGGCTGGTGACGCGCGGCGCCGAGCGGCTGCGCGACGGCCAGGAGGTCGAACTGGACCCTAAGGTGGGCTGACAGGCCATGTGACCGCTTGATCCCGACCCGTTATCCCTGGCAGGCTGCCCGCCGGGGTGCAAGGGGGGATCGCATGAGTGACGGGTTTGACTCCGTCGGCGCCATGGCCACGGCCGGCCTAGCGGCGGCGGCCATCGAAGGGGAAAGCGGCCAGCACGGCCATGCCCATGGCGCGTGTGCCAATTGCGGCGCGGTGCTGCGCGGGAATTTCTGCCACGCCTGTGGCCAGCCGGGGCATCTGCACCGGTCGATGCTGCATATCGTGGAGGAATTCTTCCACGGCATCCTGCATTTCGACAGCAAGGCCTGGCGCACGCTGCCCATGCTGATCTTCCGGCCGGGCAAGCTGACCTATGACTATATCCATGGCCACCGTGCGCGCTATGTGACGCCGCTGGCCATGTTCCTGTTCACGGCCTTTCTGATGCTCATGGTGTTTTCCATGATGGGCGGGGCCGGCGACGTGCCCGTCGCCGTGCCGCCCACCGAACAGGCCGAAGCCCTGCGCCTTCTGGAGGAGGGGCTGGCGGAGGCCCGGGGCGAGCTGCGGGAGGTGGAGGCCGATCTGACGGCCGCGACCGCCGCCGGCGAACAGGTGGCGGTTGCCACGCGCCTGCGCGACAGTGCCGCCGAACGGGTGGAACGGGCGCAGGTGGCCCTGGATGCCTACAAGGCGACGCTGGAGGCGACCGGCGCCACGGTGACGGAAGACAAGGACGGCAAGGCTGCCGGCGTCGTCACGGGGCCCAGCACCACGCTGGGCAACCTTATCAGCCAGGAAATGGGCAAGGACCTGAAGGTCACCATCGGTACCAAGGAATTTCAGGAAAGGGTCAAGAAGCGGCTGAGCAACCCGGATTTCCTGATCTACAAGATGCAGAACACGGCCTACAAGTTCTCCTGGCTGCTGATCCCCATCTCCTTGCCTTTCCTGTGGATGCTGTTCTTCTGGAAGCGTGATGTGGCCATGTATGATCATGCCATCTTCTCGCTATACTCCCTTTCCTTCATGTCCTTGCTGTTCATCACCGTATCCTTGTTGTTCAAGTTCACCGAAGGGTTCGGCGACACCATCGGCACCCTGCTGGTTCTGGCCCCGCCGGTGCATATGTTCGCACAGTTGAAGGGAACCTACCGGCTGTCCGCCTTTTCCGCCCTGTGGCGGACCGTGGCGCTGCTGTTCATCACCTCCATGACCAGCCTGACCTTCGTGATCTTCATCGTGTCGATGGGCGTGGCGGGCTGATCGCGGCGGTCGGAGGGTTCCGGCCGCCGCCTCCTATTTTCCCCGCATGTGGTTCGGTTTTCTTCCCGCTTGCCGGGCGTTATGGCTTGACCTCCGAATGGTTACCGCTAACATTAGCGCTACCAAGGTGCGCTGGCACCCCATAACAATGACGCCTGGGAGTTGAGACATGCCTGCCCGACTGACCCGCCGCCAGGCCCTGGGCCTGGGGTTCGCCGCCGCCATTGCCGGTTCCTGGCACGGCCGGAATGCCTTTGCCCGCCCTGACGGGCCATCGCTGGATGAACTGGCCCGTGCCGGGGGCCGGCGGTTCGGGGCGGTGGTGGGCGGCGGCGCGCCGGGCACATTGACGGGATCCTTCGCCGACCCGGCACTTCGCGCCCTGCTGGTGGCCGAATGCGGGTTGCTGGTGTCGGAAAACGAGATGAAATGGGCCGCGTTGCGGCCGGCGCCCGATCGGTATGATTTCGCCGCCGCCGACCGTCAGGTCGCCTTCGCGGACGAGAACGGGCTGGGTTTCCGGGGCCATACGCTGCTATGGCACCATCCGCAATGGTTCCCCGCCTGGGCCGCGACGCATGATTTCGGTCCGCACCCGGCAACAGCCGTGGAAAGCATGCTGACCGACCATGTCGCCAAAGTCGCCGGACGCTACAAGCGCAAGATCGTTTCCTGGGACGTCGTGAACGAGGCGGTGGATGCCGACACGGGCGCCATGCGCGAAACCCCTTTCAGCCGCCACATCCCGGCCGAACAGGTGTTGGACATCGCCTTCCACAAGGCGCGCGAGGTGCTGCCCCGTGGGCAACTGGTCTATAATGACTATATGAGCTGGGAGCCGGGGCACGAGAACCATCGCGCGGGTGTGCTGCGCCTTCTGGAGGGGTTCCGCAAGCGCGGCACGCCCGTGGATGCGCTGGGCATCCAGTCGCATATCGGCACGGCCAATACCGACAGTTCCACGGGCTTCGGTGACTATCACGAGGCCGAATGGCGCCGTTTCGTCGATGTCGCGGTGGGCATGGGCTATGACATCATCATCACCGAATTCGATGTGCATGACAAAGGCCTGCCGGCCGACATCCCGTCGCGCGACCGGGCCGTTGCCGATTATGCGCGGGCCTATCTGGACCTGATGCTGTCCTATCCGCAGCTTACCGACATCGTGACCTGGGGGATGTCGGACCGGTATTCCTGGCTGCAGAACCTGTGGCTGCGGCCCGACCGGCTGCCCAAGCGCCCCACGCCTTATGATGCCGATTTCAAGCCCAAGCCCCTGCGCGACGCCATCGCCGCCGCGCTGCGCGGCGCCACGGCAAGGGGGTGAGGCAGGTTATGGCGATGATCCAGACCAGGGCGGCGGCTCGCCGCATCCGGCTTCCATTCCTGGCCGGGATGGCCTTTGCGGTGCTGGCGGCGGCCCTGCCGCTCCGCCCGGCCCCGGCCCTGCCGGTGACCGGCGATTGCGTGGGGCCGGCGGCCGTCTGCCCCGTGGCCGCCGCCGGTTCCATGGCGCTGATCACGGGCGGGGTGGCGCTGCCGCTTCTGCTGGACGGACCGCAGGATGCGGGTGTGGAACGCGCGGCCGATACCGTGCGTGCCGATCTGGCCCGCCTGTCGGGATCGCCCGTGCCCGCCGGTGGCGGCACTGTCATCCTGGCCGGCACGCTGGGGTCGAGCCCCGTCATCGATGCGCTGGCCGCGGCCGGCCGGCTGGAGACAGCCGGTGTGGCGGGGCGGTGGGAAGCCTTCGTCGTGCAGGCGGTGGATGCGCCCGCCCCTGGCATCGAGCGGGCGCTGGTGGTCGCGGGCGGCGACCGGCGCGGCACCATCTTCGGCCTTTACGACCTGATCCAGCGGGCCGGCGTCTCGCCCTGGAACTGGTGGGCCGACGTGCCGGTGCCCGTCCGTCTGGACCTGCATGTCACGGCCGGCGCACGGGTGGAGGCACCGGCCGTCAAATATCGCGGCATCTTCCTGAATGACGAGAATCCGGCGCTTTACGGCTGGGCCAATGCCACCTTCGGTGGCTTCAATCACGCCTTCTATGACCGCGTCTTCGAGCTGATCCTGCGGCTGAAGGGCAATTATCTGTGGCCGGCCATGTGGGGCAAGGCCTTCGCCGATGATGATCCGCAGAACGCCGTGCTGGCCGACCGGGTGGGCGTGGTCATCGGCACGTCCCATCACGAGCCCATGATGCGCGCCCATGTGGAATGGGAGCGCCATGGTCAGGGGCCCTGGAACTATCGCACCAATGCCGGGGCCCTGCGCACCTTCTGGCGTGACGGCATCGCCCGCATGGGCGGGCATGAAAGCCTGGTCACCATCGGCATGCGCGGCGATGGGGATGAGCCGATGGAGGAGGGGACGGCCATCGATCTGCTGCAAACCATCGTGAAGGACCAGCGCACCATCCTGGAACAGGTGACGGGCCGGCCCGCCGCCGCCACGCCCCAGGTCTGGGCCCTTTATAAGGAGGTCCAGGATTATTACGACCAGGGCATGACCGTGCCCGACGACGTGACCCTGCTGTTCGCCGACGACAATTGGGGCAATATCCGCCGCCTGCCCGAACCGGGGTCGGCCCGGCCCGGCGGCTATGGCGTCTATTATCATTTCGACTATGTCGGCGGCCCGCGAAACTATAAATGGCTGAATACCAACCAGATCGAGCGGGTCTGGGAGCAGATGGACATGGCCCACCGGTACGGGGCCGACCGCATCTGGATCGTGAATGTCGGCGATTTGAAGCCCATGGAATTCCCCACGGAATTCTTCCTGGACATGGCCTGGAGCCCCGCCGCCCTGCCGCTGGAGCGGCTGGGCGACTATCCGCGCCAATGGGCGGCGGCCCAATTTGGGCCGACCCACGCCCGGGCCATCGGAGACCTGCTGACGGGCTATACGCGGCTGAACGCGTGCAGGAAGCCGGAACTGCTGTCGCCCGACACGTTCAGCCTGATCCACCATGACGAGGCGGCCCGCGTCCTGGCCGAGTGGGAGGCGCTGGAACGGCAGGCTGAAAAGATCGGCAACGCCCTGGCGCCTGCCTGGCGCGATGCCTATGTCCAGCTTGTGCTGCATCCCGTCCTGGCCAGTGCCAACCTGACCCGGCTTTACATCACGGTGGCCCGCAACCGGCTGGCCGCCGATCAGGGCCGGGCCGAGACCGACCGGCTGGCGGCCGAGGCCGAGGCGCTGTTCGCCCGCGACCGTGCCATCCGCGACCTGTACGAGAAGGAGACAGCGTCGGGCAAATGGGTCCACATGATGTCCCAGACTCATATCGGTTACACCTCCTGGCAGCAGCCCGATGAAGATGTGATGCCCGAGGTCCGGCGCCGCCCGGCCCCGGCACGGGCCGGACTTGGCGTGATGGTGGCCGGCGATGCGCGCGGCTGGACGGGGCCGGGGGCGTCCCTGCGGCTGGACCGGTTCGCCCCCCTGCCGGGCTGGCTGGAGATTTATGCAAGGGGCAGCGCCCCGGTCCGATACCGTATCGACAGCGATGCGCCCTGGCTGGACGTGGACATGCCGGCCGGCCGGCTGGCCGGCGACAGCCGCCGCATCAGCCCCCGTGTGGACTGGTCCGCCGTGCCTGTCGGCCGGCATTCCGTGAAGATATCCGTGACCGGAGATAATGAAATCCCTATTCCGGTCACGGTTGAAATCGACAATCCGGGAAATCCGGCTGCGGGCACCTTCGTGCAGGCCGATGGGGTGGTGGCGATGGAGGCGGCGGATCATACAGGCGCCGTGCCGGCCGGCGGCATCACCTGGCGGGAGGTGCCGCATCTGGGCCGCACGCGCTCTGCCATCATCAGCCATCCCGTTACCGCCCCCCCATCCCCGGCAACGGGGCAGGGCGCGCGGCTGGAATATGACGTGCATCTGTGGCAGGCGGGAGAGGTGGAACTGCGCGTGCTGCTGTCCCCCACGCTGGATTTCAAGGCACAGGGCGGGCTGCGTTATGCGGTGTCCATCGATGATGAACCGCCGCAGGTGGTGAACCTGCATACCGATGACAGCGAGGCCGCCTGGGACCGGAGCGTGGCGGACAATATCCGCATCGGCACCACCCGCCACCGCATCGACCGGCCCGGCCGGCATGTCGTGAAACTGTGGCATGTCGATACGGGGCTGGCCTTCCAGCGGCTGGAACTGCGCACCGGTGCCGTCGGGGAAAGCTATCTGGGCCCGGCCGCCAGCCGGCGCGCACCATGACGCCGGGACCAGGCCAGGTCTTGTCCGGCCCCCCGGCCCTGTGCAAGGCTGCGGTCCCCTGCCGCCTGCTGCCGGACCGCCATGATCGACGCTTCCCTGAGACGCCAGCTTGCCGCCCTGCGGCCCGATGCCGGCATCGTCATCCTGACCGGTGCCGGCATCAGCCGCGAATCCGGCCTGCACACGTTTCGTGATGCCGACGGCATCTGGCGGCAGGTGCGGCTGGATGAGGTGGCCACGCCGCAGGCCTTCGCCCGCGACCCGGCCCGCGTCCAGGGCTTCTACAATGCCCGCCGCCGCGCCGTGCTGGACCCGGCCGTGCAACCCAATGAAGCCCACCGGGCGCTGGTGCGGCTGGAACAGGCCTGGACCGGGCCGTTCCTTCTGGTGACGCAGAATGTCGATGACCTGCATGACCGGGCGGGGTCGGACCGGCTGTTGCACATGCATGGGGAACTGCTGAAGATCCGCTGCGGCGCCTGTGGCCGGATGGAGCGGTACGAGAATGATCTGGCGGCCGATGCCATCTGCCCCGATTGCGGGGCGCGTGGCACCCTGCGTCCCCATATCGTCTGGTTCGGGGAAATGCCGCTGCATCTGGCGGCGATCGGCGATGCGCTGTCCGATTGCGGCCTGTTCCTGTCCATCGGCACGTCAGGCCAGGTCTACCCCGCTGCCGGCTTTGCCACCGAGGCCCGGATGGCCGGTGCGCTGACGGTGGAGATCAATCTGGAACCGACGGGCGGATTGTTCGATGCGGGGCTTTACGGGCCGGCCACCCTCACTGTTCCCGCCTTCGTCGATGGGCTGCTGGAGGCCGCACGATGACAGGCGCCGTGACCATTGCCCCGGCCGACCCGACCATGCCGGCGGCGCGCGCGCTCATCGCGGCGCTGGATCATTATCTGGGCGGCCTTTACGGGGCGGAGGACAATCATCTGCTGGACCCGGAGCGGCTGCGGGCGCCGGACATCCGCTTCCTGCTGGCCGTGCGGGACGGGGTGGCCATGGGGTGCGGCGCCCTGCGACTGGATGTGCCGGGCGGCTATGCGGAGATCAAGCGCATGTATGTCGATCCCGCCTGCCGGGGGCAGGGGGTGGCGTCGGCCATTCTGTCGGCGCTGGCGCAGACGGCCAGGGCGTCGGGCCTGTTGCTGCTGAAGCTGGAAACAGGGGAAAGGCAGGTGGAGGCGGTGGCGCTTTACCGCCGGCTGGGTTTCACCCCTTGCGCCTCCTTCGCCGAATATCCCTGCAACGGCGCCAGCCTGTTCCTGGAGAAGCGGCTGGATTGAACCGCCGGCCCGGTCAGCCGGGCTTGTTGCGCATCCAGTCGGCCAGCGGGGCCAGCGCCTGCAACACCGCATGCCGCGTGGCGGCGTCGGGCACCGTTTCGTCCAGCGCGCGCTTCATGCACAACAGCCAGGCGTCGCGCTCGGCCTCCCCGATCTGGAAGCCGAGATGGCGGGCCCGCAGCCGCGGGTGCCCGCGCTCGGCCGAATAATCGGCGGGACCGCCCATCCACTGGATCAGGTAGAGCGTGAGCACGCGGCGCACCTCGGTCAGGTCGGGGGCATGGATGGCCCGCAGGTCGCGGGCCTCCGGCAGGCTGTCCATCTGGTCATAGAAGGCATCGACCAGTTTCCCGATCACCGCCGGTCCGCCAATATGGTCATGCAGGCTGACCGTTCCGCCCGTACCGTCACCCATTGCCACCCGTCCCTTGCCGGTCTGCGTCCATCGGGTCGAACCCAATAGCAGCGCTGGCCGGCCGCCGCCACTGCTTCATACCCGCGCCGGCAGGGGCGATGTGACGCGCATCAGGGTGGACAGGGCGGTGAACAGCTTGTCCATGGCGGCTTCCACCTCCGTCTGACCGATGATCAGGGGCGGCAGCAGGCGCACCACATTGTCGCCGGCCCCGACCAGCAGCAGCCCCTCCGCGAACGCCGCCCGCACAAGGTCGGCCGGCGGGATGGTCAGGTGCAGACCGCGCATCAGCCCGATACCGCGCACGCCCGTCATCAGCGTGGGAAAGGCCGCCTGCAGGTTCGAAAGCCGGCGTTCCAGCAGGGCGCCGGTCTGCCGTACCTGTTCCAGGAAGCCCGGGGCCAGCACCTGTTCCAGCACGGCACCGGCAACGGCCATGGCCAGCGGGTTGCCGCCGAAGGTGGTGCCATGGGCGCCCGGTGCGAAGGCATGGGCGGCGTCCCCTGCCGCCAGACAGGCCCCGACAGGGAAGCCGCCGCCCAGCCCCTTGGCCACCGCCACGATGTCCGGCCGCAGGCCCGGCGCATCGAAGGCCCATTCATGGGCGAACAGCCGGCCCGTGCGGCCGATACCGGTCTGCACCTCGTCCAGCAGCAGCAACAGCCCGTGCCGGTCGCACAATGTCCGCAGTCCGCGCAGGAAACCCGCTTCCGCCACGCGGATGCCGCCTTCGCCCATGACGGGTTCCAGCAGGATGGCCGCCGTCTGGGGGCCGATCGCGGCTTCCACGCTGGCCAGGTCATTGAACCGGGCGCGGTCGAACCCGTCGACCAGCGGTTCGAAGCCGTTGACATATTTGGGCTGGCCACCCGCCGTCACGGTGGCCAGCGTCCGTCCATGGAAGGCCCCCTCGAAGGTGATGGTCCGCCAGCGTTCCGGCTGGCCCCGCTTCTTCTGGGTATAGCGGGCGAGTTTCAGCGCCGCTTCCAATGCTTCCGCGCCCGAATTGCAGAAGAAGACGGTCTGCGCGAAGGAATGGTCCGTCAGGGTGCGGGCCACGGCCTCCTGCCCCGGGATGCGATAATTATTGCTGCAATGCCAGAGCCGGCCGGCCTGCGCCGTCAGGGCCGCCACCAGGGCGGGATGCGCGTGGCCCAGGCCATTGACGCCGATACCGGCCGCGAAATCCAGGAAACGGCGGCCGTCACTGGCCATCAGCCACGCCCCTTCACCCCGGTCGAAGGCGACATCCAGGCGGGCATAGGTGTTCATCAGGGCGCTGTCGGCCATGCTGTTCTGCCTTCTGCTGAAGGGGAAAGGAGAAGGTGCCCGGAACGCTACCAGCGCACGCGGCCCAGCAGGCCGGCCGGGTCGAGATGATCTTGCAGCAGCCGCGCCAGCGATTGCTGCACCGGGTCCGCGAAGGTGCGGTGGAAGGACAGGTTCACAGGCCCGATCCCGTGTTCGGCGCTGTAGCTGCCGTCGAACCCGTCCACCAGCAGCCTGTAAAGCCCATGGCGCACCGCTTCCACCCGGTCGGCCGGCCAGTCGGCATCGACGGCCCTGGGGATGACCAGGTTGAAATGGTCGCCGCCATCGCCGCGATGGCCGAAGCCGCAGACCAGAAGGTCGGGATGATGCTGGTGGACCCAGTCGGATGCGGCCGCCCGGAAGGCCGACATGCGGCCGCGGGCCACCGAAATATCCAGGCCGATGACACGCCCCAGCCCCCGCAACCCTTCGGAAATGGCATGGCGCAGGGCCCAGAGATCGGCCGGCGGGCCGGGAATGGCATCGGCGATGACGCCATCGCCATATCCCTGTTCCAGGATCGACAGCAACAGTGCATCCAGGTCCAGGCCGGTGCCGGGTTCCGTGGCGGACATCAGTTCCACCAGGATGGTTTCCGCCGGCACGGGACCACCACCGAACGGGTTGCGCAATTGTGGACGGTGATGCAGGGCCGCCGCCAGCGCCGGCCCCGACATGCTTTCGAACGCCGACAGATATTCACCCGCCCGCCGTTCCAACAGTGCCAGAAGGCCATTGATGGCCCCGGTATCGGCCGGCACGACCAGCGCCGTGGCCATTTGCCGGGGCAGGGGCTGCAGGTCCAGCACGGCCGTGGCGACGATGCCGAAGCTGCCGCCGGTGCCGATGAAAAGCTGTTTCAGGTCCAGGCCCGTGCTGTTCTTGCGCAGGCCCCGCCGGTCGCCCACGATGCGCCCGTCGGCCAGCACGGCTTCCAGCGACAGCACGTTGCGGCGCATGTCGCCATAGCGCAGCACGCGCGACCCGCCGGCATTGGTGGCGATCATGCCGCCCACGCTGGGGCTGGCCGAAATATCGACGGGAAACCAAAGGCCATGCGGCTCCAGCCGCTGGTTCAGGCTGTCCAGGTCCCAGCCGGCCCCCACCGTCACGGCCCGGTTGTCCAGGTCCAGGTCGAACGTGCCGGTCAGCCGGCGCAGCGACAGCACAACCTGTGCGCCGCTGCCATCGGGGGTGGAGGCGCCGACAAGGCCGGTATTGGCCCCCTGCGGCACGGTGGGCACCCCCCGCGCCTGGCACAGCCGCAGCACGGCCGACAACTGGGCTGCGTCCGCCGGGGCCACGACCAGCCGCGCCCGCCCGCCGCCATAGCGCGCGGCGCTGACATAGGGCGCCATGTCGGCCGGATCGGCCAGCACATGGCGCGCGCCCACGATGGCGGCCAAGCCATCTGTCAGGCTTGGAGCCAGACTGTCGTCCGGGGCTGGGGCGGCGGTCGGCGGATGGGCGTCAGGGGCGGCCATTCTTGTTCCCGGCGGCGGTCATCTTGAAGATGCCCTGGGCGTTGGAACTGTCGAACCGCAGGTCCAGCCCCCGGGGCGCTGCATCATTGGCCGGGGCCACCGCATCGCGAGAAATGAACTCGTAGAAGCTGCCCGGCACCGTGCGCAGGATGACCGATCCGTCTTCGTCCAGGAAGGGCCTTTCCACCTGGGCCGCCCGGATGGCCGTCTGGCGTACCGTGCCCTGGGTGGAAATCTCCACGGCTTCCTTCATGGGAAAGCCGCGCTGCTTCAACGTTTCGGCATGGCCGATCACGTCGGGGACCCGGTCGGTGGCATGGTTGAAGCGGTTGCCTTCGGTCGCGATCCAGGCCAGTTCGGCAGACTCAGTCAGCACCGTCTCGTAATCGGTCAGCCGGGGCACGCCGTGATGGCGGTCGAAGGCACGTGACAGCACGGGCAGCAGGGCCGCCGCCTCGGCCGGGGACAGGCTGCCACGGCGTGACAGCCTGTCCAGCAGCGCTTTGGCGTCGCCGTCCAGCGGATCGGCCGACAGGCCGAAAATGGCGCGCGCCGCCTGCTGCACGGGCGGAGAGAAGCGGTCGGGATAGATCTCCGACACGAAATACTGGGCGATATCCTCCGGGAAATCGCGGTGCGCATAGGCCCGCCCCGTCATGCGCAGCCGTTCCAGCGGATAGATGCCGGCCACGGCATAGCCCAGCGGTTCCAGGATGCGCCCGAAGGCCGCCGTGCCGCCGGGCAGGTCGCCCAGGTCCATGGCCACCGTGCGCAGCGCCCCATGGTCGAACACCAGCTTGGCCTGTCCCGCCTGTTCGGCGACATAGCGGGCGGCCTCGGGCACCTCGCCCAGCAGGCGATGGAACAGCACCAGGGTCAGCGCCTTGGCCAGCACGGCGCGCGGCACCTCCGGCCCGTCGGCATCGCGCAGGTCGGCGCGGATTTCCAGCAGGTCCAGCAGGCGGGCCGCCGCATCGGCGCCCAGCACGCCCGCCGTCAGGGTCGACAGATGGCTCATCCTCGTTTCACCCCTATCAAAGGTGGCAGCAATGTCGGGGGCCAGCATCGGCCGCGCTCCTGCCGGGCGGAAGCCGGCATTGCGTCGATCGGCCGGTTTAATCCCGGCGAATGGCCGATGCGGCCGGCGCATGGGGCGGTGCCGCCCGGCAGGGTCACCCCTCGTAAATGCCCGGCCCGAACGGTTCGGTCACCACCGGCCGGTCGCGGCGCCAGTTGCGCTCCGCCGGGGTCAGGTCGAATTCGCGGGCATATTCATGGCCGGAGAAGACGGCATGCACGATGGCCCCGGCGGCCATGGCATCACCGATCCGGTCCACGGACCGGATGCCCGCCGCCGCAAGATCCGCCGGCCGCGCCATCAACTGCTGATAAAGCGTGTCGTCGGGACGGCGCAGGCCCGTGATCACCAGGGACCGGCAGGCGATGCGTTCCGGCTGGTCCACGAACAGGCCGGTCAGCGTCAGCGCGCCGCCGCCGAACCCGGCCACCCGCGACAAGGTGCGAACGGGCACGCCGGCGCGGGTCAGGGCCTGATGCACGCGGGGCAACTCGTTGGTCATGATGGTCCAGGCGGATGCCTGGCCGGCCGGCGTGACATAGGTGACGTCGCCATATTGCCGCGCCAGCCATTCGGCGATCAGCCCGCCCATGTAATAGCTGTCGAAATCGAAGACGGTGATGGGTCCCTCCGGCACGGCGCCGGCCGCCAGATCATCGGGTGTGTAGACGCCGGGCGCGTTGAACGGTGCGGTTGGCAATTCGCTGTCGGCGTAAAGCTCCGTGCCCCAGCGGCTGCCCGTTGCGGTCACCACGCGATCACAGCCGAATTCCAGGATGTCGTCGGCCGACAGGGCGCTGCCGGGATACATCTCCACATTGGCGTCGGACCGCAGGGCCTGCATGCGGTAATCCAGCACGCGGCCCCAGGCCGACAGGCCCGGCAGCCTGGTTTCGAAGCGCAGACGGCCGCCGAATTCATCGGCCTTGTCGGCCAGGGTCACCTGCACGCCGCGCCGGCTCAGCACGCGCGCACATTCCAGGCCGGCGGGGCCGGCGCCCACAACCAGCACCTTTTCCTGCCGGCGGGCGGGGGCGAACTTCTCCGGGTGCCAGCCGCGCCGCCATTCCTCCCCCGCCGTGGCGTTCTGGGTGCAGCGGACCGGCACGCCATCATGCCAGCTTGAAATGCAGATGTTGCAGCCGATGCATTCCCTGATCTCGTCCTCCCGCCCTTCCTTGATCTTGTTGGGCAGGAACGGGTCGGCGATTGACGGGCGCGCCCCGCCGATCAGGTCCAGCACGCCGCGCTTCACCTGCGACACCATCGTGTCGGGCGAGGTGAAGCGGCCGACGCCGACCACGGGCTTGTCGGTCAGTGTCTTCACGAAGCTGATGATCGGCTCGTGGCTGCCTTCGGGTGAGAAGCGCGAGGCGGAACAATCGGTCGGCGTGGTGTCCAGCTTCACGTCGAACAGGTCGGGATCGTCCTTCAGCAGGGCGATGACCTCATGCGCCTCCGAAGCCATGTGCCGGCCGGGGCGCTTGCGCAATTCCTCCAGGCTGACCCGCAGGGCCACGCCGCAGGTGTCGCCCACCGCTTCCTTCGTCACCTCGATCATCTGACGGATCAGGCGGACACGGTTTTCCACCGACCCGCCATATTCGTCGGTGCGCTGATTATAGTCCGACAGCAGGAACTCATAAGGCAGGTAACCCATGCCGGCATAGACATAGACGATGTCGAACCCGGCCGACCGTGCCTTGCGGGCGCCTTCCGCCTGCCATTGCAGCAAATCCCGGATGTCCTGCTTGTCCATGATCCTGGGGCGCAGGTTGGACATGAAGCCGATATGCGTGGCCATCCAGGGCGTGCCGGAGGGCGACAGAGGCGGGGTCCGGGTGGTGCGGTTCATCACCACGGCCCCGCCATGGAACAGTTCCACCCCGGCCAGCGACCCGTGCCGGTGGACGGCCTCGGTCATCAGGGCATGCGCCTTGATGTCGTCCTTGTCCCAGAGGGTGGCAAAGGGCAGGGGGCTGTCATCGCTGCTGGGATGGATGGAGCAGGCGCCCGTGCAGACCACGCCCCAGCCGCCCTCGGCCTTGGTTTCCCGGAACCCGGCGCGCACGCGGGGCAGGGCGTTGGTCATGCCGCTGGCGTGGGGCACCTGATAAAACCGGTTCGGCGCCGTCACCGGCCCGATGCGGACGGGGTCGAACAGGATGTCAAAGCGGGGGTCGCGCGCCATCTGGGAAAGACCTTTCGGGGGAACGGGATCGGGCAATGGTAGCTTGTATTGTACGTTCGTTCAATAAGAAGATGTGACAGGTCCCGGGGCGGCCTGCATGCCGCCTGTCTTCACATTCCGTCACGCGGGATGGCCAGCCGGTCGGCCTGGATGTGCAGGCGTTCTCCGCCTTCCTGCACTTCCACCTGCCAATCCAGGTGGAAGTGCCGGGCATCGGCCCACATGTCGATCCGCGCCTCGATCAGGATTTCACCGCGGGCGGCGGTGCCCAGGTCGCAGGCGATGGTATAGCTGCTGGCCAGGCGGGCGCTTTGCGGGTCGTCAGCGCGGATCGTGAAGATGTCGCGCGCCACATTGTCACTGATCAGCCCGGTTTCCGACAGGCGGTAGCGGCCGAAATCCGTCATCATGTCGATGGTCTGCTCCCCCGTGGCCACATCCTCCGTGATGCGGCGGGTGTGGCGGGTGGGGCGTTCCTCGGTGCAGGGGACGCCGGGCGTGGCCTCTGCCGGGCCGAAGGGGACCAGCCGCGCATCGTCGGCCCGCCGCTGGCGCACGGGCAGGCGCAGGCGGCTGACACCGGCCGGCATGTCCAGAGCCGGCCGGCCGGGCTGCGGCCACAGGATGGGCCAATGCTGATTGGCCAGCGACAGGCGCAGGCGATGGCCGGCCGGCACGCGGGTGCCGATCTCGTTCAGCGCCAGCCTGACTGTGAAATGCCGGCCGGGTGCCAGGGGCCGCGGCGCGTCGAACCCGTCGCGGAAGGCCAGATTGAGTGTCCCCCAGGTCAGCAGGGCGGAGGTGCCGTCCGGCGCCACGGCGCAGAGCCGGGCCGTCACGGTACCGTGCGGCGCGTCGCTTTGCGCGACCAGTTCCACCACGGGGGCACCCAGCAGCACCATTTCCCGTTCCAGCGGGGCGGTATCGAAAGACAGGCCGGCCCCGTCCTCCCGCCGCTGGTCGATGGCCATGTCGGGTGCGTCGCCGCCATAGCCGCCCCAGCGTCCGCAATCCCGCCCGGCATTGGCGGGGGAGCGCAGGCGCATCCAGGGGCCGGGATGCGGCTGTTCATGCAGCCAGCCGGCATTCAGGTGCAGGACATGGTCGCGATCCTCCCGCGGGGGCCAGCAGGGTTCGGCCACCCACTGGCCTGGATGCTCGGTATAGAAGGCGCGCGGCGGCTTGGCGTCGTTGATCCAGGCGCGCAGCATGGGCTCGTCCATGATGCCGTTGTCGATCCCCTTCAGCCAGTGGTCCCACCAGCGGATCGTCTCCTGCAGGAACCCGATCAGGGGACCAGGGGAGCCGGCATTGGGATGGGCATGGCTCCAGGGGCCGACCAGCCCCTTGCGCGGTCCCTTCAGCCCTGCCAGCAGCCGGAACATGGCGTTGGAATAGCTGTCGTCCCAGCCCGCCACGGCATAGATGGGGATGTCGATGGCGCCATAATCCTCGCACACCGATCCTTGTTTCCAATAGGCATCCCGGCGCTGGTGGGCCAGCCAGGTTTCCGACCAGCAGCGGTTGGCGTCCAGCCGCCGCTGCCACATCTCCCGCCAGGCATCGCCGACGATGGCGGGGTCGGGCGGCATGGCGTTCAGGGCCAGGATGAAGGCGGACCACATCGGGTCTTCGGTCAGCAGCGACCCGCCCATGAAATGCACGTCGTCGGCATAGCGGTCGTCGGACGCATACATGCTGATCACGGCCCTCAGGCCCTTCGGCCGCCGCGCCGCCGCCTGCAACCCGTTGAAACCGCCCCAGGACAGGCCCCACATGCCCACATCGCCGGTACACCAGGGCTGGGCGGCGGCCCATTCGATGACGTGGCAGGCATCTTCCTGTTCCAGCGGCAGATACTCATCTTCCAGCACGCCGTCGCTGTCGCCGGACCCGCGGATATCCACGCGCAGGCAGGCATAGCCATGGCCGGCGACATAGGGCTGATTGCGCAGGTCGCGGAAGATGGTGCCATCGCGCCGGCGATAGGGCAGCAGTTCAACCACGGCCGGCACGGGCCGGATGTCCGCGTCCACGGGCAGCCAAAGCGTGGCGGCCAGCCGTGTACCGTCGGGCAGGGTGATGAAGACGGGGTCGCGGGTTTCCACCCGGTGCGGCAGGTCGGTGACGGTGCGTGTCATGGCGCGGTGCTCTCGGGCGGGGTGGCGGGGACGGCTGCTTGCCCGGCCCTTGCCATGCGGGGCAGGTCCAGCAGCCCGTCGGCCAGGATGCAGGGCGAAAGCCTGTCCTCATGCACGATGGTGATGATGCCATGGGTCAGGAAGCAGAAGCCGCCGGACAGTTCCATCAGGTCCTGCATCCGGCGGTACATGGCGTCGCGCCGGGACGGATCGGTCTCCACCAGCGCTGCCTGGTGCAGGCCGTCATATTCTGGATCGGCGAAGCGCGACCAGTTGAGGGCGCCGACCTGGGCCGACAGGAACCACAGCGTATTGTCCGACGGGTCGACCCCGCCCGCGAAATTCATCAGGACAAGCTGCTGATCGCGCCATTGCGCCCCCAGCGACTGATCGCCCAGCGTCCAGTAGGTGCCCTCGTCATAGGGCAGGATGCGGACATGGATGCCCACATCGCGCAGATGCGCCTGGATGATCTGGGCGATGGTCATGTTGGTCGTATTGTTGACGATGGACAGCGTCAGATCCAGCGTCTCCACCCCCGCCGCATCCAGCAGCCGGCGGGCGGCGTCGGGGTCGTTGCCTGCCACCAGATTGGCATCGCGATGGCCGGTCATCCCGTCCGGGATGATGCCTGTCGCCGGCTGCGCGATGCCGGCATAGACGGCCTGGATGATGTCGTCGACATTGATGGCATGCTGGATGGCCCGGCGGATGCGGATGTCGGCCAGGGCCGGATTGTCCATGTTCAGCGTCAGCCACATCAGGTTGTTTCCCGGCTCCGCGATCAGCGTCGTGGCCGGCAGGTTGCGCTTTTGCAGCAGGGCCAGCGTGTTGACGGAGATGTTGGTCAAGGCCAGCGACCGCGCCTGATAGGCCAGGATCGCCACGTCATCATCCAGGATGACCGACAGGCGGATGCGGGAGAAGGCGGGGCGCGGTCCCGTCCAGGCCGGGTTGGCGGCCAGCCGCATTTCCTGCCCCGGCCGCCAATGATCGATCATGTAGGGGCCGCAGGTGGCCGGGGGCAGGGGTGCGTGCGTGCCCGGCGGCAAGGCCCGCACGGCCTTTTCACAGACGATATGCCCGCCATACCAGGGCAGTGAGGTGAGCAGGAAGGCCGGCCGCGGCTCCTTCAGATGCAGGATGCCGGTGCGGTCATCCACCACCTCCACCTGCTCCAGCATGTCGAAATAGGAGAACCAGGGCGAGGCGGTCGCCGGATCGGCAATGCGTTCCATGGAGAATTTCACGTCGGAAGCCGTGACCGGACCATAGTCGCCGGTCCAGACCAGTCCGCGGCGCAGCGTGAAGAGCAGCCGCAACGGATCCAGCCATTCCAGCCTCTGTGCCGCGGCGGGCGAGGATTCCAGCGGCTGGCGGAAATCGGTCAGCCGGTTCAGGGTAACATGGAGGCAGCGGATGATCTCCTCCTCCATGTTGCCCCGGTGCAGGGCGGGGTCCAGCGTGCCGATATCGCTGCGCACCCGCAGATGCAGCCAGTCGTCGCCCTGCGCCAGGACCGACGATCCCGGTAGCCACGTCCCCGCTATCCCCAGCCCGGCCAGGCCCGACAGCAGGCCCCGCCGGGAAAGGACAGGGGCGGAGGCGGCGGGGACGATCATGGGCGGCGCGGTCCTTTCCAGCTTCACCGGACGGGGGACAGGAAGGGTGGCACGACATCAGTCCGGCACATCACCGGTGTGACGACGGCCACCCCATCCTGTCCAGGAAGGTTAGAACGTGTAGGAGGCCTTCAGATAGAAGAAGCGTCCGATCAGGTCATAGCCGGCCGAGGTCAGTGTATTGATCTGGGCACCGCCCACGACATAGGGCGGGTCCTTGTCGAAGATGTTCTCCACCCCGGCCGACAGGTCCAGACCCTGCCAGGAATAGGTTGCCGACAGGTCATGATAGAAGACCGACGGCGCGTAATCCCCGAAATAGTCGGGCGCCACATAGCAATTGTTGGGCGCGCATTCCACGCGGCCGTAATAGCGCGTGGACCAGCCGACGCTCCAGTCCTCGCGCGTCAGGATGGCGCCCAGCTTGCCCTTCCAGCGCGGCGACGCCTCGTCCCCCAGGAAAAGACCGACATAATCCACGGTGCCGCCCGTCACGCTGGTCCGCTTATCCTCGATCGTGTACTTGGCTTCCCCCGACAGGGCGATGCGGCCCACCGCGTCCAGGTCGAACACGTAATCGAGGCCGACATCGATGCCGCTGGTCAGGCGCCGGCCGGCATTGATCAGCACGCTTTCGACATTCAGAATCTGGCCTGTGCCGGGAACGCGGTTGATCTTGGCGCAGGCGGCCGGGTCGTCCTGGCCATAGCAGGCCTCCAGGATGCTGCCCAGATCCTGTTCGGAGATCAGGCCCCGGATCTTCACGCGGTAATAATCGGCCGTGATGGCCAGACCCGGCAGGGCGGCCGGTGTCACGACCATGCCGGCCGACCATTCGCCGGACTTTTCCGGCTGCAGGTCCGGGTTGCCGCCGCGCAGCACGGCCATCGATCCGAACTGTTCGACATCGCCCGATCCACCGACCCCCAGTTCGGCCAGTTGCCGGGCACAGACGCCCTGGTCGGCATAGGTGCCGCCCTGCGCGCACGGGTCCGACTGGTACTTGGTATCCAGGAAGACGCCGCCATAGAGCTGCTTGATCTGCGGGGCGAGGAAGCCCGTGGAACGGGCGCCGCGCAGGCGGAAACTGTCATTGACCCGGTGATCCAGCCCCAGTTTCCAGGTCCAGGCATCGCCGAAGGCCGAATAATGGTCGAAGCGGCCGGACGCTGCCAGGGTCAGCGCCTCGGCCAGCGGCTGGTCCCTCAGCAGCGGCACCAGCGCCTCCACATAGGCTGACGACACGTCGTAACTGCCGGAACTGGCCGTGGTGTAGCGCTCGCCGTCGCCGGCCTGCACCACGGCATCCGGCGTCACCTTGCCCTTTTCGGTGCGGAACTCGAAGCCCGTGCCCATGCGCAGCGCGCCGGCCGGCAGCATGGCCACGGGGCCGGAGATATTGCCATGCACGTAATGATGGCTGATTTCGCTTCGATTATCCTCGGTATAGGTGAAATAATCGATCTGCTGCGCCGTCAACTGGTTGTAGCCCAGGAAATTGCCGACCGAACAGCCGGCCGCACTGTCGGCGGCGGTGCAGGCCTCCATCCCGGCCACCTGCGCTGCGCGGCGGAAATCGATCATGCGCGGCGTGGAATAGGCCGATTTCGACAGGCCGTAGCTGGCGCCCAGTTCCCAGTCGAAATCCGTCCAGGCCGTGCCCTCCAGCCCCAGGGAGGCCTGATAGGTGTCGATCTTGTCCCGGTAGCCGCGCCGGTATTCCAGCGGCAGGCGGCTGTCGAAGCTGACATCCTCGCCATAGGGATTGTAGGGATGGGGACTGCCATCCGGCAATGTCGCGGGCACATAGATGCCATAGGGGAATTTCGGCGTGGCGCTGTAATAGCCCAGGATGGCCGGGGAATAGACCTCCTCGCTGTCGCGCCGGGTGTAAAGGCCCCGGAATTTCAGCGTCACATCCTCCGTCAGCGCGTAGGAGCCGACGGCGTTCACCTGCCGCCTTTCCAGCTTGCCCGTCAGATTGGGCAATTGGGAGAAATCCTGGCAGGGATTGCACCAGGCATCGTCATTGAAGATCAGTCCGTCCGGCAGCCTGTCCCTGTTGGCCAGGAAGAAGGCCGTGTCATAGGCATCATGCGGCGGGGCCGACGCGCTGTAATAGTAGAGCGTGCCGCCGCTGGTCCGGGCGATGGTGCCGAACGGAACATAGGAGACGTTGTAGAGCCCGGTATAGGGCACGTCCTCATACTGGTTGGTGGCCCAGCCGCGATCCCTGGCCTTGATCGCGTCCCGCCGGTCTGCGGCGACGTTCAGGACCAGGGAGCCCCGGCTGCCAAGGTCGAAGCCGCTGGTCACCGACCCGCCATAGGTCATGCCGTCGCCATGCGTGGTCGTGCCGATCGACAGGTCGACCTTCGTGCCCTGGAACCGGTTCTTCAGGATGACGTTGATGACACCACCGATGGCGTCGGCGCCATAGACCGACGAGGCGCCGTCGCGCAGCACCTCCACCCGGTCGATCATCGAAACGGGAATGTTGTTGAGATCGACCGTGGTGCTGGAGGCGAACGGAAAATCCGTGCCGATGAAGCGCTGGCCGTTGACCAGCACCAGGGTGCGCTGGGCCCCCAGGTTGCGTAACCCGATGGAAGAGGCGCCGCCCCCGCCATAGACGGTGCCGGCCGACACGCCGCCCGTGAAGTCGGCCGCCGGCAGCTTGGCCAGGAACTGTTCCATCGTGGTGGCGCCGGTGCGCGCGATGGCCTCGTCCGTCACGACCGAAATGGGGTTGGGGCTTTCGGCCGGTCCCATGCGCAGGCGTGAGCCCGTGACGATGATTTCCTCGATTTCCAGATCGGCGGCCGGATCGGCGGCTTGTGCCTGCCCGGGCGTCGCGGCGGCGCCCATGAGGATTGCCAGGATACCGGCGGTACCCGTCAGGGTGCGCGCAAGCCCGCCCCGTCCACGGCGATGACATCGCATGGCCCAGACTCCCATGTGATTGGAGGGAATTTACCCGTGAAGCCGCCCGACGTAGCGATTCTTTTGTCTGCTATCGTTGAACGTCCAGAACGGTATCAGCAGTTGATCGTTCGTTCAATAGACGTTTTGGCGCTGCGGCACACTTTTGCCGCTCAGCCGATCCGGTCCAGGACATAGCGGCGGATATCCAGGTTCCAATCCTCCATGGGCGCGTAATAGCCATGGGTATGGATGCGCGAGCCCGTGCCCCGTTGCACGCTTTCGCAGATGGCCCAGTCCTGGCGGTTCACCAGGTCCCAGAAATCGACCGTGTCCTCCGGCGTGAAGTCCGGGCTGGCGATCTCCTCGGCGGCGAACAGAAAATGCACCACCACCTGCGTCCGGTCCGGCCCGCGGGGAAACAGCAGGAAGGCGGCCACATGCTCGCAGGCCAGGCTGATGAACAGGTTGGGATAGACCAGTTCGCCCTTGTGCCGGACCTGCTCGTCGGCATCCAGGCCGGGGAAGGGCGGACGGTTGGTGGTGCCGCTGGGCGTGAAGGTATAGGCCCCCTCCCGATGGGGGATACCGCGTGACCAGTCCAGTTCCGATCCGCCGCGCTCCCGGAAGGCGGGCACCACCTCGCACAGTTCCGGATGCACCCCGGCGCAGTGGTAGCATTCGTTATAATTCTCGGCCAGGATCTTCCAGTTGGCGGCCACGTCATAGGTGATGGTGCGGCCGATGCGCAGGTCCGACAAGGGATAGCGCTTCACCCTTTCCGGCATTTCCCCGAACTGTGCGGCAATGGGCATGGCCTCTGCCGGGGTCAGGTGGACGAAGACGAAGCCGCCCCAGACCGCCACGCCCACGGGATGGAGGGAGAAGTCGGCCTTGCGGAAATCCGTCCCCTCCTTCATATGCGGTGCGCCGATCAGGCGGCCATCCAGCCCATAGGCCCAGGAATGGTAGGGACAGCGGATCAGGCTGGCCGGTGCCCCGGCCGTTCCCGCCGTCCCGGCCGCCGTCTGGCATAGCTGCGCCCCGCGGTGGCGGCAGACATTGTAGAAGCCGCGGACCTGCCCGTCGGCCGCACGGGTCAGCAGGATGCTCTCTCCTGCGATATCGACCAGCAGGCGGCTGCCGGGTCCCGGCAATTGTTCCGCCCGTGCCGCACAGACCCATTCGCGCGCGAAGATGCGCTCCCGTTCCAGCGCCCAGACGGAAGGGTCATGGTAGTAGCGGGACGGCAGGCTTTTTTCCAGCGTCGCGGCGTCGGTTGCGGCCGGGGAGGGGGCGGGCGGGGGCAGGCTCATGGGGCGGGCCCTTTCGGCTGGTTGTTGGCGTCATCGGGTGTATGCCCGGCTGCTTGTTCCGGGGGGCCGGGGTCCAGCGGCCGGTGCGGCGACCATTGGAACACGGTGGGGGAGGTTTGCGGATAGATCACGGTTTCCTCGCGCAGCAGGCCGCGGCGGCGGCGGGCCAGGCGCCAGGCGACATAAAGGCCCAGCAGCAGGGAAAGCCCCAGGACATAGAGGAAGAACCCGTCGCCGCCGCCCGCATCCAGCGTTGCCGTGCCGACCAGGGGACCGGCCGTGCGCCCGCCGGCCCAGATCAGCAGCAGGTTGGACGACAGGGCCACATATTCCCCGGCCTGTGCCCGGTCATTGGTATGGGCCACGCCCACGGGATAGAAGGCATCCGACAGGCCGCCCAGGGCGGCGAACAGGATGCAGGCGATCCAGAAGGGCGTGGCCGGACCCACGCCCAGAAAGCCGATGGCGACCACCGCCATGGCCATCGCCATGCCCAGCATCAGGAAGCGCCGGTCGAACCGGTCCGACAGCGCCCCCACGGGCCATTGCAGGACCAGCCCGCCGATCTGCATCACGGCCATCAGGATAACGATATCCTGCTGCCCGAATCCCACCGTGGCGCCGTAGAGCGGGCCGATCCCGGCGAAGGTTCCGGCCACCAGGCCGGTATAGAGGCAGCACATGACGCCCACCGGCGACACGCGGAAGGCCCGCAGCCATTGCAGCCTGATGGGCGCCGGCACGGGCGGGCTTTCGACCTTCAGCGCCACGATGGGCACCAGCGACAGGGCATGGAACAGCGCGGCCAGGATCAGCAGCCGGCTGCCCGTGGGCGCCACGCCAATGGCGATCACCTGGCCCAGCCCCCAGCACAGCGACAGCAGGATGACATAGATGGTCAGCAGCCGTCCCCGCCAGGCCGGAAGCACCCGTTCGTTCAGCCAGCTTTCGGTGACGGTGGCCAGGGCCGCCGCGCTGCACCCGCCGACCACCTGCAGGGCGATGATCAGCACCAGCGGCAGGGGCCAGTCGAAGCCCAGCACGGCGGCGGCCGCCGCCGCGCAGAAGGCGGCACAGGCCCGCACATGGCCGACCAGCACGATCAGCCGTTCCGACAGCAGACAGCCCAGCAGGAACCCGCCGGAATAGCCCGTGACGGCCAACCCGACCGCCGCCGCCGAATGCCCCTCCGCCGCCAGCCGCAACGGCAGCAGCGTGTGGAACAGGCCCGAGCCCACGGCATAGAGCGCGCTGGCCAGCAAGGGCGGCGACAGATCGCGGATCGGCTGGGGGATGGCCATTGACGCTCCTTCCGGCCCTTTCATACCCGGATCGGGAAATCTTGACCCCGGTATCCGCGCCGAGTGGCGCGTATCATGCCAGCGGCCGAAAATCTTGACCGATGGTCAAGGTTTTCGGCACCTCAAGCGCCGGCGCCCACATGCCAACGGCTCGTGCGGCGTCGCCAAGCCAATGAATGTTGGCGCCGGCGATTGAGGGCAGTGCTCAGAACCAACAGGTTCTGAGCACTGCAAAATAGTATCAGATGTGCAGCACCTGCCGTCCGTCGCGGAAAATCCCGCCCCCGGGTCCTTTCGGGGCCCGGGGGCGGCAGGAAACCGCGTCCATCCTCACGCGGGAGTGGGGTCCTAGGCGGAATGGGGGATACGCCGGGCGTGCAGGTCGGCAAGGATCTCGCGCGCGGCATTGTGGCCCGGCGCCCCGGTGACGCCGCCGCCGGGATGCGTGCCGGCGCCGCAGAGGTAAAGACCCTTGATGGGGGTGCGGTAATCGGCATGGCCCAGCATGGGCCGCGCGGAGAAGATCTGGTTCAGGTCCAGCGCACCATGGAAGATGTCGCCGCCCAGCAGGCCGAAGGTGCGTTCCAGGTCCAGCGGGCTGTTGATCTGGCGGCCGATGATGGAGGCCTTGAAATTGGGGGCGTGGCGGTTGACCGTTTCGATCATCAGGTCCGCCACCTCCTCCCGGTGGTCGTCCCAGGACTTGCCGTCGGGCAGTTCCGGGCAGACATGCTGGCAGAACAGGCTGGCGACATGCTGTCCCGGCGGGGCCAGCGTGTCATCCATGGTCGACGGGATCAGCACCTCCACGATGGGGTTCCGCGACCAGCCATCGCGCTTGGCATCCATATGGGCCTTGTCCATGTAATCCAGGCTGGGGGCGATGATGATGCCGGCGGTGTGGTGTTCCGCCCGCACCTTGCCGGGCAGGGACGTGAAGCTGGGCAGTTCCGACAGGGCGACATTCATGCGGAAGGTGCCCGAGCCGCAGCGCCAGTTGGTGATCCGGTGATGGAATTCGGCCGGTTGCTCGTTGGCGGCCACCAGCCGGCCGAACAGCAGCTTGGGGTTGAGGTTGGAGACCACCAGTCGGCCGCGCACGGCCGTGCCCTTGGCGGTCACCGCCCCCACCGCACGGCCCTTCTCGATGATCACCTCCGTCACGGGGCTGTCGGTGACGATCTCCACGCCTGCCGCCATGGCCGACCGCGCCATGGCCTGCGTGATGGCGCCCATGCCGCCGATGGCATGGCCCCAGGCGCCCTTCTTGCCGTTCACCTCCCCGAACACATGGTGCAGCAGCACATAGGCGGAGCCCGGCGTATAGGGGCTGGCGAAATTGCCGACGATGCTGTCGAAGCCGAACAGGGCCTTGATAGGATCGCTTTCGAACCAGCGGTCCAGATAATGGCCGGCCGACATGGCGAACAGGTCCAGCAGCTCGCGCTGCAATTCCAGGTCAAGCTGGCGCATGCGCTGGCCCAGCTTCGCACCCTTGATCAGTTCCGGAATGGCGGCGAACAGGCCGCCGCGCACGACATTGGGCGGGGTCTGCAGAACGATGTCGCGCAGCACATCCGCGATGGCGCCGGTCTTCTCCTCGTAATCATGCAGCCGGTCGGCGTCGCGCCGGGAGAATTTCGCCACCTCGCGCCCGGTCAGGCCATTACCGCCGGCCTTGAGGTAGCGGCCATCATCCAGCGGCAGGAAATTGGCGATTTCCCGCTCCACCACCTTCAGGCCGTGGGCATGCAGGTCCAGGTCGCGGATGACCTTGGGGTTCAGCAGCGACACGGTATAGGCGGCCACGGAATTGCGGAAGCCGGGAACGAATTCCTCCGTCACGGCGGCCCCGCCGACGACAGAACGCTGTTCCAGCACGGTGACCTTCAGGCCGGCCTTGGCCAGATATGTTGCGCAGACCAGGCCGTTATGGCCACCCCCGATGATCACGACATCGCGCATGAACCCTGCTCCTGTTCGCCGGCTGCGCCGGGCTTCTGATTGTCTGGTAATGAGGTGCTTCGGTCCGGTACAGGATATGCCTGTACATCCTCACTTCATCGGGACGGCCCGCCGGCCCTTCCAGCCGGGGGCCGGCGCCTGCATCAGCCGGCTTTCCGGGATCAGCGAGCGGATGCGGCGGGCGAAGGATCGCAGGGAAACCTCGTTCCGGCCCAGCGGCCCCGTGGCATAGGCGCGGCCCCCCATGCCCTGCTGCACCCGCTCGATCAGGGCCTTGTCCTCGATGTTGACCTGTCGGTTGATGCGCCAGTTGGCATAGCGCACGGCCTTCATCTCCCGCCGTTCGTCCGGATGGACATAGGCGATTTCCCGGATCACCGATTCCGTGGGGGAGGTGGGGATCCACTGCATGAAATCGATCTGGTCGGGATAGATGTCGAATGCCTGGTTCGGCCAGAGCTTGAAATAGGTCCAGAGTCGCTGGCGTTCCGCCGGCAGGTGCAGGACCTGCGGCAGGTATTTCTGGTAGAAGCGTTCCGACAGGTTGCGGGACGGCGGATCGATCAGATGGCCCCACATCTTGTCCACCCATTCCTGCGATTCCAGGCCATAGCCGAAGCCGAACAGGCGGGTCAGGCCCGGATGGGCGACCGTGATATGCAGGCTGTCGGAATAATTGTCGCCGACATTCTTCCAGTTCACCGCCCGCGGCCGCATCGTGACGCGGCCCAGCGGCACCAGTTCCTCCAGCCGGTAGGGTGCGATCTCATGCTCATACGGGGCCATCATCTCGGCCACGCCGGGGCCGCCATCATCCTCCAGCCGGATGAAGATGAAGCCGTGGTAGATTTCGAACGCCACCGGCATCATCGGATAATCCGCCAGTTGGAAATCGGGGAATTCCGACCGGTGGGGCACGCCGATCAGGCGGCCTTCGGTATTGTAGCTCCAGGCATGGTAGGGGCAGGTGATGCGGCGGCCGCAATTGCCGCTGTCGCCATCCAGCAGGCGCGCCGCGCGATGGCGGCAGACATTGTGGAAGGCGCGCACGGTCCCGTCGCCCCCCCGCAGCACCACCACGCTTTCACCCAGGAAGTTGAAGGTGTGGTAGTCGCCCACGGCGGGAATGTCGTTCAGGTGGCAGACCACCTGCCAGGCCCGGCGGAAGATCACCTCCCGCTCCACCTCCAGGAAATCGGCGTCGCGATAAATCCAGCCGGGCAGGCTGAACGCATCATCGGCATCGGCGCCCTGGGTCGTCTGGTTGTCGCTGCGGGTCCGGATCGCGTCAGCCATGGGGCCGCCTCCAGGCTATGAGGGGGAAGGGGAGCGATCGTTCATCGCTCTTGTTGAACATTCGTACAAGAATGGTTGCGGCCTGTCAATGGCCAAGCGTGGCGATGGCCGGGCCAGGTGTGGATGTCGGCCCGCGGCGTCTTTGCGCGCGACAAGCCGGGCGGGCGCGCTATAAATGGGTCGGTCGTTCAACAAGGAGTTCAGGGATGCCGCCGCCGACCCGCAAATTCTCCCGCATCCAGCCGGAACTGCGCCGGGAGCATCTGGTGGAGGCCACGCTGCGCTGTCTGGCCGAACATGGCCATGCCGGTGTGTCGGTGCGCAAGATCGCGGCGGCGGCCGATGTCTCCATTGGCCTGATCAACCATTATTATCCCAGCGTGGACCAGTTGATCAGCCATGCCTATGAGAAACTGTCCGGCGGGATCGCGGCCAGCCTGCTGGAGGCGTCGGAAAGCGGGGCCGGTCCGCGGGAAAGCCTGAGCCGCTTCATCCAGGAAAGCTTCGGGCCGGGTGTGATGGACCCGGACATGCTGGGCGTGTGGATCGTGTTCTGGAGCCTGGTCCGCCATTCCGACGACATGCGCGCCGTGCAGCAGCGCACCTACAGCCAGTATCGCCATGTGCTGGAGCGCCATCTGGGCGCGCTGGCCCGTGAACGCGGCCTGCCGCCCATGAATGTGCAGGCGGCGGCCACGGCGTTGAACGCCATGCTGGACGGGCTGTGGCTGACCTGGTGCCTCAACCCCGCCAATTTCAGTGTGGAGGAGGGGGTGGCCATGTGCGAGGGCTGGGTGGATGCCTTCGCCGCGGGCGCCTTCGCGCGGCTGGCGCAATAGCGCCTTGATCAATGATATCGCAATAGCGCCTTGAACAGGATGTCTGGGTCGCGTCTTCACACGGGGGGCGCGGTAACGCCATCGCCACCCAGGGCCACCCGCGCCCAGGCACGATAGGCGGCGTCGGCCTGATCCCGGCCCATGGCAGGGGTGAATTCCGCCTCGTACCGGGCGAAGCGGGGCAGGTCGGTGGGGGTCAGCACGCCCGCACCCAGCCCGGCGGCGATGGCGGCACCATAGGCCGTCGCCTCCCGCACCTTGTGCCGGCGCACGGGGCGGCCCAGCGCGTCGGCCTGCATCCGCATCAGCGCGTCGCTGGCGGCCACCCCGCCATCGACGGGGAAATGGTCGGGCACCGTCAGGCCCGGCGTGGCGGCGATGGTGTCCGCCACCTCCTTGAACCGGAAGGCGATGCCCTGCAGCGCGGCGCGCGCCACATGCGCCCGTCCGCCCCCGGCATCCAGGCCCGCGATCAGGGCGCGTTCATGGAAGCGTCCGTGCGGGGCCCCCAGCCCCTGCAGCGACGGGCGGACCACGATGCCGCGCGTGTCGGGAACAGATGCCGCGGCATCCGACAGGGCGGCGGCATCGGCGAACATCCCCATTTCCCCGCACAGCCAGGTGATGAAGGCGCCACAGGTGATGACCATGCCTTCCACGCACCAGGACACCTCGCCCCCCACGCGGGCCAGGGCCTGGATGGGCACGGTGCGATGCGGGCTGACGGCCCGCGCGCCCGCGGAGGCCATGACGACGCCCGAGGTGCCGTAGGTCGCCTTCCAGGTTCCCGCCGCCAGCCCGCCATGGGCCAGCATGCCGGCCTGCTGGTCGGCAAGGACGGCGGTGATGGGCACCGGCGCGCCCAGGACCCCGGCATCGCCCGTGCCCAGCGGCCCCCAACTGTCGGCGATGGCGGGGAACATCCCGCCATCGAGCCCCTGATGGGCGATGAGCGCGCGGTTCCAGGCGGCGCGGTCGGGATAGTCGATATAGCCCGACAGCCAGGCCGACCCGACATCGGTGACATGGGCCCCCCCGCCCGACAGGCGGTGGATCAGGTAGCTGTCCAGCGTGCCCCAGCACAGGTCCCCGCGCGCCATGCGGGCCTGCGCTTCGGGCACCATCTCCAACGCCGCCTCCAGCTTGGCCGCCGGCACCTGCGGCCAGAGCGTAAAGCCGGCCGCGCGCAGCTGCTTGTAGCGCGCCATGCCGCGCAGGTCGCTCCAGACCAGCACCGGGGCCAGCGGCCGGCCGCTGGCCCGGTCCCACACCAGGGTGCTGGAACGCTGTGTCGTCACGCCGATGGCGGCCACGTCGCGCATGGAACGCCCCGCCTGCTCCAGGGCCCGGCCGATGACGGACAGGCAGATGGACCAGACCTGTTCCCCATCCTGTTCGACCCGCCCCGGTGCCGGGAAGTGCGATGCGATGGGCTGCTTGACGGTGGCCAGCACCGCTCCTGCCGGGTCGACCAGCAGGGCGCGGGCACCGGTCGTGCCGCAATCAAGGGCCAGCAGCAGTTCAGGCATCGGGGATGAGGTTCCCCTGGTTCATGATGCCGTTGGGATCGATGGCCACCTTGACGCGGCGCAGCAGGTCGATGCCGGCCGTGCCCAGGTCATGGGCCAGATAGGGCTTGCGCAGCCGGCCGGCGCCATGGTGATGGGCCACGCCGCCGCCATGGCGGGCCGTCGCCTCCATGATGCGCCGCCAGCATTCGAAATAGGCCGGTTCCATGCGCGCTGTATCCTCGAACGTGGCGGCAAAGGAGAAATAGAGATTAATCCCGGACCGGTAGACATGGGAACTGTGGGCAGAGGCGTTGATGACCCCGTCGACCTTGTTCAGGTCGGCGATCACGTCGCGGTAGATGGCGCCGATCTGCGTCCAGGTGCCGGAGATTTCGGCCGTATCGGCTACATAGCCGCGTTCGAACATGTCGCGCCAGGTGGGGACATGGTTGCGGCGCTGCAGCCATTGCTCGGCCGCGGCGGGATCGCCGGCCTCCAGCCCCGCATCACGGGCGATGGCGGCGACGGCCGGCACTTCCGCGGCCACCCGCTCCGCCGGGCCTTCATGCACCAGCAGCAGCATGGCCTTGCCGTCCCGCTGGAAATCCTTGAACAGGCGGCGCACCTCCCGCCCGTCATACTGGCGCATCACGGGGGGCTTCCAGTCGGCCTGGATGATGCGGCGCTGCGCCTCGAAGCCGGCGTCCATGTCCGCAGCATAGAATATGGCGCATTGCCGGGCCGGTGCCGCGCGGCGAAGCGACAGGGTGACGCCCGTGATCACGCCCAGGGTGCCTTCCGCCCCCATCAGCAGATGGCGCAGGTCCGGTCCGGCCGCGGCGCGCGGCGCCTTGCCCAGCGTGACGATGTCGCCATTGGGCAGCACGGCCTCGATGGAATGGATCATGTCCTCGATATTGCCATAGGCGGTGGAGAACTGGCCCGATGCGCGGGTGGACACCCAGCCACCGACGCTGCTGATGGCGATGGATTGCGGCCAATGGCCGATGGTCAGCCCCCGGGCGGCCACCGCCTCTTCCGCCGCCATGCCGTTCATGCCGGCATCGAAGCCGGCCAGCAGGTTCGTCTCGTCGATGAAGCGGACGCCGGCCATGGCACCCATATCCAGCAGGATGCTGTCGCCCGCCGGTTCGATCCCGCCGCAGACGCCGGACCCCAGGCCGAAGGGGATGAGGGGGAGGCGGTGTTCATTGGCGAACAGCACCACCTGGCGCACGTCCGATACGTCGGCCGGGCGGACCACGATGCCGGGGGCCGGTATCGCCTGCCCGCGCCAGTCGCGCAGATGCTTCACACACCATTGATCGTAGCGGCGGGCGCGCACGCTGTCGGCGTCGCCCAGAACCTTTTCGCGGCCGATCCGTTCGGCCAGGGCCGTCATGATGTTCATCCTTCAGATCCCCCCTGCGCCGGGTCCAGTGCCCGGCGGCTGTTCCTGTCCAATTGCAGGCAATGGTCAATTTCGGCCCGGCGGCGGTCCGCGTTCCAGCCCAGCAGGGCACCCATGGTATCGGCCGCCGGGGCCAGCGCCTCGCGCCCGGCCCCCCGGTCGAACCAGGCACGCGCGCTGCGCCGGACCCAGTAATCCTCCAGCGTCGCCGCCCCTTCATGGCGCACGGCGTGGGCCGCCTCCGACGCCACGCCACCGCCGCCGGCGCGGATGGCGGCGGCTTCGGTGCCATAAAGCCGGTCCAGCCGGTCATCGCCGCCGATGGCGCGGTCCCCGCCGGGCAGGGGCTGGTCGGCCGTGGCGCAGGCGGGCACGCGCCGGTCCAGTCGCCCGGCCACGGCATCGACGATGCGGGCCGCCATGGCGCGGTAGGCTGACAGCTTGCCGCCGGCGATGGCGATGACACCGCTGGGGCCCGTCCACATCTCGTCCTTGCGCGACACCTCGGTCGCCTTCTTGCCAGCCTCCCCGATCAGGGGGCGGATGCCGGCCCACAGCGATACGATGTCGGCATCGCGCAGCCGCGGCACGTCCAGCGCCGTTTCCGTCGCGCGCAGCAGATAGTCGATATCGCTGCGCCCGATCTCCGGCCAGTAATCCACGCCGGGATGGAACTGGTCCGTGGTGCCCAGATAGGTGAAGTCCCCGCGCGGCACGGCGAAGATGTTGCGCTTGTCCGGCGCCCGCAGGATCAGTGTGGACTCCACGGGCAGGCGCGCGCGGGGCAGAACCAGATGGATGCCTTTGGAGATGGCGAGCCGGGGGCTGCCATCTCCCGCCGCCAGCGCCCGGATCCCATCCACCCAGGGACCGGCGGCGTTCACGATGGTGCGCGCCCGCAGATGCGCGCCCCTGTTGTCCTCGCCCGCCAGGGTGGAGCGCACCAGCAGGCCTGTGGCCCGGCCGCCTTCCTCCACCAGCCGTTCGACGCGGGCATGGTTCAGCACCACGGCCCCGGCCGCCGCGGCGGAACGGACATTGGCCAGCGTCAGGCGGGCGTCGTCGGTCAGAAATTCCGGATAGGCCACGGCCCCGTTCAGCCGGTCACGGCGCAGCAGCGGCTCCCGCCGGGCCAGTTCGGTCAGGTTCCAGACCTCATGCCCCTCCGCGGCGGGCACGGCGCCCAGCTTCTCGAAACTCCACAGCGCCGCCCGCAGCTTGGCCTGCATGGCCAGCGAGGTGGTGGGGATGACGAAGGGCGTCAGCCGGGCCAGATGCGGCGCGATACGGCGCAGCACCTGGCGTTCCGACGCGCTTTCGCGTACCAGCGCCACATCGCCCTGGGCCAGATAGCGCAGGCCGCCATGGATCATCTTGGACGACCGGCTGCTGGTGCCGGCGGCGTAATCCTGTGCCTCGACCAGGGCGACCGACAGGCCGCGCAGGGCCGCGTCGCGGGCGATGCCGGCCCCCGTGATGCCCGCCCCGATGATGGCAAGATCGAAAACCTCGCCTTCCAGCCGGGCGAAGCAGGCGGCGCGGTCACCGGCGTTCAGGCTCGCCCCCATCTTCCCGTTCCCTTCCCTGACATACGAAATCTTGGCGTCGTCAGACCGTATGGGAATTGCCGCTTCTATGGTGATGCGTTCTGGGAAAGAACTGGTGCAGCCTGTTCGTCCCGGCGGATCGCAAGGGCCGTCCAGAGGGCGCCGGCGGCATCCACCAGACCGAACAGGATCAGCAGAGCCGGGGCCAGCCCGGCCAGCACCAGGCCCGCGAAACCGGCCAGGACGATCAGGCGGGTGACGATGCTGATCCGCTGGAAGGCGGCACCATCGGCCCCGGCATGATAGTAGAGCCCCAGATTGAAGACGATGATCCCCAGCACGCGGATCCAGGGTTCCTGCGTCGGTGCCAGTCCCAGCGTGGTGAGCAGCAGGTTGGGCAGCAGCAGCAGCACCAGACCGCTGACGCCCAGATAGAGCGCGAACAGGCGCAGCGAGCGGGCGGCACGGGTCATGGGTGCGCTCTCCGTCACGGTTGGGCGGGTGGTCGCGGAGGCAGGCGGGCGATCCCGGCGGCCAGCGCCGCCACCCAAAGCATCAGGCCCAGATGTAGCCCGATGATGCGGGCATCCGGTGCCAGCAGGCCCGGTACGCGCGTCAGGGCCGCACCCACCATGCCCGCCATCGACAGGCCCAGCCACAGCCGGGCCTGTCCCGGCCGCCCCGCCATCAGCCGTACCGTGGCGGCCAGGATGAACAGGCTGGCCAGCGGCCCGACCAGGGCCTTCTGTCCGGCCAGCGCCAGGGCGGCGACCATCAGGATGGCGACCCCGGTCACCAGTGGCCAGCGCCGTGGGTTGGGCAGCATGAACAGTGCTGCGGCCACGGTGGCGAAACCCAGCAGGGCGTAAAGGTCCGACGCCCCCTGATGCAGGCTGACCAGCCAGGGGGCCTGAACCCCGCCGAACCGCGCGGCCCCGGCGGCCGACGGCACGGCCAGGGCGGCTATGGCCAGCGCCAGCAGCCGCACGGGCCCCGGCGCGGGCCCCGCCCGACCTGTCAGGGTCCAGGCCGCCCACAGGCAGGCCAGGGCCAGCAGCGCATCACTGGCTGCCAGCAGCATCGGCCACCTCCTCCCCCAGCAGGCGCGCAGGCGCTGGCGGGGCGGTGGCCGGGGCGGGCAGGCCGGGCGTGCCCGCCTGATCGGGATGGCGGCGCAGATAGGCGGCCTTGATCCGGTCGGTATCGTCGCGGCTGCCATCATGGCTCCAGCCCGGCGGGCCGAACAGGTACATGAAACGGTCCCGCAGGCGCAGCCCCCGCCGGGCCTGGTCCTTGAAGATGCCGACATATTCATGCACGGCGATGCGCAGCGGGTTGAAGGTGCCCAGGTCATGCACCAGCCCGTACTTCACGGGCTCGCGGTCCAGTTCAGGCACGAAGGTGCCAAACAGCTTGTCCCAGACGATCAGCGTGCCGGCATAGTTGGCATCCAGATAGCGGGGATTGGACCCGTGATGCACGCGATGGTGCGAGGGCGTGTTCATCACCGCCTCGAACCAGCGCGGCATGCGGCCGATGGATTCGGTATGCACCCAGAACTGGTACAGCAGGTTGAGCGACGATACGAAGATCAGGATGGCCGGGTGGAAACCCAGGAAGGCCAGCGGCAGCTTCAGCACGAACATCCCCGTCACCGCACTGGTCCAGGGCTGGCGCAGGGCGGTGGCGAAGTTGAAATGCTGGCTGGAATGATGGACCACATGCGAGGCCCAGAGCCAGCGGATGCGGTGCATGAAGCGGTGCGCCCAGTAATAGCGCATGTCGTCGATCAGGAAGCAGGCGGCGACGACCCAGACGGAGGTGCCCAGATCGAACAGCCGGTGGCCATAGGCCCAGAACATGGCGGCGGAGATGGCACCCCCGATCGCCAGGCCGGACAGAAGCCCCGTGATGACATAGCCCAACCCCATGGTCAGGCTGGCCGCGCTGTCGCGCGTTTCGTAATGCGCCCGCACCAGATGCAGGCGCATCAGCACCAGTTCCAGCACCAGCAGCAGCAGATAGAGCGGGCTGGCCAGGGTGGCGACGTCGGGAAAGCTCAGATTGTCGGGCATCAAATCCCCCGCGGGTGAGGTCAGGGTTTGAAACTGTCCAGGCGCTGGCGCCATTGCGCGGCCGTCGCGGCGTCGGCAAAGGCCAGCCGGAAGGCGGGCGTCGTGAAATCGGCAAGCCGCAGGGTCAGGACACTGTCGCGGATGGCCCAGCCCGCGATATCGGCCGGATGGAGGCGGCGCGCCACCCAGAACTGCCCCATGGGCAGCAGCAACCCCAGCCGGTCCCGCATATCCAGATCCAGCAGGGCCGATCCGCCATCAGCCGACAAGGTGGCGCCCGTCGCCTTCTCATCCGGCATCAGGTCGGCGAACTGCCGCATGGCTGTCGCAGTGTCGGGCAGGCGCGGGCTGTCGCTTCGCCCCAGCCAATGATGCAATGCCGTGATGAAAAGGATGGAGGCAGCACTGCCTGCAATCAGATAAAGAAGTGTCATGGGGTTTCGCCCTTTCAGACCGGAGGGATCATAAGGCGGCGGACTGCGAACCGCTTCTTGCCAAAATCTCATCAATTCATTCCTGATGCGTAGGTCCGCAGCCATGGCCGTCCCTGTATGGTGGCCGCGCCGGTAATCGATGCGCGATTGTCATGATGCGCGGTGGGCATTGCGTGGTGATCGGGCGTGATCAGCGCAAACGGGTACGGGGGGATCATGAACATGCGTACCGGGGAACCCGTGGAAGAGACCGCGCCACCCGACCTGGAAGGGCTGCTGGCCGCCCAGCGCCGTGCCGTGCTGGCGGCCAATCCCCCCGACCTGGCGGCCCGCCGGCAATCCCTGGATGCCCTGGCCGGTCTGGTTCGCACCCATCGGGAGGCGATGATCGCCGCCGTCAGCGCCGATTTCGGCAACCGCGCGCGCCAGGAAACCGAACTGGGCGAGCTTCTGCCGCTGATGAACGGCATCCGGCATGTGCGCCGCCATCTGAAATCCTGGATGCGGCCCGAGCGGCGGCGGCCGGGGCTGGCCTTCCGCCCGGCGTCGGCGCGGGTGGAATATCAGCCGCTGGGCGTGGTGGGCATCCTGTCGCCCTGGAACTATCCGCTGTTCCTGACGCTGGGGCCGCTGGTGGATGCGCTGGCAGCCGGCAACCGGGTGATGATCAAGCCATCCGAACTGGCCCCGCGCACGGCGGAACTGCTGGAACGGCTGCTGGCCGGGCTGTTCGCGCCCGACCAGGTGGCCGTGGTGCGTGGGGGTGCCGGGGTGGCGCAGGCCTTTTCCCGGCTGGCCTTCGACCATCTGATCTTCACGGGGTCGACGGGTGTCGGGCGGGCCGTGATGCAGGCGGCGGCCCCCAACCTGACGCCCGTCACCCTGGAACTGGGCGGCAAGTCGCCCGTGCTGCTGCTGCCGGGCCAGGACCCCGACCGCGCGGCGCGCACCATCGCCATGGGCAAGTTCTTCAATGCCGGCCAGACCTGCGTGGCGCCCGATTACGTGCTGGTCCCGCGCGCGCAGATGGCGGGTTTCGCCGCGGCCATGTTGCGCTGTGCGGAGCGCATGTATCCCGCCATCACGGGTAATCCCGACTATACCAGCATCATCACGGGCCGCCATTACGCGCGGCTGGTCTCGCTGGTGGAAGGGGCCGTTGCGGCCGGGGCCGGGGTACGGCGCCATGCCGATCCCGGTGACGCGGGCCGCCGGCTGTTCCCGCCCACGCTGCTGATCGACCCGCCGGCCGACAGTGCCGTGATGGGGGAGGAGATATTCGGCCCCATCCTGCCGCTGGTCCCCTATGACCGGGTGGAGGACGCCGTGCGCTTCGTCAATGAACGGCCCAAGCCGCTGGCGCTCTATTGCTATGGCCGGGACGAGAGGCAGGTGGCTGAGGTGCTGGACCGCACGCGGTCGGGCGGGGTGACGGTGAACGCCACCATGCTGCATGTGGGGCAGGAGGACCTGCCCTTCGGCGGCGTGGGCGAGAGCGGCATGGGAGCCTATCACGGGCGCGAGGGATTCCGCCAATTGTCGCATGCGCGGGCCGTGCTGCGCATGGGGCGCTTCAACGCCTCGCACATGGTGGCGGCCCCCTATGGCCGGCTTGTGCGGCTGGTCACGCGGCTGTTCATCGGGGGTGGATCATGAACCTGCGCCGCCTGCAGCATTTCGAGGCACTGTACCGCCTGCAAAGCTTCGCGCGCGCGGCCGACGAGCTGGCCATCACCCAGTCGGCCCTGTCGCGCAGTCTCCAGAAGCTGGAAGAGGAGCTGGGGGCCGTGCTGTTCGACCGCACGACCCACTATGTGCGGCCCACCGATGCCGGCGACCGGCTGATCCGGCCCGTTCAGGACGTGCTGGCCGCCGCCGGCAACCTGGACGCCGCCGCGCACCAGCTGGGCCGGCCGGGATCGGGCACGGTGCGGGTGGGTGTCGGACCCTATCCGCTGCAGCCCCTGCTGACCCGTGCCATCGGCCGGTTCGGGGCGGCGCATGCGGGCGTGCGGGTCACGGTCACGTCGGGTACGTCCGACGTGCTTCTGCAGGGGCTGGTGGACCGGTCGCTGGACCTGGTGGTCTGCGACATCAGCAAGTTCGACGGGTCCGCCTATGCTGACGAGGTGGTGGTGACGGCCCTGCCGCGCGAGCCGCTGATGATCATCGCGGCCACGGCCCACCCGCTGCCCGGCGGGCGGGACCGCAAGGCCGCCATCGTGGAGCGCCCCTGGGCCCTGCCGCGTCCGGCACCGGGCAGCGAACACCGCTTCGCCCCGGCCATCCGGGCCCGCATCGCCCAGCGCAGCTTTCCCGACTATGAACTGGACAGCACGCTGGCCTGCCTGGAGGTGGTGCGCCAGGGGCCGGCCATCACGGTGGTGCCGCGTTCGCTGGCGCTGGGCGCCTGCCGCGACGGCGACCTGACCGCCTATCCCATGGGCAGCGGGGAGCAGACGAATGACGGCATCCACCTGCTGCGCAACCGCAGCCAGAGTGCCGCCGTCACGGCCTTCGTGAAGGTGCTGCGGGATACCGCGCAAGGACTGGCGGCCGGGACGGCATAGGCTTGCGGGCCGCCGCCGGGAATGCAGGTCCGGGCGCGCAGGCCGCCTATGCCGCCCGTTCCCGGCGCTTTTCGGCCAGCATGTGCGACAGCAGCGCGCGCAGGGCGCCGGGGCGCACGGGCTTGTAGATGATGCGGCAGTTGGCGGCGGCCACACTGTCTTTCACCCCGTCGCTGCGGTCGGCCGTGATCACGGCGGCAGGCAGCGACGGGAAACGGGTACGGATCAGCGTCAGCGATTCCAGGCCGCTCAACCCATGGTCCAGGTGGAAATCGGTCAGCACGATGTCGGGCACCCGGTCGCCCAGCGCCGACAGGGCGGCCGCCCCCGTCTGGCCCCATACCACCTCGCAAGACCAGCCGGACAGAAGGGCGATGGTTGCCTGGGCGATGGCGGGCTCGTTCTCCACGCACAAGACCAGCGTGCCTTCCAGGCCCGCGACGCTGGCGCCGGCTGTCTGGCGCTGCGGCAGCGCGGCGCGGGTGGCCAGCGGCACCTCCACCGAAAAGCAGCTTCCCCTGCCCACGGTGGAGCGCAGGCCGACACGATGCTCCAGGATGGCCGCGAACCGTTCCACGATGGAAAGCCCCAGGCCCAGCCCCTTGTCGCGGTCCCCCGGCCCGTTGCCCAACTGCCGGAATTCCTGGAAGATCTCGCGCTGCTTCTCCTCCGGGATGCCGGGGCCGGTGTCCCAGACCTCCACCCGCACCGCGCCGGGCAGACGCCGGCAGCCGACCAGGATACGCCCCCGCGGCGTGTAGCGCAGGGCGTTTGCCAGCAGGTTCTGCACGATGCGCCGCAACAGCACGGCGTCGGTGTCCACATTGGCCCGGCAGGGCACCCAGCGCAGGTCCAGCCCGTGGCGCTTGGCCACCACGGCCAGTTCGTCGGTCAGCGGGCGCAACACGTCGTCGATGGATACGGGCGTGCGGTTGGGCTTCACCACGCCCGTATCCAGCTTGGTGATGTCCAGCAGGTCGCCCAGCAAATGTTCCACCGACCGCAGGGCCGCGTCGGCCTGGTTGACCAGCGCGTCCGGCCCCCGGTCCAGGGCGGCGGAGATGAACAGCCGCGCGGCATGCAGGGGTTGCAGCAGATCATGGCTGACAGCGGCCAGCAGGCGCGTCTTGGCCTGGTTGGCGCGATCGGCCTCCGACTTGGCGGCGGCCAGATCGACCGTCCGTTCCGCGATGCCGCGTTCCAGCCCTTCATTGGCGGCGCGCAAAGCCTCGGCTGCGCGGTGGCGCTCCGTCACGTCGGTATAGACGGCGACGAACCCGCCGTCGGGCAGGGGGTTGGATGTGATTTCCAGCACCGATCCGTCCGGCCGCGTGCGGTGGAAACTGTCGGGCATCTCGCGCCGCCGGGGGTCCAGCCGGCGGGCGAACAGGGTTTCGACCTCCCCCTCCTCGCCGAACTCCCCCCGGCCCTGGAGATAGGCCACAAGCTCGCCCATGGGGGTGCCGACCTTGATCATGGCCTCGGTCACGTCCAGCATCTCCAGGAAGCGGCGGTTCCACAGGCGCAGGCGGAAATCCTTGTCCACGGCGCAGATGCCCTTGCCCACATTCTCCAGCGTGGAACGCAGCAGCACATGCTGGTCCAGGATGGCGCGCGACGCCTCGTCAATGATCAGCCGGGCGTCGGAACGCGACAGGTGGCGGTCCGACAGCAGGCTGGCCACCACGACGCGGGCCGATGCCGAGCCGATGGCACCGGCCAGCAGCCACTCTGTGGCGCGGATCGCCTCGTCATCGATACGTTCCAGCAGCCCTTCCTCGAAACGTTCCACATCCGGCGCGCGCGCCTGGACCAGGTCGCGGAAGACCGCGTCGGCGCGGGCCGCGCCGACATAGCGGGCGGCCAGCCCGTGCAGGTCGGCCAGCGCCGCACCGCGCGACGGGGACGGGCCGTCGCGCGCGTCGTGGCGCATGGACACGAAACGCCGGGCCTGCTGCTTTTCCAGTTCCGACTGTCCCGTGATGCCGGAGACGAGCGCGATCATGAACAGGTTCAGCCCCAGGCTGATCACGGCGCCATGGGCCAGCGTGTCGACATCGTGGATGCCGCCCAGGCCCGCCGGCGCCAGCCAGCCCAGCCCGAACAGCCCCCGGTCCATCATGTCACCGGGGATCAGCCCGGCCACGGCGAAGGACGGAATCAGCACCGTGTACATCCAGGCGCCGAAACCCGTGACCAGCCCGGTGATGGCCCCCGCCTTCGTGACCCGCCGGAAGAACAGGCCCATCAGCAGGGCAGGCGCGAACTGTGCCACGCCGGCAAACGACACGGTGCCGATCGTGGCCAGCGGAAAGGTGGTGCCGATCATCAGATAATAGAGATAGGCCATGCCCAGCAGGGCCACGACGGCCAGCCGCCGCACGGTCAGCAGCATCGGCTTGGGATCGTCGTGCCAGCGGCGCATGGCCGCGGGCCAGCCCATCAGCATGGGAACGATCAGGTCGTTGCAGACCATGGTGGACAGGGCCACGGCGCCGACGATGATCATGCTGGTCGCCGCCGACAGGCCACCGATGAAGGCCAGCACGGCCATCCAGTCATGCCCAAGGCTGAGCGGCACCGTCACCAGGAACGTGTCGGCATTCACGCTGCCATCGGGAAACATCATCAGCCCGGCCAGCGCCACGGGCAGCACGAAGATGTTGATGGCCACCAGATAGAGCGGGAACAGCCAGCTTGCCGTGCGGATGTCGCCGACATGGGTGTTCTCCACCACCGTCACATGAAATTGCCGCGGCAGGCACAGGATGGCCAGCGCCGCCAGCAGCGTCATGGCCCACCAGCCGAACCCCAGGTTCGGGGTCAGCAGCCCGGCCAGGTCGGGCTGCTCCATGGCGCGCCGGAAAACGCCGGCCGGACCGTCGGCCACGGCATAGACGATGACGCCGCCGACCATGAAGGCCGCCGCCAGCTTCACGATGCTTTCTGAGGAGATGGCCATCATCAGGCCGCGATGATGCTCGTTCGCATGGATGTTGCGCACGCCGAACAGGATGGCGAAAAGTGCCATGGCGCAGGTGATGAGAAAGGTCGTCTCCCCCGGGATCGCCATCATGCGGTTGGCGAAGGGATCGCCGGCCAGCGCCTCCAGGCTGATCGTGATGGCCTTGAGCTGCAAGGCGAAATAGGGCAGCACGACGGTCACGGCCATGACGGTGATCAGGGCCGCCAGCGCCCGGCTCTTGCCATAGCGGGCGGAGATGAAGTCGGAGATGGAGACGACATTCTCCGCCTTGGCGACGCGCACCATCTTCACCAGGATGGGACTGCCCAGGGAGAAGATCAGGATCGGGCCGACATAGATGGGCAGGAAATCCCAGCCGCTGGCCGCCGCCCGCCCGATGGCGCCATAGAAGGTCCAGGACGTGCAATAGACGGCCAGCGACATGGCATAGAGCAGTGGCGCGCGGCGTTCCTGGACCTCCGGCTGGCGCGCGGCATAACGGTCGCCCCACCAGGCGATGGCGAACAGGGTCGCCAGATAGCTCAACGCCAATCCCAGAACCGGCCAGCTCGACATGCCTGAACCCCTGAACCTGAACCCTTGAACCTCAATCAAGGGCCATGGAGCATGACCCTCTGCACGCCCACGGGTCGTGCGCCCATGGCCGGGACGGGATAGTCTACGCGCTGGCGGGTGGCGCGTCATGTAGCCGGTGGTCGGGGGCGCCGCCCACCGGCCTACCAGGCGCGGAAGGCCAGGATATACATCAGGGTGGTGTTGATGAGCAGCATGGGCAGGGCGGTGGGGATCTGGACCTTGATCACGCCGTTGCGGTCGGGCAGTTCCAGCAGCACGGCCGGCACGATGTTGAAATTGGCGGCCATGGGGGTCATCAGGGTCCCGCAGAAGCCGCACAGCATGCCGATGGCCCCCATCACGGCCGGGTCACCGCCGAACCGGCCGACGATTAGCGGCAGGCCGATGGCGGCCGTCATGACGGGAAAGGCCGCGAACGCATTGCCCATGACGATGGTGAACAGCGCCATGCCCAGGCAATAGGCCAGCGTGGCGGCCAGCGGCGTGGTCAGCGGCAGCCATTCGCCGACCAGCGTGCCCACGGCCTGACCCACCCCGCCCAGCGCGAAGACGGCCCCGAGCGAGGCCAGCATCTGCGGCAGGATGGCGGCCCAGCCCACGGCGTCCAGCAGCCGCCGGCCTTCCTGCAGCGGCACGGCGGGGGCCGGGCGCAGCCAGGCCAGGCACAGGCCCAGCGCCAGCAGCACCTCCAGCGTCAGGGACACGAGCGTAGCGTGGCGGCTTTCCACCAGGGCCACGCCGCCGATGGTCAGATGCTTGAAGACCAGGGTGCCGGCCAGCACCGTGGCCGGGATGACCAGCGCCGGAAGCAGCAGCTTCGCCCCGCGCCGCTGGGCGCGTTCCCGGCGTTCTGCCGGTCCCGTCGTCGCCACGCCGCCGCGTCCCAGGCCGGCGGCGCCGACGGCCACCATGGCCAGGACCAGCAGCCCGTTGCCGAAATCGCCCAGCGCATCACCGGCCAGGAAGGACAGGGCCAGCCCGCCCCAGAACAGGCCGTTCAGCCAGCGACGGGGGTTGTCCCGGTCGCGCAGGCCAAGCAGGGCGCAGGCGGCGAAGAACAGTCCGCCCACGATGTAAATTTCATGCAGCCCGATCATGCGCGGATCCCTGCCACACCCAGGCGCCGGTCCAGCATGCGCAGCCGCACGGCATGCACACCCAGCGCCGCGATGGCCGTCGGGATGGCCCAGAGCGAAAGCTGCAAAGGTTCGACCATCACGCCGTTCTGTTCGAGAAAGCCCTTGATCAGCAGGATGGAAGCGATGGCCAGGAAGATATCCTCGCCGAAGAACAGTGCGATATTGTCAGCCGCCGCGCTGTGGGCGCGGATCAGATGGCGGGTGTCGGCGTCCAGCGGGCCGCGCCGTGCCTCCGTCGCCGCCTCCGCCATGGGGGCCAGCAGGGGGCGGACCGTTTGCGGATGCCCGCCGACGGAGGTCAGGCCCACGGCCGCCAGCGCCTGCCGGGCCATGAAATAGCCCAGCAGCAGCCGGCCCGGCGTGGCACCCTTCACCCGTGTGATCAGGCCGCGCGCCAGTTCCTGCAGGCCTTCCCGTTCCAGCAGCCCGATCACGGGCAGCACGATCCAGACCAGGCTGACATAGCGGTTGTCATTGAAAGCCCGGCCCAGGGCCGATATGAGGCTGACCGGGTCCATGCCCGCCGTCAGCCCCGTGACGATGGCCGCCGCCGCAATCACCAGCAGGGGGTTGAGCCGCAGGATGAACCCCAGAACCACGACGCCGACGCCCAGCAGCACCCACATGGCGCCCCCCCACCTTGTTGGACAAGCGCGCAAGGGTGCCTGCGGCCGGTCTGAAATGCCAGCGGGTTCAGGGGGAGGGGGCAAGGGACGCCGGTTTGCCGGTCAGGCCCCGGCGGCGGGCAGGATTTCCACCAGCCTGTCGGCCGGCCGGCACAGGCGCACGCCCAGCGGTGTTTCCACGATGGGGCGGTTGATCAGGACGGGATGGGCCAGCATGGCGTCGATCAGCGCCTCATCGGAAACCGCCGGATCATCCAGCCCCAGTTCGCCATATATGGATTGTTTCTGGCGGATCGCCTCGCGCATGGTCAGACCGGCCGCGGCGATCAGCCGGACCAGGGTAGCGCGGTCGGGCGGCGTCTTCAGATATTCGATGATCGTCGGCTCCACCCCGCTGTTGCGGATCATGGCCAGCGTGGTGCGCGACGTGCCGCAGGCCGGATTGTGATAGATCGTGACCTTGGTCATGGGGGCTTCCTGCTGCCGGAGGATGTGTTTCCTTATACCCTCGCATGAATGCCAGAGCCGGCGGCGCAACAGAAGTGCTGCGGGGGAATGCCTGAAAAAGGGGCGGATGCCGGTCCGCCGGCCCTTGACCGGAAGGGGTGGGCATCCCAGATGCCCCGACATTGCGTCTTTTGGCCCGCTATGCCGGCGCGTCGGCATCCGGGCTGGTCATGAAGGGGCCGTCATGGGCGAAGATTTATCGGTATGGACCGATCCCGCCTGGCAGGCCTACAGGGACCAGCATTGGCGCCTGCGCCGCCGGCTGGAGCGCACGGCACGGCTGCTTGACAGTGTAGTGCGCCTGCCCGTGCTAGGCTGGCGCGTGGGGCTGGATGCGCCCCTGAACCTGATCCCCGGCGTGGGCCTGGTCACCACCACGGGTCTTTCGACCTGGCTGATCCTGGAGGCTGCGCGGCTGGGGGCCACGCGGGGCCTGTGTGCCCGCATGGCCGGCAATGTGCTGATCGATGCCGCCATCAGCGCCGTACCCGTCGTCGGCTGGCTGGGCGACATGTTCTTCCGGGCCAATGACCGCAATGTGAAGCTGCTGTCCGGCCACCTGGATGCCGGCCACCCGTTCCGGCGTCCGCAGAGGGGACCCGGCGGCGTGGTCGACGGAACGGCTGAACGGCTGTGATCCAGGCGACCCCCCATCCCGCAAGGGCCGGCGTCAGGCCCTTCCACTGACGGAAGGCCGGCCGGAAGGCCCGATGGTCGTGCCCCCATCGGCATGACCATCGGACGGCCGCCGGGAAGGGTGTCTCACAGGCCGCCTTCAACCCGGCCTGCTTTCCCCGCGGCCGTCCACCCCAGCCCCTGATCCTGTCAAACGCCGATAATGCATATCAAGCGATCAAATCGTGCGCGATATAATATGTTGCGAACGATTAGATCGTGTGCGATGTTCTCCTCACGACAACGGCACCCTCCAATGGCCCGCCGGGCCCGGGGCGCCCCCTTGCGAAGAGGAGTGATGATCATGAAGGTTCTCTATACCGCGACGGCCACGGCCACCGGTGGGCGCGACGGCCGGGCCGTCTCCGATGACGGGCTGCTGGATGTGGCGCTGGCGGCGCCCAAGGCGCTGGGCGGGGCCGGTGGCGCCACCAATCCCGAGCAGCTTTTCGCCGCCGGCTATGCCGCCTGTTTCATCGGCGCGCTGAAATTCGTGGGTGGCCGCGACAAGATCGCCGTGCCGGCCACCGTCTCCGTGACCAGCAATGTCGGCATCGGTCCGCGGGATGATGGCGAGGGGTTCGGTCTGACCGTCACGCTGAATGTCAGCCTGCCGGGCCTGGATCGGGCCGCGGCGGAGGACCTGACGGCCCGTGCCCACAAGGTCTGCCCCTACAGCCACGCCACGAAGGGCAATATCACGGTCGACACGGTGATCGTGTGATAGGGGGGGACCGGCACCTGTCAGCGGCGGAACTTGTCGGACAGCACCAGGGAGGACATGGTGCGTTCCACGCCCGCAAGCTGGCCGAGCTGGTCCAGCACCCGGTCGATCTCCTGCACCGACTGCGCCGCGACCACGGCCATCATGTCATAGGTGCCGCTGATGGCCGACAGGCTTTCCACCTCTGCGATGCGCTTCACCTCTGACACGATGCGGGCCAGCATCTTGGGGTTGGTGGACAGCAGCACATAGGCCCGGATCGTCCGGCTGCTGCCGGGGTCCTGACGCAGGGTATAGCCCTGGATGATGCCCAGCCGTTCCAGCCGGGCGATGCGCGCCTGGACCGACGACCTTGCCAGCCCCAGCTTGCGGGCCAGCGAGGCCGCCGGTTCGCGCGCATTTGCCTTCAGCAGGGAAAGCAGCGCCGTATCGATGGCATCCTGCTGGGCGTCGGCGGCATCCATGGGCGGGGTCCTGGCTGGGGGTGTCTTATCAGGTCTCGTTATCAAATCGCGCGGGTCGTATCACCAGCGTTTCCTGTTCTCACCAACCGTCATACCGGCCTTCGCCGGGATGAGTGTGGTAAGGCTGGAAACGGCAGTGAAACAGAATCTGTGAAGACGGGGGATCAGGACGGGCGCGACGCCCCCGCCCTGATCCCCACATGCATCACAGTTCGGGGAACTCGATCCCCTGGGCCAGCGGCAGGGAGGTGCCGTAATTGATGGCGGAGGTCTGGCGGCGCATATACTGCTTCCAGCTATCCGATCCGCTCTCGCGCCCGCCGCCCGTTTCCTTCTCGCCACCGAAGGCGCCGCCGATTTCCGCCCCGCTGGGCCCCATATTGACATTGGCGATGCCGCAATCGCTGCCGTTGGGCGCCAGGAAGCGCTCCGCTTCCAGCAGGTCGCGGGTGATGATGCTGGAGGACAGGCCCTGCGGCACGTCGTTCTGCATCGCCACCGCGTCCTCGAAGCTCTCATAGCGCAGGACATAGAGGATGGGGCCGAAGGTTTCGTGGCGGACGATCTCCGTCTGGGCCGGCATCTCCACCAGGGCAGGATAGGCATACCAGGCATCGGGGAAACGGTCGGCCAGGGCCCGGCCGCCGCCATGGACGGTGCCGCCCTGATTCTGCGCCGTATCCAGCGCGCGCGAAACGGCGTCGAACGCCGCCTTGTCGATCAGCGGCCCCATCAGGGTGCCGGCTTCGCGCGGGTCGGCCGGCCGGATGGCGGCGAACGCATTCTTCACCGCCGACACCACCTTGTCATAGCAGTCGGCATGGACGATCAGGCGGCGCAGGGTGGTGCAGCGCTGGCCCGCCGTGCCGACGGCAGCGAACAGAATGGCGCGCACGGCCAGCTTCAGGTCGGCCGACGGCGTCACGATCATGGCATTGTTGCCGCCCAGTTCCAGGATGGACCGGCCGAACCGCCCGGCGACGACCGGTGCCAGTTCCCGGCCCATGCGGGTGGAGCCCGTGGCGCTGACCAGCGGCACACGGCCGTCGGCGGCGATGCGTTCCCCCACGTCGCGCAGCCCGAACAGAAGCTGAGCCAGGCCTTCCGGCGCGTCGCCGAACCGGGCCAGGGCCTTTTCCAACAGGGCATGGGTGGCAAGCGCCGTCAGCGGTGTCTTTTCCGACGGCTTCCAGATGACGGGGTCGCCGCAGACCAGCGCCAGTGCTGCGTTCCAGGCCCAGACGGCGACGGGGAAGTTGAAGGCCGTGATGATGGCCACCGGCCCCAGCGGCTGCCATGTCTCCACCATGCGGTGCCGCGGGCGTTCCGATGCGATGGTCAGGCCATGCAACTGGCGCGACAGGCCGACGGCGAAGTCGCAGATGTCGATCATTTCCTGCACCTCGCCCAGGCCTTCCTGGACGATCTTGCCGGCTTCCAGCGTGACCAGGGCCCCCAGGTCGGCCTTATGCTCGCGCAGCACCTCCCCCAGCAGGCGGACCAGTTCACCCCGGCGCGGTGCCGGCACGGTGCGCCATGCCTTGAAGGCATCGGCCGACCGGGCCAGGGCGGCATCCACCTGTGCAGGCGAATGGGCCTTCACCGCACCCAGGCGGGACCCGTCGATGGGGGAGCGGGAAACGATGTCGCCGTCCGCGACGAGATGCGCGATGCCCAGGCGGGAAAGGAGGGCGGCGGTATCGGACATGGGGCAGGACTCCGGTATCTGGATCGGCTGGGTGGTTCTTGTTGTGCGGGAAGGGTATTCCCGCCTTTGTGAGACGCCGGGGCACTTCGTTCCAGCTTTCTCTACCGTCATCCTCACGCTGGATCCCCGCCTGCGCGGGAAGGACGGTAAAGAGGCAGGAAACAGCCCCCGAACCTCACGCATAGACCTTCCCGAAGCGGTTGGAAAGGAACAGGTCCAGCGGCATCTGTTCCTGGCGGACGAAGCCCTTGGCCGGCAGGTGGCCGGCGGCGTGCAGGTCCAGCATGGCGCAGATGCCGGCGGCCGTGCTCATCTGGATGGCCGACAGGAACTGGCCTTCCACCTCCTCGCCATGGATGTGGCGGACGATGCTTTCCTGTTCCAGGCGGCCATGGCGCTTGCCCGACACGGTACAGAAGACCAGCACCACGTCCTGCATGGTGATGGGCAGCGCTTCCTCCAGCACCTCCTTCAGTAGGTCGCGGCGGCGCGCCAGCCGCAGGTCTTCGACCAGCAGCTTGATGATGGCGCAATGGCCGGGATAGCGCACGGACTTGTAGGTCAGGTTCTCCACCCGGCCGGCCAGCGTCTCGGTCAGGGAACCCAGGCCGCCCGAGGTGTTGAACGCCTCGTAGGTGATGCCTTCCAGCGCGAATTCCTCCAGGTCCTCCAGCGGCGGCAACTCGACATTCTTGCCATCCTGCACCGCCTCGCACGGGTTCAGATACTCGTTGATCAGCCCGTCGGTCGACCAGGTGAGGTTGTATTTCAGCGCGTTGGTCGGATAGCGGGGCAGGGCGCCGACGCGCAGTTGCACGTCGCGCAGGCTGTCAAATCCCGCTGCCAGACCGTGGGCGGCGATGGAAACGAAGCCGGGGGCCAGGCCGCATTGCGGCACGAAGGCGGAATTGGCCTTGGCGGCCACTTCCTTCACCACGCGGGTGCTGGCCACATCCTCGGTCAGGTCGAAATAATGGATGCTGGCATCATAGGCGCCATAGGCGACCGTCGCCGTGGTGTGGAAGGGCAGGGCGTTCAGCACCGCATACTGGCCTTCCATGGCGCGGCGCAGGGCCGGGCCGTCATTGATATCCAGTTCCAGCGTATCGACGCCGATATCCGAGAAGCGCTTCAGGGCGGCGGCGCTATGGTCGGCCACGGTCACCTTGTACTCGCCCGTGCGCCGCAGCAGCAGGGTGATGGCGATGCCGATCTTGCCGGCGCCCAGCAACAGGATGTTCTTCATCATGTGTCCCCGTTCGTTCCCTTGGATGGATTTGAAGGGAATGGTGACGGGGGCGGCGGCCGGTCGGAAGGCGGCGATCTGTCGATATGCAGGCAATTTGACGGCGATCCGACGGATATTCGAACAAACCGCCAGCGGCGTTCAGCCGGACAGGACGGCACGCAGCCGGGCCAGCAGGGTGACCATGGACACCGGCTTGCACAGCAGGGCGCTGCCGGGGGGTAACGCCTCGCTGTCGGCCCGGTCGATATAGCCGGTCAGGAACAGGATCTTGATCCGCGGCCGGCGGGCATGGGCCAGTTGCGCCAGCAGCCTGCCATTCATGCCGGGCAGGCCCACATCGGTGATCATGGCATCGATGGGCGTGCCGGAAGAGATGATGGGCAGCGCCTCCTCGCCATTGCCGGCCTGATGCACGTGATAGCCCTGTTCCGTCAGCGCCTCGGCCAGGACGAGGCGGATCAGCACCTCATCTTCCACCAGCAGGATGCTGGGCCGTTCCTGCGGAACCGGTGGCGGGGGCGGCGGGGCCTGTGTCACCACTTCGTCGCCCGGAGCGGCATGGTGCATTCCCCCTGCCAGGCGCGGCAGATAAAGCTTGATGGTCGTGCCCTCCCCCTCGCGGCTTTCCATTTCCAGAAAGCCGCCCGACTGGTGGATGAAGCCGTAAAGCTGGCTCAGGCCCAGGCCTGTCCCCTGACCCATGGGCTTGGTCGTGAAGAAGGGCTCCACGGCGCGGGACAGCACGTCTGCCGACATGCCGATGCCGGTGTCGGACACGGACAGCATCAGGTAATCCCCGGCCTCGATGGTCTGTCCGGGCAGCATGCGGCGGGGCAGGGTGACATTGGCCGTGGCGATGGTCAGCGTGCCGCCGCCCGGCATGGCATCGCGCGCATTCAGCGCCAGGTTGAGGATGCCGCTTTCCAACTGGTGCGGGTCGACCTGACAGATCCATCCGGTATCGGCCAGGGACAGTTCAACGCGCACCATCTCCCCCACGGAACGGCGGACCAGTTCGGCCATCCCATATACCAGCCGCGCCATGTCGGTCGGTTCCGGCCGCAGGGGCTGACGCCGGGCGAAGGCCAGCAGGCGCTGCGTCACGGCCCCGGCCGTTTCCAGCGCCGATCGGGCGACGCCCAGATGGCGGTGGATATCCGTCTGGTGCGAGCCTGCACGCTGGCCGATCATTTCCAGGCTGCTGCCGATGGCCTGGAGCAGATTGTTGAAATCATGGGCCACACTGCCCGTCAGCTTGCCGATGGTTTCCAGCTTCTGCGCCTGGAACAGGGCGTCGCGCGCTTCTTCCAGTGCCAGTTGGGTTTCCCGTTTTTCCGTGATATCGCGCGTGATCTTGGCAAAGCCGACCAGACTGCCATCATCGTCACGGATGGGGTCCACAACGACGCTGGCCCAGAAACGCCGGCCATCCTTGCGCACGCGCCAGCCTTCCGCCTCGAACCGCCCGTCGCGCAGGGCGGTGGCCAGGACATGCTGCGGCATGCCGGCTTCCCGGTCCTCCGGCGTGAAGAACCGGGAGAAATGCTGGCCGATGATCTCTGCCGCCTGATATCCCTTGAAACGCTGGGCCCCGGCATTCCAACTGCTGACGATCCCGGTCGGGTCCAGCATGTAAATGGCATAGTCGGTGACACACTCGATCAAAAGCTGGAGATGGCGTTCTCCAGCCCTATTCTCTGCGAACTGTCCAGAGGGTGCAATATTCAAGAGATCGATTTCCAGTCGGAGGCCAGGAAGCAGGCCGGATGGAGAAGGATGACGGAATTTCAGGCCACTGACAATTCAGGTCAATTCATCCGATAGTTCTAATATTCCACCGCAAAGGGGTATCCGCATGGAAACTCCCTTTCGGACCGGAGGGGCGACGGGCAATCCGCCCTCATATCCGCCCCACATGCAGTTTCAGATATTCCACCAGCAGCGCCACCTTGGGCGACAGGTGGCGGCGGTGCGGATAGACGGCCCAGATGCCTTCCGCGGGGGGGCGGGCGGTGTCCAGCAGGCTGACCAGCGTGCCGGCCTTCATATCGGCCTCGACATAGAAATCCGGCAGCTGGCAGATGCCCAGCCCCTGCCGCGCCGCATCCAGCACGGCGAATCCGCTGTTGCAGCGCCAGGGGCCGGCGGGGCGGAAATCGATCAGACGCTCCCCCTCGCTGAAATGCCAGAGGTCCGCCGTGCCCGTCAGGCAGGCATGATGTGCCAGATCTTCCAGGCTGCACGGTACGCCATGGCGCCGGAGATAGGCGGGAGCGGCGCAGAGGTAGCGCCGCCGGGTGGCCAGCCGCACGGCGATCAACCGGCTGTCATCCAGGCTCGCCCCCGTGCGCACGGCCAGATCGAAGCCTTCGCCCACCAGGTCCACCAGCCGGTTCGTCAGGTCGATGGCGACCGAGAGCTGCGGATGATCGCGCAGGAACCGGTTGACCAGCGGCACGATGAACCGCTCCCCATAGGCGATGGAGCAGGTCAGTCGCAGATGGCCGCGTGCCGCCCCGTCACGTTCAATGATGGCGGCGAACGCCTCGTCACGTTCCTCCACCAGCCGCCGGCAGCGTTCCAGGAACGCGCGGCCGGCATCGGTGACACTGACCCGCCGCGTCGTGCGGTAGAGCAGCCGCACCTGCAGGCGGTCCTCCAGCCGGGCGACCTCTCGGCTGACATGGGAGGTGGAGACCCCAAGCCGGGCCGCCGCGCCGGAGAAGCTCTCCGCCTCGCATACGGCGATGAAACTGTCGATGCCGTCCCAGGAACCCATGCGCGTGACCGGCCTGATTATCCCAACTGTGCAATAATCATTTGCCGAAATGCATGATCGTTGCCAGAACTTTCCGGCTATAGTCTGCCGGTCCCGTCCCATGTCGCATGCGACGGGGTGCCTGCTGCTGACCCTTGCCGATCGGGACACGATACCCATGAAAACCCGCGCCGCCGTCGCCTTTGAAGCCAAGAAGCCCCTGGAAATCGTCGAACTGGACCTGGAAGGCCCCAAGGCGGGCGAGGTGCTGGTGGAGATCATGGCCACGGGCATCTGCCATACCGACGCCTATACGCTGGATGGCTTCGACAGCGAAGGTATCTTCCCCTCCATCCTGGGGCATGAGGGGGCGGGGATCGTGCGGGAGGTCGGGGCCGGTGTCACGTCGGTGAAGCCCGGTGACCATGTCATCCCGCTCTACACCCCGGAATGCCGCCAGTGCAAAAGCTGCCTGTCGCGCAAGACCAACCTGTGTACGGCCATCCGCGCCACGCAGGGCAAGGGCCTGATGCCCGACGGCACCACGCGGTTCAGCTACAAGGGCACGCCGGTCTATCATTACATGGGCTGCTCCACCTTCTCCAATTTCACGGTCCTGCCGGAGATCGCGCTGGCGAAGATCCGAGAGGACGCACCCTTCCAGTCGTCCTGCTATATCGGCTGCGGCGTGACCACGGGCGTCGGGGCGGTGACCAACACGGCGAAGGTGGAGCCGGGCTCCAACGTCGTGATCTTCGGGCTGGGCGGCATCGGCCTGAACGTGATCCAGGCGGCCCGCATGGTGGGGGCCGACAAGATCATCGGTGTCGACATCAACGACCGGAAGGAGGAATGGGGCCGCCGCTTCGGCATGACCCACTTCGTCAACCCGAAGAAGGTCGAAGGTGACATCGTCCAGCATCTGGTCGCCCTGACCGATGGCGGGGCCGACTATACGTTCGATTGCACGGGCAACACCATGGTCATGCGCCAGGCGCTGGAAGCCTGCCACCGCGGCTGGGGCGTGTCGGTGGTCATCGGCGTGGCGGAAGCCGGCAAGGAAATCTCCACGCGCCCGTTCCAGCTGGTCACGGGTCGCGTCTGGAAGGGCTCGGCCTTCGGCGGCGCCCGCGGCCGCACCGACGTGCCGAAGATCGTCGACTGGTACATGCAGGGCAAGATCGAGATCGACCCGATGATCACCCATGTGCTGAGCCTGGAGGAGATCAACAAGGGGTTCGACCTGATGCATGCGGGCGAGAGCATCCGTTCCGTCGTGGTGTTCTGATCCATGGCGCTGGAAACCGTCTCCACCACCCGGTCCCATGGCGGTGTGCAGGGCGTCTATCGCCATGCCTCCACGGCGACGGGCACGCCCATGGTATTCAGCGTCTTCACGCCGCCGCAGGCCGCCGACGGCGCGAAATGCCCCGTCGTCTGGTATCTGTCGGGCCTGACCTGCACCCATGCCAACGTGACGGAGAAGGGGGAGTTCCGCCGCTGGGCCGCCGAACTGGGCCTGGTCATCATCTGCCCCGACACCAGCCCGCGCGGTGAAGGGGTGGCCGACGATGCGGGCTGGGACCTGGGGCAGGGGGCCGGTTTCTATGTGGACGCGACCGAGGCGCCCTGGGCACCGCATTTCCGGATGTGGACCTATGTGACGGTGGAACTGCCGGCCCTGGTGGCCGCGCATTTCCCCGTCGACATGGAGCGTCAGGGTATCACGGGCCATTCGATGGGCGGGCATGGGGCGCTGACGGTGGCGCTGCGCCATGCCGGCCGGTTCAGGTCGGTGTCGGCCTTTGCACCCATCGTGGCCCCGACGCAGGTCCCCTGGGGCCACAAGGCGCTGCCGGCCTATCTGGGCGACGACAAGGACCTGTGGCGCCGGCACGACGCCGTCGCACTGATCGAGGATGGCGCGCGCCTGCCCGACCTGCTGGTGGACCAGGGTACGGCCGACGGGTTCCTGGATGGCCAGCTTCGTCCGCAATTGCTGGCCGATGCCTGCGCGCGGGCGGGCATCCCCCTGACCCTGCGCCTGCAGGAAGGGTACGACCATTCCTATTATTTCATTTCCAGCTTCATGGAAGACCATCTGCGCTGGCACGCGGCGCGGCTGGCCGGGTGACCCTGTCGGGGCGCCGGCCGGCCGGCCGGTCAGGGCCGGTGGCCGGCGCTTACCTGCCGGCGATCCGCTGGTTGAAGGCCTTTACCGCGGCGACCGGACCATCCGCATGGTTCCAGACGCCGCCGCTGACGGCCAGGAAGTCGGCCCCCGCCTTCACCAGCGCGGCGCAATTATCGACGGTGATGCCGCCGATGGCCACGCAGGGGATCTCCATCATCTCCTGCCACCAGGACAGGATCTCCGGCTCGGCCCGGGCCTTGGGCTCCTTGGTCGCCGTGTCGAAGAAGGCGCCGAAGGCCACGTAATCGGCCCCGTCCTCCCCTGCCACCATGGCCAGGTGCCGGCTGTCATGGCACGTGACGCCGACGATGGCGTCGCGGCCCATGATCTTGCGCGCCTGGGTATAGGGCGTGTCCTCCTGCCCGACATGCACGCCATCGCAGCCGCCGGTCGCTGCTAGGTCGGGGCGGTCGTTCAGGATGAAAGCCACGTCCCGGTCCTGGGCGATGGGGCGCAGCGCATCGATGGCTCGACGGATATCGTCGTCCCCCACCATCTTCAGCCGCAACTGCACGCAGGCCACGTCCCCCGCATCAAGGGCCGATGCCAGTTGGGCGGGGAAGGTGGCCAGATCGATGCGCGGCGGGGTGATCAGATAGAGGCGGCAGTCGGACATGGATGGTTCCGGAGGAAGAGGCGGTCATGAAAAAAGCCCGGCGCGGTGTTGAACCGCGCCGGGCCCCATAGCAGCCCAGTATATAGCAGGGGTTAATGGCATTGACCCCTGCTATCCGCGCCGACCGGCGCCGCGCCCGCACGTGAAGGCGTGAAGCCAGCCCACGGATGTGGGCGCCGGCGTCTCAAGCAACAAGCGTAAAGCGCTTATTCCTTGTTCTGGTAGATGCGGACCAGCCTGTCCAGCAGGGCCAGCGCATCCTCGCGCGAGCGCTGGAAGGCATTGCGGCCGATGATGGAGCCGTTGCCGCCGCCGTCGCGGATGGCACGGGCGTCATCGTACACGGCATCCTCGCCCTTGGCTGCACCGCCGGAGAAGACCACCAGGCGGCGGCCGTTGAAGCAGGCCTGGGTGATGTGCTTCACGCGCTCCGCCTGGGTGGCGCGCGGAATGTCGTGCTTCTCGTAGATCTTGCGGGCTTCATCCTGCTCCAGGTCGGCGGTGGGCAGCTTGACCTTGATGATGTGGGCGCCCAGCAGGGCGGCCATGTGGGCCGCGTAGGCGTCCACATCCAGCGCCAGTTCACCCTTCTTGGAGATGGCACCGCCGCGCGGATAGGACCAGATCACCGTGGCGATGCCCTTGGACTTGGCCTCACGCGACAGTTCGCGGATTTCTTCCATCTGGCCGAACTGCGCATCGGAGCCCGGATAGATGGTGAAGCCAATGGCCGATGCGCCGATGCGCAGGGCGTCATCGACGCTGGCCGTCACGGCCTGATCGGCACCTTCCTTGAAGGTGGACAGGCTGTTGGCGCTGTTCATCTTCAAGATCAGCGGGATGGAGCCGGCGAAAGTCGAAGCACCGGCTTCCAGCGGGCCCAGCGGGGCGGCATAGGCCGACAGCCCGGCATCGATGGCAAGCTGGTAATGGTAGTGCGGATCATAGGCCGCCGGGTTCATGGCGAAGCTGCGGGCGGGCCCATGCTCGAACCCCTGGTCGACGGGCAGGATCACCAGCTTGCCAGTGCCGCCCAGGCGGCCTTCCATCAGGATACGGGCGAGATTGGCCTTGGTGCCGGGATTGTCGCTCTCATACCAGGAAAGGATTTCCTTCACGCGGCGGGTAAGCTTCATTTTCGTTTTCCTGCCAGGTTTGTGGGCCCCCGTGGAAAGGGCCGTGTCGGATGCCGGTTTGATAGCCCAGAAGGGGGTGCAATGCAACGCAGCACCCCCGTCCGGTAGTGTTTGTAGTCGCGTTACATTTGAGCAAAATCAAGGCATTGAGACAGGTATTGCCTTAAGGGGGCAGCACGGTTGCGCCGCCAGCACGGCTCTGTCACCCCCACCGGCGGGGGATGCAGCCGGGCCCCGTGGGCCGTGGCCAGCGAGAGCAGCCGCGCGGCAACCCCGTCCGCCGCATCCGGCCGCGGCTGCCACACGATGTCCGTCACCCCGGCGCGCAGTGCTGACAGCACCTGGCCTTCCAGGTCGGTGCAGTCCAGCAGCGCCAGGAACGGCCCCGTCGCCTCCGTCCGCCACAGCCGCAGCAGCCCGGCCCACCACCCGGCCCCCGCCAGTCCGGCGATGCCGGGGGCGGAAACCAGCCGCACGGGCCGCCCCGCCGCCAGTTCCAGTACCAGCCGCCCCGCCACGTGCCCGTCCACCCGCACGGCGGGGGTGACGGACCAGTCGACAGGGGCGGAGGCGGGTGCCATGGAGGGAATCCCGTGGACAGGGGGGCGTGATGGGATGGCGGGCATGATGGAAATCCGGCGGGATGCTGGCAAGCCTTTCCGGCGGTCACGATCCTGCTTTCCGGGCGATTGTCATGGGCCGGCGATTTTCCTGAAGAAAAACGCGCTGCTCCTGTCGGGATGAAGGGGGCAGGATCGTCCTTGGGGCGTGCCGACACACTATCACCAAGGGAGATGAAGATGACCTATGTCGACGGTTTCGTGCTGCCCGTACCCAAGGACAAGATGGACGCCTACAAGGAAGTGGCGGCGCGGGCCTGCCAGATATGGATGGACCATGGCGCCCTTTCCTATGTGGAATGCGTCGGCGACGACACCCCCTATGGCGAGGTGACATCCTTCCCCCGATCGGTGCTGGCCAAGGAGGACGAGGTCGTCGTCTTCTCCTGGATCACCTATCCCTCGCGCGAGGTGCGCGATGCGGTCAATGCCAAGGTCATGGCCGATCCGCGCATGCAGGCTGAGATGGCCGACATGCCCTTCGATGGCAAGCGCCTAATCTGGGGCGGGTTCAATCTGCTGCTGCAGAACTGATCTTTCCGCTGTTGTGGTCGGGGCCCAGAGGGCAGGGGGGCGGAACGTGAACCCGTTCCGCCCCCCTGCCGTTCGTTCTGACCTGTATGGTCGCCTTGCAGGGGCGGCTTGTTTATATTTTTTGTTTGACTTAATTAAGTGAATATGAAAACATAGACCCATGGACAGCTTCACCGCCCTTGCCGATCCTATGCGGCGTTCGATCCTGGAGATGCTGGGGCATGGTCCCCGCGGCGCCGGGGAGATCGTAACCTTCCTGCAGCAGGATGCGCGCATCAGCGCCCCTGCCGTTTCCCAGCACCTGAAGGCGCTGCGGGAGGCGGGGTTGGTGCGGGTGCGGGTGGATGGACAGCGACGCATCTACAGCCTGGATCCTGCCGGGCTGGATGCAATGGACGCCTGGATCGCACGGGTGCGCGGCTTCTGGGCCGGTCGCCTGGATGCTCTGGAACAGGCCCTGCGGGAGGAGGATGGTGATGAGTGATTTCGGTATCGTGACGGAAGCCGGGTCGGTCCGGTTCGAACGGGTGCTGCCCGGCCCCCTGGACAGGGTCTGGCGCTATCTGACCGACAGCGACCTGCGGGGCCGCTGGCTGGCCTTCGGGGCCATGGAAGCGCGTATGGGCGCTCCGTTCCGGCTGGAATTCCACAATACCCGGCTGGGGCCGGGCGATATGGCCGTGCCCGACAAATACAAGGATGTGGCGGCCGATGGCTGCGCCACCACGGGCAGCATTCAGGCATGGGAGCCGGGACGGCTTCTTTCCTTCACCTGGGACGAGGCGGGGGGCGATCCGTCGCTGGTGACCATCGAACTGGCACCCGAAGGTGACGGGCCGGAAGGTGACGGGCCGGAAGGTGACGGGAAGGTGCGGCTGATCCTGACGCACCGGCGGGTGAACAGCCGTGCCGTGATGATCAGCGTGTCGGCCGGCTGGCATACGCATCTGGGCATCCTGTCGGCGGAACTGGAAGGGGCGGCGGCCCCCGGCTTCTGGACACTGCATACCGCCCTGGAACAGGAGTATGAAACGCGGCTGGCCGGTTGACCGGCCATGCGGCGGGCGGGCGGCTGCCATGGGCAAGGTCCGGGTGCGTCGCAGCACGGGTGGTGCTTTAATTAATGCACTGCCCGGTACTGACCGGGTCCGGCGCCTGTTCTGTTGCCCCTGTTCCGTTGCCAATGACAAAACGGGGGATGAAACGGGCGCCCGCCATTTCTGCCGCGTGACGGCCGGCCCGGGCATCCTGCCCGCACCGGCCCGCCGGCCGGGTCCGGGATCAGTGAAGATGCGCACGGGTGACATGGGGGAAGTTCGGCTGGAACAGACGGCGGGTGGCAATGTCGCGCCGGGTTCCGGTGGCCTGCCGCCCGGCACCAGCTTCGTCTGGTTCGTCATGGTCATGGGATGCCTGACCATGTTCGGACCCATGGCCATCGACATGTACCTGCCGGCCCTGCCGGCCATCGGTGCTGACCTGGGCGTGGAACAGGCGCAGGTGCAGATGACGCTCTCATCCTTTCTGATCGGCTATGGCGCGGGACAGTTGCTGTGGGGGCCGCTGGGCGACCGGTTCGGTCGCAAGCTGCCGGCTGCGGCGGGTGTGGCCCTGTTCGTGCTGGCGGGGGTCGGATGTGCGCTGGCCAGTGATATCTGGGCCCTGACGGCCTGGCGCGTGGCGCACGGGGTCGGGGCCTGCGCGGCCCCTGTCATCGCGCGCGCCATGGTGCGCGATGCCTTTGACCGCGACCGCGGCGCCTCTGTCATGTCGCTGATGATGCTGGTCATGGGGGTGGCGCCCATGCTGGCGCCCCTGGCTGGTGGCATGGTGCTGGACCATATCGGCTGGCGCGGCATCTTCTGGTGTCTGACGGTCTTCGGGATGATCGCCGGGTTGAGCCTGTTGACCGTGCGGGAAACCCGTCGTCCCGTGACGGGCGCGCGGGTGGGTGGCGGTGTGCTGGCCAATTACATGCTGCTGATGCTGGATCGCCGCTTCATGGGCTATGCGGTGCCCGGCAGCTTCGTGTCGGCGGGCATGTTCGCCTATATCTCCGGCACGCCCTTCATCTATATCGAGCATTTCGGCGTTTCCCCGGAACAGTTCGGCCTGCTGTTCGGGGTCAATGTCGTGGCGCTGATGGTGTCCAATATCATCAACAGCCGGCTGGTGCTGCGCCATGGTGTGGATCGTATGCTCGGCTGGGGCATCCTGGCCACGGCCGCCACGGGGGCGGTGCTGATCGTCACGGCCGGTCTGGGGATCGGCGGCCTGTGGGGCGTCGCCGTGCCGCTGTTCTTCTATCTGGGCGCGCTGGGCCTGGTCGGGTCCAATGGCATGGCGGGGGCGCTGGCTGCCTTCCCCCATATGGCCGGCACGGCGTCCTCCCTTGCCGGCGCCCTGCAGCTTTGCGCGGGCGCCCTTGCCGGCGGGCTGGTCGGCGTGCTGACACAAGGCGGGTCGCCCCTGCCCATGTCAGCCATCCTGTGCAGCAGTGCGCTGGCCGGTCTGGTGGCGCACCGGCGGCTGCTGCCTCCCCGTCCTTGAATGGCGGCGATGGCCGGGTAGGCAGGGCGTTGGCAGGGTCTGCCGATTATGCCAGGATGGCCGCCCGTGCCAAGGTTCCGGTGTCGCCTTTCCATGCCCATTTCCACGGTCGTTCCCGCCCATGCCGAGAGATGAAGCGTGATGGATCGCGGTTTGCGGCCGGCGGCGTCCCGCCGGGCCCCCTGGCGCATCGGGGGCAGGTGCCGGCGCGTGGATGACGGTACATGACGGGCGACCTGCTGGGCGCGGTCACGGCGCCGCCGGCCCGCGTGCGCGTGCAATTGCCGCTGCCGCTGCCGGAACCCTATGATTACAAGGTGCCGGGCGACATGGCCCTGGTGCCCGGGTCCTATGTGGAGGTGCCGCTGGGCCCGCGCCGCCTGTTCGGTGTCGTCTGGGGAGACGGGGATGCGCAGGGCGGCGTGGAGGAACGCCGCCTGCGGCCCGTGCTGCGCCATATCGACCTGCCGCCCATGCCCGATGTCGGCCGGCGCTTCATCGAATGGGTGGCGGCCTATACGATGGCGCCCGTCGGTGCCGTGCTGCGCATGGCCGTGTCGGTGTCGGCCGCGCTGGAGGATCCGCGCGCCCTGACGGCCTATATGCGCGCCGGGGACGACCTGCCCGACGGGCTGCGCCTGACACCGGCGCGCAGGCGCATCCTGGACCTGCTGTCCGACGGACCGCCGCGCCTGGCGGCCGATCTGGCAGCAGAGGCCGGGTGCGGTCCCGCCGTGGTGCGCGGACTGGCAGAGGCCGGGGTGCTGGCCACCGTGCCCATGCTGGCCCTGCCGCGCTTTCCCCGCCCCGACCCCGATGCCAATCCCAAGCCCTTGTCGGGCGCGCAGCGACTGGCCGCCGATGACCTGGCCGGCAAGGCGGCGGCCGGCGGCTACAGTGCGACCCTGCTGGACGGCGTGACGGGATCGGGCAAGACGGAGGTCTATTTCGAGGCGGTGGCGGCAGCACTGCGCGCCGGCCGGCAGGCCCTGGTCCTGCTGCCGGAAATCGCCCTGTCGGCGCAGTGGCTGGACCGGTTCGCGGACCGGTTCGGCGTGCGGCCGGCCGAATGGCATTCCGACATGGCCCCGCCCCTGCGCCGCCACACCTGGCGCGCCGTGGCCAGGGGCGAGGCACGGGTTATCGTCGGTGCCCGGTCCGCCCTGTTCCTGCCCTATCCCGATCTGGGCCTGATCGTGGTGGACGAGGAGCACGAGGCCGCCTTCAAGCAGGAGGACGGCGTCATCTACCATGCCCGCGACATGGCCGTGGCGCGGGCGCATCTGGGGCGCATCCCCATCGTCCTGGCCAGCGCCACTCCGTCGCTGGAGACGCTGGTCAATGCCGAGACGGGGCGCTATGCCCGCATCGACCTGCCGTCGCGCCATGGCGGGGCCAGCATGCCCGACGTGACCCTGATCGACCTGCGCCGCAAGGAGCAGGCCCCCCCGGCGCGCCAATGGCTGTCGCCCGTCCTGCGCGAGGCGCTATCGCAGACCATGCTGGCCGGCGAGCAGGGGATGCTGTTCCTGAACCGCCGTGGCTATGCGCCGCTGACCTTGTGCCGCGGCTGCGGCCACCGGCTGCAATGCCCCAACTGCACCGCCTGGCTGGTGGAACACAGGCTGTCGCGGCGCCTGCAATGCCATCATTGCGGCTATCAGGCCCGCAGCCCCGACGCCTGCCCGCAATGCGAGGCGGAAGGCAGCTTCGTGGCCTGCGGTCCGGGGGTGGAGCGTGTGGCGGAGGAGGTGGCGACCCTGTTCCCCGACGCGCGCGTCGCCCTGATGACATCCGACACGCTGGCCGGCCCCCGCGCCATGCGAGAGGTGATCGAGCAGGTGAAGGCCGGCGCCATCGATCTTCTGATCGGCACGCAGGTGATGGCCAAGGGCCACCATTTTCCGCTGCTGACCCTGGTGGGCGTGGTGGATGCCGATCTGGGGCTGTCGGGCGGCGACCTGCGCGCGGCGGAGCGCACCTTCCAGCTTCTGCACCAGGTGGCGGGCCGGGCGGGCCGGGAGGAGCGGCCGGGCCGGGTGCTGCTGCAGACCCATATGCCCGAGCACCCCGTCATGCAGTCGCTGGCCGCCCATGACCGCGACAGTTTCCTGGCGATCGAGAGCGAGCAGCGGCGGCAGCTGGAGATGCCCCCCTTCGGCCGGCTGGCCGCCATCATCGTGTCGGGAGAGGATGAGCAGGCCGTGGACGCCGCCGCCGCCGCCCTGGGCCGCCGCGCCCCGCGGGAGCGGGAGGACCTGACCATCCTGGGGCCGGCCCCGGCGCCGCTGGCCGTGCTGCGCGGACGTTTCCGCCGCCGCCTGCTGCTGAAGGGACCGAAGGGTGTCGCCCTGCAGCCCATCCTGCATGACTGGCTGTCGGTGGTGGATGTGCCCGCCTCCGTGCGTGTGCAGGTTGATATCGATCCCTACAGTTTCCTTTAAGAGTGGTGATATCGCAGGTTTACACTTATTTACCATATCCTCTACCCTGCCGGCTGTAACGGATTGGGAAACGATCACGGGGGGGCGGATGATGCGGGGCGGGTGGCAAGTGCGCTGGCTGGCCGGGGCCGTGGCGGGGTTGATGCTGGCCGGTTCGGCGGTGGCGCGGGAGATGCGGCCGTCGGACCTGCCGGTGGAGGTTTTCGCCCACCGGCCCGTGATGTCGAACGTCAGCCTGTCGCCGGACGGCAGCCATGTTGCCTATCTGACCCCCATCGGGGGGCGGCAGCATCTGGTGGTGCGACCGGTGCCGCTGCGTGATGACCAATCCCCGTCCATCCTTGCCCCCAATGATGCCGAGATCACCGGCATCCACTGGCCCTCCAACGAACGGCTGTTGCTGGAGGTCTTGGGAACGGAAAAGGTGCGCGCCGCCATGGTCGGCACGTCACGGAGCCTGCCGCTGCGATTTTCGCGCGTCATCTCGGTTTCCCGCGACATGAAGGACATGAAGGTCCTGCTGGACCGGCGGCCGAAGGGTTACAGCTTCTATCTGTCGGACACGCCCATCCTCAACTTCGTCGATGCCGAACATGTGCTGATGGCGTATCCAGCCGACACCGGTCCGTGGCCCGGTGTGGTGAAGGTGAATATCGTGACGGGGCGGCACAGCCAGGTGCAGTGGCCGCTGCCCAACGTCGTTTCCTATATTCCCGATCCGACGGGCGGAATTCGCGTCGCGGCGACCTATGACGACCGACGGTTGGAACTACGGTATCTCAGCCGGGCGCCGGGCGGGCCGTTCCGGGAAATGCGCATGCAGAAGCTGCTCTCCGACGAGGACGCATTCACGGTGCTGGGGTTCGGCCGCAGCGGCAAGGATCTTTTCGTGGCCTCCCGGCACGAGGGCGACCGGCTGGCCGTCTATACCTACGATATCGACACCGATACCATCGGCGGGAAAATAGCCGACGATCCCCGTTACGACGTGGGGGCGGCGATGGTGCGGGGTGGTGCTGTGACGGCGGTTACCTGGACTGATGACCTGCCGCAGCGGCGCTGGCTGGACCCGGCGGTCCAGAAGATGCAGGAAGCGCTGGACAAGGCCGTTCCCGACAGCCGGGAGATCATCATCGACACCGCGGCCGATGGCAGCCTCCTGCTGACCGCAAGCCATTCCCTGGCCGCCCCCACGACCTATCGTCTGTTCGACCGGCGGACGGGCGAGTATTCCTTCTTCGGCGACACCTATCCCGGCATCCCGCAGAATCTTGTCAGCGCCCGGCGGCCCGTTTCCTTCAAGGCGCGCGACGGGCTGGAGATTCCGGGATATCTGACATTGCCCGTGGGCATGCCGGAGCGGAACCTGCCCCTCATCGTCATGCCGCATGGCGGGCCGATGGCGCGCGATGATGGCGGCTTCGACATCCTGTCGCAGTTTCTGGCCAGCCGGGGCTATGCCGTTCTACAGCCTAATTTCAGGGGCTCGACCGGCTATGGCGCTGCGTTCCAGCAGGCCGGCGAGCGGCAATGGGGCGGCCTGATGCAGGATGATGTCACGGACGCGGCACAATGGGCCGTGGCCCAGGGCTATGCCGATCCGGCCCGCATGTGCATCGTGGGCTGGAGCTATGGCGGCTATGCCGCCCTGATGGCCACGATCAAGACGCCGGCGCTGTTCAAGTGCGCCATTGCAACCGCACCCGTCACCAATCTGATCCGGCTTTACCGGGAGGTGGGAGCCAGCAGCGCCAGGAACCTGTATCGCGGGATCTTCTTCGGGGATGATCCCGACGAGCTTCGCCCCATTTCCCCTTTCCACAATGTGGAGAAGGTGGGTGCGCCGGTGCTGCTGATCCACGGGGACCTGGACATCCAGGCCACTGTCGATCACAGCAAGGAGATGGCGCGGGCGCTGAGCCGTGCCGGCAAGCCTGTGGAGTATGTCGAAATCGCGGGCATGGATCATTCCCCGCTGCTCACCGATCAGATGGTCACGGTGCTGAAGGAATGGGAACGGTTCCTGGCCAGACATATCGGCCGGTGAGGCCGGCCGTCAGGCCGGCAGGAGCTTTTCCTCGTCCTGCATGGCCTGCCGGCAGATATCGGCGATCTGGCGGAAGAAGAAGCCCATGGGGGAGGTGCGGCGCCAGACCAGCCCGATCTCCCGGCTGGGCTCATCCTCCTTGAACCGCAGCAGGCGGATATTCTCCGCCTGTGCGCCCGTGCTGTTGACGGCCAGGGCCGGCAGCAGCGTTGCCCCCATGCCGGCGATCACCATCTGGCGCAATGTCTCCAGGCTGGTGGCGCGGAACTCCGTCGTTTCCTGCGCCCCGGACAATTGGCAGACCTCCAGCGCCTGATTGCGCAGGCAATGGCCTTCCTCCAGCAGCATCAGGGTGTGGGCGCGCAGGTCCTCCAGCGTCACGCTGCCCTGGGCCGCCAGCGGGTGGTCGGCGGGAACGGCCATCAGAAAGGGCTCGCGGAACAGGAACGCGCTCACCAGCCGGTCATCCTGCACGGGCAGGGCCAGGAAGGCCGCGTCCAGCGCGCCCTTGTCCAGCCGGGCCAGCAGCGTGTCGCTCTTCTCCTCGAACAGCAACAGCTTCAACTGCGGATAACGGTCGCGGATCTGGGGCACCAGATAGGGCAGGAGATAGGGCCCAAGGGTGGGGAAGATGCCAAGCCGCAGCGTGCCGGCCTCCACCGTGCCGGCATGCCGGGCGGCCTCCTTCATCTCGTCCACCTCACGCAGGATGCGCTGGGCGCGTTCCACGGCGTCGTGGCCGGCGGCGGTCAGCATCACCTTGCGCCGGTCCCGCTCCAGCAGCAGCACGCCCAGCTCGTCCTCCAGCTTGCTGATCTGGGTGGACAGGGTCGGCTGGCTGACCAGGCACGCCTCTGCCGCCCGCCGGAAATTCCGGTGGGTGGCCAGGGCGACCAGATATTGCAGTTCACGCAGGGTCATGGGCTGCCCGGTCAAGGGATAAGGGAAGCGGCGCCCCGGAGGGGGGAGGGAAGGGGCGCCGCTTCCTACCTGATCACGCCGCGGCGTCCTGCGCAACCGCGGGAGCGGACGTGCGGATCAGGTGGTCGAAGGCGGCGAGGGAGGATTTGGCCCCCTCGCCCATGGCGATCACGATCTGCTTGTAGGGCACGGTCGTGCAGTCGCCGGCCGCGAACACGCCGGGGATGGAGGTCTCGCCCCGGTCATTGACCAGGACCTCGCCCCGCGGCGACAGCTCCACCGTGCCCTTCAGCCATTCGGTGTTGGGCAGCAGGCCGATCTGCACGAAGATGCCTTCCAGCGCGACATGGTGGATTTCGCTGCTGGTGCGGTCCTCGTATTTCAGGCCGTTCACCCTTGTGCCGTCGCCCGTCACCTCCGTCGTGCGGGCCGACAGGATGATGCGGACATTGGGCAGGGACCGCAGCTTGCGCTGCAACACATCATCGGCGCGCAGCTTGCTGTCGAATTCCAGCAGCGTGACGTGGGAAACGATGCCGGCCAGGTCGATGGCCGCCTCCACCCCGGAATTGCCGCCGCCGATCACCGCCACGCGCTTGCCCTTGAACAGCGGGCCGTCGCAATGGGGGCAGAAGGCCACGCCCTTGGCCATGTACTGGTCCTCGCCCGGCACGCCCATGCGGCGCCAGCGCGCACCGGTGGACAAGATCACCGACCGTGACCGCAAGGTGGCGCCGTTGGCCAGTTCCACGCCGATCAGGTCGCCACCGGGCACCAGCTTCGTGGCGGTCTGCAGGTTCATGATGTCCACTTCATAGTCGCGGACATGCGTTTCCAGCGCCGTGGCCAGCTTCGGCCCCTCCGTATGGGGGACGGAGATGAAATTGGCGATCTCCATCGTGTCCAGCACCTGGCCGCCGAACCGTTCCGCCGCCACGCCCGTGCGCACGCCCTTGCGGGCGGCATAGATGGCGGCCGCGGCACCGGCCGGGCCACCGCCCACGACCAGCACGTCGAACGGCTCCAGATTGTTCAGGCGCTTGGCCTCCCGCACGGCGGCGCCGGCGTCCAGCTTGGCGACGATCTCCTCCACCCCCATGCGGCCGGAGCCGAAGACGGCGCCGTTCATGTAGATGGTGGGGACGGACATGACCTGACGCTGCTCCACCTCCGCCTGGAAGCCGGCGCCGTCGATGGCGACATGGCGGATGCGGGGGTTCAGCACGGCCATCAGGTTCAGCGCCTGCACCACATCGGGGCAGTTCTGGCAGGATTGGGAGAAATAGGTCTCGAAGGTGAAGTCGCCATCCAGATCCTTGATCTGGTCGATCAGCGCCTGTTCCACCTTGGGCGGATAGCCGCCGACCTGCAGAAGCGCCAGCACCAGCGAGGTGAATTCATGCCCCATGGGCAGGCCTGCGAACACCAGGGTGATATCCTGGCCGGGCGAATTCAGCGCGAAGGAGGGGACGCGGGCATCCTTGTCGCCGCGGATTTCCACGACGGTGACCTTGTCGGAAGCGGACGCGATATCCGCCAGCAGATCCAGCATCTGCCGGGACCGCGGGCTGTCATCGACAAAGGCCTTGATCTCGATGGGACGCACGACCCGCTCCAGATAGGCCTTGAGCTGGGTCTTCATGGCATTATCAAGCATGCGGGTTCTCCGGTCACATCAGGCAAAGCTATAGCGTTCCGCCGGGTGTCGGCAGTTGCGGCCTGATGGAATTTTTAAAAGGGAAAAGGGGAAGCAAGGGGGGGAGCCGCCCCGGCGGGGCGGCTCCGGGTACCTGACCTTAGATCTTGCCGACCAGGTCCAGCGAGGGGGCGAGGGTCTTCTCGCCTTCCTGCCACTTGGCCGGGCAGACCTCGCCCGGATGGCTGGCGACATACTGGGCGGCCTTGACCTTGCGCAGCAGGTCGGCGGCGTCGCGGCCGATGCCCTCGGCGGTGACTTCAACGGCCTGGATCACGCCATCGGGATCAACGATGAAGGTGCCGCGGTCGGCCAGGCCCTGGCCCGGACGCAGAACCTCGAAGTTCGTCGAGATCTCGTGGGTCGGATCGCCGATCATGGTGTACTTGATCTTGGCGATCGTCTCGGAGGCGTCGTGCCAGGCCTTGTGGGTGAAGTGCGTGTCGGTGGACACCGAGTACACTTCCACGCCCAGCTTCTGCAGCTCCTCGTAATGGTCGGCGACGTCGCCCAGCTCCGTCGGGCAGACAAAGGTGAAGTCCGCCGGATAGAAGAAGAAGATGGACCACTTGCCGACGATGTCGGCATCGGTGACCTCGATGAACTTGCCGTCCTTGAATGCCTGGGCCTTGAAGGGCTTGACCTTGGTGTTCACGAGAGACATGTCTGATTCCCGGTGTGAAATTGAAAGGCTCGCGGGCCGTGGCCCGCATCTACGGTGACACCATATAGTCCCGCTGTTGATATATGAAATAGATAAATTCTCAAAATTTGATAGATGAAGACTATCAAACTGGCGCACGGATGCCCGGCCCACCCTGTTGGCCGGCGAACGATCCATCCGGGTTCGCCTTGGAACGGCTTTCCCTGACCGGAAAGCCGTTCCGGCAGCGCAAGGCAGGGTATGCGGCCTGTCAGGGCGCCTTCACGGCGGCGGTCAGCGGCACGAGTTGGAAACCCTTGTCGGCCAGGGTGGGCAGCCATTGGGACAAGGCCTGCGTCGTCACGTCGTGGGGATGGCCGATGGCGATGGCCAGGCCGCGGCGCCGCGCGATCTCCTCCACCTTGGCAAGGGATGCGGCCACGCCCTGCGGCGTCATGACATGGTCCAGGAACACGTCGCGGGCCACCATGGGCACATGATAATGCGCCGACAGGGGGGCGGCCTTGCTGTCGGCAGTGGTGCGGCTGTCCAGGAACATCAGGCCGCGCGCCGCCAGTTCGGCCATGACCACGGCCATGCCCTGCTGGTCGGCCGTGAAGCGGCTGCCCATATGGTTGTTGATCCCGACGAAGCCGGGGAAGGCCGACAGGCCGTTGTCCAGACGCTGCCGCAACGCCGGCTCGTCCAGCCGGGTCAGCAGCGCGCCGGGGCCTGGATCCTCCTTGCCGGACGGTTCCATCGGCATATGCACGATCAACTCGTGCCCCGCCTCCCGAGCCTTGGCGGTCTGGGACGGCAGGTCGCGGGCATAGGGCAGCCAGGCGAGCGTCAGCGGGCCGGGCAGGGTGACAACCTTGGCCGTGCGCGGCCGGTCGATCCCCATATCGTCGATGACCACGACGATGCGCGGCCGGCCATCGGGTGCGGGTGCCGGCAGGGCGTGATGCTGCCAGGCGGGTGTGCCGGCCGGCGGTTCCACCAGCGGCGGCAGGGGACGGGGCGGGGTCGCCGCCGGTGGGGCGGCGGCCTGTGGCGGTGCCTGTTCCCGGGGCGGGGCCGGTGCCGCCGGCGGCGGTTCGGCCGGGGCGGGCGGCGGTGTTTCCGGCACGGCCGGGGCGGGGCCGGGGCGGGCGGGAAGGTCGGCCCGCTCCGCCGCGTCCTCGTCATCGGCCTCTTCCGGTTCGTCCAGGCCGGAGGCGTCCGCCGCCTCCTCCACCGGGGTCAGGGGCGGTCCGGCCGGCACCGGATTGTAGCGTTCTCCACCCAGAAGCGCCGTCATGGCGCCGGCCACCAGCACGAAGGCCAGGACGGCCAGACCGACGCGCCCGCCGCTGCCCAGACGTGACAGGAACAGCATCAGGGAACGTCGTCCCCGGAGCAGGCCGTCACGGCCACGGGTCGATGGCCGCCGGCGCACCTGCACGCGCGGGCGCTGGCGGTTGCTGCCGGGGGGCCGGGGCTTGGGGGGCATTGCGGCATCAACTCGTCTGGGAACGGGACGGAATGTTTAGTGCTACAAATCCGGGGCTGGGTGCAATGCCCCATCCGCATTGCCGATGGCCGGCCTTGGCAGGGCTGCACAGGCTGGAAATCGCGGGCCGCTGTCTGTAGGCTTTGCGGTCCAAGCCCCCGGGGGCCGGTCACGGAATGAAGCCATGCTGCTGTTCATCGACAATTACGACAGTTTCACCTGGAATCTGGTGCATTATCTGGGCGAATTGGGCGCTGAGATGGCTGTCTGGCGCAATGACGCGCTGTCGGTGAAGGAGGCGCTGGCGCTGAAGCCGGAGGCCATCATCCTGTCCCCCGGCCCGTGCGACCCGGACAAGGCCGGCATCTGCCTGCCGCTGATCGGGGCCGCCGCGGCCCACAATATTCCCCTGATGGGTGTGTGCCTGGGTCATCAGGCCATCGGCCAGGCCTTTGGCGGCAAGGTGGTGCGCGCCGCGGAGCCCATGCATGGCAAGCTGTCTGACATGTTCCACCAGGGGCAGGGCCTGATGGCGGGGTTGCCCAGCCCGTTCAAGGCCACGCGCTACCATTCGCTGATCGTGGAGCGGGAAAGCCTGCCCGGCTGCCTGGAGGCCACGGCCTGGCTACCCGACGGCATGATCATGGCCCTGTCGCACAAGACCCTGCCCATCCATGGCGTGCAGTTCCATCCGGAAAGCATCGCGTCGGAGCATGGGCACAGGATCTTCGACAATTTCCTCAACCTGGCCGGCGTGAAGCGCGGGCCGCAATTGCGAGTGGCGTGAGGCGGTGATGTCGGGGGACATGGGTGATTTCAAGGCGCTGCTGGCGACGGTCGCCACCGGCGCCACCCTGACGGAGGCGGAGGCGGAACATGCCTTCTCCATCATCATGTCGGGCAATGCCACGCCGGCCCAGATGGGCGGGTTCCTGATGGCGCTGCGCGTGCGCGGCGAAACGGTGCCCGAGATCACGGGGGCCGTGCGCGCCATGCGGTCCAAGGCGCTGGCGATCGAGGCGCCGGAAGGCATCATCGACACCTGCGGCACAGGCGGCGACGGGGCGCACACCTACAACATCTCCACGGCCGTGGCCTTTGTCATCGCGGGCTGCGGCGTGCCCGTGGCCAAGCATGGCAACCGCGCCATCTCCTCCCGGTCCGGGGCCGGCGACGTGCTGTCGGCGCTGGGGGTCAACCTGGATGCCGATTTCGCGCTGGTGCGCCGTGCGCTGTTCGATGCGCATATCGGCTTCCTGCTGGCCACGCGCCATCACACGGCCATGCGCAATGTCGGGCCGACGCGGGTGGAACTGGGGACGCGCACCATCTTCAACTTGATGGGGCCCTTGTCCAATCCGGCGGGTGCCAAGCGGCAATTGATGGGCGTCTATGACGCGAAATGGGTGGAACCGCTGGCCCAGGTGCTGTGCAATCTGGGTTCCATCCGTGCCTGGGTGGTGTCCGGGGCCGACGGGCTGGACGAGATCACCACGACCGGGGCCACGCATGTGGCCGAATTGCGGGATGGCCGGGTGCGGCGGTTCGAGATCACGCCGGAGGATGCAGGCCTGCCGCGCGCGACGCTGGGCGACCTGCGCGGCGGCGATCCGGAGCATAACGCGGCGGCCCTGCGCGCCGTGCTGGCCGGTCAGGAAGGCCCCTATCGGGACATCGTGCTGCTGAACGCCGCCGCGGCCCTGGTGGTGGCCGATGCCGTGCCCGACCTGAAGGCCGGCGTGGCCAGGGCCGCCGACTGCATCGCATCCGGACAGGCCTCCCTGGCGCTGGACCGGCTGGCTTCCATCACCAACGTGCCGATGACCCTATGAACAGCAATCCGACACCCGACGTGCTGGCCCGCATCTGCGCGGACAAGGCCGACCACGTGGCCCGCGCCAAGGCCTTGCGTCCGCTTTCCATGGTGACCGGGCTGGCCCGGGCGCAACCGGCCCCGCGCGGCTTCGCGCGCGCGCTGGATGCCACGGTGGCGCAGGGGCGATGGGCCCTGATCGCCGAGATCAAGAAGGCCAGCCCGTCGAAGGGCCTGATCCGGGCCGATTTCGACCCGCCGACGCTGGCCACTGCCTATCGCGATGCCGGCGCCACCTGCCTGTCGGTGCTGACCGACAGGCCGTATTTCCAGGGGGACGACGCCTTTCTGCGCGCCGCGCGCTCGGCCGTGGACCTGCCGGCCCTGCGCAAGGATTTCATGATCGATCCCTATCAGATCGTGGAAAGCCGGGCGCTGGGTGCCGATTGTATCCTGTTGATCATGGCCTGCCTGGATGATGCCTTGGCCCGCGAGCTTTACGATGCGACCGTGGAACTCGGCATGGATGTGCTGGTGGAAGTGCATGACGAGGCGGAGATGGAACGCGCGCTGGACCTGCCCGGCGGGCTGCTGGGCGTGAACAACCGCAACCTGAAGACGCTGGCCATCGATCTGGCCACCACCGAGCGGCTGGCCGCCATGGTGCCCGCCGGCCGGCACCTGGTGGCCGAAAGCGGCATCCACAGCCCCGCCGACCTGACCCGCCTGGCCCGTGCCGGGGCGCGGCGGTTCCTGATCGGTGAAAGCCTGATGTCCAAGCCGGACGTGACGGCCGCGACCCGCGCACTCCTGTCCACGCCCATGATCGAGGCGGCATGACCAACCCGCTGACCCATTTCGACGAGGCCGGCCATGCAGCCATGGTCGATGTCTCGGCCAAGGACGAAACGGTGCGCATCGCCACAGCGCGCGGCCATATCGCCATGAAGCCGGAGACGCTGGCCCTGATCCGCGATGGCGGGATGGAAAAGGGCGACGTGCTGGGCGTGGCGCGGCTGGCCGGCATCATGGCGGCCAAGAAGACGCCCGACCTGATCCCGCTGTGCCACCCGCTGATGCTGTCCAGGGTCGGCGTCGATTTCACCATCGACGAGGCGGCATCGCGCGTGGAGATCGAGGCCACCGTGAAGCTGAAGGGCCGCACGGGCGTGGAGATGGAGGCGCTGACCGCCGTGTCGGTCGCGGCGCTGACCATCTATGACATGTGCAAGGCGGTCGATAAGGGCATGATCATCGGCGGCGTGCATCTGGCCTATAAGGAAGGCGGCAAGAGCGGCACCTATCACGGAGGCTGACGGGATCAGGGGCTCGTGCCCGTCATGCCCGTCACCCCGCCGCCCTTTGACCATCCCCATTCCTCCCGTTCTTCCGACGAGGCCCCGATGAACATGCAGGTTCCAGCCGCCTCCGCCGCCGGCGGTTCCGCTTTCCCGCCGGTGCCGGGCCGCAGCCTGTTCGGCACCCTGCCGGACGGCCGGGTGGTGGAGGCGGTGACCATCGCCGATGCACGCGGGATGACGGCCCGGCTGATCACCCTGGGGGCGGGCCTGCAGGGGCTGTGGGTGCCCGACCGGGCGGGGCGGATGGGTGATGTCGTGCTGGGGCATGACGATCTGGCGGGCTATGTGGAACGGCGCAGCTTTCTGGGCGGCATTGTCGGGCGCTGTGCCAACCGTATCGCGGGCGGGCGCTTCCGGCTGGATGGCCGTGCCTTCCAGGTGCCCTGCAATGACGGGCCGAACAGCCTGCATGGCGGGAACCAGGGGCTGGACATGCGGCTATGGACGCTGGAGGCGGTGACGCCCGGCAGCGCCACTTTCCGCTATGACAGCCCCGACGGGGAGGAAGGATATCCGGGCGCCCTGTCCATCCGCGCCGTCTATGCGCTGGACGGGCAGGGGGCGCTGTCCCTGACCCTGACGGCGCAGACCGACGCGCCCACCATCGTCAATCTGTCCAGCCATGCCTATTTCAATCTGGGCGGGGCGGTGGCCGGCGGTGACGTGCTGGACCATGTGCTGACCCTGGCAGCCGACCGGTTCACGCCCGTGGACGCTACCCTGATCCCCACTGGCGCGCTGTCATCCGTAGCGGGCACTGTGTTCGATTTCCGCACGCCGCACAGGATCGGCGACCGCATCCGTGACGCGGGCGACGCGCAGTTGCGGCTGGGCCGCGGCTATGACCATAATTTCGCCCTGCGGGCTGGTGGCGGGCCGAACCCGGAACCGGCCGCCCGCCTGGAACACCCGGCCACGGGCCGCGTGATGGAACTGGCGACCACCGAACCGGGGCTGCAATTCTATTCCGGCAATGCCCTGGCGGGCGATCTGGCCGGCAAGGGCGGACGGCTCTACCGCCAATCCGCCGGGCTGTGCCTGGAACCCCAGCGCTTCCCCGATGCCATCAACCAGCCGGATTTTCCCAGCCCCCGGCTGGACCCCGGCCAGACCTACCGCCATGTGTCGGTCTACCGCTTCTCCACCCTGGCGGGTGCCGGGGGATGATCCGCCTCCAAGCCCGCAATCTGGCACGGCGGCGGCTGCCGCCGTGCCGCTTGTGCGGCGTTTGAGGTGCCGAAAACCTTGACCATCGGTCAAGATTTTCGGCCGCTGGCATTAAGCCGCGTCCAGGGCGGCCAGGACCTGGGCGCGCAACTGGTCGCGCTGCACCTTGTTCATGGCGTTGCGCGGCAGGACGGGCAGCAGCACCAGCCGCTCGGGCCGTTTGAAAACGGCGACGTCGGCGCGCTTCAGCCAGTCCAGCACATCGGCCAGGGTCGGTTCCGCCCCGTCGCGCGGCACCAGCGCCACGGCCACCCGCTCGCCCAGATCGGGGTCGGGGATGCCGACGGTTGCCGCCTCACGCGCCTGCGGCAGGCCGGTCAGCAACTCGTCCAGTTCGGCGGGGGAGATGTTGACCCCACCGCGCACGATGATCTCCTTGCAGCGGCCCACGAACCGGTAGAAACGTGACAGCGCCCCCGTGCCCGCAATTTCGAACAGGTCGCCCGTGCGGTACCAGCCCTGATCGTCGAACGCCGCCGCCGTCAGGTGCGGGGATCGCCAATAGCCGCTGAAGGTCGCAGCCCCCGTGATGCGCAGTTCGCCCGGCCGGCCCGGAACGGTGATCTCCTCTCCCGTGTCCGGGTCTGCCAGGCGCGTGCGGATCACGCGGTGGACAATGCTGTCGAAATCCTGCCCCGCCGCCCCGAACCGGGGGAAATACCGTGCGCGCTCCGTGGGGTCCGGCACGTCGCCGGGGCTGGAGAACAGCGACGCCCCCTCGTTTGACCCGAAGATGTTGCAGATCTCGATCCCGTGCTGTTCCTTCCATCCCTCGATCAGCCAGGGCGACAGTGGTGCCGAGCCGGAGCCGATGGCCCGCAGGGCCGACAGGTCCGTGCCGCGCATCAGGTCGGGCTGCTTCAGCAGGGCCGTCAGCACCGCCGGGGGCGCTATGGTATAGGTCACCCGTTCCGCCGCCGCCTGGGCCAGGAACAAGGGCAGGTCGAACGGATGGTGCAGGACCAGACGGCCGCGCAGCAGCAGCCAGGGCATCACCTGTCCGCCAATCGACCCGATATTGACCAGAGGGAACGGGTTCAGCAGCACGTCGCCGTCCCGCATGCCGGCCGCTTCCGCCACGATGCGGGCGTTCAGTACCCAATGATTATGGTCGCGTGGCACGCCCTTGGACCGGCTTTCCGTGCCCGAGGTCCAGCAGATGGTCAGCACCTCGCCGCCGGCCGTGGGGTTGGCGGCGACATGGGCCGCGACCGGAGCCGGATCGGCGGCCGCCATGGCCGCGCGCAGGTCCGCTTCCCGGTCCGTTCCCTCGGCACTGGTCGCCAGCAGCAGCAGGCGCAGGCCCGGCCGGCTGGCCAGAAGGCCTGCCGCCATGGCGGCATGGTCGTGCTTATGGAATGTGGGTACTGTAATGAAAGCCTTGGGCGTGGTCAGGTCGAAGATGTGCGACAGCTCGTGCTCACGATATTGCATAACCACGGGGCTGATGATCAGGCCCAGCCGCGCGGCTGCCAGGAACAGGATCACGGCGTCGGTCGTGTTGGGAAGCTGGACGCAAATCACGTCGTCCTTGACCAGCCCCGCCGCCAGCAGGGCCGCGGCCATTCGTTCCACGCGGTCGCGCACCTGCGCCCAGGTCAGCCGTTCCTGCGGCTGTCCGTCCAGCAGGGGCCGGTTGGGCGGATCGATCAGGGCCAGGGCGTCGGGGGCGGCCGCGGCCGTCTGCTGGAACATGGCGTCGACGGTGGTCCCCGCCCACCAGCCGCGGGCCTCGTAATCGGCGATGCGCGCCGCGTCGGTCGTGAACATGGGTCCTCCCTGCTGGATGCATCTTGTCATTCACCGAATTATGTGGCTTTCATAACAATACTTACTGTCCTGATCAACTGTCTGCGCCGTTCCGGGCGCAAATATGGGGCTTCCGCATGGTGCGTGTCATCCAATGGGCAACGGGATCGATGGGGCGCACGTCGCTTCGCCGGATCATCGACCATCCCGACCTGGAACTTGCCGGTGTCTATGTATATGGCGCCAAGAAGGCCGGCACGGATGCCGGGGCGCTGGCCAAGCGGCCGGAAACCGGCATCCTGGCCACCGCCGACATCGAGGAGATTCTGGCCACGCCGGCCGATCTGGTGTTGCACACGCCGCGCATCACCCTGCCATATGAGGCGTTGGCCGACGATGTGATCCGGCTGCTGCGGTCGGGCAAGAACGTCATTTCGCTGGCCGGCTTCCACTGGCCGGCGGCGCAGTCCGGCGATTACGCCGCGCGCCTGCATGAGGCGGCGCTGGAAGGCGGGGTGACGCTGGCCGGGCTGGGGGTCAATCCCGGCATGGTGGTGGAACGGCTGGCCCTGACCGCCACGGGCCTGTGCGCGCGGGTGGACCGGATCGGCATCAGCGAGATGGTCGACGCCTCGGCCATGACCGCGGCACCCTTCGTGTTCGACCTGATGGGGCTGGGCAGCGACCCGGCGGTGAACGATATCCGCAAGGGTCCGCTGGCCACGCTCTATGCCAAGCTGTTCGGGGAGGTGCTGCAATTCGCGGCCCACGCGCTTGGCACCAGGCTGGTCACCGTCACGCCCGACCATCAGTTGACGCTGGCCCCGCGCGACGTGGTGATCCCGGCCGGCACCATCCCGGCGGGCACGGTGGCGGCGACCGAGTGGCGCTGGCTGGCCCTGATGGAGAACGGGGCCGAACTGCTGCTTTCCATCCTGTGGACGGCTGACCCGGCGCTGCATCCCGATCGGGGCAGCGGACACTGGACCATCACGATCGACGGGCGGCCCACGATCCGCATGACCCTGGATATCGGCGAGGCCGATCCCGCGGCCCCCCCCACCCGCGCCCTGGCCGACGCCACGGTGGCCGTCGCCTTCAACGCCATCCCCGACGTGCTGGCCGCCCCGCCGGGCCTGTTCGCCTATCGCCCCCCCGGTCCCTGGCGGCCCCGGCTGAACGGGGGCGGGGCATGAAGGGCGCCTATATCCATGATGCCGTGCGCACGCCGCGAGGCCGTGCCCATGCCGAAGGCGGCCTGGCCGCCCTGACGCCGGCCGGGCTGCTGGCCGGGCTGGGCACGGCCCTGGCCGACCGGGGCCGGCCCGCGGGCATGCTGGCCGATCAGGTCATCATCGGCTGCGTCGGTCAGGTGGGTGCCCAGGGCGGGCATGTGGCCATGGTGGCCAAGCTGGCCGGCCTGTGCGCCGATGGCGTGCCGGTCCATTCCATCAACAATTTCTGCGCCTCGGGCCTGTCGGCCATCGGCCAGGCCGCGGCGCTGGTGACGGCGGGCCAGGCCCGGCATGTGCTGGCGGGCGGGGTGGAGATGATGTCCCGCGTGCCCTTCATGGGCGACAATGCGGATTATTATACGGCTGCCGACCTGCCGCCTGTTCGCCGCTATATCCCCGTGGCGCTGGCGGCCGATCTGCTGGCCGGCAGGCTGGGCGTGTCGCGGGCCGAACTGGACGCCATGGCCCTGATGTCGCAGCAGCGCGCGGCGGCGGCGGAGGCCCGGCCGGCGCTGAACGCCTCGCGCATTCCCGCCGGCCGGCTGACGGGCGAGGAACTGCCCCGCGAGACGCGGGCCGACGGGCTGGCGGCCCTGCGCCCGGCCTTCGCCAAGCTGGCCGATGCCTATCGCCCGGCCCTGGACGGTGCGGCCCTGGACCATCGCCACACCGTGGCCCATGCCCCGCCCATGGCGGATGGGGCGGGGCTGGCCCTGGTGGGCGGCCCCGGCGGCGAACGCCCGCCGCGGGCCCGCATCCTGGCCTATGCCGAAGCCGGCGGCGATCCGCGCGACAGCCTGATGGCCGGCTTCACGGCCATGGATCAGGCCCTGGCCCGGGCCGGGCTGGGGCTGGCCGACATGGACCGGGTGGAATTCATGGAGGCCTTTGCGGTCACCATCGCCGCCTTCCTGCGGGACCGGGCCATCGATCCGGCGCGCGTGAATGTCGGCGGCGGGCATCTGGCCAAGGGCCATCCGATGGGTGCCACGGGGGCCATCCTGCTGTCTGCACTGCTGGACGCGCTGGACGAGGCCGACGGCACGCTGGGACTGGTCGTGGCGACGGGTGCGCAGGGTGTGGGCGTGGCCCTGGTGGTGGAGCGCCTGGCCTGACGGCCGGCCCTTTTCGCCGGGACGGTGCGTTCCGGCAAATAATGCGGGGGTGCAGGGAATAAAGGCGGGACTGGTGCGTATATCGCTGGTAGCCTTTCCCGCAACAGACCGAGCGCCAGAGCCCTGTCCCCCGTGCTGCCCGACATCACCCTTCATATCCCCGCCATGCGGCGTTATGCGCTGGTCCTGACGCGCGACCGCCACCGGGTGGAAGACCTGGTTCAGGAAAGCCTGGCGCGGGCGCTGGCCGCGCACCGCACCTGGAAGCCGGGGTCCAACATGCGCACCTGGCTTCTGTCCATCGTCCATAACAGCTTCGTTTCCGGCTGGCGGCGGGAGCGGGTGGAATTGTCGGCACTGGACGGGGCCGCCGCGGCCCTGCCGCCGGGCGCCGGCCCGGCCCGGCCAGACATGCAGGTGGAGGTGCAGCAGGTGATCGACCGGCTGCTGGCGCTGCCCGACGGCATGCGTGAAATCCTGCTGCTGGCCGTGGTGGAGGAGATGAGTTATCGCGAGATCGCGGAGATGCTGGGCATCCCCATGGGCACCGTCATGTCCCGGCTGGCCCGCGCCCGTGCCGCCCTGCGCGAGCAGGTGGAGGGGGCCGCCGTTCCCACCCGCCGCCCCGCGCTGAAGCTGGTGGAGTAGGCCGCATGCCGCCCTTCGACCCCATCACCGAGGATGACCTGAATGCCTTCATCGACGGTGGCCTGGATGTGGGCCGCCGTGCCGATGTCGAGCGCTGGCTGGCCCGCCATCCGGAGGAGGCGGCCCGGGTCATGGCCGATCTGGGCACCGCCGACCTGCTGCGCGTCGGCCTGGGGGAAGACCGGTTCGACGCGCCGCCGGACGCCGCCACGCGACAGCTTGCCGGCCGCCTGCGCCGCCGCCTGCTGGTCGATCAGGCCGGCCATGTGCTGCGGCGGGTGGCGGCCGTGGTCGTGCTGCTGGGTGCCGGATATGGCATCAACTGGCTTGTGCCGGGCTATCTGTCGCTGGCGGAGGCGGCGCATCGGGTCCCACTGTTCGCCGACGAGGCGGCGGAGGCCTATCGCACCGCCATGCGGGAGGATATCGCCACGCGCGGCCTGACCTATGCCGACACGGCGGTGCCGGCCCGGCTGGCGGCCCTGCATGCGGGGCGGCCGCCGCTGCCCGTGCCGGGGCCGCCGACGCCCAAATGGCGCCTGCTGGGCGCCCAGCTTACGGCCTGGGACAATGGCGACGCCATCCAGGTCTTCTGGCAGCATGACAGGAAGGGCACCGTCGTCCTGTTCGTGGCCGAGGATACGGCCACCGCCATGCCGCAGACCCTGCCCCCGACCCTGGGCCACACGGATGAGGGGGAGGTGGTCTATTGGCGATCCGGCCCCTATGTCTATGCCCTGTTGGGCAACGCCGACACGCGGGTCCTGGAACGGGTTGCCCAGCTTGTCGCCAGCCCCGACCCCCAGGCTGTCGGGGCCGCTCTGGTGGACCCGTGAAGCCCCGCTTCCGGATCGGTCGCGGGGAGATGGCCATCGGTGTGGCGCTCAACCTGCTGCTGATCTGGCTGCTGCTGGGCTGATGGCACTTTGCGGGAGACGGGGGAGACCGGAAAGGCGGGAGACGGGGAAGCGGATGCCCCCCTTTACCGCGACCGTGACCGTGACTTTTATCGCGATGGGGGTAAGGCGGCCTGCGTCGTTTTTCCCTTGACCCTATAGCGGCTGGAGGTTGCAGGCTCCTCCTCGTGCCGCCCGCCGCCGGTCTTTTCCGTGCGGGCTTGTCTTCGCCGCCTGCTGCCCCTATGGTCGCGTCCCATGCGCCTGATCGCCCTTCTTGCCATCCTGCTGGCCCTGTTCATCACGCCCCCTGGCCATGGCCATGTGGTGGATGCGGGGCATGTGCATGCGCAAGGGGAAGGGCCGGGTGAGGGGGACCCCGCCGCGCATGACGGCGTGGCGGGCAAGCTCTGCTTCGACTGCCATCATGGCTGCGGCCATGTGCATGCCGCCAGCCCCGTGCCCGCGCAGCGCATGGTCATGCCTGTGGTCTGGATGCCGGCCCGCTATCTGCTGGTCGAAACGCCACCACCGGCCACCGCCGATCTAAGCCCGCCCTATAAACCCCCGCGTGCCTGACGCCTGAACCGGATGTGGTTCGGGGCCGACCGGCCCCTGCCGCGTCCCGTCCTGGTGCTTTCACGCGGAGAGAACATGCGTTTGCTGACCGCAACCGCCCTGGCCCTTTGCATGGGCTGGGTGCCGGTGGCCGCCGCGCAGGGTGCGCGCGCCACCGATCCCCCCTTTTCCGGGCTGCCGGCCCGCCTGGACCCGGCTGAAGCCGTGGCCCTGGCCTTGGCCCGGTCCCCCCGTACCGCAGCCGCTGCCGCCCGGCTGGATGCCGCGGCCGGTGCCGCGCAGCAGGCCGCGGCGCTGCCCAATCCCGAACTGTCCGTGGAGATGGAGAATTTCCGCGGCTCCGGCCCCTATCGTGGCTTCGACAGTGTGGAGACCACCTACAGCCTGTCGCAGACCATCGAGCTTGGGGGCAAGCGCGGGGCACGGAAAGATGCCGCGGCCGCCGCGCGCGATGCCAGCCGGCAGGACCTGGCACTGGCCCGGCAGGACCTGGCCCGCGACGTGCGCCAGGCCTTCACGGCCGCTGTGGCCGCCACGGCCGAGCGGCGGCTGGCCGCCGAGCGTGTCCGGCTGGCGCAGGAGACGGAACGGTCCATCCAGGCCCGCGTCGATGCCGGGCGAGAGGCCCCGCCCCAGGCCGGCCGTGCCGGCATCGACCGCCGTCAGGCTGAAATCGCGCTGGCCCGCGCCGGCCGTGACGAGGCGGCTGCGCGGCAGTCGCTGGCCACCCTGCTGAACCTGCCTGCCATCGATGCCGCGCTGGAGGATGGCTGGTTCATGCGCACCGGCCACCCGGCCCCGCCGCCGGTGCCGGCTGGCGATCCCGGCCGCAGCCCGGAGATCGGCCGGCTGGAGGCGCAGGTGCGGCAGGGCCATGCCGAGCTGGCGCAGGAGAAGGGGCGCGTCGTGCCCGACCTGACCGTATCGGCCGGCTTCCGCCGGTTCCGCGACAGCGGGGACAACGCCTTCCTGGTCGGCGTCAGCGTGCCCATTCCGCTGTTCGACCAGAATCGCGGCGCCATTGCCCGGGCCCGGGCCGAAATGGTGGCTGCCGAGGCCGACCTGGCGACCGCGCGGATGGAACAGGAGCGCAACCGGGCGCTGGCCCGCGCCCGGTTCGACAGTGCGCGCGAACAGGCCGATGCCCTGCGCGACCAGATCGTGCCGACGGCGCGTCAGGCGCTGGACAATGTCAATGAAGGGTATCGCCAGGGCAAGTTCGGCTATCTGGACGTGCTGGACGCGCAGCGGACCCTGTTCGATGTCGAGCGCGACCTGATCGAGGCGCTGCGCGGCTTCCATGATGCGCGGGCCGAGCTTGAACGGCTGGGTGCCGCTGCCCCCGACGGGGAGGAATGATCCCGATGAAGACGAGACTGATCGGTATTTCGGTGGCCGCCCTGGTGGTGGCCGGCATCGGCTATGCCGTTTTCGAAAGCGGCCACGACCATGACCATGACCATGACCATGACCATGACCATGGCGTTGCGGCCGGCCATGCCGCCGGCGACGGGCACGATCATGCGGGTGGCGACGGGCACGATCATGAGGGCGAGGAAGGGGTGATCCACCTGACCGAAGCCCAGATCGCCCGGGCCGGCATCCGGCTGGTTGCGGCAGCCCCCGGCGAGGTGGCGGCCGAACTGCGCGTGTCAGGCACTGTTGCGGCCGATGACGAGCGCATGGCCCATGTCACGACCCGCGCGCCGGGCGTGGTCGCCGAACTGCACAAGCAGTTGGGTGAGCCTGTGGCGGCCGGCGACCTGCTGGCCGTGCTGGAAAGCCGCGACCTGGCCGACGCCAAGGCCGCCTTCCTGTCGGCCCTGCGCCATGACGCGCTGGCCGCGACCAACCTGAAGCGGGAGGAGGAACTGTGGCGGAAGAAAATCTCCGCCGAGCAGGATTACCTGGATGCCCGTACCAATGCGGCCACGGCCCGCATCACCCTGGACGCCGCGCGCCAGCGGCTGGCGGCCCTGGGCCTGTCGCGGGCGGATATCGATGGCCTGCCGCGGCAGGACCCCGGCACCCTGGCCCGGCTGGAAATCCGGTCCCCCATCGCCGGCAGCGTCACCTGGCGCGAGGGCGTGCGTGGCGAGCTGCTGGCGGCGGAGAAGGAGATATTCACCATCGCCGACCTGTCGGAAGTCTGGGTCGAACTGCCCGTCTATGCCAGGGACGTGGCGCAGGTGCGGGCCGGCCAGACGGTCGCCCTGACGGGTCCCGATGGCCAGAAGGGAACGGGACGGGTGATCTTCGCCGGCCCCACGCTGGACCCGCAGACGGGGGCCGCCCGTGTGGTGGCCAGCCTGGACAATGCCGATGGCGGCTGGCGGCCGGGCGACTTCGCGGCCGGGGTGATCCGGGCCGGCGGCCTGCCGGCCGACGTCACGGTGCCGGCCGACGCCATCCAGGCCATCAAGGGTGAGGACGTGGTCTTCGTGCGCAATGCCGAAGGGTTCGAAATGCGCGCCGTGGAGGTCGGCCGCCGCAACAGCGCGGTGGCGGAAATCACCTTCGGGCTGTTCCCCGGCGACGTGGTGGCCAGCGGCAACAGCTTCGTCCTTAAGGCCGAGGCATCGCGCAGCGAAGCCGAACATTCGCACGCGCATTGAGGGGGCCGGCATGATCGAACGCATCCTCTCCCTTTCCGTGCAGCGACGGTATCTGGTGGTGCTGCTGGTGGCGGTGGCGGCGGCCTTCGGGCTGCAATCGCTGCTGCGCCTGCCCATCGACGCCGTGCCCGACATCACGAACAACCAGATCCAGATCACCACGCTGGCCCCCGCCCTGTCGCCGTTCGAGGTGGAGCAGCAGGTGACCTTCCCCGTGGAAACGGCGCTGGCCGGCATCGCCGGCCTGGAAAGCACCCGGTCCATCTCGGTCAACGGCCTGTCGCAGGTGACCGCCATCTTCCAGGAGACGGTGGATATCTATTTCGCCCGCCAGCAGGTGGGCGAACGGCTGACCGAGGCCAGGGAGCAACTGCCCCCGGGCCTGACCCCGACCATGGGTCCGATCTCCACGGGTCTGGGCGAGGTCTATATGTGGACCGTGGAATATGCCCCGTTCGACGCCGGCGCGGCGCGGGCGGGACAGCCCGGCTGGCAGCCCGACGGCAGCTATCTGACCCCCGAGGGCGAAAGGCTGGCCGACGAGGTGGAGCGGGCCACATATCTGCGCACGGTCCAGGACTGGATCGTCACGCCGCAGATGAAGGGCGTGGCCGGGGTGGCCGGCATCGACACGATCGGCGGCCATGAGCGTCAGTACCATGTGCTGCCGGACCCGGGAAAGCTGATCGCCTTCGGCATCTCCTTCGCCGACCTGACACGGGCGCTGGAGAATGCCAACCAGAGCCTGGGCGCCGGCCAGCTTGAGCGCAACGGCGAACTGTTCATCGTGCGGGCCGACGGTCGCCTGTCGGGGCCGGAGCAGATCGCCGGTGTCGTCGTGGCCACCCGCGGCGGCGTGCCCGTGCGCCTGGGCGACGTGGCACAGGTGCGGCCAGGCCAGGCGGTACGCACCGGCAGCGCCAGCGAGAACGGCCGGGAAGTGGTGGTCGGCACGGCCCTGATGCTGATCGGCCAGAACAGCCGCACGGTGGCCGCCGCCGTCGATGCCCGGCTGGAGATCATCCGCGCTTCCCTGCCGGCCGACATCCTGGCCAAGACGGTGCTGGACCGCACCGACCTGGTGAACGCCACCATCAGGACGGTGGCGAAGAACCTGACCGAGGGTGCGCTTCTGGTCATCGCCGTGCTGTTCGGGCTGCTGGGTAATTTCCGCGCCGCCCTGATCACGGCGGCCGTCATTCCCGTGACCATGCTGCTGACGGCCACCGGCATGCTGGAGGCCGGCGTCAGCGCCAACCTGATGAGCCTGGGGGCCCTGGATTTCGGCCTGATCGTCGACGGTGCCGTCATCATCGCGGAAAACTGCCTGCGCCGCCTGGGGGAACGCCAGCATGCGCTGGGGCGGGTCCTGACGCTGGAGGAACGGCTGGGAGAGGTGACACTGGCCGCCAGGGAGATGATCCAGCCCACCGTCTATGGCCAGGCCATCATCATCACCGTCTATCTGCCGCTGCTGACCTTCACGGGGGTGGAAGGCAAGATGTTCGAGCCGATGGCGCTGACCGTCATCATCGCGCTGGCGGCGGCCTTCGTCCTGTCGCTGACGCTGGTGCCGGCCATGATCGCCATCTTCGTCAAGGGCCGGGTGGAGGAGAAGGAGAACGCCGTCATCGCGCGGGCCGGCCGCATCTACCAGCCGCTTCTGGAAAAGGCCCTGCGGCGGCCGCTGCGCATGTCGGCGCTGGCCACCGGCCTGTTTGCCGGCAGCCTGCTGCTGTTCGGCCAGTTGGGCCAGGAATTCATCCCGCAACTGGATGAAGGCGATGTGGCGCTGAATTCCTTCCGCATCCCGTCGACGGGCCTGCCGCTGGCCACGGCACAGCAGATGGAGATCGAGAAGGCCGTGACCGCCTTTCCGGAGGTGGCCTTCGCCTTCTCCAAGACCGGCACGGCGGAGATCGGGACGGATGTGATGCCCCCCGGCATCTCCCACATGTTCGTGATGCTGAAGCCGCGTGACCAGTGGCCCGATCGCAGCCTTTCCAAGGCGGACCTGATCCGCCGGCTGGAAGCCGCCGTGGCCGAACTGCCGGGACAGGTCTACGAGGTCAGCCAGCCCATCCAGCTCCGCTTCAACGAGTTGCTGGCCGGGGTGCGCGGCGACGTCGCCATCAAGGTGTTCGGCGACGATTTCGACACGCTGCTGGACACGGCGAACACCATTGCGTCCCAGGTTCGCGGCATCGACGGTGCCGCCGACGTGCGGGTGGAGCAGGTGTCGGGTGCGTCCTTCCTGAACGTCACCGTGGACCGGGACCGTGCCGCCCGTTTCGGCCTGTCGGTGGCCGAGGTGCAGGAGGTGCTCGCCATGGCGGTCGGCGGTCGGGAAGCCGGCCTGATCTATCAGGGCGACCGCCGGTTCGACATCGTGGCCCTGCTGCCCGGCGGCCTGCGCAACGATCCCGACGCGCTGAAGGCCCTGCCCATCCCCCTGCCGCCCGATGCCGCCGGCAATGCCCGGACCGTGCCGCTGGGGCAGGTGGCGCGTTTCGACGTCGCCGAAGGGCCCAACCAGATCAGCCGCGAGAACGGCAAGCGCCGCATCGTGGTGCAGGCCAATGTCCGGGGCCGCGATATCGGGTCCTTCGTGGCGGAGGCGCAGCAGGCCATCGCCGCCAATGTGGCGGTGCCGGCCGGCTACTGGATCGACTGGGGCGGGCAGTTCGAGAACCTGATCGCGGCGCGCGAGCGGCTGATGGTCGTGGTGCCGGCCTGCTTCGCGCTGATCTTCCTGCTGCTCTACAGCGCGCTGGGCACTGCGCGGGATGCCGCCCTGGTGTTCAGCGGCGTGCCGCTGGCGCTGACGGGCGGCATCCTGGCGCTGTTCCTGCGGGGGATGCCGTTTTCCATCTCCGCCGCGGTGGGCATGATTGCGCTGTCGGGCATCGCCGTGCTGAACGGCCTGGTCATGCTGTCCCATATCCGGCAGTTGCGCCAGGGCGGCATGGACCTGGACCGGGCCGTGCGGCAAGGCGCGCGCACCCGCCTGCGGCCCGTTTTGATGACGGCGCTGGTGGCCAGCCTGGGCTTCGTGCCCATGGCCCTGTCCACCAGCGTCGGGGCGGAGGTGCAGCGGCCCATCGCCACGGTGGTCATCGGCGGCCTGTTCACGGCCACGCTGCTGACCCTGCTGGTGCTGCCGGCGCTATACCGCCGCTTCGCGGCACCTGTGCCGGTTGCCGCCCAATCGGAAGGCACGACGGTTTCCGGACGATCCGTCGACCAGGCTGGATGACGCGGGCCGGGTGGGGTGGGGCCGGGCTCTCCACCCCACCCGCTGTGACTGGGATCATGACCGGGGGGCGAAGCAATCCTCCCGCAGGGACCGGCCGGCCGTCTCGGGCATGTGGCGCAGTGCCAGCAACCCGACAAGGCAGGCCCCCATCATGTAGAAGGCGGGCATCAGCGGGTTGCCTGTCATGGTGATCAGGCCGCTGCCAATGGCCGGTGCCGTGCCGCCGAAGATGGAGGTGGAGACATTGTAGGCGATGGCGAAGCCGGCGAAGCGCACATGGGTCGGGAACATGGCGGGGAAGGTGGCCGATATGGTCGCCAATTGCGGGACATAGAGCAGGCCCAGCAGGATGAAGGCCACGATGGCTCCCGTCAGGCCCGTGCCCATCAGCATGTAAAGGGGGATGACCAGGAAGAACAGCCCCAGCAGGGAGAATTTCCACATCGGCCGCCGCCCGACCCGGTCGGACAGCCAGCCCGCAAAGGGCACCAGCACCATCATGAACAGCATGCCGATCAGGGGCACGATCAGCGCCTCGTCGCTGGAAAGCCCCATGCGGCGCTGGAGATAGGTCGGCATATAGCTCAGCAGCGTGTAGTTCACGACATTCAGCGCCACCACCAGCCCGCTCACGACCAGCACGGGCCGCCAGTATCGGCGCAAAAGCACGCCCAGCCCCGGCGCCTCGCGGCCCTCCGCGTCCGCCTTGGCCTCCGCCTCCTGGAATACGGGCGTTTCCTTGATGCGGGACCGCAGGTAAAGGCCGATCAGCCCCATCGGCCCCGCCAGCAGGAAGGGAATGCGCCAGCCCCAGTCATGCATGGCCTGGTCGCCCAGCATCAGCGAAAAGCCCAGCATCAGCCCCGCCCCCAGCGAAAAGCCGGCCAGGGTGCCGAACTCCAGGAAGCTGCCATAGAAGCCGCGGCGGTCATCGGGGGAATATTCGGCCATGAAGGTCGCCGCCCCGCCATACTCGCCGCCCGTGGAAAATCCCTGCACCATGCGCAGCAGGATCAGCAGGGTCGGTGCCCAGAATCCGATACTGTCATAGGTGGGGATCAGGCCGACGCATAGCGTGGCGCCCGACATCAGCAGGATGGTCAGCGCCAGGATCGACTTGCGGCCCAGCCGGTCACCCAGCGGGCCCCAGAACATGCCGCCCAGCGGCCTTACCAGAAAGGAGATGGCAAAGGTGGCCAGTGCGAACAGCACGGCCTCGTCCACATCGCCGGGAAACAGTGCCGCGGAGATGTAGGTGACGCCATAGGCATAGATGCCGTAGTCGAACCATTCGGTGGCGTTGCCGATGGCCGACGCGCCGATGGCACGGTTCAGCGTGCGCTGGTCGGCAGGATGAGGGGGCGTATCGGGGGGCGTCGTCGCTGTGCCCTGCATCGTCACTCCCCCACCCAGGTGGCCGGACGGGAAAATGCGGAAAGGACCGGCGCACGGGGCGTGCGGGTCATGGGGAACATCATGGGCATGGTGTCTCCTGCGGGTTCTTCTGCATGGAGCGTCCCGGCCGCCGGAAGGGGCCGGTCACGGGATCAAGGGCATGGTCCGCGATGCGCAGGACCCCCGAATGGAAGAAGGGGCCGGATGACGCGCGAGAAATGGCGGGCCCCAAGAAAGGGGGGGCCAAGCCGGGAGCCCGGCGGGCGGCGCAGGAAAAGGGCAGTCCGATACTGTCCATGCGCCACGCCCGGGGGGACCATGGGCGGCGGGGTCGGTCTGTCAGTGCCTGGTCGGCGGGTCCGTTCTTGCCTTTACGTTGCCTGTGCGGACGGCGAACTGGCGGCCACGACAGGCGACCGCCAGCCCCGATCGTAACGCCTGCCGCCCGCCCCGTCCATGATCTAGGACACGGGCGCGGGACCGTCAGCCCCAGGCTGTCCGCAAACAGACGGGGCAGTGCGCAACGGGTCTCCCGTTGCGTATTGGGGCTTGATACCAGTTCCCGGTGATCGCAACCGATCACCGGGCCTCATACCAAGGTGCGGTGAGTTGAACTCATCGCACCTTGGTTGGCGCACCTTGGTTGGCGCACCTTTGGTTGGCGCGTTGAGCGCCCGCGCGCCCATGCGCCAAAGCCGCCGGATGGCGGCGCCCGGCGCATGAGGGATGCATTGATCAGCACTATAGGTTCTGATCAATGCAGTTACGTATCAGGTGTCGGCGCCAACATCCGTTGGCCTGGCTACGCCGCACCTGCGGCGCTGGCGCGGGTCGTTCGCCGGCAGCATGGGTGATGGTGAGCCGGGCGTCTCAGCATCCCAGGAGTTGCCTGAAATAGGCGATGGTCCGTTCCAGGCCGGTCTGAAGGGGAATGGTCGGGGACCAGTTCAGCACTGTCCGGGCCTGTGTGATGTCCGGGCGGCGCTGGCGCGGGTCGTCCGTCGGCAGCGGGTGGTGGGTGATGGATGAGCGGGAGCCGGTCATCGCGATCACCCGTTCGGCCAGCTCGCGAATCGTGAATTCCTCTGGATTGCCGATATTGATGGGGCCGGTGACCGCGTCCGGGCTGTTCATCAGCCGCACCAGCCCGTCGATCATGTCGGCGACATAGCAGAAGGAGCGTGTCTGCTGCCCGTCGCCAAAAAGCGTGATCGGCTCATGGCGCAGGGCCTGAACGATGAAGTTCGACACGACGCGGCCATCGTCGGGATGCATGCGCGGGCCATAGGTATTGAAGATGCGGGCCACCTTGATCCGCAGGCCATGCTGACGGTGATAATCGAAGAACAGGGTTTCGGCACAGCGCTTCCCCTCGTCATAACAACTGCGCGGCCCGATCGGATTGACATTGCCCCAATAGCTTTCCGGCTGGGGGTGGATATCGGGATTGCCATAGACCTCGCTGGTCGAGGCCTGCAGGATTCTGGCCCGCGTCCGCTTGGCCAGACCCAGCATGTTGATGGCGCCATGGACGCTGACCTTGGTCGTGGCGACCGGATCGCGCTGATAATGGATGGGGGAGGCGGGACAGGCGAGATTATAAATCTCGTCCACCTCCAGATAGAGGGGGAAGGTCACGTCGTGGCGGATCACTTCGAAATTGGGATTGTCCTGCAGCGGGAAGATATTGTCGCGTGTGCCTGTGTAGAAATTATCGACGCAGATGACGCTGTTGCCCTCCTGCAGAAGCCGCTCGCACAGATGCGAGCCCAGGAAGCCCCCCCCACCCGTAACCAGAACCCGTTTGCGTGAATGTTTCACGATGATCCTCATATCAGACAGCGGAAGGGGTGAAGGCGGGCACGATGCAAGCCCATCATATCGTCAGCGATATGAAATGGGGACTTCCATTTGCAGCCCTGCCCCGCCTCGGGCCCCGGAGATCGACCGGCCAGATGCCCATCACCTGTTTGGGTGGAAGGAGGGCCTTTTCTTGGACGCAGGTCTGAGGGGGGATGGGCGGCGTTGCCGGCCCTTGTTGCGTTATAACAAATCGTTATCGATAACATTTCGTAAGTATACGACAAATTTGTGCCGTCCAATTGTGCGGGTTGCAATCTGTTGCGTGTATCGGGAAGTTGTCCGATAGTCACGCGCGTTCCCAGCTGGGGCGGGAAACAGGCATCTATCAGTTTGGCATGGCAGTTGGACAGGAACGGGAATGGGTGGGCAGACGGTGGTTGATCGCAAGGGACGGCTGGCATTTCTGGGGATCGATGCCGGCACGCAGGCCGTGCTGGCGGCTTTGAGGCCGCGGATCGAGACGGCACTTCCCGCGATCATCGACGCCTTTTATGCCGATCTGCGGCAATGGCCGGAGATGATGCGCCTGTTCAAGGATGAGAGCGTCATGCGCCATGCGCGCCAGCGCCAGCTTGAACATTGGCTGAACCTGTTCTCCGGCCGGTTCGACGACAGTTATTTCGACAGCGTGCGTGCCATCGGCCGTGTGCATTCGGTTCTGGGGCTGGAGCCGCGCTGGTATCTGGGCGGCTATGCGCTGACCATGTCGCGGCTTTATGGCGTGCTGATACGCGGCTCTACCAGCCGCCTGCGGCCGCAGGAAGCGGAGGCCCGTCTGGCTGAGGCGATGCGTGCTGTCAACCTGGCCGTGATGCTGGACATGGATCTGGTGATCTCCGTCTATCTGGACGAGAACGCCGCCCGACATGCCCGGCATCTGGACGATATCTCCAACCAGCTCGACGCGCATGTGCGCGGCATGGTGCATGGCGTGGCATCCGCAGCCAGCCAGCTTGATGGCAATGCCCAGCGTATCAGCCAGGCGGCACATGACACGACCACGCGAGCCCATTCAGCCAGCCATGCGGCTGAACAGGCAACGGGCAATGTCAGCATCGTGGCGTCGGCGTCCGAGGAACTGTCGGCGTCCATCGCCGAGATCGCCAGCCAGGTGGCGCGCTCCACCGCCGTGGCGCGCGATGCCGTGACCGAGGCCGGCAATGCCGATACGACCATCGTGGCCCTGGCCGAGGCGGCGGGCCGCATTACCCAAGTCGTGGACCTGATCAACGAGATCGCGGGCCAGACCAACCTGCTGGCCCTGAACGCCACCATCGAGGCGGCAAGGGCAGGGGAGGCCGGCAAGGGCTTCGCCGTCGTGGCCGGCGAGGTCAAGCAGCTTGCCAGCCAGACCGCGCGCGCCACGGAGGATATTGCGCGCCAGGTGTCGGAGATGCAGGCCCGCATGGCCAAGGCCGTGGACGCCATCGCCACGATCGACCGCACCATCCGCGAGATGGACCAGATTTCCAGCACCATCGCCGCCGCCGTGGAACAGCAGGGGGCCGCGACGCGGGAGATCGCGCGCAATGTGCAACTGGCCGCCGTTGCCACTGCGGAGGTGGGGGACAATGTGGCCGGTGTGGCCGGTGCGGCAGAGGCCGTGGCGGGCGTGGCCGGTGAGTTGGGCACTGCGTCGGAGGAGCTGAGCCGCAAGGCCGATGGCCTGCGCACCGGCTTTGACAGCTTCATCACAGCCCTGACCCGCGCGGCCCGGTAGGGCTCTGCCCCCCTCGGGCTTTGACCATTCACCGGCTGTCCGGCACGGGCCGGCCGTGCCCATGCCCGGTGCGGCGCCGTCATGAGGGAGCGGTGCAACAAAATCTTGCGTTGCCCCCGGTGCGGGACCGATAACAGGCCCATGCCCATATGAGGACCCGTGAGATGGCCGAAGGTATCCTGAACCGCAAGTTCATCAAGGCCGGAACCCAGCTTTTCGCCACGGGAGACCGGGGTGAACACATGTATCTGGTGCAGTCGGGCCGCATCCGCCTGTGGCGTGGCGAGCCCGACCATCCCGTCGTGCTGGCCGAGGTCGGTCCCAACTGCCTGTTCGGGGAAATGGCCCTGATCGACGAGGGCACGCGGTCGGCCTGTGCCCACGCGGTGGAAGACACGACCCTGATCGTCATTTCCGGCGAGAAAGTGCGACAGCGCCTGTCGGAGGCCGATCCGTTCGTCGCTTCCATCGTCCGCATCCTGGCGCGCAACCTGCGCGCCTCCAACGGCCACCTGGAAGATCTGATGGGCCAGATGCTGGCCGTCAGCGCCATCAAGGCGCGCGAGATCGCACCCAACGAGGATGTGGCCACCCTGAACAGTGAATTGTCGAAGGGCTGACCCGTCTCCGGCCGGCCAGCCCGGTCACGCCCCCAGGGGACCGCGCGGCCGCGATGATTGCCGCACCACCAGACGGGCGGGGATGATGGTCTGGTCGAGGGCCCGGCCGGCCATCAGGCGCAGCAGATTCTCCACCAGCAATTCGCCCGCCGCCGCCGTATCCTGCCGCACCGTGGTCAGGGGCGGATTGGTGTAGCTGGCGGCCTGGATATCGTCGAACCCCACGACGGATACATCGCCCGGTACGGCCAGACCGCGGTCGCGCAGCGCATGCATGGCGCCGATGGCGACCAGATCGCAGGCGGCAACGATGGCGTCGAATGGCGTGCCCGCATCCAGCAGACGCAGGGCGGCCGCATGGCCCGCCTCCTCCGACGTCTGGCTGTCCAGGCGTAGCGCGGGGTCCGCCGGCAGGCCCGCTGCCGCCAGCGCCTGCACATAGCCCTGGTAGCGGTCCCGATATTCGGGACAATTCTCCGATATGTCGCCCAGGAAGGCGATGCGGCGATGGCCCGTGGCGATCAGGTGAGAAACGGCGTCGGACATGCCCTGCACATTGTCCGACCCGATGAAATGGCCGGGCTGGCCCGGCAGTACCGGTCCCCAGGTGATATATTCGATCCCCGCCTCGTCCAGGCTGGCGATCTTCTCCAGATAGGAGGTGTAGTCACCATAGCCCAGGAAGATGATGCCGTCGGCACGTTTGGAACTGGCATAGTCGGCCGTCCAGTCGGTGCTGGATTGCTGGAAAGAGATCAGCAGGTCATAGCCGCGCCGTGCCGATGCGCGGGTGACGGAGCCCAGGATCGACAGGAAGAACGGGTTGATCAGCGATTCCGAGGTGCCGGGGTCCTCATAGAGCAGCAGGGCCAGCGTGTTGCTGCGCTGGGACCGCAGATTGCGGGCGTTGACGTCGACCTTGTAGTTCAACTGGCGCGCGGCCTGTTCCACCTTCAGCCGCGTGTCCTCGCTGACCATGGAATCGCGGCGCAGCGCGCGCGAGACGGTCGATTGTGAAACCCCTGCCAGTTCGGCGATATCGAAGGATGTCGGCCGCTTGTTCCGCATTGTTCTTCTTGGCTTCTTTTCTTTTCCGCCCAGGATTGCACATTACAGGCCCGGTGCCGGCCCTGGCAATCACCGCCACCAGGGAGATATCGCAAAAGCCGGGCATGGGAAGGGTGGGTGCGCGCCGGAAACGGTCCGGAATGTCAGAATATGACGTCCTTGTCCGTGTCCGCGCCGATGAAGGTAAGGGTGCGGATCCGGGACGGATCACCGCCGCCCATATCGAAATTCACCTGGTTGACCTGGGTGCGGAAGACATCGCGCAGGATGGTGTTGCGGACCCGCAGGCGGGCCGGCGGCGCCGGCAGCGACACATCCTGATAGACATGCAGATCGTCACCGGCCAGTTCCGCCCCGATAAGGCGCAGGGTCAGCGACGCGGCGTCCGGCGGTGTCAGCGTGAAGCGCGCCTCCGTATAGAGCGCCAGCCGCGCCTGGTCCCTCACCTGTGACAGGTCGGGTGTGGCCACCTTCACGATCCGGTTCAGCGCCATTTCGCCATCATGGGCGTGCAGGGCGTGGTCCACCTCCAGCAGGCCGGCGCCCGCATTCCAGCGCACAAGGGTTAGCACCGATTTGGCGCGATGGGCCAGACCGGGCGATGCGGTCCCGATGGTGCTACCGGCGGCGGCCATGGCGATGGCAAGCAGGCGGCGGCGGGGCAGGAGGTGGGCGGTCACGGCTGCTGGCCCGCGGGGGCCAGCGGCACCTGCCGCTCCTCCCCCTCCGTTCCCTGCGCGTCCTTGCCGGCCTTCAGTTCCACCAGCATGTCGGCCATCATGTCCTGCTCGTCACGCTTGGCCTTGTACAGTTCCAGGCGTGAGGCCGCGATCCGGCGCGGATAGGCATTGTTCGACGGGTCGGCATCGGCGATTTCCTGCCGCGGGTCCAGTTCGATGCCCACCACCTGCTTGGGCCGGATCAGCATCCGGGTCACCGCCTTGCTGTCATAGCGCCAGATTTCAGCCGGGATCATCAGGAATTCCCCCGTTCCGTCGGCATAGGTGATCTGGAGCGGCAGCGGCATGACCAGACCGCCCTTGTTCACGAAATCGATGAAATAGACCCAGTCGCCATCCTTCTCCGCGCGGGCAAGGGCTTCGCGTTCCCAGGGCTCCAACCCTTCCAGCAGGTCGCTGAAACGGTTGCGGTCCTTGTTGCTGGGCGTGAACGGATCGTTCTCGTTGTAGAAATCCGCCAGTTCGGGCCGGCGCTCCAGCAGGGTCCGCAGCCCCTGCTCGCGATTGCGGGTCTGGCCCAGCGGCTCTCGCACCTCCCGCCCGGCCCGCTCGCGGTCCAGCGGCTTTTCGATATCGGGATTGCCCGTGGAAATGCGGTATTCGCGCACCGAGGCCAGGTCGATATCGACATGGTCGGTCGTGTAGAACCAGCCGCGCCAGAACCAGTCGAGATCCACGCCGGATGCATCCTCCATGGTGCGGAAGAAATCGGCCGGGGTGGGGCGCTTGAACTTCCAGCGCCGGGCATATTCGCGGAAGGCATGGTCGAACAGGTCGCGGCCCATCACCGTCTCGCGCAGGATGGTCAGGGCCGTGGCCGGCTTGGCATAGGCGTTGGGGCCGAATTGCAAGGCGCTGTCCGACTGCGTCATGATCGGCACCTGTCCCTGGCTGACCATGTAGCTGGTGATGCCGGCCGGCAGGTTGGGGTTGCGGCGGTGGGCGCCGAAATTCTCCTCCCATTCCAGATGCGCCACATTCTGGAGGAAGGTGTTCAACCCCTCGTCCATCCAGGTCCATTGCCGCTCGTCGGAATTGACGACCATGGGGAAATAGATGTGGCCCACCTCATGGATGACCACCCCGATCAGGCCATATTTGGCATTGGCCGAATAGGTGCGCCGGCCCGTCTTCGCGTCGATACTTGGGCGGTAGCCGTTGAAGGTGATCATGGGATATTCCATGCCCCCGCTTTCCCAGGTGTTCACGGACTGGGCCGTGGGATAGGGATAGGGGAAGGAATATTTGTTGTAGACCTGGATCGTATGCGCCACGGCCCAGGTCGAGTATTTCGACCAGAGCGGCTCCGCCTCGTTCGGGTAGAAGGACATGGCCAGCACCGTCGGCTGGTCGGGATTGTCCTGCTTCACCCCCATCGCGTCCCAGATGAACTTGTTGGAACTGGCAAAGGCGAAATCGCGCACGTTGCGGGCCTTGAACCGCCAGGTCTTCATCGCCCGGTCGGTTTCCTTCTCGTTGGCCAGCGCCTCATCCGGCGTCACGATGAAGATCGGCTGATCGGACCGGGCGGCGCGGGCCAGCCGGTCGCGCTGGGCCGATGTCAGCACATCGCCAGCATTCTGCAATTCACCCGAGGCACTGACGATATGGTCGGCCGGCACCGTTACCGACACGTCGTAGTCGCCGAACTCCAGCGTAAATTCCCCGCGCCCCAGAAAGGCCTTGTGCTGCCAGCCGGCATAGTCGGTGTAGGCCGCCATGCGCGGGAACCATTGGGCGATGAAGAACAGCTCCGTTCCGTTCTCGAACCGCTCATAGCCGCTGCGGCCGCCGACCACCGACTCGTTGATGATATTGTGCGCCCATTCCACCTTGAAGCCGTAGCTGGCGCCCGGCGCCAGCGGGCGGGGCAGGTCGATGCGCATCATCGTGTCGACCACCCTGTAGGGCAGGGGCCGTCCGCCCTCGTCCGTGACGGCGGCGATCTCCACCCCGTACCGGATGTCCTTCAGTGCCTGGGCGCGGGCAAGCTGATCGTAGCTGATCTGGTCGCCGCCGTCCCGGCCGGGGCTGCTGGTGCGCGTCAGCTCGGCGATGGAGCCTTCCTTGTAGATGTTCTGGTCGAGCTGGAGCCACAGATAGCGCAGCGTATCGGGCGAGTTGTTGTGGTAGCGCACCGTCTGGCGCGCCGTCAGCCGCTTGGCCCCCACCTCCAGCCGGACATCGATGCTGTAGTCGGCCCGCTGCTGCCAATATTCATGGCCGGGTGCGCCGGACGCCGTGCGATAGGTGTTGGCGGTGGGCAGGTCCACGTCGAGCTGCCGGAACTTGTCCTTCCAGTCACCCTTGGTCTGATCGACCGCATCGGCCAAAGCCGTCGCCGGCGCCAGAACCGGCAACAGCACCAACGCAATGGCCGCCACCAGGCGTGCCATCTTTCCCCGCCACAAACCCATGCCTTGCCCCCACCAATGCAACCCGGGGTCCCCGCCCGACCGGGCCCGTTGCCGCAAGGGCTCGATAATGCTTGGGGCCGGGAAGCGGCGAAAGCCTTTAGTCATGCGGCGCGCCAGAATCCTGATCCCGGCAAGAATCGGGCCGTATGATTGTAGGGATTTCGCATTTTGTATCGGTTTGTGCCGATGCCGGTCGGATGCTGGTGCTGATCGCAGCCGGGCCCTTGTCTGGCGCCTGCCCTGCCCGACCTGAAGGATTCGCGGGGCGGCCCCCTTCGTTCGTCGGGGCTTCTTTCCTTACCAAAGCGTTATTTCCGCCCTATGATCCGCCCCTTCTGACAGTTTGGGGGATCGGATGCGAGACGGTTTTGCCATGCGTGGCGACTGGCGACATGACGTCATCGTGGTCACTCTGGCCGTGGAGGAGTTGGGCCCCCGGGAACTGGCGCCGCTGGTCAATACGCTGGATGAGGCGGAGCGTGAGCAGGCCGCACGCCTGCATTTCGATGCCGACCGCAATGCCTACATCGCGGCCCACGGGCTGACGCGGCTGTTCCTGTCGGCATGGACGGGGCGCGCGGCGGGGTCGCTGGCCTTCAATGCCGGGCCCTATGGCAAGCCGGCGCTGGTGCGCGGCGGGGCGTCGTTCAACCTGTCGCACACGCGCGGCATGGTGGCCGTCGCCGTGGCGGCGCAGGGAGAGGTCGGCGTGGATATCGAGCCGATCAACCCGCGGCGCACGATCGAACTGGATATCGCCGACCGCTGGTTCTCCGCCGCCGAGGTGGCACAGATCGGCAGCGAGGAGGCGGAGGATGCCAAGCGCGCGCGCTTCATGCGCATCTGGAACCTCAAGGAATCCGTGATCAAGGCCACGGGCCGTGGCCTGTCCCAGGAGTTGACGGGCTTCACCGTCACCCCGGCGGCAGGACCGGATACGTCCCCCGTCATGGCGATACACGAGGAATGGCTGGAGCGGGCCGGCGACTGGCGGCTGGCGCAGTGGGATGTCGATGGGTACGTCCTGGCCGCAGCCAGCCTGAATGGCCCGCCGGGCAATCTGCGCCATCTGCGCGTCACAGCCGATGGCCTGGCGGCATTGGCCGATGGGGCGCCGATCCTGGTTTGACGGGGGCCCCGGCCGGCCCCCCCCCCTCATGGGGGGCGGCCGGGTTCAGTCGGAACCGGCCAGCAATGGCCAGGCGCTGCTGCAGCGTTCCGAAAAGATGCGCAGATGCCCGATGGCCGAAACACCCGCGGCGGCCACGGGGATGACGGCATGTTCCACGGTCGCGGCCGGGAAGAAGGCAGCATGGTCGCGCACGACCGCGGGCGGGATCATGGGATCATCCTCGATCGCGATCAGCCGGACGGTGCCCGTCATCCGGCCCAGGTCGGGCTGTGGCAGGTGGCGTCCCCAGTCCCGGCGATAGAACCCGCGTGAGGTACACCAGCGCCGCCATTGCCAGAAGGCGTTGGCCGGCAGGTCGGCGCCCTGTCCCAGGATGCGTCCCGGCATGTAGCCCAGAAGTGCTGTGGCCAGCGGCCCCAGCACGAACCAGAAGGCCATGGCCTTGCCGATGAAATGGCTCGGGTGACGCCGCCAGTGCGCGGGCCCCGTGGCCACGCTCGTCAGGCGGCGCACCCGGTCGGCCTTGGCGTGGAACGGCAGGCCCATGCCGCCCAGCGAATGGCCCATCACCTCCACCGGCAGACCGGGATGGCGGTCGAACAGGAAGTCCAGGGCCGCCCCCTGGTCGATGACGGCCCAGTCCGCCATGCTGGCCTGTGCCAGCCGCACGGGCCCGCGGGCCGAATGGCCGCAATCACGGTAGTCATAGATCAGTATCGCCGCCTGCCGCCGGCCAGCCAGCCAGGCGGCGAAGCGGGCATAATAGTCGCGCGGCACGCCCGTGGCGCCATGAAGTACCAATGCCATGGCCGGCGGCCCGTGCGGCGGCGTGAAAAGCCGGCCGGCCAGTTCCCGCCCGTCCGGACAGGGAATGGTGACCGGCTGTTCCGGGGCCGCCTGTTCGGGGGAAGCGGCGTGCCCGCCGGGCTGGGTGTGGAGACTGGCAATGGTGCTGCCGGCCGTCATGGCATGTCCGATCGCTTGTTCGCTTCCCGGAAGATAACGAACGATCGTGCTAATTACAACAGGTCGGTACAAAGACCCGGCCGGCGGGCCCGCCGGCCGGGGCAGTTTCCCTTGAGGGAGCAAGGACCCGGCCGCAAAGGGCAGCGGCCGGGCCGGCCCGGCGGATGGGAGCCCGCCGGGTTTCCGGTGGTGTCACGCGCCGGGCGCCGCCAATCGGCGGCTTTGACGTGCGCCCACCAGGAGCGTACACGGGCCTGTCTAGAAAACCGCGCCCGCGATGCCGGCAATGAAATCCGCATGGGTGGGCAGGGCCGAAAGCTCATGCCCGATCATGGCCCTTACCTCCGCCAGGAACGCGACCAGTTCCTTCTCGGTCAACTGGTCGGCCAGGGGGTTGTAGCCTCGAGGCAGGACCCCCTGGCCCAGGAAAACCTGTACCCAGCTCACCTCCAGGAAAAGCTCGTCGTAAAGCCGGCTGACCCGGCCATGGGCCTGGAAATGCCGCATCCGGCGGGCAAGCTCGTCCGGTACGGCCATATGGCGGCAATCGCGCCAGAAGGGGGTGTCGTCGCGTTCCGTGGCCTTGTAATGCAGGATGATGAAGTCGCGGATGCGCTCATATTCCAGCCGGGATTTCTCATTGAAATCCGCCACCTCCTCCGCATCGATCCCTTCGTTCGGCAACATGGTCAGCAACCGGGAGATGGCCGATTGCACCAGATGGATGGAGGTGCTTTCCAGCGGTTCCAGGAAGCCGCCGGCAAGCCCGATGGCCACGACATTGCGGTTCCACATCTGCCGGCGCCGCCCGGCGGTGAAGCGCAGCAGCCGTGGCTCGGCCAGCCCCTCTCCATCCAGGTTCCCCATCAGGATGGATGCCGCCTCGTCATCGCCCATATAGCGGCTGGCATAGACATGGCCGTTGCCCGTGCGATGCTGCAGGGGGATGCGCCATTGCCAGCCCGCACCCTGCGCCGTGGACCTTGTATAGGGCGTGAAGTCGCCGCCATTGGCACAGGGCACGGCCCAGGCCCGGTCGCAGGGCAGCCAGTGGGACCAGTCCTCGAACCCCGTGCCCAGCGCCTGTTCGATCAGCAATCCACGAAAGCCGGAACAGTCGATGAACAGGTCGCCCGCCACGCGGCTGCCATCCTCCATCTCCACCGCTTCCACATGCCCGTCGAAGGCGTTCAGCACGGTTCGGCGAATCCGGCCCTCCGTGCGTTTCACGCCCTGCGCCGTGGCATGGCGGCGCAGAAGGGCGGCATAGAGCCCGGCATCGAAATGAAAGGCGTGGGTCAGCGGCTCCAGCGGGGTGCGCGGCCGCTGCTGCCGGCCATAGCGCAGGGCGCGGGCCGCGACCGTATTGGGCACATACTGCTCCCAATCCCCGTCCAGACCCAGTGCCCGGGCGCGCAGCCAGAACTGGTGGAAGGGGGTCAGTCCCAGGGGCCGGCCGATGGCGCCGAAGGCGTGCATATAGCGATGCCCCCGGCGCCACCAGTCCTTGAACTCGATCCCCAGCTTGATCGTGCCCTGCGTCTCGCGCAGGAAATCATCCTCATTGATGCCCAGCACACGGTTGAAGGTGACCAGCGGCGGGATCGTGGCTTCGCCCACCCCGACGGTGCCGATCTCCTCGGACTCCACCAGATGCAGCCGGTGGGTCTTGCCGGCCACCCGGGCCAGGGCCGCCGCCGACATCCAGCCGGCCGTGCCGCCGCCGACGATCACGATGGTGCGAATGGGTTTGCGCATGATGTCTGGCCCCGGATGGTTTGGCTTCCTATGCGCAACGACCAGCCCGTCAGGCTGCCGCCGGCCTTCCCAGCAAGTATCCCTGCATCAGGTCCACACCGGCATCCGCCACCCAGGCCCGCTCGGTATCCGTTTCGATCCCTTCGGCAACGATGCGGGCGCCGGTGTCGTTGGCAATGCCGACCAGATGACGAACAATGCTCTGCTTGTAATGATCCTGATCGATGTCGCGGATCAGGGCCATGTCGATCTTCACGTAGTCGGGCCGCAACTCCTGCAACATGTTCAGTCCGGAGAAGCCGGCGCCGATATCGTCCAGCGCGACACGGAAGCCCGCTTGCCGGTAGAAGGCCAGGATGCCGCGCAGATGCGCCTGATCCTTCACTTCCGTTGTTTCGGTCACCTCGAACACAATGTCGGCAGGGTTCAGGCCCATATCCCGCACGAATGTATGGGTTGTTCGCAGACAATAGGCGGGATCATAGATGCTGGAGGGGTTGAAATTCACAAACAGCTTCATCCCCCGCGCACGCCGTCTGGCAAAGGCCGTGATGGCCTGCCGTCGCGCCGCTAAATCCAGCGTGAACATGAGTTGCGTGTCGGCCGCCACGGTGAACAGGGAACCCGCCGAGACGATGTCGCCATTCTCCTCCCGTCCCCGCAGCAAGGCTTCGTAACCGAAGAGGCTGCCGTCGGGCCGGCAGATGGGTTGCAGCATGGAGAACAGCCTGTCCTGCTCCAGCATGGTGACCAGCCACTGCCCCTTCACCGCAGCGATCAACCAGCGTAATGTCCGTGTCGACATGTAATCAGAGATGGTGGGTTCTTTATCGTCCTCCAGCAGCAGGGCGCGGCAATGCTCCGTCTCTTCCTGGGACAGGACGCCATTGGCATCCGTCAGGAAAGCAGCCATATCGCTGCGCGCCAGGCGGATATCCAGACAAGCAGGATCATCCATCTCCATGATTGTCAGGCATCGGCGCCGTGCGACATCCAGTATTTTCATCCGCGTGTGGGCCATGGGCGGGGCCAGCAACAGACGGTTGAGGGGATGAACGAGCGCCTTGATCTTCTCACATTCGGGGCAATGCATGGGGTTCCTCCGTTGGCCGAAGGAAACTCGTTCTGATCAGGTGAATATCAAGCCCCGCCGGATAGGCCTGACAGCGGCCATGGCAGGGGAGTGGCCCCCAGCCATGTGAAAGAAAGCCCCCGCCGGCGGGCCGGCAGGGGGCAGAGGGAGGCGGGATCAGAACTTGTAGGAGGCGCCCAGCAGATAGCGCGAACCGTAATCCTCGTACCGTTCCACCAGACGGGTATCACCCCGGCCATAGGCGATGAACGGTTCGTTGGTCAGGTTGTAGCCCTGGAGCATGATGGTCAGGCCCTTCAGGCTCGACCCTTCCTGGAACTCGTATGAGACCTGGGCGTCCATGATGGTTTCGCCCTTGCCCATGCGCAGCGACCGGCTTTGTCCGAAGCCCGTGACCTCGGCCAGGAACTTGGACCGGTAATTGGCCGACACGCGGGCCTGGAAACCGTCCTTGTCGTAATAGAGCGTGCCCTGGGCGGTATATTTGGAGAAGCCGGGAATGGGCTGGGACGGTTGGCTGGGGTCGGGGGTGATGGTGGTCTTGGTGTAGCCGACATTACCCGTCATGCCGAACCCGTCCAGCGCCTCGCTGACCAGATCGAACGGCAATGCCAGGGCGAATTCAACGCCATAGATGTCGCCGCCATTGCCGTTGGAGGGGCGTTCCGAATAGCCCTGGCGAAGCACCGGCTCCGGTCCGTCCACGGGGAAGCCGGTGAAGTCCATCACCGTCTTCTCCTTGTAGATATAAGTCTTCAGCCACTTGTAATAGGTGTTGATGGCCAGATAACCCGCGTCGGCGAAGTAATATTCATAGGTGGCATCCACGGCATCGGCGACCCAGGGCTTCAGTGTCGGGTTGCCGTTATTGTCGCCGCCGGCACTCCAGGGCGAATAGTCGATATCGGGGTTCTGCGCCTGCGCCGGGTTGTAGCTGTAGGTCGACAGGGCCGACAGTTGGTCGGGCCGGGCGCGTGCCATCTGACGGGACGCGGCCAGTCGTACCTTGTGGTCCGGGTCGGGCATGGTGAAGATCAGGTTCGCGCTGGGCAGGAAGTTGTTGTACTTCGCCCCGGCGGTATAGATCTTGAAGCTTGTGACGTTGTTTTCCGTGGTGATGCTGGGACCGGTGGAGGATTGTTCGGTGCGGATATACTGCGCCCCGATATTGCCGGTCAGGGTGACGTTGCCGAGCTGTGCATCCAGATCGATCTTGGCGAAACCGGTCCACACCTTCTCGTCGATCGAATAGGCGAGGTCGTTGATGCAGTTGGCCCGCTCGCACTTCATCAGCGTATAGGTGCCGTCGGCCAGCAGCTTGCGCGGGTCGAAGGCAATGGTGTCGCCAAGCCCGCTGAAGCCCAGCTTGGTCGGCCGCAGCAGCGCGGTGGACGGGATGGTGATGGAACCCTGGTTGGCCGGGTTCTGGAAATTGGCCGTCGTGACGACGTACCATTCCGGCTGCGTGTAATCCTTCGTGCGGTCGGTATAGTTCACGCCGAGCGTAACGGCGCTGAACGCCTCGGATTCGATCTCGCGCGTCACGTCCAGCCGGGCCGACCACAGCTCGTCCTTGATGGTCGGGGTGTTCAGGTAGCCGTTCTGGTCCAGATCGTAAAGGACCCCGTCCGCGCCCTGCTTCTTCAGCGCCCCGCCCGACCAGCCGCCCGGATCGGTCAGCAGCATCAGGTTCGGGTCGGCATAGTTCAGGCCGTGGGTGAACTGCCAGCCGAAATCATTGGGGGTGGAGGTGAAGCCCAGCGTGTCGGTGGCGCCGGTGCCGGCGCGGCCCGTGCCGAAATAGGCCTCGAAGCGGGAGGATTTACGATCGGCGGCGCTGTAGCCCACATCGCCGGTCACGGTCCACCCGTCCTTGCTATACTGCCCGTTCCAGCCCGCGGAATAGAGGTCGGCCTTGGTTTCGCGGATGTCGCTGCGGCCGACGCCCTTGACGTCGGAGAAGGTGCCGCCCGTGACCAGGCCATCCTGCACGGTCGGGTTGGGCCCCACTTGCGCCGCCGACCAGAACAGCGGCATCTCGATCCCGCGCTGATACTGGATGTCATCGAACTTGGAATAATAGAAGTCCAGCGTGGTGACGAAATTGTCCGTCGGCTCGTACTGCACCGTCGCGACCAGACCCGTGCGCTTCAGCGTCTGGGAATTGGCGCGCACCTCTGCCCCGCCGATGATGTAGGGGTTGGTGTCGCTGACCGGCAGGTCTCCATTGGGGATGGGATAGTTGCCGTCACCCCAGAAGCGCGTCGACTTGATCTGGGTCGGCTGCATCAGGTGCGACACGCCCAGCGACACGCCCAGCGTGTCATTGGCGAACCGGTCGACATAGGTACCGGAGAAACGGTAGCCATACTCGTCGCTGTCACCGTTCAGCTTGCCGTTGGTGACATATTCGGTGCGGGCCGACAGGGCGACGACGCGCTCCTTGTAATCCAGCGGCCGGATGGTCTTCAGGTCGACGGTGCCGGCCAGGCCCTGGCCGATCACATTGGATTGCGAGGTCTTGTAGACGGCCACGCCGCTGGAGATTTCGGCCGGGTACTGGTCGAATTCCACCGAACGGTTGTTGCCCGTGGTCACCTGCTCGCGCCCGTTCAGCAGCGTGGTGGTGAAGTCCGGCCCCAGGCCGCGCAGGCTGATGGATTGTGCGCGGCCATCGATGCGCTGGGCGGCGATGCCGGGCAGGCGGGCGATGCTTTCCGCGATGGAATTGTCGGGCAGCTTGCCGATATCCTCCGCCGTGATCACTTCCACGACCTGCGTGGCATTGCGCTTCTGTTCCAGCGATGCCTGCAGGGACTGGCGGAAGCCGCTGACGATGATCTCCTCCAGCATCTCGCCACCGGCCGAACCGGTTGCGGCGGGGGCGGCCTGGGCCACCTGCCGGGCGTCGGTGCGCTGGGCGACGATGCTGTCCCCGGCATCGGCCGCACCGGCGGTGCCGGCCTGCAACATGGCGGCGCCGGCAACGGTCGCCAGCAACGCGAAACGCATTGGATTAACCTTGGACATTCCTCTCACTCCCCATCAACGCGCGTCACCGACGCCATTGTTCTTGTTGACCCCGTTCGGGGCATCGCTTCATTGCCGGCCGGTTCCGCGCCGGCCCTTGGAAGCCCATGCCCCGCCATTGGCCCGCTGCCCCTTCCGGCACCGGACCTGATCCAAACCCGCGGAAAACACAACAACCAAGACGGGCGGACGCAGGCGACCCGACCGGGGCGGTGTACCCGTGGCACCATCCACACCCTTTGGCCGATCGCCGGCGCCATCGCCGGCAGCGCCAGGGCCAGCCCTTGTTCCTCATGGCCCCGCTGCACAACCGAATTTAGTTTCATTGCAGAAAAACGGAGAGCGCGAAAATACGTATGCAGAATATTGCTGCGTTGCGACGCATACGTATTCAGATACAAAGCCGCAAATCCCGGCAACCGCCAGCCGGTCAGACGCCCCGCCAGCCCTCCGCCACCGGCCCCGTCCCGCATTTCGTGATTGGCAGGCGGCCCCGGATAAATGCATGATCGGCACCCGCGCAGGTGCGGATCGTCTCGGGCGGAAGATGGGGCGCGTATGGTTCGGCGGGTTCGCTGGTGGCTGATGGCGGGGCTGATCCTGCTTCCATCCTGTTTCGACCCGGCCGTCGCCCAGACCCCGACTTCCTCGGTCGCGCGCCCGTTGATCACCATCATCGGCGAATTGACTTATCGCGAGCGGATCGCCCTGCCGCCGGGTGCCACCCTTCTGGTGACGCTGACCGAACCGGACCAGGCCGATCCCGATGCCCCCACCCTGGCCCGGCAGCGCATCGATCTGGCCGGGCAGCAGGTGCCGCTGCGCTTCCGCCTGACGGCGGCGGCCGTCAGTCTGAAGGCGGGACGGCGCTATGCGGTGCGCGCCGTGATCCATGATGAGCGCGGCCGTCCGCTCTGGTCCATCCAGAGCGCGCATGTCATCGATCCGGGCGAGACGCTGGCCAATCTGGGCGTGCTGATGCTGACCCGTGTGTCCATGGAGGAGGCGGATACCGCAGCGGCCCCGGCCATCGGCTTCCAGTGCGGGGAGCATGAGGTGACGGCGCGGTTCGCGGGCGATGCCATGGAACTGCATTTGGACGGCGCCACCCATCGCCTGACCCAGTCCCTCTCGGCTTCCGGCGCCCGCTATACCGGCGATGCCGCGGGCCAGCCGCTGGAATTCTGGAACAAGGGGCGGGAGGCGCGGCTGACCCTGGGCGACACCGTCTATCCGCGCTGCCTGCAGATGATCGGCGAGGATGAGGGGGACGGTTCCAGCTATGAGGCGCACGGCTATGGCCCGGCCTGGACCCTGCGCATCGCGGGGGATCGTCTGCAGCTTGTGCGCATCGGTGCCGAAACGACGGAGATCGCCCGCATTCACCTGCCCGAGCGGCAATTGCTGGCCGACGGCTACCGTTATGCCGCGCGGCTGGGCGATGTCGATCTGAAGGTGACAGTGACACCCGGCCTGTGCCTGGACCGGCGCAGCGGCGTGCCGTTCCCCGACAAGGTGGCCGTGGTCAAAGGCGAACAGCGCTATGACGGTTGCGGCGGTGACACGGTGGCCGTGCTGCAGCGCGGGGAATGGCGGGTGACCAGCCTGAATGGCGAGGCCCTGGCACAGCCGGAAAGCCTGACCATCACTTTCATGCCGGATGGCACGGTGGCGGGCCGGTCCGGCTGCAACCGCTTCCTGTCGCGATACCGCGCCGATGCAGACGGACTGTCCATCAATGGCCGGTCCATGGCCGGCACCATGATGGCCTGTCTGCCGGACATCATGCACCGCGAACAGGCCTTCCTGTCGGCGCTGGGTGCTGTCGAGCGCCATGGTATGGACGAGGACGGGACCCTGACCCTGACCGGCCCGGACGATGTCGAGATCGTGCTGCGCGCCATCGCCCCCTGATGCCAGCGGACCCTCATAAATCGGTGTCCATGCGGCATCGGAGATGGATGCCATTCAACGTTGTGGTGCTATAAAGGCGCCGTCATATCGTTGCAGGAACAGGGGAACGCCATAGTGCAGCGCCGTCCATCCGGCCTTTCCATCCTTATCCGCGTTTTCACCGGTGCCCTTGCGATGGCCGCCGGCCCGGTCTTGGCGCAGACATCGCCACCGGCGCCGGGCCTGGAATCGCTGTCCACACCGGCGGAAATCAGGGCCCAGGTCAGGCCGCGCCATCATGCTGTCCTGTCGGCGGAGATGGGCGGCAAGATCCTGGAACTGCCGTTCCGCGATGGCGAGGCCTTCCGCCGCGGCGACCGGCTGATCGTGTTCGATTGCGCCGCCCAGCGCGCCCGGCGCGACCAGGCCGCCGCCGCCGCCCAGGCTGCCGCCCGCCGGCGGGAGGTGTCGGGCAAGCTGGACCAGCTCAACTCCATCAGCATGCTGGAACTCGCGACCGCCGAAAGTGCCGAGGCGGAAGCCAAGGCCGAACTGGCCCTGGCCGACGTGATGGTTCGCCGCTGTGTCATCGCGGCCCCCTATGATGGCCGCATGGCCGGGGTGGAAGCCCAGCGCTACGCCTTCGCGGCGGAAGGAGCGCCGCTGGTCGCCATCTATGATGCCGGCGCCTTCGATGTGGAAATGATCGTGCCGTCGGCCTGGATCGCCTGGCTGAAGCCCGGCCATGCCTTCCGTTTGAAGGTGGACGAGACGGGGGGCGTCCATGAGGCGGAGGTGACGCGGCTGTCGGGCCAGGTCGATCCCGTCAGCCAGTCCGTGCGCGTCTATGGCCGCATCAAGGGCGATGTGATGGCCCTGCGGCCCGGCATGAGCGGATCGGTTGCCCTGCGCCCGCCCGGTGCGGGTGGAACGCCATGACAGCCACGGACCCCCGGGACCGCCAGCTTACGGCGCTGGCCGGGCTGGTGCAGATGGAACGCCGGGTGCGTGCTGCGGCGACGGCGGCCGAGCTGGCCTTCCTGATGGTGAACGAGACGCATGCCCTGGTGCCCTATCGCCAGGCCGTGCTGTGGCGGGCCGATACCGGCGGTATCCAGGCCATGTCGGGGCTGGCCATTCCGGACGAGGATGCGCCCTTCAACCGCTGGCTGGGGCGCCTTATGGCGCAATGGGTGGTTGACGCCAAGCGCGGTCCGCGGCTGCTGGACGCCGACGACCTGCCCGCGGAGGAGGGGGCGGCCTGGGCTGAACACCTGCCGGCCCATGCGCTGCTGCTGCCCCTGTTTCCGCCGGCTGGTGGGGAGCAGGCGAAGCCTGTCGGCCTGTTGCTGCTGGCCCGCGACGAGCCGTTCATGGAGCCGGACCGGCAGTTGCTGGACCTGCTGGGCGATGCCTATGGCCATGCCTGGCACGCGCTGACGCGCCGCACGGCGCGGCGGTGGCGCTGGATCAAGGACAGGAAGCGTCTGGCCATGATCGCGGGTGCGGCCCTGCTGCTGCTGCTGTTCCCCGTGCGCCAGTCCGTGCTGGCCCCGGCAGAGATCGTGCCCCTGCATCCGGCCGTGCTGCGTGCGCCCATCGCCGGGGTGGTCGAGGGCATCCTGGTGCAGCCGAACGAGCCCGTGACGGAGGGCCAGCCGCTCGTGCAGATGGATGCGCGCGAACTGGAAAGCCGGCTGGAGGTGGCGCGTCAGGCGCTGGCCGTGGCCGACGCCGAACAGCGCCAGGCGCAGCAGCAGGCCGTGTTCGACGAAAGGGCCAAGGCCAGCCTGGCCATCCTGGCATCACGCCGGGAACAGGCGGTGGCGGAGGCCGCATTCCTGGAAGAGACGCTCGGTCGCGGCCGGCTGACGGCGCCCAAGGCCGGCATCGCCATCTATGACAATCCCGACGACTGGGCCGGGCGGCCCGTTTCGCTGGGCGAGCGCATCCTGACCGTGGCCGATCCGGCGGCGGTCGAACTGGAGATCCATCTGGGCGTCGGGGACGCCATCACCCTGGAGCCAGGGGCCCGCATCTCCTTCTTTCTCAATATCGACCCTGCGGCGCCGCTGTCGGCCACGCTGCTGCGTGCCGGATACCGCGCGGCCCCCACCCCGGAAGGGACCATGGCCTATCGCCTGACGGGCCGTTTCATTGCCGATAGCGCAGACGACAAGCAAAGGCTGCGCGTCGGGTTGCGCGGCACGGCCAAGCTGGAGGGGCGGCGCACGGTGCTGGCGCTTTATCTGCTGCGCCGGCCGCTGGCGGCCCTGCGGCTCTGGCTGGGCTGGTGACTGACATGGCCATCGCGCTCGCCATGCCCGGCCAGCAGCAGGACGCCGATGCGGGCCCCCGTCCCGTTCCGCTGCCTGCCCTGCGGGAGGAACTGCACCTGCATCAGGCCCCGCCGGACCGGTATGGCGCGCCGCGCTGGACGCTGGAGGACCCGGCCCGCAACCGCTTCTTCCAGATCGGCTGGCCCGAGATGGAGATGCTGGCCCGCTGGGACCTGGGCGAGGCCAATGCCGTGGCGGCCGCCGTGGCCGAGGCGACCACCCTGGATGTGGATGTCGAGGATGTGGAACAGTTTGCCAAGTTTCTGGCCGGCGCCAACCTGTTGCAGGTGCGCGGGCCCGATGCGATCGGCCGGCTGGTGGAACAGCGCGGCGCCCAGCGTATGGGCTGGTCCAAGTGGCTGCTGAAGAATTATCTGTTCGTGCGCATCCCGCTGGTACGGCCCGATCCCTGGCTGGAAAAGGCGCTGCCGCATGTCGCCTTCGTCTATACACGGGGCTTTTTCTGGCTGACCCTGCTGGCCGGGCTGGTCGGCCTGATCCTGGCCGGGCGGCAATGGGACAGTTTCACATCCACCTTCATGCATTTCTTCACCCTGGAGGGGGCGGCCATCGCCGCGCTGACCCTGTCCTTCACCAAGGTGCTGCACGAACTGGGTCATGCCTTCACGGCCAAGCGCTATGGTTGCCGCGTGTCCAGCATGGGGGTAGCGCTGCTGGTGATGTTTCCCGTGCTGTACACGGACACCTCGGCGGCCTGGAAACTGCGCGGCCGGCAACAGCGTCTGGCCATCGGTGCCGCCGGCATGGCCAGCGAACTGGCCCTGGCCTGCTATGCCACGCTGGCCTGGAGCTTTTTGCCCGACGGCATGCTGCGCAGCGCCGCGTTCATGGTGGCGACCACCACCTGGCTGCTGACGCTGGCTGTCAACACCAACCCGTTCATGCGGTTCGACGGCTATTTCCTGCTGTCCGACCTGCTGGACGTGGCCAACCTGCAGGATCGTTCCTTTGCCCTGGGCCGCTGGCGCCTGCGGGAGGCCTTGTTCGGGCTGGGGGAGGAGAAGCCGGAGGTGCTGCCCCCGCGGCTGGAACGGTTGCTGACGCTTTATGCCTATGGCACCTGGATTTACCGCTTCTTCCTGTTCCTGGGCATCGCCCTGCTGGTCTATCACTTCTTCTTCAAGCTGCTGGGCATTTTTCTCTTCATCATCGAGCTTGCATGGTTCATCGGGATGCCGGTCTGGAAGGAAATGAAGGAATGGTCCAAGCGTCGCACCACGTTGCGCTGGAACGCCGCGACCTTGCGCACCGGGCTTCTCGTGGCGCTTGGGCTGGGCCTGCTGCTGTTGCCCTGGGGCGGCACGGTGCGGGCGCCGGCCCTGTTGCGCGCCGCACAGCAGAATCAGTTCTATGCCCCCGCGGGCGCCCAGCTTGCGCAATTGCCGGCGGCGGGCGGGGCGGTGCAGGCGGGTGAGCCGCTGTTCCGGCTGGTCGATCCCCTGCTGGACCACCGGCTGGCCAATGTCGACCGGGAATTGCTGCGCCTGCGCTGGCAGAATAGTTTCCTGGTGCTGGACCGGGCATCCGCCGCCAGCCTGCGGGTGGTGCGGGAGGATTACGCCGCAGCGCTGGAAAAGCGCGCCGCCCTGCTGCTGGAAAAGGAACGGCTGACCATCACCGCCCCGTTCGACGGTGTGCTGGCCGACATGTCGCATCCGCTGGCATCGGGGGAATGGGTGGCGGCCGGCGAATGGCTGGGCACGCTGGTGATGCCGGGCGGTGCCGTCGTGGAAGCCTATGTCGGGGAGCGCGATCTGAAGCGGCTGGAGGTGGGCGCCGAAGCGCATTTCATTGCCGAGGCCGGGGACAGGGCGCGGCTTTCGCTCCGGCTGGACACCATTGCCACGGCGGCGACGACCCGGCTGGCGCCCGTGGCCGAACTGGCATCCCTCCAGGGCGGCGGCATCGCGGCCCTGCCCGATCCCCAGCGCGGCCCCGTTCCTGAACAGGCCGTCTATCGTGTGCTGCTGACCGTGACCGGCAACGGCGTCCCCGCCATGGTGTTGCGCGGTCAGGTCCATATCGACGCGCAGCGCCAAAGCATCGCCGGCCGGTTGCTGACCGGCGCCATTGCCGTCCTGCGCCGGGAAAGCGGCTTCTGATACCGTTGGCAATTCGGTACGGCGGCGGACGCCGTCATGCCCATCGGTCGAACATTCTGACGATGGTATGATACCGCGGCGTGACGGGCACGGGTGCGATCGGCACCTGCTTCCCGTCCGCCCGATGGGGTTCACCCCGCCAGGGCGATGTCGGATGCTTCCAGCGCCGTCAGGCGGGCCAGGCGATGGTCGGGCAGCGCGCAGAAAATCTTCACCCGGCGTTCCACCATGCCGAACACCAGGTTCAGCAGGGCACGGCGCTCCGTTTCCGACCCTTCCAGGGCCAGCGGGTCGGGAAAGCGCCAGGTGGCCTGCATCGGGTTGCCGTTCCAAAGCGGGGCCGGCCTGGCCGCCGCCTCCTCGCAGACGAAGAAGACGAAGTCCAGTGCCGGCGCCTCGGGACCGGTGAACAGGTCCCAGTGCTTGGGGCGCAGGGTGTCGGTCTCGATCCCGACCTTTTCCAGCAGGTCCAGGGTGATCGGGTCCGCCATCTCACGCGGGTCGGGCCCGGCGGAGAAGGTTTCGAACCGGCCCATCCCCCATTTGCGCAGCAGCCCTTCGGCCATGAGGCTGCGTGAGGCATTGCGGCGGCAGACGAACAGCACCTTGAACGGATGATCAGGCGTCATCGTGGGATAACCCTTGCGGCGGGGAAGAAGGGAGGGTGCGGGGGAGTATCCGCGCCGCCGGTTACATCCCTGCGTCCGCTGCGTGTCGTTCATGTGACGGTTCGCTACCGGGGCGGGGCGGCGGCGCCCGCTGGCCCCCGGTTTGACGCATATCAATGCATCCTCCCGCCGGCAGGCCCATGAAGGCAGCGTCGGGGACAGGGCAAAGGCCCGCCCCATCCAGGAATATTCCGCTGACACCGGGGGTTTGTCATGGGTGTAGCAATCGCCCACGGGGCACATGGGGGTTCGGCCGCGGCCACGCCCGTCGAGGCGTATGACGAGGATGTCATCCGCGCCTTCGTCGTTGCCGCCATGTTCTGGGGCATCGCGGCGTTCGCCGCGGGTGTCTATATCGCGTTCCAGCTGGCCTTTCCGTCCCTGAACCTGGGGCTGGAATGGACGACGTTCGGGCGGCTGCGGCCGCTGCACACGTCGGCGGCCATCTTCGCGTTCGGCGGCAACGCGCTGATCGGCTCGTCGCTCTATGTCGTGCAGCGCACCTGCCGCGTGCCCCTGTTCGGCGGGCGCGAATGGAGCTGGTTCATCTTTTTCGGCTACCAGCTTTTCATCGTGATGGCGGCCACCGGCTATCTCATGGGCATCACCCAGGGCAAGGAATATGCCGAGCCGGAATGGTATGTGGACCTGTGGCTGACGCTGGTCTGGGTCATCTACCTGATCGTGTTTGTCGGCACCGTCATCCGCCGCCGCGAGCCGCACATCTATGTGGCCAACTGGTTCTATCTGGCCTTCATCATCACCATTGCGATGCTGCATGTCGTGAACAACCTGACCGTTCCGGTCAGCTTCACGGGCACGAAGAGCTATATCGCCTGGTCGGGCGTGCAGGACGCCATGATCCAATGGTGGTACGGGCACAATGCCGTGGGCTTCTTCCTGACGGCCGGCTTCCTGGGCATGATGTATTATTTCATCCCCAAGGCCGCCAACCGCCCGATCTACAGCTACCGGCTGTCGATCATCCATTTCTGGGCGCTGATCTTCCTCTATATCTGGGCCGGCCCGCACCACCTGCACTATACGGCACTGCCCGACTGGACGCAGACGCTGGGCATGGTCTTCTCGGTCATCCTGTGGATGCCGAGCTGGGGCGGCATGATCAACGGCATCATGACCCTGTCGGGTGCCTGGGACAAGCTGCGCACCGACCCGTCGCTGCGCTTCTCCGTCACGGCCGTCGGCTTCTACGGGATGAGCACCTTCGAGGGGCCCGTCATGTCGGTGAAGGCGGTCAACGGCCTGTCGCACTATACCGACTGGACCATCGGGCATGTGCATTCCGGCGCCCTGGGCTGGGTCGCCTTCATCTGCTTCGGCATGATCTACTATCTGGTGCCGGTCCTGTGGAAGCGTCAGCGCCTCTATTCGCAGCGGCTGGTGGAGTGGCATTTCTGGACGGCCACGGTCGGCATCGTCTTCTACATCACGGCCATGTGGGTCAGCGGCATCATGCAGGGCCTGATGTGGCGCGCCTATGACGAATACGGGTTCCTCCAGTATTCGTTCGTGGAAACGGTCGCGGCCATGCACCCCTACTACATCATCCGCGGCATCGGCGGCCTGCTGTTCCTGACGGGCGCCATCATCATGGCCTACAACCTGATCCGCACCGTGCGCAGCGCCCCGGCCCTGGAGCCGGTGGCCCGGCCCGCGGCCGTGGCGGCCGAGTAAGGAGGGGCGCCACCATGAAATTCTCCCACGCGATCATCGAAAAGAACGTCATCCTGATGGCGGTGCTGACCCTGATCACCGTGTCGATCGGTGGTCTGGTGCAGATCGTGCCGCTGTTCACGGTGGAAACCACCATCGAGCGTGTCGACGGGGTGCGCCCCTACAGCCCGCTGGAACTGGCCGGCCGCAACATCTATATCCGCGAAGGCTGCTATACCTGCCACAGCCAGCAGATACGCACCTTCAAGGACGAGGTTGAGCGCTACGGTCATTACTCCCTGGCCGCGGAAAGCATGTACGATCATCCGTTCCAGTGGGGTTCCAAGCGCACGGGCCCCGATCTGGCCCGTGTCGGCGGCAAATATTCCAACGACTGGCATGTGGCCCACCTGAACGATCCGCGGGCGCTGGTGCCGGAATCGATCATGCCGGCCTATCCGTTCCTGAACCGGCCGCTGACGTTCGATGACATGGACCGTCACCTGCAGGCCAACCGCACGGTGGGCGTGCCCTATACGGACGAAATGGTCGCCAATGCCGTGAAGGACCTGCGCATCCAGGCCGGCGCCCTGCCGGACGAGGATACAGACGCCTTCCTGGCCCGCTATCCCAAGGCGCATCTGGGCGATTTCGACGGCAAGCCGAACGAGGTGACGGAGATGGACGCCCTGGTCGCCTATCTCCAGATGCTGGGCACGCTGGTCGATTTCACGCAGATCAATCCCGACGACCTGAAGCAGTGAGGGGGCGGTCATGGAACAATTTCTTCCCCTGCTGAAACAGCTCTGGGTCGTCTGGTTCCTGGTCCTGTTCATGGGCATCGTCATCTGGGCCTTCCGCCCCGGGGCGAAGCGCCGGTTCGAGGCCGATGCCATGATCCCGCTGAATGACGGTGCCGGCCCGGCCGGCGATGAAAGGTGACACCATGCCCAGCAAGATCGAGAAGGACGCCACCACGGGCACGGAAACGACGGGCCATGAGTGGGACGGCATCAAGGAACTGAACACGCCGCTGCCCAAATGGTGGCTCTACACCTTCTATGCCACCATCGTCTGGGGCCTCGCCTATACGCTTGTCTTCCCGTCCTGGCCCAGCCTGACCGGCCATTTCGAAGGCACCTCGGGCTGGACCCGGCGGGCGGAGGTGGCGGACACCCTGGCCGCCCAGAAGGAGGCGCAGGCCGGCACGCGCGAGCAGATACTGGCACTGGATATCGAGAGCATCCGCCGGGACCCGGCGCTGATGGGCTATGTCCAGGCGGCGGGGCGGGTCGCCTTCGCGGACAATTGCGCCGGTTGCCATGGGGCCGGCGGGGCGGGGGCCGTGGGCTTCCCCACCCTGGCCGACGATGACTGGATCTGGGGCGGCACGCCGGACCAGATCCTGCAGACCATCACCTATGGCATCCGCAACGCCAACGACAACAGCCGCTTCGCCGACATGCCGCGTTTCGGCGCTGACGGCATTCTCACCAAGGAGCAGATCGCCGATACGGCCGATTTCGTCCTGTCGCTGTCGGGCAACGGGGGCGACGCTGCCGCCATCGGCCGCGGGGCCGCGATCTATGCCGACAATTGCGCCGCCTGCCATGGCGAGCGGGGTGAGGGCATGCACGAGGTGGGCGCACCGCGCCTGTCGGACGGCATCTGGCTCTATGGCGGCGACCGGCCCACGGTCATCGAAAGCATCACAAATGCCAGACGCGGCAGCATGCCGGCCTGGATCGAACGGCTTGACCCGGCCACGGTCAAGGTGCTGGCGACCTATGTTCACGCCCTCGGTGGCGGGCAATAACCCCCCGAACCCCTTTGCCCCCACCCGACTCACCCGCCCGGAGCCATCCGGGCGGGTGTTTTGTTGTGCAAGGCCCCAGGTGCCGGCAGTCGCCGCCGTGGCACCGGTCAAAATGTCCGACCGATGCCACTATGCGAAGGTGACGTTGCCCGTACTCAGCCGGGCGTTGGAAACCACGCCCAGCAGCCGGATCTCGCTGGCGGCGACATCCTGGCTCTCGCTGGTCTTGGTCACCATGTAGATGCCGGTATTGTTGGCATTGTCGCCGGCCAGCACCAGCACGCTGCCGCCCACCTGCTGGTTCTGCAGGGTGCCGATGGCGGCACGGATGGAGGCCAGGCTGGCGTCGGCAAGATTGTCCGTCACCGTCGTCAGCCGCACCACCTCATCGGTGGCCAGGTCGATCTGGCCGGTCCCCCGTTCCGCCCCCTGGACCAGACCGTCGCCGTTGCGGTCCAGCATGGAACGCAGGTTGCCGATCAATGCCAGCGTGTCGCTCGCCGTCTGGAAGTTGGCGATGTGATCGAAGCCGGTATTCGCCCCTGCCGCCCCGCCATCGCCCAGGTCGCGATAGACGATCTGGTCGGCGGCGTTGCTGGTGCCCAGGGTGATATGGTCGGCCCCGGCCCCGCCTTCGAAACGGATGGCCTTGGTGCCCGTGACGGTGACGACATCCGCGCCCGCCCCGCCGGTCAGGGTCTCGATATTGCTGACCTGGATGGTATTGCCCTGGTTGCCCAGGCCGATCACATCCTTGGAGGCCCCGCCGACCAGCGTCTCGACCCCGGCGACCGTCATGGTCGCACCGGAATTGCCGATGGTGACGATATCCAGGCCGGCGCCGCCCTGGATATCCTCCACACCGCGCACCAGCAGGCTGTTGCCGCCGTCACCCAGCCGCAGCGCGTCATGCCCGCTGCCGCCGACCAGCACGTCGATACCCTGGGCCGTCAGGGTGCCGCCGGCCGTCCCGGTGAAGACGAAGTTGGTGCCCGCCCCGCCGATCAGGCTTTCGATCCCCTCCACGGAGATGGTGGCACCGCCCGCCAGGGTGACGCGGTCCAGTCCGGCCCCGCCGATCAGGGTTTCCAGGGCGGACACGGTGATGTCGTTGCCGCCATCGCCCAGCGTGACATGGTCCCTGGTGCGGCTGCCGACCAGGGTTTCGATACCCTGCAGCCAGATGGTGTTGCCGACGCCGCCCAGATGGATCACGTCGGTGCCGGGCGTGCCGGTCAGGCTTTCCAGCATCGCCACCGTCATGGTCATGCCCTGCGCACCGATGCCGGTGACGACATCATGTGCGCTGCTGCCGATCAGCGTTTCCAGATCCATCACGGCCATGGTCGTGCCGCCCGGCCGGGCGAAGGTGATCACGTCGGTCCCGGCATTGCCGATGATCGTCGCATAGCGATCGACGCTGAGCGTGGCCCCCCCCGCCGGCAGGCGCAGCACATCCTCGATGGTCTGGATGGTGAGTGTCCGGTCGCTGTCGGCCGTGCGGGGATCCATGTCGGATGTCTGCACCCGAAGCTGTGCCGTGGCCGCGTCCCCGCCGGCGGTGAACATCAGCGTCGCCAGCGTGGCGTTCAGGTCGGCCACGCTGCCGGTCAGGCGGATCACCGCGTCGCTGACCTGGGTCAGCACCGTCCCGCCGGCCAGCGTCACCGCCACCGAACCCCCGGTCGGTGTCAGCGTGACGGACAGTTGGTCGCTGTCCGCGTCGGCAACCCCGATACCGTCGATCCGGGTCGCGGTGCCGCGCAGCACGGTGGCGGCATCCGGCAGATTGGTGACCGGCGGCTGCAGCACCTGGATGGTGATCAGGTCGCTGTCGTTCGGCGTGATGGGGTCATGGTCGTCGGTATCCATCCGCAGCGTGGCGGTCGGCCGGCCGGCGAGGCCGGTGAACTCCACGCTGGCCAGCGATTGCTGAACGGCGGCGGTGGACCCGGATACCACCAGCACACCGTTGGCACCATGTGTCACGGTCACGTCGCCAAAGGCGGTCAGGCTGACTACACCATCGGTCGGGGTCAAGGTGACGGTCAGGGTCGGGCTGTCGGTGTCGATCACGCCGATACCGATGATCTCGTCGGTGATGCCGGCGACCACGGTCGGGCTGACGGGCAGCACATTTTCCGGTGGGGCCGCGACGCGCAGCGCGACGGTGCGAGTGTCGCTGGGTCCGCTGCCGGCATTGCCCGCAGTGATGCTCAACGAACCGGCGGTGCTGCCGGCGGCGGGCGTGAAATACAGCCCGGCCAGGGTGGCATTCACATCGGCCAGGCTGCCCGTCAGCGTGACGGTGCCGTCGCCGAAGCTCTGGCTTGCCGGCCCGATCAGCAGGATGGCCCCGCCGATGGCGGCCAGGGTGACGGTGACATTCCCGCCGCGGGCGGCCTGCACGGTGATGCCCGTGACACGGCTGCTGCCGCTCGACAGGATCGCGGCATCCTGCGGCACCAGCATGCGCGGTGTCGCCGGATCATCGTTCAGGATGGTGCCGCCGGCCCGCACGCCCTGAATGTCCATGCCGGGCGACGGGTTCAGCAACTCCACGGTGAAATGCTCGTCTGCTTCCACCGTATTGTCGCCGGTGACCTCGATCGTGATGATCTTGACGGTCTCGCCGGCTGCGAAATGGACCGTGCCGAAGGGCAGGACGCCGCCGAAATCGGCCGCGTCCAGGCCGGCATTGCCGCTGACGCGGTAATCCACCGTGGCGGCGGCCAGATTGGCACCGCTGCGGGTGACCTGGAAGGTGAAGGCGGTGGTGCCGCTGTCACCTTCAGGCTTTACGGCATCCAGTGCCGTGATCGACACCCGCGTGGGCACGATGACGCCCACCACGGCGCCGGCCACCGCATTGTCCAGATTGGCCCCGGTCAGTGCCGCCAGGGCGGCATCCAGGTTGCCCGCGGCCACGCCGTCACGCAGGGCGGCGATGCCCTCTGTCTGGACGATCACCTGCACGCGGGCCATCGCCGTCAGGGCGGCCAGCGGGTCTGGCGTGGCCGAGGCCGCCTCCACCTTGGCGTTGCCGGCGGCGATGATACTGCCGGCCACCTCCGACAGGGCGTTGACCCTGTCGGCGTCGATGCCGCCCAGCCGGGCGGCGGCCCCGCGCAGGATGGCCGCCAGCGTGGCGCTGCTGGTCAGGTCCAGCGTGGCCCCTTCCGGCAGTTCGCGTATCCGGTCGGCCAGCGAGGCCAGGATGGCCAGCCCCGCCTGCCCGGTGGGCAGGGCCGTCGCCGCGGCACCGTCCATCACGGCGGTGCCCTGCGCGATCAGGTTGGCGATCTTTGCCGCCGCGGACTGGGCGTTGACCGCCTGGGCCACCGCATCGGGGGACGCACCCTCGGCCGTGGCCGCGTCCAGCGGATCGACATTCATCAGGTCCAGGCCAGGCGCGATGCCGAGAGCCGCCTTGAGCTGGGCCGCCGCCGCCAGATTGGCGGCATTGCCGGCCTGATAGCCCGCAAGCCCGACGATGGCGCTGGTCAGCGGATTGATGACGGTCGCCCGTTCCGGCGCCAGATAGACCCCGTTGAATGTCTGGCCGGTGGAAATGTCGGTGCCGCCGACCATGACATAGGGGCCGTCGCCGCCGGCGATCTCGTAATTGCCCGTCGCATCGGTGGTGGACGCCACCTCGCCCGGGTCCAGCACGCCATTGCCGTTGGCGTCGGCGAAGACCTGGGCGCCGCTGATATAACCGTCAACCGACCGGCCGCGGACATAATTGACCAGCACGCCGCCGAAATCGACGCCGTTCAGGTTGAAGCCGGGCAGGGCGGCGTTGCCGGCCGCGTCCGTGATGGTGCCGGCATTGGCGATCCGGTCGATGACGGAAATGCCGTCGCGGTCCGCGTCGCCATCGCCCACCACATAGCGGAAGGTCAGCACATTGCTGCCCGACCCGCCGGCATAGACGGCCTGGCGTGCCGCGTCCCCGACCAGCAGGTCCAGCGCCGGGCTGCCATTGACGGTGACCACCTCGCTGAAGGTCAGGCTGATCTCAACGATATCGCCGGGGAAATAGGTGCCGGCGGCCGGTGCCGTGATGCCGGTCACCTCCGGCGGCACGCGGTCGCGCGTGCTGTCCAGGATGGTGCCCGATGCCGTGGACGGATTGTTGATCCGCGGCGGCAGCACCAGGCCGGATGCGGTCAGCCCGTGCAGCGACACCGTGAAGGTCTCGTCACCCTCCTCCAGCGTGTCGGCCCGCACCAGGATGGTGATCTCCTTGGAGAATTCGCCGGGGTTGAAGGTCACGCTGCCCGACGGCAGCACGTCGCCGGCGAAATCGAACCGGTCGATGCCGCCGCCCGCATCGATCCGCCAGTTGATGGAGACGGTGCCATCGGTTGCCGGTGCCTGGCCGGCGCTGCGGGTGATGACGAAACTGTAGGCGATCAGCCCGTCACCCGTCGGCTCGGCCTGGACCGATGCCGTGCCGGGCTTGGTGGCGATGCTGACCATCTGCTCTTCGGCGATGGTGATGTCCACCTGGCTGACGATTTCGCTCTGTCCGTCGGACACGCTGTAGGCGACGCGCCCGGCCACACCGGTGAAGCCCTGGTCCACCCGGAAGGCCAGCCCGGCCAGTTCGGCGGCGGACAGCACATCGCCCAGGCTGACCACCGTGCCGTCGGCCCGCAGCAGGCGGCCATTGCTGGGCAGTTCGCTGATGGTGACCGACAGGGCATTGCCGTCCGGATCGACCGGCCTTTCGATGGACAGGCCGATGGCGCCGGAATTCTTGGCGATGATCACCTGCTTGGGTGCCTGCAGGATCGGGTCGTTGTTCTCGCCCAGGATGGTGATGGTGACGGTGCCGGTGGAGGACAGCCCCCCCTTGTCGACCATGGTGTAGGTAAAGCTGTCGGTGCCCGTCGCCCCCGCCGGCAGGGCAATGAAGGCGCCATTGGGATCATAGACATAGGTGCCGTCGGCATTGACCTGCACCCGCGCGCCCGACGCCAGGGTGATGAACTGCCCGACCACGGCGGTGCCGTTCACGCCGACGACGGTCCGGGTATCGCCCGGATCGATGTCGGTATCATTGTCCAGCACGCTGGCGCCGTTCAGGATACCGGTCTCGTTGACCGTGCCGGTATCATCCACGGCCACCGGGGCCTGGTTGACGTCGGTCACAGTCAGGACGAAGGTCTGGCCCGCGCTGGCCCCGGCCCTGTCCGTCGCCGTGACGGTGACCTGCACTATCCCCGCATCAAGGAAACCGGGCGTGCCGGTGAAACTGCCCGTGGCGGCGTCGAACCGCAGCCAGGATGGCAGGGCGGAACCGTCCGCCAGCGTCGCCGACAGGGTCAGCACATCGCCAGTATCGACGTCGGTGAAGGCCGAGGCCGGCACCGTCAGGGTGAAGGTGGCGCCTTCCGCCACGGCATGGTCACCGATCGGCGCACCAACCACCGGCGCATCATTCACCGGGGTGACCGTCAGGTTGATGGTGCCGGTGACCGGTGCGTTGCCGGCAATATTGTCGGTGATCAGCAGGCTGACGCTGGTCGACAGGTCATTGTCGGCCACGGCCACGAAACTGGCCGCCGCGAGTGCCGCGTTGATCTGGGCCATGGTGCCGGTCGCCGTCCAGACGCCGGTCGCCGGGTCGTAGCTGCCACCGCCTTCGATGCGGCCCAATGCCGGGTTGGCCAGGGTCAGGACCGCTGTCAGCACAGCATTGGCCGGTGCCGCCGTCAGGAAGGTGCCAGCCAGGGAAAGCGCGCCGGAATCCTCCACATAGGCAAGATCGCGCGACAAGCCGCCGGCCACGATCGCGGTCCGGCCGATGCTGAAGGGCGCGCCCGCTGTCGGCGCTGCGACCGCATTGCCCGCCCCGTCGGTGATGCCGGCGGCACCGACATTCAGGGATACGGTCCCGCCGCCGGTCAGGCCGGTGGCCGTGACCTCGATGGTCTGGCTGTCGATGATGGTGACGCTGCCGATGCTGCCGCTGGCCGTGCCTGTCGTGATCAGGCCGAAAGCCGCGGCGGTGACGCCATAGACCGCTTCGGAGAAGCTGATCCGCCAGGTCAGGCTGGTGGCCTCGGCGGTGGGATTATCGATCAGCGTCACGCCCCCGATGGTCGGCGACGTCCCGTCCAGGGTGATGATGCGGGTTTCGCTGGGCGTGCTGGGGACACCGGAACTGCCCGTGGCGGTGGCGCTGAAGGTCAGGTTGCCGGTCAACGCGCTGGCATCGAAGCTGAAGCTGTATACCCCATCGGCGCCGGCCACCGTGGTCAGGCCGCTGGCATTGCCGTTGAGGAGGAGGGTCACGGTGGCGCCCGCCTCCGTTGTGCCCGTCAGGCGCAGCAGGCCCGGCCGGGCGACATCCGGCACGCCGGCATTGCTGCCCGGGGCCAGGGTCGGGCTGGTGGGGCTGGTGGTCCGGGGGGCGATGGTGAAGGTGAAGTTCTGCTGGCTGACCCCGCCGCCGCCATCGCTGGCCTGGACGGTGATGGTCTTGTCGCCGGCAATGCCTTGCGACCAGTTGATGCCATCCCTGACCGTGACGACGCCGGTATTGGCATCGATCTGGACCAGGCCGCCGGCATCGTCGAGCAGGCTGTAGGTGACGGTGCCGCCATTGACGTCGGTGGCACTGGCCGTGATGCCCACGGCCGTGCCACCACTGGCACCCTCCGCCATCCTGTTCACCGCGCTGTCACTGTCGGTCGGGGTAGCGGGGGGTGCGTTTGTGACGTTGATGGTGAAGGTCTGGCTGCTGGTGGCGGTGCCGTCGCTGGCCTGGACCGTGATGGTGTGGCTGGTGGCGGTCTCGTAATCCAGCTTGGTGGCGTCGGCGACGGTGACGACGCCGGTTGTGGCATCGATGGCGAAGCGCCCGCCGGCATTGTCGGTCAGGCTGTAGGTGATGCTGCCGCCATTGACGTCCGTAGCACTGGCCGTGATGCCCACGGCGGTGCCGTTGGTGGCACCCTCGACGACGCTGTTGGCGGCATTGTTGCTGTCGGTCGGCGTGGCGGGCGCGGCGTTTGTGACGTTGATGGTGAAGGTCTGGCTGCTGGTGGCGGTGCCGTCACTGGCCTGGACCGTGATGGAATGGCTGGTGGCAGTCTCGAAATCCAGCAGCGTGCCGTCGGCGACGGTGACGACACCCGTCGTGGCATCGATGGCGAAGCGTCCGCCGGCATCGTCGGTCAGGCTGTAGGTGACAGTACCGCCATTGACGTCGGTGGTGCTGGCCGTGATGCCCACGGCGGTGCCGTTGGTGGCACCCTCGACGACGCTGTTGGCGTCATTGTTGCTGTCGGTCGGCGTGGCGGGCGCGGCGTTCGTGACGTTGATGGTGAAGGTCTGGGTGCTGGTGTCGGTGCCGTCACTGGCCTGGACCGTGATGGAATGGCTGGTGGCGGTCTCGAAATCCAGCAGCGTGCCGTCGGCGACGGTGACGACGCCGGTTGTGGCATCGATGGCGAAGCGCCCGCCGGCATTGTCGGTCAGGCTGTAGGTGATGCTGCCGCCATTGATGTCGGTGGCGCTGGCCGTGATGCCGACGGCGGTGCCGTTGGCCGCCCCTTCCACGACGCTGTTGGCAGCATTGTTGCTGTCGGTCGGCGTGCCCGGGCCGACATTGGTGACGTTGATGGTGAAGGTCTGGCTGCTGGTATCGATCCCGTCGCTGGCCTGCACCGTGATGGTGTGGCTGGTCGCGGTCTCATAGTCCAGCTTGCTGCCGTCGGCGACGGTGACGATACCTGTCGTGGCGTCGATCGCGAAGCGCCCGCCGGCATCGTCGATCAGGCTGTAGGTGACGCTGCCGCCATTGACGTCCGTAGCACTGGCCGTGATGCCCACGGCCGTGCCATTGGCTGCCCCTTCCACAATGCTGTTGATAGAGCTGTCGCCGTCGGTGGGGGTGCTTGGCGGTGCGTTTGTGACGTTGATGGTAAAGGTTTGGGTGCTGGTATCGGTGCCGTCACTGGCCTGGACCGTGATGGTGTGGCTGGCGGCCGCCCGGTGGTCGAGCTTGCTGCCGTCGGCGACGGTGACGACGCCGGTTGTGGCATCGATGGCGAAGCGCCCGCCGGCATCGTCGGTCAGGCTATAGGTGACAGTACCGCCATTGACGTCCGTAGCACTGGCCGTGATGCCCACGGCGGTGCCGTTGGCGGCACCCTCGACGACGCTGTTGGCGGTACTGTCGCTGTCGGTCGGGGTAGCCGGGGCAGCGTTTGTGACGTTGATGGTGAAGGTCTGGGTGCTGGTGTCGACCCCGTCACTGGCCTGGACCGTGATGGAATGGCTGGTGGCGGTCTCGAAA
>NZ_JBLTXA010000004.1:0-351224 GCF_048066175.1 Niveispirillum fermenti | reverse complement strand
GCCGGCGCCTTTTATCTGCGGGTGTCGGTACGGGATGGGGAATGTGCCGGATATCGGCCATGGTTTCCGATCCTTGGAAGAACGATGCAATGTTCCCGGCCGGCGGCCAGACACCGCGCAACAGGGCCGGCCGCCGGTGCGGTGGCGTGTCAGAACGCCACCGCGTCGCCATTGTTGCGGTTATGCGAGGCGGCATGCAGTTCACCGGTCTTCGGATCGCGGCTGATGGCCACCCATTTTCCTTCACCGCCCAGCCGCGCCTCTTCCAGCGGCATTTCACGGAAGGCGTAGCCGGTGCCTTCCAGTACCTTGCGGTCGAAACGCCCGACGGGCACCACCAGGGTCGTCTCCCCCGTTTCAGAATTGACCGATGGCAGGAAGAAGTCCGGTGTGTTGATGGCTTCCTCCACATTCATGCCGAAGCAGGTATAATTCAGCAGCCCCTGGAAGGTGCGGTGATGCAGGCCGGCGCCCATGGAGGCGAAGCCCAGGACGGCATGGCCATCCTTGAACAGGACACCCGTTTCCGTCGGCGCGGGCAGCCGTTCGCCCGGCTTGACCCGTGCCACGGCCGCCTGCTGGAAGGAAGCGGCGTCGGAGATGGAAACGCCATCGACGAAGATCGCCGTCTTGCCCCAGTTGACGGTATTGATGGAATGGGTGATGGCAGCGATGTTGCCTTCGCCATCGATGGCCACCACGTCGTCGGAATGCATCGGCGTCGTGCGCTTCCATTTCGTGAAGGTCTTACCCGAAGCCATCTGCGCCCAGAGGGCCGCGGCATGTTCCTTGGTGATGCGGGAGGCCGGGCTGAAATCAATGCCGGGGAAGATGGCAGCGCGCGCCGCCTCGGGGAACATCGTGATGCCGAACAACTGCGTGATGTCCAGCGCCTTGCGCAACTGCTCCGACGATCGGGTCCAGTGGGTGCCCCCACACAGGCCGGCGGCATCGGCCAGGTTTTGCGCCTCCACCAGGGAATAGCCCCCGAAATTGGGCATGGGGCTGGTGCGCACCGAATAGCCGTTGCGCAATTCCGCCACCAGCGGATCGGCCCACAGGACCTGATAATTGCGCAGGTCTTCCAGGGTCATCTTGCCGCCATCGGCCTGCACGGCGGCCACCAGCTTGCGCCCCCAGGGGCCGTCATACATATGGTCCGCGCCATCCTTGGCCACGGCGCGCAGCGTCTGGGCCAGGGCCGGCTGGCGGAAGATGTCGCCCTCGGCATAGGCGGTGCCGTCCGGCTTCACCAGCGTGGCCCGCGTTTCGGCCAGACGGCGGATGTCGGCATCGCGGAAACGGAAGATGTCGGCCAGGAAGCCCGTCACCGGGATGCCCTGTTCCGCCATGTAGATCGATGGTTCGAACAGGTTCGCGAAGGACAGCTTGCCGAAACGGCGATGTGCCGCCTCCACCCCGCGCATGAAACCGCCGACCAGCGCCGTGCGGCCGCTGGGCGCGCCCTTGCCCCGCAGCGCCTCCTGACTGGAGAAATCATAGCCGCCGGGAATGCTCATGGGGTCGGTCTCGCCGGCCACCGTGTTCCATTCGGCGTTCATCGTATAGGTCTTGCCCGTCTTGGCCTCGTGATAGACCAGCGACATGATCCCGAAGAAGCTGATGGGCGCGCCGACGGCCAGCACCACCTGGGCCAGGGCCGCCGTCATGGCCGCGTCGATGGCGTTGCCGCCCTGGACCAGCGCCTCCAGCCCGGCCCGCGCGGCCAGGCCGCTATAGGCGACCGTGACGGCGCCCTTGCGGCCGCGCGCGGCACCCGCAACCGTATGGTCCACGCCCTGGGCCTTGAGGTAGCGCTCATAATCGCCGGCAGCCCACCGGGTGGGCGTCAGGTCGACCTTCGGCCGAGCCATGATCGCCGGCGCGGAAACCGCAAGAGCGGGCACGGCAAGCATTCCGGTAAGGGCGGTACGCCGGGTGACATGCATGGTCTTTTCCCTATCGTTGGTAGTCGTTTCAGGCCGCCCCTGTCCGCGGCCGACAGCCCGGGGGAACGGGCCTGTCGTCCCGCCCCCCGATGGGGTTTTCCCGCCGCGCCCCTGTGAAGGGCGCAACGCACAACCGGCAGGCCCGCACGAGCACGGGATCGCCGCCTTAACAATACATTTCTGTATTTATTTTTTGCTGTCAAGCCTAAGAGCATTTTCGTGCGGAACACGCCATTTGCTCACATCGATTGAGGATAGCCGTGATGACCCGCTCTCATCACCGGCATGGCTCGCGGATCGCTTGTCGACAAAAACAAGACACTAATGTATCTAAATTCCGAACCCGTCTTCGGCCCCCTTGCAGGTTGCCCGGCGGGCCGCGGGACCAGTGGCGGCCCCCCGCACCCACACCCGCGAAAGCCATTGCATGAGACGGTATGGAGCAAAGGTGCCGATGCGCACTCATCCGGAACGAAAAGACTGGAGACGCAGCCGATGACGACGGACGCCCCCCCTTTCCTCAGGCGCTATTGGGTGCTGCTGGTCATCACCCTGGTCTATGCGATGAACATCGCCGACCGTTTCGTGCTATCCACGCTGATCGAGCCCATCAAGGCGGAATTCCAGCTTTCCGACAGCGCCGTGGGCTTTCTGACGGGCGTGGCCCTGGCCTTGTTCTATGGCGCGGCCGGGCTGCCGCTGGGGGCACTGGCCGACCGCACGCACCGGCGCAACATGATCATGTGGGCGCTGGCCATCTGGTCGGCCTTCACCGCGCTGTGCGGCATGGCACAGAATTTCTGGCATCTGCTGCTGGCCCGAATCGGCGTCGGGGTGGGTGAGGCGGGGGGCACCCCGCCGTCCCATTCCATCATCGCCGATTATTTCCGCCCGTCAGAGCGGATCGTGGCCATGTCGATCTATGCCCTGGGCATCGCGCTGGGCTCCGCCATCGGCGGCATCGGCGGCGGGTTGCTGGCCGAGAAATATGGCTGGCGTTCCGCCTTGATCATCTTCGCGTTCGGCAGCCTGCCCGTGCTGATCCTGCTGCTGAGCGTGCGGGAGCCCAAGCGCGGCGCCAGCGACCCGCATGCGATCGTGTCGGCCGCGGGAACGGGGGTGGGGCTGCGGCCGGCCCTGCGCTTCATCCGCTCCCAGCGGGCCCTGCTGCATGTCATGGCCGGTGCGACCATCGCCACCTTCTCCGGGATGGGGCTGATCTGGTGGACGCCGGCCTTCCTGGGACGCTCGCACGGCCTGTCCGTCGGCGAGGCCGGAACCATGGTCGGCTTGATGAGCGGGGCCGGCGGCGCTGCGGCCATGGTGGCCGCCGCCGTGGTGACTTTGAAGCTCGCCCGGATGGAAGCCAAATGGCAGTGCCATTTCCTGGCCTTGATCACCCTTCTGATCACGGTGCCGGGCGTGGCCGCCCATCTTGTGGACGACCGCGATGCTGCGGTCTGGCTGCTGTGGCTGTTCGTGCCCTTCGCCAACCTTTATGTCGGCCCGACACTAGCCCTGATGCAGAATCTGGTACGCTCGGACATGCGGGGGGTGACGGTGGCAGTCATGCTGTTCTCCGCCAACATCGCCAACCTGGCCCTGGCCCCGCAATTGATCGGCTTCGCGTCCGACCTGCTCGCGGCACACATCGCCGAACCGGCCCATTCGCTGCGCATCGCGCTGGCCATCGCCGGGCTGACCGGCCTGTGGGCGGCCGGTCATTTCTGGGCCGCCATCCGGTCCCTGCCGGGCGACCTGCGGCGCGCCGGCAGCGCCTGACGACAAAGCCCCCGGCGGGTTGGACCCGCCGGGGGCTTCTTGTCTCCTGCCGCCCGATGCGGACTTGCAGGTCATACCCTGGTCCCGGGGCGTTCTACCCCCGGGACCAGGGTATGAGATGGCCGATGTTCAATCCATCAGATCGCCCGGCGCGACCTTGCCGGTGAGGATCTTGTAATAAAGCGGCATGGTCGCCCGGCGGTCCGCCCGGCGTTCCTTCAGCGACAGGGTATAGTAGCCGACCTGGTGGAAGTAGAGCACGCGCGCCCGGATGGCGCATTCCGCCTCGTCATAGCCCATGTTGCGGAAGATGTCGCAGAACAGGACCGTGCGCTCCTCGTCCACCCGGCGCAGCAGGGCCGACGCCGTCTTGGAATGGCGGGCCCAGTCGCGCACGGCATTGTCGAAGCTGGGGGAGAAATCCTTCTCCTCCAGCCAGGTCCGGATCAATGCCTTGAACTGCGCCAGCCCATCGCCGCCATTGCCCTCGATGGCGGTGCGCAGGGCCGTGGTGTTGGTGTCGCGCCAGTAGGTCAGCAGGGCCGCCAGCAGCTCCCCCCGGCTTTTGAAATGCCAGTAGAAGCTGCCGCGGCTGACCCCGATCTCCCTGGCCAGCCGGTCGATCTTCACAGCATCCACGCCCCGGGCGACCAGGGCCTTCTTGGCGGCAAGAACCCAGTCATCCCGCCCCAGCCGGGGACCGGAAGGTGTCTTGCGGGGTCGTCTGGCCGGCAGGGCGCCGTCCGGTTCGGTGGCCGCCGGCATGGCGTCGTCCGGCCCGCCACCGGCCAGGCCGGTATCCGGCATGATGTCTCGCATGTTCAATTCCGGAACCGCCCTCCTCACGCGGGAATGCCATCGGCCGCCGCACAACGGCGCGGATCGGCCACGGCCGTCAGATGTCCCGTCACCTCGTCGCGCGCAATCACGGAAAAGCTGCCCATATGGTAGTCATAGCCGGGCAGGACACCGACCCTGACCCCCAGCTTGTGCAAATCCTCCACGACGCCGGGTTGCAGCCGATCCTCCACCACCACCCCCCGGTTTTCCGTCATGGGCAGCATCCGGGGCGCATCGACCGCCTGATAAGGGTCCAGCTTGAAATCCAGCAGATAGGTCAGCACCTGGGGCAATGTGCAATGGATATTGCCCGGCGATCCGGCAGAGAAGACGGGCTTTCCATCCTTCAGGACCAGCGTGTTGCCGATGATGCAGCGCGCCTTGGCGCCCTTCACCAGCGTGGTGTCCATCGAGCTTTGCAGATGGCCGAAGGTGGCATGGCTGCCGACCATCGGCACCCCGCCGACCACCTGGCCGGGAATACCGGACCCTTGCAGCGTGTCCATCATCTGGACCCAGTTGCCTTCCGCATCCGCCACGGCAATCTCGCAGGAGCCGGAAGGCTGCTTCTCGGTCTGTGAAACCAGCCGCGGCCGGCCACCACTGCCGCCCAGCGCCGACATGAAATCGCCGCCGCCGGGCACATCGCCGGCCAGCCGGAGATGGGAGGTCAGATCGACCCGGGGCCGGCTGCCGCGGATCAGGCGCGCCAGATGGGCATGATAGGTATCGTCCAGCACGGCGTCGCGCGGCACATCATAGATCGTGTCGTCCTGCGCATATTCCCAATGGCGCTGGCCCTGGCGCAGGGCATGCCCCATGGCCCAAAGATGCTCCGCCGATCCCGGCTGCATGTCCCGGATGCCCAGATGCTTCAGGACACCCATGGCAACGGCCGTGAAGAAGCCCTGGGCCTGCGGCGGTCCCAGGCAGACGATCTCATACTCATTATAAGCGAAGCGAAGCGGCTCCACCCAGCGGGGCGGCGTTTCCACCATATGGTCAGGCGTGATGGCCCAACCCATCTGGTTCGCCTTGGCCACGAAGGCCTGTGCCCAGGGCCCCCGGATCATATAGTCCGGCCCCTGGTCGCGGACGCCCCGCATGGTTTCCGCCAGCCCCCTTGGCACGAAAACCTCGCCGACATTGGGGAAATAGCCGTCGGGTTGATAGAAATCCCGCCCTTCCGGGAAGTGGGTGATGAACTTCTCCCCGAAGACATTCACCCCATATTCGAAGGTGGACACGACATGACCGCTTTCCGCCCACGTCACCGCATCGGCACACAGCCTGCCCCAGGGCAGGACGGCGAACCGCTCGTGCATCGCCTTCAAGCCGGGCATGAAACCCGGAATGATGGCGGATGGCGGCAGCAGCGCATAAGGCCCCGCCCCCTGCGGCACGGGCCGGAAAGGCGAGAGACCCGACGGATGGCCCCCCAGGCTGTCGAGCTGATGCAGCGTCCCGGTCTTCGCCTCGTAATAGAGACAGGTGACCAGCCCGGCATGATTGGTCATGAACGGTTCCACCGCCGCCTGCACCATGGCACCGGCGATGGCGGCATCCACCGCATTGCCCCCCTGGCGCAGGATGTTCACCATGGTCTCGGTGACAATGGCGGAATCCGTCGTCACGGCCGCCTGCAGGCCTGAAACCGGGGCCTTCGGGCCGGGGTTGCGGATATAGCGGGACAGGTTGTCCGGCATGTCATTCTCCTGTCTTGAAACGCGCGAGGGGCATCAGGGTTCGGCATCCGCATTGAGATGCCGAGCCGCCCGCAGCATGAAAATCCCGCTGGGCACCAGGGCCAGCAGGATGATGATCAGCGCATAGCGCAGGCTTTCCGCCGGACCCAGGCTAGGGGCCAGCATGTCGCTGATCAGGCCCGTGGCGACCGGCCCCAGGCCCAGGCCGATAAGGTTGGCGAAGAAGAAAACCAGCGCCACCGCCATGGCACGCCGCGGCGACCCGCACACCACGTGCAGGGCGGAGAACATGGACGGGACGGCACCGGTCAGGACGATGCCCGTCACGCTCAGCACGGCCAGCATGCTGACCATGTCGGGCATGAGGAAGGCCACCTGATAGAAGGGGGCGACGAGCAGCAGACCCCATCCCGGCATCCGGGCCAGCCAGGCCGGGTCGCGTTTGGCCAGCTTGTCCGCCAGCGCACCGCCGGCCAGATTGCCGATCACCGCCCCCACAGCCGACTGGATGCCGATGATCATTCCGACGGTCGCCAGATCGATCTGATGAACCCGGACCATGAACGACGCGAGGAAGATCAGGGCACCATAGGACACCAGGAAATAGAAGGTCATCGAATAGATCATGTTCCGGTAGGACGGCTTGCGCATGAGAATGCGGAATGTCGCCATCACGCTTTCCCCGCCGCCGGCCGGGGGACGCAGGGTGCCGCCGGCAAGGCGCGGTTCCCGCAAAACGGTGCGGGTGACCAGCGCCAGCGCCAGCCCCGGCAGCCCGACAATGATAAAGGCCGCACGCCAGCCGTAATGCACGGCGATCCAGCCGCCCGCCACCAGCCCCAGGATATAGCCGGCGATGGAACACATCAGATAGGCGCCCAGCGCCTTTGCCCGCTGGTCGGGCGGGAAATAATCCGCGATCAGGCTCTGGGCCGGCGGGATGGCACCAGCCTCGCCCACACCGACGCCGACACGGGCGGCGGCAAGCTGCCAGAAATTCTGCGCCATGCCGCACAGGACCGTCATCAGGCTCCAGACGGTCAGGGCCAGCGTGATGACGAAGCGCCGGTCCCCCCGATCGGCCCAGCGCGCCACGGGAATGCCCAGCGTCGCATAGAAAAGGGCGAAGGACAGCCCCGACAGCAGGCCTAGCATGGCGTCGGATACGCCGAACTCGGCCTTGATCGGTTCCAGCAGGACGCCGACGATGTTGCGGTCGACATAGTTCGACGTGCCGACCAGAAACAGGACGAACAGGAACAGGTTGCGCTGGCGTGGTGTGTAAAGCCGCCATGGCTCGGCACCCGGCGACAGCGGCGCCCCGACGGCACCGGGGGTCGTGGTGGTGGACATCAGGCGGGGTTCCCTTGTGCGGGCGGCTGCGGCGTGCCCCCCCGGGGGAACACCGCACGGGGTCGCGGGTCAGGCAGCAGCGCGCCGGGCCGTCCAATCCGCCATAAGATCGTCCAGCACCTGCAGGGTGACCGGCCCCGCCGCCATCAGGGCGTCGTGGAAATCACGGATCGGGAAGTCGTCGCCCAGCGCCGCCTCCGCCCGCCGCCGGACATCCTTGAATTTCAGGTTGCCCAGTTGATAGGCCAGTGCCTGGGCCGGCAGCGCAATATAGCGATCAACCTCCGCCTCCATGGTGGAGGCGGGCATTGCCATGTGCTTGCCAAAGAAGGCAAGGGCCCGATCACGGGTCCAGCCCATGTGATGCAGGCCGGTATCGACGACCAGCCGCACGGCGCGCCACATCTCCATTTCCAGCCGGCCGTAAAGCTTGGCCGGCGCGTCATAGAACCCCATGTCCTCCCCAAGGCGCTCGCAATAGAGCGCCCAGCCCTCCAGGCACGCCGTGTAGCGCAGCGCACCGAAGCGGCGGAATGCGGGCAGATGCTCCATCTCCTGAATCAAAGCCAGATGCATGAGATGGCCCGGCCATGCCTCGTGCAGCGCCAGGGGCACATGCATGTAACGCGGCAGCTTGCCCGGTACAGAACTGACCCAATGGACGCCGGCGGCCGTGCCGTCGGCGGGATTGGGCTGGGCATAGGCGGGCGGCATCTTTTCGGCAATGGCCTCCGGAATGCTCTGCACGCCATAGGTGGCGCGGGGCACCCGGCCGAAGAATTCCGGGATGCGGGCATCGATGCGCTTGGACAGGATCTCGATCTCACCCCGCAATATCGCGGCCGTGGGGGCATATTGCGCGGGGTCCGCCTGCAGGGATTCCCGCCAGCCCGGCAGGTCGCCGGGATATCCACCGGCCGCCGCCGTGGCCAGCATCTGCGCGCTGATACGGTCCACCTCGGCCAGCCCCAGCGCATGGATGTCACCCGGGGACATGTCCAGCGTCGTCGATTGCCCGACAAGATAGCGGTAGAAGGCATCACCGTCCGGATCATCGGTGCAGGCCAGGCTGTCGCGCGCCGCGGCCCCCAATGTTCTTTCCAGGAAATTCGCATAGGCGTGCAAGGCGGGATAAAGCTGATCGGTGATCAGCGCCAGTCCCTGTTCCGCCAGATCGGCCAATGCGGGTGAGCGGCCGGCCACACGCAGCAGGGGCTGGGCGAAGGGATGGGACCTTACCGGCACCGCCAGCGTCCCGCGCACCTGTGCCACCGCCCGGTCGATGACCAGCCGCGGATAGCGGTAGCCGCGATCCCGCCCGGCCAGGAGCGAGGCCCGCGCATCCGCCATGGCCGCGGGCACCGTCGCCAGACGGGCAAGATAGCGGCGGGCATCAGGAACATTGGCCAGGGCCGTGATGTTCGCCCAATATATGAGCATGAAATCCGGACCCAGCGGATAGAGCGACGGGCGCAGATGCGCACCGCAGGCAACCATGTCGCAAAGGGCCGTGAACTCGCGACGCAGCAGCGCATGGGTCGCCCGGTCCTGCGTATCCAGTCCCCTTGGGTCGATTGACGCCAGTTCCTTCACAGCCACCGCCGCCCAGGCCGCACGCCGTTCATGGTCGGCCGGCGCCTCCCGCATCAATGTATCCGCGTCACCGGGCTGGCCAGCCTGGATCGCCATTAGGGGGAACTCTTCCCGCTGGAACGCCCAATAGCGTTCGGCCAGTTCGCCGATCTTGGCCTTACACATGTTTCGTCCTTTCCCGATGTCCCGCCTGTTCATTCTGCTGTACGGCCCCGCAGGCCGGAGGCGCAGGCCCGATCATCCTACCTGCCGCACCATCACAATTCAATACTGTATGGAATTTATGGTTCCCGACCGACACAAACGTCGAGACGGCAGATATCCGCCGTGGCCTTGCTGAGGCAGACAAGACCCGACCTCCGCTCGCGACGAAATCTTCGCCCCAGCAACCGGTTCGCCGACACCCAATCAATTTACGTACAATACTGTATTGTCAAAAATTGGAAGTGCGTCTAAGGTCTATTCCGGAATGGCAGGCCACCCGAAAAGAGCCGGCCCCTTGAACAGCGGAAGGTGATGCACATGCGCAAAGGAACGTTCCACGCACTCTGGATGTCGAGTGCCTTCATCATCCATGCGCCGATGGCCGGCGCCCAGGCAGTGGACGCGGGCTCCGACTTCATCCTGGAGGAAATCATCGTCACGGCGAACAAGCGGGCGGAGCGGATACAGGATGTGCCCTCCTCCGTGACCGCGGTCGGCGAACAGTTGATCGGCCGCGTCATGGCCAACAATCTGGACGATGTGTCGGCCTATGTGCCGGGGCTGGACGTCCGGCCGTCGGGGGTGGATGGCAACCGGCTGGTCTTCCGTGGCCTGTCGACGGGGCCGAACGATCTCAGCCCCACGGCCGGGGTCTATATCGATGATGCATCATTCGGCGCCCGCAGCGGCTTTGCGCTGGGCGCCCTGTTCAGTCCCGACATGGACCCCAGCGAACTGGCCCGGGTGGAGGTGCTGCGCGGTCCCCAGGGCACCCTTTATGGCGCCAGCACGCTGGGCGGTCTGGTGAAATACGTCACCAAGGCCCCCGACACCCACGCCACCTCCGGCCATATCAAGGTCGATTACGGGCATGATGCGGGGGCGGACGCCAACCGTCATACGGTCCGCGGCGGGATCAACGTCCCCTTGATCGACGGCAAGGCGGCCCTGCGGCTGAGCGGCCACTACGCCTACCGGGAAGGCGACCTCACCGATGTCCGCACGGGGCGCGACGAACTGAATGCCAACCGGCGCAAGGGTGGCCGGGCGGACCTGCTGCTGCTGCCCAACGACGACCTGACGATCCGCATTGCGGGTACCGTCGCCATCAACAAGACCCCGCAAAGCGGCAGTGTCCTGGGCAATGCCGTCACCCTGCTGCCCCTTTACGGCGAGTACGGCACCTTTCGCAACGTCGACAGCTTTTCCAAGTCCCGGTACCATTTCATCCAAGGCAATGTCGAATATCGGGTCTCCGACGATCTGACGGCCACATCGACGACCGGGTATTCCAAATTCCGGGTCAATATTCTTTCCGACTACACGCCGACCTTTCAGCCGGCATTCGGCCCGGCCCTGGGACCTTTGATGCAGTTCTATGGCACGACCAGTCCCAGCACGGAGAAGCTGACGCAGGAATTGCGGCTGGCCTCCTCCGGGTCGGGCCCCGTGGAATGGCTGGCGGGCCTGTTCTATGATCATGAGAAGAGTGATTATCACAGCGGTATCAATTCGATGTACCAATATGGCACCGCCACCCCACCGGCGGCGTTGCAGCCGACGGTGGCCGCCCTGGCAAACTATCAGACCGTGGCACTGGCCAGCCGGTATGTCGAATATGCCGTGTTCGGCAATGCCAATTACAGCATCACGCCCGAATTCGATCTCGGCGCCGGCCTTCGCTACAGCTACAATGACCAGAAGCTGACGCGCGTGGCATCGGGCTATCTGGTCAATATCGGCGCTTCGCCGCGGCTGGCGGTGGCCGATTCCGATGACGGCGTCTGGACACAGACGGTCGATGCACGCTGGCGTTTCCAGCCTGACACGATGCTTTACGGGCGCGTGGCGCGCGGTTACCGCCCCGGCGGGCCCAACACCAGCGGCGGCACGTTCGACCCCGACACAACCTGGAACTATGAGCTGGGCCTGAAATCCACGCTGCTGGGCAGCCGGCTGACCACCAACATCGCCGCCTTCTACATCGACTGGACGAACATCCAGCTCAACTATTTCAACGGCACCAACACCGTTATCGGCAATGCCGGCGATGCCCGCAGCAAGGGCGTGGAGCTGGAAACCAGCTTCACGCCGTTCTACGGCCTGACCTTCGCCGGCAATCTCACCTACACCGATGCGGAGATCACGGGTCTGTTGCCGGGGGCCGTCGGCGGTGCCGCCATCGGCAATACGCTGCCCTACAGCGCCAAATGGGCCGGTGCCGTCAGGGCTGATTACTATTTTCCCCTGACCAACAGGGTGGAAGCCAATGTCGGCGGCGGCGTGCGGTATCGCAGCAGTTCCACCACGACATTCCCCGGCGATACCGGGTCGCGTTACTACAAGCTGCCTGAAACCACCTTCCTGGATCTGCGGGCCGGGGTGGACCTGGATACACGCTACACGCTCAATCTTCAGGTCCTGAACGTCACGGATGAGCGCAACCTGCAGGGGGCATCGCAATCGCTTGCCGTGCCCGCCGCCACCGCGGATGCGATGGGCCAGCCGGCAACGTTGGACTTCATGCCCGGCCGTACATTCTACCTGTCCGTCGGCGCCCGATTCTAGGTGTCCGTCCGGCAAGTTTCAGATGGCTTCATCCCATCACCGTCACCCCAGCGAAGACCGGGGCAACGGAATGAAACGTTAACACGCTGCAAAACAAGAGAGATTTTCCGAACAGGTTCTAAACCTTCTTCATCATGGAACAGGCCCGACGGTGACCGCCGTCGGGCCCGAAACACGTTCAGGCTTCTTTTGCTGCTGCTCGATTGATGTGCGATTGCAATAAATTGAGTGGCGACGACGGTATCAGCGCCGTGACCGGGCATGCTGGTGAGCGCCGCCGGCCGATAGCGGGAAGATCGAAGCAATTTCATTACGATAAGCGCCCCGCTAACGCATTTACTTTTGCGCTGAACGAGAGATATACCTTTGGTTGGGTCTTGATGCCCCGGAACGGGGTAGTCCATTCGGGGGTAATAAATGTCGCGTTCGGTGCAAACGGGCCGCAAGGGTCGCAAGGGCAATCGTGGACTTTCGGCCCCCCTGGCCCTTGAACCGCGCATGATGTTTGACGCGGCGGCCGTCGCCACGGCCGCCGATGTCGCGCAGGATGTGGCGGCCAAGCCACTGCCCGACCATCCGGCGGATGATCTGGGCGTGGCCAGTTTGCTGGCTGGACTCAGTGACGTTGCCCCCACCCCGACCGCCATATCGGAACCCGTCCGCCGCGAAGTGGCGTTTATCGATACCGGCGTGGCCGACTGGCAGACCCTGCGGGATGGGATAAAGGACGGGGTGGAGATCGTCCTGCTGGATGGCAGCAAGGATGGCCTTGCCCAGATGGCCGCCTGGGCCGAGGGCAAAAGCGGGTATGATGCCATCCATGTGTTGAGCCATGGCACTGAAGGCCAAGTGACTCTGGGCACGCTGGCGTTGAACGCTGCGGCGACCGAGGCACGGGCCGCCGATCTGGCGACGCTGGGTGCGGCGCTGAGCGCGGAAGGTGATCTGCTGTTTTATGGGTGCGGGGTGGCTTCGGGCGACGGGGCGGCTTTCGTGCACCTCTTGGCCGGTTTGACTGGTGCCGATATCGCGGCGTCGAGTGATCCGACCGGCGCTTCCAGCCTGGGCGGCAACTGGACGCTGGAGAAGCAATTTGGCACTTTTGAAACCGCAAGCCTTTCGATTGCAGCCTATACCCACATTCTCGCCGATGATGCCGGCGAGCAAAACACGGTATTCGATTTCGATTTGGCCACGTCTCCCACGATAACTGTTGATGCAAATACCTATGCATCGGCAAGTACCGTTCAGCAAACATTGTCGGACGGTACAAAAAACAACACGATCCAGCTTGTCGCGTCCTCCAGCGGCGATACAAGCGGAGCCGATAATTCCTCTGTTTTGGTCGCGGCGCAACTCGTGGACGCTGTGGGTTGGGGAGCTGCAGGCAACGGAAACGGAACTGCTTACGCAACATTCGATGCCGGTGTCGATGTCGATGCCCTCAAGACTTACGAGTTTACCGTTACCGGGGGGAAAATATTCGATCTCGTGTCGATGGGGATTATTTCGACCGATTCGACAGCGAGAAGCCTGACGATCACTACGGACAAGGGAGCCAGTGAGACAGTAGATGTCATCGACACTGAAACAGCCACCTTTACACCGGCTGATGGAGCGGCGTTTGACAATGTTTCATGGGTCCGGATTACGGCAACCGACGGGAATGCCGTCAATCTTGCGTTCGACGATGTGACACTTGAGGATATTCACACACCCGTCAACCCCGACGCCCCCGTCATCCACGATCTGGATGGCGATGTCACCAATCTGGGTGGATTTGCCTTCATTGATGATTTCAATCCTGGCACGGGTGCCACCGTCAGTGACGCGCAGAATGATTGGGATGGCGCCACGCTGGTTGTGGAGCGCACCGGCGGTGCGTTGAGCATTGATAATTTCGACTTCAGTACGATCCTTTTTGTCGCAAGCAATGGTACATTGTCCAAAAACGGTGGGGGTGATTTCGGCACTTATTCCACTATCGGGAACAAGATGTCCATTACCTTCAATGGTAGTGCTGATGCGGATTTAATCGGTCAGGTTTTAAGAAGCATAAGCTATAGCAGCACTAAATCCTATGGCGATACGCCGCTTACCATCACGCTGACCGATGCTGCCAATAACAGCACCACCGTTACGACCACGGTCAACATCGATACCATCTATATCGATAATGCCACCGATACGGCGACCATCGACCTGAGCGATGGCGTCAGTTTCAGTGAAGCGATTGCTATTGCGGCGGCTGATACAAGTGGCTTGCAAACGCTGATGTTCGACAGCGCCCTGATGAGCGGTACATCGATTACCCTGGCCGGCGATATCACCATCAATGAGAATTTGGACTTTGCGGCCCAGACTGCTGGCAGCGTGACCCTGACCGGTAGCACCATTACGCTCGGCGCCGGCACCACGCAGGGTTTCTATATCGCGTCGGACACGACGCTGACCATTGCCAGCGCCCTGGGCGGCAGCGGCGGCTTAAACAAGGGCTCGCCGGGCACACTGGTCCTGTCGGGCACACAGACCGGCACCGGTACCATGAATGTCACCGGCGGCACCCTGTCGGTGGCCAGCGATGCCAATCTGCTGTCGGGCGCGCTGACCCTTAATGGCAGCACCGCGACCTTGGCCGTCACCGGTGCAACCACCATCGACAACGCCATCACCCTGGGCAGCAATGGGGCCACGGTCAATGCCGGTGCCGATGTTACCCTGTCTGGTTTGATCAGCGGCACCGGCAATCTGGTCAAGTCCGGGTCTGCAACCCTGACCCTGAGCAATACCGGCAACGAAGCGGCCTGGTCGGGCGCCATCACGCTGAGCGCAGGCGCGCTGTCGATTGCCGATGATGATGCGCTGTCCAGCGGCACCTTGAAGTTCAATGGCGGCACCCTGATCGCCACGGACACGACCACCGTCGACAATGACATTTGGATGGGCCCCACCGCCATGGCTGATGGCAATGGCACCATCAATGTCGGTACCGGGGTGACCCTGACCCTGTCGGCCGCCAGCCTGGGTGGCGGCGGTGGTACCCTGACCAAAACGGGTGCCGGCACGCTGGCGTTGGGCATGACCACGGCCCACCCCACTGCTTTTTTTGACGTTGCGGCGGGCACGCTGGCCCTGGCTGATGGCGGCATGATCAGCAGCATTCTGACCCTGTCCGGCGGCAACCTGTCGCTGGCGGGCGGCACGCTGACCGGCGACGTCTCACTGAACGCCAGCGCCACCATCACCACCACTGGCGACGCCACCATTTCGGGCTACTTTATGGGGGGGTCTTCTGCCAGCCTGACCAAGGCGGGCACGGCACAACTGACCCTGTCCGCCAGTAATCTTGATCTTGAAGGTGCGATTACCGTTTCCGCCGGTACGCTGGTGGCGGGGCACAATAACGCCCTGGGCGGCGGTTCTGGCACCACAACCGTCAACAGCGGCGCATCGCTGAAGCTGGCCGATAATGTGACGGTTGGACAAAACATCAATCTGAGCGGCACCGGGGTTGGCGATGCCGGCGCGCTGATTGGCGGCGTCGATTCCGTGGTTACGGGTAACGTCGCTGTCACTTACGATGGCACATCAATCGGTGCCGCCAGCGGGGCGAGCCTGACCATTTCCGGCGTGCTCACAGACAACAACAATAAGCTGATCAAAACCGGCGCGGGCAATCTGGTGCTGACGGGCACCAACTCGTTGATCTATCTGGTGGATATCGAGGCTGGGACGCTGACGGCGGGTTCGGCCGGCGCGCTCGGCACCGATACCACAATGGTTTTGAGGACCGATAGCACACTGTCGGTCACGGCCAATGTCTCGGCTGATCGAGGCATCAAAATGGAAGCCGGTGGCGGCACTCTTGATGTCGCCACGGGTGTCACATTCAACGTGGTGGGCTTGGAGAATGGCGGCGTCGGTCTAACAAAGGCGGGGGCCGGCACGCTGGCGCTGACCAACGCCGGCAATAACGGTGCCTTGTCGGGGCCCTTCTCGATTTTGGCGGGCACGGTCGCGGCCCAAGGCAGTCTGGATGGCGGCGCGGTCAGCGTCGCGTCGGGGGCCACATTGACCCTGACGGGCGCCTTGTCCCTCCTGGAGGGCCTGTCGGGGGACGGAAATGTCGGGCTGGGCAGCTACACCCTGACCACCGCCGGCAGCACCGACACCACCTTCTCCGGCGTGATGAGCGGCACGGGCGGGCTGACCAAGACGGGCAGCAGCACGCTGACGCTTGCCGGCCAGAACAGCTTTACCGGTGCCGTTACCCTGTCGGCCGGCGGGCTGACCCTGGCCAGCACGGGCTCTCTGGCCGATGGCGCAAATGATGTTTCCGTGGCGACCGGTAGCACCCTGACACTGAACAGCGCCAACGCGCTGAAGTCGCTGACCGGTGACGGCAGCGTTGTGCTGGACACCACCACCACAGTTGGCCGCAACAACTCCAGTGATTTCGCCTTTGCCGGTACCCTGTCGGGCAGCGGCGGTCTGACCAAAGAGGGCAGCGGCAAACTGACCCTCAGTGGCACCAACAGCAGCTATTCAGGCCGCTTGACGCTGTATGGCGGCACGGTGAGCATCGCCGGCAGCAGCAATGTCGGCACTGGTGCCATCTGGACGATGGATACATCGACGCTGGAGATTACTGGCAACGCCAGCTTGACAAATGATTTCAGCGTGAGCGCTGCCTCAACGGTCAATGTTGGCAGCGGCACAGCGGTCACACTGTCGGGCGCTGTTTCTGGCATCGGCTCGCTGATTAAAGCCGGTTCTGGTCAACTGACCCTGACGGGTGACAACAGCTATTACGGCCACACGACGGTTTCCGCCGGCACGCTGATCGCTGGTCATGCCAACGCGCTGGGCGACAACATCGCGAACCTGGATGGCGGCACCAGTGTCAACCTGAACGCCGAACTGCTATTGGCCGATGGCATCACGCTGGCCGAAGACCTGATCCTTGCCGGCGGTGGTTTGGGGGTTGTCCAAGATGGAACCGCCACGGCCAGCGGCAGCATAACGCTGACCGGCCATTCTCAACTGCTTCCGTTTGGCAGCGACAGCAGCCTGACCCTGTCTGGCATTATCAGCGATGGCAGCTCGAGCTTCGGCCTGATGGCGAGCGGTGACGGCACGGTTATTATTAGCGGCAATAATACGTTTGACGGCAATTTCACCGTCAGTACGGGCATTGTGGTTTTGGCCCATGCCAATGCTTTGGGTTCAGCCAGCGGCACCAACACGGTTCAGGATAGCGCTACGCTGAAGATCGATGCCGGCATCACCCTGTCAGAGGCGGTGAACATCACCGGTACCGGGGTCGATGACCAGGGCGCGCTGGTGGGTGGCGATGGCGCGGTGATGGCCGGCAACGTCACCCTGGGCGCCGGGGGCGCATCGATCGCCGCCACCTCGGGCAACACCTTCACCATCAGCGGCGAGATCAGCGGCACCGACAACGCCTTGAGCAAATTCGATGCCGGTACGGTCATATTGTCCGGCAACAACACGCACAACGACGCCACCATCGTTGAGGCCGGCACCCTGGTTGTTGCGCATGCCAATGCCCTGGGCACCACTGATGGCGTTACCGAGGTCCGCAACGGCGCAACGCTGCGGGTGGCGGATTCGATCTCGATTGCTGAAAGCCTGGTCCTCATTGGCACGGGCGTTGGCAGCGGGGGCGCATTGGTTGGGGGCGCGGGGGCAAGCGTGTCCGGCAGCATCACCCTGTCGGCGGATGCTTCAATCGGCGTAGGAACGGGCGCGACCTTCACCATCAGCGGTACAATTTCCGATGGCACGAACAGCTATCGGCTGACCAAAGTTGACGATGGCACGCTGGTACTCTCGGCGGCCAGCAATAGCTTCGATGGCGGGTTAACGATTTCCGGCGGTACGGTTAGTGTTGCCAATGTCGGCAGCCTGGGTACCGGTACAATTACGCTGAACGACGGTACGCTGACTTATACCGGCTCTAACGCCACTCTGGCTAATGCGGTTGCCACGACCAATCAAAATGGCACCCTCTCGCACACGAATAACTTAACCATTTCGGGCCTGTTGTCGGGGGCTGGCACGCTGACAAAGACCGGCAACGGGACTCTAACCTTATCCAATACCGGCAACGAAGCCGCGATGAGCGGCGGCATAACCGTAACGGCAGGCACACTGATCATCACCAATGATGATCAGTTGAGCGCCGGCACGCTGACGCTGGAAGGCGCCACCCTTTCCAGCAGTGGCATGACAACTATTGACAATTCGATAGTGCTCAATAGTGGACAAAATATCTTCTCCGTGACGGGTAACGCATCTTCAAATATTTTGACGTTATCCGGCATTATTTCAGGTGATGGAATTCTGGTCAAAAACGGTGCCGGCGCAGTATCATTGACCGGTGATAACACCTATAGCGGCGGCACCACGATTCGCCGCAGTACATTGCAAATTGCCGGCGCCAATAGTTTGGGCACCGGCGCTTTGACCATTGAAGATACGCATTCTGACCTTGCGAGCACCCTGACCACAGCTTCATCCTCCAACTTTACCCTGGCAAACAATATCTCCGTCTCTGATTCCAGCATCGACAGCACGCCGCTGGCCATTCGCGTAACCGGTTCCGGCACCTTGACCCTTGGTGGGGTTATTTCGGGCAGTGGCCCTTTCCACAAGGTGGGATCGGGCACGTTGGTGCTGGGCAACACCAACACCCTGACCGGCGGCATTGTGGTGGATGATGGTACCCTGGGGGTTTCCGCCGATGCCAATCTGGGTGCGGGCGGGCTGGTGCTGAATGGCGGCGCGTTGGGCGTGACCAGCGCCACCACGCTGACCAAGGACATCACCATCGCGGCGGACAGCACGATCAACACCGCCGGCACCTTGACCCTGTCCGGTGTGATCAGCGGCGCAGGCAACCTGACCAAGACCGGCACCAGTTCCCTGACCCTGTCAGGCAACAACACCTATCAAGGGGCCACAACGGTTTCTACCGGTGTGCTGATTGTTGGGCATAACAATGCGCTGGGCACCAATGACGCTGGCACCACCGTGGCCGACGGTGCAACCATGCGCATTCTTGATGGGCTGACAATTGCCGAAGACCTGACCATCAGCGGTGGCGGTGTCAGTAACGGCATTGGCGCGGTGAAGGTGAATACCGGCAGCGCCACGATCAGCGGCAACATCACCCTGGCGGGCGATGCGGATATCGGCGCCTATGTCGGCGGCGATGTGTTGACCATTACCGGCGATATTTCCGGCAACTTCGATCTGACCAAGGTCGGCGCCGGCACGGTGGTGTTGAGCGGTACCAACAGCCACATTGAAACCACCTTGAGCAGCGGCACGCTCAGCATCGGTGCGGATGCCAATATCGGTACTGGCCAACTCAATTTGGCCGGCGGCACGACCCTGACGCTGACGGGCACAACCATCAATATCGACAATGCCGTGGTTCTAACCGGTTTGGCCACCATTTCGGTGGCGACCGGCGATGCAGCAACGCTGTCGGGTAGTATCTCCTCCACGAGTGGGGGCTTCAACAAGATCGGCGCTGGCACCCTTACACTGGCCACCAGCGGTTCCAACATCAGCCAAAGCCTGCAAATTGACGCCGGAACCGTGCTGATCAATGATGCAAGCTTTCAGGCATACAGCATCATCGTCAACAGCGGAACGCTGGGCGGCTCAGCCCAGATCACGGGTGCCATCACGGTGTATAGTGACGGCATATTGTCACCAGGCAACAGCCCCGGCTTGATAACGGCTAACAGTTCAGTAATTTTTTCCAGCGGCTCAGCTTTCAATGTTGAAATTGCCAGCTCCGATACTGTCCCGGGCACGGATTTCGACCAAATTACAGCCGCAGGCTTTACAGTCATTGATGGCGTAACGCTGAATGTGTCCGTCATCGGTTCGCCGACGCTTTCCGCCGGCACGACCTATACGATCATCAACAAAACCGACAATGACGCGGTTGTCGGGACCTTCGCCGGCCTGGCAGAAGGGGCAACCTTCACCGGCGACGCGGGCCAGTTCAGCATCAGCTATACCGGCGGCGATGGTAATGATGTGGTGCTGACCTATCTGGGCACCGCCCCCACCCTGACCGACCTGTCGGGTGACAGCGTGGCGCTGACGGTGGGTACGCCGGTGCGGCTGGATAGCGGCACTGCTGCGATGGTCAATGAAGCGACGCTGGATGCGCTTAATGGCGGGGCCGGCGATTGGGCCGGCGCCAGCGTTTCAGTGCAGCGGGTAACCGGGGGCACGGCGGACGCAACGGTGAATGATGTGTTCGCGTTCGACACCACGGGCGCCGATTTCATCCTGACCGATGGCAAGCTGCGCACTGTCAATGGTGACACGGAATTCGCCACCGTCACCAATGCTGGCGGCGTACTGACGGTCACGTTCACCGGCACCAATGCCGCCACCACGGCGCTGGTGCAGCAGGTGGTGCAGCGCATCACCTATGCCAATGACACACCCTATGGCGATGCCACCCTGCGCGTGACCGTCGACAATGGAACCGGCAATAGCGCCACCGCCGATGTGACGGTGACCAGCAACCTGATCTATGTCGATAGCAGCAGCGACGATGCAACCGGCAATGCCGCCGACGGCTTCAGTCTGCGGGAAGCACTGGCCCGCGGTGTGACGCAAGCCGGGGCGGATACGATCAAGGTGGTCCTCGCCGATAATTCCACCATCACGCTGGGCAGCGGTGTGACCAGCGGCGTGGACGATACGCTGGACCTGGACGGGGCCAATGGACTGACCATCGCCGGCAGCACGCTGACCCTGGGCGGCACGCTGAGCATCAGCAACGGCACCGGCGACACGGCAATCATTTCCACGGTGATTGCCGGCAACAATCTGGGGCTGACCAAGACCGGGGCCGGCACGATCACCCTGTCGGGCACCAACACCTACACCGGCGCCACCACCATTTCCGCCGGCACGCTTGCCATCAGCGGTGGGGAAGCCCTTTTCAATAATGGCGCTGTGAACGTGGAAAGCGGCGCCACGTTTGCGTTGGATGCCACCGAGACCATCGGTGTGTTGAGCGGTGCTGGCAGTGTCACGCTGGGCAGTTACATACTGGCCCTGGGTTCGGGTGGTGGCTCCGGCACCTTCTCGGGCGTCATTTCCGGCTCGGGCGGACTGATTAAGGCCGGTGGTGGCACCCAGACTCTGACCGGTGCCAACACCTATACCGGGGAAACCAGTGTTTCAGCCGGCACATTGGTGGCAGGCCACAGCACGGCGCTGGGCAGCAGCGGCGCCGGCACCACGGTTACCAGCGGCGCCACGCTGAATGTGGCCGATGGCGTCACCCTGGCGGAAAACCTGACTTTGACCGGCACCGGCATCAGCACTACCGGCGCACTGATCGGCAGCGGCACCGCAACGGTCAGCGGCACTGTCACGCTGACGGGCAATACAATTATCGCAGCCGGACCAAGCGCCAACCTGACGCTCAGCGGCGTCATCAGTGGTGATTTTCTACTGGTCAAGATGAACACGGGCACGCTGACCCTGACCGGCGACAACAGCAACCATGGTGGCGGGATCACCATTAACGCCGGTACGCTGGTCGCCGGTCACAATAATGCGCTGGGCAACACCACCGGCACCACGACCATAGGCAGCGGTGGCGCCCTCGCCCTGGCCGATGGCGTCACGGTGGCTGAAAATATCACCATTGCCGGCACCGGGATTTCCAACACCGGGGCATTGCGGGTCGATAGCGGCAGTGCCACGCTCAGCGGCACTGTCACCATGTCCGCCGCCAGCCAGATCGGCGCGGCCTCGGATGCCAGCCTGACCCTCAGCGGGGCCGTCAGCGGTGCCTTTAGCCTCACCAAGGTCAGCGCCGGCACGCTGACACTCGGCGGGGTCAACACCTATACAGGCAACACAAATATCACTGGCGGCACCCTGCTGGTCACCGGTTCGCTGGGTGGCACATCGGCCGTTTCCTTGTCGAGCGGTGCGACGCTGGGTGGCACCGGCACCATTTTTGCCGCCAACTCAACCAATCAGGTGACAATCGGCAGCAACGCCACCCTGTCGCCGGGTGTCGCCGGCACCAATAATGGCGTCGGCACACTGACCATCAATGGCAATCTGGAGATACAGACCAGCGCCACCCTGGCCGTTGACATCGCCGGCGCCACGGCTGGTACGGGCTATGACCAGGTGGTGGTCAATGGCACGGTATCGGTGACCAATGCGGTGATTTCCGCCACGCATTCTTACGCTGCCGACAGCCTGGACCAATATGTGATCATCAGCAATGATGACGCCATGCCGACCATCGATGCCATCACCGGCACCTTTACCGGCGTAGCCGAAGGCGGCACTGTTACCGCAGGCGGTAATGGCACTGTACTGACGGCCTCTTACACGGGGCCCGGCGGTACCGGGAATAATTTCACCCTGACAGCGCCGGCAAACAATGCGCCGGTGATTACCAACCTTGCGGGTGACAGCGTCGCCTGGGCCGGTGTCGGGGGCACCATCGGGTTGGATGCGTCCAACGATGTGACCATCAGTGACGTGGAAAATGATCTGGCCGGCAACTGGGACGCGGCCACTCTCACCATTCAGCGCAAGGACAATGCGCTGACCAGCGATGTTTTCGGCTTCGACCTGGAAGGGTCCGGCATCAGCACCAGCGGCACCGATCTGGTGTCCAACAGCCAGACAATTGGCAGCTACACCAACAGCAACGGCGTGCTGACCATCACCTTCAACGCCAATGCCACGACTGCCCTGGTGCAGGAAATCACGGGTCGCGTCACCTATCGCAACGACACGCCGACCGGCGATACAATCATTCGCTTCACGCTCAGCGATGGTCGCGGGGAATCGTCCACGGCCGATGTGACCGTCACCAGCGACACGATCTTTGTAACAAACGCCACTGACACCGCCACCATCGACGTGACCGACGGTGTCAGCTTCAGCGAAGCCGTGGCGATTGCCGCCGCGGATACAACCGGCACACAGACCATTGTGCTCGCCGGTTCCTTGGCCGGCACCACCCTGACTCTGGCCGGTAATCTGTCGCTCGGCGAAAGCCTGACCATCGATGCCGACGCCGCCAGCGGGGCGACCATCGCGGGCAGCACACTGACCATCGTTGCGGGCAATACGCTGACCCTCTCGAACGGAACCAGCGACACGGCGACGATCAGCAGCGTCATTGCCGGCTCGGGTAGTCTGACCAAGACGGGTGCGGGCACCATCACCCTGTCGGCGACCAACACGCTGACCGGCGCGCTCAGTATCACAGGTGGTACGCTGGCGGTCGGCGCGTCCTCCATCTCGACCACCTCGGGCCTGACCCTGGATGGCGGCACGCTGGCCGGCACGACAGACATCAGCTATTCCAAGGCCATCTCGCTGGGCACCGGCGGTGGTACAGTGGATCTGTCATCGGGCAGCGCAAACCTGTCGGGTACCATCAGCGGCAGCGGCAAGCTGACCGCGACCAGCACCAATGCCGGCAAGGCCCTGACGCTTTCCGGCAGCAACACCCATACCGGCGGCACCACGCTGGACAGCGGCATTCTGCAGTTCAATACCGACAGCGCCGCCGGCACCGGCACCCTGACCATCAATGGCGGCAAGGTCCGCGCCGGTCTGGCCGCCCGCACACTGACCAACGCCGTGGTGCTGGGCGGCAACATGACCCTGGCGGGTTCCTACGCCCTCACCCTGTCCGGCTCGGTCGATCTGGGCAATGCCAGCCGTTCCGTCGATAACGGCCTCACTGTCGACCTGACCTTCGGCGGCGCCGTCAGCAATGGCAGCCTGACCATCAATTCGAACGGTACTGGCAAGGTCATCCTGTCCGGCACCAACAGCATGAGCGCCGTCTCTGTCACCAAGGGCGTTCTCAGCGTGGTGGACGGCGACAATCTGGGTTCCGGCACGCTGACGCTGAACAACGGCACGCTGACCGTGACGGGCAGCAATGCCACCATCAGCAACGCCGTCACCCTGGGCAATGGCGGCGGCACCGTCAGCAACGCCAACGCCGTCACTCTGTCGGGCGTGATTTCCGGCACCGGCAGTCTGACCAAGGCCGGTGCGGGGTCTTTGACCCTGTCGGGCACCAACACGCATAGCGGCGCCATCGATATCGAAGCCGGCACCCTGATCGCATCGGGTGGCTCCGCCATCGGCGACAACAGCGCCGTCACCCTGTCCGGTTCCGGCGTGCTGCAGGTCAACAGCAGCGAGACCATCGGCGCCCTTTCGGGTAACGGCACGGCCGGTACGGACGTGTCGCTGGGCAACAATGTCACGCTGACGGTCAATCAATCGACCATTACGACATTCAGCGGGGTGATCGGCGGGGGCAATGGCGGCAGCGGCCTGATCAAGACCGGCACCGGCACTCTCACGCTGAGCGGCAACAACAGCTATACCGGCACCACCACCGTCAATGGTGGCGGCCTCACGCTGAACCGCGCCGGCGGCGCGATCAGCGACAACAGCGCGGTGACCGTGGGGGCCGCCGGTACATTGACGCTGACACAGGACGAGACCCTGGCATCCCTGGCAGGCGCAGGCACGGTTTCGCTCGGAACAAGCGAACTCACCATCGGCATCAACAACACATCCACCACCTTCTCCGGCAGCCTCCAGGGTACTGGCACCCTGATCATGGAAGGGTCGGGTACCTTGACCCTGTCCGGCACCGGCCATGATGGCGCGACCCACGTGAAGGGCGGCGGCACCCTGTCAGTGGCCAGCGACAGCAACCTCGGCAACGGCAGCCTGACACTGAATGACGGGACGCTGACGGTCACATCCAGCACCACGATCGACAACGAGATCATTCTGGGTGTCAACAACGGCACGATTACAGCCGATACTGGCGTCGTCGTCACACTGATGCAGGGGATCGCCGGCAGCAACAGCACGCTGGGCAAGTCGGGCACCGGCACGCTTATCCTGAACGGCGGTAATACCAGCCTCATCTCCCTTACGGTCGACGCAGGCACCCTGCAGGTCGGCAGCGGCGCCACCGTGAGCGCCACCAACGGGTTGACCGTCAAGAACGGCGGCACCCTGTCGGGTAACGGCACCCTCGCAGCCTCTGTCACCATCGACAGCGGCGGCACGCTGGCGCCGGGGGTGGATGGTATCAATAACGGCGCTGGAACGCTGACCCTGGATACCGGGGCCAACCTGATCCTGAACGGCACGCTGAAGCTTGATCTGGCCGGGGCAACGGCGGGCACGGGCTATGACCAGGTGGTGGTCAAATCGGGCAGCGTGACGCTGGGGGCCGACAGCAGCTTCGACACCACTCATTCGACCTCCGGCAGCAACACCTTCGTGGTCATCGACCAGCAGGGCAGCGGCACCGTCAGCGGCGTGGTGGACGGCGTCGCCGAAGGTGAGGTGCTGACCAGCAACGGAAAGCGTTATTTGGTCGGTTATGCCGGCGGCAGCGGCAATGATGTGACCCTCTTCGACAGTCCAGGTCCCGTCGTGGAGCTCAACGGAGACGGGAGCGTCGCGCTGGACGATGCCGATGACGGCCTGCTGTCGGCGACCACCATCAGCAGCAGTGACGGCAACTGGAACGACGGCACCCTCACCCTGCAGCGCGTCACCACCGGCGGCACAGCCGATGGCAGCCCGAACGACCTGTTCAGTTTTGTGGCAGGCAATGGCCTGACCTTCACCGGCAGCATCACACAGGGCCAGGATTCCAGCGGCAGCGTGTCCGATGGCGGGACCGGTTTCGCCTCCTGGTCCTATGATACGGTGACCGGGACGCTCACCTTCACCTTCAACGACAATGCGACCGATGCAGGGGTACAAGCCCTGGCCCGCGCCATCGGCTATGCGAACGAAACCCCTTATGGCGATGCAATCATCCGCTTCACGCTGCGCGATAGCAACGATGGGGGCGCATCGACCATCGACGTGACAGTCGCCAGCAATGTCATCTATGTGGACAGTGACAGCGACGACGGCGACGGCGACGCGGCGGATGGCTTCTCGCTGCGCGAAGCCATGGCGCGCAGCGTGGCACAGGGCGGCGCAGATACGATCAAGGTCAAGCTGGCCGACAATTCAACCGTGACGCTGAGCAGCGGCGCGACGGTTGGTGCGGGTGATACGCTGGATCTGGACAGCGCCAACGGGCTGACCATCAGCGGCAGCACCATCACCATGGAAGGCGCCTTCACCCTCAGCAATGGCAGCGCCGACACCGCCATCATCAGCAGCACCATCACGGGTGCCGCAGATCTGACCAAGACCGGGGCCGGCACCATCACCTTGTCCGGCACCAACACCTATACCGGAACGACCACTGTATCCGCGGGTACGCTGGTGGCCGGTGATGATGGGGCCCTGGGCACCACGGCCGGCGGCACCACCGTATCCTCTGGCGCCACCCTGCAGGTCGCCGCCGGGATCAGCATCGCCGAGGCGCTGACGCTGAGCGGCACGGGGGTGGACAATGCCGGCGCGCTGGTCGCGTCGGGCAATGGCACCGTCTCGATCACGGGGGCCATCACCCTGGATGCGGCAGCGACGGTTTCGGCAGCGGATGCCGATACCACCCTGTCGCTGTCGAACAATATCGGCGGTGCCTTCGGCCTGACCAAGGCCGGGGCCGGCACCTTGTCGCTGGGCGGCAACAGCCAGGGCTTCACCACCCTGACCATCAGCGCCGGCAGCCTGTCGGCGGGGCTGGATGCCAATCTCGGCTCCGATGCGGTCACACTGGAGGATGGGACGACCTGGTCCATCGTCAACAATGGCGGCACGATCGACAACGCCATCGTCCTGAACGGCTCGGCGGCGCTCAGTGCCACACTGACGACGACCCTGTCCGGCAACATCACCGGCAGTGGCAGCCTGACCAAGCAGAGCGGCGGCACGCTGATCCTGTCGGGCACCAACAGCTATACCGGCACCACCACCATCACCGGCGGCACGCTGTCGGTGGCGGGCGATGGCAATCTGGGCAGCGGCACGCTGACGCTGAATGGCGGTACGCTGAGCCTGACCGGCAGCGGCGTGACCATCGACAATGCCATTGCTATCGGCAGCAATGGCGGCACGATCAGCAACGCCAATGAGGCGACCCTGTCCGGCGTGGTTTCCGGCACCGGCGGTCTGACCAAATCGGGCGCGGGCGTGCTGACCCTGTCGGGCACCAACACCCACACCGGGGCGGTCACTGTTTCGACCGGCACCCTGGCCGTATCGGGCGGCGCGTCGATCGGCGACACCAGCGCGGTGACGGTGGCGTCCGGGGCGATCCTGGCGCTCGCTGGCGGCGGTGAAACCATCGGGTCCCTGGCGGGGGCGGGCACGGTCAATCTGGGGTTGGATCCCAGCCAATCGCCGACCTACCAGCTGACGGTCGGCGGCGACAACAGCAATTCGGTCTTCTCCGGCGTGATCGCGGGCACCGGTGCCGGCATCACCAAGACGGGCACGGGCACCCTGACCCTGACCGGGGCCAATACCTATACTGGCACAACCACGATTTCTGCTGGGACGCTGCAGATTGAGGGCGGCGCTGCCATCGCCGATACCAGCGCGGTGACGGTGGCGGCGGGCGCCGAACTGCTGCTGTATCTGGACAACGAGACCGTGGGCGGATTGTCGGGCGCGGGCACTGTCTCGTTGAATGACGGCACGCTGACGGTGGGCGGTGATACCTCCAACAGTTTCTCCGGCGTGATCCAGGATGGTGCCGGGGGCAGCGGCGGGCTGACCAAGGCGGGTACCGGCACCTTTACCCTGTCAGGCAACAATACCTATACTGGCAACACCCAGATCCAGGGCGGTACACTCAGCGTGACAAGTGGCGCTAATCTGGGCACTGGCCATATTGCCATCGCCACCGGCACCACCCTGCAGGTCACAGGCACGGGCGTCACCATTACTAACAATGTTATTCTGGCCGCCACGGCCCCTGGTGGAACGATCCAGGTAGACAATTCGGCGACCTTCTCTGGTGTACTTTCCCAATCCATCGGCAGCGGCACGTTGGTAAAGACCGGTGCAGGCACGCTGACCTTGTCGGGCACCAACACGTACTCCGGCACCACCACGGTGTCGGAGGGCACGCTGGTGGTGGGCAATGACGCTGCTTTGGGCACCAGCGCAGGCGGCACGGTCGTCACATCGGGCGCCACCTTGCAGATTTCTGCCGGGATCAGCATCGCCGAGGCGCTGACGCTGAGCGGCACGGGGGTGGACAATGCCGGCGCGCTGGTCGCGTCGGGCAACGGCACCGTCTCGATCACGGGGGCCATCACCCTGGATGCGGCAGCGACGGTTTCGGCAGCGGATGCCGATACCACCCTGTCGCTGTCGAACAATATCGGCGGTGCCTTCGGCCTGACCAAGGACGGGGCCGGCACCTTGTCGCTGGGCGGCAACAGCCAGGGCTTCACCACCCTGACCATCAGTGCCGGCAGCCTGTCGGCGGGGCTGGATTCCAATCTGGGTTCCGATGCGGTCACGCTGGAGGATGGGACGACCTGGTCCATCGTCAACAATGGCGGCACGATCGACAACGCCATCGTCCTGAACGGCTCGGCGGCGCTTAGTGCCACACTGACGACGACCCTGTCCGGCAACATCACCGGCAGCGGCAGCCTGACCAAGCAGAGCGGCGGCACGCTGATCCTGTCGGGCACCAACAGCTATACCGGCGCGACCACCATCACCGGCGGCACCCTGTCGGTGGCGGGCGATGGCAATCTGGGCAGCGGCACGCTGACCCTGAACAATGGCACGCTGACCGTGACGGGCAGCGACGCCACCATCGACAATGCTATCACCCTGGGCAGCAATGGCGGCACCGTCGGCAATACCCACACCGTCACCCTGTCGGGCGCCATCACCGGCGCGGGCGCCCTGACCAAGACCGGGTCGGGTGAACTGATCCTGTCGGCCGGCGATGGCGCCAACACCTATGGCGGCGGCACCAGCATCACCGGTGGCACGCTTGGCATTTCCCGCACATCGCATCTGGGCACCGGCGCCATCACGCTGGATGGCGGCAGCCTGCGGCTGCTGAGCGGCGGCAATCTGAGCTTCTCCGCGCCGATCACCAACAATGTGATCCTGGCCAGCGACAGCACGATCGAGATAGAAACGTCCATCGTCGTGTTCAATGGCGTCATCAGCGGCGACGGATCGCTGACCAAGACCGGCAGCGGCCGTTTGCACGTGACGGCGGCCAATACCTATACCGGCGACACCAACATCAACGAAGGCGGTATCGTCATCCAGAGCAGCACCGCCACGCTGGGCGGGCCCGATGCCGGCAACGGCAATGTGTATGGCACGCTCACCATCAGCGATGGCGCGCAGTTGATCTTCAACTATGCGGTCGACATCGCCAACGACGTGGTCGTCAGTGGCGTCGGTGACGGGTATGGCGCCATCATGGGCACCTATGCCTCCAGCAACATCACCTTCACCGGTGCCGTCACGCTGGATGGCAATACCCTGGTCGATCCGGGCAACATCACGCTGGAATTCTCCGGCGGCATCAGCGATGGCGGCAACGGCCATACCCTGACCAACGCCTGGAACGGGACGGTCAAGCTGTCGGGCACCGCCAGCAACTGGACCGGTGGCATCGCGACAACCGCCGGGCACACCGGCACCTTCTCCATCACCGATGCAAGCAATATCGGCAGCGGGCAGATCACGCTGAATGGCGGCACGCTGGCCGTTACCGGCAACAGCAGCACGCTTGCCAACGCCATCACCCTGGGCAGCGGCGGCGGCACCATCAGCAATGCCGCCAGCCTCACACTGTCGGGCATCATCTCCGACAGCGGCAACCTGACCAAGGCCGGCGCCGGCAATCTGACCCTGTCGGGCAGCAATACCTATACCGGCACGACGTCGGTGACGGCCGGCACATTGTCGATCGCCGGCGATGGCAACTTGGGCGGCGGCGCGCTGACGCTGAGCGGCGGCACGCTGGCCGTCACCGGTGCCACCACCATCGACAACGCGATCACCCTGTCCTCCGACAGCACCATCAGCAACAGCGCCGCCGTCACCCTGTCGGGGGTGATTTCAGGCAGCGGCTTGTTGAGCAAGGTCGCGGAGGGTGTGCTGACCCTGGCGGGGACACAGACTGCCACCGGCGGGCTGAGCGCAAGTGAAGGGACGGTGACGATTGCTACTGCGGCCAATATGGTGGGCGGCACACTGACGCTGGATGGCAGCAGCCTGACGGTGACGGGCAGCAATGTCACCATCGACAATGCCATCACCCTGGGCAGCAATGGCGGCAGGATCAGCAATGCCGATAGCGTCACGCTGTCGGGCAACATCACCGGCACGGGCGACCTGACCAAGACCGGCGCCGGCACCCTGACCCTGTCGGGCACCAACACCGGCACCGGCGCCACAATGATCGATGGCGGCACCCTGTCGGTGGCGGGTGACGGAAACCTGCTGGCCGGGGACGTGACGCTGGATGGCGCCAGCCTGACCATCACGGGGTCGGGCGTCACCATCGACAATGCCATCATCCTGGGCGCCGGCACCGGTACCGTCAGCAATACCAATGCCGTTACCCTGTCCGGCACCATCGCCGGCAGCGGCAACCTGACCAAGACCGGCAGCGGCAACCTGACCCTGGCCGGCACCAACAGCTATACGGGCGGCACCACGGTGTCGGCCGGCACCCTTTCAATCACCGACGGAACCAACCTGGGCAGCGGCGAGCTGACCCTGACCGGCAGCACGCTGGCCGTGACGGGCAGCACCGCCACCATCGGCAACAGCATCACGCTGGGCTATCAGGGCGGCACCATCGAAAATGCCGACACCGTTGCCCTGTCCGGCACCATCGCCGGCAGCGGCAACCTGACCAAGACCGGCACCGGCACGCTGACCCTGGCCGGCAGCAACAGCTATGCGGGTGACACCACGGTGTCGGCCGGCACCCTGTCCATCACCGGGTCGGTAGCCGGGAACGCCAGCGTGTCCAGCGGCGCCACCTTGGCCGGCACCGGCACCATCACCGGCGACCTGACCATCGCCAACGGCGCCACGCTGGCGCCCGGTGTCGCTGGTACCAATGACGGGGTCGGCAAGCTGACCGTCGGCGGCAACCTGACGCTGAACGGAGCTGCCCTGTTCGAACACAAGGGCAAGGATACCGCCGGCGCCGACTATGACCAGGTGGATGTGGCCGGAACGGTGACCATCGGTGCCGATGCGTCGCTGACCGTCACAGCGCTGGGCGGTTATGGCCTGCAGGCCAATGTCATCGCCCTGATCGCGAATGGTGATGCCGATCCCGTGGTGAACAATTCCACCACGCTGGTCACCAACGCGCTGCTGACGGGCAATTTCCTGCTGAACATGGCCGGCGGCAGCGACAGCAACGATATCACCATCATGGGCAACCGCCCGCCCGTCGTGAACACCAATGCCGGCACGACGGTTGCCGAGAACGGTACCGTCACGATCGGTACGGCCGTGCTGTCGTCCAGCGATCCGGACGGCTCGACGGCCGCCCAGCTCAGCTACACGCTGACAACCCTCCCCGCGCACGGCACCCTGTTCGTTGACAGCAATGCCAACGGTCTTGTCGATGACGGCGAGGCGCTGGGGCTGGGGAACAGCTTCACCCAGGCCGATATCGATGCCGGGCGCGTCAAGTATCGTCAGAACGGCGCCGAACAGGCCAGCGACAGCTTCATCTTCACCCTGGGGGACAAGGACGGCGTCACGCTGAGCAACCAGAGCTTCAGCCTGACCGTCACGCCCGTCAACGATGCTCCCGTCCTGGGCAATTATGCCAATATTATCGACTTCACGGAGAAGGGGACCGCCGTCACGATCAACATGACGGCCACCATCAGTGATGCCGACCTGGGTTCCGGCAGCTTCGCCGGCACCACGCTGACAGTGCAGCGTGCAGGCGGCGCCAACGCCGATGACCGGTTCGCCGCCAGTGGCAGCCTTGCGACCATGGTGTCGGGTCAGGCGCTTGTGCTGGGCTCCACCACCATCGGCACCGTGCTGCTGAACGAGGGCGGGGTGCTCAGCCTTTCCTTCAACGCCAATGCCACGGCCAGCAATGTTCAGGAGGTGCTGCGCGCCGTCACCTACGACAACGGCTCCAGCGCACCCCCGGCCAGCGTCACCCTGGTCACCAGCTTCAACGACGGCAATACCGGCGCGCAGGGCACCGGTGGCGCCTTGTCGGCCACCGGCCTGACCACGGTCACCATCACCCCCGTCAATGACGCGCCCACCAGCCTTTCCCTGACGGGCGGCCAGATCACGCAGAGCGAGGCCGGCAACGGCGGCACCATCGGCACCCTGACCATGGTCGATCCGGACGGGCCGGGCCCGTTCCGCTACACCATCGACAGCGGCAACAATGACGGCTATTTCACGATCACCGACGGCCGGGTGGTCGCCACCGGCAATGTACCCCCCGGCAGCTATACGCTGACCATCACCGGCTATGATGGCGGTACCCCCGATCTCAGCCGGACCGGCGATGTCACCATCACCATCATCGACGATCAGGCGCCCGCCGGTTATGCCGTCGGCCTGTCCAGCCCGCTGGTCAATGCCGCGGGCCGCGACAGCCTGACCATCGGCCTGACCGGCGCGGAAGTCGGTGCCACCTACAGCTATACCATCACCTCCAGCGGCGGTGGCAGCGTCACCGGTACCGGCACCGTCACGGATGCCGGCATGACCATCAGCCCCGGCACCCTGGCGGCCCTGGCCGACGGCACCCTGACCCTGACCTTCAGCCTGACCGATGCGGACGGCAACAAGGGTATGGAGGTCACGGCCACCACGCTGCTGGACACGACCCCGCCCGGCGGCAACGCCAGCTTCTCCACCAACCTCATCGGCGGCGCGCAGGCCGGCACCACCACTGTGGGCCTGACCGGCCTGACCATCGGTGACAGCTACAGCTACACCATCACCTCGTCTGGCGGCGGGACGCCCATCACCGGCTCGGGCATCTGGACCGCGACCAGCCAGACCCTGGTACCCGGCTCCCTGGCGGGGCTGGCCGACGGTACGCTGACCCTGACCATCCAGCAGACGGACGCAGCCGGGAATATCAGCCAGCCCGTCACTGCGACGGCGGTACTGGACACGACCCCGCCCACGGGCGCCCTGTCCATCCCGCTGCAACGCATTACGGCGGCTGACCAGCCGACCCTGACCATCACCGGCGGGGAGACGGGGGCAACCTACACCTACACCGTCACGTCCGCCGCCGGCGGTGCCCCCGTGACGGGCGCCGGCACCCTGGCCGCCGACGGCACCATCACCCTGCCGTCCCTGGCCGGCCTGAATGATGGCATCCTGACCGTTACACTGACCCTCACCGACGCGGCCGGCAACAGTGCCGCCCCGCTGACCGCTACCACCGAGCTGGATCTGATCGTCGCCCCCAACCCGCCCGTGCTGGGAGAGACGGGCCCGCTGACCATGGCCGAGGACGAGGCCGGGGCCGGCCTGCCCCTGCCACTGGACAGCGCGGGCCTGCCGCTGGACCGGTTCACCTTCGGCCTGTCGGGGCTGGACCCCGCCCTTGTCGCCTCGGCCGGCGTCGATCTGGTGGATGGCAGCCCCGTCCTGCGTGTCACGCCGCAGCCCGACGCCTTCGGTCAGACCAGCGTGACCCTGACCATCGCCGCCCCCGACGGCACGGTGATCAGCCGCGTCATCGACATCACCATTGCCCCCGTCGCCGATGCACCCGTCACCAGCATCATCCGCGACAACGCCACGGCCACGGCCGGGACGGCCTTCACCTATACTCCCCCGGCGGGCAGCATCCGCGATCCCGATGCCCCGACCGGTGACACCAGCCAGCTCCGCTACAGCCTGGAAGGCGCACCCGCCTGGCTGGCCATCGATGCCGCGACCGGCACCCTGACGGGCATGCCGGACGCCAGCGACGCGGGCAATGTGGCGGTGACCCTACGCATCGCCAACGCCTCCGGCCTGTCGGCGACCTATGTGCTGGACATCGCCGTCCTGGGCGCCAACCAGGGTCCCGTTGCCAATGCCGACACGGGCCGCACCAACGAACTGTCCGTCCTGGCGGGTCCGTCCGTCCTGGCCAACGATACCGACCCCGACCAGACCGACAGCCTGCGCGTCACAGCCGTCAATGGCAGCGACGTGGCGGTCGGCACCGCCATCACCCTGTCTTCCGGCGCACGGCTGACCGTCAATCCCGATGGCACCTATCGCTATGATCCCAATGGTGCCTTCAACTATCTGTCGGGCGGGCAGACAGCCACCGACAGCTTCACCTACACCGTCACCGACGCGGCCGGCGCCAGCGCGACCGCCACGGTCACCATCACCATCGACGGCATCAACAACGACCCCATCGTCGAACAGCCCAAGCAGGTGGTCATCGCCCGCAATGCGGGTGCGGTCGGCCTTTCCATCGACATGCCCGTCGATCCGGATGGCGATCCGCTCACCATCACCATCACCAGCCTGCCGGGCAACGGCGCGACCCTGCGGGGCGATGGCAGCATCGTCAATGTCGGTGACACGCTCACCCCGCAGGAACTGACCCTGCTTCAGTTCGATGTCGATACCGGCTTCTCCGGCAATGCCGGGATCCTGACCTACACCATCTCCGACGGGCAGAGCGAACTGAACGGCGCGGTCGAGGTGGTCATCGCCGAGGAGCAGATCGTCGCGATCCGCAACGCCCCCGGCACGGCCTCCATCCAGGCCGAACCCCTGGAAGGCGGCATCACACGGTTCACGTTCGAGATATTCCGCACCGCCGGTACCGATGCCGCCACGAATGGCACCATCACCGTCGATTACCGGGTAGAGGCCGGAAACGGCATCGATGCCAATGATTTCGGCGGCATCCTGCCCAGCGGCACCGTCACCCTGGCCGCCGGCGAAAGCAGCCGGATCATCACCATCGACGTCATGGCCGACGGCATCGCGGAAGGAGACGAGACCTTCACCGTCTCGCTGGACAACCTGCGCCATGACGGGCTGAGCCTGTCGCCCCGGGTCAACGACCCGGCCAGCGCCAGCGCCACGATCCTGGACCGCGACACCGATCGCACGCCCCCCGCCGTCACCGGCGTGGAGGTCCCGGCGGCCGGCACCTATTTCCCCGGCGACGACCTGTCCGTCACCCTGCTGTTCAGCGAGGCGGTCACCGCGTCCCAGGGTGCCAGCATCACCCTGCTGGTCGGGGATACCACGCGGACGGCCACGCTTGCCGGCGGCAGCGGGACCAATCGCCTGACCTTCACCTATGAGGTCCAACCGGGTGATGTCGACCGCGACGGCATCACCATCGCCGGCACCCTGGACGGTATCGTCAGCGATGCCGCCGGCAACCGGGCGGCCGACAGCTTCCAGGTCCGCGACAGTGGCGGGAACCTGCTGGGTCTTGCCGACATCCTGGTCAATACCGTCCGCGGCAAGACCATCGACGGCTATATCCAGGGCGCCCTGGTCTTCGCCGACGCCAACCGCAACGGCATCCTGGATGCCGGCGAGGTGAGCGCCACCACAGACGCCGCCGGCAATTACGAGATCAGCGGCGGCGACGGCCCCTACATCATGGTCGGCGGGCGCGACATCTCCACCGGGATCGCGTTCGACGGCATCTATGTTGCGCCGCCACGCGCCACGGTGATCAACCCCCTGACCACCGCCATCGCCGGCACGGCCGGTCTGGCCGCCGACAACGATGCCTTCGCGGCGGCACAGGACAGCGTCCGGGCCGCACTGGGCATCGATCCGGGTATCGACCTGTTCAATACCGACCCGATCGACGCCGCCACCGCCACCGGCGCCAGCGCGGATACCATTGCCGCCGCCCTGAACGCCCAGGCGCAGGCCAACGGCATTTCCATCCTGCTCGTGCAGGGGGCCAGCCTGCTTACCGCCACCGCGGGGGCAGACGGGACGACCCTGGCCGCCGGGGCCGCCGGCAACGCCATCACGGCCGCCCTGGGTGATGCCATCAACGCCCTTGGAACCGGCGAGCGGCTCGACCTGACGCATCAGCCCACGTTGCAGGCCATCCTGGACAATGCGGCACAGCGGCTGGGCCTTGCCCTCTCCGATGGCATGTCGGCCGGCACGGCCACCCTGGCGGCACAGGCCAATGCCCGCATCATGGATGCCCGCGATGCGGCCGGCACGGCGCTGGACCGTCTGTCCAGCATGGCAAAGGTCCAGGTCGTGGCACAGGGCGACGCGGCCCTGGCCATCAAGGCCGGCGTCGCGGCAGGCAGCCTGGACACGGCCCTGACCGCCTATACCGGCCAGACGCTGGACCAGGCCATCGCCGCCGCACAGGTCGGCACCATCGTTCCGGCCCGTATCGCCGTCACCGCGCTGACCCCGTCGGCACGGGAAGGCGACAGCGGCCAGTCCACCAGCTACAGCTTCCAGGTCACCCGTTCAGGCAGCCTGGCAGGTCAGACCAGTGTCGACTGGTCGGTGTCCGGCGATGGCGGGCTGAACGCCGCTGATTTCGGCGGCACCCTGCCGTCCGGCACCATCACCTTCGCCGATGGTGAAAGCGTCAAGACCATCACCGTCGAAGTTTCCGGCGACGACAGCGTCGAGGCCGACGAACGCTTCACCCTGACCCTGTCCAATGCCAGCAACGGCGCCGATATCCGCACCGCCGCGGCCAGCGCACTCATCATCGACAACGATCCCACCACGCCAACCTATCGCGGACCCGACAGCCTGGCCGTCCTGGCCGGGGTCAGTACCCGTGTCCCGACCATCGCCATCCTGGACGGCGACAGCGACAGCATCACCGTCACCCTGACACCCACCGGTGGCTTCATCGCGCTGATCGGACCGGCCAGCATCACCAGCATCAACGGTGTCACGACCCTTACCGGCAGCGTGGAAGCCGTCAACGCCACGCTGGCGACGCTGGTCCTCACGCCCGAGGCGGGCGCCAGGACGGGCAGCCTGCGCATCCAGGCCAGCGATGGCGACCCCGCCACGGCCGACCTGGACCGCACCCTGTCCATCCGCGTTGCATCCGCACCGGAGAACCGCCTGCCCGTGCAGCCGACCATCGTCGGCGGCGTGGCGACCGAGATCATCGGCGTCGGTGTGCGCGACAGTGACAGCCCGACCCTGGCCGTCACGTTGAAGCCCACCAATGGTCAGGTTTCCCTGCGCACCTTCGGTACCGCCACGGTGACCCGCGATGCGGACGGAACCCTGCACATCACCGGCAGCACCGCCGATGTCAATGCCAGCCTGGCGACCATCGACTTCACGGCGCTGACCACGGTGCGTGAGGCCAGCCTGCGCATCACCAGCAGCGATCAGGACGCCGTCACACCCGATGACAGCGACCTGATCTTCATCCGCGTCGTGCAGTCTCCCACCATCACCCTGCCTGACAGCGGGCGCATCACGGCAGGCATTTCGCAGCCGCTTGCCGGCATCACGGTCGGTGATGCCGACAGCGACACGCTCTCCGTCACCCTCACCCCTGCCGGGGCCACCCTTGCACTATCGGCGGTCGGCGGCGCCAATGTCGCAGATGCCGGCAACGGTGCCCTGCGCATCACGGGTTCCGTCGCCGACATCAACGCCACCCTGGCGGGGCTTTCCATCACCGCCGATGCGAACGCCTCCAGCGCCAGCATCACCATCCAGGCCGGCGACAGCGATCCGCTCAGCCCCGATCCGACCCGGACGCTCACCCTGTCCGTCGCGGCGCAGCCGACCGTCAGCCTTCCGGCCCAGCCCGATCCGCTGCGGGCCGGCCAGACAGGCAGCATCACCGGCATCAGCGTCGCCGACCGCGATAGCGCCACCCTCACCGTCAGCCTGTCGGCCGGCAGCGCCACCCTTCTGGATGTCCCCGCCGTCGCGGGGTTGACTGTCACCCGCAACGCCGATGGTTCCGTCGTGCTGGCCGGCGCCACCAGTGCCGTCAATCAGGCGCTGGCCGGCCTCACCGCCACCACGCCGGCCGGAACGACGGCTGCACGTCTCAGCGTCACCGTCACCGACGGAACGACACCGGCCGTGACGCGGACCCTCGACCTGCCCGTCATCGCCAATCAGGCTCCCCAGACGGGCAATGACAGCGTCCGTGTACCGGCGGGAACCACCGTCACCGCGAATGCCGCCACGGGCCTGCTGGCCAACGATACCGATCCGGATGCCGGGGATACCATCCGCATCACGGCCATCAATGGCGACAGCACCCTGGTCGGGCGCACCATCACCTTGCAGACCGGGGCCCGCGTCACCATCCAGGCCGACGGCACCTACAGCATCGATACCAGCGGCGCCTATGGCGAAATGCCGGAAGGCGCCGCCTATACCGAAACCGTCCGCTACACCATCACCGACAGCAATGGCGCCATGGACAGCGCCAGCTTCACCATCACCATCGAAGGTCGCAACGACGCGCCCACCGCGACCACGACGCCCCTGACCCTGCCTGCCGGCCGGGCCGGTGCAGCCTATGCCTACACCCTGCCCGCCGGCCTGTTCACCGACCCCGATCTGGGTGACAGTCTGACGCTGTCCATCACCGGACTGCCGCCCGGCCTGGCCTATGACGCGGCAACCGGCACGATCCGCGGCATCCCCGATTTCGGCGGTGTCGGCCAGCGGACCATCACCGTGACGGCCACCGATGCGGCGGGCGCCACGGCCAGCCGCACGGTCACGCTGACCATCACGCAGGATGCGGTCGCCATTCTGCCCACCCCGGTCATGCCGTATAGCGGGCCGGGTGCGGATTATGACACAGGCATCGAACCGCCTCTCATGGTGGCGCCGGCCATCGACATGGGCGCCGCCTCCCTGCAGGCGGGCGCGCAGCCGATCGTCATGGCCGGCTTCATCACCGGCCGGGCGCTCGGCACCGACCCGCTGGACCCCGCCCGTATCGATGGTATCCAATTCCGGATCAGCGAGCCGTCGGGCTTCGTCGCCACACGCCTGCCCGAACCCGGCGAGCGCCCCTATCTGCGCACGCCGGAACCCCGGATCACCGGGCGCATCAGCATCGATCCCGCCACGGGACAGGGGCACTACACCCTGCCGGCCGGCACTTTCGCCACGAACGACAGCGGCCTGGCGATTTCGGCCGGTCTGGCGGGCGGGCGCCCGCTTCCCGCCTGGCTGGCCTTTGACGCACGCACCGGGACACTGGCCTTGCGCGACAGGCCGCCACCCGGAACACCGGACCGCATCATCATCGAACTGACCGCCACCACCCGTGACGGACAGCGCGAAACCATTCGCCTCACCCTGCGCCTGGCCGACCAGCAGGCCGCCCTTGCCGACATGCCCGTCGGCAAGCAGGCCGTCTCCACAGCCATCCGCGCCGCATCCACGACCGCCATCCATCGCGATGGCCTCGCCCTGCTGAACAGTCTGTCCGGGTTGCCGGCAGGCACCCACCCCATCGCTGCCCGCTGACCGGCCGACCTGGAGAGCCCAAGAATGAACCGCATGTCCCGCAAAAGCCGCGTCAGCCTGCTCGCCGGCTCGGCCATCCTGCTGATCCTCACCGGCTGCACCGTCACGCCGGAACCCCTCACCCTGGACCAGCAGATCGCCCAGGCCGCCGCTGACCGTCAGGCCATGTTCGCCAGCCAGGAGGCCGTTACCGCCCCCCTGACACTGGAACAGGCCATGGCCCGCGCGCTGAAATACAATCTTCAGCACCGCGTCACCCTGATGGAACAGGCGCTGGAGGACAGGATCCTGGGCACCAGCGGCATCGATATGCTGCCCAAGCTGGCCACGCGGGCCGGTTTGCGCACCCGCTCCAACGTCCTTGCCTCGGTTTCGGAATCGGTGGAAACGGGCCAGGTCTCTCTGGTGCCGTCGACAAGCTCCGAACGGACCAGCGCTTCGGTCGACCTCCAGCTCGGCTGGAATGTCCTGGATTTCGGCCTCTCCTATTACGGCGCCAAGGCGCAGGCCAACAAGCTGCTGGCCGCAGAGGAACGCCGCCGCCGCGTCGTTCTCAACATCATCGAACAGGTCCGCGCCGCCTGGTGGGAAGCCGCGACCGCAGAGCGCCTGAAGCCCCAGGTCGCCGCCATCCTGGATGAAGCCCGTCAGGCGCTGGAACAGTCCAGACAGGCCGAGGAACAGCGCCTGCTGCCCCCGCTGGATGCCCTGCGCTATCAAAAGGCGCTGCTGGAAATCGTGCAGCAGCTCGAAGCCCTGGAAGCCGATATGGCCATCGCCAGGACGCAACTCGCCAGCCTGATGAACCTGCCACCCGCCACGCCGGTCCAGGTCGCCGTTCCCGATGAAGCCAGCCTGGTGGTACCGAAGCCCGGATATACGCTCGCCGATCTGGAAGCCATCGCCATGGTCGAACGGCCCGAAGTCCGGGAAGAGGCCTATATTGCCCGCAATGCGGCCATCGAAACCCGCATGAGCCTGCTGAAGCTGCTGCCGGGGGCCACCCTCTTCGCCGGCCTCAATTATGACAGCAACGATTATCTGGTGAACAATGATTGGGCCGACGCCGGCGTCCAGGTTTCCTGGAACCTGCTGAACGTCCTGCACTGGTCGAAGATCGAAGAAGCCGGCGAGGCCCGGGAGAAGGTGGCCGAAATCCGCAGACAGGCCCTGCGCATGGCCGTGCTGGCCCAGGTCAACCTCGCCTGGCACCGCCATGCCCGCGCCGAGCGTCTCTATGACCGCTATGCGAGCCTGGAAGCCGTAGAAACCCGTATCCAGAACCAGATCGCCGCCGCCGCGGCCAGCGATGCCCAGACGAAACTCGAGCGCATCCGTTCCGCCGCTTCCGCCCTGCTGGCAAAGCGGGCCCGCGACCGGGCCTATGCCGAACTCCAGAATGCCTATGGGGCGATCAACCAGGCCGCAGGCTTCGACCCGGTGCAGCAGGCCGACAGTGAAAGCAACATCGAAACCATCGCCAACGCCATCAATGCGCAGGCACAATTGATCCAGACCGGCGCGGGCAGCCGGGCACTCCAGACCCCCGGAAGCTGAGCGCCCGTCAGAACACTCTTATATCAAGTCCCGGTGATCACAACCGATCACCGGCCTCAATCGCCGGCGCCAACATTCGTTGGCTTGGCTGCGCCGCACGAGCGGCGTGATGGCGGTCGCCGCCGTACCGGATCCATACCGGCCCAACGGCCCGGTATGCCCCTCACCCCGGCGACAAGCCGGGGTGAGGGGCTATCACGGTCGCAGGCAAGCCACTGATAAAGGGTAACGATAGGGCGAAGCCGGAAGCGCTTCCGGGCATGTACTATTCGCGTAGCGTATCCGCGACGAGCGCATTGGCATGGCCATGCCCCATGCCATGCTCTGCCTTCAGCCAGGCGACAAGCTCCATATGCTTTTTCCCGCTCTGCCCGCGGATAAGCGCTTTCCACTCCGCGATAGGGCGGCCGTATTTTGCCTCGATGGAGGGGAAATAGGAGGCAGGCCCCTTGATCGCATCTTTTGTCATGACACTTCCCGGACAACAATGACTTCAACTGCGGACAATAGCAGAAATAGCCTTCTATCCCCCTATATGTCTGTCCGGAAAATTTTATTTTACTTCAATGCCTTATACTATTTTGCGGTGATCAGAGCCTATTGGCTCTGATCACCGCAAAATAGTATCAGACCGCCCCCACATTCACATAGCTGGAAACGCCGCGGATATGCTCATCCACCGCCAGGCGGTGGGACAGGGGCGGGAAGGCGCGCTGCGTGCAATCCAGGCGCGGGCAGATGCGGCAATTGACGCCGATCGGCGTCGCCGTCTCCGGATCGGACAAATCCAGCCCATCGGCATAAACGAGTTGCCCCGCATGGGCCAGGTCGGACCCGATGGCGATGGCGAACTGCCGGGCCGGCTGCTTCCAGCCGCCGCCCGGCTTGGTGACCGTGCGCGTTATGGAAAAATAGGTGGTGCCGTCCGGCAGGCGTGCCAACTGTGTCTGGATTTCGCCGGGATGGCGGAAGGCATCATGCACATGCCAGCGCGGGCAGGCCCCGCCGAACCGCGCGAAGTGAAAACCCGGCGCGGCACTGAATCGCTTCGACATGTTGCCGGCCGGATCGACCCGCGCGAAGAAGAAGGGCACGCCCTTCGCCCCCGGCCGCTGCAACGAGGTCAGCCGGTGGCAGACCTGCTCGAAACTGGCCACGAAGCGCCGGGACAATATTTCGATATCGTACCGGACCTCCTTGGCTGCCATCAGGAACCGGCCATAAGGCATCATGATGGCCGAAGCGACGTAGTTCGCCAGCCCGACCCGCGCCAGCTTGCGGGATTCATCATGGCTGAAGCTGCCACGGGCCACCGCCGCCTCCAGCAGCGGCGCATGGCCCAGCAGCGCCGCCTGGCTGGCGAGCTGGAACGTGCGGCCCGCCGGGTCCAGCATTTCAGAGATCAGCACACGACGGGAATGCCGGTCGAACCGGCAGATGGCGCCGCCCATCACCTCGGTCGGCATAAGCCGCACCCGCACCCCGTGCTTCTTCAGCAGGTACGCCGACAGCGACCCGTACAGGTTGCCCCCCTCCAGATCACCATCGATCCACAGGGTTTCCGCAGCCGTTTCCAGGTCGGGGAAATGATTCTGCTCCCCCTGGAAGAATTCCGACACTTCCTCCTGCGGGAAGGCCTGGGCACCCATCACCTGCAACTTGTCGCGGTCGGCCACCTTTTCCGCCAGGGCACCCAGATCCTCCCGCGCCTCCCGATAGGCGCGATAGAGCGAGACGATGGCATGGCCCAGATTGGGGGCGGCGGCGGCCACCTCCTTCATGTCCTGGCCCTTGATGTCACCCGTCTCGAACAGGGGGTCGGCGAAGACCTCACGCATGCTGGCCACCAGCCGCGTCTCGTCATCCTCCGCAAAGCTCGCCATGTCTATGCCATAGACCGACGCGATCTTCAGCAGCAGCGGCACCGTCAGGGGCCGCTGGTTCGCCTCGATCAGGTTCAGATAGCTGGGGGAGACGCCGATCTCCTCCGCCATCTGCGCCTGAGTCATCTTCAGGTCGCGGCGCAGGCGGCGGACCTTGTGGCCCAGCATGGCTTTCTTTTCGGACATTCGCGGATTCTGTCCCCGGATGGCCCGCCGGCAGGGGCGGGACAGTTCGGGGGGCGGCTGGGCCTGCCCCCGATAAACAATTAAAATCAGCTACTTGCCGTAGGGAAGACCATATCAGACCTGAACCCGCCGGCGCAAGCGGCCCCTGGTTCGCGGCGTCAGGCGAACAGGGCCCGCACGCCGTGCAGGTCATCGGCCACATGCAAGGCCAGACGGTGCATCTCCGCCGTCGCCGGCAGCAGGTCCGGCACCATGACGGGCATCAGTCCGGCGGCATGGGCGGACCGGATGCCATTATGGCTATCCTCCAGCGCAACGCACAGGGACGGATCGGCATCAAGCCGGGCCGCAGCCGTCAGATAGGGTTCCGGATGCGGCTTGCCCCGCTCCACATCGTCACGGGTGACCAGAGCGGCGAACCGGTGGCGGATGCCGGCCTGATGCAGATGTTCCTCCGCCTTGTCCCGGCCCGTGGAGGTGGCGACCGCCAGGGGCAGGCCCAGCACCTCCAGATGGTCGATGATCTCCACCACCCCCGGCATCAGGGCGATGGCCGTGCGCAACAGGGCAATCCGGGTCTGGAACGCCGTGCGGAACCGGCCAAAGCCTTCGTCACCGCCGAAAAAAGCCCGCAGCATGGCATAGGTTTCCGGCCAGGGCGTACCGATGATGCCGGCATAGAAATCGTCATCAATGGGCTGGCCGATCTCGTCGGCGGCCCCCAGCGTGGCGACGCGGACATGCCGTTCGGTGTCGATCAGCAGCCCGTCCATGTCGAAGATCACGGCCTGGACGGTGCGGGGAAAAGCGGGAAAGGACAGGAGGGTCACGGGACGCGGCGGCCTTCAGGTTGGGGGAAGCGCGGACGCCTCCACCCGGTCGCGCCCATTCTGCTTGGCCAGATACAGCGCCTGATCGGCCCGGTCCAGCAGCTTGTCCAGGCTTTCACTCTCCCCGCGCCATTCGGCCACGCCGATGCTGGCCGAAAGGGGAATGAACCGCCCCTCATGCTCCACGGGATGGGCGGCGATGGCACTGCGCACGCGCTCGGCCACCTGCGTCGCCGCGGCAAGGTCCGTTTCCGGCAGCAGCACCACCAATTCCTCCCCGCCATAGCGGGCAAGGCTGTCACTGGTGCGCAATGCGGCGGCGGTGCGGCTGGCCGCGCTGCGGATGGCCATATCGCCCGCCGCATGGCCGAACCCGTCATTGATGCGCTTGAACTGGTCCATGTCCAGCAGCAGGACGGCGAAGGTCCGGCCATAGCGCCCCGCCCGTTCCCGCTCCGCCTGGGCCAGTTCCATGAAGCAGCGGCGGTTGAGAATGCCAGTCAGGCCGTCCGTGCTGGCCAGTTGCTCCAGCTTGGCGTTGGCATCCAGCAGGGCGGCCGTGCGCTCCGCCACCCGGTGTTCCAGGGTCTGCGTCAGGGCGCGCAGGTCGGTATTGGCCTGGCTCAACCGTTCATAGAGCACCAGATTGACAAGGCCGGCGGCGAACTTCGCCGTCAGCACGCCCAGCATCTCCGCATCGGCCGGCAGCAGCGGGCGGTCGCAATCCAGAAGGGCGAGGAAGATGGTGCCGTCCGGCCCCGGCATATGCAGCGTGGCCGACCGGCCCGATACACCGGTGCGACGGACGGCCAGCGCAGCTTCCAGCCTGTCATGCAATGCCGATCCCGGAGCCGGGGGCATCAGGGGTGCGAGACTGCCGGTCACGGCCAGGGGACGGAACCGCCCGCCGGCGCCGCCGCCCCCTGCCAGATCATCCACCACACAGACCAGCCCGCTGGCATTGGCCCCCAGGATGGGGCCGGCCTGTTCCAGCATGGTCTGGGCGTAGGCATCGATCCCCATATCGGGACGCAGCCGGTCATCCAGGGCAATCATGCGGCGCAGGCCGCGCCGGTTCGCCTCTATCGTGACGATGCTGTCATAGGCGCGCAGCGCCGCGATGACGGTGGTGAACAGCTTCTGCGCCGTCAATTCCGTCTTCGCCTTGTAATCATTCACGTCGTAATCGGCGATCACCCGTTCTTCCGGTGCCTGACCCGGCTGGCCCGTGCGCAGGATGATGCGCACGGCACTATCAGCCAGATCCTCCCGGATGGCGCGGACCAGCCGCAGGCCGGCATCGTCGGTTTCCATGACCACGTCCAGCAGGACGAGCGCGATATCCTTTTCCGCCGACAACATGGTCTGCGCCTGGGCCGCGGAATAGGCGGACAGCAATTCCAGCGGGCGGTCGCGGAAGCACACCTTGCGCAAGGCATAGCGGGTGACCGAATGCACCTCCTCATCATCATCGACGATCAGGATGCGCCAGGGCGGCCCCTCCGGCAGGCGGCGTTCCGGCAGCGGTTGGGGCGCGCCCTTCAGCGTGCCATCCTCCGCAAACAGGAAATCGTCCTGATCCACAGCGACACCCCATTTCCCCGATTGCCACGTGGGCAACCAATCCAACCAAATAATGCAAAAGACAGGAAACTAACAATATCAGCAAAACGACCGCCCCACCCTTGACGTGCGGGACGGCGAAACCGGTCAATTAAGTGTGATCATAAACCCTTTTGCGCCTGAATTCCCGTTATAAATGATGACCATGCCAGAAAACGCCATTGGCGCCCGCCCCGCGCTTGCCTATCCTGTTGCGCAATTCCCAGGCCAGCGAAGAGGCGGAAATGTCCAGTAGCGGTAAACCAGCCGGCGGGCCACGCCGGCCCGGCATCCTGATCCTGTTCGCCGCCCTGGTCGGTGCCACGACGCTGGCCTATGTGATGATGCCGAGGAAGCCTGTGGAAAAGCCTGCCGAACCCGTCGCCGAAGCGCCCCTGCCCCCCCTGCGGCAAAGCCTGTTCGCCGCCCCGCCCGTGGCCAGGCAGGTGCCCGTGGACCATGTCCGCCATGGGGAGACCTGGACCGACCCCTATGACTGGCTGCGGGACAAGGATTATCCCAAGGTCGACGATGCCGACGTGCTGGATTATCTGAAGGCGGAGAACGCCTATACCGACCAGGTGATGGGCGGTGAGGAGGACGGGCTGCGCGCCGCCCTGTTTGCCGAATTGAAGGCACGGGTGAAGGAGGACGACACCGGCGTCCCCTACCCGCGCGGCGCCTATGTCTACCAGTCGCGCTTTTCCGCCGGCCAGGACCACCCCGTCTTCGTGCGGTGGCCCAAGGACGGTGCCAGCAACGGCGAGCAAGTGGTGCTGGACGTCAACACCCTGGCCGAGGGCAAGGATTTCTATGACGTGGAGGCGCTGGAACCCAGCCCTGACGGCCGTTACCTGGCCTACAGCTTCGACGATAACGGGTCGGAGAATTTCACGATCGTCGTGAAGGACATGCAGAGCGGGGAGCTGGTCGGTGAGCCGATTCCCGGCACCTCGGGTTCCGTCGTCTGGGCTGCGGACAACCGCACCCTGTTCTATGTCCTGAAGGATGAAAGCCAGCGGCCCAAGCAGGTGATGCGCAACAGCCTGGGCGCTGCCCCGGCCGCGGCGACCCTGGTCTATGAGGAAGCGGACCCGTCCTGGTGGGTCGGGATCGGTGAAAGCCAGTCCGGCCGCTTCGTGGAGATCGGCAGCGGCACGCTGATCGCCAATGAAACACGCCTGATCCCCACCGATGACCCCACGGCAGCCGCCCGCGTGGTCATTCCACGCCAGGACGACCGGCTTTATTCCGTGGCCGACCAGGGCGAGAATCTTTGGATTCTCATCAACGACAAGCATCTGAATTTTCGCCTCGTCCAGGCGCCGCTGGCCGACTGGTCGGAAGGGAACTGGACGGAGGTGATGGCCGGCAGTGACCGCCAGTATCTGACGGGCCTGCTGGCGCTGAAAGACTGGCTGGTCGTCTTCGGCCGCCAGGACGGAACGCAGCAGGTCTGGGTGCGCGGAACGGACGGGCAATCGCACACCATCGCCTTCCCCGACGCCGCCTTCGCCGTCTCCCCGCTGAACAACGAGGAATATGAGACGGGTACCTTGCGCGTGCGCTACCATTCGCTGGTCACGCCGCCGACCGTCTTCGATTACGACCTTGCCGGGCGCACCCTGACCGCACGCAAGGTGCAGGAAATCCCAAGCGGGTACGACCCGTCTCTCTACACCTCCGAACGACTGATGGCGCCCGCGCGCGACGGCACGCCCATCCCCGTGTCCATCGTCTATCGCAAGGATTTCAAGAAGGACGGCAAGGCACCGCTGCATCTCTACGGCTATGGTTCCTATTCCATCGCCATGGAACCCGGCTTCTCCACGGCCCGCATCGGCCTGCTGGACCGCGGCTTCGCCTATGCCATCGCCCATATCCGCGGGGGGGAGGAGATGGGCCGCCCCTGGCACGATGCCGGGCGCCTGACCAACAAGCCGAACACTTTCAACGATTTCCTGGATGTGGCCCAGTTCCTGGTCAACCAGGGATATACAAGCCCCGGCCAGATCAGCATCGAAGGCGGCTCGGCCGGCGGCACGCTGATGGGGGCCGTGCTGAACATGGGGCCGGACGGCATGTTCGCCGGCGCCGTGGCCCATGTACCCTTCGTCGATGTGCTGAACACCCTGTTCGACGAGACGCTGCCCTTGACGACGGGTGATTATCCGGAATGGGGCAACCCCAATATCCCGGAGATCTATCAGGTGATGAAGACCTACAGCCCTTATGACAATGTGGCCCGCCGCCCCTATCCGCCGATCCTGATCACGGCCGGGCTGAACGATTATCGCGTGACCTACTGGGAGCCGGCGAAGTGGGCGGCAAAGCTGCGCACCCACAAGACCGACGACAATGTACTGCTGCTGAAGACGGAGATGAGCGCCGGTCATGGCGGCTCCACCGGCCGATTCGACAAGCTGAAGGAGGTGGCGCTGTCGCAGGCCTTCATCCTGCGTGCCCACGGACTGTCGAAATGACCCCCACGGCCGGCCGGCGGGGCGGGCCGGCATGACCGCTCCCGCCAGCCGCTATCCACCCGAAACGCTGAAGGCCGACTACCTGCGCACGGCGCTCGGTCTGGCCGCCACGGCGGGACCGCTGGCGCTGGCAGGTGGTCAGGCGCACCCGCTTGTCGCCGTGCCGCTGGCGGCGGGGGCCGCCCTGTTCATCTGGCTGGGTGGCCGCACGCTGCTGCGCGGACGGGTACGGTATTTACTGTTGCCCGATGGGCTGGCAGTGGAAGGCGGGCTGTTCGCCGGCCTGCTGGCCTGGGACCGGATCACGGATGTGAAGCTGCGCTATTACGCCGTGAAGAAAGACCGGTCGGGTGGATGGATGCAACTGACGCTGCGCGCCGGCCGGCGGCGGCACAGTATCGAAAGCCAGTTGACCGGATTTGACGGCATCGCGGCCCGCGTGGCGGCCCTCGTGGTTGAACGGAACCTGCCGGTCGATGAGACGACGCGGGAAAATTTCATGTCACTGGGACATTATATGTGACGATCCCGCAGACCAGTCGAAGGGACTATGCCTTTCGGACCGGGATTATGACCGTAACGACGACCATGATTGCATTGTGCAACTGAAGATCGCGCTGCATTTCGATAGCCTGTCCCGTCCGCCGGCACCGACCACCAGCCCAGGAGGGTGGCAGTGCGGGCGACCAGGATACCGGCCAGCGCCCCAAGCGCGGATGGCAGGGTGGCCACGGCCGCCGCAATCAAACCACGTTCCAGGCCCGGCATGGAACTGCCCGGCGGCGGGATCGCCATCAGATGAGCCAACAGCACGCCGGCCGCCAGACCGATCACGCCGATGGCGGCCAGTCGCGGCACGAACAGGGCCAGCAGAAAGGCGGAGGCGGCCAGGATCGCCAGGGTGCCGGTCAGCGTGTCGGCCGTCAGGTCCCACAATCCGGCACAGGCGCCCAGCAGGGCGGCCAAGCCGGAAAGCAGCAGAATTTTTGTCATCGCCGTCATCGCACCGATACCTTCGATCCCGACCGCACCCATCGCGGTCATAGATCAAAGGATGGGGGCAGATTACGGCGAAAGCCGGACATGGGGCGGGCGGCGGCGGGGCGGCGCCTGGGTCTTGCCATGGCCCGCGACCCGCCGCCATCACTTGTCACAACGGAGAATAACAGATCCCGGTGAGTTGCGATCACCGGGACTTGGGATCATGGGACCGCCATCACTCCGCCGCCACCGCACGGCGCATGGGCGGGGTGAAAATGGCGACCTTGGGCAGGGGCCGGGCGGCCTGCAGCGCCTCCACCCCGGTTTCCCCCTCCACAGCTCCGACCTGTTCCCGGGCCTGACGGGACAGTTCGGCATGCTCGCGCACCAGATTGCGCAGCACGGCCCAATGGCGGCGAATGCTGTCCTCCACCTCGCGCAGGCGCATATCCGGCCCGGCAGGTTCTGCCGCCAGGGCGGCAAGAATTTCCGACAGGCCGACATCGTTCGAGGCATCGTCCAGGATGCGCAGCCCGGCTGGCAACCCGTCGAACCCGCCGGAACCCTTGGGTTCCCGTAATCGGGCGGGGCTGCCGGGCGATTTGCCGGCATGGGGGCGGTTCAATCGGTCTTGCATTCGGACCCTCCCGGAGAAACGGATAGTCCAGCAAAGCAAAGCCCGTGCCGCGCCCCATGCGCCTTCAGCGCCGGCCGAACAGCCGTTCGATATCGCCCAGCTTCAATTCGACATAGGTGGGGCGGCCATGGTTGCACTGTCCGCTATGGGGCGTGGCCTCCATCTGGCGCAGAAGGGCATTCATCTCGTCCACATTCATGGCGCGGCCGGCCCGCACGCTGCCATGGCAGGCCATGCGGGAACAGATCGCCTCCAGCCTTTCCTTCAAGGCAAGGGCATCACCCAGTTCCGCCAATTCGTCGGCAATATCCCGGACCAGCCCGCGCACATCGGCCCGGCCGCCCAGCATGGCCGGCACCTCGCGCACCACCACGGCACCCGACCCGAATGTCTCCAGCACCAGCCCCATTTCAGCCAGTTCGTCGGAACGCTCCCCCACCCTTTCCGCATCGGCGGGGTCCAGTTCCACGACCTCCGGGATCAGCAGCATCTGGCGCTTCACGCCCTCACCCAGCATTTCCCGCTTCATGCGCTCATAGACCAGCCTTTCATGCGCGGCATGCTGATCCACGATCACGATACCGTCACCGGTCTGGGCCACGATATAGGTGGCATGGACCTGCGCCCGCGCCGCACCCAGGGGGAAGCTGGCCGGTGGCGCGGCACCGGCCTCTCCTGCCTCGTTCCGCGCTGCGGGGGCGAAGCCGGCGGGCGGGACACCGACGGGCTGGGGCGCCTGGAAACGAAACGCCGCCTCCGCCATTTCACGCGCCACGGGGGGCGGTGCCTGGTGATGCGGGGCGAAGCTGTTGGCCTGCTGCACGGACGGCAGCGGCGGGGCGGGCTGCGGTTCCCAGAACAGTGCCGTCTGCGGTGCCACGCGCGGGGTCAGGCTGGCCAGCGTATCGGCGGCAACCGTCGTGCTGGCCCGGTGGCCGGCCGCCGCCAGCGCGTGTTTCAGCGCGCCCACGATCAGGCCACGGATCAGGGCCTGATCGCGGAACCGCACCTCCGTCTTGGCGGGATGGACATTCACATCCACATCCTGCGGATCCAGCGTCAGGAACAGGGCCAGCACGGCGTGACGATCCCGGGCCAGGAAATCGGCATAGGCGCCGCGCACGGCGCCAACCATCAGCCGGTCCTTCACAGGGCGCCCGTTCACGAACAGGTACTGGCCCGCGGCCGTCGGCTTGTTGAAGGTTGGCAGGCCGATATGGCCCACCAGGCGCACGCCGGCCCGCTCGGCCTCCACCGGGATCGCATTCTCCTGGAACTCCCGCCCCAGCACGGCCCCCAGGCGCGACAGGTGCGCGCTGCCATCGCCACCCGTGCTGGCCGCCAGCCGCAGCGGCGTCCGCCCCTCGTCGGTGACGGTGAAGGCGACATGCGGATGCGCCATGGCCAGACGTTCCACGATATCGATGGCGTGCTGGCTTTCCGTGCGGCTGGTCTTCAGGAATTTCAGCCGGGCCGGCGTGGCGAAGAACAGGTCCCGCACCTCCACCCGCGTACCGGGACCACCAGGGGCCGGCCCCACGGGATGTACGGCGCCACCTTCGACCAGGATGGCGCTGGCATGATCGGCATCGACCGTGCGGCTGGTGATGGCCAGGCGGCTGACGGCCCCGATGCTGGGCAACGCTTCGCCCCGGAACCCCAGGGTGCGGATATCGGTCAGGTCGCCATCGGGCAGCTTGGAGGTGGCATGCCGTTCCACCGCCAACGCCAACTGGTCCGGGTCCATGCCGCAGCCATCATCAGCCACCGCAAGCAGCGCCTTGCCCCCATCACGCAGGGTCACGTCGATGCGACGCGCACCGGCATCGAGCGCGTTTTCCACAAGTTCCTTGACGGCGGCGGCAGGGCGTTCAACCACCTCGCCGGCGGCGATCTGGTTGACGAGCGTATCGGGCAGGCGACGGATGATCGGCATGGCATGGTCATAGCACCGATTGCGGCCTGTGGCCAAGCCAGCCACAAGTTATGGGACCCTAAGCAGATTCTCCGAACGCCGCCCACACATGGTATCAGGGCAGTTTCAGCCCTTCGACCTCGGCCAGTTGTTCACGGCGCAGCCGGGCGCCGGCCAGGCGCGCCCCCGTCATGTCGGCCCCTTTCAGATCGGCCTGGGACAGATTGGCGAAGGAAAGGTCGGCGCCAGCGAAATTCACCTTCACCAGCCGGGCGCCCGTCAACCGGGCATAGCGCAGCCGGGCACCCGCCAGTTCGGCCCGCACGATGCGCGTGTCATCGATTCGCAGATAGCCCAGATTGGCTCCCGACAGGTCGGCATTGCCCAACTGGGCATCGGTCAGGTTGATGCCGCGCAGGTCGCAACCGGCCAGATTGGCACCCCGCAGATCGGCACCGGCCAGATTGCCCACCTGCATCTGTGCCGCCGACAGGTCCACGCCATAGAGAATGGCACCCGGCGCGTGCAACCGCGTCAGACAGGCATGCGACAGGCAGGTCGCCCCGCGCAGGTCATATCCCTTCAGATCCAGCGCCATGCCAGCCTGTCCGGCGCTGCCCACCCAATCGGCATGCAGCTTGACCATCTCTTCCAGCGGGCGCGGCAGATCGGCAAGGGGCCGGCCGGCCGGCTTGTCCGTCAGCGCCCCGTCCATGTCGGCTCCGCCCAGTTCGGTCAGGACCAGGACGGCACCGGTCAGCACCGCCCCCTTCAGGCTGGCGCCGCGCACATCGGCCCCCGACATGTCGGCGCCTTCCAGGATGGCCCCGTCCAGCGTGGCGTTGCGCAGGTTGGCACGCACCAGCTTGGTGCCCCGCATCACGGCATCGGTAAAGTCGGTATGCATGGCGACCGCACCCGACAGCTTGGCCTGGGACAGGTTGGCATTGGCCAGCCGGGCGCCCTGCATGTCAGCGGGGCTGGCGTCGCTTTCCACGACCACAATGCGCAGGCTGCCATCGGACGCCCGTTCGGCCAGCGACCCGTCGCGCAGATCGGCGCTGACCAGATTGGCCCCGGTCAGGTCGGCGCCGCGCAGGCTGGCGCCGCGCAGGTCGGCCTTCACCAGCGAGGCACCGGTCAGGTTCGCCTCCCTGATATCGGCCGCGAACAGGGTGCAGCAATCCAGATTGGCGCCGGCCAGATTGGCTCGCCGCAGCACGCTGCCCGTCAGGTCGGCGTGCGCCAGATCGCGACCGCCCAGGTCCAGGCCCGTCAGGTCGAAATTGGTCAGGATGGCGCGCGCACCGCCCATGCGGGCATTGCGGAACATCTCATGCCGCTTCACGACGGCGTCGAGCTGTTCCTGCGTTATCCTGTGATGCGGACGATTGTCGCCCAATCTGGCACTCCCCATCTGCGGACACGCCATCATGGCCCCGCACGGTGGAGAATTTCATTAAAATCCACCACCGTACGACAACGCATCAGGATAGCGCCACGGACCGGACGGGGTGCGGATCAGGCGACCTTCCCCCCATTCACCAGCCCGACCAGCCCGACCGTGCTGGCATCGTGGGGCTTCGTCCCCTGCCCTTCCAGTTCCGGCAGGATCACCTTGGCCAACTGCTTGCCCAGTTCCACGCCCCACTGATCAAAACTGTTAATGTTCCAGATCACGCCCTGGACGAATACCTTGTGCTCATAAAGCGCGATCAGCATGCCCAGGCGGCAGGGGTCCAGTTGATCCACCAGGATGGTATTGGTCGGGCGGTTGCCCGCGAAGACCTTGTGCGGCAGCAGGGCTTCCAGCGCGGCACCCGACCTGCCTTCCCTTTCCAGTTCGGCACGCACCTCCGCCTCGTTCTTGCCACGCATCAGCGCCTCTGTCTGGGCCAGCGTGTTGGAAAGCAGCATGGCATGATGCCGGCCCGTGGGGTTCTGGCTGGTGATGGGGGCGATGAAATCGCAGGGGATCAGGTGCGTGCCCTGGTGGATCAACTGATAGAAGGCGTGCTGGCCGTTCGTACCCGGTTCCCCGAAGATGATGGGGCCGGTGGCATAGTCCACCGGCGCCCCGTCACGGTCCACCGACTTGCCGTTGCTTTCCATGTCCAGTTGCTGGAGATAGGCCGGCAAGCGGGCCAGATACTGGTCATAGGGCAGCACGGCATGGGCCGCTGCCCCCCAGAAATTGCCGTACCACACGCCCAGCAGGCCCAGGATCACCGGCATGTTGGCGTCCAGCGGTGCCGTGCGGAAATGCTCATCCATCGCGTGGGCGCCGGCCAGCAGTTCCCCGAACCGTTCCGGCCCCACCATCAGGGCGATGGGCAGGCCAATGGCCGACCAGAGGCTGTAGCGGCCACCGACCCAGTCCCAGAAGCCGAACATATTGTTGGTATCGATACCGAACTTCGCCACCTCCGTGCTGTTGGTGGACACGGCCACGAAATGCCGCGCCACCGTCTCCGGCGTGCCGCCATTGGCCAGGAACCAGTCGCGGGCCGTGTGGGCGTTGGCCAGCGTTTCCTGGGTGGTGAAGGTCTTGGACGCGATGATGAACAGGGTCGTGGCGGGGTCCACGCGGCGCAGCACCTCGGCAATATGGGTGCCATCGACGTTGGAGACGAAATGCGCGGCCAGATGTGGGTGATGCCAGGGCGTCAGCGCCTGTGTCACCATGACGGGGCCCAGGTCGGACCCGCCGATGCCGATATTGACGATATCGGTGATGGGCTGGCCGTCATAGCCCCGCCACTCACCGTCGCGCACCTTGTGGCAGAAGGCGTACATCCGGGCCAGCACCTCCTGCACCCCCGGCATCACATCCTCACCATCGACCAGGATGGGCCGGTCCACGCGGTTGCGCAGGGCCACATGCAGGACGGCCCGGTCCTCCGTGATATTGATGCGCTGGCCGCCGAACATCGCATCGCGCATCGGCTCCAGCTTCTGCTGCAGCGCCAGACCGGTCAGCAGCGCCAGCGTCTCATCCGTGATGCGGTTCTTGGCATAGTCCAGCAGCATCCCGTCCAGCGCGATGCGGTAACGGTCGAACCGGCCGGCATCGGCCGCGAACAGGTCACGCAGCGCAGTGCCTTCCAGGCTGGCACGATGAGCGGCCAGCGCCTTCCAGGCGGGGGATCGGGTCAGGGCGGACATGGGTTCTCTCTCCGGCCGGAATGCAGGGGATTTCATGCGATTGATAGCATGAAGCCCGCGCGCCACAAGCGCGCAAACTGCTGCAAATCCACCGGGAACAGTGATTTTGACATCCGGGCAGAACGTAATCCGGCAAAAGAAACAGGCCGGCCGATTTCGTAATGCGGTTACGAAACGCACATTCTAGAAATTATCCTGATTGCCCTCATAGGGGGCCGGCTGACCCACGCGGTATCCCTTGTCCTGGTTGAAGCGCATGCTGACCTTGGCGTGGGCCATCTTGTCGCTGGCGGCCCAGATCAGATAGCGCCGACCGGCCTTCCATGACTGCACGACCTCGTCCGGGGCGTTGCGGGCCAGGTTGTTGAAATCGGGGTGGGTGATCATGGAGACAAAGGCCGTGTCACCGATATTCTTGCGTTCATCGAAGACATAGATCTGCGTATCGGCCACCTTCTCACGCTCGGCCTGCTGTTCGCATTCCTCGATGATCTGCTCCAGTTCGGCCAGTTCCACTTCCATCTGCCGCTGCTCGCGTTTCAGGGCCAGCGTGGCCCTGGCATGCTCTCGCACGGCCTGGCTGGCGTTATGGACGCGGCCCTGATGGCCCTGGTGCTGCCGTTCGGCGCGCCGCAGGCGCTGGCGCACATTGGTCATGACCTGCAGCGCCACCACACCGCCGCCCAGGATGCCGAACCACAGGGGCAGCGCATCGAACAGCCGATCCATCATCCCGTCACCCGCTCGCTCAAGGCCGCGGCCAGTTCGGCATTCTCCAGGGCGGTCATGTCATCCCCCTCGCTCTGCGGCTCGGAAATCTCGGCCACGAAGAAGCCCGTGGCAGGGGGAAAGGCGCGCTCGGCCAGAATCTTGGCATCGCCGATGGTGGAGGCCCAGATCACGACCTGCTGGGTACGCGCCCAGCCCTTGGACAGGAAAGGATGTTCCTTCTGGTCCATCTGCGCGCGCTGAACATGGCGGTTCACGACATGGGCGATGAATTTGCGCGCCGGCCGCTCCGTCCGCAGGAAAGCATCCTCCTCCCCCTGCACCCGCAGCAATTGCGAACGGGCGATCTTCATGTCCGTGATCTTCTTGTTGACCATGTAATGGCGGCGGCGGGCCGATTTCACCTTGGCGTCCAGCTTCACCAGCACGGGCAGCAGGGTCTGGCGCCGGGCCTGCAGACGCTGCGACAGCGCGCCCAGCCGCTGCATGCGCGCTTCAAGGCCGACGCCCTGCTGGCGCTTGCGCAGGGCGCTTTCGACCGAATGCGCGATTCCGGTGCCCAGCAGATAGGAGATGCCGGCGATGATGAAGAAGGCAATCGCCGCTTGGGCAAGTTTTTCCAGCATGGGAAAGGCACCGGGCCGCAATGACGGGAGCCCCCGCCGGGCCAATGATTATAGATCGAAGTACCTGCCCGGCGAAAGCATTGCCGCACGGGCGCCACCATCAAAAGCCAGAACCCGCCACGGCCGGGGCCGGGCGGGTTCTGGACATGCGGCATCTGGTCGATACCGTTTACTTGAAGGCGATGCCCACGACCTCATAGCTCTTGGAGCCGCCTGGGGTCGTCACCTCGACGCTGTCGCCGACCGACTTGCCGATCAGCGCGCGGGCCAGCGGGCTGGTGATGCTGATCATGCCCTGCTTGATGTCGCTCTCATCCTGGCCGACGACCTGATAGGTCACCTCCTCATCGGTGTCCTCATCAGCCAGGGTGATGGTGGCACCGAACTTGACGGCATTGCCGGACAGCTTCGTCGGCTCGATCACCTCGGCCCGGCTGATCTTGTCCTCCAGCTCCATCACACGGCCTTCGATGAAGCTCTGGCGCTCCCGCGCCGCGTGATATTCCGCGTTTTCGGACAGGTCGCCATGCTCACGGGCCTCTGCGATCGCCTTGATCACGGCCGGACGCTCGACGCTCTTCAGATGCTTCAACTCATCTTGCAGCCGGTTATACCCCCTGGCCGTCATGGGAACTTTTTCCATCGTGCCCTATCCCAAGTAAGGTAGCCCAGAAAAACAAAAGCCCGCCGGAGCGGTCGCCCGCCCCGCCGAGATCCGCCTGTCCTCAGTACGAACCGCTCAAGTAGGACTGGAGCGGAGCCACGTCAAGACCGCCGGCTTTCAGCGCCGAGATGGCTTCGACCGCCGCCTCGGCCCCGGCCACCGTGGTGTAATAGGGGATGTTATTGGTCAGCGCGGTGCGGCGCAAGCTGAAGCTGTCGGACACCGCCTGCGACCCTTCGGTCGTGTTGAAGATGAGCTGAACATCGCCATTGATCATGGCATCGACGATATGGGGCTGGCCCTCGACCACCTTGTTGATGGCCGCGACCTTCACGCCGTTTTCGGCCAGGTGCCTGGCCGTCCCGCGCGTGGCAACCACCTTGAAGCCCAGTTCCAGCAGCTTGGCGGCCACCGGCACCATGGCGGGTTTGTCGCGCTCGCGCACGGAAATGAACACCGTCCCTTCCTTGGGCAGGGTGACGCCGGCGCCCATCTGGCTCTTGGCGAAGGCCATGGCGAAGTTGCGGTCCAGGCCCATCACCTCGCCCGTCGACCGCATTTCCGGCCCCAGCAGGATATCCACGCCGGGGAAACGGTTGAACGGGAAGACGGCTTCCTTCACGGCCGTGTGCGGCGGGAACGGACCGGACAGCTTGAACTGGCCAAGCTTCTCGCCGGCCATGATCCGGGCCGCGATCTTGGCGATGGGCGTGCCCGTCGCCTTGGCCACGAAGGGCACCGTGCGGCTGGCGCGCGGATTGACCTCCAGGATGTAGATGTCGAAACCGTCGGTGCCCGACCCGTCGGCCGACTGCTTGACCGCGAACTGGATGTTCATCAGGCCGACAACGTTGAGCCCCTTGGCCAGCTTCACGGCCTGGACCGACAATTCATCCACCACGGCCTTGGACAGCGTATAGGGTGGCAGGGCACAGGCGCTGTCGCCGGAATGGATGCCGGCCTCCTCGATATGCTCCATGATGCCGGCGACATAGACTTGGCCGTCGGCATCGGCCACGGCATCCACATCCACCTCGATCGCGTCCTGAAGGTAGCTGTCGATCAGCACAGGGTTCTTGCCCGACACCTTCACCGCGGTGGCGATGTAACGGCGCAGGCCGGCCATGTCATGCACGATCTCCATGGCGCGGCCGCCCAGCACGTAGGACGGGCGGATGACCACGGGGAAGCCGATCTGGCCGGCGACCTTCTCCGCCTCTTCCAGCGAACGGGCCAGGCCATTGGCGGGCTGGCGCAGTTCCAGCTTGTGCAGAAGCTGCTGGAAACGCTCGCGATCCTCGGCCAGGTCGATGGCGTCGGGCGTGGTGCCCAGGATGGGCAGGCCGGCCTGTTCCAGGGCGGTGGCCAGCTTCAGCGGCGTCTGGCCGCCGAACTGCACGATCAGTCCCTTGACCTCGCCGTTCTGGTTTTCCTTCTCCACCAGCTCGATCACATCCTCCGCCGTCAGCGGCTCGAAATAGAGGCGGTCGGCCGTGTCATAGTCGGTGGAAACGGTTTCCGGGTTGCAGTTGACCATGATCGTCTCATAGCCCGCCTCCTGGAGTGCATAGACGGCGTGGACGCAGCAATAGTCGAACTCGATGCCCTGACCGATGCGGTTGGGACCGCCGCCCAGGATGACGACCTTCTTCCTGTCGGTCGGCGCGCTTTCGCATTCCGCCGGCTCCAGGCCGTTGCCTTCGTAGGTGGAATACATATAGGGCGTGCGGCTGGCGAACTCCGCCGCACAGGTGTCGATGCGCTTGAAGACCGGGCGCACGTCCAGCGCGCGGCGATGGGCCGACACGGCCGATTCCGGCTGGCCCGTCAGCGTGGCGATACGGGCATCGCTGAAGCCCATGGCCTTGATGCGGGCCATCGCCTGCGCGTCCAGGCCTTGCACGCCCGTGGCCCGGATGGCCTCCTCCTCCTGCACGATCGCCTGGATCTGGCGCATGAACCAGGGGTCGTACTTGCACTCCTCATAAATCTGCTCGATGGTCCAGCCATGGCGCATGGCCTGGGCCACCATCAGCAGACGCTCCGGCGTCGGGCGACTCAGCATGTGGCGCAGGCGGGCATCGTCGACATTGCCGCTGGCATCGCGCAGGTCGATCTCGTCGAAGCCGGTCAGACCGGTTTCCATCCCGCGCAGGGCCTTCTGCATGCTTTCGGCGAAGGTGCGGCCGATGGCCATCACCTCACCGACCGACTTCATCGAAGTGGTCAGCGTATTGTCGGCGCCGGGGAACTTCTCGAACGCGAAGCGCGGGATCTTCGTGACGACATAGTCGATCGTCGGCTCGAAGCTGGCCGGCGTGGAACCGGTGATGTCGTTGTCCAGTTCATCCAGCGTGTAGCCGACGGCCAGCTTCGCGGCGATCTTGGCGATGGGGAAGCCCGTGGCCTTCGATGCCAGCGCGGAGGAACGGGAGACCCGGGGGTTCATCTCGATCACGACCATGCGGCCGGTGTCGGGATGGATGCCGAACTGCACGTTCGACCCGCCCGTATCCACGCCGATCTCGCGCAGCACCGTCAGGCTGGCATTGCGCATGATCTGGTATTCTTTGTCGGTCAGCGTCAGGGCCGGGGCGACCGTCATGCTGTCGCCCGTATGCACGCCCATGGCATCGATATTCTCGATCGAGCAGATGATGATGCAATTGTCCTTGCTGTCGCGGACAACCTCCATCTCATACTCTTTCCAGCCCAGGACCGACTCCTCGATCAGCACCTCGTTCACGGGGCTGGCGCGCAGGCCGCCGCGCACGATGTCTTCGAACTCCGCGCGGTTGAAGGCGATGCCGCCGCCGGTGCCGGCCAGCGTGAAGGACGGGCGGATGATGGCGGGCAGGCCCACGAAGGCCAGCGCGTCCAGGGCCTCGTCATAATTCTTCACGACGCGCGACCGCGGGCTTTCCAGCCCGATCTTGTCCATGGCGTCGCGGAACTTCAGCCGGTCCTCGGCCTTTTCGATGACATCGGCCTTGGCGCCGATCATCTCGATCCCCAGCCGGTCCAGGGTTCCGTCGCGGAACAGCGACAGGGCCGTGTTCAGCGCCGTCTGCCCGCCCATGGTGGGCAGCAGCGCGTCAGGCCGCTCCTTTTCCAGGATCTTGGCGACCATGGCCGGCGTGATCGGCTCGATATAGGTCGCATCGGCCAGACCGGGATCGGTCATGATGGTGGCCGGATTGGAGTTGACGAGGATGACGCGGTAGCCTTCCTCCTTCAGGGCCTTGCAAGCCTGGACGCCGGAATAATCGAATTCGCAGGCCTGTCCGATGATGATCGGACCCGCGCCGATGATGCAGATGGATTTGATGTCGGTGCGTTTCGGCATGATCAATCGGACCGTCTTTTTCGGGCGGGAAGGGCGATGTGGTCGCGCCAAAACGCCCCCCGCTCCACAATGGGTGCGGGGGGCGCCCGGCTGAGGGGCCTATATAGAGAGGTCGCCTTCCGAATTGAAGTGCCCAGCTTGGGGCGCTGGGATGCGTGTTGCGGGATGCAGGGGGGACGTGGCCCGTCACGGACCGATATAGAAGCGGCGCAGATCCTCCTGCCGGGCCGTGAAGACGGCGCAGCGCGTCGTGTCCTGATCGCGGAAAAAATAGACCGTATCGTCTTGTCGCCTGTGCAACGGGTCGTAAAGATTGACGGCCATGCGGCCATAGGCCACGCCGAAAGCCCGTTCCCGCGGGCCGAACGCACGGTAATGCAGGTCGATCAACTGCATGAACCGGCCGGCCCGGCACAGTTTCGATAATTCCGGGTTGGCGGTGAGCTGGGTCCGGCCCGCCTGGTCGAACGCATAGACGATGCGGTCGCGGCGCTGCGGCACGGGCCGCGGCGGCAGGCGGCCCGGATCGATCCAGCTCTGCCAGGGCAGCTTGCCCATCCCGCCGCCCTGCTCCGGTCGCGCTGCCGCCGGCCGCTCCGCCCAGGAGGGGCCGGCAGGCACAAGCAGACACAGGGCAAGCAGCCAGGAAAGGCAGGAACGCGACATGGGACCAGTCGGTAACAGGGACCAGACGCCGCCATATTGCCTGCCCGCACCCCCCGGCACCATCCCTATCGCCCCTTATCGGCGACGAGCATACGAAAGGACAGGTCGGGCCGGCCATATGAACGGCCCGCAGGGCAGACCCCAGCCCATTGAAACCGCTGGACGGCGCCCCTTGGGTTGGCAGCAAATGGGGCGCCGAACCGATGAGGACAGGGTGATGGGTACGCGGCCGAACATGATCGTGGAACTGGGGCTGCTGCTGGTCCTGGCCTGCCTTTGGGGGGCATCCTATACCTTCATCAAGATCGGGGTGGAAACCATTCCGCCCGTCACCCTGATCGCCGTGCGCACCCTGATCGCCGGAGGCCTTCTGGTCGCAGTCATGGCCTGGCGCCGCCTGACCCTGCCGCGCGATCCGGTGATCTGGCGGCGCTTCCTGTTCCAGGCCTGCATGAACAGTGCCCTGCCCTTCACCCTGGTGGCCTGGGCGGAACAAAGCACCGATGCCGGCCTGACGGCCATCCTGAATTCCACGACACCCATCTTCACCTTCCTGCTGACAGCCTTCGTCACGCGGCATGAAGCGGTGACAGCGCCCAAGCTGTTCGGCGTGGCCGCGGGCATGCTGGGTATCTGCCTGATCATCGGGGTGCAGGCGCTGGACGGGCTGGGCCGGGAACTGGGCGCACAGCTGGCCATCGTGGCAGCCACCGTCAGCTATGCCGGGGCCGCTGTCTACAGCCGGAATTTCAAGGGCCTCTCGCCCCTGGTTCCGGCAGCGGGGTCCATGCTGTGCGGGGCCATGCTGCTGGTGCCTGTCAGCCTGGCGGTGGAAAGGCCCTGGACGCTGACACCGTCCGGCCAGTCGATCCTGGCGCTCTTGTGCCTGTCTGTCTTCTCCACCGCGCTGGCCTTCACCATCTATTTCCGGCTGGTCCAGACATTGGGGTCTGTCGGCACCACGGCCCAGGCCTACCTGCGCGTGCCCGTCGGTGTCGGTATCAGCCTTATCGTGCTGGGCGAAACCCTATCGCCCACGGCCTGGATCGGTCTGGCCTGCGTATTGGCCGCCGTCATAGCCATGACAATGCCGGCCCGCCCTACCAAGTAACCAGGACTGGGAAATCGGCACGTGACGCTAAAAATAAACTAAGAAAACAAAAAACCCCTCCGATTTTACTGGAGAGGTTTGGCAAATTAAAGAATATGACTTTCTGAAGTGGTGCCCAGGGACGGAATCGAACCGCCGACACGGGGATTTTCAATCCCCTGCTCTACCGACTGAGCTACCTGGGCACACCGCACATCAAGCACCAGAGCGTCTTTTGTTCACCGCCGCCCGGTGTGGAGCGCCTTATAGACAAGCCGTTCGGGGCTGTAAAGCATTGAATTACGGCGCCCGGGAAATTTTCCCGAAAATTTTTCTCAAGGTTCCTGCTCCCCCGCCTCGTCCTCCACCGGGACGCGGTAAACCTCGCCCAGCCAGCGGGACAGATCCACGTCGGCACAGCGCTTGGAACAGAAAGGGCGAAAGTCCGGCACCGGCGGCTTGCCGCATATAGGACAGCCGGCAGCCTTGCGGGGGCGCCGGGCGCTGGACAGGTCGATAGGGTCGTCACTCATGTCTTGTTCCTTGTTCAGCCCGGCTTCCGCCGACCAGATCGGCCAGGGGTGGGCCGCGGCGCGCGCGTGTCACCTCCACCAGGCCCAGACGCGACATGCCATAGACATGGGTCGCCACGGCGTCGTCCGCCACCGCCGTGGACAGGCACTGGATCACCGCCTCCCGGTCACCAGCCCGCGCCATGTTCACGAAATCGACCACCACGATGCCGCCGATATTGCGCAAGCGCAATTGCCGCGCGATTTCCCGGCAGGCATCCAGGTTGGTTGCCAGGGGATTGCCGCGTTCCCCGCCATTCACATCGATGACGGTCAGCGCCTCCGTCCGGTCGATGACCAGGGAACCCCCCTGTGCCAGGGGCACATGCCGATCGGCCAGGGCGGCGATGGCGCCGTCCAGGTCGCCCTGATCGAACAGCGCATCGGGACCCTTGTGCAAGGTCACCAGGGGCAGCAGGTCGGGCGCCAGGCCCAGGCAGGCCGTTCTGACAGCTGCCAGCGTCTCCGGCCCTTCCACCCGCACCTCTGCCAGCCCGTCGCGCGGCAGTTCCACCAGGGCGCGACGGATGGCATCGGGGGCAGGCAACAGGAGAGCGGGCGCCTGTCCCGACACCGCCGGCCGGGCCCGGTGCGCATCGGCCAGCAACGTTTCGGCCTCCGCCAGCACCAGGGCGGGATCGGCGTGCAACGCCTCTGCCCGGACGATCCAGCCGCCCCCGTTGGGCAGGTCCTGCGACAAACGCTGGCGCAGGGATGCGACGACCGGCCCCTTGCCCAGGCGTCGGGAGATATGCAGGCCGTCGCCAAGCGGGTTGTAGACCAGGAAACGGCCGGGCAAAGACAGGTCCATGGTCAGGACCGCTCCCTTGCCGTCATGGGCGTCAGCCTTGACCTGCACGGTAATGGTCTGCCCCGTGCGCAGCAATTGCCCGATCCGTGCATCACGCCGGCCGGGCCGCACATCGCCTGCGGCCAGGAAGCCTGCAAGGCTGTCCCCGAACTCCACAAAGGCGGCGTCCAGCCCGGAAACCAGCCGCCCGACACGCCCCTGCACGATGGCACCCTGCCAGACGGGCCGATCGACATTGTCGATGGCCAGATCGGTCAGCACGCCATCGGACAGCAGCGCACAGCGCCGCAAGGGGCCGCGCCGGTCGATCAGCAGCCGGCGGCGCATCAATCTGCGACGCTGGTCCGGACCGCGGCGGCGGCCAGGGCAAGCGCATCAATGCCGGCCGCGCGCAACATCCCCGACACCTCGGTCAGGGGCAAACCCACAACATTGCTGTAGCTGCCGCCCATCTGCCGCACGAACAGGCTGGCAAGCCCCTGGATGGCATAGCCGCCGGCCTTGCCCTTCCAGTCGCCGGTGGCGATATACTGATCGATCTCGGCGGGCGACAGGGTGCGGAAAATCACCTGGCTTTCCACCACCCGGTTCCAGCACCGCCCGTCGGCCCCGACAAGGGCCACACCGGTATAGACCCGGTGCCGCCGGCCCTGCAGAAGGGCCAGACAGCGGCGTGCCGTGTCGGCATCGTCGGCCTTGGGCAGGATGCGGCGCCCCAATCCCACCACGGTGTCGGCCGCCAGCACGACCGCCCCCGCATGGCGGGCGGCCACGATGGCCGCCTTCTCCCGCGACAACCGCGTGGCATGGGCGGGGGGCAGTTCATCCTTCAGGGGTGTTTCATCGATGTCGGCCGGATCGATCATGTCCGGCACCAGCCCGATCTGAGCCAGCAATTCCCGCCGCCGGGGCGACCCGGAAGCCAGAATCAAGCGCGGCCGGTCCTTGCCGGAGATATCGGGCGACGCCGCCGCGCGTATATTCATGCCCAATCCCTGCCGCTCACTTGAAGCGGAAGGTGATCCGACCCTTGGTCAGGTCGTAGGGGGTCATTTCGACATTGACCCGGTCACCGGCCAGCACGCGGATGCGGTTCTTGCGCATCTTGCCGGAGGTGTGGGCCAGCACTTCATGCTCATTGTCGAGCTTCACGCGGAACATCGCGTTGGGCAGCAGTTCAGTCACTGTGCCAGAAAACTCGATCAGATCTTCCTTGGCCATGTTTTCCTGATTGCGGGAGCCTAAAACGCGCACATAGGTGATGGCCGCAGGGCCCGCGGTCAAGTGTTTTCAGCAGAAAGCAGGGGCGTTTCCCACGCCGGGCATGGCTGGGGCGGGACGGGTGGGTTCCCGTGCGTATCGCTGCGGTTCACGATGCGGCGAAGCGTTTCTTCAGGCGCTTCAGCAGCGTATCGCGCACCTGCCGGTAGGCGTCGAGTCGTGCCTCCCGGCTGCCTTCGACCAGCGTGGGGTCGAAGGTGTTCCAGAATTCCACGTCACAGGCCGTGGTACGGGTCATTTCCACGGCACGGTGCTGCGCCTCCGGTGACAGGGAGACGACCAGATCGAAGCTGTCATCCTCCAACTGATCGAATGTCTTGCAGCGGTGACGGGACATGTCCACACCCAGTTCCGCCATGACGGCCGTCACGAACGGATCGATCTCCCCTTCCCGCACGCCGGCGCTGTCGACATAGATCGACTTGCCCATCAGCATCTTCAACAACCCCTCGGCCATGGGGGAGCGGATGGAATTGTAGGTGCAGGCGAACAGGACGCTGGAGATACGGGTCGGATTGGTCTCTGCCATCGACGGCGCCGTCAGCTACGGATGTGCAGCACGCAGATGAGCGTGAACAGACGCCGGGCCGTATTCAGGTCCATCTCGGCCTTGCCGGCCAGCCTTTCCCGCAGCAGTTCCGACCCCTCGTTGTGCAGACCGCGCCGGCCCATGTCGATGGCCTCGATCTGCGAGGGCGACGCCGTCTTGATCGCCTTGTAATAGCTGTCGCAGATCATGAAATAATCGCGCACGATGGTGCGAAACGGCGTCAGCGGCAGGGTGATGCGGGTTAGCGCACAATCATCCTCCCGCCGCAGGTCGAAGACCAGACGATTATCCTCCGTCGACAGGAACAGGCGGAACGGCCCTTCCTCCGGCGTCTCCACCAGGGCGAAGCTGTTCTCGTCCAGAAGGTCGAACAGGGCGACGGCGCGCTCATGCTCCACCTCCATGTTGCGGCGGATGACATTCTTCTCCACCAACTCGACATGGGCGATACGGTGGTTCGGCGCGGTCATCATCCCTCCCCGGTCGTGGTCGTGGCTTGCTGCCAGCCTGCTTTCATGCGGTGCGATTGGCAAGCCGGATTGCAACCGACAATGCGTGCGCGCCCAGTCCCTCCGCTTCGGCCAGGGCCACAGCGGCCGGCCCGATGGCCGCCAGGCTGTCGGGGGAACAGCCGACCAGTGTCGTGCGCTTCATGAAGTCCAGCACGTTGAGCCCGCTGGAGAAGCGGGCCGACCGGGCCGTGGGCAGCACATGGTTGGGGCCCGCTACATAATCACCGATGGCTTCCGGCGTGTGGCGTCCCAGGAAAATGGCCCCGGCATTGCGCACCCTTCCTGCCAGACCGTCCGGATCGGCCACGGCCAGTTCCAGATGCTCCGGCGCGATGCGGTCCACCAGGGCCACCGCCTCGTCCATCGCACCGACCAGGATGATGGCGCCATGCGTGCGCCAGCTTTCCTCCGCGATCCGCGCCCGCGGCAGGCGGGCCAGATGGGCATCCACAGCCGCCGCGACGGCGTCGGCGAAGCCGGCATCGTCGGTGACCAGGATGCTCTGGGCGGAGGTGTCGTGCTCGGCCTGGGACAGAAGGTCGGCCGCGATCCAGGCGGGATCGTTGGCGCCATCGGCAACGACCAGGATTTCCGACGGTCCGGCGATCATGTCGATGCCCACCGTGCCGAATACCTGACGTTTGGCGGCCGCCACAAAGGCATTGCCGGGGCCGGTGATCTTGTCCACGGGCGAAATGGTCGCCGTGCCATAGGCCAGTGCCGCCACGGCCTGCGCCCCGCCGATGCGGTATATCTCCGTGACGCCGGAAAGCTTCGCGGCCGCCAGGACCAGGGGATTGACCACGCCATCGGGCGTGGGCACGACCATGGCGATGCGCGGTACGCCCGCCACCTTGGCCGGGATGGCATTCATCAGCACCGACGAGGGGTAGGAGGCCGTCCCCCCCGGCACGTAGAGGCCGACAGCCCCCACGGGCGTCCAGCGCGCGCCCAGGCGCACCCCGGCGGCGTCCGTGTAGAAGTTGTTCTCCACGGCCTGCCTACGATGGAACGCCTCGATCCGGTCGGCAGCCAGCTTCAGCGCGTCCAGCGTGCGGGCATCACAGCGGGCGACCGCCGCCTCCACCTCCGCATCGCCGACGACCATGCCTTCCGGTGTCAGGTCCAGCCGGTCCCAACGCCTTGTATAGTCCAGCACGGCCGCATCGCCGCGGGCGCGCACATCGGCCAGGATGGCGGCGACGGCGTTGTTCAGGTCTTCCTGCACTTCCCGCTTGGCACCCAGCAACGCCTGGAACCGGGCCTCGAAATCGGGATCACGGGTGGAGAACTTAACCGGCATTGCCGATACCCTCCTGGAAACGGTCGATCCAGCCCTGGATCTCGCCATGGCGCGTCTTGAAGGCGGCCCGGTTCACGACCAGACGGGAGGAGATGTCGGCGATATGCTCGATCTCCACCAGCCCGTTGGCCTTCAGCGTGCTGCCCGTGGACACAAGGTCGACGATGCGGCTGCACAGGCCCAGGGTCGGGGCCAGTTCCATGGCGCCGTTCAGCTTGATACATTCGGCCTGCACGCCGCGCGCCGCGAAATGGCGCCGGGTGATCTCCGGATATTTGGTGGCTACGCGCACATGCGACCAGCGCGACGGATCGTCCTTCCCCGACAGGTCCGCCGGCTCGGCCACGGCGATACGGCACCGGCCGATGCCCAGGTCCAGCGGCGTGTAAATCTCCGGATAGTCGAATTCCATCAGGACATCGCTGCCGCACACGCCCAGATGGGCCGCGCCGAAAGCCACGAAGGTGGCCACGTCGAAGCTGCGCACACGGATGATCTTCACATGCGGCAGGTTGGTATCGAAACGCAGGGCGCGGGATTTCGGGTTGTCGAAATCGGCTTCCGGCTCGATCCCGGCATGATGCAAAAGCGGCCTCACCTCTTCCAGAATCCGGCCCTTGGGCAGGGCCAGCACCAGCAGGTCATTGGCGGCGGGCGACATCATGTCCTGGACGCTCCAGGTGGGGGAAGGGGCTGACTAAATGGCACGCCCGCATGCCGCTCGTCCACCCGCCGCAGCGAAAGGCCGGGTTGCGTGAAGCTCCGGCCGATACCGTCATAGCCCGTGATCGGGGCGCAGGGTGACGGGCCATGGCTGGCCGCGATCCTCAAGCCGGCATTCGATGGCCTCACCCTCCAGCCGGATGTCGGCCCCGCCCGAAAGGTGCAGCAGCACGACACCGTCACCCGCCGCCTCCACCGACAGCAGCGACAGGAACTGGTCCCGGCGGGCCAGGTCCAGGCCGCGCCGGCGCACGCCACGCACATTATGGAAACGCACGGCGCACAAGATGCGATACGACCGCTCCTCCCCGTCGTCGGGGCTGGGGCCGCCATCCTCGGGCACGCCTTCCCACAGGAAACGGCTGGCCATCAGGATGAACAGCCCCTCCTGCGGCAGGAAGGCAAGATCGCCAATGGGAATGATCGCATCCTGCAAAAGTGCAGACACCACCGCCAGATCTTCCGCGTCCCGCGCGCGCAGCCGCATGCCTTCCGCCATCTCTCCCCTCCCCCGGAACGCCCCTTGATAAAGATCTCTCCCCAACGTCGTCCGGCCCCGGACGGTTCCCGACAGCCCCGGACGGACGGACAGGGGGAGAGGACATCGGGTGTATCACGACCCGGCGATGGCGGGGCAGGGGCTTGAAGCGGGGCGGCCGATTTGGCAGAATCCCCATCGCCGCCCACCCATGCGCGCCATGGTCGGCGGCGGCGCTGGCGACGGGGACGGGATGTTGCTACTTTCCCCGCCACGGATCGGGTGCTGTGCCCGGTCACCCCATCTCATCGCGCCCTTAGGACCCGACCCATGAAGTTCTTCGTCGATACCGCCGACCTCGCCGATATCCGTGACCTGGCCGATACCGGCCTGCTGGACGGCGTGACCACCAACCCGTCGCTGGTCGCCAAGGCCGGCCGCAACTTCGTCGAACTGATCGCCGAAATCTGCGACGTGGTGCAGGGCCCGGTCAGCGCCGAGGTTGCCGCCACCGATTTCGACACAATGCTGAAGGAAGGCCGGTATCTGGCCCAGATCGCCTCGAACGTGGCCGTGAAGGTGCCGCTGACCCCGGCCGGCCTGAAGGTGTGCCGCACGCTGGCCAACGAAGGCACCATGGTCAACGTGACCCTGTGCTTCTCCGCCGCCCAGGCCATTCTGGCCGCCAAGGCCGGCGCCGCCTTCATCTCTCCCTTCGTCGGCCGCCTGGACGATATCGGCCAGAACGGCCTGACCCTGATCCAGGAAATCGTCGAGATTTACGCCAATTATCCCGGTTTCACGACAGAAGTGCTGGTGGCTTCGGTGCGTAACCCGATCCATGTCGTGGAATCGGCCCGCATGGGCGCCCATGTCGCCACCATGCCGCCCAACGTCATCCGCCAGTTGGCCGGCCATCCGCTGACCGACAAGGGCCTGTCCCAGTTCGTGGCCGACTGGGCCAAGACGGGGCAGTCGATCCTGGACCAGCCCCTGCCCAAGCGCGGCTGATCCCCCGCCGGACAACAGACGGACATGGCGCAACCGACCAAGGACAAGGCCCCATGAGCAGCGGACCCGGACAGATCACCACCAGCGCGATGGATGAACTGACGGCCGATGACGTGGCGGCCTTTCTGCGGGACCACCCCGATTTCCTGGCCCGCCGGCCGGAACTGCTGCACCAGTTGCTGCCGCCGGCCGGGCCGGAACGGGGGGCCGGCGTGGTCGATATCCGCGAACGCATGCTGGAACGGCTGCGGGGAGAGGTCGGGCGCCTGTCCGATCAGCAGCAATTACTGGTCGACACAACCCGCGCCAACATGATGAACCTGCGGCGCGTCCATGCCGCCGTGCTGCATCTCCTGTCCTGCCGCGGACTGGAGGCGATGGTGCAGGCCGTCACCGGCGACCTGGTGGTCCTGCTGGACCTGGACGGGGCCAGCCTCGTCGTTGAACAGCCGGCCGGACCGGTGGCCAGCATCGGGCCGGTCGGTCTGGGCATGGCACCGCACGGCACCATCGACCGCATCCTGGGCCGCGCCGATGTGGCGCTGCAATCCGACATCCTGGGATCGGTTGAGGTCTGGGGCCATCAGGCGGGGCTGATCCGCAGCCAGGCGCTGGTCCGCCTGCGCCTGGCCGTGGAGGGCGCACCGGAAGGGGTGGACGGGACGCCGGCCCTGCTGGCCTTCGGTTCCGCCGATCCAGATCTGTTCCAGCCGGGTCAGGCGACCGACCTGCTGCTGTTCCTGTCGGGTGTGGTGGAACGGGTCATCGCCGCCTATCTGGATCCGGCATGGTGACGGCCAGCCTGGGTTTCGCGGCACAGCCGGACCTGGCCGACGCCATTGAACGCTGGCAGCGCTGGCTGGTTGCGGAAAAGGGGGTCAGCCGGGCCACCATCCGGGCCTACAATAACGACCTCTCCGGGTTCCTGTCCTTCATCGCCGGTCATCGCGGCCGCGCGCCGGGGTTGAACGAACTGGCGGCCCTGACCTTGTCCGATTTCCGCGCCTGGTTGTCGGCCCGCGCCGGGGACGGGGCCGGCGCGGCGACCAGGGCCCGCAGCATCGCGGGCGTGCGCAACCTCTATCGCTGGCTTGACCGTGGCGGGGTTCTGCACAACCCGGCCATCGGCGCGCTGAACAGCCCACGGGTGAAGCGCCCCCTGCCCCGCCCGCTGACGGCTCCCGATGCCGCCGCCCTGCTGGAAGAAGCGGCCAGCCTGCCTGATGCGCCCTGGATCGGCCTGCGCGACCAGGCGCTGTTCACACTGCTTTACGGCTGCGGCCTGCGCATCGGCGAGGCGCTGGCCCTGAACCAGGGCGACCTGCCATCGGGTGCCACCACGGTGCGCGTGCTGGGCAAGGGGTCCAAGGAACGGCAGGTCCCTGTGCTTCCGGCCGTCCATGCCGCGCTGGAAGCCTATCGCCAGGCCTGCCCCTGGCCGGTCACGGGCAGCGATGCCCCCCTGTTCCGCGGCAGTCGTGGCGACCGGCTGAACCCATCCGTCGCCCGCCGGCAGATGCAGATGCTGCGCGCCCAGATGGGCCTGCCCGACAGCGCCACACCGCACGCGCTGCGCCACAGCTTTGCCACCCATCTGCTGGGCAGCGGCGCCGACCTGCGGGCCATCCAGGACCTGCTGGGCCATGCCAGCCTGTCGACCACCCAGCGCTACACGGATATCGATACCGAGAAGCTCCTGGCCGTGTACGAGGATGCACACCCCCGTGCCCGGCGATAGGGACCGGTGCCGGCAAAGACCGGCCCGGCGCCCCGAGACAAAAAAGAAACCCGCCAGCCCGGGCGGGGCGGCGGGTTGAAGGCGGGGGCGTCAGCCCGAGGGGAAGGGATGGAACCCGACGGGCATGCCGAACGGGGAATGATCAGCATGGGAAGAGCCTATATCCCCGCCCCGGCCATCGCTGTGACGCGGGTCACGCCGGCGAAAGATCGATCAGTTCCCCATGCAGGGCGCAGGCGGGCACCGTGAATTCAACGATGGCGCGCGCCACGTCCGCCGGGGTGCGCAGGCTTTCCGGCTGTTCGCCGGGAAACGCCTTCGCCCGCAACGACGTGGCGACGGGACCGGGATCGATCAGGTTGACACGCAAGCTGGTGTTCAGCGTTTCGGCGGCCCAGGTGCGGCCCATCATGTCGATGGCGGCCTTGGCGGCGGCATAGGCCGACCAGTAGGCCGTCGCCTCGCGCCCGACGCGGTCGGTCAGCAGAAGCGCGCGACCGGCATCGGACCGGCGCAACAGCGGATCGGTGGTGCGAATCAGCCGCATGCCGGCCGCCACACCAACCCCCATCACCCGGTCCCAGTCACGGGGATCGGAATGGGCGATGGGTCCCAGGGTGCCCAACTGGGCGGCGGCATGCACGAAAATGTCCAGCCGGCCGAACCGCTCGTAAAGGGCCGGCCCCAGACTGTCCAGCTTGGCCCCTTCCATCAGGTCCTGCGGGATCAGGGTCGCGGCACCGCCCAGCGCCTTGATCCGATCGTCCAGTTCCTCCAGCGCGCCAAGCGTGCGGGCGATCAGTACGACATGGGCACCTTCGCACGCCAGTTGCTCGGCCACGGCGGCGCCAATGCCGCGCGACGCACCCGTCACCAGGGCGACGCGGCCCGTCAGGCGGGCTGTGGGGGAAAGGGTCGAACCGGTCATGACAATATCTCTCGGCAGGAACTCGCGCGGTTGCTTAGCGCATTCGCGACGGCAGGGAAAGCGACGGATCGCCGCCCCGGCCCCAACGGACCCGTCATTCCGGCACCACAACGAAAACGGGGGAGGTGGAAAACCACCTCCCCCGTTCGTTCCGTTATCGCAACAAGCCTCAGGACTTGCGGCTCCACCAGCCGCGCCGCGGCTTGGCTTCGGGCTCGGCCGGCACCTCCACAACGGGTTCCACCGCTTCGGGGGCGGCTTCCACCGGGGCCGGTTCGGCCAACGGTGTGGCTTCCACCGGCGCAGCGACCTCGGCCAACGGCGCCACGTCCTCGGCAACCTTCTTGCGGCTGCGCGTCGCGCGCTTCTTCTTCGGCGCCTCCTCGGCAGGGGCGTCAGCGGCCGCCGGCTCAACCGGGACCGGCTCCGGGGCCGGCGCGGCCTCGACCTGGACGACTTCGGTTGCCGCTTCCTCGGCAACCTTCTTGCGGCTGCGCGTCGCACGCTTCTTCTTCGGCGCCTCCTCGGGCGGGGCCTCTGCCACCGGGGCCGGTTCGACAGCCGCTGCCGCCTCTACCGGCACAGCAGCCTCGGCCACCGGCGCCGCTTCCTCGGCAACCTTCTTGCGGCTGCGCGTCGCGCGCTTCTTCTTCGGCGCCTCCTCGGGCGGGGCCTCCGCCACCGGGGCGGCCTCCACCGGAGCGGCTTCGACAACCGGCTCGCTCACCACAGGGACCGGCTCCACCGTTGCCGCGGCGGCAGGCACCGCTTCCGGCTCGGCGGCGGCTTCCGGTGTCGAAGCAGACTCGGCGTCGACCGCTTCCTCCTCGCCATCCTGCTGCTCTGCCCCCGTCTCGTCGCGGCGGCCACGACGGCGACCGCCACGCTTGCCACGGCGGCGCTTCTTGCGGGCCTCCTCATCCTCATCATCGGCGGCGTCAGTGGCGGCGGGCACGTCGCCGGCCGTCTCGGCGACCGGTGCCTCGACATTGTCGCCGTCGGCGGCAACCGGAGGAGCCTGCGTGTCATCGACACCGGTCTCGTCCTCGCCCTCCGGCTCGCCATCGCCATTCGCGCTGTCGGCATCCGCGCCATCAGATGCCGCACCCTCGCCACGCTCACCCCGCCGACGACGACGGCGGCGGCGGTTGCGGCGACCATCACGGTCCTCCCGCTCGGCACGGGGCTGCGGCTTCTCCGCGACTTCCTCGGTCTCCTCGGCCTCGATCTCGGCGGGCTCGACCTCGGTCTCTACCTCCTCCATCTCGATGGCGCGTTCGGTCTGGGCCATGACGCGCTCGGCGCTGACCGGCGCGGCCGCGGCAACATCATCAGCCGGCGTGCGGGCCCGCAGCCGTTCCAGGCGGTGGTCGGGACCATTCAGATGGTCATCGGCCAGCAGATAGACCCGCAGACCGTGGCGCCGCTCGATATCCGCCAGCGCTTCACGCTTATGGTTCAGGATGTAAAGCGTCACGCGCGACGCGCAGGTCACGGTGATCTCCGCCGAACGCTTGCGGATACCCTCTTCCTCCACGGCGCGCAGAACGGCCAGGGCCGCACTTTCCTGGCTGCGCACCATGCCGGTGCCCTGGCAGTGCGGGCAGCGCTCGAAATTGATCTCCTGCAAGGAGGGGCGCAGGCGCTGGCGCGACAGTTCCAGAAGACCGAAGGCGGAGATGCGGCCCAACTGGATGCGCGCACGGTCGGCCTTCATGGCGTCCTTGATGCGCTTTTCCACCGCGGCGTTGTTGCGCGGGTCCTCCATATCGATGAAGTCGACCACAACCAGACCGGCCAGGTCGCGCAGGCGCAACTGGCGGGCCACCTCCTCGGCGGCCTCCAGATTGGTGCGCAGCGCCGTTTCTTCGATATTCCGTTCCTTGGTCGACCGGCCGGAATTCACGTCGATGGCGACCAGCGCCTCGGTCTGGTTGATGACGATATAGCCGCCCGACCGCAACTGGACGATGGGATTGAACATCGTCTCGATGGCACCTTCCACCTGGAACCGGTGGAACAGCGGAATGCCGGGATCGTTATAAAGCTGGATCTTCTTGGCGTGGCTGGGCATCAGCATGCGCATGAAGTCCTTGGCCACGCCATATCCGGCCTCGCCCTCGACATGGACCTCGTCGATGTCGCTGGAATAGAGGTCGCGGATGGTGCGCTTGATGAGGTTCGCCTCCTCATAGATCAGCGCCGGTGCGACGGATTGCAGCGTCGTCTCGCGGATGCTGTCCCACAGGCGCATCAGATATTCAAGATCGCGACGGATTTCCGGCTTCGACCGCTCGATGCCGGCGGTGCGCAGGATGACCGACATGCCTGACGGAATGTCGAAATCCTCCAGCATCTCCTTCAGGCGCTTACGGTCGGCCGGGTTGGTGATCTTGCGGCTGATGCCGCCGCCACGCGGCGTGTTGGGCATCAGCACGGCATAGCGGCCGGGCAGCGACAGATAGGTAGTCAGGGCGGCACCCTTGTTGCCGCGCTCCTCCTTCGTCACCTGCACCAGCAGGATCTGGCGGCGCTTGATGACTTCCTGGATCTTGTAGGACTTCATCGGCCGGCGGCGGGGCTGGGGCGGACGGCTTTCCTCCACCTCCTCCTCGACGCTGTCGCCATTATCCTCGGCCTGGGCCGCCACCGGGCGATAGCGGCGCGCACGACCACGGCTTTCCCGACCGTTGCTGTGCGTGAAGGGCGAGGCCTCGCCCGTGCCGGCGGTTTCGCCATCGCCTTCGCCGCCGTCAGGCTCCTCGCCGGCCGGCACGCCTTCCGCGTCCCCGGCTTCCACCACGTCCGACACCGCGTCGACGACGACCGGCCCGCCGATATCATCGGTCACAATGGCCGCAGGCGCGGCACCACCGATTTCCTCCGGCGCCGGGACGGCACCGGCATCCTCGCCATGGTCGGCCAGATCGCCGTCGATGGCGCTGTCACCGCCCACGGCGTCGCCATCATCGCCCCGATCGGCGCGGGCCTCCCGCTCCTCCGCCAGTTCCTGCTGTTCGCGCAGCAGTGCCTCCCGGTCGGCGACCGGAATGCGGTAATAGTCGGGGTGGATTTCGGAGAAAGCCAGGAAACCATGCCGGTTCCCGCCATATTCGACGAACGCCGCCTGAAGCGACGGTTCGACCCGGATCACCCGGGCGAGATAGATATTGCCCTTGAGCTGTTTCCTGGAGGCGATCTCGAAATCAAGCTCTTCCAGGCGGTTACCATTGACCACGACGACCCGGGTCTCTTCCGGGTGCGTGGCGTCCACAAGCATACGCTTGGCCATATGTCATCCCCGTGGCAAGGGTTCCCCACCCCTCCGCGCGACGGGACGGAGGTCGGGCCCTGCCACCATTACGGTGCGAGGCGTACAGCATGGGCACGGATGGTCACAATCGAACAGCGCCTGCCCCATTGAGGGGAAGCAGCCAGGATGGACCGGCACCAATGCCGGACCCGCGCCGAATAAACCGGACGGGCCAGCCCCAAGGTTTCCACTGCAACCGCACCAAGCTGGGGTCGATCCCTTTGGGCGTCACCTGCGCGGGGTGCTGCTAAGACGGCGTGACAACCGGCAGCAATCCCCAGGCGCGACGCCGAAGCCCGTTTCAGGGCCCTGGCAAGATGCGGTTTGTCGCGCTTCACACCATAAACACTCCCCCCCCTTTTCCACAACGAAAGAATCGATCCTTTCGGGTGGTCGCGTGTCGATTCCCGTGCCCCGGTCCGGGCCGGCCGGCATGCAGGCGGGCACCATTTCAAGCGATCTCTGATGAAATCCGTTGAAGTCCCTGATTTACCGGCCCTATATTGGTCCCATCAATTGAGCTTCATGCTGACCGGCCCGGAACATGCCGGTCTGACGATGGGGACAGGACCGCTTGCCAAACCGGGGGGGACCGACAGGCATCGCCGCTTTTCTGGCGTCAGCGACCCGCTGGGTGCTGGCAATGACCTTTTTTTGCCTTGTCTGGCTGGTGGCCGCGAACGTCGCGATGGCCCAGGCGCCTGTGCAAACCGCTGCCGTCGCGGCGACGATGCCGGCCACCCTCCCCGGCCCTGCGCGCATCCTGGCCGCACGCATGGGCGATCACGGTGACAAGACGCGCTTCGTTCTGGAACTGACGCGCGACACGCATTTCATTCTGGATGCATCCCGGCCCCAGATGGTGGTCGTGGACCTGGAGGCGTCGATCGACAGCGGTCTGCCGCCGGGCAAAGGACTGGTCCGCAACGTGCGCCTGGAACCGGGCGCCTCTGCCAGCCGGCTGCGTCTGGTCCTGTCGACCACGGCCCCCGTGCATATACAACTGGCGGAGATCATCCCGCCACGGGACGGCATGCCGCCGCGCTTCATCCTGGACCTGGGTCCGGCGCCAGCGGGCACCGGCGCCGCAGCCCTGACGCCGGCCAGCGTCAGCACCCTGGCGCCACCCCCGCCACCCAAGGCAAAGCCCAGGCCGGAACTGCCCATGATCGTCCTGGATGCCGGCCATGGCGGCCAGGACCCCGGCACGATCGGGGTCGGTGGCGCCTATGAGAAGGACATCGTGCTTGCCGTGACGCTGGAGCTGCGCCGGCAGTTGCTGGCAACAGGCCGCTACCGCGTGGCCCTGACACGCGACAAGGACCTGTTCATCCCCCTGCGCCAGCGCGTGGCGATCGCCCGGACCAAGGGGGCCGACCTGTTCATCTCGCTGCATGCCGACAGCATCGCATCGCGCAACATTCGCGGGCTGTCGGTCTATACCCTGTCCGACAAGGCATCGGACCGGGAAGCCGAAATGCTGGCCCAGCGGGAGAATCAGGCCGATGCCATCGTCGGGATGGATCTGTCCGTCCAGTCGTCGGACATCGCCAATATCCTGATCAGCCTGTCCCAACGCGACACGATGAACCAGTCCCGCCACTTCGCCAGTCTGGTGGTGCGCCATGTGGACAAGCAGGTGCCGGTCCTGCCGTCACCCCTGCGGTCCGCCGGGCTGGCGGTCCTGACAGCACCCGATGTGCCCTCTGTTCTGGTCGAACTGGGCTATCTCAGCCATCCGCAGGATGCCCGGCTGCTGGCCACCGACGCGCATCGACGCCGGCTGGCCGGATCGCTGGTGCGGGCTGTGGACGGCTATTTCAGCAGCCAGCGGTAAAAGGGGATGGTCCCGCGCGGGGCGGATGGCTCGCTTTCCGCCAACGCGGCCCCTTGATGGTCATCAGGGCGACATAATCCTGCGCTTGCTGTTATTGTCTTGGGGCCGGTGCCGCTCCTTCTCGGGCGGCACCCTTGTTTTATCCGGCTGCGCGGCCGGCTTCGGGTGGGTTGGACCATGAATCGTGTTGTGAAGGGGTTGTTGATCGCCGGCGTATCGCTTGCGGTGCTGGGGGCGGCAACCGCGGGGGGCGGCTGGATCTATTATGGCAAGGACCTTCCCGACCATACGACCCTGGCCAACTACAACCCCTCGGTCGCCACGCGCGTGCATGCCGGCGACGGGCGCCTGGTGGCGGAATTCGCCAGCGAGCGCCGCGCCTTCGTGCCGATCGAGGCCATCCCCAAGCGGGTCAGCAACGCCTTCATCTCTGCCGAGGATCAGAATTTCTACAGCCATGGCGGTGTCGACTGGCTGGCCGTCGTCCGCGCCCAGTTGCAGAATATCAGGAATATCGGCCAGGGCCGCCGCCCTATCGGCGCCAGCACCATCACCCAGCAGGTGACCCGCATCTTCCTGCTGTCGAACGAGGTCTCCTATGTCCGCAAGATCAAGGAAGCCATCCTGGCCGGCCGGATCGAAAAGGCGATGGGCAAGGACAAGATCCTCGAAATCTACATGAACGAGATTTTCCTGGGGAACCGCGCCTATGGTGTGGGCGCCGCGGCGCTGAACTATTTCAACAAGTCGCTGGGTGAGCTGACCATCGCGGAGGCCGCCTTCCTGGCCAGCCTGCCCAAGGCGCCCGACCGCTATTACCGGGAGCGCCACCGCGATGCCGCCATCGCCCGGCGCAACTATGTCATCGGCCGCATGGAGGATGACCGCTACATCACGCGGGAGGAGGCGGAGGCCGCCCGGGCCGAACCGCTTGTCTTCGCCGACCGGTCGGGCGACAGCAACATCCGCGCCGATTATTTCGTGGAAGAGGTCCGCCGCGAGCTGGCCAAGCTCTACGGGGAACAGACGCTCTATGCCGGCGGCCTGTCGGTGCGCACCACACTGGACCCGGACATCCAGGCCGCCGCGTCCACGGCCCTGCGCGACGGGCTGATGGCCTATGACCGGCGTGACGGCTGGCGCGGTCCCGTCACCCGCCTCGACAATCTGGAGAACTGGCCGGAGAAGCTGGAAGACCTGCGCACCCCGCCCGGCGGCGAGGAATGGGATCTCGCAATCGTCCTGGCCGCCGATGCCGACCAGGTGGAGGTCGGGCTGGCCGATGGCAGCCGCGGCAGGATCCCGCTGGCCGAACTGAAATGGGCACGCAAGGTCCAGGACGGCAAGTTCGTAGGCCCCACCATCCAGAAGGCGGCCGATGCCCTGGCCGTGGGCGAGGTCGTGCTGGTGGAGCCGCTGGACGAGAAGGCGCATACGCTGGCCCTGCGCCAGATCCCGGAGGTTCAGGGCGCGCTGGTCGCCATGGACCCGCATACGGGCCGGGTGCTGGCCATGTCGGGCGGCTTCAGTTCACGCATCAGCGTGTTCAACCGCGCCACGCAGGCTTATCGCCAGCCCGGCTCCGCCTTCAAGCCCTTCGTCTATCTGGCGGCGCTGGACGAGGGTTTCACGCCCAGCACGCTGGTGCTGGACGCACCGTTCGCGCTCGACCAGGGCGCGGGCCTGGGCAAATGGAAGCCGTCCAACTTCTCCGACCGCTATTACGGCCCGACGCCGCTGCGCGTCGGCATCGAGAAGTCGCGCAATGTCATGACCGTGCGGCTGGCCCAGTATATCGGGATGGAACCGGTCGTCGATGTCGCCCGCCGGTTCGGCATCAACGACAATCTGCAACCCACCCTCTCCATGGCGCTGGGCGCGGGTGAAACCACCGTGCTGCGCCTGACGGCGGCCTATTCCATGCTGGTCAATGGCGGCCGCAGGATCGAACCCAGCTTCATCGACCGCGTGCAGGACAAGGCCGGCAAGACCGTCTATCGCCACGACATGCGCGACTGCCCCGGGTGCCAGACGGCGCCGGACGGCATGGCCCCGCCGGCCGACCCCGGCATCGTGCCGAAGATCGCCGATACACGCGAGCAGATCGCCGATCCGCGCACGGTTTATCAGGTCGTGTCCATGCTGGAAGGTGTGGTGCAGCGCGGCACCGGTGTGCGCCTGCGCGAGATCGGAAAACCGCTGGCCGGCAAGACCGGCACCACCAACGACTCCATGGACGCATGGTTCGTCGGCTTTTCCCCGGACCTGGCCGTGGGCGTCTTCGTCGGCTACGACCAGCCGCGTTCCATGGGCAGCCATGAAACCGGATCAAGCATCGCCGTGCCCATCGTGAAGGATTTCATGACAGCGGCCCTGAAGGATGCCCCGGCCACGCCCTTCCGCGTGCCGCCGGGGCTGCAGCTTGTGCGGGTCGATCCGGAAACGGGGCGGCGTGCAGCACCCGGCACCCGAAACGCCATCTGGGAAGGCTTCATCCCGGGGACGGAGCCCCGGGGCACCGAAGGCGTGCTGGATGGCGGCGATACCGGGGCCGGCTTTGTCCAGGGCGGTCCCGGACAGCCGGCCGCCACGGCACCACAACCGGCCATCGGCACCGGCACCGGCGGCGTTTACTAAGCAGATTTTCCGAACGCCGCCCACAGATGGGCGGGCTCGGAAAATCTGCAAACCATGGAGTCGGCGGGTTCCTCCAGGCCGGGCCATGTGTGGCCCGATCTGGAGGAACCTGCTTAGAGCGTGTTTCCGGTGACCGGAACATCCTCTTGCTTTTCGTGTTCCTCAAGCGTCGGCGCGACATCCGCCGCCTGTGCTTCACGCGGCACGTGCCGCGCGGCGGCAGTGGCCGCCGGTAGCGGCCGGGGTCCGTCGCACGCAGGGCGGGACGGCCCCATGCCTCACACCTTGTAGGCCAGCCGCACCGCCCCCCAATGCCGGCCCGCGACCAGAATGGGGGCCGAACAGTCCTTCATCAGGGCGTAGGTGCCGTTCCCCATGTCGCGCCGGTAGGCCTGGAGCAGGAAGGGCTTGGTGTTGCGCCCGGCGGCCAGCCCCACCCGGTCGTCGAAGATGCGGCGATTGCGGCAATTGGCCGTGTTCCAGGCCACATCACCCGGCCGCTGCGGCTGGCTGAATTTCCGGTTATGGGTGGGCAGATAACCGTTGCGGTCCACGGCCGCGCAGAACACGACCTTGTCCGACAGCAACAGCGCCGGTTCCTGGATGTCGGGCAGCAGCCGGTCCGTCAGACTGGTGAAGCGGGTGACATGCTGCTCCGGGTCGGTACCCGGCACCGACCGGTAATCGGTGTCGAAAAGATCGCCGATGCTGAGCGTTCCGTCCGCCACGGCCCGCTCGAATGCAGCCGCGATCCGCGTCGCCACCTCCCGCACCGTGCGGATATAGGGGGTGTCGACCGTTTCCACATCCAGTTCAGCGGAATGGCCGATCAGCCGCTCGCTCAGTTCCAGCAGGCTGTTCAGCCGGTCGCCGGCCACCTTCAGGCTGCCCGAACTGTCCTTCACGTCCCCGGCCAGCCCGCCGATGCGGCCATCCACCGCCGTGATGGATGTGCTGATGGCGCGCGCGGCCCCATCGATATGGGCCTGCTGGTCATCCACCTCCGTCATGGCCTGGGCCAGACGCTGCATCACCTCGCCGATACGGGTCGTATCGTTGCGCACGGCCGTGGCCTTGGCGGCACCGGCGGCACCGCGCGCCGACAGGGCCTTCACCTGCTCGCCCAGGTCGCGCATGGTGGCGTCGATCTCCTGCGTCGCCTCCGCCGTCTTGTTGGCCAGCGCCTTCACTTCCGTCGCGACAACGGCGAAGCCACGACCGGCATCACCGGCCCGGGCCGCCTCGATCGTGGCGTTCAGTGCCAGCAGGTTGGTTTGCTTGGCGATGGTATTGATCTCCGCCGCCACGCGGCCGACCCGCGCCAGCGCATCGGTCAAACCCGCCAGTTGCCGTTCGATGCCGCTGACATCCTCTGCCAGCGCGCGGATATCGGCCAGGGCATGATCCACCTGCGCCCGGCTGTCGGCGACTTCCTGGCGGGCCCGGCCGGCGACGGAACGGGCGGCGGACGCGGCCTCCGTCACCCGCGCATTGCCGGCCGCCATGTCGCCGGCCTGACGGCGCAATTCCTCGAAAATGGCGGCCTGGCGGGCGATGCGGCCCGACACATCACCGACATGGCCCGCGACATCGGCGATGGAAACCCCCAGCGTCCCCACCTCCTGCGCCAGTTCGGCAATGGCGTTGCGGGTACGCGTCGTCGTCGTGGCGGTTTCCCGCCACCCGGAAAGGTGATCCATGTTTCCTCCCAACCCTTGCGCCATGTTTTCGGTCCCCGCGACGGTGGAACCAGGCATTCTGGTTTATGTCGGTATGGTGTCACCCTTTCTCGTACAAAGGTAGCTATCCTTTGGTCGGTTGTTACCCGAAAACTGTCTTAAAATTGCGGTAAATTGCCTTTGCAACAGCCTTTCCGATCCAGCCATGTGCGGGGGCGGCATCTGGTCCCAGGGTCGGGCGTTGGACAGGGGGCGAAGGGATTGCCATAAATTCCAGCGATATGAACCAGGACCCTGGACGGGGTCGTCACAAGAAACGGATGGTCATTCCCATGGCTGATACGCAGTTCGACCTCGTCGTCATCGGTGCCGGTCCCGGCGGTTACGTCGCCGCCATTCGCGCCGCCCAGTTGGGCATGCGCGTGGCCTGCGTGGAAAAGCGCAAGACGCTGGGCGGCACCTGCCTGAATGTCGGCTGCATTCCGTCCAAGGCCCTGCTGGTCGCGTCGGAAAAGTACAGCGAGGCCAGGCACCATCTGGGGGCCTTCGGCGTGAAGGTGTCGGGCGTGGAACTGGACCTGCCCGGCGTCATGAAGCACAAGGACGATGTGGTGAAGTCGAACGTCACGGGCGTGGATTTCCTGTTCAAGAAGAACAAGATCACCCGTTACACGGGCCTGGGCTCCATCAAGGCCCCCGGAATGGTCACCGTCACCAAGGATGATGGATCGACCGAGGACGTGACGGCCCGGAACATCCTGATCGCCACGGGTTCCGACGTTGCCCCCCTGCCGGGCGTCACCATCGATGAGAAGCGCATCGTCTCTTCCGACGGCGCCATCGCGCTGGACGCCGTGCCGGCGCGCATGGTGGTCATCGGCGGCGGCGTCATCGGCCTGGAGCTGGGGTCGGTCTGGCAGCGGCTGGGCGCGAACGTGACGGTCGTGGAGTTCCTGGACCGCATCCTGCCGACCATGGACGGCGAGGTGTCCAAGCAGATGCAGCGCATCCTGGCCAAGCAGGGCATGTCCTTCAAGACCTCCACCAAGGTCACCGGCGCCGTGACCGGGGGAGAGACCGTGAAGCTGACGCTGGAGCCCGCCAAGGGCGGCGAGGCCGAAACAGTGGAAGCCGATATCGTGCTGGTCGCCATCGGCCGCCGCCCCTATACCCAGGGTCTTGGCCTGGAAGCCGTCGGCGTCGAACTGGATGATCGCCGCCGCATCAAGACCGACCATCATTTCCGCACCAACGTGCCCGGCATCTGGGCCATCGGCGACGTGGTTGCCGGTGCCATGCTGGCCCACAAGGCCGAGGAGGAAGGTGTCGTCGCCGCCGAGGTGATGGCCGGCCAGTCGGGCCATATCAACTATGACGCCATCCCCGGCGTCGTCTACACATGGCCCGAAGTCGCCGCCGTCGGCAAGACGGAGGAGCAGTTGAAGGCCGAGGGTGTGGCCTACAAGGCCGGCAAGTTCCCGTTCATGGCCAATGGCCGTGCCCGTTCCATGAACGCCACCGATGGTTTCGTGAAGATCCTGGCCGACGCCAAGACCGACCGCATCCTGGGTGCCCATATCATCGGCGCCTCGGCCGGGGAAATGATCGAGGAACTGGGCCTGGCCATCGAGTTCGGCGCCTCTGCCGAGGATGTGGCCCGCACCAGCCACGCCCACCCCACCCTGACGGAAGCCATCAAGGAAGCGGCCCTGGCGGTCGATGGCCGCCCGATCCATATCTGATCGCCGGAGGCATCCGGTCAGCAGGACCGGTATACCAACTTGCGATGAGTAGAACTCATCGCAAGTTGGTCCGGCGGCGACTGCCACAGCACCGCTCGTGCGGCGTCGCCCGCGCCAACGAATGTTGGCGCGGGCAATTGAGGGTGGTGACCAGAACCTATAGGTTCTGGTCACCGCAAAATAGTATAAGGGGGCCGGGGCGGCAACGTCCCGGCCCTTTCCTTTTCACCGGCCCCATGGGAACCGGCGCGGGACCGGCATCAGGCCGAGAGGCGTGGACCCGTCAGGCCGATATTGAGAACACCGCCCAGCGCCCCGCACTGGCCCGTGCAGGCCGCCACCTCCGACAATATCCAGTCGCGGAAGGCCTTGATCTTCGGTTCTTCCGCCCGCCGCTGGCTGCTGACCAGCCAGTAGGACCGTTCGGTCGACAAGATCAGGTCGGGGAAAGGCTGGACCAGCCGGCCGGACACGATATCCGCTGCGAAGAAGGCCGGGCAGACCAGCGCCACGCCCTGGCCCATGACAGCGGCCTGGCCCGTGATGGACTGCACATCATATTGCGGGCCGCCGCGCAGCCTGTCGACCGCCACGCCGGCCAGGGCGAACCAGCCGTGCCAATAGCGGACATCGTCCACCTGATCGTAATCCAGCAACGGCAGGCCGGCCAGATCGGACGGATGGCGGATGCCGCCCGCCCGCTCGGCCAGGACGGGGCTCAGCACCGGTGTCAGTGTATAGTCGATCAACCGTTCGGCCCGCGTACCGGGCCATTGCCCCTTGCCGGCACGGATGGCGATGTCGAACCGCCCGTCCAGATCACCCAGCGCCACCGAACTGTCCAGCCGCACGGCCAGATCCGGGTGACGCAACTGGAAATGACCCAGCCGCGGCACCAGCCAGTGCGAGGCGAAGGTGGACAGGGTGGTGACGGTCAGCACCTTGTCCTCCGCCGCGTCGGTCAGCTTGTACATCGTGGAGCGGATGCGGTCGAAGGCATCCTGCACCGCCCCCTGCAGCTCCACCCCGGCGGCGGTCAGCTCCAGCCGGCGGGTCAGGCGCCGGAACAGATCCCGGCCGATATGCTCCTCCAACTGCCGTATCTGATAGCTGACGGCGGCCTGGGTCACGGCCAGTTCATCGGCGGCACGGGTGAAGGACAGGTGCCGCGCGGCCGCTTCAAAGGCCCGCAGCGCGTTCAAGGGTGGCAGCCGCTTGTCCATCATCCCCCCATGCACAAAAACAGCTTTTGCATCCTATCCGGATTACTCGTTTGTCGTCCAGGCTGGTTTCAGCGAAATTCGGGGTGTGACAGCGACCCGTGCATCCGCCGCGGTCCGGATAAGGAATAGCGATAATGCAAAAGCTGGATTTGGCCCATGGGGCGGCATCGCCGCTCCAGACCCCCTCCCTTGCCTGCACCGTGCCGCCTTCCCGGCGGGCAACGGCCCTGGCCGGGCTGGCCGGTCAGTTGCACCTGGTGCTGACGGAGCTGCTGGCCGGTGAAAGCTACCGCACCGGCATCCCGCCGCACCTGCATCGCGACGTGGGCCTGGGGAAATAGCCGGCACGCGCGCTCAGGTCGGGTCGGGCGACTTCGTGCGCATGGTGACGAACTCCTCCGCCGCCGTGGGGTGCAGGCCGATTGTATTGTCGAAATCCTGCTTGGTGGCGCCGGCATTCATGGCCACTGCCACACCCTGGATCATCTCCGGCGTATCGGCCCCGACCATGTGGCAGCCCACGACCTTCTGCGAGGCACGGTCGACCACCAGCTTCATGAAGGTACGCTGGTCACGGCCCGAAAGCTGATGGCGCATGGGCTTGAAATTGGACCGGTAGACATCGACCCCGCCGGGCAGGCTGTCGCGGGCCTTTTCCTCCGTGATGCCGACGCTGGCAACGGGGGGCAGGGAGAAGACGGCCGTGGGGATATTGTCATAATTCACATCGCGCTGCCGGTCGCCATAGAGGCGGTCGGCCAGCACATGCCCTTCGGCCAGGGCCACGGGGGTCAGGTTCACGCGGTTGGTGACGTCACCCAGGGCATAGATGCCGGGAACGGAGGTCTGGTACTGGTCATCGACCTTGATGGCCCCGCCACCGTCCATCTCCACGCCCAGCGCCTCCAGCCCCAGCCCCTGGCTCATCGGCTTGCGGCCGATGGCATAGACCACGGCATCGCATTCCAGCGGCGTGCCATCGGACAGATGCGCGATCAGCCCGCCTTCCACCTTCTCGATCCGGTCGATGATGGCGTGGGTGCGCAGGTCGATGCCGGCCTTGCGCATTTCGTCCGCCGTGAAGTCGCGCACATCCTTGTCGAAACCGCGCAGGATCTGGCTGCCGCGGTAAAGCTGCGTGACCTTGGCACCCAGGCCATTGAACAGGCTGGCGAATTCCAGGGCGATATAACCGCCGCCGGCCACGACGACGCGGCGCGGAAACTCCTTCAGATAGAACACCTCGTTGGAGGTGATGCCATATTCCTTCGCCCCCGGCTGGTCCGGCAGCTCCGGCCAGCCACCCGTGGCAATCAGGATGCGTTCCGCCGTCACGCGCCGGCCGTCCACCTCCACCGTGTGGGGGCCGACAATGGTGGCCCGTCCTTCGAAGATCGTCACACCGGCCCCCTGCAACAGGTGGCGATAGATGCCGTTCAGCCGGGCGATCTCCTTATCCTTGGCGGCGATCAGGGCTTGCCAGTCATGGATGGGCTTGCCGACCCGCCAGCCGAATCCGGCCGCATCTTCCAGCGCCTGGCCATATTCCGCGCCATACACCAGCAGTTTCTTCGGCACGCAGCCGACATTGACGCAGGTCCCGCCGAAATACCGCTCCTCCGCCACCGCCACCCGCGCACCGTGACCCGCCGCGATGCGCGATGCTCGCACCCCGCCTGAACCGGCCCCAATGGTGAACAGGTCGAAATCATACTGGGCCATGGCGGAAATGTTCCTCAAGGTTGGTGGCTGTCGCCGTGCATATGGGATCGGATCAGGGATGGCCGCAAGGGCGGGGCCGGGTTGCGGGGCCGGCAGGACGGGTGGGGACCTGCCAATCCGTCCCGTGCCGGGTGGCTGGTGCGCCGACGCGGGCGCGGGCCACCAACAAGGGTCATCTGTCCATGACCCCGGATTTCACGCCCCGCCCCAGGCCACGAAATGGGGGTTCAGGAAGGTGGGTGCCTTGCCATAGGGGAAGGCTTCGCCGTCCAGCAGCGTCAGGCTGCCGCCCGCGCCCAGCAGCACGGCATGACCGGCCGCGATGTCCCATTCGCAGGTGGGGCCCAGGCGGGGATAGACATCGCCCACGCCTTCCGCCACGCGGCAGAATTTCAGCGAGCTGCCGGCCGCCACCCTTTCCGCCACGCGCCGGCCGGTCAGGAACGCCTCCACCGCCGCATTGTCGGCATGGCTGCGCGATGTCAGAACCGTCAGGCCCCGGGCTGGCACGGCGCGCACGGCGATGGGCGCGTCCGGCTGCCCGGGCTGGCCGCGCACCGCCGTGCCGGGGCCGGCTGCGGCATAGACCGTCCCGTCCACAGGCAGCATGACAACGCCCAGTACGGGCTCCCCGCCCTCGATCAGGGCGATGTTCACCGTGAACTCGCCATTGCGCTTGATGAACTCCTTGGTTCCGTCCAGCGGATCAACCAGCCAGAAGGTGCCGCCGCTGATGTCGGGAATGCGGCCGGCCGCCACCTCCTCCTCCGTCACGACGGGGATATCAGGGGTCAGGGCGCGCAGGGCGGCCAGGATGATGGCGTCGGCCTCGTTGTCGGCCGCGGTCACGGGGCTGCCGTCAGCCTTGGCCGTGGCGGCGGCTCCGGCGGCGTAATGGCGCAGGATGGCGCGGGAAGCCTGTTCAGCGGCCGCACGCACGGCCGGCAGCAGGCCAGCCCGTTCTTCTGTCGTCGTCATGGGTTCTTCACGCCGCGCGGGCGGCCCCGGATTGGTTGATCAACCGCCACAGCGTCTCCGCCGTGGCCGGCATGTCGATATGGGTGACACCATGGCCGGACAGCGCGTCGACCAGGGCGTTGATGATGGCCGGGCAGGCACCGATGGCCCCCGCCTCGCCGGCGCCCTTCATGCCCAGCGCGTTGGTGGCGCAGGGAACAGGCCGCAGCGCGAAATCGATCATGGGCAGAAGATCGGCCCGCGGCATGGCGTAATCCATGAAGGACCCCGTCAGCAACTGGCCGCTGTCGGGATCGAACCGGATCAGTTCCAGCAGCGCTTGGCCCGCCCCCTGGGCGATGCCGCCATGCACCTGACCCTCCAGCAGCAGCGGGTTCATGACCGTACCGAAATCATCGACGACGGTGTAACGCTCGATGCGCGGCACGCCCGTTTCGATCTCCACCGAGATTTCCACGACATGGGTGCCGTTGGGAAAGGTTTGGGCCGGCGGTGCCCAGCGGGCCTTGGCCCGGAAGGCCAGGCCGTCGGCATCGGCCGGGGCGGCGGCGGCCACCTCGCGGAAGGAGGCGAAGCGGTTGGTTCCGGCGACGGCAAAGCCGCCCCCCTCCCCCGTCACCTCGAACCGCACCTCCTCCTCCGGCGCTTCCAGCAGGCGGGCCGCGATGGGCGTGGCCAGCTTGATGACGCAAAGCGCGCCGTCCCGCACGGCCACCCCACCCACCGGCACGCTGCGCGACCCGCCCGTGCCATAGCCGAAGCTGATCACGTCGCTGTCACCCTGCACCACGGTGACCTGTTCGGGCGCGATACCCAGCATTTCGGCGATGACCTGGCTATAGGCTGTCTCATGCCCCTGGCCGTTCGACTGCGTGCCGATCAGCAGCCGGACCGACCCGTCCGGGCCGATCAGCAATTCGGCCTGTTCCGGCGCACCGCCGGAACAGGCTTCGATATAGGTGGCGATGCCCAGGCCCAGCAGGCGTCCCCCGGCCAGGGCCTGGGCCCGCCGGACCGGGAAGCCGTCGCGGTCGGCGCGCAGCAGGGCGGCATCCAGCGTGCCGGCGAAATCCCCGCTGTCATAGACATGGTCCAGACCGGTGGCATAGGGCATGGCCGATGCCGGGATCATGTTGCGGCGGCGGAATTCCGCGGGATCGTCGCCGATCTCCCGCGCCGCCTTGTCGATCAGCCGCTCGACCAGATAGGCCGCCTCCGGCCGGCCGGCCCCGCGATAGGCGTCCACGGGCTGGGTGTGGGTGAACACCCCCCTGACACGGGCGTATATGGCCGGTATGCGATAGACGCCGGACAGCATCCGGGTCTGCCCCTCGGTCTGGATATAAGTGGCGAAGTTGGAAAGGTAGGCGCCCATGTTGGCGATGATGTCGGCCCGCAGGCCCAGGATGCGCCCTTCCGCGTCCAGGGCCAGTTCGGCACGGGTGATATTGTCGCGGCCATGGTCGTCGGACAGGAACGCTTCGGACCGGCTGCTGGTCCAGGCCACGGGCAGGCCCAGCCGCCGCGATGCGAAACAGGCCAGCACATATTCGGGATAGCAGAACAGCTTCATGCCGAAGCCGCCGCCCACATCGGGGGTCACGACGTGGAAATTCTCCTTCGGCTCGGCAAAGGCGGCGGCCAGCAGGCCGCGCATGTCATGCACGCCCTGGCTGCCCAATGTCAGGCGTGTGCGACCCGTCGTCCCGTCATGCCGGGCCAGACAGGCCCGCCCTTCCATCGGGTTGGCGGACAGCCGGTTGTTGATCAGATCCAGCCGCACGATGCGGGCAGCCGCGGCAAAGGCCGCATCGGCCGCTGCCGCATCGCCCTTCTCCCAGTCAAAGCAGAGATTGCCGGCCACGCCACCATGCACCTGTGCGGCACTGCCCAGGGCGGCGGCCGCATCGGCCACGGCGTCCAACGGTTCGTAATCAACCATCACGGCTTCCGCCGCATCCATGGCGGCGTTCAGGTCGTCGGCCACGATGAAGGCCACCGGCTCCCCCACATGGCGGACGAAGCCATCCGCCAGCACGGGCCGGTGCTGCATGGCCAGCCTTGTACCGGGACGTACCTTCAGCGATGCGACGCAGGGGATGGGCCGGATGCCGGCCTGTGCCAGATCCGTGGCCGTGATGATGGCCCGCACGCCCGGCATTGCCAGCGCGTCGGCAGCGTCGATTCCATGCAGTGCGGCGTGGGCATGCGGGCTGCGCAGCACATAAGCGGCAAGCTGCCCTTCCACCCGCACGTCATCGGTATAGCGCCCGGCCCCACGCAGCAGACGCGCATCCTCGGTACGGGAAACAGGCTGTCCGATACCGAACCTGGTCATGGGCGCGTTCTCCTGGGACTGACGCGACGCAAAGGGAGCGCGATCATAGGCCATGGAACGTGCGGGGCAACAGGTTGTTTTAAGCGGGGCCGGCTACTCGCCGTCATCCTGACTGTCGACATGGTCGCGCAGCACAGCATTCATCCGGGCCTGCCAGCTCCTGGCATCCCCGCCATTGCGCTTGAACCATTCGATCAGGTCGGCGTCCAGCCGCACCGTGACATTGGTCTTTTCCCGCCGCACGGGGCGCAGGGACGTACCGGCATCGCCCCACAGGCGACGTTCCCGGTCGCGTGGTTCGTCAAGGCCCAGAAGGGCGGCCCTCTCGGCCGCCGTCAGCAGAACTCCCGATGGAAAAGACAATGCTACCTCCCGCCGGCATCGGTTTCCCGGCCCTGTTCGCATGATGCCCCTTCCCTTCAACGATGGAGTCTACAGCCGGTTCCATTTCCCTGCCTGTGACATTTCTCACACGTTTTTGCATGGAAACGCCTGCCGCGTCCGGCCGCTTGCTGTAAACTGCCTCTGAAGCGAGGTTGGGAGCGGTGGCATGTGCGGGCGTTTCGTGCAGAAGAACCTGAAGGATCTGGCCCAGGCATTCGATGCGCGGCTGCGTGCCGACCTGCCGGCCCGACTGCTGGCTCCCCGCTATAACATCGCTCCCACGGCGGAAATCGGGGTGATCGGACTGGACCGGGCGGGGGTGCGATCGGCCACCGCGATGCGCTGGGGCCTAGTGCCAGGCTGGGCCGATGATGCCACGGGGGCCGCCCGCATGATCAATGCGCGCAGCGAGACGGCGGCCGAGAAGCCGTCCTTCCGCGAGGCCTGGCGGCACCGCCGCGCCGTGATCCCCGCCGACGGCTTCTATGAATGGCCCCAGCAGGGCGATCGCAAACAGCCCTGGTTCGTATCCCGTGCCGATGGCCGACCCATGGCCTTCGCGGCATTGTGGGACATCTGGCGCGGCGGGGAGGCACCGCTTTTCACCTGCTGCATCCTGACGACCGCCGCCAACGATGAAATGGCGCGCGTGCATGAACGCACGCCGGTGGTGCTGGCCGACGAGCAGGCCATTCACCGCTGGCTGGACCCGGCCACGCCGGAGATATCCCGCCACGGCCTGATGCGGACCCCGGCCAATGGCAGCCTGCTGCTGCGGCCCGCCACACCGCTGGTCAATGCCGTGCGCAATGACGGTCCGGAACTGCTGGAACCGGTGCAACGCCCGGCCGCTGCGGGCGGGGTCCTGCTGTGAGGGCGGCCGCAGGAACCCTGCTGGCCGCCCTGCTGCTGGCCATGCTGCCCGCAGCGGCACAGGACAAGGCCGATGCCCCGACGCGGGGCATCGGCACGGCGCTGGAAGGCGATCTGGTCAGTGTCAAGGGCCAGGAATTCAGGCTGTACGGCATCGACGCACCGGACAAGGGCCAGACCTGCGTCAATGTGAAGGGCCGGGAATATGATTGCTTCTCCCTGTCGAAGGAGGTGCTGCGCCGCCTGATCAACGACCGGGAGATCGAATGCACGCCCCATGGCAAGTCACCGCATACGGGACCCAAATTCGCCATCTGCCGGGCAGAGAACGGGGACGACCTGGCCTTCGCCATGGTCCAGCGCGGCTATGCCCTGGCTTATCGCGCCCTGTCACCAGCCTATATCTCGGTGGAGGCGCGGGCCATCTCCTACCGGCGGGGCCTGTGGGCCGGACGGGTGGAGCCGCCCTGGCTGTGGCGGTCGCGGCAAACCGCCGAACAGTTGCAGCAGATGCGCCGGCCCGCCCCCCAGCCATGAAGACGGGAAAGCCCGAAAAGCGAAAAAGCCGCGGGCACGGGGGCCAGCGGCTTTTCAGGAACCGAGAGGATGGTGGGCGCGGCAGGGATTGAACCTGCGACCCCCGCCGTGTGAAGGCGATGCTCTCCCGCTGAGCTACGCGCCCATCCGTCGTCGGTGGAGCGGGCTTATAAAGGGGGTGTACCGGACCTGTCAAAGGGAAAATTCGGGCCGGTGCCGATTTTCTTCACCGCCCGCCCGCGGGAACCCGGCCGCGGCACCTTGCAGCCGGCCCTGCCGTGATCCATCTTGAAACCATCGCCGCCCCCATCATTGGAAGGCCGAACCGATATGCCGACCCCCGCCGCCGCCCGCCCCGCACTGGCCGCCGCCGCCCTGTTGATGCTGACCAGCGGCGCGACCGCGCAGGAGGTGGCCGAACCCGGCGGCCTGATGCTCGTCTATTCCGTGCATGTCGGGGGATTGCATGTGCTGGATGCCAGCGCACACATGGACATGGATGATGACGGCTACCATGCCGGCCTGTCGATGCAGACGGAGGGTATCCTGGGGCGCATCGCCAGATGGAAGACCGATGTTCGGGCCCGCGGCGACCTGGCGGCCCCCCTGCCCCGCCCCCACCAGTTCACGGCACATGGCAGCTGGCGGGACGAGCCGAGGCTGACCACGATGGACTATACCCCGGACGGCACCCCCACCCTGACATTGGCCGATCCGGCGCCGGAGAAGGACCGGGAGCCGGTGCCCGCCGCCTTGCGGCAAGGGACGGTGGACCCCGTCAGCGCCATCGTGGCCGTGCTGGACCGGGTGGCACGGACGGGCGACTGTGATTTGACCGTCCCCGTCTATGACGGGCGTCAGCGCTACAACCTGATCTTCGCCACACGCGGGCAGACGGTGCTGGAAGCCAGCAGCCTGTCCGTCTATGCCGGGCCGGCCACGGAATGCACCGCCCGTTACGAACCGCTGGCCGGCCGCTGGAAGGAGAACCGGCCCCGCCGGGAGCGCGGCGGGGACAACCGGCGTGACACGCCCGTGACGCTTTTCATCGCCCCCGCCGTGGAAGGGGGCCCTCCCGTACCCGTCCGGCTGGAGGCCGACAGCAATCTGGGGGCCGTGAAGCTGCACCTGTCATCGGTACGCCAGCCGGGCTGAACCGCTTCCCCCATCAGGCCAGACGGGCCAGAGCGGCCGGCAGGTCCGCGAAACGGTCGATGACGGCATCGGCACCCAGATCGGCCACGGACATGCGCGGATAGCCGTAGGACACGGCTACCACCGGAACGCCCGCGCCGCGCGCCGCGGCCACATCATTGGCATTGTCCCCCACCATGACGGCCCCGTCCGGCCCGACACCCAGCCGGTCCATGACCCAGCGGAGCGGGGCCGGGTGCGGCTTGCGCTGGGCGACCGTGTCGCCACCGGCCACGGCATCGAACAAGGCGGCCAGCCCCAGTTCGGCCAGCAGGTCCCGGCTGATGCCGGCCGGCTTGTTGGTACACAGGCCCAGCCGGTGGCCGGCATGCCGCAATGCCGCCAGGGTCTCCGTCACCCCCGGGTAAAGGCAGGCGGGATCAGCCGGCAGGGCACCATAAAGGGCCAGGTACCGTTCCGTCATGGAAGGCAACGCCTCAGCCGGCAGGGACGGGCCCGTCGCCGTGAACGCCTGGTCGACCAGGCGGGCGGCGCCATCGCCGATCATGGCCTTGACCGCGGCCAGCGGCAATTCCGGGCGGCCCTGCCCGGCCAGCAGCCGGTTAAGGGCCAGGGCGATATCGGGGGCGCTGTCGATCAGGGTGCCGTCGAAATCGAAGATCAGGGCGGGAAACCGCATGGTCACGTTCATCTTTCTTGCCGTTCCGCTTGGCCTGGCCGGGGGGCCATGTGCTACACCGGCCAGAATAGCCAACCAGCCGACCGGCCCGCCACCCATGACCGCACGTCCGCTTGCCTGCATCATCCTTGCCGCCGGCAAGGGTACACGCATGAAATCAGCCCTGCCCAAGGTGCTGCACCCGCTGGGCGGTCGACCGATGGTCGCCCATGTGATGGCCGCCGCGCAAAGCCTGTCGCCGGAGCGCATGGTCATCGTCGTCGGGCCGGGCATGGATGATGTGGCGGCAGCCGTCGCCCCGCACCCGACCGTCGTGCAGGAACGGCAGCAGGGCACGGGCGATGCCGTCATGGCCGCCATGGGCGAACTGGCCGGCTTCACGGGCGATGTGCTGGTGCTGTACGGCGATTCGCCGCTGATCACCCCGGCCACCCTTTCCGCCATGGTCGCGGCGCGGCGCGGACCGGCGGACCCGGCCGTGGTCGTCCTGGGCATGCGGCCAGCCGATCCCGGCGCCTATGGCCGCCTGATCCTGGGCGCCGGTGGCGGGCTGGAACGGATCGTGGAATTCCTGGACGCCACGGCCGACGAACGCGCCGTAACCCTGTGCAATGCCGGCTTCATGGCCTTTGACGGTGCCCGCATGGCCGGCCTGCTGGCCGGTATCGGCAATGACAATGCCAAGGGGGAATATTACCTGACCGATGCCGTCGCCGTGGCCCGCGCCCGCGGCCATGCCTGCGCCGTCGTGGAAGGCCCTGTGGAGGATACGGCCGGCGTCAACAGCCGGGCCGAACTCGCGGGGATCGAGAAAATCTTCCAGGCCCGCCTGCGCCGGGCCGCCATGGACAATGGAGCCACGCTGCTGGATCCCGACACAGTCTATTTCGCAGCCGACACGGTGCTGGGCCGTGATGTGACCATTGGCCAGCATGTCGTGTTCGGCCCCGGCGTGACCGTGGCCGACGGGGTGGAGATCAAGCCCTTCAGCCATCTGGAAGGCGTGGTGGTGCGAAAGGGCGCCATCATCGGCCCCTATGCCCGGCTGCGGCCCGGCAGCGACGTGGGCGAAGGGGCCCATGTCGGCAATTTCGTGGAACTGAAGAATACCAACCTGGGGCCAGGCGCCAAGGCCAACCACCTGACCTATCTGGGTGACAGCGACGTGGGCGGTGGTTCCAACATCGGTGCCGGCACCATCACCTGCAATTATGACGGGGTGCTGAAGCACCGGACCCGCATCGGGGACGGGGCTTTCATCGGCACCCATTCCACGCTGGTTGCCCCCGTCAGCATCGGTGACGGGGCCTTCACCGCGGCCGGCAGCGTCATCACACGGGAAGTGCCGGCCGGTGCCCTGGCCATCAGCCGCGCGCCCCAGCAGGAAAAGCCCGGCTGGGCCCCCCGTTTCCGCGCCGCCAAGCTGGCCTTGAAAGCCAAGCTGGCCCGCAAGGAGTGACAATATTCCCGGTGACCGGGTCGGTCACCGGGGGCCTTTCTATCCCAATGCCCCGATCCCGTCACAAACTCGCCCCCCGACCGGCACATCGCCGTTAAGAGGGCGACAATCATTGCACGCTACAATCTTCCTATCCTGAACAGGGCAAGCGGGGGAGGTGGCAATGTCCCGGATCATGGACAAGGCATATGCGGTCAAGGACCGCTTGCTGACGGTCATCCTGTGGGCCGGCCTGCTGGCCGCCGCCTGGTCGCTTCCCGTGCTGGACCGTATCCAGGCCCATGCCGAACGGGAGAGGATGCAGTCGGGCTATTACTATACGGCCCGGCTTCCCGCCGATGCCCAGCGGGCCGCGGCACAGGATGAGCGGCAGCCCGAAGCCCGCCGCTGACGCCATCACCATACTCCCGACGGCCCGCCCCCTGACCGCGTGGCGGATACCGGCCGCGTTCGGCTTGAACTGTTTCCCCCCAAAACACATCAATCGATAAGGCCTATGACAACATTGCCATAGGCCGACCAAGGCAGATCGCATGCGACAGGCGTGGGTGCCTCAACAGGTGTCCGCGGTGCGGTTCTGCGCATGGACAATAAAGAACAAAAATCTCGGGACGCATTTCCACATAAAATCTGGGGGACAGATGAGAAAGAGCAGATTCCACATGCTGATCGGCGCCTCGACTTTGGCGCTGGGCATGACGGGGCCGACCATGGCCCAAACGAATACAGTGCCGGATCAAACCGAGCAGACCTACGAACTGACGGAAATCATCGTCACGGCCCGTAAACGAGCCGAAAACATCATGAAGACGCCGGTTTCCGTCACCGCCGTGACGGCAGAGGAGATTGAACAGCGGGGTATCGCGTCGGTCCAGAACCTTTCCGAACAGACACCCGGCTTCAACATCAATAACAACTTCTCCGGCCGTGGCGACCGGTCTTTCCAACAGTTGATCCTGCGTGGCTTCACGCCCGCCACCACCGACAGCACGCCGGTGGCGACCTTCATCGACGGCGTTCCCGTTTCCTCGCCCACCGCGGTGATGAGCGTGTCCAGCCCCGAGCGGATCGAGCTGCTGCGCGGCCCGCAATCAGCCTATTTCGGCCGGAATACCTTCGCCGGCGCGCTGAATGTGGTGAACAAGCAGCCGGGCAATGATTTCAGCGGCAGCGTGACGGGCATGATCGGCACCCACGCGAACCGCCGCATCCAGGGCGAGCTGGAAGGCCCGCTGGTGGAGGACAAGCTGGCCTTCCGCATTGCCGGCGACTACAACACCAAGGACGGCACGTACAAGAATTATGCTGACCGGTCCCAGACGCTGGGAGATCAGTCATCGCGCAACGCCAACCTGTTGCTGGTCGCCACGCCCAGCGACAACCTGACCATCAAGGCCTTCGGCCTGCTGTCCCGTGACAAGGATGGCCCTGCCGCCCTGGGCCTGATCAGTGCCACCGCCGTGACCGACAGCACCGGTCGCGTCGTCGTACCGGGTCAGGCGAATTGTGTCCTGGGGGGCTTCAACCCGTTCATGTGCGGCAAGGTGCCGTCATTGCCCGCCACCACGCCCGCCGGCAATTACGATGTCGACAGCTTCGTGACCAATGCGCTGGCCACGACGACGAACCGTCTGATCGACCCCGATGACAGCGTTGACACTTATGGTCTGGTGCGTGACTACCGGCATGCCCATCTGGTCATCGACTATGAAATCCCCGACAGCAATTTCATGATCAGTTCGCTGACCGGCTATAATCACGAGGAATGGGCCTCGCTGTCCGATATCGGCAATTACGACAGCACCGGCATCCCCAATCCCAACTACACACCGGGCAGCGGCCTGCGCAGCTATTTCAGTTCCGCCTATCTGGTGGAGAATATTTCCAAGGATTTCTCCCAGGAAATCCGCACCAGTTATGATGATGGCGAAGCGCTGCGCTTCGTGGCCGGCCTGTCCTACCTGAGTGCGAATGGCCGCCGCACGGTGGACACGCTGGACAACATGATCCAGACCCAGCAGGTCACACCGTCGGGCAAGACGGAATCCAAGACCTATGGCGGCTTCTTCGGCGTCACCTACGACATCACCGACAAGCTGACCGCCAGCGTCGAGGGCCGCTATCAGATCGACAAGCTGTATGCCTACATCTCGCCGCTGGCCGATGTGGTGGTGACCGACAGCACCTTCGTGCCGGCCGGCACCTATGCCGCCGGATCGAAGCTGGCCGAACAGACATACAAGAATTTCCTGCCCCGCCTGATCGCCCAGTACGAATGGACCGACGACGTGATGACCTATGCGTCGGTGGCCAGGGGCGTGAACCCGGCGTCGCTGAATTCCGGCGTCGTCACCTATACCGGACAGGCGGCAACCATCGCCAAGAGCCTGGGTATCGAACTGTTCGTGAAGCCGGAGAAGGTCACGACCTATGAACTGGGCCTGAAAGGTACCGCGGTCGACAATCGCCTGCGCTACAGCGTTGCCGCCTACTATTCGCAGTGGCGCGACCAGTTGAACCAGTTGCTGCAGACCTATGTCACGGAAACCGGCGGTTTCGGCAGCCTGTTCGGCACCGTCAATAGCGGCAATACGGACATGAAGGGCCTGGAATTCGACAGCAGCTTCCGCCTGACCAGCATGATCACGCTGACGGCGGCCGGTGCGCTGAATGACAGCAAGATCAAGGATTACAGCGCCCCGCTGGTCACTTTCCTGGTCGGCAGCACGGATTTCTCGGGCAATGAGCTGCCGGCCACCTCCAAATACTCGGCCGCCGGCGGCGTGATGTTCAATGGCGATTTCGCCTTCCGGCAGGATGCAAGCTGGTTTGCCCGCATCGACTATAACTACAAGTCCGGCGTCTGGGCGGACGTGGCCAATGTGCTGAAGACCCGTGAGACACACATCTTCAACGCCCGTGCCGGTGCCACCATCGGGGCAGTGTCGTTCGATGTGTTCGCCAACAACCTGTTCGACAGCCGCCGCTATACGACCGTCAATAACAACATCCTGTTCACGCCGGCACCGTCCTTCACCTATTCCACGGTGAATGTCGGCCTGCGCGACGGCCGCACCCTGGGCATCCAGGCCAAGTACAAGTTCTGACCGTGAAACCATGCCCATGGGGACAGCCTTGTCCCCATGGGCATGGTGCCGCCCGGCCCTTGCCCCGCCGGTGGCGCAGCCCCCAGGACAGCGCCAACGCCAATCAGGAGCGACCATGCGCCAGCTTTTCCTTCCCCTTCTTGCCACCCTGCCTCTGCTGCTGGGTGTGCAGGCCGCCGCTGCCGCGGACCTGCCTGCCTGCGAGGAGCGGAGCTTTATGCAGCCCCCCTTGTTCTATCCGTCCGTTGAGCCGCAGCCCGATGGCCGCGTGACCTTCCGGCTGTGTGCCAAGACCGTGCGCGAGGCGCGGGTCATGGCCGGCGAGGTGAACGGCGTGCCCAACGGGCTGGACGGGACACCGCCCGGCCTGCCCATGAGCCTGGACGACAAGGGCTACTGGCAGGCGACGACGACGGCCGCCGTCGACCCCGGCATCTACACCTATGCCTTCCGAGCGGACGGCCTGCGCATCCCCGATCCGCAGGCCAAACGCTTCTCCGAAGGGTTCGGGGGGCCGCAATCCATCTTCGAAATCCGGGGCCCGGCCATCGCCGACCAGTTCTACAATGCCCAGGTGCCGCACGGCCTTGTTTCGATTCTGGAATACCCGTCGGCCAGCCTGGGCATCACGCGCCGCGCCCATGTCTATACCCCACCAGGCTACGAGGCGGGGGGCAAGGAACGGTACCCCGTGCTGTACCTGGTCCATGGGTACAGCGATGCCGACGATGCCTGGGTGCAGAAGGGCAATGCCAACGCCATTCTGGACAATCTGATCGCGGCCGGCAGGATCAAGCCGATGATCGTGGTCATGCCGCACGGCCACACGCCGGAACGCGACGGCGTGGCGGGAATGGAGAATACCGATTTCGGGACCGACCTGCACAAGGACCTGATCCCCTATATCGACAAGCATTTCCGCACCCAGGCCGGTCCCGGAAAACGGGCCATGGCCGGCCTGTCGATGGGCGGCGCGCATACGATCCAGTTCGGCCTGCCCCGCCCCGACCTGTTCGGCGCCATCGGCATCTTCAGCATCGGCCTGTTCGGCGAGCAGGAACAGAAATACCGGGATACTAATGCCGACGCCCTGAAGGCACGGGCCAAGGCCGGGGGCCCCGTCTATCTAGCCGTCGGCAAGGAGGATTTCGTCATCAACATGGTCCCGCCGCTGCGCCGGGTCATGGACGATAGCGGGATCAAATACACCTATGAGGAGACGGACGGCGGCCATACCTGGACCAACTGGCGCGACTATCTCGGAAAGTTCCTGCCGCTGCTGTTCCGCTGATCCGGAGCCGCCGCAATGGCGGGCTCCTGATCCGGTCCCTCCCCCGCCCCATGGCTGGAAAGGCGGGACCGGGTGGCCCCCGTGCCGGGGAGGGAGAGGGGGAGCCCCCTCCCGCGTTGCCAGCACAGCGCCTCTTCCTTTCCGGCGCGGGCCCGCCACAAGCGGGACCCGTGTCACGGATTCCCCCGATGTGACTTGTACCAGCTTGCGATGATTAGAACTCATCGCAAGCTGGTCCGGCGGCGACCGCCGAAACGGTTTTCCAGTCAAAGGAAAACCGCTCTAGGGGCCGGTATTGTCGGCCTTCACGGTATTGACCAGCCCGTTGCGCAGCTTGGACTGGGCGGATCGGCGCAAACCATCGCTATCCGCCTGATGTGCAGCGCGGGTCCATTGGAACCGGGCCTCGTCCAGACGGCCGACGGCCCAATAGGCATCGCCCAGATGGTCGTTGATCTCCGGATCGCCCGGCTCCAGTTCGACCGCCTTTTCCAGCAGTTCGACCGCCTCCTCCACACGGCCCATCCGGAACAAGGCCCAGCCCAGGCTGTCGGTGATGAAGCCGTCCTGTGGGCGAAGGCTCAACGCCTTCTCGATCAGGGCCTTGCCTTCCTCCAGCCGTTCTTCCCGGTCTATGTAGGAATAGCCGAGATAGTTCAGCACGCTGGGCTGGTCCGGGCGCAGTTCCAGCGCATGGCGCAGGCCCTTTTCCGCCGCGGGCCAGTCGCCCTGCGCATCCAGCACCATGGCGCGGGCATAGACCAGCGGCCAATCCGCAGGACCCGGCGTCTTCACGCGCGCCAGCGCCCTGTCATAGGCGGCCAGCGCGGCATCGCCACGCTTGGCGATACGGTGGATGTCGCCCTGCCGCAGCAGGGCGTCGGTACGGTCCGGCCGCTCCGCCGCCAGCCGTTCCAGCAAAGCCACCGCATCCGCCGGCCGGTCCAGTCTGGTCAGGACCTCCGCCTGGCGCATGCGGGCCATCCAGTGGGCGGCGGCCCCCTGCCCGGCCTTGACGGCCTGATATTCCTCAAGCGCCGTTTCCTCCCGGTTGCGGCTGTTCAGCAGATCGCCGACCAGCAGGCGCGCCAACGGTTGCCCGCCATCCAGGTGCAGGGCGACACGGCCATAAAGCAGCGCCATCTCCAGCGCGCCCTCCTGCTGCAATGCGGCGGCCAGACCGAACAGCGCCTCGCTCAGCCCCTGCCGGGCATCGCCGACCAGCCGTGCCGGCGCCTTGATCTCACGCCCCGGCTTTTCCTCCAGCCGGGCCAGCGCATCCTCCACCATCATGGAGCCGGGATTGGCAGCCAGATAGGATTGGTAAAGGGTCCGGGCAGCCTGGATGGCGCCCGCCCGTTCCTGGAAATTGCCGATCAGCAGGGTGACGCGCAGCGCACCGCCATGCTTGGCCGCCTCCGCGTAATGGCGGAACGCTGCCTCATTGTCGCCACGGAGATCCTCTATCAGGGCAAGCTGAAGGGCACGGATGCCATCGAAGCCCTGGTGGCTGGCCAATGGCTCCAGCGCCTTGACGGCATCGTCGAAGCGCTTTCCCTCCACGGCGATCCAGGCCGACAGGAGCGGGCTGATATAGGGCGCCATGCCATCGGCCGGCAACCGGTCCATGTGCGCCTGCGCCTCGTCCGTGCGGCCGTTGCGCAGGGCGTCGGCCACCAGCAGCGCATGGGCGACGAAGCTGCCCTGGCCCGTTTCGGCCAACCGCCGGCCCAACGCCACGGATTCCGTCTGTTTGCCCTCGCCCAGGGAAAGCAGGAAGGTGCGGCGCAGCAGCGACACATTTTCCGGGTCCTGCCGCAGTGCCACGGCAAGGTTGGCCGACGCGACGTCCCAGTCGCCCGCATTCTGCGCGATGCGGCCTGCCAGGTATCGGGCAACGGCGCTGCCGGCCGGGGAACCATCATTCTGTGATTGAGCCAACGCTGGCGAGGCGGCAAGGGCCAGGGCCAGCAACACACCATTCAGGGCCGCCTGACGCGACCGCATCCACCAAGCTACCACGCCGCCATCCTTCCATGCCCGGTCACGGGACAAAGGTAATCATCAACAGCCGCACTATTCAATAGCACGCCGAATCAATACCACCACCGTCGCAAAAGGATGGAATAAGGTCACAGCCCCGGGACTGGAAACCGCAGAAACCCTGGACCCGTCCTGTGATACATCCCAAGCCTGTGCCGGTTGCGCTCCACAGCCTGCGGTGGCGGCACATGCATGCATAATTTGCGGGCCGGCTGCGCAAATCAGCAGCAATCCATTGCCTGATTTTTAACAATTTCAGGCGTAATAAAGGGCCTGCTGACGGCGAAGTCGTCGGCCGCATCGAACCCAGGGACCTTGCATGTATCCCGCAGTGGCGACCGGAGCCCTTAATCCGGCCGACGGCATGGTGGCTGCCGTGATGCCCACCACAACGTATGACCCGTCCAGCATCGCCACACTGCCCCCGGCCAATGATGCCGCGTTCGACAGTGTGGAGGTATTGACCGACCAGATACTGACCGCCGTGGCCCGCAGCCAAAAGCTGGGACATCGTGGCACGCGCATCACCCTCACCCGTCCGACAGAGACGGTGGAAGGTGTGCGCAACCGGCTTCTGATGGCCGGTTTGGCGCCTGTTGTCCGCGCCTCTTCGGTGGGCGGGCAGTCGGTGCTCAGCCTGCGCTGCTGATCGGCAACCGGACCAGCCGCCGCGAAACCAGTGACCGGCCCCGACAGGGCTTGCCGGCGCGGATGGATTTGTTCATGATACGTACCCATGAACAACACATTCGCCCCATGCTGTATCGGGGATGGCCCTGCCGATGAACCTGCGGATGTTCCCGCCGGCCAAGCCGTGATAGCACGGCCACCTGCGCCAGTGCCGGACGGCGCGGCACCAGATGGCATGGGTGGGCCTGCCCTCCTGCCCGGCGTGGCCTTGCCGCGTCCCGCGTCCGACCCTGCCGCCGCCATCACGCGCGGCGTGCGGCGCATGCTGGCCGAGCGCGGCATCCGCGGGCTTGTCGAATTCCCCCTGGCCAATGGCCGACGCGCCGACATCCTGGCCCTGGCCGATGACGGCGAGGTGTCCATCGTGGAAGTGAAAAGCAGCGTCGTGGATTTCAGGACCGACCAGAAATGGCCGGAATACCTTGAATTCTGCGACCGCTTCTATTTCGCGGTCGATCCGCACTTCCCGCAGGAGCTGATTCCGGCCGGCTGCGGCCTGATCGTGGCCGATGCCTTCGGGGCGGAGGTGCTGCGCCCGGCGCCCCTGGCCCGGCTGGCCGGTGCGCGGCGCAAGGCCCTGACATTGCGCGTCGCCCAGGTCGCGATGGCCCGCCTGCACAGGGTGGAGGATCCGGGCCTGGGCTGGTGAGGCGCGCCTATTCCAGCATGGGCAGCCCGGTCTCGATCTGAACCAGGGCCGCCAGCAGGGGCACCGCCATGTCGCGCCGCTGGCCCGTTCCCCGTTCCGCCTCCGACAGGGCCGACTGAAACGTGCCGCGCCAGCGATTGTCCTGAAACAGCAGCTTGTCGGCACGCGCGCGCTGGACCAGGGCCATGGGCGTGCGCGTGTCGGTGACGGTCTTGTCCAGCCGCGCGGATAACAGGTCGGCCTGCGACCGGTCCCTGGCCCGCAGCGCGCCGCCGATCAGTTGCACATAGGTTTCCGCCCGTAGATCGGTGTCCTGAAGCTGGTCTGCATAGGTCAGGGTCAGCACCTTCTCGCCCCGTTGTTCCAGCTTGCCCAGCACGACGGGGATGGTCCAGGGGCTTTCATCCTGCACGGTGCGCAGCAGTCCCAGCGCCAGATTGGTGTCGCCCAGGTCGCCCGCAGCCACAGCCAGTTCCGGCGGACAGCAATTGCCGCGCTGTTCCTTGAAGCGGCTGAACTGCTCCTCCACGGTGTTCAGGAACAGGGTCCGGGCCCGCGCTTCCAGCCCGACATGCAGCAGCGATTGCGCCACCAGGCCCAGTTCCCACGCGCAGCCCTGGGTACGGGCGAATTCCGTCACTTCCTCGGCAATCTGGACCGCCCGCGGCATGTCCCCCTGCCAGACCAGCGCCTCCACAATGTCCGCCAGGTTATAGACACGGGTCGAACAATCATTGAACTGGCGTGTGACGGCCAGCGCCCGATCCACCTCGCCCGTCAGGGCCAGGGTGCGGCTGACGAAAAGATCCTGGCTGATATCGCTCTTGGCACTGCCCGTGCGGACCGCCTGCAGAAAGGGCGCCACGATGGGGCGCACCCGTTCCTTGCTGCCGATATGGTAATGGGCGACGGCGAGTGACAGCCAGTCCCAGCGCGGGGCCACGATCGGCTGTTCAAGCGGCGTCACCAGCGCCTCGATCCGATGCAGCAGGCAGGCATTGGATTTCGGGTCGACGCAGGCCAGCCCCCGCAACCTGTTCTTGAACTCTACATAATCGAAATCGCCGATGAACTGGTTGGTCATCAGTTGCACGGCGAGCGTGCTTTCCGGCAGGCGCGCGATGATATCGGACAGCAGCGTGTCGGCCTGCTGGAGAAGACGGGCCTGCTCCGCCTCGTCATAGGCCTGGTCGGCCTGGCGGATGGCCTGCATCGCCTCCACGAACTGGCGGTTGGCCTGCGCATTCTGATCGACCGATTGCGCCCAGGCGGTGGCCGGCACCAGTAACAGCATGACGGACAATGCCGCCGTCAGGCAGAAACCGGCCCAACTCAAACCGGTTTCAGTATGGGACTTGGACATGACTGACCACCTGCCGGACCCGCGCGATGTTCCGCGCATGGTTGCGTACCCGCTCCAATTCCACCGAGGATCGTCCCCGACCCATCAGGTAGATCGTCTGGTTCACGGTTTCAATCGTATAGTTGCGCGAACTGATCTCCGCGTCGGTCATCAGCCTGGTGCGCAACTGTGCCGTGATCCAGGCGTCGGTGGCCTTGTCGGACAGGCTGCTTTCATCGCCGATGCCGATCTCATTGATCACTTCGGCCACGCCATCCACCTGCCAGGCAAGACGCACGGCCAGCAAACGCTCGTCGGCATTGGCCGCGCGGCCGGTCAGTAGCGCCCGGCCGTCGCGCACCTCCACCCGGACGCGCGAATCCAGATCGTCGGCCGAATCCCACAGCTTCTCGATGGCGGCCTTCAGATCCCGGTCACTCACCTTGCGGGGAGCCGCATCGGCGGCCGGCGGCGCGTCGCCGGCACCGGCGCTGCCGCCGGTTGTGGCGCATCCCGCGGTCAGCGCCAGCGCCGCGGCCATCAGAATCCCCACGCCCTTGGGCGCCATAAGGCGCATGTTCCCCATCGCTCATGCCTCCCGCGGCCGTTCCTGCTCTATCGGAAGGCCCGAATTTAAAGACGAAATGTGGTAAGAACCGGGCCGGGGAATGCTGTTCTGTCCCGGCGGGGTCCGTCTTGCGCGCCTCAGGCGAAGGGAGCGGCACCCATTACCGCTGAAAGTTCACGGGCCAGGATGCCGGCGATGCGCCGTCGGGCCGCCGCGTCGCGCAGCAGCGCCTCGTCCTGCGGATTGGAGAGGAAGCCGGTCTCGATCAGCAGCGAGGGGATATCGGGCGCCTTCAGCACGGCGAAATTCGCCGATCGCATCGGGTTTTCCAGCAGCCGGACATCCTTCCCCGCCCCCTGGATGATCGATTGTTTGGCGTGCAGCGCCGCCGTCACCGTATGGCGGGCCGCCAGATCAACCAGGATGGCGGCCACATTCTCGTCCAGACCGGAGACATCCACGCCCAGCCCGCCGCCGGCGATATTCTCCTGCCGGGCGATGGCGGCTGCGAAATCATCGCTCGCCTTTTCCGACAACGTATAGGCGGACAGGCCACGCGCGCCCTTGTTCGGGGCACTGTCGGCGTGGACGGAGATGAAAAGGTCGGCGCGGGCCTTCTGCGCGATGCGCACCCGTTCCTTCAGGTCGATGAAACTGTCGCCGTCGCGCGTCAGTTCCACCTGCCACCCCGTGGTCCGCGAGGCGATGCGGGCCATTTCCTTGGCAATGTCCAGGACGACGTTCTTCTCATAGGTGCCGCGGGCGCCGATGGCGCCGGGATCGCGGCCGCCATGGCCGGGATCGATCATGACAAGGCGCGGCGGGCGCGGCTTGCGGCCCGGCGGCTTGGGCTTGCCCCCGTCCTGTGCCTGGGCCATGGCGGGGGCATGCAAAAGGGTGACCGAGGCCATCGGGGCAAGAACGGGCACACCCAAGGCGAAACGGATCAGATCCCTGCGATTCATCGACCAAGACCACCTATCGGGTCCGGGTAGCGGACCCCTTTAGTCAATCTCGTCATGTTTGGCCCGGCCTGCACCGCTATGCAACAGAAACCTGCATCCTTGTTGCGCGGATGCGGCATAGGACCGCTGCATCCTCTTCCGCCCAGGCCATGGCCGGCATATGCCCAAGCGGATTTGATGGATGGAACAAGATTTTTCACCGTTGACAGAATTCTAACCATCCTACATCACTTCCGACATCGGATGTATTGTGCGGCGCAGGTTGGAAACAGGCGCCGGAGATCGGGGTGGAAGATGTTTGCCGCCATGTTGCGCGCGGGGATGCGCGCGGTGCGTATCGATGACCTGAACCGTCAGAACCGGGATTTCGCCTGGGAGGATGCGGAGCCGGCCAGGCCGCTGCCGGCCAGGCCTTTCCCCTTCATCTGGGGTCTGGTGCGGGAAAAATTCGCCGGCCGCATGACGCTGCTGCTGCTGGCCGTCGTGATCGGCCAGGGGATCGAGGCGTTCGAGCCCTATGCCCTGAAGGCCGTCGTGGACGCGCTGACGGGGGAAACGGGCGGGGGGGACACCCAGATCCACGGGCTGGGCGTGTTCGGCTGGTTTGTGCTGCTGCTGGCCATCTGGCTGGGCAGCATGGGCATGTACCGTGTCCACCAGATCATCGATGTCTATACATCCCCGTCCATCCGGGCGCTGGCGCAAAAACGCATGTTCTCCTGGCTTCTGGGGCACAGCCCCCGTTATTTCCAGGACAATTTCGCCGGCAAGCTGGGGCAGAAGATCAAGCAGGGCGCCAACGCGGTGCTGGGCGTGATCGAGATTCTGACATGGGACGTGGTGCGCGTCCTGGTGCTGCTGGCTGTGGCGCTGGTATTGCTGTGGACGGCCTCGCCGCTGTTCTCGGCCGTGCTGGCCGTCTGGATGGTGGTCTATGTGGCCATGTCGGCCTGGCTGGCCCGCCATTGTTTCACCCTGTCGGAGAAGATGAGCGATGCGGTGTCCAGCTCGTCCGGCCGGATCATCGATGCCATCACCAATGCCGACCTGATCCGGGGGTTCGCCCGGACGGCGTTCGAACGCCGTTTCCTTGGCCATTACCTGAATGACGAGCGGTTCCACTCGCGCCGGCTGCGCTGGTTCCTGGTGGCCGTCCGGGTATTCCAGATGCTGTCGATCATCGCCCTGCTGGGTGTTCTGGTATGGGTGGCCATCGCCCGCACCCTGGCCGGCGGCATGAGCGTGGGTGAGTTCACCCTGGTCTTCACGCTGGCCTTCCAGATTTCCAACACGGTCTGGCACCTGTCCGATCGCCTGCTCTCCTTCTTCGAGGAACTGGGAACGCTGTCGGAAGCGCTGGACCTGGTGTCGGCCCCGCACGAGATCACGGACACGACGGGCGCCCCGGCCCTGCGCGTGCAGGCAGGCGGGATCGAACTGCGGGAGGTGCATTTCAGCTTCGCCGACGGCACGCGGGTGTTCAACGGGCTGAACCTGACCATCCGGCCGGGCGAGAAGGTCGGGCTGGTGGGCCGGTCGGGCGCCGGAAAAAGCACGCTGGTCAAGCTGCTGCGCCGGCAGTACGACCCGCAATATGGCCGCGTGCTGATCGATGGGCAGGATATCGCCCATGTGACGCTGGAAAGCCTGAACCAGGCCATCGCGGAGGTGCCGCAGCAGCCCGGCGTCTTTCACCGCACCGTGGGAGAGAACATCGCCTATGGCCGGCCGGATGCGGGGCTGGAGGAGGTCCGGGCGGCAGCCAGACAGGCCCATGCCGACGAGTTCATCATGAAGCGTCCCACGGGCTATGACACGGTCGTGGGCGAACAGGGAGTGAAGCTGTCGGGCGGGGAGCGCCAGCGCGTCGCCATCGCCCGCGCCCTTTTGAAGGACAGCCGCATCCTGATCCTGGACGAGGCGACCAGCGCGCTGGACAGCGAGTCCGAGCATCTGATCCAGGAGGCGTTGTGGAACCTGATGGAGGGACGCACGGTGCTGGCCATCGCCCATCGCCTGTCCACCATCACAGGCATGGACCGCATCCTCTATCTGGAAGGCGGCAAGGTGGTGGAGGAAGGGTCCCACAGCGAGTTGCTGGCCATGGGCGGCCGCTATGCCCAGCTCTGGCACCGGCAATCCGGCGGGTTCCTGGCCGCGGCGGAGTGATCCGGCATCAAGGCCGGGCCGGGCTGGCCGTCATCGCCGCCGGTCAGCCCAGCAGCGCCCGCGCCCTGTCGCTGTCGGCGGTGATCTGGTCCTTCAGGGCCTGGAAACTGTCGAACTTCATTTCCGGCCGGATGAAATGGCGCAGGCGCACCCGCAGATGGCGGCCGTAAAGGTCGCCATTGAAATCGAACAGGTGCGCCTCAAGCCGTTCGGTCATGCCGCCCACCGTGGGGCGCCGGCCGATATTGGCGACACCCTTGTGCCAGACGGTGGCCGACCCCTCGTCGATACCGGCCAGGATGGCATAGACGCCCAGGCGCGGCCGCAGATAAGCGCCCAGTTCGACGTTGGCCGTGGGGAAACCGATGGTGCGGCCCCGCTTGTCGCCATGCTCGACCCTGCCCTCGATCTCCCAGTCATGGCCAAGGATGGCGGTCGCCGCCGCCACCTCCCCCGCTTCCAGGTGCCGGCGCACGCGGGTGGAGGAATAGACGGTGGCATCGGGTGCCGCCACAGGCCGCACTTCCGTCACCGCGAAGCCGTGCCGCGCACCGGCATCGCGCAGGAAACCCATATCGCCGCCGCGCCGGTGGCCGAAGACGAAATCATAGCCGGCGACGACATGGCGGGCCGCCAGCCCGTCCACCAGCACCTTCTGCACGAAATCATCCGCGGTCAGTCGGGAAAAGGCCTCGTCGAAATGCACATCGAACAGTGCATCGACCCCCAGCGCCTCGATCAGGCGCGCCTTGATGCGCCAGGGGGTCAGGCGGAAGGGGGGATCGTCGGGGCGGAACAGGCTTCTGGGGTGCGGCTCGAAGGTCAGCACGGCCGACGGCACCCCCAATTGCCGGGCGGCATCCTGCGCGGTCTGGATCACGGCGCGGTGGCCCAGATGCACGCCGTCAAAATTGCCCAGCGCCACGGCGCAGCCGCGGACGGCGGCCGGAAGATCGGTAGTGTGGCGGAAGATCAGCATGGCGCCGCGCGGGTCGTTACAGGTTCCGCCATGCATATAGTCGGGAAGCGCGGCAGCGGTCCAGTCCCTGGGGGCGCAACCCACCCTGTCGACCGGACCGCCAGCCACCCCCGAACCGGTCAATGCAGCGGCGCCGCCACCACGGGGCGGGATGGCACGCCCCGGTCCAGCGCCCGGCTCCACAGTGCCACAGCCAGTCCTGTCAGCGTGACCAGCGCCGCCACCCAGGTCACGGCCGGCAGGCCCGGCCCATGGTCGATGGTCGCCCCGCCGACCCAGGCACCCAGGGCATTGCCCAGGTTGAAGGCGGCGATGTTCAGGCTGCTGGCCAGTCCCTGCCCCGCCCCTTCGGCCTTTTCCAGCACCCGCATCTGCATGGGCGCCACGGTGGCGAAGGCGGCCACACCCAACAGGGCGACAAAGAAGACCGTGGCGATCCGGTCATGCAGAGCGAATGTCATCAGGCCCAGCACAACCATCAGGGCCGCCAGCGTGCCCAGCAGGGTCGGCATCAGCCGGCGGTCGGCCAGCCGCCCGCCCAGCAGGTTGCCGGCCGCCAGCCCGCCACCGAACACCAGCAGGATCGGCGACACGGCCGCATCGGAAAAGCCCGTGACCTGTGTCAGCAAGGGCTGGATATAGGTGAAGACGGCGAAGACCCCGGCGAAGCCCAGCGCCGTGATGGCCAGACCCAGCCAGACCTGCGGCCGGGCCAGGACCGACAATTCCCGGCGAAGGGACAGGGGCTGCGGCGCAACCTTGTCGGCCGGCACGAAAAGGGCCAGCACAAGGGTCGCCATGACGCCGATCAGGGCCACGGCCCAGAAGGTGGCGCGCCAGCCATGGGTCAGGCCCAGCCAGGCCCCGAAGGGCACGCCCAGCAGCGTGGCCATGGTCAGTCCCGTGAACATGATGGCAATGGCCGATGCCTTGCGGTCGGGCGCCACGAGCCCGGTGGCCACGATGGAGCCGACGCCGAAGAAGGTGCCATGCGCCAGCGAGGTGACGACACGGGCCGCCATCAGCCAGCCATAGTCCGGTGCCAGCGCACAGGCGATGTTGCCGATGGTGAAGACCACCATCAGCGCCACCAGCAGCGTCTTGCGCGGCAGCCGGCCCGTGGAGAGCGTCAGAACGGGCGCGCCCACGAAAACCCCCAGCGCATAGCCGCTGATCAGCAGCCCCGCCATGGAAACCGAAACGTCCAGGTCGGCGGCAACCTGCAGCAGCAGGCCCATGATGACAAATTCCGTCGTGCCGATACCAAAGGCACCGGCCGTCAGGGCGAACAATCCGATAGGCATGATCCGTTCCCGAATGAACATGACATGCCGCGAAGATGGACGAGGCCCCATCCGTGAACTAGATTGCCTGTAGGCACATGATTTGTGAGATCAGGTCACATGTCCCGACTGGACATCAACCGCGCCGGGGAGATGGAGGTCTTCGTCCGCGTCGTGGAAACGGGCACCTTCTCCGGGGCTGCCCGCGCGCTGGACATGACCCCGTCGGCCGTCAGCAAGCTGGTGGCCCGCATGGAGACGCGGCTGGGGGCCCGGCTGCTGAACCGCACCACCCGACAATTGGGGCTGACGCCGGAAGGCGCGCTGTTCCACGACCGTTGCCGGTGCATCCTGGCCGACATGGCGGAAGCCGAGCAGTCGGTGTCAGCGGGGGCCATGCCGCGCGGACCGGTCCGCATCAACAGTTCGGTACCGTTCGGCATGCTTCATCTGCTGCCTCTGGTGCCACGGCTGTCGGCGCTGTACCCGGAAATCCAGTTGGACATCACCCTGACCGACATGGTGGTGGACCTGATGCAGGAACGGGCCGACATCGCCATCCGCATCGGCCCGTTGAAGGGTGCCAACCTGATGGCACGCAAGCTGGGGGAAGGCCGCGTGGTGGTGGTCGCCTCCCCCGACTATCTGGCCCACCGGGGCACGCCGCGCACACCGGCCGATCTGGCGCATCACAACCTGATGGCCTTCGGCTTTGCGCGCAGTGTCGGACCCTGGCCCTTCCGCCTGCCGGATGGCACGCGGGTGGAGGTGCCCGTGCGCGGCAATGCCATCCTGGGGGACGGGGAAAGCATGCGCCATCTGGCGCTGGCGGGTCACGGGCTGGCCCGGCACGCGATGTTCCATGTCGGCCCCGATGTACGGTCGGGCCGGCTGGTCCCCCTGCTGGAGGAATACAATACGGGCGACACGGAGATGGTGCATGCCGTCTTCCTGGGCGGGCCCGTCATGCCGCCCCGGATCCGGGCCGTGATCGATTTCCTGGCGCGGGAGGTCCGCGTCGGATAGGCCCCTATTCCGCCGCCTCGCTGGCGATGGCCCTGGCCGGCACCATCACCATGGCATCACCATCGATCACAATCCTGTCACCGACCGTGCAGTTGGTGGACAGCAGCACCCGCCGCTTGTCCGGCACCAGGCCCGTCACCGTCACGGTGGTCGTCACCGTCTCCCCGATCCGCACGGGTGAGCGGAAACGCAGGTTCTGGGACATGTAGATGCAACCCGGTCCCGGCAGGCGCGTGCCCAGCACCGTGGTGATGAAGCAGGCCGACAGCATGCCATGCGCGATGCGCCCGCCGAACGGGGTCGCCCTGGCATATTCCTCGTTCAGGTGCATGGGGTTCGTGTCGCCGGAGATGCCCGCGAACATCACGATGTCCGTCTCGGTGATGGTGCGGGCGTAAACGCCTTTCATCCCGATGAACATATCCTCGAAATAGAAGCCGGTCAGATCGGCCGGGTCCAGACCGGAACGGCGTGCGACATGATCCATCGGATGGTGCTCTCCCGCTTGGCGGCCGGTCCACCGGCACCTATGTTGCTTGGCACCGCTCATATAGGCCTGGCGGGGACGGGCGGTCAAACCGGCGATGGTCGGAACGGGATGCAACGGCAACGGATATGGTGGGGATGCGGGACGGGGCGCAGATATCGGATGGGCATTGGACGCACCATCGCATGGAACGGCCCGATGGTGCCTTCCTGCGGCTGTCGCGCTGGAACCCGGCCAGCCCCGCACCGCCGCCGGATGCCGCCACCCTGCTGATCCTGCCCGGCCGTGCGGAATATGTGGAGAAATATGCCGAGCTGGCAGGCGATTTCACCCGGCGCGGCCTGCATGTCGTGGCGATGGACTGGCGCGGCCAGGGCGGCGCCTCACGCCTGCTGCCCGACCAGAGCATGGGCCATGTCGAATCGTTCGACATTTTCCTGGATGATATGGCCGCCGCCCTGCCCCGGCTGCTGGATGGCACGGCCGGCCCCGCCCTGGCACTTGGCCATTCGATGGGCGGGCACATCCTGTTGCGGTTCGTGGCCGAACGCACCCATCCGTTCCATGGGATCATTGCCAGCGCCCCCATGCTCGGCATCAATACCGCCCCCCTGCCGGAAGGGGCGGCCCGGCAACTGGCGCGGCTGGCCGTCCGGATGGGACATGGGCAGCGTTATGCGCTGGGCCAGTTGCCCTTCGCGGCCGACCCGCCGCCGGCCTTTGCCGGCAACCGGCTGACCAGCGACCCGGACCGGTTCGCCCGCAACCACCGGTTCTGCCTGGAAGACCCGGCACTGGCACTCGGCGGCGCGAGCTGGGGCTGGCTGGACGCAGCCCTTGCCTCCATCCGGCACTATTTCGACCAGGACCGGCTGGAGCAGGTGGACCTGCCCATCCTGCTGCTGTCGGGCCGGGCCGACCGCATCGTGCGCACGGATCGCCATGATCTGGCCGCCCGGCGCCTGCCCCGCTGCACCCTGGCCAGCTTTCCCGAAGGCCGCCATGAACTGCTGATGGAGGCAGACCCCATCCGCAACCGCGTCCTGGCCGCCATCGATGATTTCCTGGCCCGGATTCTTCCCGCCTGACATTCCGCCGGCGTGGGGACCGGCGGAAGGAAGGGGAGCGGCTGTCAAAGTACGGTCAGCATGCTGGCCACCAGCGGATGACGGACGATATCGGCATCGGCCAGCCGTACCACGGCAATGCCTTCCACCACCTCCAGCCGGCGGGCGATTTCCGCCAGGCCCGACAGGCCGTTCAGCAGATCGGACTGGTCGGGATCGCCCGTCAGGATCATCGTGGAATGCCAGCCCAGGCGGGTCAGCAGCATCTTGATCTGGGCATAGGTGCAGTTCTGCGCCTCATCAATGACGACAAAGGCATTGTTCAGCGTGCGGCCGCGCATATAGCCCACGGGCGCGATCTCGATCGACCCGTCGGCCATCAGCGCCTTCAACCGCTTGGCCCCCAGCCGGTCCGACAGCGCGTCATAGAGCGGGCGCAGGAAAGGGGCCATCTTCTCGTTCATGTCACCGGGCAGATAGCCGATGCTTTCCCCCGCCTCGATGGCGGGGCGTGACAGCACGATACGGTCCACCTCCCCCTTCTCCAGGGCCGCCACGGCGGAGGAGATGGCCAGATAGGTCTTGCCCGTCCCGGCCGGACCCAGGGCCAGGGTCAGATTATGGTCCTTGATGGCCTGCATCAGCAGCCCCTGGCCGGGGCTCATGGGCTTCACGGTGCGGACATAGGATTGCTCCCGCCGTTCCTCGCCGCCCAGCGGGTCCCAGCCCCCGGAAGGGCGGGGAAACAGGGCGTGGACCTTGGTTTCGCTGCTGGACGCGGGCTTGGGCTGGCGCTTGGCCATATGTGCATCTCCTCACTGTCTGCGAAGGACGGATGTCCTGTTGAAGCGGGAACGCGGCTGGCGGCGACGCGGACAACAAAAAACCGCACCCTCGGGCCGAGTGGTGCGGTTGGAAGAAGTGTCGCCATCGACGGTCGGCCCCGGACGGGGCGGGGCGCAGGGTGCTGCACGGCATGTCGCCGTTGCGCTGCGGTATGATGGTGCCGGGCGGTTTGCCAGTGTCACGATCAAATCAGTCCCCTGGTCTGGGCCAACAGGGGGGATTCTAACGCAATGATTCCGCGGCGTCACCAGACTTTGCGGCCGACACCAAATCATCATACAACATCTGGCGGGGTACGCCTTTCGGGTCGAACGCCCGATTCGACCCGCCCAGCCGTGTCGCCGCACCTGCGAAGACGCGGTCATCAACCGCGAACCCGCCAAAGGCGCCAGCGGGCGCGCCGGCGCCCGCCCGTTTAAATCATGGTCGCATAGCCGGAATAGATATTGTGGAACAAAGCCCCCTTGTCGCAAAATGTGCCAAAGGAAAGCCTTGACGCCGCCCAGCGATTCGGGCTTGAACGGCGTCATGGTGCAAGATCGTTGGGCAATTGATGGCGCGTCGGTGGCGGCGGCCATAATATCGTGCGTTCCGGGAACGAATTCCGGGGATCAATCGTGGGGTCGGAACAGGATATGAGCACGCAGGTCGCTTACAGGGACGCGCCTTTCCAACTGCGCGGCAGCACCTTCACGATGATGGTGCTGAAGGTCAGCGACCCGCACAATCCCAACTTCTTCCCCGTCCTGTCGGGCAAGATCGCGCAGGCCCCCAATTTCTTCCGCCATGCCGGCGTCGTGCTGGATCTGGATGACCTGCCGGCCGGCACACCTTTCGATATGGAGGCTTTCTGCCGGCTGCTGCGGAACCTGGGCCTGATGGCCGTGGGGCTGCAGGGCGGCACGAAGGAACAGCAGGATGCGGCGCTGGCACGGGGCATGGCCCTGCTGGCCGCCCCGCGCGGCAAGGTGGAAACCTTTGATCCGCTGGCCGGCACGGGACGCAGCCCGGCCCAGGGCCTGGGCAATGTCCAGGGCCGGCCGCAGGCGCCGGTCGCCCCGGCCGCTCCGGCCCCGGCCACCGTGGTCGCGATGCCCGAGGCGCCGCCGCAACGCAGCACGATGGTGATCGCCGAGCCGGTCCGCTCCGGCCGGCAGGTCTATGCCGCAGGCGGGGACCTGGTCGTGATCGGGGCGGTCAGCCCCGGCGCCGAACTGCTGGCCGACGGCTCCATCCATGTGTATGGTGCGCTGCGCGGCCGTGCCCTGGCCGGGGTCAGCGGCGACCAGACGGCCCGCATCTTCTGCCAGAGCCTGGATGCCGAACTGGTATCCATCGCCGGGCTTTACCGCGTATCCGAAGATATCGGTGCGGATATCCGCCGTCGTCAGGTCCAAATTCACCTGAACAATGGCTATCTGCACATCGACCCGCTTTCGCCGGCCGCGGCGTAAGGGACCTGTTGATCAACCTTTGACCTTGGGAGACGCCTCTTGGCCAAGATCATTACGATGACCTCCGGCAAGGGCGGCGTGGGCAAGACCACATCGAGCGCCGCTTTCGGCACCGGCCTTGCCCTGCGCGGTTTCAAGACCTGCATCATCGATTTCGATGTGGGCTTGCGCAATCTGGACCTGATCATGGGGTGCGAACGCCGCGTGGTGTTCGACTTCATCAACGTGATCAATGGCGAGGCACGGCTGAGTCAGGCGTTGATCAAGGACAAGCGGGTTGAGAACCTGTACATCCTGCCGACCAGCCAGACCCGCGACAAGGATGCGCTGACGCTGGAAGGCGTGGGCAAGATCCTGGAGGAGTTGAAGAAGGAATTCGACTATATCCTCTGCGACAGCCCGGCCGGCATCGAGAAGGGCGCGCTCATGGCGCTCTATTGGGCCGACCATGCCATCATCGTGACCAACCCGGAAGTCTCGTCGGTCCGCGACAGCGACCGTATCCTGGGCGTGATCCAGGCCAAGTCGCGCCGGGCCGAACAGGGGCTGGAACCCGTGCAGGAACATCTGCTGGTCACCCGCTATGATCCGGAGCGGGTGGAGAAGGGAGAGATGCTGAAGGTAGAGGATGTCCTGGAAATCCTGGCCATCCCGCTTCTGGGCATCATCCCGGAAAGCCCTGCGGTGCTGAAGGCGTCCAATGTCGGCATGCCCGTCGTGCTGGACGACAAGTCCAATGCCGGCCTTGCCTATGGCGATGCCGTGGGCCGTTTCCTGGGCGAGACGCTGGAACACCGCTTCATCAAGCCCGAAAAGAAGGGCTTCCTGGATCGCCTGTTGCGGAGGAGCGCATGAGCCTGCTGGATATTTTCCGCCGGTCCAAGCCGCCGACTGTGGCGGCCCAGGCCAAGGAGCGGCTGCAGATCGTGCTGGCGCACGAACGGTCCGGCCGGGACAGCCCCGATTTCCTGCCCGCACTGCAGCAGGAACTGCTGGCTGTCATCAAGAAGTATGTCAGCGTGGACGAGGACAAGGTCGCCGTGAAGCTGGAACGCGAAAGCGGCTGTTCCATGCTGGAAGTGAATGTCGAACTGCCCGTGCCCTCCAAGCGCAAGCCTGCGGACAAGCCGGTAACAGTGAACTGAATCCTTCGCGCGGGGACGGGACAACAGCGCTTGCCCCGCCCCGGCGGCAAGGGCATGATTTCGCGTTTTCCAGATGGGCGCGGATGGTCCGTTTTGCTGGGGTGCGCTGCTGCCAGGGTCGGACTGTTTGTTGCAGCGCTGCTGGCGGTGCCCGCACCTCCCGTGGCGATGGCCGATGGCAGGCCGGCGGGTGCAACTCCACCATCCGGTGCCGGCCGTGATCTGGTCGTCGCCCTGTCCGGCGGGGTGACGGCCACCGATCCCCACCTGGCCCGCACGGGCGCCGATTTCCAGTATTATGAACATGTTTTCGATACACTGGTCACCCGCGACGGGTTCGCCACGGCCCCCCGTCTGGCCACAAGCTGGCGCAGTGACGACCATCTGACCTGGACCTTCCTGCTGGACCCGGCCGCACGCTTCGCCGACGGCCAGCCCGTGACGCCGCGCGACGTGGCGTACAGCCTTTGCCGTTTCCAGGAAGTATCGCGCGATGTCGGACGCGAGCCGCTGGGCCTTGTCAGCGTGGCGGCCGGCAGGCCAGGGCAGATCACCTTGGTGCTTGCCGCACCCTACCGTCTGTTGCCGGCGGCCCTGTCGCTGGCCTTCATCATGCAAGCCCCGGATGATGGCTCGGCAGGCGGGCCGCAGGGCTGCGACCCGGATCGGGTGCGGGCCGGACTGGGCCGTCACCTGACGGGCAGCGGTCCCTTCATCCCGGCGGCGGGGTCGGACGGCCGGCAGGACCGCCACCTGCTGACCCTGTCACCCCTTTGCTGGACCGCCTGCCCGCCATGGCAGCGTCTGGTGCTGGTGGAGGAACCGGACGCGCGCGAGCGGCTGCGGCTGCTGGTGACGGGCGAGGTGGATATCATGGAGGATGTCGCCCCGGTCCATGAGCGCTATCTGCGGGGATTGCACAATCTCGCCCTGTCGGAACTGCCCACCGACCGCACATTGCTGCTGACCTTCAATCTGCGCCCGGCCCTGCCGGACGGCAGCGCCAATCCCCTGGCCGATCCGCATGTCCGACGCGCCGTGTCCCTGGCCGTGGACCGGCACCTTCTGGTGGAACGCGGGCTGGAGACATTGGCCGGGCCAGCCTGGCAACTGGCACAGCCCGGGATGGAAGGTTACCAGCCCGACCGGCCACTAACCCGCCCGCCCCGACCGGACATCGCGCGCGAATTGCTGGTGCGATCGGGACATGCGGACGGGCTGACCCTGGAATTGCTGTTGCCGCTGACCCGGATCACCGACCGGCCGCGCGTCGCCGACGCCCTGGCAGGTCTGCTGCGGGCCGTGGGCATCCAGGTGACCGTGCAATCCATTGCCGCGGGCGAGATGCGCCAGCGGATCATTGACGGCGATTTCCAGATGATGTTCGCCGGGCTGGGCCTGACGGCGGGGTCGGCCATGGAAGGCTATGCCGCCATTGCCGGCACGCCGGAAAGGGACAGCACCATCAATCCCAGCGGGTACCGGAACGAGGAATTGCAGACCCTGCTGCTACGGTCCCGCGGGGCGACGGCCGCCAGCATCCCGGCTCTGGCAGCGCAGGCCACCGCCATTCTGGAAACGGATCTGCCCATGGTGCCGCTGCTGCATATCCGTGATCTGGTCGCCCATCGGCAGGGACTGGAGATCCGGGCCCGCGACACTGCCCGCGCCTTCGGCCGGATCACGGTTCCGGCCTGTGAAGCAGCCGCGCCGCCGCCCGACTGAAAGACCGGGCCCAGGGGGTCAGGGGTCAGGGGTCAGGCCTCTTCCCCCTCCCCCGCCGCATCCTGCTGGCGGGCGAAGCGGACGGAGGCGACCTCGTCGAACATCTGGGTTTCGCGATAGCGACGGGCCTCCTTGGCGGCCAGGTCGCGCTGCTCCTGCACCTGCTCGAACTTCTTCAATTCACGAAAGGCCTCGGCCACGCTCTCCTCGGCCTTTTCGATCTCCCGCAGCAGCAGGATGGCGCGATGCTCGTAGGCTTCGCGCCGGATCAGGGCCTGTTTGGCAAAGGGAGGATAGGCGCGGGCCAGCATAAGATCGGTGGCGGCCAGTTGCCGTTCCTCCACCACCTGCCGCTCGAACGCCTCCCGCTCCTCGGCCAGCCGCTGTGCGGCCTCCTGCAAATGAACCAGCACGCGGCGGCGTTCGTCGACCTCCCGCTGGTTCAGGCGGATCAGGGGTTTCAGGTCCTTCATCAGCCGGCTCCGCCCAGGATGGCCGCCAGTTCCTCATACCCCTGGTCCAGCGTGCAGCGCTCCCCCTTGCCCTGGCGCAGGAACGCCTCCAGCGCCGGGTTGAAATGGATCGCCTCGTCCACCTGCGGGTCGGAACCCCGGCGATAGGCACCCAGCCGGATCATCTCCTCCATGTCGGAATAGGCAGACATCAGGCGGCGCGCCTTGCCGACCAGGGCGTTCTGCTCCGGCGTGTTGCACCCCGGCATGGTACGGCTGACCGAGCGCAGGATGTTGATGGCGGGATAGCGCCCGCGCTCCCCGATACGGCGTTCCATGACGATATGGCCGTCCAGGATGCCGCGCACGGCGTCGGCGATGGGTTCCTCCATGTCGCCCCCTTCGACCAGCACCGTGAACAGGCCGCTGATCGTGCCTTTGCCCGTGCCCGGACCGGCCCTTTCCAGCAGGCGCGGCAGCTCGGCGAACACGGTCGGCGGATAGCCCTTGGTCGTCGGTGGCTCCCCCGCCGACAGGCCGATCTCGCGCTGGGCCATGGCGAAACGGGTGACGCTGTCCATCAGGCACAGCACATCCTGTTCCTGGTCACGGAAATATTCGGCCACGGCGAAGGTCATGTAGGCCGCCTGCCGGCGCATCAGCGGCGGCTCGTCGGAAGTGGCGACGATCACGACGCTGCGGGCCAGTCCCTCCTCGCCCAGGTCATGCTCCAGGAACTCCTGCACCTCGCGCCCGCGCTCACCGATCAGGCCGATGACGCTGATATTGGCCTCGGTATATTTGGCCAGCATGGACATCAGCACGGACTTGCCCACGCCGGACCCGGCGAAGATACCCATACGCTGGCCACGGCAGCAGGACAGGAAGGTGTTGATGGATTTCACCCCCAGATCCATCTTTCCCCCCACCCGCTTGCGGGCATGGGCCGGCGGCGGGCTGGCCTTGATCAGGAAGGGCACCTCGCCCTGGGGCAGCGGACCCTTGCCGTCGATGGGCTGGCCCAGCGCATTGATGACGCGGCCCAGCCAGGCCGGGGTGGGATAGATCGATGCCTGCCCCTCCGCCACCTCCGCCCGGCAGCCAAGGCCGATATCGTCCAGCGTGCCGAACGGCATCAACAACGCGCGGCCGCTGCGGAAGCCCACCACCTCGCACGGGACCGGCCGGCCGCCGCGCGTGATCACGCGGCAGCGCCCGCCGATGGAAAGCCGGCGTTCCACCCCGCCCACCTCCACCATCATCCCCAGGACGGAGGTGACCCGGCCGAAGACGGCATAGGATGGCAGGGCGTTGATCTCTTGCAGCAACTGATCGTGGTCAAGCATGGCGACAGGCACCCTACCACAAAATCGCAAAGCCGGGGGGTTGCACATACCAATGAATATACCTACCCCCCTGGCCATTCCTTTGGTCCGATAGCATATCTGTAGAGCCTCTGTTAACCTATCTGCCGTAGATGGGTTTCTGCCCCACGGAATGCCGAGGAACTTGTCATGCGTGTCCTGCTGGTCGAAGACGATGCCGCGATGCAGAAAAGCATCCAGCTCATGTTGTCCGCCGAAGGCGGGTACATCGTGGACGCCACCAGCCTGGGGGAGGACGGGCTGGAGATTGGCAAGCTCTACGATTATGACATCATCATCCTGGACCTGATGCTGCCTGACATGGACGGGTACGAGGTGCTGCGCCGGCTTCGTCAGGCGCGCGTCAACACACCCATTCTGATCCTGTCGGGGCTGTCGGACCTGGACAACAAGATCAAGGGGCTGGGTTTCGGGGCAGACGATTACCTGACCAAGCCTTTCGACAAGCGCGAGCTTATCGCGCGCGTCCAGGCCATCATCCGCCGGTCCAAGGGACATTCCGACAGCGTCATCCGCACAGGCAAGCTGAGCGTCAACCTGGATGCCAAGACGGCGGCCGTGGAAGGCCAGCCGCTGCACCTGACGGGCAAGGAATATGGCATTCTGGAGCTGCTGTCCCTGCGCAAGGGCACGACGCTGACCAAGGAGATGTTCCTGAACCACCTCTATGGCGGTATGGACGAACCGGAGCTGAAGATCATCGACGTCTTCGTCTGCAAGCTGCGCAAGAAGCTGACGACCGCCACCGAAGGCGAGAATTACATCGAGACGGTCTGGGGCCGCGGCTATGTGCTGCGTGACCCGCAGGAAGGGGCGGCCGCGGCGAAGGCCGCGGGGTGAGCCGTATCCTGTTGCTGGGGTGCGGCCATGCAAGGCCGCCGCTGCTGGCCCGTCTGTCTCACCTGAAACGGCGTGGCCACGACCTCGCCCTGCTCTCTCCCGCCGGCATGGTCTGGCCCGAGGCCGTGCCCGCCATGCTGTCGGGCCGCATCGCATCCGGTGCGGCATTGCTGAACGCCATGGACATGGCCCGGGCCGCGGACATGATCGGCATCGATGACGATGTCATGGGCATCGACGTGAAGGCCGGGATGGTCCACCGGCATGAGGGCGACCCGCTTTATTTCGATATCGTGTCAATCGCCCCGCCGGCCGGTACGCGCCCCCTGCCCGGCACGGAGGGCCATGCGCGCTGTTACGACACCCGCCCCCTTTCACAAATCCTGGCCTTGCGCACGGCGCTGGAGACCCGGTTCGAACAGCATCCGGGCCGGGTCATTGCACTGACCATTGCCGGGGGCGGCGTCACGGCCATCACGCTGGCCCTGGCTGTCATTGCCCTGGCCGACCGGCTGGGCGGGCATGTCGGCATCACCATCCTGACCCGCGGCCGGCTGCTGACCGGCCTGCCCGAACGGGCCGGGGTGCGCGTGCTGGAAAGGCTGGCCGCGCACGGGGCCATCCTGCAGGAAATGGCCCCCGTGGCCAGGGTCGATGGAAACGAGGCGGTGCTGGCCACCGGCGACCGCATCGCCTTCGATCTGTTCGTCAATGCCACAGGTGCTGCCGGGCCCGACTGGCTGCGGGGCAGCGGATTGACGGTTGATGCGTCGGGCCTGCTGATGACCGACAATTTCCAGCAGGTCGCGGGGCGGCCGCTGATGCTGGCCGGCGGTGAGGCCGTGCGGGTGGCCGATGGCCGGCATCCCGGCTGGGCCAGCCTGGCCGGCAATATCGAAGCCCTGGCCCAGGGCCAGTCACCCCGCCCCGCCCCGACCCGCCGGCCGCCGCAATTCATCGACCTTGGGGGCGGACAGGCCTTGGCCTGGCGGGGCCGGCATTGGACCCTCGGGCGCATGGCACTGTGGGCCCTGCGCTGGGCAGAAGGGCGCTGGCTGCTGTGAGGGACCGCCAATGGGGCCGGAGCCATCCGGCCCTACCGCGGCATGGGTCCGGTCAGGCCGCCTTGGTGTTCACGACGCTGTCGAACAGGTCCTGCACCGTCTCGCGGCTCAGTTCCTTCACGATGAACACGATGCGGGTGCTGTGATCCTGTGTCGGCCAGGCATCCAGTTGCACGGGCGGATGGAACAGGTGCTGCACCCCGTGGATGACGATGGGGCGCTCCGCCTCCTCGACATTCAGCAGGCCCTTCACGCGCAGGATATTGTCGCCCTGCGCCTTGGCCACCGTTTCAAAGAACGTCACCAGGGCGTCCCAGGGCAGGGGCTTTTCGGCACGGATCACGAAGGACGAGATCTTGTCGTTATGGCGGTTGACGTCGTGATGATGGTGCCCATGGCCATGATCGTGGGTGCAATGACCATGGTCATGGTCGCAATGCGCGTGGTCATGGTCATGATGGCCATGGTCATGATGGTGGCCATGGCCGTGTTCGTGGCCGGCGTCACCATGGTCGTGATGGCAATGGCCGTGATCATGGTCGCAATGGTCATGACTGTGGTGGTGATCGTGCTGATGGTCGTGGCCGTGCCCGCCTTCATAAGCCTCCGCCTTCAGCCAGCGCTGCACGTCCATCGACTTGGTGGCCGGGTTGTACAGGCCCGCATCGAACAGCAGCACGGGCAGGTGCTGGTCCTTTTGCGCATCGACATGCACGGCACCGGAATTCAGGTCGTGCAGGCGACGGCGCAGCGCGTCCACGGCGGCGGGCTCGGCGATGTCGGTCTTGGTCAGCACGACGCGGTCGGCCACGGCCGCCTGCTTCAGGCTTTCCTCATGCTCGTCCAACTGCTTCATGCCGTGGACGCTGTCGATGGTGGTCACCACCCCGTCCAGCCGGAAGCGCGAGGCGATCAACGGATCGGTCATCAGCGTGTGCAGGATGGGGGCGGGGTCCGCCAGTCCCGTCGTCTCGATCACCACCCGGTCGAATTCAGGGATGTCGCCGCGCATGCGCCGCATGTAAAGGTCGCGCAGCGTCTCGGCCAGATCCGACCGGATGGTGCAGCACAGGCAGCCGCTATCCATCAGCACCGTATTCTCGTCGGCCTGTTCCACCAGCAGATGGTCCAGCCCCACTTCCCCGAACTCGTTGATCACCACGGCGGTGCGCACCATGGCCGGATCGCGGATCAGGCGGGACAGAAGCGTCGTCTTGCCGCTGCCCAGAAACCCGGTCAGGACGGAAATGGGCAGGCGGGGCGGCGGGCTGGGCGGGGTCTGGGTCGTGGACAAGGCGTTATTCCTGGCAACAGGGGCAAGGGGTCGGGCCGGTCGTCCGGCCTTTCATGCAACAGATGTGGGACGCCGGGGGCGGTTTCGTCAATGGTCGCGGCAGGCGGGGCAGATCCCCGATACCTCCACGGTCTGGCGCTGGATGGCGAAGCCCTGGGCAGCAGCACTTTCGGCGATGGTGGCAGCGATGCGGGGATCGGTCAGTTCCGTGGCCTCACCGCAGCAGGTGCAGACCAGGAACTGCCCCATATGGGCCGTGCCGGGGTCGGGACAGCCGACAAAGGCGTTCTGGCTTTCGATCCGGTGGATCAGCCCCTGCTCCAGCAGGAAATCCAGCGCGCGATAGACGGTCAGCGGCGCCACCCGCTTCCCATCGGCCGACATGTCTTCCAGGATGGCATAGGCGCCGCGCGGCTTGTGGCTGGACCAGACCAGTTCCAGCACGCGGGCGCGCTGCGGCGTCAACCGCACGCCGCGGTCGTTGCACAGCGCATCGGCCCGGGCCAGCGCATCCTTCACACAAGCACCATGGTCGTGGCGCGGGGTCGCACCATGGTCGTGGCGGGACATATCGTCGTGGTCGTGCGCGTGGGGGGCCATGGATAATTTCACGAAGAGGGCGGCGGAACAGGCGGAGTGTAAGGCCCGGCGGAATGGAAATCGACAGTTTGCTGTCAGCCCCCTCGACATGGGCATCGCGCGCCCTAGTTCCCAGAGGGGAGGTGCCGGGAGCGGGCGTCCAGGCCAGAGACCAGCCCCCGAGGCGTTCAGGGAGGAACACGCGATGCCGACACGCCGTCTTGTCCTTGCCGGTGCCGCCGCGGCCCTGGCATTCCGCATGCCTGCGCCTGCGGCCGCTGTACCGGCCGGCGACCGGCTGGATTTTTCCGTATTCCGGAAAAAGGCCAGCCCGATGGGCAGCCATCGCCTGCGCTTCACGCGGGATGGCGACCGGCTGATCATGGAAAAGGAAATCCGCCTGGAAGTCCGCCTCGCCTTCATCACCGCCTACCGCTACCGGCATGTGAACCGGGAGGTCTGGCAACAGGGCCGGCTGGTGGAGATCGATACCCGGACCGACGATGATGGCGAGGAATATCAGGTGTATGGCCGGGCCAACCCCGAGGGGTTCCAGGTGGAAGGCAGCCGTGGCCGCTTCACGGCCCCCGCCGACATCATCCCCACCAGCTATTGGAACATCGCCACAATAGGCGCGACACGGCTGCTGGATACACAGCGCGGGCTGGTCATGGATGTCCGCATCGACAATCATGGAAAGACGGATGTGGAAACGGCGGATGGCTCCCTGATGGCACGCCACCACAGTATCAACATCCTGTCCAATCCGCCCGGAAGCACGGACCGGATCGACCTTTGGTATGATATCAATGACCGCTGGGTGGCACTGGGGTTCGAGGCGAAGGGCCAGAATATCCATTATATTCTGGACAGCGCCGATGGCGGCACCCCCGCCGCCGACCGGTCATGACAGGTTGCCTGCGCCTGGCGCTGGGAGATCAGCTTTCCGCCTCGCTGGCCGGCCTGCGCGGGCTGGACCCCGCCTGCGACCGCGTGCTGATGGCGGAAGTGATGGCGGAAGCCACCTATGTTCCGCACCACCCGCAGAAGATCGCCTTTCTGTTCAGCGCCATGCGCCATTTCGCGGCCGATCTGGCCGCCCGCGGCATCGCCGTCGATTATGTCCGCCTGGACGATCCGGACAATACCGGCACGCTGGGCGGTGAATTGGCCCGCGCTGTGGACCGCTGGCAACCGGAGCGGGTGATCGTCACCTTTCCGGGCGAGTGGCGGGTCTGGAAGCAGATGCGGCAATGGCAGCGCGAACTGCCCGTGCCCGTGGAGGTGCGGGAAGATGACAGGTTCTTCTGCCCCATCGCCCGGTTCCGTGCCTGGGCCGAGGGTCGCCGGCAATTGCGGATGGAGTTCTTTTATCGGGAGATGCGGCGCACCCATGCCATCCTGATGGACCCGGACGGAAAGCCTTTGGGCGGGCAATGGAATTTCGACGCGCAGAACCGCAAGCCGCTGCCTAAGGGCCTGCGCATCCCCGAACCATTCCGCGAACCGCCCGACACCATCACGCGCGACGTTCTGGCCCTGGTGGCCGACCGGTTCGGCGGGCATTTCGGCACGCTGGAGAGCTTCGCCTATGCCGTCACGGCGGAAGGGGCCCGGCAGGCGCTGAACCATTTCATCCTTCATGCCCTGCCATGGTTCGGTGACTATCAGGACGCGATGGCGACGGGGCAGGAAACGCTGTTCCATTCCGTCCTGTCACCCTACATCAATGCCGGCCTGCTGGACCCGCGCGCGGTCGTGGCGGCGGCGGCCGACGCCTTTCATCGCGGCCACGCCCCCCTGAACGCCGCGGAAGGCTTCATCCGGCAGATCCTGGGCTGGCGCGAATATGTCCGCGGCATCTATTGGCTGAAAATGCCGGCCTATGCCGACACCAACGCGCTCGGGGCGCAGCGGGCCCTGCCGGATTTCTACTGGACGGGGCGGACATCCATGAATTGCATGGCACAGGTGATCGGCCAGACCCGGCGCCACGCCTATGCCCACCATATCCAGCGCCTGATGGTGACCGGCAATTTCGCCCTGCTGCTGGGGGTAGAGCCGGCACAGATCGAGCAATGGTATCTGGCGGTCTATGCCGATGCCTATGATTGGGTCGAACTGCCCAACGTTCATGGCATGGTGATGCATGCCGATGGCGGCCTGCTGGGGTCGAAACCCTATGCCGCCAGCGGCCGCTACATCCAGCGCATGTCCGACTATTGCAGCCATTGCCACTTCGATGTCACCACCGCAGAGGGGGAACGCGCCTGCCCGTTCAATTTCCTCTACTGGAATTTCCTGATGGAGAACGCAGCCCTGCTGCGCGCCAACCCGCGCATGGGCCTGGCCTACAAGGGCCTGGACGCCATGGCCCCGGCCCGGCGCGATGCCATCCGCCAGCAGGCGGAGCGGTTTCGGAGCGGAATTGCAGGAGGATACTGAAATATAAATTTCATCCAATCACACACTTGCCATCGTCAACCCAGGAGAGTCATTCTTTAAAAGATGATCACCTGATGCGGGCATTCTGCACATGTGGAAGGTGGCAAACAGCGAGTTTCCCCTTATAGTCAAGGCGCTTCAGGAGCGATGGAAGCAAGTGGCCGCCTTCGCCACATTGCTGGGCCTGATCGCTGATGCCTTGACCCTGCTTGCACCCATTGCCCTATGGCTCATGATCACGGCAATGGCCGCTGCCATCCTGGCCGCCGTCATCGCCGGATGCCGCCCCCCTCGGGCTGCGGGATGCCGGGCCGTTCTGGCCCACGCGATTATCATCGCCCCCATGTCCGGGGGGTTACATTTCGCCCATATCTCCAGCGGGGAGCAGGAGCGCGGCTTCTTTGACGCGATGACAGGCCAGTTGGGCGATTTGAAAGAGGCAGCGGCGCGGATCGAGCAATCCCAACAGCATACCCTGAAGGGCCAGCAACATATCCTGGATATTTTGCAGTCCCAGCATAGCGATACTTCACCCATTTTCAGGCAAGGCCAGGAAAGTGCCATCACTGCCGCCGTCACCGGTGCCGCAGCCGGCAACCAGCGCATGGCGGCCGCACTGGACCATCTGAACCGGGGCGACATCACCGCCGCCCGTGCCTTGTTCGAAAAAGAGGCGGAAGCGCAGAAGGCAGATGCGGAGACCCGAAATCATCAGGCCGCGGCCGCCTTTCGACACCTTGGCGCCATCACGGGCCCAGCCGACCCGATGCGTGCCCTCACGGCCTATAAGCAGGCTGTGGCCCTTGATCCGGACAATGTACAGGGGCTGGTTTACGCCGGGGATTTTGCCTTTGACAGCGGGGACTTGGCCTATGCGCACGAAAAGTTCCGGCGGGCGGTGGATCTCACGCCCGCCGCAGACCTTTCCTATGATCGCTATTGGGCGCTGATACGGCTTGGAGATATCGCGGCACTGGAAAAGGATAATGCCAGGGCCAGACAACATTTCGATGCCGCGTCGGCCATCGCCTTCCAGCGTGGCGAGCAAAGCCCCGACGACCTTGAATGGCAACGAGAATTATCAGTCATCCACAATCGCATCGGAGCAATACAACTGGCGGGCCGGGATTATGAGGGGGCCTTGACGTCCTACCGTCAGGGTTTATCCCTCGCCCGGAAACTGGTCGATCAATCAGCCAACACGCATTGGCAACGGGATTTGTCGATCAGTCATGAAAGGGTCGGCGATACGCTTCGCGCACTGAGGAAATTGGACGCTGCCTTGGAATCCTATGGTTCCAGCCTGATCATAGCGGACAATCTGGCACGCAGCAGGCCTGATCATTTGCAATGGCAACATGACCTGTCCGTCATTCACAACAAGATCGGCGCCACCCTTTTAGCGAAAGGCAACCTTGATGGTGCCCTGGCAGCCTACGAACAGGGGGTCACCATTCGCAAGGGCCTGGTGGACAAGCAACCGACACATCTCCAATGGCAGCGTGATCTCTCGATCAACAATGCCTACCTGGGTTCGGTCCTGGCCAGAAAGGGAGACAGGGTGCGCGCGCGCAAGGCCTTTGAGGAAGCGCGGGACATCATGATCATGCTGCTGGCCCGGTTTCCGGCCAATCAAAAATGGCAGCAAGCCGAGCGTTTGTACGACAGGCAGGTTCGAGCGCTGGAGAAATAGCGGGGCGCCGGCTTTTCTTCGGGGCCGGCGGGGCTATGTCGTTCCCCGTGCCGTTCACACCGACCGACAGGACCGTACCGATGCATACCCCCACCCCCACCGACAGCCTTGCCTGGGTGACCGGCGCCTCCAGCGGCATCGGGGAACATGTGGCGCTGGCCTTGGCGGCAGAGGGGTGGACCGTGCTGGCCAGTGCGCGCGGCGCCGCGGCGCTGGCGACGCTGGCGGCCAGGACCGCGGGGCCGGGCCGGATCATTCCCGCGCCGCTGGATGTCACGGACGCGGCGGGGGTGAAGGCAGTGCTGGCAGCGCACGGGCCGGTGGCACTGGCCGTGCTGAATGCCGGCACCTATCGGCCCGACGCCGCACGGGACCTGGACCCCGCCCAGTTCGGCCGCACCATGGATGTCAACCTGATGGGTGTCGTCAATTCGTTGGCCGCCATCCTGCCCGGCATGATCGGGCGGCGGCAGGGCCATGTCGTGATCGTTTCCAGCGTGGCGGGGTATCGCGGCCTGCCCCGCTCGCTGGCCTATGGCGCGTCCAAGGCCGCGCTGATCAACCTGGCCGAAAGCCTGAAGCTGGATGTGGAACGGCACGGCATAAAGACGCAACTGGTCTGTCCCGGCTTCATCAAGACGCCCCTGACCGACCGCAACGACTTTCCCATGCCCTTCCTGATGCCTGTGGAACGGGCGGCGGCCCGGCTGGTGGCGGGACTAAAAGGTAACGGTTTCCAAATAACCTTCCCGCGCCGCTTCACCTGGCCGCTTCTGCTGTTGCGCCGGTTTCCCGATGCGCTGTATTTCATGCTGGCCTGCAGAATTATGCCAAAATAGGGCGGGTGGCAGGAACGGCTTGAATCGGACCCACGGATGGCGGTGAACGGACAGATCCCGGTGGAACAGGCATTGGCAGGCTATATTCGCTTCTACCAGGAATTACGGCCGGAAACCGTTTCCAGGTTGGACCGGCTTGCCACGCCCGATGTGCATTTCAAGGACCCGTTCAATGATTTCCGGTCACGCGACCGGATGAAGGCCGTGTTCGCGCATATGTTCCAGATGGTGGAGCAGCCGCGGTTCATCGTTCGCGACCATGCGCTGTCGGAACAGACGGCCTATCTGCGCTGGGGCTTTGTGTTCCGCCGCCGGGGCCAGCCGCGCCCCGCCACGATCGAGGGTATGTCGGAAGTGCGATTCGACATGGCGGGGCAGGTGACCAGCCATATCGACCATTGGGACGCCGCCGGCCAGTTCTATGAGAAACTGCCCGTTCTGGGCTGGGTGATGCGCAAGATCAGGGCCCGTATGGCGGAATAGCGCTTGTGGCGGGCGGGCGGAATGCATACCTCCCTATGCCGTCGCCCACCTTCCGGCCGTTGAGAGCGAAGACCATGACCCTTCCCATCGTCCGCACCGTCGCCGATCTGCGTGCGCATGTCGCCGGCTGGCGCCGCCAGGGGGAGCGCGTGGCCCTGGTCCCCACTATGGGCGCCCTGCATGAAGGGCACCTGACGCTGGTGCGCCGCGGACGGGAACTGGCCGACCGGGTGGTGGCATCCGTTTTCGTGAACCCGACCCAATTCGGCCCCAGCGAGGATTTCAGCCGCTATCCCAGGGACGAGGGCGGGGACGCGGCCAAGCTGGCTTCCGCCGGCTGCGACCTGTTGTTCGCGCCGACGGTCGATGTCATGTATCCTGCCGGTTTCGCCGCCACGATCGATCTCGGGCCTGTCACCCGCCGGTGGGAAGGGGCGTGCCGGCCCGGCCATTTCCAGGGCGTGGCCACGGTCGTGACCAAGCTTCTGCTGCAGGCCGGGGCCGATCTCGCCTGTTTCGGGGAAAAGGACTATCAGCAGCTTTGCACCATCCGGCAACTGGTCCGCGACCTGGATATTCCCGTCACCATCGAGGGGGTTCCCACCGTGCGGGAAACCGACGGGCTGGCCCTGTCCTCGCGCAATGCCTATCTGTCCGCCGAACAGCGGCAGGTGGCCGTGCGGTTGAATCAAGTGATGCGTGACGTGGTGGCAGCGCTGCGCGGCGGGGCGCCCGTGGCACCGGCGCTGGAGGCCGGAACCGCCACCCTGCTGGCCGCCGGCTTCGCCGCCGTGGATTATCTGGCCCTGGTCGATGCCGCCACGCTGGAACCGCTGGACCAGCCCGGTCCCGGCCGGCTGATCTGCACCGCCCGCCTGGGCGCGGTGCGGCTTCTGGACAATATGGCCGTCTGACAAACCGGGGGCGGACAATTTGGCCATGTGAGCGCGTCGCCCCGCCATTGCGGGCGGGCGGGCGGGGTCGCGCCCCGCCCGCCCGCAATGGCCGTCCGTCCCTTACCAGACCCCGGTATTCGCCATGCTGGCCCAGGGTTCCTGTCTGGGCAGCGGCTTGCCCTTCTGCAAAAGCTCGATGGAGATATTGTCGGGCGAGCGGATGAAGGCCATGTTCCCGTCACGCGGTGGGCGGTTGATGGTAACACCCTTGTCCATCAGCGACTGGCAGGTGGCGTAGATATCATCCACCTCGAACGCCAGATGGCCGAAATTGCGGCCCCCGCCATAGGTTTCCGGGTCCCAATTGTAGGTCAGTTCAACCTGCGCATCCGGCGTTTCATCGGCCGCCAGGAAGACCAGGGTGAAACGCCCGGCCTCGTTCTCCATACGCCGCAATTCCTTCAAGCCCAGTTTGTCACAGTAAAATTCCAGCGACTGGGCCAGGTCGGTCACACGGACCATCGTATGCAGATACTTCATGGTTTCATATCCATGGGTTAGCGGAAAGGGATGCCGGTAAGATGGGGGAAACCGGTGCCATATCCCACCCCTTGGATGTGCCGGGACGGACCGTTTCCCACAAAAACGGCGAAAAAGTTCGATTGCAATGCAGCATGATCCATGCTGGCATGGAAGTAATCCTTGTGGTCGAAGACCATCAACAAAATTTCCGGTCCGCCCCCTGATGGGAGGGGGCAAGGCCCGGCGGGGACGTGGATGACGAGCGATCCGGTCGTTCATATATGGGTAATGACGGCGACCGCCATGGTCTTCGCCATGCAATTGGGATTCTGCCTGCTGGAGGTCGGCTTCGTCCGGGCCAAGAATTCCATCAATGTCGCCATCAAGAACGTCATGGATTTCTGCATTGCCGGCTTTGTCTTCTGGCTGTTCGGCTATGCCGTGATGTTCGGGCCGAGCTGGCTGGGTCTGATCGGCACCGGACATCTGATGCCCGATCATCTAGACCCCGCCACCCCGCTGGTCTTCATGTTGTTCCAGCTTGTGTTCTGCGGCACCGCCACGACCATCGTTTCCGGCGCCGTTGCCGAACGGATGGGTTATGGCAGCTACATCATTGTGTCCGCCCTGCTGTCGGCCCTGATCTATCCCATTTTCGGGCATTGGGCCTGGGGCGGGCTGGCAGGCATGGACAGCCAGGGCTGGCTGTCACGCCTGGGCTTCATCGATTTCGCGGGTTCAACCGTTGTCCATTCGGTGGGCGGCTGGCTGTCACTGGCGGCATTGCTGATCATCGGACCGCGGACGGGACGCTATAACCAGGGCGTGCGATCGATGGGCAGCAGCAACCTGACCATGGCGGCATCGGGGGTCCTGGTGCTTTGGTTCGGCTGGCTGGGGTTCAATGGCGGGTCGGTGATGGGCGACCTGGACAAGGCGCCCGGCGTGCTGCTGAACACCATCGTTGCCGGTTGCGCGGGCGGGCTGGCCGGGCATTTCCTGTCCGTGCTGATGGAGCCGAAGCCAAGGGTGGAGCATTTCCTCAACGGTATCCTGGGTGGACTTGTCGGCATCACGGCCTGCGCCATCGTTGTGGAGACATCGGCCGCGGCCCTGATCGGCGCCATAGCCGGCGTCATCGTCATCGCGGGGGCCGCACTGCTGGACCGGTTGCGTATCGATGATGCGGTCGGTGCCGTACCGGTGCATCTGTTCGCCGGCATCTGGGGCACGCTGGCCGTGGCCCTGTTCGGTGACGTCACCCTGTTCGGCACGGGCCTGTCCCGGTGGGAGCAGTTGCAGGTACAGGCGCTGGGCGTCGTGGCCTGTGGCGCGTTCGCCTTCACCACCGGCTTCCTGCTGCTTTACGTGATCAACCGCATCTATCCGTTGCGCATCGATATCGAGTCCGAGCGGCTGGGTTTGAACGTGGCCGAGCATGGCGCCACCTCCCCCATGCTGGACCTGGCGGCGGAGATGGAGCGCCACCGTCAGGAGGGCAAGTTCGACCGGCCCGTGCATGTGGAACCCCAGTCCGACGTCGAACTGATCGCCGCGCAGTACAACCGCGTCATCGGCCGCGTGACGGAGGAGATCCAGCGCCATTCCCTGCTGCTGGACGAGTTGGGCCGGGCCAAGGTTGAGGCGGAGAATTCCAACATCGCCAAGTCGCAGTTCCTGGCCACGATGAGCCATGAATTGCGCACGCCGTTGAACGCCGTCATCGGCTTTTCCCACCTGATCGCCGACCAGGCCTATGGCGGGATCGATGAGCGCTATGTCGAGCATGCCCGCGATATCCACGAGGGCGGCAAGCACCTGCTGGCGCTGGTCAACGACGTGCTGGATTTCTCCCGCCTGGAGGCGGGGAAGTTCCAGTTGAACGAGCAGCCGCTGGACCTGCGCCGCATCGTGCGCGGCGTGCATCGCCTGATGCTGCCACTGGCGGAGGCGGGGTCCCTGGGGCTGCACATGGATGTGGAGGGCGATATCCCCGCCCTGCTGGCCGATGAACGTGCCGTCCGGCAGATCCTGATCAACCTGGTCGGCAATGCCGTGAAGTTCACCCAGGCCGGGGGGCAGGTGCGCATCATCGCCGTGCTGGAACCCGACCGCCGGCTATGCTTGTCGGTCGCCGACACGGGCATCGGCATGGACCCGTCCTTGATCCCGAAGGCGCTGGAACCCTTCACACAATTGGAAGGCGGGCTGACCAAGGGCCATGGCGGATCGGGGCTGGGCCTGTCGCTGGTCAACGCGCTGGCGCGGCTGCATGACGGCACCCTGGTCATCCAGACGGCGCTGGGCCGGGGCACCACCATCCATATCCGCTTCCCCATCGACCGCACGATCGACACCGCCGCATCGCCGGCGGAGAGAAGGGCCGTCTGATCCCTGCAGGGTCCCGGCATCACATGCCGGCATGCCCCATGAACCACAGCCAGCCGATGGCCAGCACCAGCGAGGCCAGCGTCATGGGGATGCCGCACCTGGCATGGTCGGCAAAGCCCAGCCTGACACCACTGGCCGCGGCCCGCTCCACCACGATGAGGTTCGCCAGGCTGCCCAGCAGCAGAAGGTTGCCCGACAATGTGGACAGCACGGCCAGGGCGTAAAGCGCGCCTTCCGGCGGGCTGGGCCAGACCTGCATCAGTAGCAGCACGGCCGGCACGTTGCCGATGCTGTTGCTGGCCACCAGCGACAGGGGGGCCAGCACCGAAAGCCGGTCCAGCGGCCATCCGCCATCGGCCAGGCGCTGCACCAGATCCCCCGGCAAGCCGGTGCGGGCCAGCGCCGCCGTCACCACGAACAGGGCGGCGAACAGCACCAGCAGATGCCAGTCGACCAGCCCCAGCATCCGCCGGCTGGCGAAGCGGCGGCTGACCAGCATGGCCGCCGCCACGGCCAGAACCCCTTCTTCCTGCGGCAGGGGTGTGGCGAAGAAGACCAGCAGCGCCACCGTCGCCAGCAGCGCCTTTTTCAGATGCCACAGGTCCAGATCCGGCGGGGCCAGAGGCAGGGGAGCGGTGCGGAGCAGTTCCAGCCGGCCGCGCCAGACCCAGGCGACGGTGGCGAAGACGCAAACCATGCCCAGCAGCGCCGGTACGCCGCAGGCCGCCAGGAAGGGCCAGAAATCCAGACGGCCCAGTTGCCCGATCAGGATGTTCTGCGGATTGCCGATGATGGTGGCCGCCGATCCGGCATTCGCCGCCCCCGCCAGCGCGATCAGATAGGGCCGGGCATCCAGCCCCCGCGCCGCCAGCCCCGCGCAGAGCAGCGGCGTCATGGCGAAGACCACCACATCATTGGCCAGCACGGCCGAGAGCCCGCCCCCCACCGCCACCACCAGCGCCAGCAACGCCACGGGACCGTGGGCGGTCTGCGCCAGCCGGATGGCGCACCAGCCATAGAACCCCGCCAGTTCGAACTGCGCGGACAGAATCATCAGACCCAGCAATATGAACAGGGTCGGGTAATCAACGGCCGCCCCCAGCGCATCCGCCGGCATGGCCCCGGCAAGCGCCAGTATGACCGCCCCCAGCAAGGCGATGCCGGTGCGGTCGATCTGCAAGCCGGGAAACCGGCCGATGGCCATGCCCAGATACACCAGCACGAAAATCGCAAGGATCAGCAGGGTCATGGAGCGCCGCCGCGGAAGGAATGACGTTCCCTGGCGTACAACGTCGGGCGACACGGAGCCACGGGAATTTGGAGGCGGACGCTGCGCGACGTCACGGACCGCCGCCGCGATAGGCCCCGGCGTTTCGGGCGCGGGCCAATAGTTAGGCGTTCTACAAACTATCTCTTGCGATCCTCCGCCCACCCTGATACTTAGGTATATGCCTAACACTCAATCCAACCCCGTCAATCTCGACCGCATGTTCCACGCCCTGGCCGACCCATCGCGCCGGGCCGTGCTGGAAAGGCTGGCGGAAGGGCCGGCGAGCGTGGGGGAACTGGCGAAGCCGCTGCCCATGGCCTTGCCCAGCCTGATGCAGCATTTGCGGCTGCTGGAGGATTGCGGCCTGATCCGGACCGAGAAGGTGGGCCGTGTGCGCACCTGCCGGCTGGAACCCCACGCCATGGATGCCGCCGGCGAATGGATCGCGCGGCAGCGGGCCGTATGGGAGGCCCGGTTCGACCGGCTGGACGCCTATTTGCAGATTTTGAAAAAACAGGAGCAAGCGACCGATGATGAACCCGCCGCCCGCTGATCGCAGCATGGTGATCACCCGCACCCTGAACGCACCGCGTCTGCTGGTGTGGAAGGTGCTGACCGACCCGAAGCATATTCCCCTGTTCTGGGGGCCCAACGGCTTCTCCACCACGGTCCATCAGATGGATGTGCGGCCGGGGGGCACCTGGCGTTACACGATGCATGGCTGGGGCCAGGATTTCGAGAACTGGATCCGCTACCGCACGGTGCAGGAACCGGCCTTGCTGGAATATGAGCATGGCGGCGACGATCCCGACCATTGCCTGTTCGATGCGTCGATCCGGCTGGAGGAGGTCGGGAGCGACAAGACCAAGGTCACCCTGACCATGGTCTGCCCCACCGTGGAGTCGCTGGAGGAAAAACGCAAGTTCGGGGCTGAGGCCGGCGGCCACCAGACCCTGGAACGGCTGGAGCGGCAGGTGCTGGTGGCCGACCGCGACCTGGGCATCACGCGCATCCTGGATGTGCCCCGCCACCTGGTCTGGAAGGCCTGGACCAGCCCCGAACATCTGAAGCAATGGTGGTGCCCGCGCCCCTGGCAGACCAAGGAAGTCCGCATGGACCTGCGGCCGGGCGGGGAATTCTATACCCGGATGGAAGGGCCGGATGGCGGTGCGTCCGACAATCCCGGCATCTATCTGCTGATCGAAGAAGGCAGGCGTCTGGTCTTCACCAACACCATGGCGCCGGGTTTCCGCCCCGTGACGCCGGGCTTCATCGCCTTTACGGCCGACATCACCTTCGAGGACCATCTGGGCGGCACGCGCTACACGGCCCGCGCCATGCACCTGACGCCCGAGGGCGCAGCCAGCCATGCGGAGATGGGGTTCTATGACGGCTGGTCGACCGCCGTGGACCAGTTGGTGGAGGCCGCGAAAAGCTGGGAGGCGTGATCATGCTCGTGAACCGGGCGGGGGGCACTCCTCCCCGCCCGGTTCACGCCGCCGCGACCACACCGCCGACCGCCGGCAGGTTCATCAGGTCCAGCACCGCACCCTCGCGCGCCGCAAAGGCGCCGGCAAAGGCCCGGCGGGCATCGCGTTCGATGGCAGCCATGGCGGCGTCATCATGGTCGGGATCGTGGTGGAACAGGCACAGGCGCTTGGCCCCCGCTTCCCGCACCAGCTTCACACCCTCGTTCCAGGTGGAATGGCCCCAGCCGACGCGCGTGGCATATTCCTCTTCCGTGTATGTCGTATCATAGGCGACGACATCGGCCCCTTCGATCAGGGCCAGGATGTTCTGATCCAACTGGCCGGCCACATGTTCGGTATCGGTGATGTAGCAGAAGGCCCGGCCGCCATATTCGATGCGATAACCCACGGCCCCGCCGGGGTGGTTCAGTTCGCCCGTCTTGATGACAAGACCCGGCGCGAAATCGATCTGGTCGCCGGCATGCAGATTCTGAAAGGCCATGCGCGCGCGCATGGTGGTCAGCGGTACGGGAAACAGCGGCTTTTCCATGCAGGAGGTCAGCACCTCCCCGATACATTCGCAGCCCGTCAGGTCACGGGCGAAGATGTCGAGCGAGAAATCCGGCCAATACCCCGTCTCGAAGAAGGGAAAGCCATTGATATGGTCCCAATGCGCATGGCTGAGCAGCATCGTGGCATTGCGGATTTTATCGCGCAGCAGGCGCTTGCCCAGGCCGCGCAGGCCCGTGCCAGCATCCAGGATCAGCGTGCGGTCGCCGGCCGTGACCTCGATGCAGCTCGTATTGCCACCATAGGCGAGGTGGGAGGCATAGGCGCAGGGAAAGGTGCCGCGCACGCCCCAGAACTTGACCTTGAACTCCATTTCATGCCCCTGTGGCCGGGCAGGTCGCCCCGCCATCCGTACCCCCGACGAATGGATGGAAACATTCCATCGAATGCGTCGAAGTTCCATGAAAATAAATGCGTCCGTGCCGGTGAACCTGTGACGATGCACACAGGTCCGGTCACGATTCCGTCATGGGTGGCGTGCGCAAACCCACCTGACTGAACGGATAGGCGATGTCCTGGGGTTACCTTATCCGGTGATCCAGCCGCTCGTCATCCAGGCCTGCCGGCTCCTGGTGGATGGCGAATTCGGCACTGGGGAAGGCCGCACGCAATTCCCGCTCGATCTCATCGGTAATGTCGTGCGCCTCGGCCAGGGTCAGGTGCGGGTCCAGTTCCAGGTGGAACTCTATATGCTGGCCGATGCCAGTGGAGCGCGTGCGCAGGTCATGGATGCCGCGCGCCTGGATATGGGCCTTGACCACGGTGGTCACCCGGTCCCGGTCCGCTTCCGGCAATTCGCGATCCATCAGCACGCCCAGCGCGGCACGCAGGATGCGGCTGGCTCCCCAGACAAGGAAGGCGGCGATGGACAGGGCGAAAATCGGGTCCCAATAGGGCCAGCCGCTCCACGCCGTCAGCGCCAGGGCGGCGATGACGGCGCTGTTCATCAGCAGGTCGCCGCTGTAATGCATGCTGTCGGCCGCAATGGCCATGGAGCCGGTGCGACGGATCACCCAGCGCTGCACGATGAGCAGGCCCCCCGTCATCAGGATGGCGAAAACCATCGTGGCGATACCCAGTTCCGGCGCCGTCACGGGGCGCGGATCGACCAGCCGCCCCACTCCCTCATAGGCCAGGAACACACCGGACCCGGCCACGAAGGCCGACTGTGCCAGGGCCGCCAGGGGTTCCGCCTTGCCATGCCCGAACCGGTGAGTGCTGTCCGGCGGCCGCAAGGCCTGTGCCACCCCCAGCAGCGTGACGACGGAGGCCAGCAGATCCACCGAGCTGTCCATCAGGGAGGACAGGATCGACACCGCGCCCGTCGCCATGTAGGTCGCCAGCTTGGCCGCGATCAGGATCAGGGCGACGGTGACGCTGGCATAGGTGGCCAGCCGCCGATACCGGTCCACATCCGCCGCCATGCCACCCCCTCCCGACCAGGATCAAGGATAAAGCCGGCCCTTGTCCCACCCCCCATCCGAACGGGTGAAGATGATGCGGTCATGCAGCCGGTATTCCCGATCCTGCCAGAATTCGATCCGGTCGGGAACGACGCGATAGCCCGACCAGTGCGGCGGGCGCGGCACGGCCTGATCCGCGTACCGCGCCTGCGTATCGCGCACGGCCTGTTCCAGGGTGCTGCGGCTGTCCAGCGGCCGGGACTGCTGGCTGGCCCAGGCGCCGATCCGGCTGCCATGGGGCCGGCTGGCGAAATAGGCGTCGGCCTCCGCCTCCGTAACGGGCTCCACCAGCCCATCCACCCGCACCTGCCGCCGCAGCGACTTCCAGTGGAAATTGATGCCGGCCACCTGGTTGGCCGCCAGATGCTCGCCCTTGCGGCTCTGCGTGTTGGTGTAGAAGGTGAAGCCCCGGTCATCCAGGGCCTTCAACAGCACGATTCGCACCGTGGGGCGGCCATCGGCGCCCACGGTGGCGACGGCCATGGCGTTGGGGTCGTTGATTTCCGTGGCCTCGGCCTCGGCGAACCAGTCACGGAACAGCGCAAAAGGATCGGTGGCGGCTTCCAGCGTCATGGCTTGATCTTCGTCATAGTTGCGCCCGAATTGATGGGGAGGATAGAGAGCATCGAACGATTGTCCATGTGCTTCCCCCGCATGGCACCCGCCCGCAGGCCGATCAGCCCGGCGGCAAATGATGGGGGAAGGATATGATTTGGAAAGGCTCGGAAACATGATTCGCAAGATTGTCGTCGCCACCGCGCTGGTGGCCCTGCTGGCCGGGTGCCAGAACTCGGGCGGCAACAAGCAGACCGGCGGCGCCGTGATCGGTGGCCTGATGGGCGGCTTGGCCGGCAGCCAGATCGGTGGCGGTTCGGGCAAGCTCTGGGCGACGGGTGCCGGTGCCGTTCTGGGCGCGCTGATCGGATCGGAGGTCGGCGCCTCGCTGGACCGTGCCGACCGCCAGGCGCTGGAGCGCAACACCTACGCTTCGTTCAGTGCGCCGTTGAACCAGCCCATCATCTGGGACAACCCCAACAACAATAACCGCGTCATCGTGACGCCGACCCAGGAAGGCCGCCAGGCCGAAACCGGCGCCTATTGCCGCGAATACCAGCAGACGATCATTGTCGGCGGCCGCAGCGAGCAGGCTTTCGGCCGCGCCTGCCAGCAGCCGGACGGCAGCTGGAAGATCGTGAGCTGACGCCAACCCCGCCTCAACCCCCGCCGGGTCACCCCATCCGGCGGGGTTTTTATACGCATGCGCCACCCCCTTCCTGTCGGGCACGCTTGACCCGCCCAAGCCGGGGCGTAGGATGCGGCAGGATTTCCCCCTGTTGCCTTCCCCGTTGCTTCTCTGGTGACCATGCGCGATCCCTACCTGGTCCTTGGCGTGATGCGAAGCGCCTCCGCCGACGATATCAAGCAGGCGTTCCGCCGGCTGGCCAAGCAGTACCATCCCGATCTCAATCCGGGTCGGGCCGACATCGAACAGAAATTCAAGGAAGTCAACGCGGCCTATAGCCTGCTGTCAGACGCCGACAAGCGCGCGCGCTTCGACAAGGGCGAAATCGACGCAGCCGGCAACGAGCGGGCAGGCCACGGTTTCCGCCGCGGTCCCTGGCAGGGCCCGGGCGGTGCGGGCCGCAGCGGGGCCGGGGCCAAGGGCCGCGCCGGCGGGGATGCGGGGGGCGACGATCCCTTCGCCGATGAATTCTTTAATGACATCTTCGGGGCCACCCGCCGCCGCTATTCCGCGGGCGGGGGTTCCGGTGTGAAGGCCAAGGGCGCCGATGTCAGCTATTCGGTGTCGGTCAGCTTCGCCGATGCTTGCCTGGGCGCCAAGCGGCGGCTGACCCTTTCCACGGGCAAGACCATCGATGTCAACATTCCGCCCGGCACACGCGACCAGACACGGCTGCGGCTGAAGGGCCAGGGGCTGCCCGGGCTCGGTGGTGCGGGGGCCGGTGATGCCATCGTCGAGGTGCAGGTCGACAACCATCCGCTGTTCACGCGCAAGGATGACGACATCCATATTGAGGTGCCGGTCACCCTGCCCGAGGCGATATTGGGGGCCGCCATCAAAGTGCCGACGCTGGACGGGCAGGTGGCCGTGAAGGTCCCGGCCGGTGCCAACAGCGGCACCATCCTGCGCCTGAAGGGCAAGGGCATCCCCAATCCCGACCGCAAGGTGACGGGCGACCAATACGTGAAGCTGGTCGTCATGCTGCCCGACAAGCCCGATGCCGAACTGACCAGCTTCATCGAGAAATGGTCCAAGGGCCGCGGCGATTACGACGTGCGGCGCAAGCTGGGGATCGGATAGCACTCATCGGCCTGACAGGGAGGTCTGATATGTATCTGCATTGATCAGATCCTTTGGTCCTGATCAATGCACCCCGCATGCGCCGGGCGCCGCCATCCGGCGGCTGGGCTTGCGCGCGCATGGGCGCGCGGGCGCTCAATGCGCCAACCAAGATGCGATGCGCCAACCAAGATGCGATGAGTTCCACTCAACCCGCCTTGGTATGACAGGAACCGGCGCCCGCCTGCCATCCGTCTGCCACCCGTCTGCCAACGGCTCGGATGCGTGGACGGCGGGGGTGCGGGAGCCCAAGCCCCGCACCCCCGCCGTGACTTGTCACCCGGCAGCCTTGACGCTGTGGTCGATCAGCCGGGCTGGCGGTCAATCCCGCGCGCGGTCCAGGCGATCCTCGATCTTGTCGCCGGCATCTTCCAACTGATCGCCGGCCCGCTCGGCCGCATCATCGATCTTCTCGCCGGCCCGCTCGGCAGGACCCTTGTTGTCGCAGGCGGCCAGCGCCAGGGGGGCGGCGGCCAGGAAGGTGACCAGGGCGAAACGGTTCAGCAGCTTGGTGGACATGGCTCTGCTCGTCTGTTGTTGTTCGATCCGGCGCATTTGACGCCGTTATTCAATCAACAGTGCAGCCACACGGGATGTTCCCTATCCATCCGGTCAGGTGCCTCCCGCTTCTCCCCATCGCCGCACACGGCCCGTATCCAGATCAAACAGGTCAAGGACGCGGCCGATCGTGTGATCCACCATTTCCTCGATGCTGGCAGGCCGGGCATAGAAGGCCGGCACCGGCGGGTAGACGATGGCCCCCATTTCCGTCACGGCAGCCATGGACCGGATATGGCCCAGATGCAGCGGCGTCTCCCGCAGCATCAGCACCAGCCGCCGCCGTTCCTTCAGCACCACGTCGGCCGCGCGGGTCAGCAGGGTGCTGGTGACGCCTGACGCGATCTCCGACAGGGAGCGCACCGAGCAGGGGGCCACGATCATGCCCATGGTCCTGAAGCTGCCCGACGAGATGGCGGCCCCGATATCGGTGATGGAATAGTTCACATCGGCCAGCGCCCTGATGTCGGCAACCTTCAGCCCCGACTCATGCGCACAGGTCACTTCCGCAGACCTGCTCAGAACAAGGTGGGATTCGATGCCAAGCCGGCGTAACGTGGAAAGCAGGCGTATGCCGTAAACAATGCCCGACGCCCCGCTGATCCCGACGATCATCCGTCGGGCCGGTGTGGCGGCCGGGTACTGGTCAGGACCGGAGGAACCGGCCGGCTGTGGGAGGATATCTGCCATGGAGGTGATGTAGCGCCCCCGATGGTTTTCGTCCAGGGTGGCTAGACGACCCTCGAAAAAACCGACCACCCTATCCATATGCATAGACGGACGGATGACAAAACCATGTCAGGATCGTCCATCAGCCATACGGATCGGAAAGGCCGTCCGCGTTTCAGGTTCCAACAATCAGACACGTCCATTGTTCCATCGTTACAGAAGGAGAAGGCCGTATGTTGTTCCCCGAGCGTGTTGAAGCCCTGCGCGTCAAGCACGAAACCCTGGATCGGGAGGTGCGGTTGGAAGCTCGCCGCCCCCTGCCGGATACAACGACCCTGACCCGCCTGAAAATGGAGAAATTGCGCGTGAAGGAGGAGATGGACCGTCTGGCCCGCGCCTGACGGCATCTCCGGCCCGATCAGCCAGAGGAAAGGCCCCCGTCCGAACACCGGACGGGGGCCTTTTGTTTCAATGATGATCGTCCGGCACCGGCCTGTCCGACAGGTAGACCTGCCCGCCCTTTTCCTTGAATGCCGCAGACATGGCGGCCATCCCCTCCTGCGCCGCCGCATAGTCGCGCACTTCCTGTGTGATCTTCATGGAGCAGAATTTCGGCCCGCACATGGAGCAGAAATGCGCCAGCTTGGCGCCTTCCGCCGGCAGGGTCTGGTCGTGGTATTTCTCCGCCGTCTCCGGGTCCAGCGACAGGTTGAACTGGTCGCGCCAGCGGAATTCGAACCGGGCGCGGGAGAGCGCATCGTCACGTTCCTGCGCGCCGGGATGGCCCTTTGCCAGGTCGGCGGCATGGGCGGCCAGCTTGTAGGTGATGACGCCCACCTTCACATCGTCGCGGTCGGGCAGGCCCAGATGTTCCTTGGGCGTGACATAGCAGAGCATGGAGGTACCGAACCAGCCGATCATGGCCGCCCCGATGCCGCTGGTGATGTGGTCGTAGCCGGGTGCGATGTCGGTGGTCAGCGGCCCCAGCGTGTAGAAGGGTGCCTCGCCGCAGACCTTCAACTGCTTGTCCATATTGGCCTTGATCTTGTGCATGGGCACATGGCCCGGCCCTTCGATCATCACCTGCACATCATGCTTCCAGGCGATCTGGGTCAGTTCGCCCAGCGTGTCCAGTTCCGCGAACTGGGCGGCGTCATTGGCATCGGCGATGCTGCCGGGCCGCAGGCCGTCGCCCAGCGAGAAGGCGATGTCATAGGCCTTCATGATCTCGCAGATTTCCTCAAAATGGGTGTAGAGGAAGTTCTCCTTGTGATGGGCCAGGCACCATTTGGCCATGATGGAGCCGCCGCGGCTGACAATGCCCGTCACGCGCCTGGCCGTCAGCGGGATATGGGCCAGCCGCACCCCGGCATGGATGGTGAAATAATCCACGCCCTGTTCGGCCTGTTCGATCAGCGTGTCGCGGAACAGGTCCCAGGTCAGGTCCTCCGCCTTGCCGCCCACCTTCTCCAGCGCCTGATAGATGGGCACCGTGCCGATGGGCACCGGCGAATTGCGGATGATCCATTCGCGGATCGTGTGGATGTTGCGGCCCGTGGACAGGTCCATCACCGTGTCGGCCCCCCAGCGGGTGGCCCAGACCAGCTTGTCCACCTCGTCCGCCACGCTGGAGGTGACCGCCGAATTGCCGATATTGGCGTTGATCTTCACCAGGAAGTTCCGGCCGATGATCATCGGCTCCGTTTCCGGATGGTTGATGTTGTTGGGGATGATGGCACGACCGCGCGCAATCTCGTCCCGCACGAATTCCGGGGTCACGTGATCGGGGATGGATGCCCCGAAATCCTCCCCGTCGCGGGCGGCCTGTCCGGCCAGATGCTGCCGGCCCAGATTTTCGCGGATGGCGACATATTCCATCTCGGGCGTGACGATGCCCTTGCGGGCATAATGAAGCTGGGACACGTTGGCCCCCGGCCTAGCGCGCAGCGGCCGGCGGGATGCGCGGTCGAACAGGGGGACGGGGCTTTCCTGGCCGTCCTTCAGCCCATTATCCTCCGGCTTCACGTCCCGGCCGTCATAGGCTTCCACATCGCCGCGCGCCTTGATCCAGGACCGGCGCAATTCGGCCAGCCCCCGCCGGATATCGGTCCGCACCCCCGGGTCGGTATAAGGGCCGGACGGGTCATAGACCCGCACGGCCGGCTCATCGGCGCTGGGCGAAAGGTCGATCTCCCGCATGGCGACGCGGATGTCGGGGAAGCGTTCTCCCGCCACATGCACCTTGCGCGACGCGGGCAGCGGGCCGGTCGTGACGCGGAATTCGGGATCGGTAATGGTGGTATCTGGCATCTGGACCTCCGTTGGCTGGAGATCCGGGTTTGCGCACGGAACGCGGCGGCACGTGTGGGGCGGTACGGGGCCCCTATGCTTCCATCCCTACGCCGGTACGACCCGGATCAGGTTCGAAGGGTTCCCGCGCCGGTGCCGCCTGTCGGCGGTCCATGCGGTGTCTCAGCCCCTTGCCGGGGTTCCCCTTGGACAGGGCGGAGGGTGCGGCGGCAGGCGGCGGATGTCAAGACGGGGTGTTTCGGTTTCCGCATGGTTGGCATCATGATAGGGTCCGGCCCGTTTGCGGCACACGGGAGAGGCCCCATGTCCCTGCTTCGATCCTTGCTGGCCTCGGGTTTGCTTCTGCTGGCCGTGACCATTCTGGCCGGTGGCGGGACCGGAGATGGGGTCGGCGGCGACGCCTATGACCGCGCCATCGCCGGCATGGACCGGGACCCGGCGGCGGCAGAGGCGGCGATGCGCGGCGCCGGCACCCCGCTGGCCCGGCTGGACCTGCTGCTGTACCTGCATGCCTTCCGCCCGGATGGCCGGCAGGAAATCGCGGCACTGGCCCACGATCTGGCCACTCTGCCAGACGGGCGCACCGATGATTACATGCTGGACGTGCTGGGCCCGCCCCTGCCCTATGACGGCACGGATGAAAGCCTGCTGCCGCTGGTGCGGCTGCTGTCCAGCACGGGGGCGGTGAACAGCCATTCCGCCTTTTATGCCATCCCCTGCGCGGTGCTGGCGCGACGGCCCGGCCTGCTGGCCGCCACGCAGCCGCAGTTCGCCGGCAACCGTGACAATTTCCTGCCCCGGTCGGGATGCGATTGGAACCGGGGTACGGTCACCGGCTTTCCCGACGCCGCCATGACGGCTTTCATGGAAGCCGGGCGGCTGGCGGACGGCGATTTTCTGGGCACCCATGGGGGCACATTACGGTTCGCGCTGGGCGGCCGGCAGGCGGCCCTTCTGGAACAGGCACGGCTGGACCCGGCGGGGCTGCCGCCGGCCCCGCCCGGCAATGGCGGGCCCTATGCGGTCTGGGCCTATCTGTCACCCGCCAACCATCGGGCTTTCATCGGCCGGATACAGCCATCCTACGCGGCCGCAAGGGCGGCACTGACCGCGTATTACCGGCCGGCCCACGGGCAGGAAGCCGAACAGCTGGCGCGCAACGCCCTGTTCGCGGTCGTATGGGGTGGCGATTGCGGGGAGGCTGGGGTGCCGTCCGGCCATGCGCGCACCCTGTTGCTGGATGATGCGCCGGCGGATGCCGTCCGCGCCGCCATGGAAGCCGGTAATACGGACAGGCCGGATGATGCGTTCGCCCGCTGCGCGCGTTGGGCCGGGATCGACCCGCTGTCCCATCTGGCCGCTGCCCGGCGACCCGATCTGCTGCCCGACATGGTGTCCGGGAACGGTCCGGACATGCCCAACGGCTTCGGCAAGACGCCGCTGATGGCCGCGGCGCAGGCCGACCAGCCGGCATCGGTGGCGTGGCTGCTGGACCAGGGCGCGCGGGTGGATGCCGCGACGGCCGAAACCGGCCCCTATGACGCCCCCCGGCATGGGAAGCGCACGGCGCTGCATTATGCCGCCGCCAATGCCGGCCTGCCTGTCATCCGGGCCTTGCTGGCCGCCGGTGCCGATCCCGGCGCGCGGGATGATGAAGGGCTGACGCCGCTGGACTATCTGCGGGGAAATGGCCCCGTGCCCGTCAACCCCCGCCTGGCGACCGGGGATCGGGACCAGGCGGGCACCCTTCTGTCCCCCGACCGGTAGGACAGCCGGAGGGGGACGGATCAGCCCTTTTTCACACCGAACAGATGGGCGGGGCCCGGAAAGGCGCGCGACCGCACCTCTGCCGCATATTCGGCGGCGGCACTGGATATCTGATCCCCCAGCTCGGCATAGCGTTTCACGAATTTGGGCGTAAAGCCGCCGAACAGGCCCAGCATGTCGTCGGACACCAGGACCTGACCGTCACAGGCAGGGCTGGCGCCGATGCCGATGGTGATGGCCGGCACATTCTCCGTGATGGTGCGGGCCAGCGGCTCCACCACCCCTTCCACGACGACGGAGAAGGCACCTGCCTCCGCCACGGCGCGGGCATCTCCCAGAATCTTCTGCTGTTCGGCGTCAGACCGGCCGCGGGCCCGGTAACCGCCCAGCGCGTTGACGGCCTGCGGCGTCAGGCCGACATGCCCCATGACGGGAATGCCGCGCCGGACCAGGAAATCGACGGTTTCCGCCATCTCTTCCCCGCCTTCCAGCTTCACGGCCTGCGCACCCGTTTCCGCCAGCACGCGGGCGGCGTTGCGGAAGGCCTGCTGAGGGCTTTCCTGATAGCTGGCCCAGGGCAGGTCGACGATGACACAGGCCCTGGACGATCCGCGCACCACGGCGGCACCATGATTGATCATCATGTCCAGGGTGACGGGCAGTGTACTGTCCAGCCCGTAAAGCACCATGCCCAGACTGTCGCCGACCAGCAGGCAATCACAGTGCGGGTCCAGCAGGCGGGCCATGGAAACGCTGTAGGCAGTCAGGATGACGACGGGTTCCTGCCCCTTGCGGGCCGCGATGTCGGGCACGCTGACGCGCTTCACCTGGGCGCTGGCACTCATGGCCGTATCCTCCAGTCGTGATTATTTGTGCGTTGCGGCAAGCCCTACATCACTTCGGGGAACAGGTAAAGCACGGCGGGCCGGCCACAAGGGCCGGCCCGTCAAAGGCTGGGGAGAAGAAAAAGGGGCAAGGGCGGGACAAAGGGCGCCTCAAGCCATGGCCATCGCCGCCGTGCGCCGGCCCAGCGCCATCGGCGGGGGCATGGGGGCGACCGTGTCCACCTGGGCCCGCACGCGCCGCACGACCTTCTTATAGGCGCCGCTTTCGATCTGGCGGATGCGCTCCTTGCTGACACCATACTGGCGGGCCAGTGTCTCCAGCGTCACGGGCTGGTCGGCCAGATTGCGCGCGGCGAAGATGTGCCGCTCCCGGTCGCCCAGTTGCGTCAGCGCGTCCGTCATCAGCGCGCGCCGGGCATTCAGCTCACCCTGCTCGGCCAGCCGCTCCTCGACACTGTCCTGGTCATCGGCCAGCAGGTCGATGGCCTCATGGTCACCCTCTTCGCCCACCTGCACGTTCAGCGAACTGACGGGGGTGGCGAAGCGGTGCTCCATCTCCCGCACCTCCTCGATGCTGGCGCTGAGCTTCTCGGCCACCTGTGCGGCTTCCTCATCGCTCATGATCCGGTCATGGATGCCCAGTTTGCGCTGGGTCTGACGCAGATTGAAGAACAGGCGCTTCAAGGTGGCGGTGTTGCCGCCCTTCAGCAGCGACCAGTTATGCAGCACGAAGGACTGCACCTCCGCCCGGATCCACCAAAGGGCATAGGTGGCCAGACGGAAGCCGCGGGTCGGGTCGAAACGCTGCACGGCCTTGATCAACCCGATATTGGCTTCCGACACGAGATCGGCCACGGGCAGGCCGGAGCGGGCATATTTGGCGGCGACCTTCACGGCAAGGCGCATATGGCTGTGGACAAGCTGATCGAAGGCGCGGCGGTCCTGGCGTTCCGTCCAGTCGCGCGCCAGCCTGTCCTCCTGCTCGGGCCGCAGCATGGGATAGCGGTTGGCCTGGGCCGTGAAGCTCCGCAGCAATTCGGGACTTTCGGTGTAACTGGCCATAATCTGTCCTCCCGGATGTCGCACGGGGCACCGGTGCGCCGGCCGCGCCATCCTTCTTAGAATAATTCTAAGATAAGGCGCGGACCATGGGGCCGCAAGCCCGCCAGGGGTCATATCCTCAAGGACATATCGGCCCGGCGCTGCCGGCATCGCTCCAGGGGGGAACAACGCTGAGTGGTGATAGGTTCCGTGGCAAATCAGGCGGGCGGCAGGGGAGCGAGCGCGTCCAGCACAATACCCTCGGTCAGGATCTGCGGCAGGATCACGGGCACCTGTTCGCCCGGCCGGTACAGCAAATAGAGCGGAACGCCGCTGCGGCCATGGCTTTCCAGCACTCGGGCGATGGTGGCATCGCGGTTGGTCCAGTCGCCCTTCAGATAGGTCACGCCCTTCTGGCCCAGCGCCTGGCGCACCCCTGCCGTCGACAATGATGTCCGCTCATTGACCAGACAGGTCACGCACCAGGCCGCCGTGAAATTCACGAAGACCGGCTTGCCCTGGGCCAGCAGGGCGGCCTGGCGGTCCGGAGTCCAGGGCTCGAACCCGGCGGCGGCCGCATCGGCGGTGGCGGTGGGGCCCTGCCCGCCCGCCGCCGTGGGGGCAGCCGTGGTCGCCCCGGCGATGGCGCCGCCCAGGGCCAGCACGGCCAGCACGGTGCCGAACGCACGCATAGCCCCGCCGGACAGCCGCGTCTGGCCATAGACCCAGGCGGCGAACGCGATGGCCACCATGCCGGCCAGCACCGTAGCCAGGGCCGCCGGCCCGGCCTGGATCGACAGGACCCAGAGCAGCCAGGCGGCCGAAGCATAGAGCGGAAAGGCCAAGGCCTGCTTGACCCGATCCATCCAGATGCCCGGCCGGGGCAGGCGCCTCAGCAATGCCGGAGAGAAGGACAACGCCAGGAAAGGCAGTGCCATGCCCAGGCCCAGGGCCAGGAACACCGACAGGGCCACGGGCCAGGGCTGGGTGATGGCGAAACCCAACGCTGTGCCCATGAAGGGTGCCGTGCAGGGTGTGGCAACCACCGTGGCCAGAACGCCGGTGAAGAAGCTGCCCGCCAGCCCGTCACGCCCGGCAAGCCCCTGGCCGACCCCCATGATGGAGCCGCCCAGCGTGAAGACGCCCGACAGCGACAGTCCCAGCAGCAGCATGACATAGGCCAGCACGGCCACGACCAGCGGGTCCTGAAGCTGGAAGCCCCAGCCGATGGCCGCCCCGCCGGCACGCAGCGCGATCAGCGCCCCGGCGACAATGCCGAAGCAGACCAGCACGCCCGCCGTATAGGCGAGCCCGTGCCGCCGCGCCTCCCCCGGCCCATGGCGCATCAGGGCCAGCGCCTTCATGGACAGCACGGGGAACACGCAGGGCATCAGGTTGAGGATGGCACCGCCGGCCAGGGCCAGCAGCAGCGCCGACAACAGGCCGGTCTGCAATCCGGCCGGCGGCGGGGACAGTGCCGCCGCGGGCGGTCCCACGGCCGCCTCCACCGCCAGGGCATGGCGCAGGCTCTGGCCGTCCAGTTGCTCGGTGAAGGTCAGCACGCCCGTGACGGGCCCGGCCGGCAACGCGCCCGCCGGTTCCAGCGTCAGGGTCAGCCCCGCCGCATCCAGGGTGATGGGCTGTGTCGCGTTGGAGGCGGCCACCGTATATTCATGCGGAAAGAAGAACACATCCGTGACACGGCCGCGATCCAGACCAGGGGCGGCCAGGGCCAGCCGATGGGTCTTGTCGCCCGGCGACAGGGTGGCTTCATACGGGCTCGGCACCGGCAGGGCGGCGCGCGCCGCCGCGAACAGCGCCGCCGCGTCGGGGTCCACCGGGGCCGTTTCGGCCAGCACGGGAACGGCGATGGACAGTGCGGCCGATTCGGGGATGCAGATATCCTCGCAGACCAGCCAGTCCACCTGGGCGTCCAGCCTGACCGTCTGGCCGGCCGGCGCATCGGCGGGCACGGTCAGCGGCACCAGCAGATGCACCGTGTCCTTGTAGCCGAAATTGACCAGCGGCCCGATGGGAAACCGCTCGGGCGCCGGCCAGGTAATGGCGTCCGCCTTCCAGCCTTCCGGCAGGGTCCAGGCGATTTCCGTCGGGATGCCGCTATCGCCGGGATTGACCCAATAGGTGTGCCAATGGGGACGGATATTCTGGGTCAGGGCGGCCCAGACGGTCTGGCCCGGCGCCACGCCCGTGGTTTCCAGGGTGATGAAGGTTTCCACATTGTCCGTGGCGGCAATGTTGCTGCGCACGCCTGCCGCGGCCGCGGCAACGGACAGGCCGGCAGCCAGAAACAGGGCGCACAACACGGACAGGCCGTATTTCTTCATCACCAGGAACCATGCAAGAGCGGCGGATCGCCTCCCTATGTAGTGTGCCGGGCGCCCCGGGGCCAGCCCCGGTGTGCCGTCCGGCGGGGATTTCGGGGTATTTCGCCCGGCACGTCCCATGCCGCAAGGCACCAGCCCGCCTGCCCGACCGTCGGAAAGCGGGGCACAAGACCGATTGCCCCCGCCGGGGCACGGCTGTAGGGTCGCAACCCCGCCCCGACCGGCATGCCCCTTGCCGGACCCGCAGGGTCGCCCCCATTTGCCAGGCAACCCCAACAGCATTAAGCCCTTCGAAGGAAGCATCATGGCCACCCACCGTTCCAAGGTCCTGATCATCGGCGCCGGCCCGGCCGGCTATACCGCCGCCATCTATGCCGCCCGCGCCAGCCTGGAGCCGGTGCTGGTCCAGGGCATGACGCCCGGCGGCCAGTTGACCATCACCAAGGATGTGGAGAATTACCCCGGCTTCGCCGACCCGGTGGAGGGCCCGCACCTGATGGAACAGATGCGCGCCCAGGCGGAACGCTATGGCACGAAGATGTTCTTCGACATCATCAGCGACGTCGATTTCACGCAGCGCCCCTTCGTCTGCAAGGCTGACAGCGGGGATGAATTCGTGGCCGACACCGTGATCATCGCCACGGGCGCACAGGCCCGCTGGCTGGGCATCCCCGGCGAGCAGCATTACCAGGGGGCCGGCGTCTCCGCCTGCGCCACCTGCGACGGGTTCTTCTTCCGCGGCAAGGAAGTGGCCGTGATCGGTGGCGGCAATACCGCGCTGGAAGAAGCGCTGTACCTGACCCACCATGCCTCCAAGGTTACCCTGATCCATCGCCGCGACAGCTTCCGCGGCGAGCGTATCCTGCAGGAGCGTGTGGCCAGCAATCCCAAGATCGAAATCGTCTGGGACAGCGTGGTGGAGGAGATACTGGGCCAGGGCGGCTCCAGTTTCACCGACCCCAAGCTGGTCACGGGCGTGCGTCTGCGCAACGTCAAGACGGACGGCGTCACCGAACTGTCGCTTGACGGCGTCTTCGTCGCCATCGGCCATGATCCGGCCACCAGCGTCTTCAAGGGCAAGGTGCGTATGGACGATGAAGGCTATATCGTCACCGACCCGGACAGCACCCGCACCAACGTTCCCGGTGTCTTCGCGGCCGGCGACGTGAAGGACAAGGTATTCCGCCAGGCGGTCACGGCCGCCGGCATGGGGTGCATGGCGGCGCTGGAAGTGGAACGTTTCCTCGCCGGCCATTGATTCGACAACCGGCACGGGAAATCACGGTTAACGCACCCGACAGGCAGGTCAAAACATACCTCCGCCTGTCGGGATGATACCACCTAAGGGCAGGATGCCGGGGACTTTCGGCGCCGAACTGTTGCAAGAACAATACGATAGCTTGCGGTCGATCGACAAATTGATGACAAGCCCTAGCATTGGCGGCGGGGGCTGTATATCATCCATGCGTCGGGCGCATTCCCGTGTTCGACCAACAGGACAGGGCGCCAGGGACGTCATCCGGCGTTCGGCAGTTGCGCCACTATCTAGGGACGGGTCCATGGACTGGGACAAGCTTCGCGTCTTTCACGCTGTGGCAGAGGCGGGCAGCTTCACGCATGCGGGGGAAACCCTGAACCTCAGCCAGTCGGCGGTCAGCCGGCAGATCAGCGCGCTGGAGGAAAGCCTCCATGTGCCGCTGTTCCATCGCCATGCACGCGGGCTGATCCTGACGGAACAGGGCGAGTTGCTTTATCGCACCGCGCGGGAAGTGTTCGCCAAGCTCTCGATGACGGAGGCGATGCTCTCCGAATCGAAGGAACATCCGAAGGGCCCGCTGAAGGTCACGACCACCATCGCACTGGGCTCCACCTGGCTGACACCGCGGGTGAAGGACTTCCTGTCGCTCTATCCGGATGTGCAGCTCACGCTGCTGCTGGATGATAATGAGCTGGACCTGTCGATGCGGGAGGCGGATATCGCCATCCGCCTGTCGGCCCCGCGTCAGCCGGACCTGATCCAGCGCCACCTGATGACGGTGCGTGTCCATCTCTATGCCCACAAATCCTACATCGAAAAGCGCGGCGTGCCGCAATCGGTGGCGGAATTGGACCAGCATGACCTGATCGCCTACCCCAACGAGGCGCGGGCGCCGGTCACCAACATCAACTGGGCCCTGCATGTCGGCGACCCGCCGGGCGGGGAGCGTCGCACCGCCCTGCGCGTCAACAGCCTCTATGCCATGTTCCGCGCCGTGCAGTCCGGCCTGGGTATCGCATCCCTGCCCGACTATGTGGTGGACGGACAGCCGGATATCGTTCGCGTTCTGCCGGAAGTCAGCGGCCCGCGCATCGATGCCTATTTCGTTTACGCGGAAGAATTGCGCCATTCCAAGCGCATTGCCGTCTTCCGTGATTTCCTGGTCAAGAAGGTGGCTGAGACGTTCCCGTCAAGCCATGCATCAAACGCATAACTCGGGCTTGGCTTCACCCCTGGTATAATCGGCCAAGATGCATAAATCTTAGGCCATCGCTGCTGCGACGCAGCGGCGATGTTTCACCCCGATTTACCCGGTCGGGGTTGGGTCTTTGACCCAGCGTCTCCCAGACGTGAAGCCTCCCTGTTCAACTCGGCCGGAAGCCCATGGCTTTCCGGCCGTTTTTTTGTCTGGATATCATTGCCCAACCAGCAGGCACCCCGCTGCCCGTCCGATAGGCACACCCTTGCTGGCCATCGCCCCGCCCCGGACCAGGGAGCCGGGACAGGGCGAATCAGGCATGGGCAGAAGAGAGGGTTACGGCCCCGGCTTTGCCACCGGTGCATATTCCAACGGAACCCATCCATATCCCGTTCCCTCGGCGCGCACATGGCCGATGCCGGGGAACGGCAGATGGGCACCGGCAACCCAGATCCGCTTGCCCGCTGTCCATTCCAGCAGGCGCTTGCGCGTGGCCACGGCCCGGTTGCTGTCGATATCGAACTCGATCGCAACCTCCGGACGGGCGAACTGCACGGCGTGGCTATGGATGATGTCACCCCAGACCAGCAGGCTTTCGTCACCCACGGTCAGCAGGAAGCCGCTATGCCCCGGCGTGTGGCCGCCCGCCTCAACGGCACGGATACCGGCCAGCAATTCCTCATCGGCCGCGAAACTCTTGAAACGCCCAGCCGCCTGATAGGGGGCGACGGCATCCCGTGCCATCTTGAAGAAGGGCTGCGCATCGGCCGGCGCCTTGGCCGCCACTTCCGCGCTCAGCCAGAAATCGATATCGGCCTGGGAGGCGCGAACCGTGGCGTTGGGAAAGGCCGCCTTGCCATCGCGCGACAGCAGCCCCCCGGCATGGTCGGGATGCAGATGGGTCAGCAGCACGGTGTCGATGCGGGAGGGCTCATACCCGGCCGCCCGGATATTGGCGACCAGCCCGCCGGCGTCCGGCCCCAGCAGTCCGGCGGCACCGCTATCCACCAGCACCAGGCGGTCACCGGTATTGACCAGATAGGCGTTCACTGCCGTCTGGACCCCCTCGGCCGATGACAGGAACCGGGCGGCCAGCAGGCTTTCCAGATCATCGGCGGTGATGTTCTTCAACAGGCTGGTGGACAGGCGCAGATTGCCGTCATAGATGGCCGTGACCTCCATCGTGCCCAGCTTGAACCGGTGAAAGCCGGGGGCCTGCGTCCATTGCCGGGCAACGGCATCGGCCGCAAGTGCGGCGGGCACCGCCGGCACCAGCAGGGCGGTCGAAGCCAGGGCCGCCAGGACAAGCCCGAGGAGGGGGGACGATCGATGCGGCATGTTGCTTCCTTTGCGTGTCGGGATGGATGATCCGATGATTGTGCCGGCTGTCCCCCTGTGGCGACGGTAGCCCGCACGAGCGCTGCTGTGGCAGTCGCCGCCGCACCAGCTTGAGATGAGTTCTACTCATCTCAAGCTATTAGTATAAGACTATCCGCCTGTACAGTTCCGGCGGCCGCGGTGCGGGTATAGGATGGGCCCATGGCAATATCCGGCATCAGCAATGGCAGCACCGGCAGCTATACAGCGCCGGCCCCGCCGACGCCCCAAGGGGCGCCGGGCAAGCAGTCTGCCGATCCCGCGCCGGCCCCGCCACCACCGGCCCCAGCCCCCGCATCGCGGCTGCCCGACAGAAACCTGCCCCCGGTCCCACCGGTCACAATGGACCCTGTGCAGCCCGTGCAGCTTCGCGGCTACCTGCTGGATATCCGCGTCTGACAGCATCACGCCCGTCAGGCGCTCTGCCTTTGCTTGTCAGGGTTATTGGCGCCCAGCGCGGGCGGATCGGAAAGATCACCCTCATGCGGCTTCACATCGACGATGCTGAAGCCGTTCTCCTCTGAAAAGCGGGTCAGGACCTTGCGCCGGGCCCGCGCCTGATCGGAAGCGAAGAAGAAGAGATAGCGCCCTTCATCCCACAGGCGGGTGATGACCGCCGGCTCCAGCGGAGAGGCCACCGACGGGCTGCGCCGCACACAGATGATCCACCCGGTTTCCGACAGGCCGCGCCGTTCATCCATAACCAGCACACGGCGATCCTCGGCTTCCAGTTGCTCGATCATGCGCTGGAGCTGTTCCAGCCGGCCGTTCAGGGCATCGGCTTCATTGTCATCCTGACCGGCCGTCAGGCGCTGGTTCAGGCTTTCCCGCGCCAGCGAGCGCAGACGCTGGCTCAGCGCCTGCTGGCGGCGGCGCAGTTCCAGTATGGCTTTCTTGGCTTCGCGGACCGTGTGATTGGCCTTGATGACCGTCGGCTTCAGGGACAGGAAGACGATCATGGCGCCCAGGGCAACAGTGAAAAGGCTCATGCGGGCACCGCCCCTTCCGCCTCTTCGCTTTCGACCGGGTCCTTGGGGGCGGCAGCCCCGGTCAGGGGTTGTGCATAGACGGCCTTGAAGCCCGAAGCCTTCGGGTAGACCCGTTCGAATTCGGCCCGCGCCTCTTCCGGGCCGCGGGCCCAGACATGCACGGGACAGGGCTGTGCCCAACTGCTGTCATAGAAGGGGTGGCGTTCCCCCCGCTTGACCTGGTGGGAAACCGACGTGTTGATGACCAGGAATTCGTAAGGCTTGTTGGGGAACTGCTCCGCCCCGATCATGCGCACGAAACGATGGGGAGCGTTTTCCAGTTCCCGGATGCGGGCCTTCAACTGTTTTTCCTGCCGCTGGGCACCAAACAGGTGGGAAGCCGCCCCGGCGGCGGTGTTCTTCCGCGCTTCCACCCGGTTCGACAGGCCCGTGACGATGCGGGAATATCGTGCCAGCCGATCGCGCAATCCCGTCTCGTCGGATTGCGCCCGGATGATCTTGGCGATCAGATAGGCACCCATGGCAACCACAAGATTGACCCCGACCGCCGCGACGAACGTGACGACAGCAAACTGGATCAGTGCGATGATATTATTCAGCACCAGATGCCTCGGGGAAATCACAGAACAATATTGTATAGAAAATTTCATTTCTTTGAAAGGGGCAATGGACGGCGCGGGAACCCGCGGTCACAAGGCGTCAGCTTTGGCCGCGGATCAATATAGTTCACCAGCGCTTGTATGCTTGACCATACAGGCCGCATAGGGATTGCGGTCGCGCTGCGCTCCGGGGCCGATCGCGCTTGCCCTTTGCCCGCCACTATGGACCAATAGGCACCTCCCCCCTCCCCGCATGGAAGGCCCCCATGGAACAACGCATCACCCTGGTTACCCTGCGTGTTGCCGACGTGGCCCGGTCGCGCGGCTTCTATGAAGGATTGGGCTGGACGCCAGCCGCCGGCAGTCAGGCCGGCTTCGCCTATTTCCAGATGGGGGGCATGGGGCTGGGCCTGCTGACCGCCGCCGATTACGAGAAGGAGATCGCGGGCGATGCCGGCAAGGTCGCGCCCGGTCCGGCGATGCTGGCCCACAATGTCCATGACAAGGCAGAGGTGGACCGCCTGGTCTCCTTTGCGCTGACCCAGGGCGCCCGTCTGGTGCGGCCGCCCACGGACCAGCATTGGGGCGGCTATTCCGGCATCTTCGCCGACCCGGACGGGCATTACTGGGAAATCGCCTGGAACCCGCATTGGCCACTGGCCGATGACGGCACCGTCACCCTGGTCTGAGGTGGGGGATTGAGCCCTGCCATGGAAATCCCCCTGAACGGGGCCCTATTGCAGGCCGACCCGGCCGGCGCCCTGTTCTGGCCGACGCGCGGCTGGCTCCTGGTCGCCGACCTGCATCTGGAGAAGGGATCGGCCTTTGCCCGGCACGGCCAGTTCCTGCCGCCCTATGACACCGCCGCCACCCTGACCCGGCTGGAGGCATTGTGCGCCCGATGGCGCCCCCTCCGCGTGGTCTGCCTGGGCGACAGCTTCCATGACCGCGATGCGGCTGCACGCATCTCCGCAGGTGACGGGCGACGCATCGCGGCATTGACGGCCGCCCATGACTGGATATGGATCGCCGGCAACCACGATCCCGCCCCGCCCGCCGGCTGGGGCGGATCGGTGGTGACGGCGGTCTTGCGCGAAGGCCCCCTGGTGCTGCGGCATGAGGCGGTGACCGACCCGGAACAGGCGGCGGGTGAAGTGTCGGGCCATTTCCATCCCAAGGCGGCGGCTGTCGTGCGCGGCCGGCGGATCAGTGCGCGCTGCTTCGCCGGCGACGGCCAACGGCTGATCCTGCCGGCCTTCGGCGCCTATACCGGGGGGCTCAATGTGCTGGACCCGGCGATGGCCGGCCTGTTCCGCCGCCCCTTCCATGCCTGGATGCTGGGCACGGGCCGGCTTTTCCCCCTGCCATCCACACGCCTGGCGCCCGACGGTGCCGCACGCCGGGACATGGCGGCGCGCCGGGTCCTGTAGGATCCCGACATCCGGAAATGGAACGCCCCCGGATGGCGGACCAACCGGGGGCGTTCAGGAACGGGCGGCCCTGGGGGGGAAGGGGGATACCCGCCGGGGAACGACGGGCACGGACCGCCACGGTCCATGATCGGCAGATAGTCCGCCCAGCGGATAATTCAAGCGGGTGTGCTGAAAAATATATCGGCATCCGGCGGTAAACCGGGTGATCCAGCCGGGCGGCGCGGGCGTAAGAGACAAGAACAGCCCGTTGCCAAGGCCCATCGCACGCATGACCGACGCCGCCCCCATCATCGTCTGGTTCCGCCAGGATCTGCGCCTGGCCGACAACCCGGCCCTGGCCCATGCCGCGGCCAGCGGCCGGCCCCTGTTGCCTGTGTATGTGCTGGACGATGTCACGCCCGGCACCTGGCGCCAGGGTGGGGCCGCACGCTGGTGGTTGCACCACAGCCTGCGACAGCTTTCCGCCGACCTGGAACGGCGGGGCAACCCGCTGCTGCTGCTGCGCGGGCCGGCCGACCATGTGATCAGCGACCTTGCCCGACAGGTGGGTGCGGCCGAAATCGTCTGGAACCGCTGTTACGAGCCTTTCGCCATTGAACGCGACAGCCGGCTGAAGGCCGCGTTGAAGGACCGTGCCAGGGTGGTGAGCTTCAAGGCCGGCCTGCTGAATGAACCGTGGGAGGTGCTGACGGGCGCCGGCACGCCCTACAAGGTCTTCACCCCTTATTGGCGGGCGGCTCTGTCCATCCTGGCGCCGTCCGATCCCCTGCCCACCCCCGACCGGCTGTGCCCCTTTGCCGGCCGGCCGGCCGGCGACAGGCTGGCGGATTGGGACTTGCTGCCCACCCGGCCCGACTGGGCCGGCGGGTTGCGCCACACCTGGGAGGATGGCGGGCGCGTCGGCGAGGCCGCGGCCGCCGCACGCCTTGCCATGTTCCTGGATGGTGGCGGGGCCGCCGGCTATGCCACCGGCCGCGACGTACCCGGGATCGACGGCACGTCGCGCCTGTCGCCGCACCTGCATTTCGGGGAAATATCCCCGCGTCAGGTCTGGCACGCTGCCCGCATCGCGGCGGCGGCGGACGATGGACTGGCACGCCAGATCGACAGCTTCCTGCGCGAAATCGGCTGGCGTGAATTCTGTCACGCGCTGCTGTACCATTTCCCGCACCTGCCCGACCGGCCCCTGAACCCCGCTTTCGAGGAATTCCCCTGGACCCGCGACGACACGGCGCTAACCGCCTGGCAGCACGGACGCACCGGTTATCCCATCGTGGATGCCGGCATGCGCCAGCTCTGGACCACGGGCTGGATGCACAACCGTGTCCGCATGATCGCGGGCTCGCTGCTGGTCAAGCATCTGCTGCTGCCGTGGCAGGCGGGGCAGGCCTGGTTCTGGGACACGCTGGTGGATGCCGATCTGGCCAACAACGCCGCGGGGTGGCAATGGATCGGCGGCTGCGGGGCCGATGCCGCCCCCTATTTCCGGGTATTCAACCCCATGCTTCAGGGGCAGAAATTCGATCCGGATGGACATTTTGTGCGCCGGTGGGTGCCCGAACTGAAACACATGCCCGACAAATATATCCATGCCCCGTGGACGGCACCGCCGATGGTGCTGCGCGGGGCCGGGGTGATCCTGGGACGCGATTATCCCGCCCCGATCATCGACCATGCCCTTGGCCGGCAGCGTGCGCTGGACGCCTTTGCCGCCCTGCGTGCCGACAGCCTGGCCGAGCCGGCCTGACGAAAGGATTTTTCCGATGAGGATCGCTGTTATCGGTGCCGGTATCTCCGGGCTCAGCGCCGCCTGGCTGCTGAACCGGCAGGGGCACGACGTGACGCTGTTCGAACAGAACGACTATCTGGGCGGCCATTCCAACACGGTCGACGTGAAAGGCGCGGACGGTCGGTCCATCGCCGTGGACACGGGGTTTATCGTCTTCAACCAGGCCACATACCCCAACCTGCTGGCATTGTTCGCGCATCTGGGCGTGCCGGCCATGCCCTGCACCATGAGCTTCGCCGTCAGCCTGGACCGGGGGCGGCTGGAATATTCGGGCAGCAACCTGGCCGGCATGTTCGCGCAGAAGCGCAATCTGCTGTCGCCCACCTACCACCTGATGCTGCGCGACATCATGCGCTTTTATCGCGAGGCGCCGAAGCTGCTGCGCGACCCGGCCGCCATTTCCATGACACTGGGCGAATATCTGGACGCCGGCCGCTATGGCCACCGCTTCATCTATGACCATCTGCTGCCCATGGGGGCGGCTATCTGGTCCTCGACCATTTCCGAGATGCTTTCCTTTCCGGCGCACAGCTTCATCCGGTTCTTCCAGAATCACGGGCTTCTGAAGGTCAAGAACCGCCCGCAATGGTACACGGTGAAGGGCGGCAGCCGGACCTATGTCCGGGCCCTGGCCGATACCCTGGCCGGCCGGTTCCACACGGGCCGCGCCATCATCGCCCTGCGCCGCACGCCGGCCGGCGTGCTGCTGCGTGACATTGACGGGCAGGAAAGCCAGTACGACCATGTCGTCATCGGTGCCCATGCCGATCAGGCGCTGACCATGCTGTCCGACGCGGATGATGCGGAAAGGCGCGTGCTGTCGGCCTTCCGCTACCAGTTGAACCGCGCCCATCTGCATCGCGACCCGGCCTTGATGCCCCGGCGGCCCAAGGCGTGGTCCGCCTGGAACTACCTGGCCAACGGCACCCGCGACCGCAATGCCAAGGTGGCCGTCACCTATTGGATGAACGAGCTGCAGGGCATCGACCCCGCCGATCCCCTTTTCGTGACGCTGAACCCGATCCAGCCGCCGCGGCCCGAATACCGTATCCGGGAATTCATCTACGACCATCCCATGTTCGACACCGCCGCCATCCGGGCGCAGGCCCAGATGGCCACGATCCAGGGGGTGCGCCGGACCTGGTTCTGCGGAGCGTATCTGGGTTACGGCTTTCACGAGGATGGCTTGTCGGCGGGACTGGCGGTGGCGGAGGCACTGGGCGCCACCCGGCCCTGGACGGCCGTCGATGCCTCGCCCGCCGGCCGCAATGCCCGGCCGCTCCGGCCTTTCCAGGCCGCGGCCGAATGATCGCGGCCGCGGATGACAGTGGCCCGCACGCGCTCTATCTTTGCCGCGTGTTCCATGCCCGGCTGCGCCCGTTCCGCCACCGGTTCAGCTATCGGGTCTATTCGCTGCTGCTGGACCTGGACGTGCTGGACCGGCTGCCCTGGCCGCTGACCCATAACCGGCCGGGTCTGCTGTCCATCCAGGACCGCGATCATGGCCGGCGTGACGGCACCCCCCTGCGTCCCTGGGTGGAAGAGGTTCTGGCCGCCCATGGCGTGACGCTGGCGGGGGGGGCCATCCGTCTGCTGTGCTTCCCGCGTGTGCTGGGATATGCCTTCAACCCGCTGTCGATCTATTTCTGCCATGGGCCCGGCGGCGGGCTGCGCGCCATCCTGTGCGAGGTGAAGAACACCTTCGGCGACCAGCATTGCTATGTGCTGCCCATGCCCGGCGGGGTGCCGGCCGGCGGGGAGGTCCGCCAGGCCCATGAAAAGGAGTTCCACGTCTCCCCCTTCTTCGCCATCGACGGCACCTATCGCTTCCGCCTGCGCGTGCCGGGGGACAGGCTTGCCGTCGATATCCGCTATGGCGACGCGAACGGCGACCTGCTGGTCGCCACCCAGACGGGGCGACGCCGCCCGCTGACGACGCGAAGCCTGTGGTCGGCCATCGCCTGCCATCCGCTGGTGACCCTGAAGGTCATCGCCGGCATCCATTGGGAGGCGCTGCGTCTCTGGCGAAAGGGGGCACGCTTCCACCACCGTCCCGAACCGCCCGTGCGTATCCGGCCGCTTGCCGAAACGCCCGCACGCCCCATTTCAACCACCGCCCAGACATTGGTGGAACCATGACCGAACAGACCGAAAGCCAGATCATCGGCCTGCGCCACGGCGCCGTTCCCTATCATCCGTCGCGCATGATGCGCTTGCTGCTGTCCCTGGCGCCGGCCATCCGCCGCGGGGCCCTGACCGTCGTGCTGCCCGACGGGCGCAGCCACCGGTTCGACGGAACGGAACCGGGGCCGCATGGCGTTCTCTATGTCCGCAACGACCGCGTAGCGCGACGCATGCTGTTCGGCGGCAAGCTGGGCTTCTGCGAAAGCTATCTGGACGGCGACTGGACCAGTCCGGATGTGCCGGCCCTGTTCGAGATGGCGCTGCTTAACGAGGCCGAACTGGACCGCGCCATGAACGGCAAGGCCTGGATGCGGGCCGTGAACTTCCTGCTGCATGCCGCCCGGCCCAACACGAAGGGCGGGTCGAAGCGCAACATCGCCTACCATTACGACCTGGGCAACAGCTTCTACGAACGCTGGCTGGACCCCAGCATGACCTATTCCGCCGCCATTTTCGCCGATCTGGACAAGGCAGAGCCGCTCGACGCGGCGCAGGAGCGCAAATATGCGCAAATCGCCCGCCGGATGGATTTGCGGGCCGGCCACCATGTACTGGAGATCGGCTGCGGCTGGGGCGGTTTCGCCGAATATGCGGCCGGCACCGTGGGTGCCCGCGTGACCGCACTGACCATCAGCCGCGCACAGCATGATTACGCGGTGGAACGCATGCGCCGGGCGGGCCTGTCCGACCGGGTGGAGATACGCCTGCAGGATTACCGGGACGTGACGGAACAGTTCGACCGCATCGCCAGCATCGAGATGTTCGAGGCGGTGGGCGAACGATACTGGCCCGTATTCTTCCGCAGCCTGGGCGACAGGCTGAAGCCCGGCGGCAAGGCCGCGCTGCAGATCATCACGATCGCGGAAGAACATTTCGACAGCTACCGCCGCGGCGCCGATTATATCCAGCGCTATATCTTCCCCGGCGGCATGCTGCCCAGCCCCGCCCGCCTGCAAAGCGAGATCGAACTGGCAGGCCTGCGCTATGAGGGGGCGAAGGGCTACGGCCTGCATTACGCCCGCACCCTGGATCATTGGCAGGAAAACTTCCAGGCCGCTTGGCCCGTGCTGGAGACCCAGGGATTCGACCGGCGTTTCAAGCGCATGTGGGAACAATATCTCTGGTACTGCGCCGCGGGCTTCAGGGTCGGCACGATCGACGTGCTGCATGTCGGCCTGTCGAAGGGCTGATACCCGCAACGTTGTGATCCATGGCCCGGCCCCCGAAGGGATCATGATGGCCCCACCTCCGCCCGTGGCGAGCCGGCATCTGCTCGCCTATGCCCTGCCGGCACTGCCATTGGCCATGCTGGTCCTGCCCACCTATGTCTATCTTCCCGCCGTCTATGCCCAGGCCGGGGTGCCGCTGGCCAGCGTGGGGCTGGTGCTGCTGCTGGCCCGGCTGTGGGACGGGGTGACCGATCCGCTGGTCGGCATGCTGTCCGACAGGACACGCAGCCGTTTCGGCCGGCGGCGGCCCTGGATCGCGGCCGGTTTGCCCCTGACGCTGATCTCGCTCTGGTTCCTGCTGGTGCCGGGTGACAGGGCGGGTATCGGCCATCTGCTGGGTTGGAGCATGGCGCTCTATCTCGGCTGGAGCATGATGATCGTGCCGCTGACGGCCTGGGGCGCCGAACTGTCCGGTGACTACCACCAGCGCACGCGCATCGCCGGCTTCAGGGAAGCGGCAACCGTCATCGGGACGGTTCTGGCCCTCTCCCTTCCCTTTGCCGCCGGCGTCGGCGGCGCGGGCCGACAGGCCGACGCGCTGCGGCTGCTGGCGCTGACCGTTCTTATGCTTCTGCCTGCCCTCACAATAATCGCCCTGCTTGCTGTTCCGGAATATCCGCAGCCGCAAAGTCGCAAGCTGAACTTCAGGCGCGGCATGAAAATCATTTTTGCAAATGGGGCTTTTCGGAAACTGATCCTGGCCTATGTCATCAATGGCGTGGCGAACGGCCTTCCCGCTCAACTCTTCCTTTTCTTTGTTCAGCATTTGCTAATGGAAGGGGATCGGGCCGGTCTTCTGCTGCTTTGCTATTTCGCATCAGGATTGGTGGCGGTGCCGCTATGGTCGAGGTTGAGCCACAAATACGGCAAGCATGTCGTCTGGCGCTGGGCGATGATCTGGAACATTGCCTGGTTCCTGCCCGTGCCATTGCTGGGGCCGGGGGATTTCGTTCCCTTCCTGGTCATCTGCGTCATGACCGGCCTGTCGCTGGGGGCCGATCTGGTTCTGCCTTCGGCCATGCAGGCCGATGTCGTGGACATGGATACGGCCCGCACGGGCCGGGCCCGGACGGGCCTGTATTTCGCCTTCTGGGGTCTGGCGACAAAGCTGGCCACGGCGCTGGCGGCCCTGGGGCTGACGGTGGCCGGCCTGTTCGGCTTCGATCCGGCCACGGGTGGCACGCCGCCCGGGCTGACCGCCCTGGCGGCCCTTTATGTCGGCGTCCCCGTCATGTTCAAGGCCGCTGCCATCGCCCTGCTGTGGCGCTGGCCGCTGACGCCGGCTGTTCAGGCCGGTCTGCGCGCCAGGATCGAACGCCGGTGGCCGGCGGCCGGCACCTGACCCCATCCGCCGCCTTCACCATCATCCCCCCTTCAACCCCGAGGCCGCCATGTTCCGCCGCCTGTTGCTTCTGGCCGCCCTTTTCACGGCCCTTTCCGGGTGCAGCAACATGAAGCCCGAACAGTTCGCAGGCCAGCAGCCCACCCTGGTGCTGGAGGATTATTTCCAGGGCACGACCCGCGCCTATGGGCTGGTGGAAGACCGGTTCGGCAATGTGCGCCGCACCTTCACCGTGGATATAAGCGGGGATTGGGACGGCAGCACGCTGACCCTGACAGAGGATTTCCTGTGGAATGACGGGGAGACGGAACAGCGCATCTGGCGGCTGCGCCGCCAGGGGGCCGGCGCCTGGGAAGGCACCACCGACGACGCGGACGGCCCGGCCCTGGGCCGCTTGTCCGGCAACGCCTTCAACATGGTCTATGATTTCAATCTGAAGCTGGACGGCCGGCGGATGAAGGTGCGGTTCGACGATTGGATGTTCCTGATGCCGGACGGTGTGCTGCTGAACCGTGCCACCATGACCAAGTTCGGCATCCATCTGGCCACCGTCACCATCGCCTTCCACAAGGCGCCGGCCGCCGGGCGGGCGGCTCACGCGGCGGAGTGATCCCCTGTCGGGTGCCGGGGGAAACCCCGGTCACGCCACCGCTCAGCTTCTTTGCGTCACAAACGCTTGCCGTTCACCCGCACGCTGGCCAGCCCGCTGGTGCTGACGCGCCGGTCCCTGGCCTCGCCCTGGAAGCTCAAGGACCCCAGACCCGATACGGCAACGTCCAGCATATCCACATCACCCTTGTTGAGATCGATGTCGCCGACCCCGCTGACCTGTACCTTGACGGACCCGTGGATGCCGGCGACATCGACATTGCCGAAGCCGGAAACGCGGATGTCGGCGCCCTGTCGCACGGTTCCGACATTCACATCCCCGGCCCCGGCGATGGACAATTCCAGGGACCCGGCGATATCCCCGGCGCGGATGCCGGCGGCACCCGCCACATCGACCCGCATGCTGGACAACCGCCCCGCCTCGATATCGGCTGCCGCGCGGATATCGGCGGTCAGCGGGCCGTCCAGGTCGCCGACCGACAGCTTGCCCACCATGTCATCCACATGGATGGGCGTGGCCTTGGGCAGGGTGACCGTGATGACCACCTCATTATTGTCCACCCGCCATCCGGACCGCTTCTTTTCCGGAGGCCGGGTGCGCGCCACCAGCAGTTCGTCACCCTGAAGGCGGGCCGACAGCAGGTCGAACTCCTCGCCTTCGGCATCGATGGTCACAACCATGTCCTTGGCCGCGGGATCGACCGTGACCTTCACCTCGCCCACCACGTCGCGAATGGTCAGGCGCTTGGCGTCGAAACGTTGCGGGCCCGTGCTTTCGGCCCAGGCGCCTGCGGGCAGGACAAGGCCAAGGACGAAACCGGCGAGCAACAGGGCGGAAAAACGGCGCATGGCATGCCTCCTTTGGTCGGATCAGCAGGGTTGCGCCCCGGCCCCGGCAGCAATGGCCGGCAGCAATCGGTCAGGCGGCACCCTGTCATTTTGTGAACCCGGACCGGATCCGGGACGATGAGCGGGAAAGAAAAGCGGGGGAAACCGGTCAGCCGGCGCGGCCGGTGACACGGACCTTGCCGGAACCGGACTGGTCGATATCCTGATGGCGGGCAATGCCATCCAGCAGGACGGAGCCCGAGCCACGGATATCGACGACCAGCGGATCGGCCACCCCGGCCCGGATATTGATGTCCCCGGACCCGTTCACCTCGGCCTTCACGGGACCGTCGGCGCGGGCCAGATCGATCTCGCCGGAACCGTTGATCTCCATATCGGCCGTGCCGGCCGTGCGGCCGGTCCGGATGGACCCGCTGCCATTGATCTCCAGCGCCACGTCCCGGTCGATGTCACCGACCACCACGTCGCCGGATCCGGCCACACTGATCTCCGCCGTGGAAACATGGCCGATGGTCAGACGACCGGCCGTCAACCCGTCGACCGACAGCGGCCCGCGCAAATCGCCGACCCGGCCCTCGCCGGTGAAACCGTCGATCTCCAGCTTTGTGCCGGCCGGCACGGTAACACGGACATCGATCCATTCATCGGTGTCGCGCAGCCGGCGCTGGCGCGGCGCGTCCTTCTGGTGGATCACCAGATCATTGCCTTCCAGCCTGACCTGCACCCGGTCGGTCCAGCGCGACGGGCCCGTGACGCTGGCGGTCACCTGACTGGCCTTGTTGTCCACCACCACTTCCAGCCGGCCGAACACGTCCTTCACCGTCACTTCACCGGCATTGAACGCCTGCGGCCCAAAGGCCAGCGCCGGCAACGCGGCCAGGGAAAGGGCGGTGGCGAACAAGGCGGCTTTGACGGACATGATGATCGGGCTCCCCATCGGATCGGTTGACTGCACCCGTGACAGCAAGGTGCGTGCCAAGTGGAAAATGACGGAAATCCTCGAGGGTGGCCCATCCGCCGATGGCCAATATGACAACAAAATGGCGGCGCTCACAATTCCATGAAAGGACTGGCAATTCCGCCCTCCCTCGCCCTTTCCACATCTAATATCCCGCGACCAGGGCCGTCCATTCCTCCTCGCTCAGGATCGTCACGCCCAGTTCCTGGGCCTTGGCGGCCTTGGACCCCGCATCGGCGCCGACGATGACATAATCGGTCTTGCCACTGACCGACCCGGCCACCTTGGCGCCCAGCGCCTCCGCCCTGGCCTTGGCTTCCGACCGGCCCATGGTGACCAGCGTGCCCGTGAAGACCACGGTTTTGCCCGTGACGGGGGATGCGGCGGCGGCCGACGGCACATGTTCCTTCACCGCCACCTCGGCCAGCAGCGCGGCCAGCGCGTCGAGATTATGCTGTTCGCGGAAGAAGTCGGTCAGGTCATCGGCCACGCTCATGCCGATCTGTTCAATACCGCACAGTTCGGCATAGGCCTCGCCCACCAGTTCGGGTTTCTTCTCCTCCCGTTTCTCCCCGCGCTCGGCAGCAGCAGCGATCATGCGGTCGCGCCAGTTCTCCACCGTGCGGTAGGCCCTGGCCAGCAGCTTGGCCGTCGCCTCGCCGATCTGGCGGATGCCCAGCGCGAAGATGAAACGATCCAGGTCTATGCTGCGCCGCGCCTCGATGGCCTGGAACAGCTTCTCCACGGATTTCTTGCCGAACCCGGTCATGCTGACCAGCCGGTCGATCCGCGCTTCCTCACGCTTTTCCAGCGTGAAGATGTCGGCTGGCTGCTTCACGCGACCCTGCTCGAAGAAAAGCTGGATGCGCTCGATCCCCAGGCCTTCGATGTCGAAGGCGTTGCGCGAGACGAAATGGCGCAGCCGCTCCACGGCCTGTGCGGGACAGACCAGCCCGCCCGTGCAGCGGGTGATGACCTCCCCCTCCTCCCGCACGGCGATGGACCCGCATTCGGGGCAGCATTCGGGAAAGGCATAGGGATCGGCCCTGTCGCGGCCCGGCTCGGGGACGAAGCCGACGATCTGCGGGATCACGTCCCCGGCCCGCTGCACGATGACAAGATCACCGACGCGGACATCCTTGCGCTCGATCTCGTCCTTGTTGTGCAGCGTGGCGCGGCTGACCACGACACCGCCGACATTGACCGGTTCCAGTTCCGCCACAGGCGTCAGCGCGCCCGTGCGCCCCACCTGGATCGTGATGTTGTTCAGGCGGGTCGTCGCCTGCTCGGCCGGATATTTATGGGCCGTGGCCCAGCGGGGGGATCGGGAGATGAAGCCCAGACGTTCCTGCAGGGCCAGGCTGTCGACCTTGTAGACCACGCCATCGATATCGAAGGGCAGTTCCGGCCGTGTCCGCCCGATCTCGCGGTAATAATCCAGCAGTTCCGCGGCCCCGGTGCAGCAGCGCGACGGGCTGGACAGCGTGAAGCCGAAGCCGGCCAGCCGCTGCCGGCTGTCCCATTGCGTCGGGCCCAGCGGTTCCGACAGGGCGCCCCAGGCATAGGCGAAGAAGCGCAGGGGCCGACCCGCCGTGATCGAACTGTCCAACTGGCGCAGGCTGCCCGCGGCGGCGTTGCGCGGATTGGCGAAAACCTTGTCGCCCTTGTCCGCCTGCGCCTGATTCAGGGCCAGGAAATCCGCGCGGGTCATATAGACCTCGCCCCGCACCTCCACCAGATCTGGCGCTTCGCCCGACAGAAGATGGGGGATGTCGCGGATCGTGCGGACATTGGCCGTCACGTCCTCCCCCTCCGCCCCGTCGCCGCGGGTGGCTGCCTGGACCAGCCGTCCCTTCTCGTAGCGCAGCGACAGCGACAGCCCGTCGATCTTGGGTTCGGCCACGAAACGGACGGGCTCCGTTTCCGGCAGGTTCAGGAAGCGGCGGATGCGGCCCACGAAATCATCGACATCCCCATCCTCGAAGGCGTTGGAAAGCGACAGCATGGGCACGGCGTGACGCACCTTGCCGAATCCGGCGGCCGGGGCCGCCCCCACCGTCTGGCTGGGACTGTCCGGTGTGATCAGCTCGGGAAACCGCGCCTCCAGGGCGCCCAGCCGCTGTTCCAGCCCGTCATAATCGGCGTCCGCCAGGACGGGCGCGTCCTTGGCGTAATAAAGCGCGCGGTGATGTCCGATTTCAGCCACCAGGGCCTTGTGCTCGGCACCGGCCTCCTCCAGCGACAGGTCATCGACAGCGATCAGGCGCAGATCGGCTTGCATGGGGCGCTCTCTCGGGGAACAAGGTGATGCGGTGAAACCCCTTGTACGAGAGCGCGGTCAGCACGGCAACAGGTTGGCCGGCTCCATCGTATGCAGCCCGTCGGGCAGCGCGCGGTTCTGGAAATAGGTCAGCGCGAACAGATCCAGTTCCAGCGACAGGCTGCGCTTGCGCACGCGCCGTGCGATATTGGCCACCAGATTGTCCAGCTTCAACCCCTCGCGCTGGCAGATATCCGCCAGCGCTTCCCAGCATTCCTCGCTGACGCAGGCCGTCAGCTCCTGGCCGTCGACCATGAAGACGCGACGTTCCAGCCGGTATGACAATTGGTCCAGGACGCGCAGAAGCTGGTGCAAGGCGTGACCATGCCTAACGGTTAGCCGACCAGAACAGTATACTGTCGGACAGGCTGCAACGCAAACGCAACCTCCGGTCACTACATTATCAGCACCACAGCTTAATCGGCCGACCCATCGCGCGCCTCGCGCTGGAAGTCGCGCGCCTCGCGCAGGCCATCGCGGGCCAACTGGTCGGCGCGCTCGTTCTCCGGGTGGCCGGCATGGCCCTTGACCCAATGGAATTCAACCTGATGGCGGGCCGTGGCCATCTCCAGCCGCTGCCACAGATCGGCATTCTTCACGGGGTCCCGGGATGCCGTCTTCCAGCCATTCTTCTTCCAGCCATGGATCCAGGTCGTGATGCCATTCTTCACATACTGGCTGTCGGTGTGCAGCCGCACGCTCATGGGGCGCTTCAACGCCTCCAGCGCGTTGATGGCGGCCAGCAGCTCCATTCGGTTGTTGGTCGTGGCGGCCTCCCCGCCCTTCAATTCCCGCTCATTGCCGTTCCAGCGCAGCAAGGCGCCCCAGCCGCCGGGACCGGGATTGCCCGAACAGGCACCATCGGTATAGGCATCGACAACCTTGTCGCCGGTATTCACGTCGCTCACGACCGGTCAAGCCCGTAATCGGCGGTATGGCGGATCTGCTGGTGGAAGCGCAGCTTGTGCAGATATTCCAGCGGGTCCTTGCGCTTCACCATGGCCCCGGCCGGCGTGTTCAGCCAATCGTAAAGCCGGGTCAGCAGGAAGCGGATGGCGCTGCCGCGCGCCAGCACGGGCAGGGCCGCCCGCTCCGCCACCGACAGGGGGCGCACGGCTTCATAGGCACCCAGCAGCAGCCGGGCCTTGGTGACATTGAAGGCGCCGTCGGCCTCGAAGCACCAGGCGTTCAGGCAGATGGCCACGTCATAGGCCAGCAGGTCGTTGCAGGCGAAATAGAAATCGATCAGGCCCGACAGCTTCCCGTCGCTGAAGAACACATTGTCGGGGAACAGATCGGCATGGATGATGCCGTGGGGCAGGTCGGCGGGCCAGACGGCCTCCAGATGGTCCAGTTCGGCGGCCAGCGCATCAGCCAGGCCGGGCTTCACCTCATCGGCGCGCGCACGGGTCGCCTCGAACAGCGGGCGCCAGCCCGGAACCGACAGGGCATTGCGGCGGGTCAGCGGAAAGCCCTCCCCCGCCAGGTGCAGACGGGCCAGCCCGCCACCCAGGCCGGCGCAATGTTCCGCCGTGATGCGGCGTGGCCACATGCCCTTCAGGAAGGTGACGATGACAGCCGGCCGGCCGCACAGGAACCGCAGCGCCACGCCGTCACGGCCCGCCACAGGCTGCGGACAGGTCAGCCCGCGCGCGGCCAGATGGTCCATCAGGCCCAGGAAGAAGGGCAGGTCGGCCGGGTCCACCCGCTTTTCGTAAAGGGTAAGGATATAGGGGCCCTTGTCCGTCACCAGAAGGAAGTTGGAATTCTCCACCCCTTCCGCGATGCCCTTGCAGGACATCACATCGCCCAGATCGTACTGGGCGACGAACGCGCGGACTTCTTCGTCGGAAACTTCGGTATAGACGGCCATGCGCGATGCGTAGCCGGTTCCGATGCGCCGGTCAATCGCACATCGGGACCCGCACCGCCCGCACCGGCGCGTGCCTGGACTGCGGCCCCGCCTCGCCATGGGTGACGGGCCGTGGCGGGCCCTTGCAGACAACACCCGCAAAGCCGTCGCGCGTCCGTCGCCAACCTTTCGCGAATTCCGCCATTCGATCGCCAAAATCACCACACTCGTGAAGTGAGCCAAATTTCCTAGCCGCCAGGAATGGCGGAATTCCGCCATTTCCGCCCCTCTTACGGCACTTGGCACGCCCCTTGCTTTAAAGGAGGCATGGCCGCAACGGCCACCGAAATTCGAACCTGATGGAGCCGACAATGACCACGATGAACTTCCTCGCCAGCCGCGCCGCCCGCAACAGCAAGCTGAACAGCGAACTGGACCTGGCGAGCCTGGCGGAGATGCTGCCGGTTCTGGCCGCCGCCCTCGTGGTTCTGCTGGGCATGAACTTCCTGGCCTGAGCCCATCCCCCCGGCCCTACCATATTCTCTATCGTCCCTGTCAGAAGGAGCCCCGAAAATGGGCCTGATCGACCGCCTCGGTGATGTCATCAACGCCAACCTGTCCAGCCTGCTGGACCGGTCGGCCGACCCGGAGCAGACGCTCAACCAGGCGATCCGGGAGATGGAGGACACCCTGTCCGAAGTGCGCTGCGGCACCGTCCGCATGATCGCGGAAAAGAAGGAACTGGCGGCCCACTGGCGCGCCGCCGAGTTCGAGATGCTGGAATGGGAACGCAAGGCTGAAATCGCATTGTCCCACAACCGCGAGGATCTGGCCCGTGCCGCACTGGCCGCCCGGGAGGAGATCCGCCGCGCCACCACCCCGGCGGAGACCGAGATCAAGGCCCTGGAAGATGCCATCGCCCGCATGACCGAGGATGCGCGGGCGCTGGAAGACAAGCTGGCCGAGGCGCATGCCCGCCGGCGGGGCCTGGCCGCCCGCTACCGCGGCGCCGTCGACCGGTTGCGGGTGCGGACCAGCCTCTATGATGGCCGCCTGGATGAAGCGCTGGCCCGTTCCCGCGAACTGGAACGCGAGATCGACCATGTGGAAGCCGCCGGTGATACGTTGGGCATGGGCCGGCCCCGCACCCTGAAGGACGAGTTCGCGGACCTGGAAAGCCGCGGCCGCGTCGAGGATGAACTGAGCGCGCTGAAAAAGCGCATGGCCGACCGCGGCAACGCGGCCTGACCGGCCGGAAGGAGCCCCCTGGCGCCGGCACCGGCGACGGGGAACCTCGGACAACCAACGGAACGATGGAGAGAAAAGTGAACCGCCACAACCGCCATTTCGACCGCTTCGCCCAGCGCTTCCAGGGCGGCAAACTTTACAAGAACAGTGCCAACGGCATGATCTTCGGCGTGTGCGCCGGCGTGGCCGACTGGCTGGGGATCAAGAGCTTCTGGGTGCGTCTGGCCACGGTGCTGGGCCTGATCTTCCTGACGGGTCCGACGATCGTCGCCTACTTCGTCGCGGCCCTGGTGCTGAGCAACCGTCCCGTGGCGCGCGTCGACCGCTACGCCCGCGCCTTCGGCGACGATTACCGCGAATGGCGCCGCTGAGCCCGCAAGGGCCGGGCGGGCCGCAACCGGGCGGGGGCCGGGGGGACCCCGCCCGGTCTGTTTTGCCGGGACCGTCGGGTCAGACCGCCTCCCCCTCAGCCGGCAAGCGCTTCTGATCGATGATCCAGGCCAGGGTGGTGGCCAGGGCCTCACGCCGCACACCGGCCTGGCCGCCGGCGATCATGTCCTTCACCGTCACTTCGCCCCTGGCCTTCTCGTCCCCGCCCATGATGACGGCGAAACGGATGCCGGCCTTGTCGGCATATTTGAACTGCTTGGCCGGCTTGTCGGGCGACAGGTAGATTTCCGTGTTCACGCCCGCGGCACGCAGTTCGGCCCCCATGGCCAGATAATCGGCCAGCAATGCCGGATCGAACTGGGTCACCAGCGCCTGCACGCTGCTGTCCCCGTCCTGCACGATGCCGGCCTGTTCCAGCGCATAGAACAGGCGCGTCAGGCCGATGGATATGCCCACACCCGGCAGCTTCGATTTCGTGTAGAGTCCGGCCAGATTCTCATATCGCCCGCCGGAGCAGACCGACCCCAGCGACGGATGGTCGGTCAGGAACGTCTCATAGACCGTGCCCGTGTAGTAATCCAGCCCCCGTGCGATGGCCAGATTGACGCGCCAGTGCGTCTCCGGTACGCCGAAGGCCTTCAGGGCCGCCACTACCTGCGCCAGTTCGTCCAGTCCTTCCCGGAACAGCGCATTGTCCAGGCCCAGGCGATCCAGATGGGCCAGCGTGTCGGCCGCCGGTCCGCTGAACCCGATCATGTCCAGCACGCTGGCCGCCTGCCCGGCCGACAGGGCGATACCCTCCCCCGTCAGCAAGGCCAGCACCTCGTCGCGTGACAGCTTGTCCAGCTTGTCGACCTGACGCAGCACCAGGGTGCGGATGCCGGGGTCGATGACGCCCAGCGCCTCGAACATGCCCAGCAGGATCTTGCGGTTGTTGAAGTTGATCTGGAACGGGCCGACATCCAGTTCCGTGAAGACCGAATAGATGACGGCCGGCATCTCCGCATCATAGGCGACGGGCAGGCTGTCCTTGCCGATCACGTCGATGTCGCACTGATAGAATTCCCGGTAGCGCCCCTTCTGCGCCCGTTCCCCGCGATAGACGCGCTGCATCTGGTACCGGCGGAACGGAAAGGCCAGGTCGCGCTCATGCTGGGCCACATACCGGGCGGTGGGCACGGTCAGGTCGAAGCGCATCGCCAGGTCGGGCTTGTGGCCCTGTTCGATGGCGCCCGTGGATTGCACGAAATAGACCTGCTTCTCTGTCTCCCCGCCCGACTTGGACAACAGCACGTCCGCCACCTCGAACACCGGCGTTTCCAGCGGGATGAAGCCGAACCGCTCATAATTGCGGCGGATGGTGTCCAGCATGCGCTGGAAGGCGATCTGCCGGCGCGGCAGCAGTTCCATGGTGCCGGCAGGGGTGCGGGGGGTGATCAGGGCCATAGGATCGGTTTCCAGCGCGTGTCGGGGCAGGTTGCCTGGACTTTTAGCCAGCCCGCGCGCGAACCGCCAGCGGCTTTGCCGTCAGCCCACGCCTGCGTGCCCGGCACGGGGGGAGCGGCACCCCTGGTCCGGTCCCCGCGACCATGCCCCGACCGTCACGATGCTCAGTGGGGACGATCAGTGGCACTGCCCCATCGACCCTTCCGCGCAGGTGCGGCCATCGGTCCAGACCGCCTGCGACAGGTCGGCATTGCGCAGGTCCGCCCCCTCCAGCCGCGCACCCGTCAGGTCGGCGCCCTTCATGCTGGCACCCACCAGCTTGGCGTTGCGCAGATCGGCTTCCTTCAGGCTGGCGCCTGCCAGATCGGCGCGGGTCAGGTCGGCCTCGATCAGCCGGGTCCCGTCCAGCACGGCCCCGGCCATGCGGGCGGAGATGAATTTCGCGCGATAGGCGTCCGCGCGGGGCAGTTTGGCGCCGGTCAGGTCGCTGCGCTGGAAAGTGGTTTCCCGCAGCATGGCGCCGTCCAGCGCCACCCCTTTCAGGTCACGTCCATCCATGTAGCAGCGGCGCCAGTTCACCCCCGATGCGGCCGGATCGGTGCAGGCGGCCTGTGCGACACCCGCCGACAGCAGGGCCAGGACCAGCAGGGTTCCCGCACGCGGGAGAAGGGCGGGGCGGCGCGCTTGCCGGACGGGCATATTCCTCATGGTGATAGAGATAAGGTGGCGGTGCCGTTCTGCCAACATCAAAGCGCCCGCCGGCAACGCCGCCCAAGACAAAATCGGGGCAAACTGATAAGCAGGGTTAATGGCGCCGGCCGCAGGCCGCGCCGGTAACGTTGGTCGGGGATCACACGGGGAAAAATGGCCTTGCAGCGTCATCTGGACCGGAAGGGTATGGTCCGCTGGTTCTGGGCACCCCTGGTTGCGACCCTCATCCTGTCCGCGCTCTGGGCCGGCCTGTCAGCCGCCCTGGCCCACCGCCCCCTGGCCGTGGATGGGGTCCTGGACCTGCGGGAATGGGATTTCAACCGGCGGGGCGCCCTTTTCCTGGAAGGCGACTGGCAGTTCTGGCGCGACCGGCTGGTCACCCCCGATGCCATCGCCGACGGCACAGCCCCGTCGCACCGGCTGCTGGCCGTGCCCGGCCGCTGGACAAGCCAGAGCGTGGACGGCGTGCCCCTGACGGCGGAAGGCGTGGGCACCTATCACCTGCGCGTGCTGCTGCCGCCTGACGCACCACCGCTGGCCATGCGGCACAATCAGCGGTTCGTGGCCTGGAACGTCATGGTCAATGGCAGTACCGCCATCCATGCCGGCAGGGTCGGCCCCGATGCGGCCCGGACCAGCAGCGCCGGCCAGAAAGCCATCGCCGCCGTGCAGCCCGTTGACGGGGTGCTGGACATCACGGTGCAGGTGGCGGCCTTCGGCGGCTATGGCGGCATTCCCCGTGCCCTGCTGCTGGGCGAGGCCGACGGCATCTATGGCGACTGGCAGCAGGAACTGGCCCTGCGCACGGCCTTCCTGTCCTTGTGCCTGTCCATCGGGCTTTTGTACCTGATCCTTTACCTGCTGCGCCCGCGTGACCGGGAATGCCTGGTCTTCGCGGTCATGTCGGTGGCCATCGCCATGGTACAGTTGACCAGCAATACACCGCTGGGCAGCGAGGTCCTGTCCAATCTGCCGGGTCAGTTGCTGGGTTTCCTCAACAATGTGATGTTCCCCTTCGTCTGGCTGTCCTGTCTGGCCAGCGCCACGCTGCTGTTTCCGGGATCATTGCGGCCGGGGCTGGCTTGGCCGTCGATCCTGTGCATCCTGGCCGTGCCAGTGGCCAGCCTGTGGACACTGTCGTTTCCGTCGCTTCTGACCTGGACGGCGACGCTGGGGCTGGTGCTGGCCATGATGGCGCTGCTCTACGCCACCCTTGTGGCGGCGCGGCGACGCCAGCCGCTGGCCCTCCCCATGGCGGTGGCCTGGACCGTGCTGGGCCTGTCCAATCTGGCGCTGGTCCACCGCATCGGCTTCACAGGCATCATGGAAGCGGGCTATTGCTTCATGTTGTTCCTGCAGGCGGCCTTGCTGATCGACCGGCTGCGCCACATGCTGGATCAGGCCAAACAATCCAACGCGCGCCTGGCCGCCCTGAACGGCGCGCTGGAGGATCAGGTGGCCGACCGCACCCGCCACCTGTCCGACACGGTGGACCGGCTGCAGCTTGCACAGGAACGGATTGTGCAATCGGAAAAGCTGGCCAGCCTGGGCCGGCTGGTGGCCGGCGTGGCGCATGAGGTGAACACACCCGTCGGCACGGCACTCACCACGGCCACCCATCTGGCCCAGCAGGTCGATGCCGCGGAACGGGCCATGGCCTCTGGCACGCTGACACGCCGCCAGCTGGCCGATTTCCTGACGGAGGTGAAGGAGGCGGCCGACCTGCTGACAACGACCGTGGAACGCACCGCCGCCGTCGTGCAGAGCTTCAAGCAGATCGCTGCCGAGCGTGCCGACGACCGGAACCGCCGCCTGGACCTGCACGACCTGATAAAGGAGCTTCGCCCCGCGATCGAGGTGCGGATCGGCACCCCGAACGTGTCCCTGCGGCTGGACACGAAGCCCGGCCTGGTGCTGGAAACCAATGCCGGGGCGCTGACCCAGGTCCTGGGGCTGCTGCTGGGCAACTGCATGGACCATGCCTTTTCCGATGGGCGGCCCGGCACCATACAATTGTCCAGCCACCTGACCGGGGATGGCTGGCTGGAACTGGTGGTGGAGGATGACGGCATCGGCATCGACCCCATGATCCGCCCCCGCCTGTTCGAGCCGTTCACCACCACCAGCCGGGCGGAGGGGCGCACCGGCCTGGGCCTGCACATGGCCTATACCCTGGTTGCCGGCCCGCTGGGCGGCAGCATCGAGGTGCAGGACCGGCCCGCGGGCGGCACCCGCGTCATCGTGCGCCTTCCTGCCAGCCCCGGGGAAAAGGCGGCAGAGCCGGACACAGCGGACACACCGGCCGGCCAGGCGGGGGACACGCTGCTTCCTGCCGCCGGCATGTCTGCCATCATCACATAAAGATATCTTTATGTTTGCATGCGTCGGACTGCCGGGTTAGAACCGGGATCAGGGATGCAACATGCCCGGATGCAGTGGAAAGGGCCTGGAAGATGACAAGGACGGAACGGCTGTCGCGGCTGCGCGACATCGCGCGCCAGCGCATCCTGGTGATCGACGGGGCCATGGGGACTATGATCCAGCGGCACAAGCTGGAAGAGGAAGATTACCGCGGCGACCGGTTCAAGGACTGGGACCATGATGTGAAGGGCAATAACGACCTTCTGTCGGTGACGCAGGCCAAGATCATCTACGACATCCACGCCCAGTATCTGGATGCCGGTGCCGACATCATCGAAACCAACACCTTCAATTCCACCAGCATCAGCCTTGCCGATTACGGCATGGAAAAGCTGGCCTATGAGCTGAATTTCGAAGGGGCCAGGCTGGCGCGCCAGGCCGCCGACGCGGCGGAAGCCGCCGACCCGTCGCAGCCGCGCTATGTCGCCGGCGCCCTTGGCCCCACCAACCGCACCGCCAGCATCAGCCCCGTGGTCACCGACCCCGGCTTCCGCAATGTCGATTTCGACGAATTGCGCCTGGCCTACAAGGAACAGACGGCGGGCCTGATCGATGGCGGAGCCGACCTGTTGATGGTGGAGACCATCTTCGACACGCTGAACGCCAAGGCCGCGTTGTTCGCAATTGAAGAGGTACTGGAGGAAAAGGGCCTGGACCTGCCCGTCCTGATCTCCGGCACCATCACCGACCGGTCGGGCCGCACCCTGTCCGGCCAGACGACGGAGGCTTTCTGGAACAGCCTGCGCCATGTGAAGCCATTCTCCATCGGCCTGAACTGCGCGCTGGGCGCCGATCTGATGCGCCCCTATATCCAGGAACTGTCGCGCATCGCCGACGTGTTCGTGTCGGCCTACCCCAATGCCGGCCTGCCCAACGAGTTCGGCCAGTATGACGAGAAGCCCGAGCATATGGCCGCCGACCTTCAGGGCTGGGCCAGGGACGGGCTGGTGAATATCGTCGGCGGCTGCTGCGGCTCCACCCCCGACCATATCCGCGCCATCGCCCAATCAGTAAAGGGCCTGCCGCCGCGTGAACCGGCCCATCCGGAACGCGCCATGCGCCTGTCCGGCCTGGAACCGTTTACGATGCCGGCCTTCTGATCACTCCACCGGTCCCGCCCCTGCCTTCCCTTATCAGCGACAGAGCCCCATCATGACCGCCCCCCGCACCGCCAGCTTCATCAATATCGGCGAGCGTACGAACGTCACCGGCTCGGCCAAGTTCAAGAAGCTGGTCCTGGACGGAAACTATGAGGCGGCGCTGGACATCGCGCGCGACCAGGTGACGAACGGCGCACAGGTGATCGACGTCAACATGGACGAAGCGATGCTGGACAGCGAGGCGGCGATGGTCCGTTTCCTGCGCCTGATCGCCTCGGAACCCGACATCGCCCGCGTGCCGGTGATGATCGACAGTTCCAAATGGAGCGTGATCGAGGCGGGGCTGAAGAATGTTCAGGGCAAGCCCATCGTCAATTCAATCTCCCTGAAGGAAGGCGAGGAACAGTTCGTCGCCCAGGCGAAGAAGATCCGCCGCTATGGTGCGGCCGTCGTCGTCATGGCCTTTGACGAGACAGGACAGGCCGACACCCGCGCCCGCAAGCTGGAGATTTGCAAGCGTTCCTACGATGTGCTGGTGAACAAGGTCGGCTTCCCGCCCGAAGACATCATCTTCGACCCCAACATCTTCGCCGTCGCCACGGGCATCGAGGAGCATAACAACTACGCCGTGGACTTTATCGAGGCCACGCGCGACATCCGCCGCGACTGCCCCGGCGCCCATGTGTCGGGCGGCCTGTCCAACGTGTCGTTCAGCTTCCGCGGCAACAACACGGTCCGCGCGGCCATGCATTCCGTATTCCTCTACCACGCCATCCCGGCGGGCATGGATATGGGCATCGTCAATGCCGGCGAACTGCCCGTCTATGACGACATCCCGGAGGAATTGCGGGAGCGGGTGGAGGATGTGATCCTCAACCGCCGTGACGATGCGACCGACCGCCTGCTGGAAGTGGCCGACAAGTACAAGGGGGGCGAGAAGAAAAAGGCCGCCGACCTGACCTGGCGCACCCGCCCCGTGACGGAGCGGCTGACCCATGCCCTGGTCCATGGGATCGATGAGTACATCGATACCGATGTGGAAGAGGCGCGGCTGGCGGCCGAGCGGCCGCTGCACGTCATCGAAGGCCCGCTGATGGACGGCATGAACGTGGTGGGCGACCTGTTCGGTGCGGGCAAGATGTTCCTGCCGCAGGTGGTGAAGTCCGCCCGCGTCATGAAAAAGGCCGTCGCCTGGCTGCTGCCCTTCATCGAGGCGGAAAAGGGCGGCGCCAAGTCCGAGCCGGCGGGCCGCGTGCTGATGGCCACCGTGAAGGGCGATGTCCATGATATCGGCAAGAACATCGTGGGCGTGGTGCTCCAGTGCAATAATTTCGAGGTGGTGGATCTGGGCGTCATGGTGCCCTGCGCCCGCATCCTGGACGAGGCCAAGGCCCACAAGTGCAACATCATCGGCCTGTCCGGCCTGATCACCCCGTCGCTGGACGAAATGGTGTTCGTGGCCAAGGAGATGCAGCGCACGGGCCTGAAGATGCCCCTGCTGATCGGCGGGGCCACCACGTCCAAGGTTCACACCGCCGTCAAGATCGACCCGAATTATGACGGCCCCGTGGTGCATGTGCTGGATGCCAGCCGCGCCGTCGGTGTGGCGCAAAGCCTGCTGAACCCCACCAACAGCCCCGCCTATACGGCCAAGACCAAGGCCGATTACGCCGCCATGCGGGAGGCGCATGCCGCCAGCCAACTGACCCGCAGCCGCCTGCCCTTCCCCCAGGCACAGACAAATGCGCTCAAGCTGGACTGGGCCGGATACGCCGCGCCGCAGCCGCTGAAGCCCGGCGTGACGGTGTTCGACGATTACGATCTGGCCGAACTGGTGGCCCGCATCGACTGGAAGCCCTTTTTCCAGGCCTGGGAACTGCACGGCAATTTCCCCGCCATCCTGGAGGATGCGAAGGTGGGGGAAAGTGCGCGTGCGCTGTGGGCCGACGCGCAATCCATGCTGCAGCGGATCGTGGGTGAGAATTGGCTGCGCGCCAATGCCGTCGTGGCGCTGTGGCCCGCCAACAGTGTGGGCGACGATATCGAGCTTTATACCGACGAGACGCGCGGCACCGTCCTGGACCGCCTGCACATGCTGCGCCAGCAGATGGCCCGCGACCCCGGCCGCAACCGCGCCCACCTGTCGTTGGCCGATTACATCGCGCCCAAATCCAGCGGCATCCAGGACTGGATCGGCGGTTTCGCCTGCACCGCCGGCATCGGCCTGGACGAACGCGCCAAGGCGTTCGAGGCGGCGCATGATGATTACAGCGCCATCCTGCTGAAGGCGCTGGGCGATCGTCTGGCGGAAGCCTTCGCCGAACGCCTGCATGAGCGTGTGCGTACCGAACTCTGGGGCTATGCCGCCGGAGAGGAACTAACCAACGAGCAGTTGATCGCCGAACAATATCGCGGCATCCGCCCCGCCCCCGGCTACCCCGCCTGCCCCGACCACACGGAAAAGGCCACCCTCTTCCGCCTGCTGGACGCCACCCGCATCGCCGGCATCACGCTGACCGAGAGCTTCGCCATGGTCCCCACGGCGGCGGTCAGCGGCTGGTACTTCGCCCATCCCGACGCGAAGTATTTCGGCGTGGCCAAGATCGAACGCGACCAGGTGGCCGACTACGCCGCCCGCAAGGGCATGAGCCTGTCGGACATGGAACGCTGGCTGGCACCGAACCTGAACTATGATCCCGACGCGGCAGACCGGGCGGCGGTGACGGCGGCGTAGTACCAATCCGCCTTGACCCTGCCCGATGGTCAAGGTTTTCGGCACCTCAAGCGCCGGCGCCCACATGCCAACAGCTCGGGCGCGCGCCACGTGGTGCGCGGCGGCAGTCGCCGCCATACCAAATCCCGATGAAACAACTCGCCGGGATTTGGTATACTGCGCCCCTCAGAGAATCCCGGGAGAGATCTCACATTTTCCTTCATTTTCAGAGGCTTAAACAAGAGATTTCGAGGATTCTCTGGTCATTTGGGTATATCAGTGCTCATCCGGCCAGAACTCCATATCCATAATCTGGCCAAACGACCACGGGCATTCCGCCGGGAATGTGGTTTCCGGCATCCCGGTTTCATCGGCGGCCTGGATCACGGCCGTACCGTAAGCCTGTTCAATCGCCTCACCCACCTTGGCCTTCAGGCTGGGGTTGTCTTTCAGATGAACGACAAGGTCCCGGCGCTGCACCCTGATTGTGGTTCGCCAGGAATTGGCACGACGCAGCGGTTGGAACTGCCATTTCAGAAGGTGCAGCAGCAGAACGGTGAGACGATTGGCAAGCTCACGCTTCTCGGTCCTGCCCATGCTCTCGATTTCCTCGGCAATATTCTCGATGTCCGCCGCCGACAGCTTGCCCGCCCGCAGCAGGGCCGCCTGCTCATTAGCCCAGGCATAGAAATCCGTCTCATAAAGATTCCCGCTCATGGCGCACCTCTACCCATCGAAACAGCTTGGATCATAGGGTTCAGACTAAAACCTGTCCAGCAAGGCACCTCGGGTGCCAAAGGGGCGAGCGCCCACGCACCGTTCGCGGCAGGAGATTAGCCGGGGGTGGATCATGGGGGATGCGACCCACCAGAATACCCCCGGCGTAGCGGCGAGACACCAGGCGATCCGACCGCCTCCATCTTCAAGACAGGCATCCTGCGCGGCAAGGTGGGCGCCGTCCCGGATTCTCTGAAACCGATGGAAGCCGAAGACTTGAACCGTTGGGAAGCCCTGGAATGACCGGGCGGCGGTGACGGCCGATGTTAGGATGGTGCCCCCTCACCTCTCCTGCAAACGCGGCATCAGTTCCACGAGGTTGCAGGGCCGGTGGCGGTTGTCGAGCTGAAATTTCAAGATCAGGTCCCAGCCGTCGCGGCAGGCGCTGGGGCTGCCCGGCAGGGCGAACAGATAGGTGCCGCCGGCCAGACCGCCCGTGGCGCGGGATTGCAGGGCAGAGGTGCCGATCTTCTGATACGACAACATGCGGAACATCTCGCCAAAGCCGTTGATCGTCTTCTCGAACAGGCTTTCAAAGGCTTCCGGCGTCACGTCGCGGCCCGTCAGGCCGGTGCCGCCCGTGGAGATGACGACATCGACCTGCGGGTCGGCGATCCATTGGCGAAGCTGATCGATGATGGCACGCACATCGTCGCGGACGATGGCGCGGCCGGCCAGGGCATGGCCATCGCTGGTCAGCCGTTCGACCAGCGTGTCGCCCGATTTGTCATCGGACAGGTCGCGCGTGTCGGACACCGTCAGCACGGCGATGTTCACAGGCAGGAAGGGGCGGGACGTGTCGATGCGGGACATGGGATCGCTCAACTCCTCGAAAAAACCGGGGTCCTCAAAACCTCAGGCATGGGCCGGTGGCGGCGCGTCAGGGCCAGTCCAGCAGGGTGGCACCTTCCAGCACCTCCAGCCCCGACAGGTCGTTCAGCAGCGCACCCGGCTGCACCCACCATCTCGGGCGGGCCCGGGAAATCAGGGCAGCCGCCGCCACGGCGCGGTCGGCACAGGTATAAAGGCCAAAGCAGGTGGCCCCACTGCCCGACATGCGGGCCAGATGACAGCCCGTCGTCGATTCCAGGGCCGCCAGCACCTGCCCGATGACGGGGTTCAACCGTTCGGCCGCCGGGGCCAGATCGTTCCGCCGCCCGTCTTTCAACAGGCCCGCCAGTTCCGCGGCGTCGGCCGCTTCCATCTCCAGCCGCGCCGGCGCGGAAAAGGCGCCGTCGCGGGCCTGGAACACGGCGGGCGTGGGCACGGCCACGCCGGGATTGACCAGCACGACCCAGCATTCCTCCGGCAGGGCCGGTGCCGGCGCCAGATCGGTGCCCGTGCCGCCGAAATGGGCCGTGCGCGCGTGCAGGCAGACAGGCACATCGGCCCCCAGCCGCGCAGCCAGGTCAAGCACGGCGGGACTATCCGGGGGCACATCCCACAAGGCGCACAGGGCGCGCAGGGTGGCCGCCGCATCGGCGGACCCGCCGCCGATGCCCGATGCCAGCGGCAGGTTCTTGGTCAGCTTGACCGTCACCTCCGGCCGGCGGCCCAGGGCGGCGGCCAGGCCCTTGGCGGCCCGCGTCACCAGATTGCTGTCCGTATCCTCCATCAGGAGGGTCAGGGCATTGGGTCCATGCAGCGACAGGCTGAAATAGGGGGTGCTTTCGACCTCCACCACGTCATGGGCCGTGGCGAATCCGACCAGGCTGTCCAGCAGGTGGTACCCATCCTCGCGCCGGCCCAGCACATGCAGGTAGAGGTTCAGCTTCGCGGCGGCCACGGCGCGGATGACGGTCATGATGGGCAGTATGTCCGGCGGTTACAATGCAGACGCGCAGCATAACAGGGCGGGGCCGGCTCCTGAAACCACCCCGTTACAAAATTCCGCGCCTATGGGCCCGGACCCGGCCTATAAAAGACCGCACAGCAATCAAACCGTGCCGGCCCCCCGAATAAGGACGGCCCCACGGGAAAAGCAAAGCAGCCGAACAGGGAACAGCATGCACATGCCAAACAGCCATACCCTCACCGCCGCCACCCGCCGCCTGCTGGGCGCCACGGCGCTGGCGCTGGTCGCCGCCCTGGCCCCCGTGGCCGTGGCGGGTGCCCAGGAAACGCCGGCCGCCGCGGCCGACGCGAAGCCGGCCGTCGATCCGCGCTATGTCTGGGATCTGACCCCGATATTCAAGGATGACGCCGCCTGGGAGGCCGGGCGCCAGCAGGCGCTGGCTGAGTTGCCGGGGGTTTCGGGGCTGAAGGGCACACTGGGCACCGACGCCGCCACCTTGCGCACCGCCCTGGACCGCATGTCCACCGTGGGCCACATGGTGGAAAAGGTGATGGTCTACGCCTATTTCCAATATTCGACCGATACGCGCAATCCCACCTTCCAGGAACGCTGGAGCCTTTCGCAGTCGCTCGCCGCCCAGGGGCAGGCCGCCATCGCCTGGCTGTCGCCCGAAATCCAGACCATCGGCGCTGAGAAGATCGAAGCTTTCATCAAGGCCGACAAGGGGCTGGAGAAGCACGCCTTCCGCCTGCACGACATCCTGCGCCTGAAGGCGCACACCCTGTCAGCGGAGACGGAGGCGGCGCTTGCCGCCTATGGCCCCGTGATGGGGGCCGCCAGCAACACCTATTCCGCGCTCGCCAATGCCGATATCGACTGGCCCCAGATCACCCTGCCAGACGGGACGGAACGCAAGCTGAACCAGGCCGGCTATCAGGCGCTGCGCCAGCATGCCGACCGCGCCGTGCGCAAGCAGGTGTTCGACACGTTCTGGACCAAGTTCGGCCAGTATGCGACCAGCATGGGCAACACGCTGAACGCCGCCGTCCAGGCCGGCGCCATCGATGCCAAGCTGCGCTCCTATCCGACGGCTGTGGCCGCGTCGCTGGCCGCCAACGACATTCCCGAATCCGTCTACCGCACCCTGGTGGCAGAGGCGAACAAGGGCCTGCCCACCCTGCACCGCTATTTCAAGCTGCGGCAGAAGATGCTGGGCCTGCCCGACCTGCATTATTACGACATCTATCCGTCCATGGTGTCGCTGGACAAGAAATACACGCTGGATGAGTCGCGGGCCATCACGCTGGCCGCCACCAAGCCGCTGGGCAAGGCCTATACCGACCGGCTGGCGGAACTGACATCGCGGCGCACCATGCATGTGCTGCCGGCCGAGGGCAAGGACAGCGGTGCCTACCATTGGGGCACCTATGGCGTCGATCCCTATGTCTTCCTGAACCATCAGGACGATTACAACTCGATGTCCACCTATGCCCATGAATGGGGCCACGGCATGCATTCGGCCCTGGCACAGGCGGCACAGCCCTATGAACTGGCCGGCTATTCGCTGTTCGTGGCGGAAATCGCGTCCACGGCGAATGAAATGCTGCTGACCGATTACCTGGTGTCGAAGGCCAAGAGCAAGGAAGAGAAGCTGTTCTATCTGGGCCAGTCGCTGGAGAATCTGCGGGCCACCTTCTATCGCCAGACCATGTTCGCCGAATTCGAACTGGCCACCCATGATGCGGTGGAACGGGGCGAGGCGCTGTCGGGCGCCAAGATGACCGAAATCTATTGCGGCCTGCTGAAGAAGTATCACGGCCACGACCAGGGCGTGATGCAGATCGACGAGAAATATTGTGCGGAATGGGCCTTCATCCCGCATTTCTACCGCCCCTTCTATGTCTACCAGTACGCCACCTCCATCGCGGCCGGCACCTATTTCGCCGAACAGGTCGTCAAGGGCGGGGCCAAGGCACGGGAGAATTATCTGAACGTGCTGCGCGCCGGCGGGTCGGAATATCCGGTGCCGCTGCTGGCCAGGGCCGGGCTGGACATGGCGTCCGGCGCGCCCTATCAGGCGCTGATCCGGCGCATGGACGCCACAATCGACCAGATGGAAAAGCTGCTGGCCCCGTAATACGTATCTGCATTGATCAGACCCTATGGCCTGATCAATGCATCCCTCATGCGCCGGGCGCCGCCATCCGGCGGCTGGGCTTGCGCGCGCATGGGCGCGCCAACCAGGTTGCGATGAGTTCAACTCACCGCACCTTGGTATAAAGCCGTTGGCAATCGCCCGGTACCGGCCCCCCCGCCGGTGCCGGGCGGGTCCTCCGCACCCGCCACGCCCCAGGCTTGCGCCCAGGTTCTCGGGAACCGTTGCCCATGCCCGTCCGTTGCGATACCTCACGGCAAAATCAAGAGGCCGAGAAATGACCCTGTCTGTCTTCCGCACCCGCCTGGCCGGTGCGGCCGCCATCGCGCTGGCCGCCGCCGCCATCATCCCCGCCGCCGCCATGGCACAGGCCCAGTCCCGACCGGCCGCCGGCGTCCCGGCCCCGGACCGTGATGTCTGGGACCTGACCCCGCTTTTCAAGGACCGCGCCGCCTGGGATGCCGAGCGCCAGTCGGTGGCCGACGCCATCCCGCGCCTGTTGGCGCTGCGCGGCACGCTGGGCAATGACGCCGCCAGCCTGCGGGCCGGGCTGGATCAGATTTCCGCGGTGCGGCTGCGCTTCTACCGGCTGGCCGTCTACATGTCGACGCAGTTCAGCACGGATGCCCGCGATAATGCTGCCCAGGAAGGCAGCAGCGTGATCCGGCAACTGGGCGCCGACATCGGGGCCGCCACGGCCTGGCTGGACCCTGAAATCCAGGATATCGGCGATGACAAGATCGAAGCCTTCATCCGCCTGGACAAGGGGTTGCAGAAGCACGCCTTCGCCCTGCGTGACGCGCTGCGCAACAAACCCCATACGCTGACCCGCGATACGGAGGCGGCCCTGGCCGCCGTCGGCCCGGCCATGTACGGCGCCGGCACCACCTTCCAGCTTCTGACCAGTTCCGACATCGACTGGCCCAGCATCACGCTGGCCGACGGGTCCAGCGTCAAGATCAACCAGATCGGCTATTCCCGGCTGCGGGAGAGCCCGGACCGCGCCGTGCGCAAGCAGGCCTTCGACACGTTCTGGACCAGGTTCGGCCAGTACAGCAACACCAATGGCAGCCTGCTGGCCAACCGTATCCAGGCTGGCACGGCGATGGCCAGGCTGCGCCACTATCCCACCGCCGTGGCGGCGTCGCTGGCCGCCAACGACATTCCGGAAACGGTCTATCGCACGCTGGTGACGGAAACCAACAAGGCCCTGCCCACGCTCCACCGGTATCTGAAGCTGCGCCAGCGGATGCTGGACCTGCCGGACCTGCATTATTACGATATCTATCCGCCGCTGGTGCATCTGGACCGCAGCTTCCCCATCGACGAGGCGCGCCGCCTGACACTGGCCTCGGCCAAACCGCTGGGCCAGGATTATGTGAAGGGGCTGGAGGAAGCGCTGGACGGCCGCTGGATGCATGTGTACCCGGCCGACGGCAAGCGGCCGGGTGCCTATCAGACCAGCGTCTATGGCGTGCACCCCTATGTCTTCCTGAACCATCAGGACACGTTCGACAGCGTCTCGACATTCACCCACGAATGGGGCCACGGCATGCACACCAAGCTTGCCAACGCCAGCCAGCCATTCGAGACCGCGAGCTATTCCCTGTTCGTGGCGGAAGTTGCATCGACGACGAACGAGATGCTGCTGGCCGACCATATGCTGAAAGGGGCCAAAACCAGGGAAGAGAAGCTGTTCTATCTGGGCCATGCCCTGGACAGCCTGCGCAGCACCTATTTCCGTCAGACCATGTTCGCCGAATTCGAACTGGCCACCCATGACGCGGCGGAGCGGGGAGAGGCGCTGTCAGGCGCACGGATGACGGCGATCTATTGCGACCTGCTGAAGCGCTATCAGGGCGACGAACAGGGCGTGATGAAGATCGACCCGAAATATTGCGCCGAATGGCAGATGGTCAGCCATTTCTACCGGCCCTTCTATGTCTACCAGTATGCCACCTCCATCGCGGCGGCCGCCTATTTCAGCGAGCAGATCGCAAAGGGCGGCGCCAGGGAACGTGACAATTACCTGGCCGTGCTGAAGGCCGGCGGGGCGGAATATCCCTATCAGCTTCTGAAGAAGGCGGGCGTGGACCTGGCCACCCCCGCCCCCTATGAGGCATTGATGCGCCGGATGAACACCATCATGGACCAGATGGAAAGGCTGCTGGACGAGAAGCGATGACAGACGGGGGAGCATCGATGCCGCGCAAGGGCATTGTTGAACGCCCCGCCTGCCGCTAACGTGGCGCGCATGACCAGCCCCGCCCTGCCCCATGTCCTGCCCCTTTGCCTGTCCGACCCGATGGCGGCCTTCGGTGCGCTGGCCGGGCGGCGCGGTGCCGTCTTGCTGGATGGCGGGGCCGCCGATGCCGGGCGGGCCCGCTACAGCATCCTGGCCGCCGATCCCTTCGCCTGGATCGAAGCGGCCGGGGACGGGAGGGTGCTGCGCGACGGTGGTCCCCTGGCCGCCGATCCGTTCACGGCCCTGGAACAGGCCCTGCGCCCTTTCGCGCGTCCGGCCGCGGGCGGGGAACTGCCCGCCTTCACCGGCGGTGCCATCGGCTTCATGGGGTATGAGCTGGGCCGCCATCTGGAACGGCTGCCACCCCCGCATGCCATGGGCCTGGACCTGCCTGACATGGCTTTCGGGCTGTACGACACCGTCGCCGTGCTCGACCACGCGACGGGAACGGGGTGGGTGATCAGCGGGGGGGAGCGCGAGGCCGATCCCGCCGCCCGGCCCGCCTTGGCGCGACGTCTGGCCCGGGATCTGGCGGACCGGCTGGCCGCCGCCCCCGCCCTGCCGCCGGACACGGGTGACGGGCTGATGCGCCCGCCCGGCTGGCAGGCGGAACTGGACCCGGCGGATTATCGCCACCGGGTGGCCCGCATCCTGGACTATATCCGCGCCGGCGACATCTACCAGGCCAACATGACCCAGCGGTTCCTGGGCCGGCTGCGCCCCGGTGTCACGGCCTGGGATGCCTATCGCCGCCTGCGCCCGCGCATGGCCGCCCCGTTTTCGGCCTTCCTGGATCTGGGCGGCGGGCGGGCCGTGGCCTCCGGCTCCCCGGAACGGTTCCTGTCGCTGTCGGCCGGTGGCGCGATCGAGACACGGCCCATCAAGGGCACCCGGCCCCGCCATGCCGATCCCGTCCGTGACGCGAACCTCGCCGCCGAACTGCTGGCCTCGGAAAAGGACCGGGCGGAAAACCTGATGATCGTCGACCTGCTGCGCAACGATCTCTCTCGCGTGGCCGATATCGGCAGCGTCAGGGTGCCCGGCCTGTGGGAACTGGAAAGCTACCGCACGGTGCATCACCTGACATCGGTGGTGACCGGGCAGCTGCGGTCCGGCCTGGGGCCCCTGGACCTCCTGCGCGCCACCTTCCCCGGCGGATCCATCACGGGGGCGCCCAAGATCCGCGCCATGGAGATCATCCACGAACTGGAACCCGCACGGCGCGGCCCCTATTGCGGGTCGGTCATGTGGATCGGCTGGGACGGGGCGATGGACAGTTCCATCGTCATCCGCACCGCCGCCCTGGCCGGCGACCGGGTGCAGGTGCAGGCGGGCGGCGGCATCGTGGCCGACAGCGACCCGGAAGAGGAATATCAGGAAAGCCTGACCAAGGCGCGCGCGCTGCTGACCGCCTTCGACCCGGCCATGGCCTGGCCCCCGGTCGCCAGCCGGGAACAGGAGGAAGCGGCATGAGCGTCATCTGGCTGAACGGGGCGTTCCTGGCCGCCGACAAGCCGGCATTGCTGGCCCATGACCGGGGGTTGACGCTGGGCGACGGGCTGTTCGAGACCATCGCCGTGAAGGCCGGCGTACCGCTGCGCCTGGACGCCCATCTGAAGCGCCTGCGCGAAGGGGCGGATTTCCTGGGCCTGCCCGTGCCGCTGGACGATACGGGCCTGCATGACGCCATCCTGGGTCTGGCCGGCGCCAACGGCCTGACGGAAGCGGCGGTTCGCCTGACGCTGACAGCCGGTCCCGGCCCGCGCGGCCTGCCCCGGCCGGAGGTGCCGGCACCCACCCTGATGCTGGCCGCCGGCCGCATCCCGGCAGAGGCGCCGCCGGCCCGGCTGGTGATTGCCCGCACCACCTGCCGCAACGAGAAATCGCCCCTCTCGCGGCTGAAGACACTCAATTATCTGGACAGCATCCTGGCCCGGCGCGAAGCAACGGCCCGCGGGGCCGACGATGCCATCCTGCTGAACAGCCAGGGCCGCGTGGCGGAAGCCACGGCCGCCAACCTGTTTCTTTCGCTGGACGGCCATTGGGTCACCCCGCCGGTTTCCGACGGTGCCCTGCCCGGCACCATGCGCGCCGCCCTGGTCCGCAACTGGCGGGCGCAGGAGCGGCCCGTCAGCGTGGAAGACCTGCACCGGGCCGACGATTATGTGCTGACCAACGCGCTAGGCATCCGCAAGGTGCTGAAAATACTGGATTGAATCCTTACCTGGGTGGGGAATTCCTGATTGTCACCGCCCCGGCACGGGCAGGACATGGGTGTTCTTGACCTCTTCCATCACCATATAGGTATGGGTCTGCGATACCCCCTTGATGGATGTCAGTTCACCCAGGAAGGCGCGGTAATCGGCCATGTCCGCCACCCGCACCTTGATCAGGTAATCGAAGCCGCCCGCCACCATGTGCGCTTCCTGCACATCATCGAAACGGCGCATGGCATCGGCGAAGATCCGGAACGCATCGGACGTGGTGTGATCCAGCCGCACCTCGACATAGGCGGCCAGCGGCCGTTCCAGCCGGTCGGGGTCCAGCAAGGCCACATATTGGCGGATATAACCCTCGCGCTCCAGCCGGCGCACACGTTCCAGGCAGGGCGTGGGCGACAGGTGGATGCGGCGGGCCAGTTCCACATTCGATATCCGGCCCTCTTCCTGCAGGATGCGCAGGATGTTCTGGTCGATGCGGTCGAGCTTCGCGGCCCCTGGATCGCTTGTCATCATTTCGTCCGGCAAATTGGCGCTTTATCCATATTATATCCTGCATATTCCCTATATTTGGAGAAAAATCACACAGCTTTCTTGCCATAATGCGGTGACTTTCACCACACGAACGGCCAACGGAGTGACGGCGATGACCACCGCCAGCCTGGGCGAATTGCGCGCGGCCCTGCGCGCCACCAAACATGCCGACGAGGTATCCGCCGTCTCGCGGCTTTTGCGGGCGCACGGGCTGTCCGCGGCCGAGCGCCAGGGCGTGCATGAGCGTGCCGTGGCCATCGTGAACGCCGCCCGCAAGCGCCGCCGGGAACTGGGGCCGCTGGATAATTTCCTGCAGGAATTCGGCCTGTCGAACAATGAGGGCATCGCCCTGATGTGCATCGCCGAATGCCTGCTGCGCATCGCCGATCCCGATACGGCCGACCGGCTGATCGCCGAGAAGATCGCGCAGGGCCAGTGGGATGCCCATCTGGGCCGCAGCGACAGTGCCTTTGTGAATGCCGCCGCCTGGGGCCTGATGCTGACGGGCAAGATCACCGACCTGGAGCGCGGCGGGGAACGCGACGCCGGCAGCTTCCTGAAACGTCTGGTCGCCCGGTCGGGCGAAAGCGTCATCCGCACGGCCATGGGCCGGGCCATGCGCGTCATGGGCGGCCATTTCGTGCTGGGCCGCACCATTCGGGAAGCCATGGCGGAGGCCCGCAAGGCCAGGCCGGCCGGGACCGTCCATTCCTATGACATGCTGGGCGAGGGCGCCCGCACCTGGGAACAGGCCGACCGGTATCTGGATGCCTATGTCAAGGCCATCGACGCCGTCGGGGCGGAGGCTGCGGGCCGCGGGCCGGTGGCGGCGCCGGGCGTGTCCATCAAGCTGTCGGCCCTGCACCCGCGCTATGTGCAGGCGCAGAAGGCCGATGTGCTGGCACGCCTGGTACCGGCCGTCAAAGGGCTGGCGCAGCAGGCCAGGTGCTGGGACATCAACCTGACCATCGATGCGGAAGAGGCCGACCGCCTGGACCTGTCGATGGACGTCCTGTCCGCGCTGTCCCACGATCCGGACCTGGCCGGGTGGAACGGGCTGGGGCTGGCCATCCAGGCCTATTCCAAGCGCACCCATATCCTGGTCGACTGGCTGGTGGCGCTGGCCCGGTCGGCCGGCCGCCGTCTGATGGTGCGGCTGGTCAAGGGGGCCTATTGGGATACCGAAATCAAGCTGTCGCAGATCGCCAGCCATGATGATTATCCGGTCTTCACCCGCAAGGCGGCCACGGACCTGTCCTATCTTGTCTGCGCGCGCAAGATGCTGGCCGCGCAGGACGCCATCTATCCGCAGTTCGCCACCCACAATGCCTATACCATCGCCGCCATCCTGCATCTGGCCGGCGACAATCGCGACCTGGAGTTCCAGCGCCTGCACGGCATGGGCGAACTGCTCTATACCGCGACGCGGGAGGTGTTCCCGGACATGCCGCGCGTGCGCATCTATGCGCCCGTCGGCACGCATGAGGACCTGCTGCCCTATCTGGTCCGCCGCCTGCTGGAGAACGGCGCCAACAGCAATTTCGTCAACGCCTATATGGACCCGGACATACCCGTGTCCGACGTCGTGGCCGATCCGGCCGCTTTCCTGGAGAGAGAAGGCATGCTGCGTCACCCGCGCATCCCCACGCCCGCCGACATCTATGGTGCGGAACGCGCCAATTCCAAGGGCTTCGACCTGACCGCACCGGAGAAGGTGGAAGCGTTGCAGGCCAGCATGAAAGCCGCGCTGACCCGCCCCTGGACGGCCGGTCCCATCGTGGGCGGGCAGACGCTGGACGGGCCGGTCCTGCCCGTGTCCGACCCGGCCAGGCCTACCCGCCAGGTCGGCACGGTCGTGTCGGCCGGTCCGCAGGCGGTGGAACAGGCCCTGTCGCTGGCCACAGCGGCCCAGCCCGGCTGGGACCGGGCCGGCGCCGACCACCGGGCCACCTGCCTGGAACGCGCTGCCGACCTGATGGAAGAGGACATGCCGGCCCTGCTGGCCCTGCTGTCGCGCGAGGCTGGAAAGACCCTGCCCGACGCCGTGGCGGAGGTGCGGGAGGCCGTGGATTTCTGCCGCTATTATGCCGTCCAGGCCCGCACCGGGCTGAAGCCGGTCCTGCTGCCCGGCCCGACGGGGGAGCGTAACGAATTGCATCTGACCGGCCGCGGCGTCTTCGCCTGCATCAGCCCGTGGAACTTCCCGCTGGCCATTTTCACGGGCCAGGTGGTGGCGGCGCTGGTCGCCGGCAATGCCGTCATCGCCAAGCCCGCCGAGCAGACGCCGCTGGTCGCCGCCGAAGCCGTGCGCCTGCTGCACCGGGCCGGTGTGCCGGGTGACGTGCTGCATCTTCTGCCGGGCGACGGTGAAACGGTGGGCGCACCGCTGGTGGCCGACCGGCGCGTGGCCGGCGTCTGCTTCACCGGTTCGACCGAAACGGGCCGCGCCATCAACCGCAGCCTGGCCGACCGCGAGGGGGCCATCGTGCCGCTGATCGCCGAAACGGGCGGCCAGAATTGCATGATCGTCGATTCAACCGCCCTGCTGGAACAGGTGGTGGATGATTGCATCACCTCCGCCTTCCTGTCGGCGGGCCAGCGCTGTTCCGCCACCCGCGTCCTGTTCGCGCAGGAAGAGATCGCCGACAAGCTGGCCGACATGCTGGCCGGTGCCATGGACCTGATCCGGCTGGGCGATCCGATGGAGATCACGACCGATATCGGCCCCGTCATCGATGACGACGCCCGCGACATCCTGGTGAAGCATGCCACCCGGATGGATGGCGAGGCCCGGCTGGTCAAGGCCGTTTCCGTCCCGGAAATCCTGCGCGACGGTACCTTCTTCGGACCGCGCCTTTACGAGATCGACGGTCTGTCACGCCTGAAACGGGAGGTGTTCGGCCCCATCCTGCACCTTGTCCGTTTCAAGGCGTCGGACCTGGATAAGGTGGTGGCGGAGATCGCGGCCACGGGCTATGGCCTGACATTCGGCGTGCATAGCCGGCTGGAAGGACGCGCCCACAACCTGTTCAAGGCGTTGCCGGTCGGCAATACCTATATCAACCGCAACATGGTGGGTGCTGTCGTGGGCGTGCAGCCCTTCGGCGGCCAAGGCCTGTCGGGCACGGGGCCGAAGGCCGGCGGCCCGCACTACCTGCATCGTTTCGTGACGGAAAAGACGCTGACGGTCAACACCACGGCGTTCGGCGGCAATGCCTCCCTTCTGGAACTGGGGGCCTGAGGCCTCGCCCCTTCCTGCCATCCATGGCGAGCCCATAGAGGGGAAGGGGCAACCCATTGCGGTTTTATTTATGCCGAATATGAACAATTTAAGATAGCAAACCCATCTGCCACGCCGTTGGAAAGGCTGCCCCAAAGAAGGTGTAGCACCGTCCAACGGCTTCATTTTTCAGACAAAACCGGGTATAGGCGAAGGGCCTGCGTGTCGTGACCGACGCTTCTTGTCCCCTTTATGGAGCCTTTTCCGGATGGCCGAGATCGCCGATGCCCCGCTGGTCCTGATCGTTGAGGACGAGCCCGCAACCCGCGCATTGCTGGCCGGGTATTTCCATCAGGCCGGCTTCCTGGTGGCAGAAGCCGAGAATGGAAAGCAGACGCGGGAGGTGATGCAGCGCCAGCCGCCCGATCTGGTGTTGCTGGACATCGAACTGCCGGACGAGGACGGGTTCAGCCTGGCGCGCAGCATCCGCGAGATATCGAATGTCGGCATCATCATCGTCACCCAGCGTGCCAATGACGGCGACCGCGTGTTCGGCCTGGAAACAGGCGGCGACGATTATGTGACCAAGCCGCCCAACCCGCGGGAATTGCTGGCCCGCGCCCGCAACCTTCTGCGCCGGACCCATCCCAGCAAGATGCATAAGGCCGAAGGAACGGTGCGCTATTTCGCGGGCTGGACCATGGATCTGGCCCGCCGCCGTCTGGTCGATCCGCAGGGCCTGGAAGTGCGCGTGACGCGCGGGGAGTTCGAGTTGCTGGGCCTGCTGGTGCGCTCCGGCGGGCGGGTCGTGACGCGCGACCAGTTGATCGACGCGGTCAGCGGCACCGACCGCAATCCCAACGACCGCACCATCGATGTGCTGGTCAGCCGCTTGCGCCGCAAGATGCAGGATAGCGGCTCGATGGATGTCATCCTGACGGAAAAGGGCCTGGGCTATCGCCTGGCGGCCGAGGTCACGGACCAGGCCTGACCGGTCCGTCGCGGCCCGTCATCATCGCGACAGCCTGTCCCGCCGGAAGGCGGCCAGGCCCGCCATGCCGGCGGTGAAGGCCGACCTGATCTGGCCGGCATGATCACGGGCGGCGGCACCGTCCTGCCGCTTGGCGGCCGTATCGGCGGCCTTGGCCAGGGTGGCCAGCGCCGGCAGGCCCACCGTCAGGGCGCCGGACGCCAGCTTGTGTGCGGCACGGCCCAGGGCCGGCACATCCCCATCCTGCAATGCCTGGTCGATCTGGTCCAGGGTGGCCGGAGCGTTGCGGGTGAAACTGTCGATGATCTGCGCCACCCGCTCGGCCCCCAGCAGGGTCAGATGCTCATCCAGCACGGCGAGGTCCAGCACGGCCGGGCCCCTTTGCGGGGAGGACGGCACGGATGGCGGTGCCGATGATGATGCCGGCGGCGGGGATGCCGCCACCTGCCCCCGCCTTTCCAGAATGGCGCCCAGGCGCTCGGCCAGCCCCTCCGGCGTCACGGGCTTGGTCAGCATGCCTGACAGCCCGGCCCGTGCGCGAAGCCGGTCCGGCACGATATCCACGCGGGCGCGCATCAGGATCACGGGCGGTCCGCCGCCGCGCCTGATGCACCAGGACAGGGCCAGGCCGCTGTGCCGGCCGATGCGCGCGGCGATCAGCGCTACATCCGGCCCTTCCATCAGGGCCATCTCCAGCGCCATCTTGGCATCGTCGGTCTCCTCCACCCAATAGCCGGCCCGTTCCAGCAACAACCGCACCAGCGTGCGCCCCACGGGGTCGTCATCCACGACCAGGGCCGAGAGGCCGTTGGGGGCGACGGGTGCCGGCCGGGCCTGGACGGCGGGCGGCGGCTCGGGTGCCGGCGGCGGGGCGGCCTCCCCCCCCCGCTCACCAAGCCGTTGCCGGACCAGGGCCCGCATCTCAGCCACCTCGTTGCGCAACAGGCGAAGCTGAATGGCCTGGGCCGGGGTCCCCGGCGCCGCCGCCAGCGCCTCCAGCTCCACTTCCATGCCGGTCAGTCGGCTGGACAGGCTGTCGGCGGTCAGATGCAGGATGGCGACCGGCACGCCCGCTTCGGCTGGCGCCCCGGCCCGGGCCGGGCCGGCCGCACCGAAGCCGCGGATGATCGGCGCGGACACCGGCAGCAGCAGGAAGCCCGCCAGCATGCCGCCGCCCATGACCAGCGCGCCCGCATCCCCGCGGGCCCACATATAGGCAGCGCAAACCTGGCCCAGCATGGTAACCGCCAGCCAGAGCGGGCCCAGCCAGGATGGCCCCCGCCCGCCACGCCAGGACCAGAAGGACAGCGCCACGACGCCCAGCAGCCGCATCCCCAGCAGGGTCGGCGACGGCCCCAGCAGCAGGATGTCCAGCAGCGTCATGATCAGAAGCCACGCGCCGCCGGCCACCATCAGGTCCGGCGGCAAAGCGTGGCTGTCTTGATGAGGTGGGGGCGATGCGGACAAATCGGCCTTCGAAAGGACAAGATCGCCGCTGATTATAGGATCGGGTCGAAGGGCGGTCCATCCTTCCGGTACATGCCGGCCGAATGACCACTCTTTCCTTGCCATCCACCGGCCGGGGTGTCATCCCTTTGCTGCGACGCCACAGGAAGGGCGTCCTCGGTCGGTTCCGCCTCAGGGGTGCATAGACGTGTTCGTGCCGGTTCGTTTCCGTTCCGCCCGTTCCCTTCTCCGTCACGCGGCCGGCGCCACGGCCCTGACCTTGCTGCTGACTGTCGCGGTGCCGGTGGCCGGCGCGCAGGACCAGCCGAATGCCGCGACCATCCAATGGGCGCAGCAGATTCTGGACCAGCAGGGCTTCTACCAGGGGCGCGCCAGCGGCCGGATGGACAGCGCCACGGCCGCCGCCATCGCCAATTACCAGCGCAAGAACGGGCTGAAGGCCACGGGCCGGCTCGATCAGACCACCATCGACCGCATGCTGGAAAGCAGGCCCGAGCGGCAAGGCGTCGGCAATCTGGCCGACCCTAACAGCCGGGCCCGCGCCAGCCAGCCGCTGAACCTGCGGGAAGAGGATGTGCGGCCCCAGGCGGCACCCGTCACCGCCGGCGTCGAACGCGGCGGCGGCACGGAAAGCACCCTGCTGGGCGTGTCGCGCGGGGCGGCGGAAACGTCGCCGCCGCGCACCGCCGCACCACCCGCCGCCAGCACGCCCGCCCCGGCTTCGGGCGTCGACCGGGGGGATGTCGGCACGACCATCGCCGGCCGCTTTGACGGCCCCACGGCCGCGCCTGCCAGCGGGGTCGAGACCGAGGTGATGATGGACAGGCAGGAGGGCGAGGATGGTTTCAGCCTGTCCGCCGCCCCCGATTGGGTCCGCTACGGCCTGATCGGCGGTGTCGGCGCGCTGCTGATCGGCATGCTGGGGTTCTGGTGGGGCAGCGGCCGGCGCGCCACGAAGCCCGCCCCCCGCGCCGCCGCACCCAAGGGCCGGCCGCAAGGCACGGGGGCGCCCCGCCGTGAGCCGACGCTGGGTGGCGATCCCGCCCGGCAGGATGGGCGCCGCGACCCTGTCCTGACGGCCCCCAGCCGCGATCCGCACCGCACACGCTGACGCAAGATCGGCATGTGAACGGACCCGCGACAGGAAATTTTCCGAAACCCCTGTCCGGTGTGCGTTTCGTGCGGAACCCCGCCGAACAACGAAATCGACCTGGAAAGCCGTCCAAGCCTAGACTTTCGCTGTAAAAGCCGCCCACGGCAGAGGCGGTGACAGCGATCCCCAGGCCGGAGACCCTTTCCATGCTGTTCGATTTCCCCGATTTCGATGATCACGAGCTGGTTCTTTTCGGTCGCGACACGGCGACCGGCCTGTCGGCCATCATCGCCGTGCATTCCACGGCGCTGGGTCCGGCCTGCGGCGGCTGTCGCATGTGGCCCTATGCCAACGACACGGAGGCCATGCGTGACGCGCTGCGCCTGTCGCGCGGCATGAGCTACAAGAACGCGATGGCCGGCCTGCCGCTGGGCGGGGGAAAATCGGTCATCATCGGCAACAGCCGCACGGACAAGTCCGACGACCTGTTCCGTGCCTTCGGCCGCGTCATTGACAGCCTGGGCGGCAGATATATCGCAGCCGAGGATGTGGGCATCACCGTTGCCGACGTGATGACCATGGGCCAGACCACACGGCATGTCGCCGGCCTTACCGGCGGACATGACGCCTCCGGCGACCCCTCGCCCTTCACCGCCTATGGCGTCTATCTGGGTATCAAGGCCGCCGCCCGGCACAAGCTGGGCGCCGACAGCCTGAAGGGCGTGCGTGTCGCGGTGCAGGGACTGGGCAATGTCGGCAGCCATCTGTGCCAGCATCTGGCCGATGACGGCGCCGTGCTGACGGTCACCGACATCCACGCCGACAATGTGCAGCGCGCCGTCGACCGGTTCGCAGCCGTTTCCGTGGCCCCGGAGCGCATCCATGCGGCCGAGGTCGATGTCTATGCGCCCTGCGCCCTGGGGGCTGTGATCAACCCCCGGACCCTGGCCGAGTTGAAGGCCACGGTCGTGGCCGGGGGCGCCAACAACCAGCTTGAAACCGACGCCATGGGCGAGGCCCTGCGCAGTGCCGGCGTGCTGTACGCGCCGGATTATGTCATCAATGGCGGCGGCATCATCAATGTGTCCGCCGAAGTGACGCACGCCTACGACCGCGAATCCGTGCTGCGCCAGGTCGAGCGTATCCCCGCCACCTTGTCGGAGATTTTCCGGCGCGCCGACCGCGAGGCGCGGCCGACCAGCGCCGTGGCCGATGAGATGGCCCGCGAAATCCTGGCCGCCGGCAAGGACGGGCAGAAAAAGGCGGCAGCCTGACCGGGCTGCCCCTGGCGGCCGGTGCCGGGCGGATACGGGGAGGGAGGACGGCGTCACCCTCCCCCCAGCACCACGCGCGGGCTGACCGCGATGCGCCGCAGCGGGGTGCCACCGGGCGTCTCCACCTCGGCCAGCACGACCTCGTACCCCCACAGGTCGGCCAGATGCTGCATGACGGGCCGCGCCTCCTCCTCGTCCAGCAGGATCTGGTTCATCACGTGATGTTCCAGCATCAGCTTGCGGTCACCGACCAGGTCGACATCGACGATCTGGATATCGGCCTCCGCCCAGGCGATATCATATTGCCGCGCCAGTGCCTGACGCACGGCCCGGTATCCGCGTTCGTCATGGATGGCGGCCACCCTCATTTCCGGATCGCTGGCATCATCGGCCACATGGAACAGCCGGAACTTGCGGATGATGGCCGGTGACAGATATTGCAGGATGAAGCTTTCATCCCGGAAATTGGCCCAGGCGTCGCGCAGGGCACCCATGGCATCGCCCTTCCCGGCCAGGTCCGGGAACCAGACCCGGTCCTCGTCGGTGGGCCGGGTCGCGATGCGCTCGATATCCTGCATCATGGCAAAGCCCAGGGCATAGGGATTGATCCCGCCATAGCGCCGGTCATCGAAATCGGGCTGGAACACCACGTTGGTGTGACTGTGCATCGCCTCCATCCAGGCGCCGTCCGTCAATTGCCCCCGTTCATGCAGGGTGGACAGGATGCGGTAATGGCAATAGGTGGCGCAGCCCTCATTCATCACCTTGGTCTGGCGCTGCGGATAGAAATACTGCGCCACATGGCGCACGATGCGCAGGATTTCCCGCTGCCAGCCCTGCAGGCGCGGCGCCTTCTTTTCCAGGAAATAGAGGATATTCTCCTCCGGCAGTTCCAGCACGGCACGGCGGCGGTCGCGGTCGGACAGGGGGCTGGCCCCGCCCGCCTTGGTCGGCACGGTGCGCCACAGGTCGTTGAAGGTGCGCTCGGCATGTTCCAGCCGCTCGCGTGCGCGTTTTTCCTCGTTGCGCAGGTCGGGGCCGCGGCGGCGGGGATAGCGGTGGACGCCGTGGTTCATCAGGGCGTGGGCGGCATCCAGCACCCGCTCCACCATGGCATGGCCATACCGTTCCTCGCACTGGGTGATATAGGCCTTGGCGAAGGACAGATAGTCCAGGATGCCGTCGGCATCCGTCCACTGCCGGAACAGATAATTGTTCTTGAAGAAATGATTATGGCCGAAGGCGGCGTGGGCGATGACCAGCGTCTGCATCGTCATGGTGTTCTCTTCCATGATGTAGCTGATGCAGGGGTTGGAATTGATGACGATCTCATAGGCCAGGCCGCGCTGGCCCTTGCGGTACATGGCCTCGTCACGCGCAAAATGCTTGCCGAACGACCAATGCTTGTAGAAAAGCGGCATGCCGATGCTGGAATAGGCATCCAGCATCTGCTCCGACGTGATCACCTCGATCTGGTTGGTATAGACATCCAGCCCCATTTCGCCCACGGCCACCTTCTCGATGGCGTCATAGACGCGGCGGACCTTGTCGTAATCCCAATCGGCACCGGTATAGAGCGGGTTGCCGTCGAAGGCTGTCAGGGTCATGCGCTCACCTCCGCCGGCTGGCCGGCCTTGTCCCTGGCGAACAGTTCACGGAACACGGGATAGATCTCACGCCGTTCCGTCACCCGCCGCATGGCCAGCGCGCCGCCGGCCTCGATGGTCTTGTAGGTGCGCCACAGGTCGGTTTCCCGCGATCCGCCACCATAGGGCAGGCCGGGACTGATCCCCTCCTGCCCCACTTCCAGATAGGCATAATACTGGCAGACGGGCAGGATGGTCCCGCCCATCAGTTCCGCCGTCCGGGTATTGTCGGACAGGGCATTGTCGCCGTCACTGGCCTGTGCGGCATAGATGTTCCATTCCGCGGGCGGGTAGCGTTCCTTCACCACCCGCGCCATCTCCTCCAGCGCCGTGGACACCACGGTGCCACCCGTCTCGGGGCTGTAGAAGAAAGTCTCCTCGTCCACCTCCTGTGCGCGGTGGGTGTGGCGGATGAAGACCACGTCCACATGCTTGTACCGCCGTGACAGGAACAGGTAGAGCAGCATGTAGAAACGCTTGGCCAGGTCCTTCATATGCTCGGTCATGCTGCCCGACACGTCCATCAGGCAGAACATCACGGCCTGGGCCGCCGGGCGCGGCGTGGCCGCGAACCGGTTGTAGCGCACGTCCACCGGATCGATATAGGGGATGCGCTGGGTCCGCCGCAGCGCCTGTTCCAGTTCCTCCCTGGCCAGGGCCAGACGGTCCCGGTCGCGGCCCGTCCGCTCCAGATCATCGATCTCCTGCCGCAGGGCCTTGATCTCGTCGCCCGTGGGACGGTTCAGGGCCATGCGCCGGGCCAGCGAGTTGCGCATGGTGCGCACAAGGTTGAGGTTGGCGGGCGAGCCGGAAACCGAATAGCCGGCCCGGTGCCAGTCCATGGCGTCCGTCACGGCCAGCTTGCGCTTGGCCAGGTCCGGCAGTTCCAGGTCTTCCAGGAACAGGTCGATGAATTCCTCCCGGCTGAGGACGAAGCGGAACTCGTCCTGGCCATCACCATCCTCGGCCCCCTCGCTGCCCGCGGCACCGCCGCCGCCGGATGGCGGGCGCTTGATCTTGTCGCCGGACAGGAACTCCTTGTTGCCGGGGACGACATGGTCACGCCGCCCGCCCGAGGATGCGCGATGCAGCGTCGGCTCCCGGATGCCGTCAGGGGAAATGGCGATATCGCCGCCCATATCGATGTCGCGGATGCCGCGCTTGGCCGACGCATCGCGCACGGCCCGCATCACCTGTTCCTTGGCGCGGCGCAGGAACCGCTGGCGGTTGGCCAGCGACTTGCCGGAAGGGTTGAGACGTCGGTCGACAATGGTGAACAAGGTTGCACCGTCCTTTCGATGGCCCTTCCGGTCACCGTTCCTCCACCGTCATTCCCGCGAAAGCAGGAAGCCAGAACCAGGGTGAAGGTCCAGCAGCCGGAGACGCATTTAGCACCGTCGTCTGGATTCCCGCTTTCGCGGGAATGACGGTGGAGAGGGCCTATTTTCTGTGCCTGGAAACCTTCCCATCTGAATAAAATTGCGACCTCTCCATTCCGTTGCCCTTGTTACGAACGCTAAGTTCAGCCGAAGGAACGAATGTGGAGAGTTGCCGTGCAAATTGGAGAGCTTCCTGCTTTGTTGAACATGCAGTGAGCGAAGTCCCATTTCTACGAACCACCCAGTCTCTACCATCGAATGAAACTGAGACTCGCTCACTGTCCATTATAACCCCCTCACCCCGCCTGCTTCACCCGCATGTACCATTCGACCAGCCGGCGAACCTGCCGCTCGGTATAGCCGCGTTCCATCATGCGCTCGACGAACTCGCTGTGCTTCTTCTCCGTCTCGCTGTCCTTCTTGGAACCGAAGCTGATGACGGGCAGCAGTTCCTCCACCTGGCTGAACATCCGCTTCTCGATGACGTCGCGCAGCTTCTCGTAACTGGTCCAGGACGGGTTGCGCCCGCCATTGGATGCCCGCATGCGCAGCGCGAACTTCACCACCTCGTTGCGGAAATCCTTGGGGTTGGCGATGCCGGCGGGCTTTTCGATCTTGGTCAGTTCCTGGTTCAGCAGGTCGCGGTTCAGCAACTGGCCCGTGTCGGGGTCCTTGAAGTCCTGGTCCTCGATCCAGGCGTCGGCATAATCGACATAGCGGTCGAACAGGTTCTGTCCGTAATCATGGTAGCTCTCCAGATAGGCCTTCTGGATTTCGTTGCCGATGAACTCCGCATAGCGCGGGGCCAGTTCGGCCTTGATGAACTCCATGTATTTCTTTTCGGTGTCGTCGGGGAACTGCTCCCGCTTGATGGCCTGTTCCAGGATGTACATCAGATGAACGGGATCGGCCCCCACCTCCGTATTGTCGTAATTGAAGGTGCTGGCCAGAACCTTGAAGGCGAAGCGGGTGGAGATGCCGTTCATCCCCTCATCCACACCGGCCGCGTCCTTGTATTCCTGCAGGGTCTTGGCCTTGGGGTCCGTCTCCTTCAGGCTTTCGCCGTCATAGACGCGCATCTTGGAGAACAGGTTGGAATTGCCATGGTCGCGCAGGCGTGACAGCACCGTGAACCTGGCCAGCATCTCCAGCGTTGCGGGCGCGCAGGGGCTGCCCGACAATTCAGAGGTCTTGATCAGCTTCTCATAGATGCGCTGTTCCTCCATCACCCGCAGGCAATAGGGTACCTTGACCACGCAGATGCGGTCGATGAAGGCCTCGTTGTTCTTGTTGTTCTTGAAGCTCTGCCATTCCGCCTCGTTGGAATGCGCCATGATGACGCCCTGGAAGGGCAGTGCGCCGATATTCTCGGTGCCGATGTAATTGCCTTCCTGCGTGGCGGTCAGCAGGGGATGCAGCATCTTGATGGGCGCCTTGAACATCTCCACGAATTCCAGCATGCCCTGGTTCGCCCGGTTCAGGCCGCCGGAATAGCTGTAGGCGTCGGGATCGTTCTGGCTGTAAAGCTCCAGCTTGCGGATATCCACCTTGCCGACCAGCGAGGAGATGTCCTGGTTGTTCTCGTCCCCCGGCTCGGTCTTGGAAATGCCGACCTGGCGCAGGCGCGACGGACGCAGCTTGACCACCTTGAACCGGCGGATGTCGCCATCGAACTCATCCAGCCGTTTCAGTGCCCAGGGGCTCATCAGCCCGGTCAGGCGGCGGCGGGGGATGCCGTATTTCTCCTCGATGGCGGCCCCCATGGTAACGGGGTCGAACAGGCCCAGCGGGCTTTCAAAGACGGGGCTGATCTGGTCCCCGGCCTTGAGGGCATAGATGGGCTTGTCCTCCATCAGTGCCTTCAGCCGCTCGGCCAGCGAGGATTTGCCGCCCCCCACGGGGCCCAGCAGGTACAGGACCTGCTTGCGTTCCTCCAGCCCCTGGGCGGCATGGCGGAAGAAGCCGACGATTCGCTCGATCGTTTCTTCCATGCCGTAGAATTCGGCGAAGGCAGGATAGATCTTGATGGTGCGGTTCATGAAGATGCGCGCCAGACGCGAATCCCTGGCCGTGTCAATGATCTCCGGCTCACCGATGGCCGACAGAAGCCTTTCCGCAGCGCTGGCATACATCAGCGGATCGTCGCGGCACCCTTCCAGATAATCCAGCAGCGACATCTCCACGTCGCGGCGGCTTTCATACGAACTGGCGTAACTGGCAAAAAGGTCTGTGACCAGACTGGTCATGGGCACTCTCCTTCCTGGCGGCCGGTCGGCGGGCGGATGGGAGGGCATGGGCAGGCCATGCGCCATGCTTGCCCGCCGGCGGGGGGCATTGGAAATCGGTGGCGTTCAAATCCTTGTGCGAGGCCTCCCCAGCCTCCACCCGTAACAGCCGTATTGAAACGGTCCGCCGGGACAATCGTTCCGGAAGTACCGGGGCGGCACCGGCGGCCGGCCGCACGAAGGCACCCAGCCGCACCGGCCGCAGGGCCCCCTGTTTCGCTGGCTTCACCGTCACCCATCACCGCGTCCTCCCGTGCATTCCAAGGGGGTCAATCGGCAATCAAGTCCTGGCACCGAACTACAACATTCAACGTACCGACAAATCGGAGTCTCTTCCCCGATTGGGGCAGACCAATGGCACAGGTCCGTTTTCGGCCCCTGCCCCTCCCGGTGGCATTCCGCCACCCTTGTCCTTCGGGCCTTGTCCACCCGTTCCGGCACACCGCCCATCCAGCAGCGATGCGGTCACAGCAGCATGACCTGAACCAGCCCATCGGTCAAACATACAGGGGAAGGCTTTAATTTTGGCCTAATACCAGGGACATGAATTTATGATTCATGTCCCTGGTAAGGCCGGCGACTGCCGGCCCGGCGCCCCTGCGCCGCAAGCCCAAGCCGACGGATGGCGGCGCCCGGCGCTTGAGGTGCCGAAAGAGAATTCAGGGGACCCACCACCGCGAACAGGCCTGCCGTAAGGCCATCGCGGATGCTGGCGGGCGATACCCGCCGCGGCAAACCCGATCCCCCGACAAGTCGCGGGGCCGGACGAGAGGGGGGGACTCGGGCGGAAGGGGCGGCGGCCTGCAACCCTCACCTGCGCTGCGGAAGATCGGCCATGCGTTGTTCGCTGTTGCAACAGATCAGCCTTTGATTTGTTCTGGATAGGCGAAAGCCATCGTTTTGGATCAACAGCTTCGCAATTTGGCCGCAATGGCCGGCGATGCTGCGATGCGTGAAGGCAAGGGCTTTTCGGCCCGCAACCGTTACCGGTCCGACCACGATGGTCCCCGATCGTGACAAACGTCCAACCTGCGAAGGTGACAAGATGCACAGCGCCGATTTCCAGAACAGCTTCAATGCCGCCTGCGCCGAGCTGGGACTGGACCCTGCCAATACCAACGTGTTCGCCCTGGAATGCCGCCGCCAGGGACTGGACCCGAGGCAGACCCGCGCCTTCGACCTGGACAAGAACCCCTCCGCCATGTGGGCCGAATTCCGCAAGCTGAAGCGCGCCTGACCGGCGACGGCCCCGCGGGCCACCGGGTGCATACTGGGGGTGCCTACTGGGGGTGCCCACCCGGGGGTGCATGCCCGGGGTGCCTGCCGCCATCCGGCCCGATGACAGCACCAAGTTGGCCAAAGGCCGGTCCCCGCTGCGGGGGCCGGCCCTTTTTCATGCCCGATTATCCTTATCCATCCCCGAAAACAAGCCGCCTGCCCTTTTCGGACACCGGGCGCGCGACTGATAAATGCTTGTGCAACCGTCGCGGTTTTCAGGCATGATGACCGCGACTGCATATCGCACCTCGCCCCCCCCAAGGAGGCCGGAACGGTGGCGATAGGCAGCCGGACGCAAGCCACCGGGGAGGGCTATGCTGAAGGGCCTGGGCAGTTCATTGGCGGCCAAGCAGGCGGCGCGCGCCGTACTGGCCGCCTGCCTGATCGGATTGTTCCTCAGCGGGCTGGAGGTGGCATGGGCCACGTGGCGCGAACGGGGAAAGGCCAGCGTGCTGGTCGAACAGGTGCTGGACCTGATGGAGGGCAGCGCCGCGGCGGCCGCCTGGAACGTGGACGAGGCGCTGGCCCAGCAGATCGGCACCTCCGCCCTGTCCATCGGCGCCATTGCCGGTATCGATATCCGCATTTCCGAACAGCAGTCGCTATGGTCCCGCCGGCGCCCGACGGAGCAGACCGGCCAGGGTGACAGCATGATCGGCCGGCTGGTATTCGGCGATCTGGCGCGCGGCACCCGCCTGCTTTACCGCCCCCTTCCCGACGGGCGGGAAAAGCCGCCCATCGGGCTGCTGCGCATCGACCTGGACATGGCGCGCATCTCCGCCGACTACATCGCCTTCGTCGGCACCTCGCTGCTGGGCGGCCTGTTGCGCAACATCCTGCTGGGGCTGATGCTGACCTGGGTCTTCCACCGCTTCCTGACCCGCCCGCTGGTCGAGCTGGAACAGGCCGTGGCCGATATCGACCCCGACAACCCCCGCGATACGCGGCTGCCCCTGCCGCGCGGGCATGAGGAAGATGAGCTGGGCCGCCTGACCCTGCGCATCAACGAGACGCTGGACCGGCTGGATGACAGCCAGGGGCAGTTGCGCCAGCTCGCCACCCGCGATCCGCTGACGGAATTGCCCAACCGCGCCCTGCTGCTGGAACGCCTGGATCACGCGCTGGCCCGGGCCCGGCGCACGCGGCGCGGTGTGGCCGTGCTGTTCCTGGACCTGGACCGGTTCAAGCATGTCAATGACAGCCTGGGCCACGACATGGGTGATCAGATGCTGCAGGCCATCGCCCAGCGCCTGGACGGCACGCTGCGCCATTCCGACACGGTGGGGCGCCTGGGTGGGGATGAGTTCCTGGTCGTGGTGGAGGATGTGGGCGAGCCGAAGGAGGCGATCCAGGTCGCCGACCGGGTCCTGGCCTCCCTGGCCCGGCCGCTGGAACTGGATGGGCATATCCTGCATCCTAGCGCCTCGATCGGCATCTCCCTGTGGCCGGCCGACGGACAGGATGCGCGCCAGATCCTGCGCTGTGCCGATGTCGCCATGTACGCGGCAAAGGCCGCCGGCACCGGCTGCTGGCGCATGTTCTCCGCCGAGATGTCGGAACAGGCCATGACGCGGCTGCGCACGGAGGCACGGCTGCGCGCCGCGGAGTTGCGGGGCGAGTTCGAACTGTTCTATCAGCCCAAGGTCGATCCGCGCAGCTTGGCCCTGCGAGGGGCGGAGGCGCTGCTGCGCTGGAAGACGGAGGATGGCTATATCGCCCCCGGTGATTTCATCCCCGTGGCGGAGGAAACGGGCCTGATCGGCCCCATCGGTGACTGGGTTCTGGGGGAAGCCTGCCGGCAGGCTTCCCATTGGCGCCGCCTGCATGGCGACCTGCCCGTGGCCATCAATGTCAGCCCGCGGCAACTGGCCGATGGGGAGTTTCCCAACCGCGTGCGTGCGGCCCTGGCCACCTCGGGCCTGCCGGCGCATCTGCTGACGCTGGAGATCACCGAGACGGTGGCCATGACGCAGGCCACGGGTGATTTCGCCATGCTGCGCATCCTGCATGATATCGGCGTGGGCATCGCCATTGATGATTTCGGCACGGGCTACGCCTCATTGTCGCATCTGCGCCGCATCCCGCTGACGGTGCTGAAGATCGATCGGGGCTTCATGCAATCCGTGCCCCACGACGTGGCCATCGCCGCCACGATCCTGGAACTGGGGCAGCGCCTGGGGCTGGAGATCGTGGCCGAGGGGGTGGAGACGGAGCCGCAGCGCGAATGGCTCTGCACCATGGACTGCCAGACGATCCAGGGCTTCCTGATCTCCCGCCCCGTGCCGGCCGCCGATTTCGAGGCGCGCTTTCTGGCCGGCGGCGGCGTGCGCGCCACCGGCTGAGCGGGGATACCGGCCGCCAGGGGCAGCGCCGCAGAGCATCGGGCGGGCTAGTCGAAGGTCCGCAAGGGGGCCGGTGCGGTCTTCAGCAGATTGTCCAGCAGGCTGACGATCTCCTCGATCTGGACGCGCACCTTGTCCAGTTCCATGGAGGATTTGTCGTCCAGGGCCGCTTCCATCAGCATCATGTCGAAATCGTTCAGCAGGCTGAGCAGGCTGACCCGCTCATCCTGCAACAGGTCATAGGCACCCAGCGCGTGGATCAGCAGGTCGGGCGGGTCGCGGAAAAAGGCCAGAGACAGGCGGGTGAACGTGGTGATGGCCCGCAGCCGCATGCGCACCAGCCAGCCCTTCAACTCGGCCGGCACGCCCCGGTTGGGCGCCTCTTCCGCCTTGTCCGTGATCGTGAAGATCATGGCCTGGATTTCAAGGTAACGGGCACGCGCCTTCTTGTAGTCCGGGAAGGTGGACAGCTTCACGCTCTCCTGCTTCTCGAACAGGCTGACGGCACCGGCGAGCGACTGCGACAGATGCCGCAAGACCGTCGCCCTTTGCGCCGCTTCCTGTTCATAACGCATGGAAGATCCCTTTCCTCCCGACCCGGATCGACATGTATACCAACCGACGCGCACTCTAGACGCAGCGGCGCCAGCCCGCCACTATGGCGAACGGGCAGGGCCAAACGGCTGCAACGCCGTTTGGCTGGGGGCAGCCGCGCGCCGCGGACGGCTTGCCCGCCGGGCCGTGCCGATGATACAGCAGCGCATGCTCCAGACCATGCTGCGCCCGCTTTCCAGCCCCCAACCCGATCCGCCGGCCCGTGAAGGCGCCCAGGTCGTGCTGGTGGTTCGCGACCTCGTGGTGACCACGCTGATCGGCATCTATGATTACGAGCATGTGAAGCCGCAGCGCCTGCGCGTCAACCTGGAAGTGGACCTGGCTCCATCGACCACGCCCTGGACCCATGCCGCCCTGGCCGAAACCGCCGCCGCCCTGGTCACGGCTGGCCATACGAACCTTCTGGAATGCCTGGCCGAACGGCTGGCCGCCGCCATCCTGGCCAATGACCGCGCCCGCACCGCCCTGGTCCGCCTGGAAAAACTGGACGCCTTCGCGGAATGCGAGGCGGTGGGCGTGGAAATCGTGCGAGCGGCCTGACCGCACACAAGCCCTTGGGGCCCAACGGTTGGGCCGGTGTCGCCACCCAACCGCGCGACGATCGGTCCGTCACTCCACCCCGCCGGCCAGAACCTGCACCTTTAGTCCACCCCTGGTGCGCAGGGCTTCCAGCACCCGTTCGGCATGGCGCCTGGACCGGCATTCGATGGTGAGGTCGATGTCGGTGGCCTTGACGGTGGTGGTGGTGAACAGGCGCTGGTGGTTGGCCTCGATGATGTTGCCGCCGGCATCGCCGACCAGACCGGTGATCTTGGCCAGCACGCCGGGGCGGTCCGGGATGGCGATGCGGATGGCGATGAGCCGGCTTTCGCGGACAAGCTGGCGCATGATCACCTGCGCCAGCATGCGGCTGTCGATATTGCCGCCCGTCAGCACCAGGCCGACCTTCGACCCGCGAAACAGTTCCGGATGGACCAGAAGGGCGGCAAGACCCGCGGCGCCGGCCCCCTCCGCAACCGTCTTTTCGATATTGAGGAACAGGGCGACGGCTTCCTCCACCGCCACGTCGGGCACCAGCAGCACGCGATCGACCAGCGCGCGGCAGATTTCCAGCGTGTTGGCGCCCACATTCTTGACGGCGATGCCTTCGGCGATGGTGTCGCCGCCAACCGTCACGGGCTCCCCCTTCAGCGCCTGCTCCATGGCGGGATAGGCTTCCACCTCCACCCCGATGATGCGGATCTCCGGCTTCATCGCCTTGGCGGCGATGGCGATGCCGCTGATCAGGCCGCCACCGCCCACCGGCACGACCAGCGTGTCCAGCTCGGGCACGGCCAGCAGCATCTCCAGCCCCACGGTCCCCTGCCCGGCGATCACGTCGGGATCGTCATAGGGATGGACGAAGACCAGCCCGTCTTCCTGCGACAACCGCTCGGCCTCGGCCGCCGCCTCGGCCAGGACGGCCCCCTTCAGCAGGACGCGGGCACCATGCTCCTCGGTCCGCTCCACCTTCGTGAAGGGGGTGCCCTCAGGCATCACGATGGTGGCCGGGATGCCCAGGCGGCCGGCATGATAGGCGACCCCCTGCGCATGGTTGCCGGCCGACATGGCGACAACCCCCCGCGCGCGCTCCGCCGCCGTCAGCTTGCGCAGCTTGTTCAGTGCGCCGCGTTCCTTGAAGCTGGCCGTGAACTGCAAATTCTCGAACTTCACCCACACCTCGGCCCCCGTCAGTTGCGACAGGGTGTGGGATGGGACGCAGGGCGTCTCCAGCACGTGACCGGACAGGGCGCCGGCCGCCTGCTTGATGTCGGACGGGCTGATGGGCAGGGCACGCGGCAGGGCGGTCATGGATGCTGTCTCCTGGGAGAGGCGGGCGGGCACGATGGCCCGGCCGGTGGTGCCCTTCGGATACGGACACGTCGTTGGTTCCCTGTTCGCATGAAGGGTCGTTCCTGGCGAGACGATTTTTCACAGCACAGCTAGGCAGGTTCCTCCAGATCGGGCCACACTTGGCCTGGCCTGGAGGAACCTGCCGGACTCTACAGGTTTGCCGATCGTCCGGGCCCGCCCATGTGTGGGCGGCGTTCGGAAAAGCTGCTCAGGCAGGTGGGCCGAAGCCGCCACCGCCCGGGGTCTCGATCACGAACACATCTTCGGCCCCCATGGCGGCCCTGGCCGTGGCGGAAAGGACCTCTACCCCGCCATCCGCCCGTTCCACCCGCGCGCCGCCCGGCTGCGCGTCGCCGCCGCCGGACAGGCCATAGGGCCGGATACGCCGGTTGTTGGACAGGATGGCCGCCGTCATCGGGGCCAGGAAACGGATACGGCGCTCCACCCCCTCCCCACCCCGGTGCCGGCCGGCCCCGCCAGACCCGGCGCGCAGGCGGAAACCGTCCAGCATCACGGGGAAGCGCCATTCCAGCACCTCCGGATCGGTCAGGCGGCTGTTGGTCATGTGGGTATGGACACCATCGGTCCCGTCGAAATCCGGACCGGCGCCGGACCCGCCGCAGATCGTCTCGTAATATTGATGGGTCTCGTTGCCGAAGGTGAAATTGTTCATCGTCCCCTGCGACGCCGCCATGACACCCAACGCCCCGTACAGGGCGTTGGTCACGGCCTGGCTGACCTCCACATTCCCGGCCACGACGGCGGCCGGATAGGCAGGGTTCAGCATGCAGCCATCGGGGATCACGATATCCAGCGGCGCCAGACAGCCATCATTCAGCGGAATGTCGTCATCCACCAGGGTGCGGAAGACATAGAGCACCGCGGCCCGCACGATGGCGGACGGGGCGTTGAAATTACCCCGCTGCTGCGCCGATGTGCCCGTGAAATCGATCCGGGCCGACCGGGCCCGCCGGTCGATGGATACGGCCACACGAATATGCGCGCCGTTATCCATTTCGATATCGAAATGTCCATCCTTCAGCACGCCGATCACGCGGCGCACCTGTTCTTCCGCATTGCGCTGGACGTGCCCCATATAGGCACGAACCGTTTCGAGCCCGAAAAGATCGACCATCTTCATCAGCTCGTCCCGACCGCGCGCGTTGGCAGCGATCTGGGCACGCAGGTCGCCCAGGTTCTGGGCGATGTTGCGGGCCGGATGGGGGCCGCCGGACAGCAGGTCCACCACCGCCTGTTCCAGCAGGACACCATCACGGACCAGCAGGAAATCATCGATCAGAATGCCTTCCTGGTCGATATGGACACTGTCGGGCGGCATGGAACCCGGCGTGATCCCGCCGATATCGGCCTGATGCCCGCGGCTGGCCACCCAGAACAGGATGGTGCTGCCGGCCGTGTCGAACACGGGCGTCACCACGGTCACGTCGGGCAGATGCGTACCACCGCGATAGGGGTTGTTCAGCATCACGGCGTCGCCGGGGCGCAGCGTATCGCGGCGGGCCGCGATGATGGTGCGCACGCTGTCACCCATGGAACCCAGATGCACGGGAATGTGCGGGGCGTTGGCGATCAGGTTGCCGCAGGCATCGAACAGGGCGCAGGAGAAATCCAGCCGCTCCTTGATATTGACCGAATGGGCGGTGTTTTCCAGCGCCAGACCCATCTGCTCGGCGATGGACATGAACAGATTGTTGAACACTTCCAGCATCACGGGGTCGGCGTCGGTGCCGACCGCCACGCGGGCCGGCAGCGCCACGACCCGGCGCAGGACAAGCCCGCCGCGGGCCGTCACGCGGGCCTGCCAGCCCGGTTCCACCAGGGTGGTGCCCGTCGCCTCCGTCAGGATGGCCGGCCCGTCGATCACGGTGCCGGGGGGCAAGGAAGCGCGGTCATGCACGGGCACGGGCTGCGTGGCCCCGCCGGTCCAGACCGGCACCGTGGCGCGCGGGGACGGTGCCGCCAGGATGGCGGGTTCCTCCGGCATATCCCCGGCCGCTGCGGGCGCGCTGGCGGCCACGGCCTCCACCGACAGGCTTTCCACGACCAGCGGCCGGTCGGGAACATCGAAGCCGAAGCGCTGGCGGTGGGCCGCGGCGAAGGCGGCCCGCATCTCCGCCGGCGATCCGAACGGCACCTCCAACGCCGCATCGGTGCCGGCCACCTTCATCCGGGCCGTGCAGGTCCGGCGGATGGCGTGATCGGCAACGCCCTGCGCCTGCAATTCCGCCGCCGCCTCCGCGCCCAGCGCCTGCAGCACGGCCGACAATTCATCCATCATCTCCGCCCCCAGCGGGCATTCCACCGACCGGTCACGCAAGGCCCCCAGATCGGCCAGCCCCATGCCATAGGCCGACAGCACGCCCGCGAACGGATGCAGATACACGGTCTTCATGCCCAGGGCATCGGCCACCAGACAGGCATGCTGCCCCCCCGCCCCGCCGAAACAGTTCAGGGCATAGCGGGTGACGTCATATCCGCGCTGGACGGAGATATGCTTGATGGCGTTCGCCATATTCTCCACGGCGATCTTCAGGAAACCGTCGGCCAGCGCCTCCGGCCCCATGTCGCGACCCGTCGCCGCCGCCACCGCCGCCGCCATCTCCGTGAACCCGGCGCGCACACGGTCGGCGTCCAGCTTCTGTTCGCCATCGGGGCCGAAGACGGCCGGGAAGAAGTCGGGATGCAGCTTGCCGACCATGATATTACAGTCGGTCACCGTCAGCGGGCCGCCGCGGCGATAAGCGGCGGGCCCCGGATCGGACCCGGCCGATTGCGGACCGACGCGCAGCCGCGCCCCGTCGAACCGGCAGATGGACCCGCCGCCGGCCGCCACCGTATGGATGCGCAGCATGGGCACGCGCAGCCGTACCCCGGCCACGACGGTTTCCAGCGACCGTTCATAGGTGCCGGCATAATGCGACACGTCTGTGCTGGTGCCACCCATGTCGAAGCCGATGATGCGGTCGAACCCTTCGGCCGCCGCCGTCCGCACGGCACCGACGATACCGCCCGCGGGGCCGGACAGGATGGCATCGCGCCCCTGGAAACGTCCGGCCTCCGTCAGGCCGCCATTGGATTGCATGAAATAGAGCGGAATGCCCGGCAGCGCCCCGGCCACCTGCGCCACGTAACGGCGCAGGATGGGCGACAGGTAGGCATCGGCCACCGTCGTATCACCACGGCCCACCAGCTTCATCAGGGGGCTGACCTGATGGCTTGCCGACACCTGCGTGAACCCGACCTCCCGCGCCAGGGCGGCCACCGCCGCCTCATGTTCGGGATAGCGGTAGCCGTGCATGAAGATGATGGCGCAGGCGCGGTAGCCGGCATCGAAAGCCGCCCGCAATCCGGCCCGTGCCGCGTCCGGATCCAGCGGCCGGCGGACGGCGCCATCGGCCATCACCCGTTCCGGCACCTCCAGCACCCGGTCATAAAGCTGCTCGGGCAGGTCGATGCGGCGGGCGAATATCTTCGGCCGCGCCTGATAGCCGATGCGCAACTGATCCCCCAGGCCGGCCGTGATGACCAGCAGGGTCTTCTCTCCCTTGCGTTCCAACAGGGCGTTGGTGGCCACCGTCGTGCCCATGCGGACCTGTTCCACGGCATCAGCCGGAACGGGGTCCTGCGGCGACAGGCCCAGCAGGTCGCGGATACCCTGGACCGCGGCGTCACGATAACGTTCGGGATTTTCCGACAAAAGCTTGTGGGTCAGCAAAGTCCCGTCGGGGCGGCGGGCCACGATGTCGGTGAAGGTGCCGCCACGGTCGATCCAGAACTGCCAACGCCCATCCGTCATCCCGGCACCCTTCCTTCCGGCCCTGTAACGCAACAAGGCGCGGAGTGTGCCGGGAACCGCCGGCAGACGCAAATACCCTTCTACCCATCGTGCCGGGCGCGGCCCGCGTGCCCGACACGATGGCAACGGCCGGAAGCCGGCCGTCCGGCAGCTTCGGCTTGCGCGCCCACCAGGGCACGGACGCTCGATGCACGAAGCAGGCTGTGATGCGTTCCACGCACCGCAGCCTGTCAGGGTGGACCGCCCCCCGGTACTACTTCGCCTCTTCCAGGGCCAGCGCCAGGAAGGTCTGCTCACCCTTGCGATCGACCAGCAGCAGTACGGCCTTCTGGCCGGCCTGCCGTGCGGCATCCACCCGCTCCTGTACATCGCCTGGTGCCGCGACGGGCTGCTGGCTGACCTCCAGCACGACGTCGCCGGGGCGCAACTGCCGGCTCTGCGGCGGGGCATCGGGGTTGACGCGGGTGATGACCACACCCTTGACCCCGTCGGCCAGCGTGAATTGCCGGCGCAGGTCGGGGGTGATGGCGGACACGGTCAGGCCCAGCGCATCCACCTGCTGCTGTGCGCCGTCGGTCACGCTTTCTTCCGGCTGCGCCGGGGTTTCCGCGGCGGTCGGGTCCTCCGGGAATTCGGCCAGGGTGATGGGAACGGTCAGCGCCTCACCCTTGCGGGAAATGCCGACGGACACCTTCGTGCCGACCGGCGTGCCGGCCACCATGCGGGGCAGGGTGCGATTGTTCAGCACTTCCTTGCCGTTGAAGGTCAGGATCACGTCGCCGGGACGCAGGCCTGCCTCCGCGGCGGGGCTGCCATCGGTGACGGTGCCGACCAGAGCACCCTTGTGATGGGCCAGCCCCATGCTTTCCGCGATCTCCGGTGTCACGGACTGGATCTGCACACCCAGCCAGCCGCGACGCACCTTGCCGTTCTTGCGCAGTTCCTCGATCACGGTGCGGGCCATGCCGGACGGGATGGCGAAGCCGATGCCGACCGAACCGCCCGTGCGGCTGTAGATGGCGGAATTGATGCCCACCACGTCACCCGCCAGATTGACCAGCGGGCCGCCCGAATTGCCCTGGTTGATGGCGGCATCGGTCTGGATGAAATCATCGAAGCGGCCGGCGCCGATATCGCGGGCGCGGGCCGACACGATGCCGGCCGTGACGGTACCGCCCAGGCCGAACGGGTTGCCGATGGCCACGACCCAGTCGCCGACCTTCAGCACGTCGCTGTTGCCCCATTTCAGGGCCGTCAGCCGCAGCTTGGTGTCGATCTTCAGCAGGGCCAGGTCGGTTTCCTTGTCCGTGCCGATCAGCTTGGCCTTCAGCTCGGTCTGGTCCTCATCCTGCAGGATGACGGTGATCTCGTCCGCCCCCTCGATCACGTGATTGTTCGTGACGATATAGCCGGCCGGATCGATGACGAAGCCCGAGCCCAGCGATTGCGCCCGACGCGGCGTGCCGGGGTTCTGCTGCTGACGCTCATAGAAGTCGCGGAAGAATTCCTCGAACGGGGAACCGGGGGGGAAGTCCGGCATCGGCACGGGGGACCGGCCACCGGGTCGATTCTGGATCGTCTGGCTGGTCGAGATGTTGACCACCGCCGGCAGTGTCTTTTCCGCCAGTGCGGAGAAGCTTTCCGGCGCGCCGCGCTGGGCCAGCGCGGGCGGGGCGACGAACAGGGCGGCAACCAGCGGCAGCACCGACAACAGCGACAGCCAGCCGGTCAGGCGGCCTTCCCGGGCCGGGGCCCCGGCACCGGCAGGCGCGGCGGGGCAGGCGGGACGGGAACGGGGGGCTTCGATCACGTCAATCTCCAGGGGCCGGCCAGCGGCCACCGGAAGGCGGCGCGCATCGGCGTCCCGGCCCTTCTGGGACACGCCGATGCCAGGGAATATAGGATGCGAAATGCCGGCTGCGAAGCATTCCTTCACTGTCCGCGCGCGAAGCAGGCGCGGTTTATACGGGTATAGGGGGTAAATCCCCGTACCGGCACCCGGCGGACACCCTGTCATCAGGGGTTTCAGCCGCGGATGATGGCCAGGGCCAGCACGCCCAGCACCGCCACACCCAGCCCGATACGCCGCAGAAGGGCGGGTTCCATCCCGATGATGCGGGTGGCCATGTCCCGCATGGATACCGGTGCTATGGCATAAAGCAGCCCTTCGATGACGAAGACCAGGGCCAGCGCTGTCAGGAAATCGGTCACGGGTCGGGTCCGGCACGGGAGGCAGAAACAGAACTGCCCCGGCGCTTGGGCGCAACCGGGGCAGTCTTGATGCGGCGATCAGGCGGGTGCCAGCGGCTCAGCGCCGCTGTGCATTACCCATGCTGTTGAAATACCGGAAGAATTCGCTGTCCGGCGACAGCACCATCTGGGTGTTCTCACCCCGGACAGAGGCACGGTAGGCTTCCAGCGAGCGATAGAAGGCATAGAAATCCGCGTTCTTGGATGCGGATTCGGCCACGATGCGGATCGCCTGATTGTCGCCCTCACCCCGCAGCACCTGGCTGTCGCGCTGTGCCTCGGCCAGGATCACCGTGCGTTCACGCTCGGCACGGCTGCGGATCTGCTGCGCCTGCTCGTTGCCCTGGGCGCGGGCCTCGCGGGCCTCGCGCTCACGCTCCGAGCGCATCCGGTCATAGACAGCCTGCGAGGTGGCCTCCGGCAGGTCAGCGCGGCGGATGCGCACATCCACGATCTCCACGCCGAACCGGCGGGCCTCCTGGTTCACCTGTGCCTTGATGTCGGCCATGACCCGGGCGCGCTCCTGCGACAGCACGGCCAGCAGCGTGGCATTGCCCAGCACGCGGCGCAGGGCGGAATTCACGGTGGCGGCCAGACGCTGCTCCACCACCATCTCGTTGCCCACCGACTGGTAGAATTGCAACGGCTCGGTGATGCGGTAGCGGGCGAAGGCATCCACTTCCAGGCGCTTCTGGTCGGCCAGGATCACCTGTTCCACGGGCGGGTCAACGTCCAGCACGCGGGCATCCAGCAGGACGACATCCTGGATGAACGGTATCTTGGCATGCAGCCCCGGTTCCTTGATGGTGCGCTTCCATTCACCGAATTGCAGCACCAGCGCCTGCTGGGTCTGGGCAACGGTGAACAGGGAAGTGGACGCCAGGATCAGGGCGACGGCGGCAACAATGCCCAAAGCGACGAGTTTGCGGCTCATATCCAGTCCCCCTTACTGGCGCGGCGCGGTCTGGGTGACCGGCGTCTGCTGTCGGAGCTGGTTGGTCAGTTCGTTCAGCGGCAGGAAGGGCACGACACCCGTCCCCTTGCCCTGGTCGATGATGATCTTGTTGGTCCCGCCCAGCACTTCCTGCATGGTTTCCAGGTACATGCGCCGTGCGGTGATTTCCGGCGACAGCGAATAGGCCGACAGCACCTGCGAGAAGCGCTGCGCGTCACCCTGGGCCAGGCTGACCACCTGTTCGCGGTAGGCCGATGCCTGCTGGATCAACTGTTCCGCCTCGCCGCGGGCGCGGGGAATGATGTCGTTGCGGTAGGCCTCGGCCTCGTTGCGCAGCCGCTCGCGGTCCTGGCGGGCGCGCTGCACGTCGTTGAAGGCATCGACGACGGGTCCGGGCGGGTCCACCTTCTGAAGCTGGACCTGGCTGATCTCGATACCCGACTGGTATTCGTCCAGCATGGTCTGCAGCAACTGGCGGGTCTGCTGCTCGATATCCTGGCGGGCCTCGGTCAGGGCCGGCTGGATGTCGGTGCGCCCGATCACCTCGCGCATGGCGCTTTCGGCCGCCTTCTTCACCGTCTGTTCCGGATCGCGGATCTTGAACAGATAGTCGCCGGCGTCCTTGATCACCCACAGGACGGTGAAATCGATATCGATGATGTTCTCGTCACCGGTCAGCATCAGGCTTTCGTCGGGCACGTCGCCGCCGGCCCGGCGGTTGTCCCCGGCCGAGCGATAGCCGATCTCCAGCCTGTTGACGCGCGTCACCTTGGGCGTCACCGCCCGTTCGATGGGCACCGGCAGGTGATAGCGCAGGCCCGGCTGCTCGGTCCGCACATACTGGCCGAATCGCATGACGACACCCTGCTCATCGGGTTCGACGCGATAGATGCCCGACAGGCCCCAGAGAACGGCCAGGGCCAGCACGCCGAACATGATGGTCCGGCCGCCGCCGAATCCGCCCGGCGTCAGGTTCTTGAACCGCTCCTGCCCCTTGCGCAGCAGCTCCTCCAGGTCGGGCCCGCCCGGTGGCTGTCCGCCACCGCCGCCGCCGCCCGGTGGACGGCCCCAGGGATTGTTCCCGCCGCCACCGCCGCCACCCGGGGGCGGGCCCCAGGGCCCGCCGCCATTGCCGCCACCTTGATTATTCCAGGGCATATTTCCGACCCTTTGGTGATTGGTCCCGATAACTGCCAAACCGACCGGCCTGTCCACCAGGGACAGGACGCTTTCATGCTTGCTGTCGCCACCCTATATATCGCGACGCGCCAGCGAAAGGCCCTTGGCCCGGCGGTGCTTGCAGATATTGGGAAAAAAGCGGGGTTTTCAACCATGGCCATGGTGAGTGAGGAGCAGGTTCTGAACGCCCTGCGCAATGTGAGGGACCCGGACCGCGATAAGGACATCGTCACCCTGGGCATGATTTCCGGCTTGGTCGTGAAAGGCGGCAACATCGCCTTCGCCATCGAGGTGGACCCCGCACGGGGTGCGGCCCTGGAACCGTTGCGCCAGGCGGCGGAACGCGCGGTGGATGCGCTGCCGGGCGTCACCTCCGTCACCGCCATGCTGACGGCCCACCGGCCGCCGCCCGGCATGGGCGCACGCGCCGGCGGGCATGACCATGCCGGGCACGGGCACGCCGGACACGGGCACGCCAAGCCAGCCCCGCAGCAGCGCCCGGCCCGGACCGGCGTGCCGGGCGTGCGTGCCATTGTCGCGGTCGCTTCCGGCAAGGGCGGGGTCGGCAAATCCACCACCGCCGTCAACCTGGCCTTGGGAATGGCAGCCAACGGGCTGCGCGTCGGGCTGCTGGACGCCGACATCTACGGCCCCTCCCTGCCCCGCATGATGGGCCTGTCCGGCAAGCCGGAGACGGTGGACGGCAAGGTTCTGCGCCCGCTGGTCAACCATGGGGTGAAGGTCATGTCCATGGGCTTCCTGGTGGCCGAGGACACGCCCATGATCTGGCGCGGCCCCATGGTGATGGGCGCCATCCAGCAGATGCTGCGCGACGTGGCCTGGGGCGAGTTGGACGTGCTGGTCGTCGACATGCCGCCCGGCACGGGCGATGCCCAGCTTTCCCTGGCCCAGAACGTGCCGCTGGCCGGGGCCGTCATCGTCTCCACCCCCCAGGACATCGCCCTGCTGGACGCCCGCAAGGGGCTGAACATGTTCCGGCGGGTGGATGTGCCCGTGCTGGGCATCGTGGAGAACATGTCCTATTTCTGCTGTCCCAATTGCGGCCATCGCAGCGACATCTTCAGCCATGGCGGCGCCCGCGCCGAAGCCGGCAAGCTGGGCATCGAGTTTCTGGGCGAGGTCCCGCTGGACATCGCCATCCGGGAGACCAGCGATGGCGGTGCCCCCATCGTCATGTCCCAGCCCGACAGCGAGCATGCGAAGGTCTATCGCACGATCGCCGCAAAGGTCTGGGACAAGGCGGGCGGCGGCGCGGCGGTGCGCGCGGCACCCCGCATCGTGATCGATTGATCCGGACGGCCGCCGGCCCCGGCAAAGGCTGTAATCCAGCCCGGGCCGGGGCCGGTCCGCAACTGGTCACAATACAAATGAATGTTTGAAACACCCTTTCCCGGCAAGCCCGCCAAAAGACGGATTGCTGCACTGCGTATCCTGCAATGGATTTTTCCTTTCCGTCGGAAGGGGTATTTGGTACATAAACTGCGTGCTCCGGCGGAGGACGGACAGGATGTATCACAACGAGCCGATCAGAGTTGCATATGCGTTTCGTGACGGCGCCCATTCCTTTCGGGCTGCCGATCCCCGTACAGGTGATATCCAGGTTGCCCATGGCGTACCGGAAATCGCCTACGAGGAAGTAACGCGCACGCTGAGCGCCCGGGTCGCCGATCATCTTGGCGCATATGCGCAGGCCCGTCCCCAGTTGGCGTTCAAGGAATTCTGGACATGGTTGCAGATGAATCCCATCGCGGCCATGCCGAACACCCCTTGCCATGTCGAGTTCGCTTGGGAAGTCCGACCCTGAACCCGGTATGGCAAGTCGCCATGTAGGCGGTATGTGTATGGATTGCTGAACAACTGGCGCCCGGCCCCAATCCGGGCGCCATTTTTTCGTTCCCGCCCCATACGGCCCTGCCCCCGTCCCGGCAGGCGCGACCCTTTCAAGCGCCACCCCTGTCGGGTGAGGCGGATGGGTGCGTTTACCGCAACGCGCTGTCCAGATCGGCGATCAGGTCGGCCACATCCTCCACCCCGACCGACAGGCGGACAAGACCGTCATCGATGCCGATGGCGGCGCGCTGTTCGGGCGGGATGCTGGCATGGGTCATGATGGCCGGATGTTCGATCAGGCTTTCCACCCCGCCCAGGCTTTCCGCCAGGCTGAACAGCTCGGTGCGTTCCAGCATGCGCCGTGCCGGTTCCAGCCCCCCCTTCAGGTGGATGGTCACCATGCCGCCGCCGGCCCGCATCTGGCGCCGGGCCAGATCGTGCTGTGTATGGCTGGGCAGGAACGGATAGCGGACCCGGGCCACGGCAGGATGCCTTTCCAGCCATTCGGCCACCTGAACGGCGTTCTGGCAGTGCCGCTCCATGCGCAGGGCCAGCGTCTTCAGGCTGCGCATGACCAGGAAGCTGTCGAACGGCCCCTGGATGGACCCGACGGCATTGTGCAGGAAGGCCATGCGGTCGGCGATCTCCCCCGCCTCGCGCACCACGGCAATGCCGCCCACCATGTCGGAATGGCCGTTCAGATACTTGGTCGCGGAATGGACCACGATATCGAAGCCCTGCTCCAGGGGCCGCTGGATCCAGGGACTGGCAAAGGTGTTGTCGGCGACGGAAATCAGCCCGCGCCGCCGCGCCAGATCGGCCAGCGCCTCCAGATCGGCCAGCTTCAGCAGCGGGTTGGTGGGCGTCTCCACCCAGAGCATGCGCGTTTCCGGCCGGATGGCCGCTTCCACGGCTGCCAGATCCGCCAGATCCACCGTCGTCACGGACAGGTTGGCCGTGCGTGACCGGACCCGGTGCAGCAGGCGATAGGTGCCGCCATACAGGTCGTCGGACGCGATGACATGGGAACCGGCATCCAGCAATTCCAGGATCGTCGCCTCCGCCGCCAGGCCAGAGGCGAAGGCATAGCCGCGATGGCCCGATTCGAGGTCAGCCACACAGGCCTCGTAGGCCATGCGGGTCGGGTTCTGGCTGCGGGCATATTCATAGCCCTTGTGGACGCCGGGGCTCTCCTGGACGAAGGTGCTGGTGGCATAGATCGGCACCATGATGGCGCCGGTCGTCGGGTCCGGCTGCTGCCCGGCATGGATGGCGCGGGTGGCGAAACCCTGGCGGTTGGGACGGTCGGTCATGCTGAACTTCCTTATCGTTGGCGCCCGGCCTCTATCGGGCCGGGTCGTTGACGGCGTCGCCCAGCACCTCTTCCAGCCGGGCGATGAACCGGGCGATATGAATCCCGTCGACCAGCCCGTGATGGGCCTGGATGGCGACGGGAAAATCCACCCGCCCGCCTTCGTGGCGGAACCGCCCCACGGCGATGTTGGGGATGGAACAATCCCCGAACCGGGCCATGGGATGCTGGATGGCCGTGAAGCGCAGCCAGGGCAGGCAGGTGGCAAAGATATAGTCGCGCGTGACCAGGGGTGTAAGGCGCAGGTCCAGCGCCACGCGCGCCTGTGCGCGGTCCGTCCGGTAGGCATCCAGGAACGCCTGGAAATCGGCCATGTACGGGATGGTGGAGAAATTCAGGTTCCCGTCCTGGCCCAGCACCGTATAGGACAGGTCCAGCGTCTCCACCTCGCTCACCCGTCCATCCAGCACGCGCAGGCGGAAATGCGGGATCTCCAGACTGACGCGGCCGATGGCGTGCAACACACGGGCAAAGGGCGGCACGCCGGCCGCCTTGGCCGCCGGCACGAAATCGGGGCAGTCGGCCATGGCCGTGATGTTCACGGCGGGCTGGTCATACCGGTCGAAAAGGGCGAGCTGACGGCTTCTGTCGATCATCGGTGCATCCCTTCCGGGTTCCCGACCCGATCCGGGGCACTTAGTTTGCGAGGTGCGGGAAAGCACCCGTCGGCTCCGCCAGAGCAGGGCCCTGGATAACCGCGCCCGCCGGTCAGGTCAAGCGCCCAGGACGGGGAGCCGGGTATCGCCACCAGCCCATGCCGGCCTTTGCGCAGAAGCCGGCGAACCGGTAGTATCCGTTGCCATGACGAACGCCACCCAGACCAGCACCGCCCCGGATGGCCCCGGCCATACCGATATCAGGGCCGGCGATTGGATCGACCGCCGCCTGCCGGCGGCGTGGCGCCCCTATGCCCGGCTGATGCGGCTGGACCGGCCCATCGGCACCTGGCTGCTGCTTCTGCCCTGCTGGTGGTCCATCGCCCTGGCCGCACCGGCCGGGGGCTGGCCTGACCTGTGGCTGATGGCCCTGTTCGGGATCGGGGCCGTGGTCATGCGCGGCGCCGGCTGCACCGTCAACGATATCCTGGACCACAAGCTGGACGCCATGGTGGAACGCACCCGCGTGCGCCCCATCCCCAGCGGACAGGTCAGTGTGCGCCAGGCCATCCTGTTCCTGGCGGCGCAATTGCTGGTCGGGCTGCTGATCCTGATACAGTTGAACGGATTCGCCATCCTGCTGGGGGCGGCATCGCTGGTGCTGGTGGGGCTCTACCCCCTGATGAAGCGCATCACCTGGTGGCCGCAGGCTTTCCTGGGCCTGACCTTCAACTGGGGCGCGCTTCTGGGCTGGGCCGCCGTGCGGGGGGACCTGGGATGGCCGGCAGTGCTGCTCTATCTCGGCGGCATCCTGTGGACCCTGGGCTATGACACCGTCTATGCCCATCAGGACCGGGAGGACGACGCCCATGTCGGGATCAAGTCCACGGCCCTGCTGTTCGGTAACGATTCGCGTCGCTGGGTCGGCATGTTCTATGCCGGGGCCTTCGTGCTGTGGCTGCTGGCGCTGGAGCCGCGGGGCATGTTCTGGGGCATCGCCGTGCCGCTGGCCGCCACGGGTGCCCTGATGTTCATGCAGGTCCGCGGCTGGGACATCAATGACCCGGCCGACAGCCTGGCCACCTTCAAGGCGGCCCGCTTCATCGGCATGGCGCTGCTGGTGGCCATCATCATCGGCGTGGCCAGCCTGCCCAAGGCAATGCATGGCGGCGGCGGGCCGATGGATGGCATGCGCCTGCTCCCCAAACCCTACATGCAGCCGCAGATGCTGCGCATGGCCGATCTTGATCCCCTTCCCCGCCGCTGATCCGGCCGCCTTCATCCGCGCCCATACCGCGCCGGCCCCGGTGCCGCTGCGGCCCGATATCCTGCTGTGGCAGGCCACGGAGATCACGCCTATCTGGCAGGCGACGGAGGAATGGCTGGCACGCAACGGCGTTCCCCCGCCCTTCTGGGCCTTTCCTTGGGCCGGCGGGCAGGCCGTGGCAAATCTGATCGCCGACGATCCGTCGCTGGTGGCCGGCAGGCGGATACTGGATTTCGCGGCCGGGTCGGGATTGATCGCCATCGCGGCCATGAAGGCGGGCGCCGCACACGCCACGGCCGTGGAGATCGATCCGTTCGCCGTTGCCGCCACGCGGATGAATGCCGAACTGAACGGCGTGGCCGTCACCGGCATCACCGACGACATTATCGGCCGGCCGCTGCCCGGCATCGACATCGTGCTGGCCGGCGATGTCTGCTACGAACGTCCCTTTGCGGAAGCGGCCCTGTCCTGGTTCCGCGATCTGGCGCGGGCCGGCACCACCGTGCTGGTGGGCGACCCCGGCCGGGCCTACCTGCCCGCCCAGGGGCTGGACAGGCTGGCCACCTATGCCGTGCCGACCACGCGCGAGCTGGAGGACCGGGAGGTCCGCGTCACGGATGTGTGGCGGGTGCCGCAAAGCGCTGCTTGAAGGTGAAAGCGAACGGCGTGGGTCCATGACCTTCCAGGTGATCCAGCCTTTCGCGCGCATCGGCCAGGGTGGGGACCTGCCCGGCCGGCACCCACCACAATGCCATGTGCGCCCGGTCGGGCCTGGCGAACCAGTCGCGCCGGCCGCGCATCACGGCTGTGTGGTCGGCCTGGCGATATGTGAAATCGAACAGCGCATCGACATTTTCCCAGACCGACATGTTGATGATCAATTCGGGATCGGGGAAGGGGCGCAGGCTGGTGGCGTCGTTGCCATCGCCGACCAGACGCCAGACGAAGCCGGGCGCCGCCTCCGCCAGGGCGTTCACCGCATCCAGGCGCGACGTGAATCCCAGAAGTTGCGGACTGTCGATTGGATACAGCAGACGGGCGATATTGACCTGTGCCAGATGATGCATGGGGCGTACCTTGTCCGAGAATGCACCCTTATGTGGGATGGCCGCGACAGGCTGCAAGCTTGACCCGGCCGCCGCGGCCCCCGATCTTACGCCCCACAGACCCGGAACCCCCGAAGGCCCATCATGCCCTATGCCTCCCTGCGCGATTTCATGGCCCGCCTGGAACAGGAGGGGCGGCTGGTGCGCGTGACGGAGCCCGTTTCCACCGTGCTGGAAATGACGGAAATCCATACCCGCCTGCTGGCCGAACAGGGCCCCGCCGTGCTGTTCGAGAATGTGATCAGGGCCGATGGCAGCAAAAGCACCATGCCCGTCCTGATCAACCTGTTCGGCACGGTGGAGCGTGTGGCGTGGGGCATGGACCGCCAGCCGCATGAATTGCGCCAGGTCGGGGAGACGCTGGCCTTTCTGAAGCAGCCCGAACCGCCCCGCGGCCTGAAGGAAGCCTTCCAGCTTCTGCCCCTGGCCAAGCAGGTCATGGCCATGCGGCCGGGGTCGGTATCCAGGGCGCCCTGCCAGGACGTGGTGCTGACGGGGGATGATATCGATCTTTCCACCCTGCCCATTCAGTCCTGCTGGCCCAGGGAGCCGGCCCCCCTGATCACCTGGCCCCTGGTGGTGACCCGGGGCCCCGGTGAGGCACGGGAGGATAATTTCAACCTGGGCATCTATCGCATGCAGGTGCTGGGGAAGAACAAGACCATCATGCGCTGGCTGAAACATCGCGGCGGGGCGCAGCATCACCAGCGCTGGAAACAGGCCGGCAAGCGCGAGCCGCTGCCGGCCGCCATCGTGCTGGGGGCCGACCCCGGCACCATCCTGGCCGCCGTGACGCCGGTACCCGACACGCTGTCGGAATACCAGTTCGCCGGCCTGCTGCGCGGGAAGAAGGTGGATCTGGTCGCATGCAAGACCGTGCCGCTGAAGGTGCCGGCCACGGCGGAGATCGTGCTGGAAGGCTATGTGAGCCTGGATGAATATGCCGATGAAGGGCCCTATGGCGACCATACAGGCTATTACAACTCGGTCGAGCAGTTCCCCGTCTTCACCGTCACGGCCATCACCATGCGCCGGGACCCGATCTTCCTGTCCACCTTCACGGGCCGCCCGCCGGATGAACCCAGCGTGCTGGGCGAGGCGCTGAACGAGGTGTTCATCCCCCTTCTTCAGCAGCAATTTCCCGAGATCGTGGATTTCTGGCTGCCGCCGGAAGGCTGTTCATACCGCATCGCGGTCGTGTCCATGAAGAAGGCCTATCCCGGCCACGCCAAGCGCGTGATGATGGGCGTCTGGTCCTTCCTGCGGCAGTTCATGTACACCAAATGGGTCATCGTCGTGGATGACGACATCAACGCGCGCGACTGGAAGGACGTGATGTGGGCCGTCAGCACCCGCATGGACCCGGTGCGCGACATCACGATGATCGAGGGCACACCCATCGACTATCTCGACTTCGCCAGCCCCGAAAGCGGCCTGGGCGGCAAGGTCGGCCTGGATGCCACCAACAAGCTTCCCCCCGAAACCCATCGCGAATGGGGGGAGAAACTCTATATGGACCCGGCGGTGGTGGACCGGGTCAGCGGGATGTGGGACCGGCTGGGCCTGCCCGGCACCGGCAAGCCCATCTGGAAGTGACGCCCGACAGAGGGAGGCCCCCCTTGCGCACAGATGTTGCCAGCACGGCCCGCAGACCCCATCTTTGCAGGACAGGACAACAAATCAGGCAGTTGGAACAACCATGCCCATCATGGACCGCGACACTCTCATCGAATTGCTGAACCGCCTGGGCGATGCGGATGATCAGGCGGTGCTGGCCGCCGCCCGCACGATCCATGCCCGCGTCAGCGATTCCGGCTATGGCTGGAACGACCTGCTGGTCGGCGCCGCGCCGGAAGCCGCGCCGGCACCGGCCGCGCCAGCCGCGGCGGCATCAACGGCATCCGCTGCCCCCGTTCTGCCGGTCGAAGGCGATATCCTCACCATCATCGACGGGCTGCTGGCCCATCCGGAAATCTCCACCGACACGCGGATCGACCTGCAGGACATGCGGCAGGAGGCGGAGGCCGGAACATTGGACCCCGGCGATGACAGCTATGTCCGCGCCCTGGCCGCACGGCTTTCCGCGGACCGGTAGCATCCTGCCGCAGGCGAGGCAGGGGACGGGCCGCATGCCGCCCCCCGATGACGGGACGGGTCAGGCGAGTTGCTGGGCCACGGCCGCCGACTTGATGGCCTTTTGCAGCTTCTCGAAGGCCCGCACCTCGATCTGACGCACGCGCTCCCGGCTGATGCCGTAATGCTGCGACAGGTCTTCCAGGGTCGTCGGCTCCTCGCGCAGGCGGCGTTCCATCAGGATATGCCGCTCCCGCTCGTTCAGCCCCTTCATGGCGTTGGTCAGCAGGGCTTTGCGCTTGCCCAGTTCCTGTTCCTCGCCCAGGCGGATTTCCTGGCTTTCCCGCTCATCCACCAGCCAGTCCTGCCATTCCCCGTCACCATCGATGCGCAACGGCGCGTTCAGGGAATGGTCGCCGGCGGCCAGGCGCTGGTTCATGGAAACGACGTCGGCCTCTGGCACGTCCAGCGTGGTGGCGATCTTCGTCACCACCTCGGGCGGCAGGTCGCCATCATCGATGGCCTGCATCTGGCCCTTCAGCTTGCGCAGGTTGAAAAACAGCTTCTTCTGCGCGGCCGTCGTGCCCATCTTCACCAGCGACCAGGAATGCAGGATATATTCCTGGATCGCAGCCCGGATCCACCACATGGCATAGGTGGCCAGACGGAAACCCCGGTCGGGCTCGAACCGCTTGACGGCCTGCATCATGCCGACATTGCCTTCCGAGATCAGTTCCGACACAGGCAGGCCATAGCCGCGATAGCCCATGGCGATCTTCGCCACCAGGCGCAGATGGCTGGTCACCAGCCTGTGCGCGGCCTTCGTGTCCTCATGCTCGCGCCAGCGCTTGGCCAGCATGTACTCCTCATCCGGTTCCAGCATGGGGAACTTGCGGATCTCCTGGAGATAGCGGCTGAGGCTGCTTTCCGAACTGACGACGGGAATGGCGGGAACAGAAGCGGTCATGGTTACCCCCTTCACATAAGGCTGGTCAGCGCCACCGGCCCGACAGGCACCGGCAACGACATGCAATTCACGAACACAGGCGCCTGGCGCCCGTCCATCAAGGCACGGATGTCATGCGCGATGGCCATCATACCATCTCCAGCGCAGACGTTAAGTCCTTGAAATCATCCGGTAACACAGTCGTGAAACCGACCTTTCGGCCCGTTGCCGGATGGATGAACTCGATCGCGGCCGCATGCAGCGCCTGGCGGGGGAAACCCTCCAACGCACGGCGCTGCCCGTCGCCCAGCCCGCGGGTGCGGCCAGGCCGGATACGGCCATAGACGGGGTCGCCGACCAGCGGATGGCCGGCATGGGTCATGTGGACACGGATCTGATGGGTGCGGCCCGTCAGCAGCTTGCATTCGATCAGTGCCGCCGCCGGGCCCAGCGGGCGGACCATGGCATAGCGGGTGATGGCCACCTTGCCGCCGCGTTCAAGCACGGCCATGCGCTTGCGGTCGCTGGGATGGCGGCCGATATTGGCGTCGATTTCCCCCGCACGCGGATTGGGCACGCCCCAGACCACGGCCTGATAGGTCCGCGACAGGGACCGGTCGGCAAACTGGGCTGACAGGGCCTGATGCGCCCGGTCGGTCTTGGCCACCACCATCAGGCCGCTGGTATCCTTGTCCAGCCGGTGGACGATGCCGGGCCGGCGCACGCCACCAATGCCCGACAGCCGGTCACCGCAATGAAACAGCAGTGCATTGACCAGCGTGCCATCGGGATTGCCGGCAGCAGGATGAACCACCATGCCGGCCGGCTTGTCGATGACCAGCACATCGGCATCCTCATGGATGATGGATAGCGGGATGTCCTGTGGCACGGGCAGGGCCGGCGCGCTGGCCGGAACATGGATGTCGTAACGCTGGCCGGCTTTGACCCGGCGGGAAGCGTCGTCTATGGTCTGTCCGCCTGTGCTGACATGGCCCTGGTCGATCAGGGCGCGCAGGCGGGAGCGTGACAGGCCAGCACCGGCCAGCGCATCCGCCAGCGCCTTGTCCAGCCGGTCGCCATCCTGGGGGGCGGCGATGTCGACCTGATGATGGGCGGCGGCCGTCGGGCCCATGCCGGCACCATCGGCGGCGGGGGACAGGAAATCCTCGTCGCACAGATCGTCATCCAGGTCGAATTCCAGGCCGGCGGGCGGGGTATCCGTCCGTCCGGTGGCTTTCAACTGGGGATATGTCGAACGTGCGCGCACTGAAAATCATCCTTATCCTGGGGGCCGTGATCATCGCGGCCGGCTTCGCCTTCCTGGGCTATGAAGTCTACAAACGTTCCACGGACCCCAGCCATCCGCGCAAGTTCGCCGATCGCTTCGGCACCGCTGCACCCAAGCCGGCGGATGTGCCTGTCGCACCGCACCCGGCCGGCGCCTCCGCCCAGGCACCATTGCCGGGCGCACCCGTCCGGGCGCCACTGCCCACCACCCCCGCGGTCCTGCCGGCGGGGGCGGCGCTGCTACCCGGCATCGCCGCCATCGACGGGCGGTTGGCCGTACAGGTGCGGCTGTCCGATGGCCGGACACAGGTCCTTCTCATCGATCCGGCCACGGGCGAGAATGGGGCCCTGCTGACCACGCTGCCGTGATGCATGTCACAATAAACCCCAAATCAAGGCGGAATGGACGTTAAATGAATTTCATGTCCGATAATGTGGCGGGTGCGGCACCGGAAATCCTGGCCGCCCTGACCGCCGCCAGCCAGGGGACCGCCCCGTCCTATGGGGCCGACGAATGGACACGGCGCCTGACGGCCCGCCTGTCGGCCCTGTTCGAGCGCGAAGTGGCGGTCTTCCCCGTGGCCACGGGCACGGCGGCCAATGCCCTGGCGCTGGCGGCGCTGGCCCCGCCCTGGGGCAGCATCTATTGCCACGCAGAAGCCCACATCCATGCCGATGAGTGCGGCGCACCGGAGATGTACACGGGCGGGGCCAAGCTGGTTCCCCTGGACGGCATCGATGGCAAGCTGGCCCCCGACACGCTGTCTGCCGCCCTGGAACGGGCGCCCAAGGGTTTCGTGCATGCCGTGCAGCCTGCCGCCCTGTCCCTGACCCAGGCGACAGAGGCCGGAACCGTGTACAGCCCGGCCGAGGTGGCCGCCCTGTCGGCCATCGCCAGCCGTCACGGGCTGCGCGTTCACATGGACGGGGCCCGCTTCGCCAACGCCGTGGCCTCGCTGGGCTGCTCACCGGCCGATGTAACCTGGCGCGCCGGGGTGGACGTGCTGTCCTTCGGCGCGACGAAGAACGGGGCGCTGGGGGCGGAAGCCGTGGTGTTCTTCGACCGCGACCTGTCGGCGGATTTCGGCTATCGCCGCAAGCGGGCGGCCCATCTGTTCAGCAAGATGCGCTTCCTGTCGGCACAGTTGGAAGCCTATGTGACCGACGGGCTCTGGCTGCACCTTGCCGGCCATGCCAACCGCATGGCCCGGCGTCTGGCCGATGGCCTGTCGGCCCTGCCCGGGGCCGAACCGGTGCATCCGGTGGAAGCCAACGAACTGTTCATCGCCCTGCCCGAACCGGTGATCGCCGGGCTGGAAGCGGCCGGCTTCGGCTTCTACCGCTGGAATGGCTCCGTCCTGCGCCTGGTGACCGCCTGGAACACCGAACAGGCCCATGTGGATGCCCTGGTGGCAACGGCGGCGAAATTGTCGGCCGGATGAAAAAACCGCTTGATCTTGAAACCGCCCTCACCTACAAAGCGCGCCTCGCACGGCTCTAGTCCCCATCGTCTAGAGGCCTAGGACACCGCCCTCTCACGGCGGTAACAGGGGTTCGAATCCCCTTGGGGACGCCAAGCGCCTCAAAAACCCCGCCGCATTCCGGCGGGGTTTTTGCGTTACGCCCCTCATTCGCGTTACGCCCCCCAATGGCCGGCCCCCCAATGGCCGGCAAGGCGACCACGCGGTTCACCCCCCGCCCAGCACCCCCGTCCGGTACAGCGTTACCGGCAGGCCGCCATGGGATATGGCAGGTGTCGGTGGCAGGAAGGGAAGGTCGGTCACCCGGGCCAGGGCGGGCTCGTTGGTGATGATGCCGACGCGCCAGCCGGCGAAACGGTTCAGCAGCACCTTGCCCAGCGTGCCGTAAAGGGCATAGAGCTGGCGCGTATCGCCGATGCGGCCGCCATAGGGGGGGTTGACGATGACAAGGCCGGGTGGGCCGTCCGGCGGGTTCAGGTCGCTGATCGAATGCGCCCTGAAATCGGTGAGGGCGGCCACGCCGGCGCGGTCGGCATTGGACTGGCTCATGCGGATGGCACCGGCGTCACGGTCGCTGCCGTAAAAGCGCAAGCGGGCGGGAGCCGCATCCACCGCCGACGCCCGGTCGCGGAGGGCGACCCAGGCGGCCTCATCGAAACCGGCCAGTTGCTGGAACGCGAAGGCGCGGGCCCGGCCGGGTTTCAGCCCGGCGGCGATCTCTGCCGCCTCGATCACGAAGGTGCCGGACCCGCACATCGGGTCCACCACGGGCTCGCCCCCCTTGTATCCACATTGGCGCAAGAACATGGCAGCCAGATTTTCGCGCATCGGGGCTTTGTTCACGGCCTCCTTGTATCCGCGCTTGTGCAGCGCCTCCCCCGAACTGTCGATGCTGAGGGTGCAGAGATCATCATCGATGCGTGCCTTGACCACGATCACGGCATCATCGGCGATGGGGGTCCCCAATTCCTCCTGGATGGCGCGGGCGATACGCTCCGCCGCCGCGCCCGCATGATAGATGCGGGATTTGTTGCAGCTTGCATCCACCCGGACCGGCTGGTCCGGGCGCAGGAAGTCCGCCCAGGGGAATTTGCGCGCCCGCTTGTCCAACTGGGCCAGGTGCAGGGCACGAAAGGCCCCGATGCGGACCAGCACGCGGGCCGCCCCGCGCAGTTCCAGGTTGGCGCGCCAGACATCGGCCCAGGTGCCGCGCGTCGTCACCCCGCCCTTGCCGGGTTGCGGCTTGGTGAAGCCGGCCGCCTTCATCTCCGCCGCCAGGGGCATTTCCAGCCCCGGCGTGGTCACGACATAGATTTCAAGATCGTCGGTCTGTTCCATGGCGCCTTCATATCCCGGCACCGGCATGGCGGCGAGGGCTTTCTTCGCCCTGTCGAATGGCGCCGGACAGGGGACGGGCGGCGCAGCGGGGCCGGCCCGTCCCCTGTTCCTTCCTACTGGAACGCCGCCTCCGCGAAGCTGCGCAGCTTGCGGCTATGCAGCCGTTCCAGCCCATAGTCGCGCATCTTCTCCATCGCCAGCATGCCGATGGCCAGATGCTGATCCACCCGGGCCCGATAGAAATGATTGGCCATGCCGGGCAGCTTGATCTCGCCATGCAGCGGCTTGTCCGACACGCAGAGCAAGGTGCCATAGGGCACGCGGAAGCGGAAGCCGTTGGCCGCCACCGTGGCGGATTCCATGTCCAGCGCGATGGCGCGCGACTGGCTGAACCGCTGCACGGGCTCGCTATGGTCGCGCAGTTCCCAGTTGCGGTTGTCGATGGTGGCCACCGTGCCCGTGCGCATGATCGATTTCAGTTCCCAGCCTTTCAGCCCTGTCACCTGCTCCACGGCCCCTTCCAGGGCCACCTGCACCTCGGCCAGGGCCGGGACGGGCACCCAGGTGGGCAGATCGGCGTCCAGCACCTTGTCCTCGCGCACATAGCCGTGGGCCAGGGCATAATCACCCAGCCGCTGGGTATCGCGCAGTCCGGCGCAATGGCCCAGCATCAGCCAGACATGCGGGCGCAGCACGGCGATATGGTCGCTGATCGTCTTGGCGTTGGAGGGGCCGACGCCGATATTGACGATGGTGATGCCGTTGCCGTCCCGGCGCTTCAGGTGATAGGCGGGCATCTGCGGCAGGCGGGCCACCTTCTGGCCTTCCGGGCCACGGTCGGGATGCACGGCCTGGTTCCAGGTGACATGGTCGCCCGGTTCGATGAACGCCTCGTACTGCCGGCGATAGGCCTGGGTGGCGGGATCGTCTGACGGCTCCATGATCTCCAGGCCCCGGCGCACGAACTCGTCGATATAGAACTGGTAGTTCGTGAACAGGACATAGTTCTGGAAATGATCGGGCTTCGTCGCCGTGTAATGTTTCAGCCGATGCAGGCTGTAATCGACGCGCGGGGCCGTGAACAAGGCCAGCGGCCGCGGCGCACCGGGCGGCGTGATATGCGTGCCATTCACGATGCTGTCATCCATATAGACCAGATCGGGCAGGTCGAAATGGTCGCGAAGCTGGTAGAGCCGCTCGGGCGTCAGGTCGCCTTCGACATGCATGCCCTCCGGATAGGCGAACTGTATGGGAATGGGCGTGTCACTGACGCCGACCTCCAGCGGGACGCCATGGTTCTTCACCAGCAGGGTCAATTGATGGTGAAGATAGTAATCGAACAGGTCCGGCCGCGTCACGGTTGTGCGGAACGTACCCATGCCATGCACGAAACCATAGGCCAGCCGGCTGTCGATGCGCGGCTCACTATCGATGCGGATCTGCACGAAGGGATAGAAGGCGCGAACCCGTCCCCCCAGATCCTCGCCACGGGCAAAGGCTGAAAACCGGTCACGCAGATATTCAACGGCCTGATCATACAGCGCCCGGACGCGGGCATAAGCAGTATCGGCGTCGGCGAAGCTTTCCACCGACGGTTCATCGTTTGAATTGTTGGATGAAATCACTGTGCAAGCTCCTTGGAGTTTGCACTTCTTTATGCGCCATGCCGGGGGGTGTTGGGAAGGGGGATTCTGTCCCCTGTCGGGACCGCCGGCCGGTCCTGGCATTTTTGCATCAGGATCGATGCATCAATAGACCAGTTCGTCCTCGCCCTTGCCGCTGGCGATGACGATTTCCCCGCGGGCCGCCATGTCCTTGGTAAGCTGGACCATGTACATCTGCGCCTCGTCCACGTCGCGCAGGCGCACCGGCCCCATGGCGCCCATATCCTCGCGCATGATCTTGGCCGCGCGTTCCGACATGTTGGTGAAGAACAGGTCCTTCAGCGTATCCGACGCCCCCTTCAGGGCCGTCGCCAGCTTCTGCTTGTCCACATTGCGCAGCAGGGTCTGGATGCCGCTGGGGTCCAGCTTGGACAGATCCTCGAACGTGAACATCAGGGCGCGGATGCGCTCCGCGCTGTCGCGGTTGCGTTCTTCCAGGGCAGCCAGGAAACGGCTTTCGGTGTTGCGGTCGAAGCTGTTGAAAATCTCCGCCATCATCTCGTGCGCGTCGCGGCGGTTGGTGCGGGCCAGGTTCGACATGAATTCGGTGCGCAGCGTGCGCTCGATATCGTCGATGACTTCCTTCTGCACCGCCTCCATGCGCAGCATGCGCATGATGACTTCCATCGCGAAGCTTTCCGGCAGAAGCTGCAGCACGCGGCCGGCATGGTCGCCCTTGATCTTGGACATGATCACGGCGACGGTCTGCGGATATTCGTTCTTCAGGTAGTTGGCCAGCACCTGCTCGTTCACATTGGTCAGCTTGTCCCACATGGTCCGGCCAGCGGGACCACGGATTTCCTCCATGATCTGGTCGACCTTGTCCTTGGGCAGGACCTTGGTGAGCAAGCGTTCGGTTGAATCGAAGGTGCCGACCAGCGAGCCGGTGGAACTGATCTGTTCGGCAAATTCCACGAACAGGCGTTCGACCAGGTTGGAACTGACCGAGCCCAGGTTGGCCATGGTCTGGGACAGTTCCTTGATCTCATCATCGCCCATCAGCGAGAAGAGCTTGGATGCGATTTCCTCACCCAGGGCCAGCATCAGGATGGCGGCCTTTTCGGGTCCGGTCAGACCGCGATAATCCTCACGGACACGCATCGCCATGGTGGCAACTCCAACGCCAGGACGGCCGGAAAACCGGGGCCGAACAAAAATCCGGGCACGAGTCTAGCACAGCGGAAACCCGAGGTGAATCCATCAAGAATGGTAATTCGCCGGGAAGGGCACGGGCCGGCCGCGCCCGACTGCGGCGCCCCGGCCCGTCACAACCGATCCGGGGAAAGGCCGGTCAGCGGCGGCCATCCCAGAAATGCAGCGGGGCCGACACCGACGGCAGGCCGGCGATATTCCCGTCATACATGTGGCGCAGGAAGCTTTCATTGTAGTTCAGGCGCGGCGTGGCGGCGGAATAGCCATAGGGCGTGTAATAGCCGCGATTGTTGGAATAGAACGGTTCCGCGTCATAGCCGAGTTGTCCATCACCCAGAAGCTGGTTGGACCGGCGGGCCCCATAGCCGCTGCTGAAGGCCGGCATGTTGCCGCCCACGGACATGGTCACGCCGGAACGGCTGGCGGCACCGCTACCGCCCTGGGTCAGGGCCAGAGCGGCGGCGGCATTCACCTCGCTGGTGGGCCGGGCATAGGACTGCGCCGCGGCACGTTCGCCGGGCGTCATCTCGCGGGCGATCGGCTTGAAACCGTTCACCGGCTGGTCAGCTTCCGCCGCCGCGGCCGGCATCACCACCAGCGGTACGGCCAGCAGGGCGGCCAGACCGGCGGAGCGGGAGCAGGAGGCAACGTTACGCATCAGGATTCTCCACTACCAGGCGGCATCTGCCGCGTACAGGAGGGACCGGGCCACACAGCAGGTGCCCGCACATGCCTATAAGGTCATGCCTGCGGGCGCTCGCGTCAAGGCCCCTTTGGTCGATCAGCCCACAATCTCCCAACTGCCGTCGGGCTGGCGGCAGGCGGTGCCATGGACGGACTGGCGCCGCCCGCCGATTTCGGCCTGGCTGGTATATTCCCGGCAATAGCGGCCGGGAGAGGCCTGATAGGTGCGGGTGGGCGTCAGGGTATAATGGGTGTTCAGGTCCGGATTGTGCCAGACCACCGGCTGGCCCGTCGGGGCACGTTCGAACGTCTGCACGACGCAGCCATGGTCGGCGGCGCCATAGCCGCCCGACAGGCTGTTGCCGATGGCCGCCCCAACCAGCACACCGCCCAGCGTCGCCGCCACCTGTCCGCTGCCACCACCGAACTGCGACCCGGCCAGCCCGCCGGCCACGGCGCCCAGCAGGGTGCCGACATTGTTGCCGACCAGCCGGCGGTCGCAGCGACCCCGGTCGATCCCGGCATTCAGGGCATAGAATTCAGGCATCCGGTGCCAGCGACGGCCGTAATGGCCATGCCAATGCTGTGGCTGGACCACATGGTAATGCACCACGGGCGGCGGCGGGCGATGATAGTGGCGATGCACCACGCGCGGCGGGGGCGACGGCTTGTGATAATGATGGTGGTGGTAATGCACCTTGGGCGGCGGGGCCGGCCGGTGGTGATCATGCCGGTGGTCCTTGCGGCCCCGGTCATGATGCCGGTCGTGCCCGCGGCCCCGATCGTGATCGCGCCCACGATCATGGCCGTGGCGGCCGCGATGGTCGTCCCGGTCGGCCAGCGCCACGCCGGCCGGCGCCAGGGCCAGAAGAACGGCCGTGACGGCCGCGAGCGGCAGGGAACTGCGCATGGGTCGATATCCCTGATGTTGATCCGGGGAGCGGGCCGGCACTGTCGGGCCGGGCCGGCACCATTTCTGGACGCGATCCTGTTGGGCGAACAAGGCCGGATTGGGGCAAGGGCTGGGCATTTCTCGGGTCCCGGTCCGATCCGGCGCCTGCATGCTGGCGGCCGGATCGGACCGCATGCTAGGTAGGATGATCACCTCGCTACCGAACATCAGCCCGACCCTTCATGCTGGAAAGCCTTTACCGTGGCCTGACCCGCCTTGCCGGGCCCGCGATCGACCGCCTGCTGGACAGGCGCGCCCGGCGGGGGAAGGAAGACCCCGCCCGCCGCCATGAACGGCTGGGCCGGCCGCGCCGCCCGCGCCCCGTCGGGCGGCTGGTCTGGGTGCATGCGGCCTCGGTGGGGGAGGCGCTGGCCGTGCTGCCGCTGGTGGAACGGTTGCTGGCCGGCCGGCCGGGCCTGTCGGTGCTGGTCACCACGGGCACGGTGACATCGGCCGAACTGATGGAAAGGCGGCTGCCGGGACCGGCGGCCTTTCACCAGTATGTGCCGGTGGACCTGCCCGCCGCGGTGGATGGCTTCCTGGACCATTGGCGCCCCGACCTTGTGCTGTGGATCGAATCGGAATTCTGGCCCAACCTGCTGGCCGGCATCCGCGACCGCGCCATTCCCTGCGCCCTGGTCAATGCCCGGCTGTCGCAGAAAAGCTTCATGAACTGGCGGCGTGTGCCGCACACGGCCCGGCGGCTGCTGCGCGTTTTTCGCCTGGCGCTGGCCCAGACGGCGGTGGAGGCCGAACGGCTGCACCGCCTGGGCATCGCGGATTGCCGGGCCATCGGCAACCTGAAATATTCAAGCGCGCCGCTGCCCGCCGCGGACGAGGCCATGGCGGCACTGCGCCAGGCCATCGGCGACCGGCCCGTCTGGACCTTCGCCAGCACACATGCGGGAGAGGAGGCGATGGCCATCGCCGCCCAGCAGGCGCTGCGCACCCGGCTGCCGGCAGCCTTGCTGCTGCTGGTGCCCCGCCACCCGGACAGGGGGGAAGCGGTGGCGGGCCTGCTCACCGCCGCCGACGCCCTGCCCTTCGCCCGCCGCCGCGCGGGTGACCTGCCGGGGCCGGGGGACGCCGTCTATCTGATGGATACGCTGGGCGAGATGGGGCTGGTCTTCCGGCTGGCGCCAGTGACCGTCATGGGTGGGTCCTTCATGCCGGTCGGCGGACACAATCCCATTGAGCCGGCCCTGCTGGGCAGCGCCGTGATCCACGGACCCCACATGTTCAACTTCGCCGAGGTGACGCAGGCCATGCAGGCCGAGGGCGGGCTGATGGAGGTGGACGGCCCGGCCGGCATCGCACCGGCCGTGGCGGGGCTGCTGTCCGACGCAACGGTCCGGCAGACCCGGGCGGATGCCGCCCTGGCCGTGGCCCGGCGGAATGCCCAGGCCGCGGACAGGGTGATGGCAGCGCTGGACCCGCTTCTGGCCGAGGCGGGGATCGGCTGATGCGGACACCTTCCTTCTGGTACGAACCGCCGGGGGCCGCTGCGACCCTGCTGGCGCCCCTTGCCCTGCTGTGGCGGGCCGGTGCGGCGTGGCGGGCCTGGCGGACAAAGCCACGCACAGCGTCCGTGCCCGTGCTGTGCGTCGGCAACCTGGTGGCCGGCGGCAGCGGCAAGACACCCGTGGTCATCGATCTGGTGACCCGGCTGCGGGCGCGCGGCCTGGCGGCGGCATCGCTGTCACGCGGGCATGGGGGCCGGCTGCCGGGTCCCGTCGCCGTGGACCCCGGACGGCACGGCGCCGGCGACGTGGGGGACGAACCCCTGCTGCTGGCAGCCCGCAACCCGGCCTGGATCGGCCGCGACAGGGTGGCCGCGGCCCGCGCGATGGCAGGGACCGGGCTTCAGGTCGTGGTCATGGATGACGGCTTCCAGAATCCGGGACTGCGCAAGGATCTGTCACTGATCGTCGTCGATGGCGCCAGCGGCTTCGGCAATGGCCGCCTGATCCCCGCCGGCCCGTTGCGCGAACCCGTGGCGGCGGGCATGGCGCGGGCCGATGCACTGGTGGTCATCGGGGAGGGGCCGGGGCTGGACGCCGCCCGTGCCGCCGGCGGTGAATGCGCTGTGCTGACGGCGCGGCTGCGGCCGGACCCTGCCGTAGCCATCGCCCTGGCCGGCCGGCGCGTGCTGGGCTTCGCCGGCATCGGCCGGCCGGGGAAGTTCTTTGCCACCCTGCGCGGCATCGGCGCGCAGGTGGTGGAAGAACATTCATTCCCCGACCATCATGTGTATGACGCAGCGGCGCTGGAGATGCTGTCCCGCCGCGCGCATGAAAGGGACGCCATCCTTGTGACAACGGAAAAGGACGCCATGCGCCTGCCCCCCGGCCTGCGGACAGGGATCACCGCCCTGCCCGTCGCCCTGGACTGGGACGATCCGGACGCGGTGGAACGCCTGCTGGACCGGCTGGAAACGGGGGCAGGCGATGGCCAGGCATAGCCGGCTGCGTCGCCGGTTCGACCGCCTGATCGGGTACCGCCTGCAGGCGGCGCTGGTGTGGCTGTTCATCCGCGCCATGCGGATTGTGCCGGTGGAGCGGGCCTCCGGCCTGGGCGGCGGTCTGCTGCGCCGGCTGGGGCCGCTTCTTTCCCGCTCGCGCCGCATGCGCCGCGACATCGCCCATGCCCTGCCCGATCTGGAACCGGCCGGCATCGACGCCATCATCACGCAGGCCTGGGACAATCTGGGCCGCACCTTCGCCGAATATGTCCATCTGGACCGCATCGCCGCCCGATACGACGCCCATGTCGAACTGCTGGGGGCGGAACATCTGCGGGCGCTGGTCGATGACGGGCGGCCGGGCATCGTTTTCACGGGTCATTTCGCCAACTGGGAATTGTGCGCCATGACCTGCGCCCGGCTGGGCCTGGACCTGACCTATGTGTTCCGCAAGCCCAACAACCCGTTCGTGGCCGACATGCTGGCCCGCGCCCGCGCGCCGCTGGGTGGCACCATGGTACCCAAGGGGCGGGAGGCGGCACGCGGCCTGATGGCCGCCATCCGGGCCGGCGGCCATGTCGGGCTTCTGGTGGACCAGAAGCTGAACGAGGGGCCGGCCCTGCCCTTTCTGGGCCGGCAGGCGCATACGGGCACCGTGCTGGCCGACCTGGCCCTGCGCTATGACGCGCCGGCCGTGCCGATCCGCGTCACGCGGCTGGGACCGGCCCGGTTCCGGGTGGAAGCCCTGCCCCCCCTGATGTTCCGTCGCACGGGCGATGCACGGGCAGACACGCTGGACGCCATGGCCCAGGTGAATGCGCTGCTGGGCGAATGGGTGCGCGAACAACCCGGACAATGGATGTGGCAGCATCGGCGCTGGCCGGATTGATAGGGGCGGACCTATGCTGGGCCGGCATCTGTCAGCCCTCCGATCGCACAGGACACCAGCCATGGCACCGGACGACATCCCCACCCCGCCACGGGACCGGCCCGCCTTGCCCGACAGGCGCGCCTTCATGGCGGCGGGCATGCTGTTCGCCCTGGCCCCCGGTGCGGCCGCCCAGCAAACCCTGCCAGGACACAAGGGAGATCAAGGAATGTATGGTCTGATCGGCCGCATGATCGCGGCCCCGGGCAAGCGCGACGAACTGGCCGCCATCCTGCTGGAGGGTACGGGCGGCATGCCCGGCTGCCTGTCCTATATCATCGCGGCCGACCCGGCGCATGCCGACGCCCTTTGGATCACCGAGGCCTGGGACAGCCGGGAAAGCCATGCCGCCAGCCTGAAGCTGCCGGCCGTGCAGGCCGCCATCGCCCGCGGGCGGCCGCTGATCGCCGGGTTCGACAGCCGGTCCGAAACCGTTCCGCTGGGCGGGCACGGGCTGGCGGCAGCGGCGGCCGTGACGGACCCGACCTGACCATAAGAACCGCCGGCCACGGGGCCCGGCCTGCATGCCCGCGTGAATTTGTCCCGAGGGTTGACGCCCACGGCATGCTATAAGACATCCCTTGCTGTTTTTGGAGCCCGACACCCCGTGACCGCACCGTTGGATACCGGCCGGCAGAACTCCCCGCCGGCGACACCTTCCCTGAACGCGAAGCCTCTGGCCGCAAAGCCCCTGGACGAAAAGATCAACTACGCCTCCATGATCCCGTTCATCCTGGTCCATGTCGCCTGCCTGGGCGCCATCTGGACCGGTGTGGCATGGCAGGATGTGGTGCTGGCGCTGGTTCTCTACGGTGCCCGCATGTTCGGCATCACGGGCGGGTATCACCGCTATTTCTCCCACCGTTCCTACAAGACCGGCCGGGTCGTGCAGTTCCTGCTGGCCTTCCTGGCGCAAAGCTCGGCCCAGCGCGGCGCCCTGTGGTGGGCCGCCACGCACCGGCACCACCATAAATATTCCGACACGGTCCATGACGTGCATTCGCCGCGGCACAAGGGTTTCTTCTATGCCCATGTCGGCTGGATCTTCACGGCAAAGCACGACAAGGCCGACTACCGCGCCATCGGCGACCTGACCAAATATCCCGAACTGGTCTGGCTGGACCGGCATTATTATGTGCCGCCCGTGCTGCTGGGCTTCGCCACCTGGGCGCTGTTCGGCTGGTCGGGGCTGGTGGTCGGCTTCCTGTGGAGCACAGTGGCGCTGTACCATGCCACCTTCTGCATCAATTCGCTGGCCCATGTGCTGGGCCGCCCGCGTTACCTGACGGGCGACGACAGCCGCAACAACTGGGCCCTGGCCATCGCAACCATGGGCGAGGGCTGGCACAACAACCACCACCATTACCAGTCCGCCGCCCGCCAGGGCTTCCGCTGGTGGGAGGTCGATACCTCCTATTACATCATCAAGGCCCTGCAGGCGCTGCGCCTGGTGTGGGACGTGCATGAGCCGCCGGCCTCGGTGGTGCGCAATGAGCAGCGCCTGGGCACCAAGGTGATCGAGGCCGCCGCCGCCCAGCTTGCCGCCAGCTTTCAGGTGGACAAGCTGACAGCCCAGGTCCGCGAGGCGCTGGCCCACACGCCGACCCTGGCGGAGATCGAGGAGCGGGTGCGTCAGGCCAGCGAAAGCGCCAAGGTGCGGGTCGAAGCGCTGGTGGCCAACATCCATCTGCCGCACCTGCCCACCACGGACGAGTTGCGCCTGCGGGCCAGCAAGATGTTCGTGCGCACGCCCAGCATGGACGACATCGTGGAGCGGGCCCGCCAGATCCTGGTGGCCAATATCTGCCGGCAACTGGCCACAGCCCCCGCCTGACTGGGGGCAATGTCTCTTCCCGCATATCCGACCCGTTGAATTGGTCACGGGGTTTCCTCTTCCCCTTACACCCCTTGGGACGTTAACCTAATGCCCAGGGGCGCTTCTTGACTTTCAACGGAAACTGACGATGACCCGTCTTACGACCTCCCTGCTGCTGGCCGCCGCCCTGGTGGCGGCCCCGGTCAGCGCCTTTGCCCAGTCGGCCCCGACCAGCGCGCCGACGGCCCCCGCCACCGATGCACCGCGCGTCAGCGGCGCGGCCGCGGGCGCCAACAAGGCCTCCTTCTTCGCGTCGGGCAACCTGATCCCGATGGCCGGTGTTGCCGCCGTGGCCGCGGCCGGCGTGATTGCCGCCACGATCGGCGGCGGCGATGACGAGGCTGGTCCCCCGACCGCCACGAGCACCGCGACGGCAACGGCAACGACGACGAACTGACCGTTGGCCTGACAATAAGGGGCGCGAACCCCGCCACCTTTCCAAGGTGGCGGGGTTTTTCATGCGCGGTGCGCGCCGGCGATGCCCATGGCGCGCGACCCGAAAGCGCCGATGCCGATCAGGCGTCCCGCCGGCCGGCGATCAGGAATTCCTTGTTGCCTTCCGGCCCCGTGATCGGGCTTTCAGTGATGCCCAGCACGGTCCAGCCGGGCTGCGCGGCGAGCCATGCCTGGATGCGGTCACAGACCTCCTGGTGCAGTTCCGGCTCCCGCACGACACCGCCCTTGCCGACCCGTCCCTTGCCCACCTCGAACTGCGGCTTGATCAGGGCCAGCAGAAAGGCGCCCGGCCGCGTCAGGCCCATGGCGGCGGGCAGCACCGTTTCCAGCCCGATGAAACTGGCATCGCAGACGACGATGTCGGCGGGATCGGGAATGATCTCCGCGGTGAGATGCCGGGCGTTGGTCTTTTCAAGCACGGTGACGCGCGGGTCCTCCCGCAGTTTCCAGGCCAGTTGGCCGTGCCCCACATCCACCGCATAGACACGCGCGGCCCCGCGCGTCAGCAGCACATCGGTGAACCCACCCGTGGAGGCGCCGACATCGACGCCCGTGAAACCAGTCGGATCGATTGCAAAATGATCCAGCCCCTTGACCAGTTTCAGGCCACCCCGGCTGACCCAGGGATGGTCCTGGCCCTTCACATGCAGGGATTGGCTTTCCGGCACCGTGTCCCCGGCCTTGTCGATGCGGCGCGTATCGGCATAGACCAGCCCCGCCAGGATCAGGGCCTGCGCCCTGGACCGGCTTTCCGCCAGACCCCGATCGACCAAAGCCTGATCCACCCTGACTTTCGCTTCCTTGACTTTTGGCGGTTTGGACATGCGGGCCCGGTTTTGCGATAAAGGGGTTACCTGGGATTGATAGTCCCTGAACCATGGATACGCCAATGAAACACGCCCTGATCATCGCATCGCTGACCCTCGCCGCCCTGTCGCTTTCCGCCTGCAACACGGTCGAAGGCGTGGGCAAGGACATAAAAAGCGCCGGCCAGGCGATCGAGGGGAGCGCGCAGGGGGCGAAGTGACGGCGGGTCGCCGCCGCGACCGATGGTCAACCATGTCGACCGTCGGTCGCGGCGGCTGAGGGGCGTCAATTGTAAAGCGTGCCGTCGGCCGTCACGCCCGCCGGCTGGCCCACCAGGATGGTGGTCAGCCTGGCCGGGTCCAGCAGGCGGGCCGCCACGCGGCGGACATCGGCCAGCGTCACGGCGTTGAGCAGGTCGTTGCGCTTGTTCAGATAATCGATACCCAGATTGTCCCGCTGCACCTGCAGCAGCAGGCCGGCAATGGCACCATTATTGGTGAATTGCAGCGGGAAGGAACCGGTCATATAGGTCTGGGCATCGCGCAGTTCTTCCTGCGTGATGCCGTTCTGTGCCACGTCGGCCCATATCTCCTTCGTGACGCTGAGGGCCTCGGCCGCCTTTTCATTGACGGTGGACCCGCTGACCGTGATCAGGTTGGCATGGTCGTAGCTGACCAGGCCGGACCCGATACCATAGGTCAGGCCGCGCTTTTCCCGGACCTCGTCCATGAGACGGGAAGAGAAACCACCGCCGCCCAGGACATAATTGAGGATGCTGGCCGCATACCAGTCGGGATCGGACCGGTCCAGGCCGGCATGGGCCATGATCATGACCGTCTGCGGGATGGGGCGGGGCACCAGGATGGTCTTGCCGGGGGCCGCCGGCACCGTGTCCGCCACGGGCGCCAGGGTGGCACTGGCCGGCAGTTCACCGAACAGCCGGTCAAGCAGGGGCGCCAGTTCGGCGGCGGTGATATCCCCCGAAACAGCCACCTTCAACCCGTCGCGCACCAAGCGCGTGCGGGCGAATTCCACCAGATCCTCGCGCGTGATGGCGGCCAGCGTTTCCGGCGTGCCGCGCTGGGGCAGGCCATAGGGATGGCCCGGGAACACTGTGTCGCCAAAGGCAAGCTGCGCCCAATAGCTGGGATCGGCCTGCGACCGGCGCAGGCTGGCCAGCAACTGGCCCCGCAGCCGTTCGATCGCATCCGGGTCGAAGCGCGGGCGGGTCAGCGCCAGATGCAGCAGGTCGAACGCCGTGTCCTTGGTTTCCACCAGCGTCGTCACGCGACCCACGAAGCCGTCACGGCCGGCGCTGAACGCCAACTGGATGGAATTGTCGTCCAGCCTGCCCTGGAAGGCCTGGGAATCGAGCTCGCCTGCCCCTTCATCCAGGGTGCTGGCCGCCATGATGGCCAGGCCCAGCTTGCCGGCCGGGTCGCGTTCCGTACCGCCCTGGAAGGCGAACTGCATGGCGATGATCGGGTTCTTGGTGTCGCGGACCAGCCAGGCCTCCACCCCGCCAGGGCTGACCACCTTTTCGATATCGATGGCGGCGGCGGGCAGGGCGGCAAACAGCAGGGCCGCAGCCGTCAGCAGCAGGGCGGCGGTCCTTTGCATCATCATCCGGGCAATCATTGGATGGTCCCCTGGTTGCTGGCGGGGGCGCCGGCCGGCGGCGCGGCGGCGGCCTCGGCCGTGACGGCGCCCGGCAGCAGGATGCCGGTGGCATGGTTGTCCCGGCCCAGGACGGTGCGGGCCGCCTCGTTCACCTGCTCCACGGTCACGGCATCGATCCGGTCGGGCCAGGCCTCCACATCCGCCACCGTCTGCCCCGTGGTCAGCGCGACGCCGAAGGCATAGGCCGGCCCCTGCAGGCTGTCGCGGGCGAAGATGGCGTCACGGCGCAGGCGCACCTTGGCGGACTGCACCTCTGCCGGCGTCACCCCGTCCTTCAGCAGCCGGGCCAGTTCGGCATCGATGGCCTTTTCCAGCGCCTCCACCTCCTGCCCCGGGGCCGGCGTGGCGGAGATGCCGACGGTTCCCAGGTCCAGGGCATAGGGATTGTAGAAAAGGCTGATCCCGGCTGCGACCTTCTGTTCCACCACCAGCGACCGGTAAAGCCGGCTGGTCGCCCCGTCGGCCAGAACCGTCTCCAGCACCTCCAGCGCGTGGGCAAGGCGGGTGTCCCCGGCATTGTAGCTGGGGGCCTTCCACAGGCGGGTCCAGTTGGGCTGGCGAACCTGATCGTCGGAAAGCGTGATGCGGCGCGCGCCCTCCGTCGGGGGTTCCGTCACGCGGACGCGGGCAGGGATATCCTCGGCTGGCCTGATCTTGCCATAGGTCTTCTCGGCCAGCGGCTTCAGTTCGGCCGCCGTGATGTCACCGGCCACGACCAGGATGGCATTGTTGGGCGCGTAATGCCGCTTGTAGAAATCAAGCGCATCCTGAGTGGTCAACTGCTCGATCTCGTGCATCCAGCCGATGATCGGCGTGCCATAGGGGTGATGCACGAACAGCAGGCTGTAAAGCTGCTCGTACAGGCGCGATGCGGGCTCGTTCTCGGTGCGCTGGCGCCGTTCCTCCTGGATCACCTTGCGTTCCGGCAGGACGATGGCGTCCGTCAGGCGCAGATTGACCATACGGTCCGCCTCCATCCCCATGACCAGTTCCAGCCGGTCGCGGGCGATATTCTCGAAATAGGCGGTATAGTCGTAGGAGGTGAAGGCGTTGTCGCGCCCGCCATTGCGGGCCACCGTGCGGGAGAATTCCGACGGCTTCATCTTGGCCGTGCCCTTGAACATCAGATGTTCGAGATAATGGGCCAGCCCGGACTTGCCCGGGTCCTCGTCGGCGGACCCGACCTTGTACCAGACCATGTGGCTGACCACGGGCGCGCGGGGATTGTTCACCACCACCACCTGCATCCCGTTCTTCAGCGTGAAGGTCTCCGGATCGAAGACGCGGGCGGCGGCGGGAAAGATCGCGGCGGCAACCGTCAGGGCCGACAGCGCCACCCCCGCGGCAAGCCGCCGCCAGCGGCGGTGGGGTGCGGGGCGTGCATTCTGGGTCACGGGGCTTACATCCTCCCGGCTTCAACGACAGGCATCCAATGTGGGGCCGCCCGCATGGATTGCCAATGGAATTCGCCAATGGAAGCTTGATGCACGCCCGTCACCCGGCAGGCCGCCGGCGGATCAGCCGCCGGCCAGCATGCCCAGATGTTCCAGCAGGATCTTGGTGCCCAGGCCCACCAGGGCGATGCCGCCGACAATCTCGGCGATACGGCCCAGGCGACCGCCCACGACCCGGCCCACCAGCATGCCGATGGTCGACATGGCGAAGGTGGCCGCACCGATGCACAGGGCAATGACCAGGATATTGACCTCCAGGAAGGCCAGGCTGACCCCCACGGCGGCGGCGTCGATGCTGGTGCCGACGGCCGTGGCGACCAGCGCCAGCGCCCCTGCCCGCCCTGTCCGGGCCGCGACATCATGCAGCGGCTGATCCCCGCCCGGCCCTTCCTCGCCACGGGCCATGGCCTCCCAGACCATGCGGCCGCCGACCAGGACCAGCAGGCCGAAGGCGATCCAATGGTCGATCGCCTCCACGAAGCCGGCAGCCACCATGCCCAACGTCCAGCCCAGCAACGGGGTCAGCGCCTCGATCACACCGAACACCAGCCCATGGCGCAGGGCCATCGGGACGGAGGGGCGATGTGCGACACCACGGCCGATGGATGCGGCGAAGGCGTCGGCCGACATGCTGAAGGACAGGATGGCAATGGCAGCGGGGGTCATCACGGGCAATCCACCGGGCAGGACACACAGCACGTCCATTCGCCCGGCCGGTGCGGACGATGAAGCGCGCTGGTCTTGCTAGGCAGATATCCAAACTGCTGATCGCGCCATGCCCGGCAAACCGGACAAGTATGTTGACGCGATCCCGGCCTTCCAGACCGGAAGCTACTCCCCAACGGGGGTTCGGGTACTCCAGAATGACGCGCTGCGTCAAGCGTCAGGGCGTCGCGGCCGGACGGCCCATCACGGGAACGATCATTTGGCCAAGCCGGAGGCACCCCAGAGCGGGGCGATGAAGCCGAGGCCCGTCGCCTTCGACAAGGCGTCCCACAGCGCCCCGACGACAGCGTTCCAGAGCTTTTCCAGGGTGACCAGCACGACGCCGACCAGCACCCGCAGCAAATTGGCCGCACTCTGTTTCAGACTATCGAGAAAGTAATCCTGAAGCGCGGGGCGGATACGCCCCGTGGCGATGCCGTCGGCAAGCAGGGCGGCCTGTGCTGCCAACCCCTCCAACTGCTGTTCGGAAAAGCCCGCCACGAGCTTGATATCCTTGCCCACGATGGCGGTTGCCTCGTTGGTGATCTGGGTGACCAAGGCACCCACGTCAAAATAGGCCATCACACACCCCCCTCGTTACTGGTCACGATTTAATGCGTTCTCGTACATCAGCGCCTGCTGGACATCGATGCTGAAGCCATTCTGGAAAAGCCGCGCCTCCTCCAGGCTCAGCCCCGCCTGCTGATCGGATTGCCGCATCATGGAAAAGTCGTTGGCAATCTTGGTCAGGATGTCGCCCGTCGGGGCGGCGAAGGTCTGCACCTTCGTCCAGTCCTTGAGCTTCGATTCCACGAATTTCGGCAGCCCCGCCGGATCGGGCCGGGCCCTGGCCAGATTGGCCAGGGCGGTGGCCTGTCCGATCAGGGCGGTATAGGTCTCCTCCCGCTTCTGGAAGGTGGCCTGCGGCACCCCGCCCGCGGTCTGCGCGAAAAGCTGCATGGCCTGCTGATTCAGGGTCTGCAAGCCCTGGACCAGGGCGGGGCTGTAGGCCGGCGCCAGTTGGGCGGCACAACCCGCCAGCAACCCACCCAGCAACAGAAAAGCCACCAGAAATCGCAACCGGACCAGCACAATTCCCGGGCCCGGTAAATATGCCGACACCGACCTCCACATGTCCCCACCCCGCTGATTTAAAGTTCTTAAAAAGCGTATCATTCGATAAAATAAATATTAGTAGCTATTAATAGATATATGACCTTCGAAGCCATGCAAAAAGCCGCCATCATGGCGACAGGGCGACATCGGCGGTGAAAATCGCTGTCACCCACCCGGCGGCATTGAAGGGCAACGGGAAAACAGGTAACGATTCCGCGCTGCGGGGGCGTCGGGTCGGCACAAGGGCCGGGAACCGCCTCCGCCTTGTGATTTTAAGGCTGGGCGCAGGAGACGATTGGCATGACGCGGACCTTCATCTCGATGGCGAAGACGGGTGGACAGGGCAAGACCCTGACGGCCCAGATGCTGGTGCTCCAGCACGAGCAGAAGGGCGTGCCGGTCAAGCTGGCGGCCGCGGACAGCGACAGCCTGAACCAGCGGTCCAAGTTTGGCCGCCTGTTCCACAATGTGAAGGAACTGGGCATCGGCGAGGACCTGACCAAGGTCAAGAGCTCCACCGACCCCAACCTGGCCATCAAATATTGGGACGAGTTCGGCCGCACGGTCCTGGAAGGCGGCTATGTCATCGATGTCGGCGCCAATGTCGCGGCCGAGCTGTTCTCCTGGGCGGAAGCGCGCAACGCCGGCTCTCTGCTGCGCCGCCGCAACTCGCCCCCCATCGACCTTGTCGTGACCACCAAGGCCGAGGGTCAGGCCATCGAGGATGCGCGCGGGCTGATCCAGTACAGTTTCGACAAGAGCGAGTGGCTGCCCGTCGGCCGCCGCTATGTCGTGCTGAACGAGGTGTCGGGTGGCTTCGCCGCCTATGAGAACGATCCCGGCTTCAAGCGGCTGAAGGCGTTCCAGGGCATGGGCGTCCATATGGTCACCATGAAGCGCTGTGAAAGCGATATCTGGAACCTGCTGGAGCGTGAGCTGATCTCCGTCCGCGACGCGCTGAAGATGACGGAAGTCGACCTGGAAAAGCGGTTCGGCATCGATGTCTGGACCGGCCATGGCGGCCTGACCGACCTGAAGGCCTGGGCCGACGAAACGCTGGCCGCGTTCGAGAAGGTGGGCCTGGTGCCGGTGCGTGACGGTGCCGGCGGCAATCTGGAAGCGGTGGGTGCGGGCTGTTCCTGAAAGGATCTGGTCCCGGAACCCGCGCGGGAGGAGGCCCCCACACCACCCCCGCGCAAGGGCCGGAAACGGAAATGACGAAGCCGGTCCCGTCGGCCGGGACCGGCTTCGTTCTTGAAGGGAGGATGGGCGCTTGGTCCGTTTCGAGAATGTCGGGTTGCGCTACGGCAACGGGCCGGAGGTATTGCGCGACCTCAGCTTCGAACTGGCGCCCGGATCCTTCCATTTCCTGACGGGACCGACCGGCGCTGGCAAGTCCAGCCTGCTGAAGCTGCTTTACCTGTCGGAAAGGCCGTCGCGCGGGCTGATCACCCTGTTCGGGGAACCCTTGTCCAAGGTGCCGCGGGAACAACTGCCCGACATGCGCCGCCGCATCGGCGTGGTGTTCCAGGATTTCCGCCTGCTGGATCATATGAGCGTCTTCGACAATGTGGCCCTGCCGCTGCGCATCGCCGGGCAGGGGGAAAAGCACACGCGCGAGGCGGTCAGCGAGCTTCTGGAATGGGTGGGGCTGGCCGACAAGCTGGACGCCCTGCCCCCGACCCTGTCGGGCGGACAGAAGCAGCTTGTCGCCATCGCGCGCGCCGTGATCACCAGCCCGCAACTGATCATCGCGGACGAGCCGACGGGCAATATCGACCGCGACATGTCGATGAAGATCATGCGGCTGTTCATCGAACTGAACAAGCAGGGTACAACCTGCATCGTGGCCACCCACGACTGGCCGCTGATCGACAAGATCAAGCGCCCCATGCTGGAACTGTTCGAAGGCAAGCTGGCCGAGGCCTCCTGGTGGCTGAAGCCCGACGAGACGCTGGAAGACCCCGCCTGACCCGCTCCGGTCCTGTCTCCGGCACCCTGATCCAACCCGCAGGAACATTCCCATGCGTCTTGTCCGCCTGATCGCCAACCTGGGCTATGGCAGCCAGCGCGACGTGAAGATGCTGCTGCGCGCCGGCCGTGTGACACGGGCCGACGGCACGATGCTGTCCGACGGGGACAAGGCGGACCACGCCGACATCCGCATCGATGAAGAAGCGCTGGACCCGCCGCAGGGGTCGGTGCTGATGCTGCACAAGCCCGCCGGCTATACCTGCTCCACCAGCGATCCGGGCCGGGTGGTCTATGAATTGCTGCCGGAACGGTTCCAGTACCGCAATCCCATCATGGCACCCGTCGGCCGGCTGGATCGGGATACGACCGGGCTGCTGCTGCTGACCGATGACGGGCAGTTGCTGCACCGGATCATCTCACCCAAGGCCAATGTGCCCAAGGTGTACGAAGCCGAACTGGCCCGCCCCCTGACGGGGGAGGAGGCCGGTATGTTCGCGTCCGGCACCCTGATGCTGAAATCGGAGAAGACGCCCCTGCTTCCCGCCACGCTGGAAGCGCTGGGGGAAACGCGGGCGCGGCTGACCATCAGCGAGGGGCGCTACCACCAGATCCGGCGCATGTTCGCGGCCGTGGGCAACCATGTGGAGGCGCTGCATCGCGTTTCCATCGGCGCCCTGCGGCTGGACGGGCTGGCGGAAGGGGAATGGCGGCTGCTGTCGCCCGGCGAGGTGGCGCGGGTCTTCGCCCCCGCCACCTGAAACGCCGTCAGCGCCAGATATTGGTCTGCCCGCCGGCACAGCGGTAGCGCCAGGGCTGCCCATCCCACCAGATGGTGCCTTCCACGCTGCTGCCGGAGAATTCGGTGCGGGCACGGAAGCCGTAGCGCTGCTGGAAGGCCCGCTCCACCTGGGTCTGGCAGGCATTCTGCGGCCGGCTGGAAACGGGGCCGGCGGCCCCGCCGCCCGGCCCGTTCCAGATGATGTCGTCATCGCGGTGGCGCGGCGGTGGCGGTGGCGGACCGGGCGGCGGGTTCCACGCCCAATGATCATGGCCGCGCCCGTCGTCCCGTGGCTGGCTGCGCCCCACCTCGCGCAGGGAGGTGATGCCGCCGCGCAGATATTTCACCTCGGCCGTGTCGGCCACCCGCGCGCCGCCGACAAGCGTGCGGCAATCGTCATACCGCTTGTTCTTGCAGATTTCCCAGGTTCCGGAATGCACGACCAGCGACCGCGCACGATCGTTCCAGGGCGGCAGCTTGGTCAGCGAGTCCACATCGCGCGTGATGGTGATGCGGTCGCCCCGGAAACCGGGCTGCGAATAAAGCGTGACGGACCCGGCCAGCACCTGGCCCGCCACCAGCATGGACCCCATCGCGGCCAAAGCCGCCAACCAGCGTTTCATCCCCATCCGGCCGCCGTTCCTGTTTCCGGTCGGCCGCTCCCTTTCAAACCGCCCGATCCGCCGGGCGTACAGCCATACCGTGACCATGCTTTGTGGCGGGCCCGCGGCACGGGCGGGGCGGGATTTCGATGATGGGTCCGATCACCCCCCTCGACAGGGCCCCACCGACCGGCCACCCTGTCCTGCCACGAGGAAGAATGGAAGAGGCCGGACCCTTGCCCCAGCGCCGCATCACCCGCCGCACCCTGATCGCCACGGCCGCGTCCCTGCCCCTGCTGGCGGCCGGAACGGCACCGGCCGCCGGCCGGCCCGTGCTGGATATCGGCCTGGGGCCGGAAGTGGACACGCTGGACCCGCACCGGTCCACGACCATCGTGGCGGGCGCCCTGTTCATCGAATTGTGGGAGGGGCTGACCAGCTTTGCCGCCGATGGCAGCGTGGCGCCCGGCGTCGCAGAGCGCTGGGAAACCAGCGTTGACGGCCTGACCTGGACCTTCCACCTGCGCGCCGATGCCCGCTGGTCCGACGGCAGCCCCGTCACGGCCGACGATTTCGTCTTCGCCTGGCGGCGGGCCGTGACGCCGGCCACGCGGCTGGGCCTGCCCGAATGGGTGGCGCCCATCCGCAACGCCCTGCCCATCCTGCAGAACGGCGCCCCGCCGGAAAGCCTGGGGGTGGCGGCACTGGACGACCGCACCTTGCAGGTGACCCTGGAACATCCCAAGCCGGACCTGACCGTCTATACCGCCTATTGGGTGCTGTGCCCCTTGCACCGGCCGTCGCTGGCCGCCCATGGCGACAGCTTTGTACAGCCGGGCCGGCTGGTCGGCAACGGCGCCTTCACCCTGGCGGCAGCCGTGCCGCAAAGCCATTACGCGCTGACGGCGAACCCGCATTACCACGGTGCGGCGGCCCTGCGCGTCGCCGGCGTCAATTATCATGTGACGGAGGATCTGCAGACCGAGCTGAAACGGTTCCGGGCCGGCGAACTGGTGGCCACCAAGGAGGTGCCGCCCACCCAACTGGATTGGGCGCGCACCCATCTGGCCGACAGTTTGCGCCTGGCCTATCGGGCCAGCACCTTCTTCCTGATCCCCAACCTGACCCGCGCGCCCTGGAAGGACAATCCCGATCTGGCCACAGCCCTGTCAATGGCCATCGACCGGCGGACCATCGTGGAGAAGATCACGCGGGGCGGGGAACTGCCGGCCTTTTCCATGACGCCGGAGGGGCTGGCCGGGTACAACCCGCCGCAGGCCGGCTGGGCCGGGCTGGCCGACAACGACCGCATCGCCGCCGCCCGCGCCCTCTACGCACGGGCAGGATATGGTCCCGGCAGGCCGCTGTCGCTGGAACTGCTCTACAACACCAACGAATTGAACCGTCAGGTGGCGGTCGCCGTCGCCGCCATGTGGCAACAGGTTCTGGGCGTGCGGACCACCCTGGCCAACCAGGAATTCAAGGTCGTGGTCGGCCGGATGAAGGAACATTCCTATCCGGACATCGTGCGCATCACCTGGGCCGTGGGGCTGGTGACGGAATATCTGAACCTGCTGCGCTCACGCGCCAATACGGTAGGGCCGGGCTATGTCAACCCCGCCTTCGACCGGGCGATGGCGGATGTGGACCAGTCCGTGACCATCGGCCAGTTCCATGAAAGGCTGGCGGCGGCGGAACGGCTGGCCATGGCCGACATGCCCATGATCCCCATCATGCGCCAGTCCAGCCGCCGGCTGGTCAGCCCGCGGCTGCAAGGCTGGGTGGACAATGCGCTGGACCTGCATTCCGCGCGGTTTCTGTCACTGGCCGGATAAGCGGACGGCGACGGGAAAACGGGCGGGGCAGCGGCCCGCCGCCTCAGCCGTAGCGGGTCTGCATGACGATCTTGCCCTTCTGCGCGCCGCTGTCCATGTAGGCATAGGCGTCCAGCGCCTGTTCGAAGGGGAAGACCCGGTCGATGACGGGGCGGATGCGCCCATCCGCCATGGCCGCAGCCACGAAGGCGCGCGACCGCTCCACAGCACCCGGATCGCGCAACTGGTTGATCAGGGAATAAAGATGGATCTGTGCCGCCACGCGGATCAGCGGCACGATGGGGCAATCGATGGTGGGCGACCCGCCCATGGCGCCATAGACGAAGATCATCGCACCGGGCGCCAGCGCCTCGGCATATTGATGGAAGAAATCGCCGGCCACCGCCTCATAGACGATGCGGACGCCCTGGCCGCCCGTGGCCGCCCGGATCTGGCCGGCCACATCGCCCTGGTCCATCACGATGACATGGTCGGCCCCGGCCTGGCGCAGGAAATCGGCCTTGGCCGCGCTGCGCGTGCTGGCCAGCACGGTGGCGCCCAGCAGGCGGGCGATCTGGATGGCGCCAAGCCCGGCGCTGCTGGATGCAGCGGTGACCAGCACGGCGTCACCGGGACCGGCGGCGGCAATCTCCTTCAGCGGGAAATAGGCCGTCAGGTACTGCATCCAGGCGCCCGCCGCCTCCACCGCCGAATAGCCTTCCGGCCAGGGGGCGATGAAGGGTTCCGGGGTGATGGCGAATTCACCGCCCACGCTATAGGCCGGGTCGCCGAACGGCATGGCGCTGACCCGGTCGCCGACCTTCACGGACGTGACGCCGGGCCCCACGGCATCGACGATGCCAGCCGCCTCGAAGCCAATGCGGCTGGGAAAGCTGGTCTGCGTGTAATGCCCCCCATGCAGGTACAGAAGATCGGCCCGGTTCAGGCCGATGGCATGCACCTGGTACCGTACCTCCCCCGGACCCGGTTCGCGCCGGTCGATGGGGCGGATGACAAGGCGGTTCTCCCCGTCGATGCGGTCGACAAGCAGGGCATTGTTCATGATCTCTCCTTCGGGTCCCGTGATTGGCCTTGTGCCGCACACAATCTAGCCCGCCCGGCGCGCCCATGCCCGCGCACCATGGGGTAGTCGGGCCGCAACTGGTGTAGCGGCGGGCCGGCCACGCTACCCGAACCGTCCGGCTTCTACCCCACGGGGCGCATTTGTCCCCAAGCACCCCTGGCCGATGATGGAGGCCCATCATCATCTTGTCTGCCGGGAAGTCTTCATGCTGACGGAACTGCGCAACTGCACCATCTTCGACGGGTACGACCCCACCCTGCTGCCGGGCCGGTCGATCCTGATCGAAGACGGCATCATCCGTGAAATCGCCGAGCGGCCGGGCAGCGCGGCGACGGCGCGGGTGGTGGATGCCGGCGGCCGCTTCGTGATGCCCGGCCTGATCGATGCCCATTTCCATGCCTATGGGGTGGAACCAAACCCCGCCCATGTGGATCGGCTGACCCCGCAATTGCGGGCCCTTTACGCCCGCGACATCCTGGAAGGCGCGCTGAAGCGCGGCTTCACCACCGTGCGCGATGCCGCCGGCGGCGATTACAGCCTGTGGGCCGGGATCGAGCGGGGCCTGATCCCCGGCCCGCGCCTGTTCTATTCCGGCCTGGCGCTCAGCCAGACGGGCGGGCATGGCGACCTGCGGGCGGCGGGCCATTACCTGGAAGGGGCCATGTGCGCCTGCGGCTATTGCGGGGCCATGGCGCGCGTCGTGGACGGGGTGGACGAGATGCGCCGCGCGGCGCGCGACCAGCTTCGTGACGGGGCCACGCAGTTGAAGCTGTTCATATCCGGCGGCGTCCTGTCGCCGACCGATCCTTTCTGGATGAACCAGTTCTGCGAGGATGAGATCCGCGTGGCGGTGGAGGAGGCGCGGTCGCGGCGCACCTATGTCATGGCCCATGCCCATACGGCCGAAGCCACCATGCGCTGTCTGCGCAACGGCGTGCGGTCCATCGAGCATGCCACCGCCATCGACGCCGAAACGGCCCGTGCCGTGGTGGCGCACGACGCCTATGCCGTGCCCACGCTGGCCATCATCCATGCCATCCAGACGGCGGGGCCATCCATGGGCCTGCCCCAGGTCATGCTGGACAAGCTGGCGGAGGTGGCGGGTCACGCCCTGGCCTCCATCGACCATCTGATCGCCGCGGGCGCGCGCATCGGCTTCGGCACGGACCTGCTGGGCCTGCGCATGATGCCCCTGCAATCCCATGAATTCACGCTGCGCCGGCAGGTGATGCCGGCCCTGGACATCCTGCGGTCCGCCACCTCCGTCAACGCCGCCCTTCTGATGATGGAAGGGCGGCTGGGCACCGTGGCACCGGGGGCCTTCGCCGACCTGTTGGTGCTGGACGGCAACCCGCTGGAGGATATAGCGGTGCTGGAGCAGCCCGACCGGTTGAAGCTGGTGATGAAAGGGGGCACAATCATGGTGGACAACCTGTGACAGGGCGCGGGTCGCCATACCTGCCCGCCCCCGATGGTGGATTTGCGAGCGAACCTGCCTTTGTGAGGAACGACGGCCCCCTTCCCGACCCGGATATCGGCCGCACCTGGCGGCAGCGCGGCCGGCTGGCCCCGCCGCGCCAGCGTGTGCCGCTGTGCCACCGGCATCAGGTGCTTCGGTCGCTGAACCTAGCCCGCGCCGGCCGGCTTTCCCTGCTGATCGCCCCCGCCGGCTATGGCAAGACGACGGTCCTGTCACAATGGATCGGAATGCTGCACGACCAGGGCGTCGGGGCGGCATGGTGCAGCCTTTCCGCTCGGGAAAGCGACCCCGGCGCCTTCTTGAACATGCTGGCCCGCGCCCTGCACCTCAGCGGCATCGACATGGGCGATACGGGCCTGCTTCTGGATGGTGACGTGAACCCCGATGCCGCGCTGGACGCCATCGCCGGCAAACTGGAACTGTCCGACGGCGGTCAGGTCATCATCCTGGACGATTTCGACAATGTGCAGGGTGCCGACGTGCCCCGCCTGATCGATGAGATCACCGAGTTGCTGCCCAGCCAGACGCATCTGGTCCTGGCCGCCCGGCGCAAGCCGCCGCTGGCCCTGTCCCGGCTGCGCACACAAGGACAGGTCCGCATCATCGAGCCGGAGGAACTGCGGCTGGAGTTCGAGGAGATTACCGAGCTGCTGCGCGACAGCATCCCGGAAGATCAGCTTCGCGATATTGCCGACTGGACCCAGGGCTGGCCCGTGGCGGTGCAGATGCTGCGCCTGTGGCGGGAGCGCGAGGGGACGGACCGGGTCGACCCGCCAGGCCGCTGGCCGGCCCAGCCCATCACCGACTACCTGGCCGAGCAGGTTTTCGCGGGCCTGGACCCCGACCAGCGGGATTTCCTGGGCATCGTCGCCACCCTGGACGAGATCGACCCCGTGGCGCTTGATCGCATCATGGGCATGGGCGACAGCCTGTCACGGCTGCGCGCCCTGCAGACGGCCCTGCCCTCCCTGATCGAAACGGCGGAGACGGGGGATCATCCGCTGTTCCGGCTGCACCCGCTGGTGGCGGAAGCGGCCCGCGCCAGCTTCCCCCTGGCCCCGGCACGCGCCGCACGGCTGCATGTGGGGCTGGCCCGCTGGTTCATGGCGCATGAAAGGCCGGTGGAGGCCATCCGCCATGCGGCCGCGGCCGGCGACATGGACGCCGTCCAGGCGGTTATCGACGGGCTGCGGCCGCTGGACATCTTCCTGCGCACGGGCCTGGGAGAGGTACGGGCCATCATCCGCGAGATCCCGGCCCGCCTGCTGGACGAGCCGCGCGTGGCGCTGATGCGCGCCCTGGTGCATTTCAAGAGCGGCTTCTTCCGGGAAGGATCGGACGCGCTGGCCCATATCACGGAGCCGGCCGGCGGACCGGCCGCGGTGCGGGCCGCCTATCAGGTCGAACGGCTGGCGCTGGAGACAACCTTCCGCATCTATATCGGCGATTGCGGCGCGGTGGTGGACAAGGCGCTGGAGCGGCTGCGGGAACTGACGCCCAACGACCCGCTGATGTGGGCCTGGCGCGTCAACCTGTCCATCGTGCTGCATGAACAGCGCGGGGAAATCCGTCAGGCGCGCGCCGCCGTGGACCAGTGCGACGCCATCTATGATCTTCAGGGCATGCGGTTCGCCAGCTTCCACCTGCTGATCCACCGCACCCTGCTGAACCTGGCCGAAGGCAACCTGCGCGAGGCGTCCGGCGAGGTGACCCGCACCCTGAAACGCCGGCGCGCCGAATTCGGCAGCGACAATCCCGTGCTGTCCATGGCCCGGCTGGCGGAAGCCGCCATCGCCTATGAACGCCGCCCGGCGGAGGCGCTGGAGGAAATGGTGCTTCAGGCGCTGGTGCAGTTCGGGGACAGCGAAAGCTGGTTCGAGCAGCGGGCCGTGGCGGCCCCCATCCTGGCCGACATCGCCTATTATCGCGGCGGATTGCCGGCGGTTTCCGCCTGGGTCGCGGAATGGCGGGAATGGGCGGCCAAGCGCGGGGTCACCTATCTGGATGTGCTGCTGCCGGCCTTGGAGGCGCGATATGCGCTGCTGGCCGGACAGACGGCGATGGCCGACGGGCTGCTGACCCCGTTCCTGGACCGCGACATCGCCCTTCTGTGTCCCCGCTGGCGGGAGCGGGAGACAATGCTGGCCGCCCTGTGCCTGCGGGCGCTGGCGCTGGACGCCACCGGCGAAGCCCGCACCCATGCCCAGCGCATGCATGCCGAGGCGCGGGGCCACGGCCGGCTGCGCGGCATCATCACCGCCCATATCCTGCTGTCGCACATTGCCGAGGCGGATGGCGACGGCATGGCGGCCGAGGCGGAAATGCTGAACGCGATACGCGCCGCGCATCCCGACGGCTATGTCATGCCCTTCACGGAAGCCGGCTTCACCACCCGCCATATCCTGGAACGGCTGCTGTCCGACCCGGCACTCATGCCGATGGACAGCCAGCATGTCGAACTGGCAATCCGCAGCTTCACCCTGCAGCCGTCGCACAATCCGCATGATCTCAGCCTGCGGGAGATCGAGATCATGCGCCACCTGTCGGACGGCATCTCCAACAAGCTGATCGCCCGGCGCATGGGCATCACTGAGAACACCGTGAAATTCCACCTGAAAAAGGCCTTCCAGAAGCTGGGCGTCACCAGCCGGCGGGCCGCGGCGGCGGCCTTCACGGCAGAGCGGGAAGCCGGCTGCTACCCTTGAACGGGCCAATCTACCCGGCACCGCCATACCGCCGCGTGCCCCCCCGCCGATAAGCTTTGCCCCATGGAAATGGCCCCGGACCGCGCTGGCGGCCGGGGCATGGAGAGGGGAGCGGCAATTGGGCCAGGGACAGGTCAGGCTCGGCATCGATGTCGGGGGAACGAACACCGATGTGGTGATCATGCGCGGCCAGGAGGTGCTGGCCAGCGCCAAGGGCTTCACGACGGCCGATGTCGGCCAGGGCATCGTCCGGGTGGTGGGGGAGTGCCTGGCGGCCTGGAACGGCGACCGGTCGGACATCGGGTCGGTGATGATCGGCACCACGCAGTTCGTGAACGCCTTCATCGAACGGCGCGATCTGGCCCGCGTCGCGGCCATCCGCATTTCCCTGCCGCGCGGCGATGGTGTGCCCCCCCTGTCGGGCTGGCCGCTGGAGCTGCGGCAGAAGCTGGATGCCGCCACCTACATGATCGGCGGCGGCTCCTTCTATACCGGCAAGGATTATGCCCCGCTGGACGAGGATGCGCTGGCCGCCGCCGCCGCCGATGCCCGCGACCGGGGGGTGGAAAGCGTGGCCATCACGGCCAATTTCGCGCCCATGCGCCCGGATATCGAGGAACGGGCAGCCGCCATCGTCCGCAAGACCCTGCCGGATGCCGACATCACGCTGTCGGCCTCGGTCGGCGGCATCGGGCTGGTGGACCGGGAGAACGCGACCATCGTCAACGCCTCGCTCTCGCGGCTGGCCCGGCGGGTCGTCACCTCCTTCGTGCAGGCCTTCGCCGACCTGTCGATCAATGCGCCCATCTATATCAGCCAGAATGACGGCACGCTCATCTCCACCGAGATGGCGATGCGCTATCCGATCCTGACCTGTGCCGCGGGACCGACCAACAGCATCCGGGGTGCCGCCTTCCTGACGGGACTGACCGACGCCATCGTCGTGGATATCGGCGGCACCACCTCGGATATCGGCTTCCTGTTGAACAATTTCCCGCGTGAGACGACGACCGCCAACTATATCGGCGGCGTGCGGACCAATTTCCGCATGCCCGACGTGCTGTCCATCGGCCTGGGCGGCGGCAGCCTGGTCAAGACCGGGCCGGATCGCGTGACCGACCTGGGACCGGAATCGGTCGGTTACCGCCTGGTGGAGAAGGGGCTGGTCTTCGGCGGCGACGTGCTGACCACGACCGATATCGCCGTGCGCGCGGGATCGGCGCGGCTGGGCGACCCCAACCGGGTGGCGCACCTTGCCAACGATCTGGTGGAACAGGCCGTGGACCTGATCCATGCGAAGCTGGAAGAGGCCATCGACCGCATCAAGACCAGTGCGGCGCCCATGCCGCTGATCCTGGTGGGCGGCGGCTCCATCCTGGTGTCACGCCCGTTGAAAGGCGTGTCGGAGGTCCTGCGCCCCGCCTATGCGGAGGTGGCGAACGCCGTGGGTGCCGCCATCGCGCGGGTCAGCGGCCGCGTTGACAAGCTGTATGATTTCCAGGCCCTGGGCCGGGAAGAAGCCCTTCGACAGGCGGCGGCCGATGCCAAGGCGGAAGCCGTGAAGGCCGGCGCCGACCCCGACAGCGTCGAGGTCATCGACATTGTCGAACTGCCCATGACCCACATGCGCAGCGGATGCGTGCAGGTCCGCGCCCGCGCCGTCGGCTCGCTGCTGGCCGGCATGAACGCCGCCTGACCCTTTCGCCCGAGGAACCTTCATGACGAGCATTCAAAGCCTGGAAGATGTCCGCGACCTGGCGCGCGGGGCGGTGTTGCTGGGAACCGGCGGCGGCGGCGATCCCTATATCGGGGAACTGTTCCTGTCGAACCAGATGGAGCGCGGCCGCGCCGTGCAGGTCATCCCGGCCGATGCGCTGGCCGATGACGCCTTCGTCGTCTCCATCGCCGGTATCGGGTCGCCGCCGGTCCTGCTGGAACATCTGGTCAGCGAGGTGACGCTGACCCATTTGCTGGCGCGGGCCGAGGCCTATTACGGCCGGCGGATCGATGCCATCATCAGCGCGGAGATCGGCGGCGCCAACGCCATGTTCCCGTTGGCGCTGGCCGCCATCAGCGGCACCCCCGTCATCGATGGCGACGGCATCGGCCGCGCCATGCCGCATATCGAGATGACGACCTTCAGCATCTATGGCTGCAAGGCCACGCCGGCGCTGCTGATGGACGACCTGGGCAATTTCGTCACCATCGACGCCATTGATGACCGGACGGCGGAAGACCTCTGCCGCTCGGTCACCATGTCGATGGGGTCCATCGCCTTTTCCGCCGTCTATCCGATGAGCGGGGCGCAAGTGAAGCGCTGCGCCGTCCACCGCACCCTGACCCATGCGCTGGAAATCGGCCGTTGCATCCGCCAAGCCCGTGCCGGATCGGACGATGTGATCGGCGACCTTGTCACCTTTCTGTCCGGCTGGGACGACCGGCCGGCCCGGGTGCTGTTCGACGGCAAGATCATCGATGTGCGGCACGAGACGCGGGACGGCTGGCATTGGGGCCAGGCGGTGCTGGCCCCGTTCGGCGACGGGCAGGACCGTTTCACGGTCGATATCCAGAACGAGTTCCTGGTCGCCCGCCTGAACGGGGAGATCGCGGCCATGGTACCCGACCTGATCACCATCCTGGACCGGGAGACCGGGGAGCCGCTGACGGCGGAAATGCTGGCCTACGGGCAGCGGGTGAAGGTCGTGGCCTATGCCGCCGACCCCATGCTGCGCCGGCCGGAAGCGCTGGAGGTCATGGGCCCGCGCCAGTTCGGCTTCGATTTCGACTATCAGCCCCTGGAGGCGCTGGCCGGCCGCGGTTGAAGGCGGGGCGGGCCGCTACACCGATGCGGCCCGCACTACCCGCCGGCCACCCCCCATCCCGGCCGGGCATTGGCTAGGCTGGATTGCCCCGAAAGAGCGACGCGGAGGTCCACCGACATGGTTACGGAAAAACGCAGCTTTTGCCGCCTGTGCGGCAGCTTCTGCGCCTTCATCGCGACGGTGGAGGACAACCGCATCACCGCCATCCGGCCGGACGCGGACGATCCCGTGTCACGGGGCTATATGTGCCTGAAGGGCATGGCGCTGGGGCGCCTGCACCACCATCCGAACCGGCTGGATCAACCATACATGCGTGTGGATGGTCGGTTATCGGAAGTGAAATGGGATGCGGCCCTGGACGATATCGCCGGCAAGCTGCGATCCATCATCGACCGGCACGGGCCGCAGGCCATCGGCGCCTATGCCGGTACGCCGGCCGTGCCCTGCGCCAGCCTGAATGTCTGGCGCGGCTTCATGGCGTCGCTGGGATCGCCGCAGATCTATTCCACCGTGTCGGTGGATGTCGCCTGCGGTCCGCTGGTGGCCGAACGGGTGACGGGCAGCCCCATGATGATCGCCCAGCCCGACAGCGACACGCGCATGGCCGTGCTGATCGGCATCAATCCCATGGTCTCGCACGGCCATAACTACTTCATGCCGGCCCCCAAGCTGCAATTGAAGCAATGGGCCGACCAGGGGGAATTGTGGGTGGTCGATCCCCGCCGCACGGAAACGGCGGAACTGGCCACCCACCACCTTGCCCCCTGGCCGGGCAGCGAATTCGCCCTGTTGGGCCATGCGGTGCGGGAGATCCTGCGCGACGGGGCCGACCGGGACTTCATCGAAACCGGGGTGGCCGGCATCGATGCGCTGCGCGACGCGGTGGACCGTTTCACCCTGGACGAGGCAGCGCGGCTGACCCGCCTGCCGGCAGAGGCGCTGACCGGGTTCGTGGCCGCCATCCGCCGGGCCGGACGCATCGGCGTGGTCTGCGGCACCGGCATTTCCATGGGCGCGCATGCCAATGCCACCTGGTTCCTGGGCTGGGCGCTGATGGGGGTCACCGGCTCGCTGGACCGGCCGGGCGGCTCCTACTTCAATCCCGGCTTTGCCCGCAACTATGCCGAACAGGGCTGGACACCGATGGATACGACGGGGCCCGGCCCGGCCAGCCGCCCCGACCTGCCGTCCCGGCTGGGTGAATATCCCTGTGCGGCCCTGGCCGACGAGATCGAGGCCGGGAACCTGAAGGCCCTGTTCATCATTGCCGGCAACCCGGTTCTGGCCCTGCCGGACACCGGCCGGCTGCTGGCCGCCTTTGCCAAGCTGGACCTGCTGGTGGTCGTGGAGATGATGGAGACGGCGACGACGGCCGAGGCCACCCATCTGCTGCCCGGCACGGGGCAGTTGGAGATGTCCGACATCACCCTGTGGGATTTCCTGAACCCCCTGGAATATGCCCGCTATGCCGAGCGGGTGGTGGAGCCCGTGGCTGGGCGCCGTCCGCTGTGGTGGATGCTGCGGGAGATCGGCCGCCGGATCGGTGTCGATAGCGGGGTGCCGGACACGGTCGTCCATGATGACGACGTGATCCGTCCCATGCTGCCGCACGCCCGCGCCGGCTTCGACGTGATCCGGCAGAGCCCTGCGGCGGTGGTGGGCGGGCGGACCCATGGCTGGGTCGCGCCCCACCTGCCGGGCGGGCGCTGGAACCTGGGTCCGGCAGACCTGCTGGCCCAGGTGGCCACGGCCGACATGGACGGGGCCGACATGGTGCTGACGCCACAGCGGCAGCGGGCGCGCGTCAACGGCCTGATGAATGACGGCTTGGCCAACCCCCGCCGGCCGGAGCGTCCGGAACTGCACATCAACCCCGGTGATGCCGCGGCCATGGGCATCGCCGAGGGGGAGATGGTACGGGTGGAGACCGACCGCGGCCATGTCGATGTGCCGGCCCGTATCGAACGCCGCTATCGCCCCGGCGTCGTCTCTCTGCCGCACGGGTTCGATCAGGCCAATGTCAACCACCTGACCGATGCGCGCGACACCGACCCGCTGAGCGGCATGCCCACGCTGGGGGCCTTTCCCGTGCGGGTGCGCAAACGCCCGGCCGACAATCCCTGAACAAACATTCCGCCGCAATGCGCGGGGTCCATCCTGAACAGAAGAGGTTTTCATGAAGTTGCTTGCAAGACGGGGGCTGGCCCCCATCGCACTGGCCACAGCCGCCCTGCTGCTGCCGCTGGCCCCGTCGGCCCGTGTCCAGGCGGCGGAAGGCAATATCCCCGCACAGCGCACCGCGCTGAAGGTCGTGGAGGATGCGTTCGCCTGGTTCAATGATGTGGGCGCCCGCCGCACGGCCCTGACCCGCGAGGGCGTGGCCACCCATTTCCACCCGCAGGCCAGCATCCGCATCGACAACGAGATGAAGGGCATCGGCGCGGAGGGCATGTATCTGCGCTTCGCGGAGATGCTGGAGAAGCTGGATTACTGGGAAGCGACGCAGCCCTTCACCATCGCCCTGACCGATGGCGACCACGCCGCCGGCCAGTACCAGTACCGCTATCGCGACAAGCAGGGCGGCACCGGCGTCATCGACCTGATCTCCATCTGGACCGTGCGCGACGGCAAGGTGCTGGACACGGTGGAACAGGCCAAATACAGCGGCGCCGACCTGTCGCTGGCCACCCACGGCAAGGATGGCGGCACCGCCAAGCCCTGATACGTGACGAGACAACCTGACTTGCGCCCCCCCGGCCGGGGGGCGTCAATGAGAAGCAACGGGGACGGCAAATGAAACTGTTCGAGATGAAGGATCGGGCCCATCGCACTTCGCTGCGCCGCGGGGTTGCGGCCCTGCTGGCGGCCGGAACGGCCCTGGCCGGCATGCCGGCGCTGGCCCAGGCGGACATGGGCACCGGCAGCGCCGCCGGCAGCGGCGATTACGTGCTGGAGGAGATCACGGTGACGGCGCGCAAGCGCGCGGAATCGCTGGTGGAGGTGCCGGAGGCCATCACGGCCTTCGACGAGAGGCGGATCGAGACGGCGGGCCTGCGCTCGCTGGGCGAATTCTCGGCCATGACGCCGAACATCAACATCAATGCCGGCTCCGGTGCCGGCTATCCCAATATCATGGTCCGCGGCTTGGCGCAGGCGCAGGGCGGTGAGGCCCCCATCGCCGTCGTGGTCGATGGCGTGCAGATCTCCCAGCCCGCCTTCATCAACCGCGACTATGGCGACGTGGCGCAGGTGGAAGTGCTGCGCGGCCCCCAGGGGTCGCTCTATGGCCGCAACGCCATCGGCGGCGCCATCAACATCACCACCAAGCAGCCCACGAACGAATTGTCGGGCATGGTCAAGGCCTCCTATGGCGTGGCCGACACGGTGACGCTGGATGCCTCCCTGTCCGGTCCGATCGTGGAGGACAAGGTGCTGTTCCGGCTGGCGGGATCGTATAAGGATACCGACGGGCGGATCACCAACCAGACGTCCGGCCTGAAGGCCGATTACGGCGAGAGCAGCTTTGCGTCGGGCCGCCTGATCTTCAACCTGTCGGAAGACTGGACGCTGGACCTGCGCGGCAGCTATGGCAAGGACAAGCTGGGCGGCCTGTCGGCAGAGGTGGTGAACACGGCCGACTGGAACGATTTCAAGCCCGGCTATTTCGTCAACGACCCCCGCCAGTCCGACGAACGCGAAATCTGGGACGTCTCGGCCAAGCTGGATTTCGAAGGCGACTATCTCTCCTTCAGCTCCATCACCGGCTTCAGCAAGCTGGACGAATTGCAGAAGGGCGATGCCGATTTCATGGCCGCCCCGATGCTGCTCCAGCATGTGGAACTGGGGGTGGAGGCGTTCACGCAGGAAGTGCGGCTGTCGTCGCCCTCCAACGACCGGTTCCGCTGGCTGGTCGGCGCCTTCTATCAGAATCGCGACACCACCAATTTCCTGGACATCCCGTTCGATGACGGCACGGGCAACCCGGCGCCGGGTCCGCTGGCCGTCTCCTCTCACGATGTCGGTACGTCCAAATCGTGGGCGGGTTTCGGGTCGGCCAGCTATGACATCCTGCCCAGCCTGGAATTGACCGTCGGCGCCCGCTATGACGAGGACAAGCGCACCTCGATCGACGAGGTGTTCGCCAATTCCGATGTCGCCAGCACCTTCACCTCCTTCCAGCCCAAGGTGCAGATGGCCTGGAAGCCGTCGCGCGATCTCAACCTCTATGCCACCTATGGCGAAGGCTTCGGTTCCGGCGGTTTCAACGCCTACATCGCCGGCCCGTCGGCCCGTCGCTATGACGCGCAGACGGCCAAGAACTATGAAGTGGGCCTGAAGGGTGCCGTGCTGGGCGGGACCGTCACCTATGGCGCCTCCCTGTTCCAGGTGGATTACGACAACCAGCAGCTTTTCTTCATCATCGCCAACCCGCCGTCGCAGAACATCGTCAATATCGACCAGACCCGCGTGCGCGGCGCGGAACTGGAACTGACGGTGCGCCCGGCCGAGGGGTTGCAGATCGCCGCCGGCCTGGGCCTGACGGACCCGGAAATCCGGGCCTTCGCCCTGGACCCGTCGGCCGTCGGCAACCGCACGCCGCAGGCCACCAAATACACGTTCAACCTGAATGGCGACTATACCATGCCGCTGACGGCCGACCTGGACCTGCGGGCCTATGCCGGTTATCGCCGCCAAAGCTCGGTCTATTGGGATGCGGCCAACAGCCTGCGGACCGGGCCGAAGGATTTCGTCGACCTGCGCCTGTTCCTGGACACGGAAAGCTGGTCGGCCGGTGTGTTCGCCAAGAATATCGGCAATACCCAGTATCCGACCCAGGCCGCAGCGCACGCGCTGGGGCCGGACATGCACCTGCGCATTCCCAGCACGCGCGGTGTCTATGGGGTGGAAGCCAGCTACCGCTTCTGATCCCCCATGCGATGCTGCCGGGCGGCCCGCCAGCCGTCCGGCAGCCTTGCCCCTTCACAAGCGCAGGACGAAACCCATGTCCAACCCGACATCCAGTCAGATCGCGCAGCGTTTCACGCAGATGTATATCGACGCCTACAAGGGCGATTTCACCTTGCTGCGGGATATCCTTTCAACGGCCTTCCTGTGCCGCAACCCGCTGCGGCCGGCCGACGGGCCGGATGCCGTGGTCGATCTGCTGCAGGCACAGATCGACGCCTTCGCCGATCTTGAATTCGAGGTGCGTTCGGCCTTTGCCAGTGAGCAGGGGTTCGCCATCGCCTATGCCATCAAAGGCCGACATATAAAGCCCATCTTCGGTATCGAGCCCAGCGGCAAGCCCTTCACCGTGACGGGTGTCAGCCTGCATGAAGTGGCGGACGGCCGGTCCATCGGCGTCTTCTCCAGCGCCAATTTCGTGGAGGTGCTGGGCGCCCTGTCGGCCTGACCACCGGCCGCCGCCGGTCAGGAAAGCATAAGCCCATGAGCAGCCGCAAACGGCTCCATCCTTGACAAGTGCCTGCCTTCCGGCCCATCCGGACACCGCATGCTTCAGGCCACAGGCTTCAGGCCAAACGCTTCAGGCCAAACGCTTCAGGCCAAACGCTTCAGGCCAAACGCTTCAGGATGGACCCCGGATGACCGCATTGCCCCCGTTCCGCTTCCGCCACCGTGTCCGCTATGGTGAATGCGATGGACAGCAGGTCGTGTTCAACGCCCGTTACGGCGATTTCATCGATATCGGCCTGACCGAATATCTGCGCCATCTGGTGGGCGGCACCCAGGGGCTGGCCGATCGCGGGCTGGACATGATGGTGGTCAAGCAGACCAAGGAATGGAAGGGACCCGCCCGGTTCGACGACGTGCTGGAACAATCCATCCGCACGGGCCGCGTCGGCAGCAGTTCACTGACGATCCTGACCGATTTCACGCTGGTCCCGTCGGGAGCGCCCGTCATGGTGGCGGAAACGGTCTATGTGATGACGGCCTACGGCCTGCCGAAAAAACGGGTCATTCCCGGGGATCTGGCGGCATTGCTGCTGGCCGGTGTGCCCGGCCGCCTTGTGGATCACGCCGGACCGGTGTGATCCGACCCCTCCGCGCCCGGCAGCCAGTCGACCGTCGAGACATCCAGATAGTCGCGCATATAGATGGCCAGCCGGTCGGCGATGCGCCGCAGATTGGCAGCCTCGTCCGGCTTGCTCCGCTCAAACCGCGCAGCCTCGGCCTGCATCTCGTCCGCCTTCAACAATATGTCGCGGCGAAGGTCGTTCAGGTCCTGGATCGTCATCGTGATACCCGCAGAAAAGCATCCCGCACCCTTTTAACCATGATGGCACAAAAGGGCGCCCTGTGACGCTACAACTATGCATGGTAGTCACGAATTGATGAATACCCGCTTAAGGTCAGGGCGAAAAGGGGGTGCCGCCAGCGTGGCAGACACAAAGGAGCTATGCAATGTCAACAGGTTAGGGGATTTCACCCTATACGGAAGTATCAGTTTTCCCCTTCTGGTCATCGCCGGTTTCCGCCCGGACCTTCGCTTCCAGGGCGTCGATGCGCACCTTCAGCGTGTCGATGCGCGCCAGCAGGTCCGGCAGGCCCAGAGCGCTGGCCGTGGACAGCGCCGCGATACTGTCCGACAGGTCCGTCGCGATGGAAGCCAGATCGGGACCAGTATCAGGACGGGCGGCATCGCCGTCCCCTGCTGCCAGGGTGGGACGGGCGGCCGCCTGCCCCCCCTCCTCCGGCCCCCCGCTCATTGCCCGCCCGCGTAATAGGTGAACAGCGCGATGGAGGCGGCGACGGTGGCGTTCAGGCTTTCGACATTGCCGGTATTGCCGATGGTCAGACGCTGAGCAGCCACCTGTGCCGGCACGCCCTGCCCCTCTTCCCCCAGGATCAGACGGGCATCCTCGGGCCAGGCGAAGGTGGCCAGATCGTCGCCGCCGGAATCCAGCGCCAGCAGCGGCCCCGCCGCCTGATCCAGGGCCGCCCAGCGCCCGCCGCGCACAATGTCCAGCGTGAAGACGGCGTTGCTGGCGGCGCGCAGGCATTTCGGGTGGAAGGGATGGGCCGCTTCCTCCAGCAGGATCACCTTCGACACGCCAAACGCCGCCGCGCTGCGCAGCAGCGCCCCCAGATTGGCAGGGTCGCCCAGCGCGCAGACCAGTTCCAGGCCGCGCGGCGGCAGAGACAGGTCGGCCTGACCGATGGTCGGCAGGGTGCCCACCAGGATCGGATAATCCGTGCCCGACACGTCCAGTTCCCGGAACAGGGGACCGGCCAGCACCACGGGCTGGATATGCTCGGGCAACGGCCAGTCCACGATCCATTCGGGATGGCGGATCAGGATACGGGTGAAATGCTGCGGCCAGCGCGTCAGCGCCTCCGGCACGGTCTTCAGACCCGCCAGCAGGAACTGCCCCTGCTTACGGATGCCACGGCTTTCCAGCAGCCCGGACCAGGACTTGAATTGCGGGTTCTGGGGGCTGTCGATCTGGTGCATGGGGGCATCCTGTCGTCATGGAGCGGAGGGCAGGCCATCAGGCATCGCATCCGGTGCCCGCCCCGCGACCGATACGTCCCCCCGGCGTGCGGCGTGACAGCGCCCAGTCCCCACCGATCATGGCCCCAGTGCCCCAGCCTCGAAGAGTAAGCCTGTTGCACCGGGGGATGAAGCAGCGCCGACGGGCCGAACCGGGAATGAAAGCAAAAGCGGGCTGAACGCAGCCGCCCTTACCCCTGACGGTAATTCGGCGCCTCGTTGGTGATGGTGATGTCGTGGACGTGGCTTTCGCGCAGGCCGGCGTTGGTGATGCGCACGAACTGCGGCTTGGTGCGCATTTCCGCGATGGTGGCGCAGCCCGTATAGCCCATGGAGGCGCGCAGGCCGCCGATGAGCTGATGCACCACGGCGCCGATCGGGCCCTTGTAGGGTACACGGCCTTCCACGCCCTCGGGCACCAGCTTCAGCGTGTTGGACACTTCGGCCTGGAAGTAGCGGTCGGCGGAGCCGCGCGCCATGGCACCGACGGAGCCCATGCCACGATAAGCCTTGTAGGAGCGCCCCTGGAACAGGATGACCTCGCCGGGAGACTCATCGGTACCGGCGAACAGGCCACCCATCATGGCGCACGACGCACCGGCCGCGATGGCCTTGGCCAGATCGCCGGAATATTTGATGCCACCATCGGCGATGACGGGAATGCCGTGCTTCTCGCAGACCGCGACCACATCCAGCACGGCGGTGAGCTGGGGCACGCCCACACCGGCCACGATGCGGGTGGTGCAGATGGAACCGGGGCCGATACCGACCTTGATGGCATCCGCACCGGCATCGATCAGGGCCAGGGCCGCGTCGGCGGTGGCGACATTGCCGGCGATGATCTGGGTATAGCCCTTCAGGTCGCGGGCCGCGCGGACCTGATCGGCCACCTTGCGGGAATGGCCATGGGCGGTATCGATGACCAGCACGTCCACGCCGGCATCGAACAGGGCCGCCGCACGCTCCAGCCCGTCGGGCCCGGTGCCCGTGGCGGCGGCGGCCCGCAGGCGGCCGGCCTCGTCCTTGGCGGCGTTGGGGTGGTTTTGCGCCTTTTCGATATCCTTCACGGTAATCAGGCCGATGCAGCGATAGGCATCGTCCACCACCAGCAGCTTCTCGATCCGGTTCTGGTGCAGCAGGCGCTTGGCCTCCTCCTTGCCCACGCCCGGCTTGACCGTGACCAGCCCTTCCCTGGTCATCAGTTCGCTGACGGGCTGGTTGGGGTTGGTGGCGAAGCGCACATCGCGATGGGTCAGGATGCCGACCAGCTTGCCGCCCTCATCCGTGACGGGAAAGCCGGAGAAACGGTAGCGGCGCTGCAATTCCTGCGCGTCGGCCAGGGTATTGTCCGGGCGCAGCGTGTAGGGGTTGACGACCATCCCCGACTCGAAGCGCTTGACGGCCCGCACCTCGTCGGCCTGCCGGCTGATATCCATGTTGCGATGGATCACGCCGATGCCGCCGGCCTGGGCCATGGCGATGGCCAGGGCCGATTCCGTCACCGTGTCCATCGCCGCCGACAATAGCGGGATGCCAAGCTGGATCGACTTGGTAAGCTGGGTCTTGGTATCGACCTCGGCCGGCATCACCGACGATTCCGCCGGCACCAGCAGGACATCGTCAAAGGTCAGGGCTTCGCGGAAACGATCGGCGGTGGACATGAACCTGGTTCTCCGATGCGCGGCGGACGGGGCCGCTGGATACGGGTTATGGGACACCGGCCCGGCCCCGCACCCATGCGCGACAGCCGGTTCCATGTCCCAGATCAAAAGGTTCGCCGCACTATACACATGCGTGATTGATTGGGAAGCTACCAGGGATAGCGGGCCTGGGTTGCCTTTTTGCCTAGGCGGGCCATCCGGCTAAGCAGGTTCCTCCAGGCCGGGCCACACATGGCCCGGCCTGGAGGAACCTGCCGACTCCATGGTTTGCAGATTTTCCGAGCCCGCCCATCTGGGCGGAGTTCGGAAAATCTGCTTAGGCCAGCCAGAGCAGACCATCCAGCTCTGCGGGGGTGCCCAGCGTGGCCCGGACATGGCCCGTGAAGGTGACGGCCACATCCGTCCCCCCGTCGCCATCCAGGTCGGCAAACAGCGTGGCGCCGGTAAAGCCGGCGGCGCCGGCCCCCTCCTGCCAATGCAGGCGGCTGATGCCGGGCTGCCAGCCCCAGATGCTGACCTGCTCCCCCGGCTCGAAATCGACGATGGTGCTCCAGCTCGTCTGCCCGCCGCGGCCATCCACGAAGAAGATGTCGTTGCCGGGGCCGCCCTGAAGGAAGTTGGACCCCGTGCCGCCGTCCAGCACATCGTCCCCCGCGCCGCCATTGACGGCGTCGTCGCCGCCGGCCGCGTTGATGAAATCGTTACCCGCGCTGCCGGCCAGGTTTTCCCCAGCACCGGTCCCGATGAACTGCCAGTCCAGATGCTGGACGGGGCCGGTATAGGGCTGTGGCGTCAGCGGCACGAAGGCACCGGCCGCATCGTTCCAGGACTGGAACTGCACCGGCGTGAATTGCGCGGCCCTGGCATCCAGCCCGACATTGCGGCCCGCCATGGAAAGGGTCTGGTAATAGGCGCCGTCCAGCCCGCCACCGCTGAACCCCACGGTCCAGACCCCGGTGGCCAGCGGCACGGCATAGCCGCCCGCGGCGGAGGTGTGACCCGCGACCTGGCCGTTGATGGTGATGGCGACGCCGCCCAGCCCTTCGCCCGGATTATAGAATCCGTCACCGTTCAGGTCATTGAACACCACGCCCGTGGCAAAGCGCGCCTGGCCCGTCGCCGCGAAGTTCTGGGTGATCATGGAGGCATTGTAGCCGTTGAACGGCCCCACCTGCTGGCTGATCCCGACCTCGCGGAAATCATCGTTCATCAGGTTGACGCGATGGCCGGGGCTGACGAACAGGCCGCGATGCTGCTGTTCGATATAGCCCGACAGCATCGCCGCGGTCAGCGGCCCCGTGGTGCCCGCCCAGGACACATTCTCCCCCCAGGTGAAGGGGCGAAGGAAATCATAACCGGCCGCGGCCATCCGGTCGCCGGGGTTCGATCCGCCCGCCCCGGTATGGGAGAAATTGCCCGTGGCCAGCATCCAATCGCTATGCCCCTCGGCCGCTGCTGCCAGGATGTCATTGGGGGCCAGGGGCTGCTTTGCCGCCGGCGTGATACGGCCCGCTGCCAGGCCTTCGTTCAGGTCAATGCCGAAGGAGGCCGCCGCTGCGGCCGGGTCCTGCCGGGCCCGGTTGATCAGCGTCAGCATGTAAAGCTCGTAGGCGTCGAATTCGGCCATGGCGTTCTGCTCCCCGGACGGATCATCCCATAAGGGCCCATAAGGGATGGAACACCCCCGTCGCCCGGGCGGTTCCCCCACCGGCCTGTGACGATTGCCGGGACGGGGTTCATATTGCATTGCAGGGTGGCTGCCTGCGCGTTCGCACCGGCCGGCCGGTTGGCGATAGGGTGATGGACCTTTTGCCGGATCCTTTTGCCGGATGTTGTCCGCCATGAAACCCGTTCACATGCTGGGGGCCCTGTTCGTCATGGCCCTGTGGGGCACGAACTTCGCCGTATCCCGCTATACGCTGGGTGAATTCTCGCCCATGCTGCTCATGGCGCTGCGCTATCTCGCCGTGGCGATCCTGCTGCTGCCCTTCGTGAAGGTGCCGCGCGGGCAGATGCGGCAGATCTTTTTCTATTCCATCGTGCTGGGCGGCGTGCATTTCCCCCTGATGCTGCATGGCATGCTGGGGGCGGAAGCGTCCACCGCCAGCATCGTCATCCAGCTGCAGGTCCCCTTCGCCAGTCTTATGGCCGCCTATTTCTTCAAGGATGCGCTGGGCTGGCGCCGGGGCGTGGGCATGGGCATCGCCTTCATGGGCGTGGCACTGATCGCCAGCCGCGGCGGCGGGGGGGACAGCGATCCGCTGCATCTGGGCCTGATCGTCCTGGCCGCCGCCGCCTTCGCCTTTTCCAACATCCAGGTCAAATGGATGGGCGCCGTCGACGCTTTCCAGTTGAACGCCTACATGGCGCTGTTCGCCGTACCGCAACTGGCTTTCTACAGCCTGCTGCTGGAGGACGGGCAGATGCAACAGGTGATGAATGCGAGTTGGGGCGGCTGGCTGGGCTTTGCCTACATGGTCGTCATGTCCACCATCGTCGCCTATGCCATCTGGCAGCCCATGGTGAAGCGGTACGACGTGAACCAGACGATCCCCTTTCTGATGCTGGTGCCCGTGTTCGGGGTGGCGTCGGGCGTGCTGTGGCTGGGCGAGGTGATGAGCTGGGCGCTGATCGTGGGCGGCGGGCTGGTCATCACCGGGGTCGGCATCATCCTGATCCGCCGGCCGAAGATCGTGGTGGCGCGCAACACGGTCTGATCCGGCGGCCTTGCCCGCGGCACCATGGACACAATATCATCCCGGAAACCCATCCAGGTCCGAGGGATCATCCCGGACCCATCCGGGTCCGAGGGCCGCAGGCAACCACGTGACTTCGCTTCCGCCCATCATTTCCCATCCCAGCCCCAATCACGGACCGCGCCGCACGGCGGCGGGGCCGGACATGCTGATCCTTCATTATACCGGCATGCGCACGGGCGCCGATGCGCTGGCCCGGCTCTGCGACCCGCAGGCGGAGGTCAGCGCCCATTATCTGGTCGAGGAGGATGGCCGCATCTTCCAGCTTGTGCCCGATGACCGGCGCGCCTGGCATGCCGGCGCCTCGTTCTGGGCGGGGGACCGGGATATCAACAGCCGGTCGATCGGCATCGAACTGGTCAATCCCGGCCACGAGTTCGGGTATCGACCGTTCCCGCAGGCGCAGATGCGCGCCGTGACGGCATTGGCCGGCAGCCTGATGCGCACCCACGCCATCCCGGCGCGTCATGTCCTGGGTCATTCCGACATCGCGCCCGCCCGCAAGCAGGACCCGGGGGAAAAGTTCGACTGGCTGGCGCTGGCCATGGCCGGCATCGGCCTGTGGCCCGACCCGCGGCCGGCCGATGGGATGGCATGGGATGGGAACGAGGTGGCCCGCCTGCTGCAAAGCTTCGGCTATCAGGTAACATCGAATGGGATTTCATGGGACGACCATATCGCCCGTGGGAAATCATGGGACGAAGCGACGGATTCGGCCCTGACCGCCTTTCAGCGGCATTTCGTACCCGCCAGCCTGGGCAGGGGCGCCGATCGCGACAGCGTCGCCGCCCTGCGCGCCCTGGTGAGAGACTCGGACTGAAACTCCTCGTTGCTTTCCGGCGGCCAAGCGCCTACAACCCGCCGGCCAGACGGTCGGATGGTCGCTCCCATGCAATGGGGAAACCCGCATGGGGGAGGAAAGTCCGGGCTCCACGGAAGTACGGTGCCGGGTAACGCCCGGCGGGGGCGACCCCAGGGAAAGTGCCACAGAGAGCAGACCGCCGGCGCCCTGTAACCCCTTGGGATTACAGGGTTCCGGTAAGGGTGAAAGGGTGCGGTAAGAGCGCACCGCACCCCTGGCGACAGGGGTGGCATGGTAAACCCCACCGGGAGCAAAACCGAATAGGGACGGCATGGGCGGCAACGCCCGGGCGTACTTCCGCGCTGTCGTCCGGGTGGGTTGCGTGAGGCGTCCGGCAACGGGCGTCCCAGAGGAATGACCATCCCCCGGATACCATCCACAAGTGGGATATGGTCCGGCGGACAGAACCCGGCTTACAGACCGTCTGGCCCTATCTATTTTGCGCCGCACATGAATCTATTTACCCACCGTTGACACGTGTGCCGTGATGGGTAGCCGCAACCTGTGCAGGCTTCTGCGATCAACTGTCAAAGCGCCCATATTTGGGGGCAATTCTTTATGGAAACCACAAAATATGGGCGATTTCCTGGAGGCTGAAATTTAAATATCACGATTTTCGATGCATATCCCGAGTCTCGACCGATATTTCAAATTTCTTTATATTCACAGGCACAAAGTAAAAAAAGGCATATTCCAAAATAAAATCCCAACCAAGACTCCTATGACTTGCAGTCCGAAAGGCATATTGAATCTAATTATAATAAGAAATCACCCAATAACTCGTACCGCCCAACTTGTTTATCATCTTGCCACGCACATTATCCACAGATCGAGTCGCAAACTGTGGATAAATGCTCGAATCGGCGCACACAATACTGTGCGCCCATTGACCGCCCATGATTTCCCATGATATCCCATAAAAACCCAATGACAGGGACATCAGCCCTTTTCCGCCCAAATGACGACGCCACGGCGATCGTTGAACGGGGCGGCGGGAGGCCAATGGCCGGGTCGGCGGGCATCGGGTGCCGGGGTGGCGCCAGCAAGGTGGGGCGTGATGGGCTTGTTCCTGTCCACATTCGTCAACAAGGTTGACAAGAAGGGTCGGGTATCCATCCCCGCTCCCTTCCGCTCGACCCTGGCGGAGGGCCGGACGAACGCGCCGATTGATGTCGTCATCTATCCCTCCCTGACCCATCAGGCGCTGGACGCCTGCCCGCTATCCTACCTGGAAAAGCTGTCCGACGCGCTGGACAACGACGCGCTGCCGGCTGAATACCGCGACCTGATCGACACGACCGTGTTCGGCCGTTCGGTGCAACTGACGCTGGACCCCGAAGGACGCATCAACCTGCCCGACCATCTGCTGGATTATGCCGGCATCACGGAGAACATCTCCTTCGTCGGCGTGCGCAAGATCTTCCAGCTTTGGGACCCGGCCGCCTTCGACACGCACGAAAAGGCGACCCGCGACAAGGCACGGGCCAACAATATCTCCCTTTCCACGATTCTCGCCAAGGCAAACAGCCTTGCGAAGGGGGCGTGATGGCAGAGACCGGCACGCATATCCCCGTCCTGCTGGCCGAAATGGTCCAGGCCATGGCCGTCCGCGATGGCGACATCCTGGTGGACGGCACCTTCGGGGCCGGTGGCTACAGCCGCGCCCTGCTGGACAGTGCAGCCTGCATCGTCCACGCCATCGACCGCGACCCCGCCGCGCATGAGCGCGCCCGGCCGCTGATCGCCGCCTACGCCCCGCGCCTATCGGTGCTGGAAGGCTGCTTCGGCGATATGGAAGCGCTGCTGGCGGCCCGGGGCGTCCCCCGTGTCGATGCCATCGTGCTGGATATCGGCGTCTCCTCCCCCCAGATCGACACGCCGGGACGGGGCTTCAGCTTCCGCTTCGACGGGCCGCTGGACATGCGCATGGGCAATACCGGCCCCACCGCCGCCGATATCGTCAATGGTGCCGGGGAAGAGGAACTGGCCGATATCTTCTACCGCTACGGGGAGGAGCGCCTGTCCCGCCGTGTGGCCCGCGCCATCGTTCTGCGCCGGGCCGAGCGGCCGTTCGAGCGGACGGCCGATCTGGCCGACGTGATCCGTTCCTGCGTGCCCAAGTCCAAGGACGGGATCGATCCGGCCACCCGCAGCTTCCAGGGCCTGCGCATCCATGTGAATGACGAGCTGGGCGAGCTGGAACGCGCGCTGGCCGCGGCCGAAAGGCTGCTGGTGCCGGGCGGGCGGCTGTGCGTGGTGACCTTCCATTCGCTGGAAGACCGGCTGGTCAAGGATTTCATGCGGGAACGGTCGGGCAATGTCCCGGGCCCGTCCCGTCACCTGCCCGGCCCCGTCGGGGCCGGACCGGCACCCACCTTCCGCCTGCTCAGCAAGTCCGGCACCGCACCGGGTTCCGAGGAACAGGCCCGCAACCCCCGCGCCCGGTCCGCCCGGCTGCGCACCGCCATCCGCACCCAGGCACCGGCCTGGGTCCAGGGAGAAGCCGCATGATCGCGAAGTCCACCATCCTTTGGATCGCCGTCTCCTGCGTGGCCAGCGGCGTGCTGTACCAGACCAGCTACCAGGCGCAGGAGCAGGAGCGCGAACTGGCGCGCCTGAACCGCGCCATCACGGTGGAACAGGACAGTATTCAGGTGCTGAAGGCGGAATGGGCCTATCTGAACGAGCCGGCCCGCCTTGAGCGGCTGGTGTCCGAGCATCTGCTGATGCAGCCCACGACGGCGCAGCAGATCGCCGCCCTGACCGACATTCCGGACCGGAACCCCGACCAGCCGGCCCCGCACACCCCCATTCCCGGCCGCAAGCCCGGCACCCCCAAGCCGGACATGATCGACCGCGCGCCCAGGACCGCCCCCGTTCCCACGCCCCCGCAGCGCCAGCCGGAAGGCCCGATGCTGCTGGCCAGGTATGGAGCCACGCGATGACCGACGTGAATTACAGCCTGACCGGTTTCGACCTGGCCGGTGGCGACCGTCACAATCCGGCCGGCCGCGCCGAACCCCGCATCCGGGTCAATGCCCGCGCCGCCGGCGCGCTGGCCATGGGCAAGGCGCGACTGCTGGTGCTGATGTCGGCCTTCACGCTGGGCTTTGGCGCGGTGGGCCTCAAGCTGGTCGATGCCACGGTCAGCTTCGGGTCCAAGGAACCGGGCGCCGCCCAGGCCGTGGCCCGCACCGCACCGACCAGCCGCGCCGACATCGTCGACCGCAACGGCGTGCTGCTGGCCACCTCGCTGCGCACCGCCTCCCTCTATGCCGATCCCCTGCTGATCCTGGACGCGGCAGAGGCGGCACAGCAGATCGCCACCGTCCTGCCCGACCTGGATGTCCGCCAACTGACGGCGGACCTGTCGTCGGACAAGCGTTTCATCTGGATCAAGCGCAACCTGACCCCGAGGCAGGAGAACGACGTCTTCCGCCTGGGCATTCCCGGCATCGGTTTTCGCAACGAGGAACGCCGCGTCTACCCCCAGGGCGCGCTGGCCGCCCATGTCGTGGGTTTCAGCGGGGTCGACAATAACGGCCTGATGGGTATCGAGCAGGCTTTCGACAGCCGGCTGAAGGACAGCGGTGAACCGCTGCGCCTGTCGGTGGATGTCCGCCTGCAGCATGTGCTGCGCAAGGAACTGGCCGCCACGGTACAGGAATTCAGCGCCATCGGCGCTGCCGGCATGGTGATGGATGTCAAGACGGGCGAGATCCTGGCCATGGTCAGCGTGCCCGATTTCGACCCCCACGCACCGCCGGCCCCGCAGCAGGAGCAGGACACCGATCCGCGGTTCAACCGCAACACGCTGGGCGTGTACGAGATGGGTTCCACCTTCAAGATCTTCAACACGGCCATGGCGCTGGAATCCGGCCGGGTGCGCATGAACGACATGTTCGACGCCACCCGCCCGATCCGCATCGGCCGCTTCACGATCAGCGACTTCCATCCAGAGAACAAGTGGATGGATGTGGCCGACGTGTTCAAGCATTCCTCCAACATCGGCTCCGTCAAGATGGCCATGGAACTGGGGCCGACGGCGCAGAAGGAATTCATGGGCAAGCTGGGCTTCCTGAAGCCCGCCAGCCTGGAACTGCCCGAGCGGGGCTGGCCCATGGTGCCGAACCCGTGGCGGGAAGTGAACATGATGACCATCAGCTTCGGCCATGGCATGTCCGTCAGCCCGGCACACCTGCTGACGGCGGTCGGCGGCGTCGTGAATGGCGGCATCATGCATCCGGCCACGCTGCTGAAGCGCGACAAGCCCGCCGATATCCCCGGCACGCGCATCATCTCGGAAAAGACCTCCGACCAGATGCGCCGGCTGATGCGGCTGGTGGTGACGGAAGGTACGGCGACCAAGGCCGATGCGCCGGGCTATATCGTCGGCGGCAAGACGGGCACGGCCGACAAGGTAAAGGGCCGTTCCTATGCCGGCAATGCCCGCATCTCCAGCTTCGCCGGCGCCTTCCCCATGACCGATCCGCGCTATGCCATCTATGTCATGGTGGACGAGCCCAAGGGCACCAAGAAGACCTATGGCTATGCCACGGGCGGCTGGGTGGCGGCCCCCACCATCGGCGCGATCGTGTCGCAGATCGGCCCCCTTCTGGGCGTCAAGCCGCAGGATGCCACCAGGCCGGAGGTCATGCAGGCGCTGGCCATCCGGCCCATCGTCCCCCCCGCCCACGGCGCGCAGGTCGCCGCCGTTCCCGCCTCGCTCCAGACCGGGGGCGATGGCGATTGATGAAAAGATTGTCGGAGATCATGGCATCACGGACGGAATTGGCGGTATCGGCGCTGGCGCTGGAACGCGACCCTCCCATCACCAACCTGACGGCGGACAGCCGCAAGGTCGTGCCCGGAACGCTGTTCGCCGCGTTGCCGGGCACGCTGCGTGATGGGCGTGACTTCATTCCGCAGGCCGTGGCTGCGGGTGCCGTCGCCATCCTGGCGCCCAAGGGCACCGTGCTGCCGCCCGGCGCGGACCATGTGACCCTGATCGAGGATGCCAATCCCCGCCGCCGTCTGGCGCTGCTGGCCGCGTCCTTCCATGGCAGCCAGCCGGAGCGGATCGCCGCCGTCACGGGGACCAACGGCAAGACCAGCACGGCGCAGTTCACCCGGCAGATTTGGGCCGGGCTGGGGCGCAAGGCCGGGGCCATGGGCACGCTGGGGCTGGTCGCGCCCGGCTTCCCACAGACCGACAGCCTGACCACGCCGGACCCGGTGGCCCTGCACGCGACGCTGGCCGACGTGGCCCGGGCCGGGGTGACGCATCTGGCGCTGGAGGCTTCCAGCCACGGGCTGGACCAGTTCCGCCTGGACGGGGTGTTGGTCTCGGCAGCGGGCTTCACGAACCTGACGCGCGACCATCTGGATTATCACGGCACCATGGAGGCCTATCTGAAGGCCAAACTGATGCTGTTCGACCGCGTGATGCCCAAGGGCATGACGGCCGTCATCAATGCCGACATCCCGGAATTCGACCAGATCGCCGCCGCGGCGCACGCCCGCAAGCAGACCGTGATCGGCTTTGGCGCGGCCGGCCGCGAATTGCGCATCATTGATGTCGCCCCCCTGCCCCACGGCCAGCGGCTGGAACTGGAGCTGTTCGGCCGGCGCCGGACGGTGGAGATGCCGCTGGTGGGCCGGTTCCAGGTCTGGAACGCGCTGTGCGCCCTGGGTCTGGCCATCGGCACGGGCGAGGATGCCGACCGCGCGGCAGACCAGCTTGCAATGCTGGCCGGCGTGCGCGGCCGGCTTGAGATGGTTGCAACCCTGAAGAACGGCGCGGCGGTCTATGTGGATTACGCGCACACGCCGGACGGGCTGGAAACGGTGCTGCGCGCGGCGCGCCCGCATACGCAGGGGCAACTGGCCGTCGTGTTCGGTTGCGGCGGCGACCGCGACAAGGGCAAGCGGCCCATGATGGGGGCCATCGCGGCCCGCCTGGCGGACCGGGTCATCGTCACCGATGACAACCCGCGCAGCGAAGTGCCTGCCACGATCCGGTCGGAAATCATGGCGGCCTGCTCCGGCGCGCTTGAGGTGGATGACCGTGCCCGCGCCATTGCGGCGGCCATCGGCGACCTTGGCGCCGGCGACGTGCTGGTCATCGCCGGCAAGGGGCATGAACAGGGACAGATCGTGGGAACGGAGGTCCGTCCCTTCGACGATGCCACGGTGGCCCGCCAGGTTGTGGCGGACCGGTGACCGGTCCGGCGACCGGCGTTTGAGGAGGGTCCTTGATCGGTACCGGTCAAAGACCGGCATTATTATTGGAGTGGAGCGGTACGGATGTCGGACATCCTGTGGACAGGATCGGAAGTGGCGGCGGCCTGCAACGGCCGGACGGCGGGCGATGCCGCCTGGACGGTCACGGGTGTGTCCATCGACAGCCGCACCATCATGCCGGGCGACCTGTTCATCCCGCTGAAGGGCCCCCATTTCGATGGCCATGCCTTCGTCGGGCAGGCACTGGCCCAGGGCGCGGCCGGCGCCGTCGTGGCCGACATTCCCGCCGGCTTCGAACATGATGCCCGCCTGATCAAGGTGGATGACACGATGGTGGCGTTGCAGGATCTGGGCCGCATGGGCCGGGTGCGCGCCACGGGCAAGGTGCTGGCCGTCACCGGCTCGGTCGGCAAGACCGGCACGAAGGAGGCGCTGAAGGTCGCCCTGGAAAGCCAGGGCGCCACCTTCGCCACGGCCGGTTCGCTGAACAACCACTGGGGGGTTCCCCTGTCGCTGGCCCGCTTCCCCGCCGGCAGCCTTTTCGGCGTCTTCGAGCTGGGCATGAACCATGCCGGGGAGATCGGCCCTCTGTCGCGCATGGTGCGGCCCGACATCGCCATCATCACGACGGTGGAGGCCGTCCATATCGAGTTCTTCGCCAGCGTCGAACATATCGCCGACGCCAAGGCGGAGATATTCGAGGGCATGGACCCGGCCGGCACGGCCATCCTGCCGCGGGACAACCCGCATTACGCCCGGCTGCTGGCCGCCGCCCGGACCCAGGGGCTGACCCGGGTATTGTCCTTCGGCATGGCGGAAGGGGCCGACGGGCGGCTGCTGTCCTATGCGCCGCATGCCGACCATGGGGTGGCCAGCGCCCGGATCGACGGGGTGGAGGTCACCTACACCCTGCCCCTGCCGGGCCTGCACCATGCCGTCAATTCCCTGGCAGTGCTGCTGGCGGTCAGGGCGGCCGGCGGCGACGTGGCCGTTGCGGCCCGGTCCCTGGCGGGCCTGGCGCCCATCAAGGGGCGCGGGCAGCGCCGGTCGATCGATGTGCCCGGCGGCCGTTTCACGCTGATCGATGAAAGCTACAATGCCAGTCCCGTGTCGGTCGCGGCCTCTGCCGGCGTGCTGGGCCAAGCCATGCCCGGCCCCGGCGGCCGGCGCATCGCCGTGCTGGGCGACATGCGCGAACTGGGCGACCATGCCCCCGCGCTGCACGTCGGGCTGGTTGAACCCGTCGTCTCGGCGGGCACCGATCTGGTCTTCTGCTGTGGCCCCAACATGCGCCATCTGTTCGACGCATTGCCGGCCGAAAAGCGCGGCGCGCATGCGCCCGACAGCACCACCCTGGCACCGCTGGTGACCGCCGCCATCCGGGCCGGCGACGCCGTGATGGTGAAGGGATCGGCCGGCAGCCGCATGGCGCTGGTCGTGGAGGCGCTGAAGGCGATGGACCACGGCCGACAGGACAATAACCCGCAAGGGAACACCGCCGGACAGGCGGGGCAACCGAGAGACTGAGATGCTGTACAACCTGCTCTATCCCCTGGCGGATGAGTTCCAGATATTCAACCTTTTCCGGTACATCACGTTCCGGACGGGCGGCGCCATCATGACGGCGCTGGTGATCAGCTTCGTCATCGGCCCCCGCGTCATCCGCTGGCTGAAATCCAAGCAGGGCGAGGGGCAGCCCATCCGCACCGACGGGCCGGAGACGCACCTGAAGAAGAAGGGCACGCCCACCATGGGCGGCCTGATGATCATGATCGCCCTGATCATCTCCACCCTGCTGTGGGTGGACCTGACCAACACCTATACCTGGATCGTGCTGCTGGTCACGGTCGGGTTCGGTCTGGTCGGGTTCGGCGACGATTACCTGAAACTGACCAAGCGCAACACCAAGGGCCTGTCGTCGCGGCTGAAGCTCATTGCCACGCTGGTGGTCGCCGCGGTGGCCACGGCCTGGTATCTGGCCGTGACCCCGTGGGAGATGGGAACAGGGCTGGCGCTGCCCTTCTTCAAGGATCTGCTGATCAATCTGGGCTGGTTCTATGTGCCGTTCGCCATCGTCGTGATCATCGGCTCGTCGCATGCCGTGAACCTGACCGACGGGCTGGACGGGCTGGCCACCGTGCCGATCATGATCGCCGCCGCCTGCTTCGGCCTGATCGCCTATCTGTCGGGCAACGCCATCTTCTCCAACTACCTGGGCATCCACCATGTGCCGGGCACGGGCGAACTGGCCGTGTTCTGCGGCGCGCTGGTGGGGGCGGGGCTGGGCTTCCTGTGGTTCAACGCCCCGCCGGCCATGGTGTTCATGGGCGATACCGGCTCGCTGTCGGTCGGCGGCGCGCTGGGCGCCATCTCCGTCATCACCAAGCATGAACTGGTGCTGGCCATCATCGGCGGCCTGTTCGTGCTGGAGACCCTGTCGGTGATGATCCAAGTGGCATCGTTCAAGCTGACGGGACGCCGCGTGTTCCGCATGGCGCCCATCCATCATCACTTTGAAAAGAAGGGCTGGTCGGAACCGACGGTCGTGATCCGCTTCTGGATCATCGCCGTCATCCTGGCGCTGATCGGCCTGTCCACCCTGAAGCTGCGGTGAGGGGGCGATGATCGATCTGGGGCACCTGAAGGGACGGAAGATCGCGGTGATGGGCCTGGCACGCTCTGGCCTGACGGCCGCGCGTGCGCTGGCGGCCGCCGGCGCGGACGTGCTGGCCTGGGACGATGGCGCTGCCGGGCGCCAGGCGGCGACCGAAGCCGGCATCGCCCTGACCGACCTGCACACGGCCGATCTTTCCGGCGTGACGGCCGTGGTCCTGTCGCCCGGCATCCCGCATACCTTCCCGGCCCCCAACCCGGTGGCCGCGCGCGCGCGGGCGGCCGGCCTGCCCCTGATCAGCGATATCGAACTGCTGCGCCAGGCCCAGCCACAGGCGACCTATGTCGGGATCACCGGCACCAACGGCAAATCCACCACCACGGCCCTGACCGCCCACATCATCGCCGGAACGGGCCGGCCGACGCAGGTCGGCGGCAACCTGGGCATCCCGGCGCTGTCCTTCGATCCGCTGGGCGCGGACGGCTTCTATGTGCTGGAAATGTCCAGCTACCAGCTTGAGCTGACCCCGTCGCTGGGCTTCGACGCGGCCGTGCTGCTGAACATCACGCCCGACCATCTGGACCGGCATGGCGGCATGGACGGCTATATCGCCGCCAAGAAGCGCATCTTCCAGCGGGGGTCGGCCACAGGCACACAGGTGGCCGTGATCGGGGTGGACGACCCGCACAGCGCCCGTCTGGCCGACGCGCTGGAGGCCGGCGGCTTCCCCGGCAAGCTGATCCGCATCAGCGCGGAGGCTCCGGTCGCCGGCGGCATCGGCGTGCAGAACGGCATCCTGATCGATGATCGCGGCGGCCAACATCATACCGTCACGGATCTGCGCACCCTGCCGGCCCTGCCCGGCCGCCACAACTGGCAGAACGCCGCCGCCGCCTATGCCCTGGCGCGGGCGGTGGGCATCAACCATGCCGACATCCTGGACGGTCTGCGCACCTTCCCCGGCCTTGCCCACCGGCAAAGCAGGGTGGCCGACATCGGCGGCATCCGCTTCATCAACGACAGCAAGGCCACCAACGCCGACGCGGCGGCGAAGGCCCTGGCCTGCTACCAGCCCATCTACTGGATCCTGGGCGGCAGGGCCAAGGATACCGGCCTGGACGGGCTGGACCCGTTCATGCCCGCCGTGGCCCATGCCTTTCTGATCGGGGAGGCCAGCGACGCCTTTGCCGGCTGGCTGTCGGCACGCGGCGTGGCCCATACGCGCTGCGGCGTGATGGAGGACGCCGTGAAGGCGGCCTTCCGGCAGGCGCGGACGGATGGGCAAACGGGCGCCGTCGTCCTGCTGTCCCCGGCCTGCGCCAGTTTCGACCAGTATCCGAATTTCGAGGTCCGCGGCGATGATTTCGCCGCCGCGGTCCGGCGGCTGTCCAGCGGGGAGATCGTCTGATCATGGTGTCCTTTTCCCGTACAGATCATTCGATCCTGGGCCGCTGGTGGTGGACGGTCGACCGCTGGACCATGGCCGCCGTGATGTTGATCGCGGTGATCGGCGTCGTCCTGATCCAGGCTGCCAGCCCGGCCGTGGCCAACCGCATCGGCCTGACCACCTTCCATTTCATCGAACGCCACCTGATGATCCTGCTGCCGTCCCTGGCGCTGGTGGTGGCCGTGTCGCTGTTGTCACCGCGCGGGGTGCGGCGGCTGGCCGTGATCATGTTCCTGGCCGCCCTGTTCGGGGTGCTGATGACCCTGTTCGTCGGCATGGAGATCAAGGGCGCCACGCGCTGGCTCCAGCTTCCCGGCCTGTCGGTGCAGCCGTCGGAATTCCTGAAGCCTGCCTTCGCGGTGGTGGCGGCCTGGCTGTTCGCCCTGCACCGCAATCAGGAAAATGTGCCCGGCATTCCCGTGGCGGCCGGCCTTTATGCGCTGATCGTCATCCTGCTGATGAGCCAGCCCGACCTGGGCCAGACCTTCGTCGTCACCTGCGTCTTTTTCGGCCAGTTCTTCCTGGCCGGCCTGCCCATCGTGTTCGTTGCCTCGCTGGTGGTGCTGGGCGTGACGGGTCTGGTCAGCGCCTATTTCCTGTTCCCGCACGTGCAAAGCCGCATCGACCGTTTCCTGGACCCGTCCACGGGCGACAATTTCCAGGTCGCAAAATCCATGCAGGCGTTCGAGCGGGGGGGTATCTGGGGTACAGGCCCCGGACAGGGCCAGGTGAAGATGACGATCCCCGATGCCCATGCCGACTTCATCTTCTCCGTGGCCGGCGAGGAACTGGGGATGGTGGTCTGCGCCATCATCATCTGCCTGTTCGGCTTCGTCGTGCTGCGCAGCCTCAGCCGCGCCTCCAACGACCAGAGCCTGTTCGTCATGCTGGCAGCCAGCGGTCTGACCATGCAGTTCGGCCTGCAGGCTCTGATCAATATGGGATCGGCCCTGCATCTGATGCCGACCAAGGGCATGACACTGCCCTTCATCTCCTATGGCGGATCGTCGCTGATCGCGCTGGGAATCGGCATGGGCATGCTGCTGGCCCTGACGCGCAAACGCTTCGGACCGGGAGAAAGCCTGTGACCGGCGACCGTCCCGTCATCCTGGCGGCCGGCGGCACCGGCGGCCACATGTTCCCGGCAGAGGCCCTGGCCCGCGCACTGATGGTGCGCGGGCATCGTGTCATCCTGGTCACCGACAAGCGCGGCAAGGCCTTCGGCGACAGCCTGCCCGACGTGCAGGTCGAGCGCATCCGTGCCGCAACCACGGCACCCGGCATCCTGGGCAAGCTGCGCATGGCCAGCGAACTGGTCATGGGCACGGCCCAGGCCCGGTCGCTGCTGCAGCGCATCCGGCCGGGGCTGGTCGTCGGGTTCGGCGGTTATCCCTCCGTGCCCACCGTCTTCGCGGCCCAGACATCGGGTGTTCCCACCCTGCTGCACGAACAGAATGCCGTGCTGGGCCGCGCCAACCGGCTGCTGGCCGGCAAGGCCCGGCTGATCTGCACCAGCTTCCCGCAGGTGGCCGGGCTGGACCGCCTGGACGGACGCCGCATCATCCGGACGGGCAATCCCGTCCGCCCGGCCATCCTGGCCCTGCGCGACGCACCCTATCCGTCCCCCATTCCCGGCTGTGCCTTCAACCTGCTGGTCACCGGCGGCAGCCAGGGCGCCAGCATCTTCGGCGAGGTGCTGCCCCGCGCGGTGGAGATGCTGGGCGAGGATGCCCGCTACCGGCTGAAGATCGTGCAGCAGGCACGGGCCGAGAATATCGAGGAGGCCCGCACCGCCTATGCCCAGATGGGCGTGGAGGCGGAACTGGCCACCTTCTTCAAGGACATGCCGGCCCGGCTGGCCGGGTGCCACATGATGATCGGTCGTTCCGGTGCCGGAACAGTGGCTGAATTGTCGGTCGTCGGCCGGCCGTCCCTGCTGGTTCCCTATCAACACGCCATGGACGACCACCAGACGGCAAACGCCTGGTCGCTGGTGGAGGTTGGGGGCGCCTGGCTGATGGCCCAGCAGGATTTCACCCCCGTTGCGGTAGCGGAACGATTGAACAGCTTCCTGACGGCGCCCGGCCAGTTGACCCAGGCCGCCAAGGCCGCGGCGGCCTGGGCCATCCCGGACGCCGCCGATCGGCTGGCCGATGCCGTGGAAGGCCTGCTGCGGGGGGGCGTGCCATGACCCCGCCCGTCCCGCCCCCCGCCCTTCGCACCACCTCCCCCGTCGCCTTGGAGTTTGACCCCATGCGGGCCTTGCCGCTGAACATCGGAACCCTGCATTTCGTCGGCATCGGCGGCATCGGCATGTCGGGCATCGCCGAGGTGCTGCACAATCTGGGCTATGCCGTGCAGGGCAGCGACATGTCGGACAATTACAATGTCCAGCGCCTGCGCAAGCTGGGCATCAGGGTGGAGATCGGGCACCGGGCAGAGAACCTGGGCGATGCCGATGTGCTGGTCATCTCGTCTGCCGTGAAGAAGGACAATCCCGAGGTGGTGGCCGCCCGAGCCGGCATGATCCCCGTGGTCCGCCGGGCAGAGATGCTGGCCGAGTTGATGCGCCTGAAATGGTCCATCGCCGTGGCCGGCACGCATGGCAAGACCACCACCACCAGCATGGTCGCGGCCCTGCTGGAAGGCGGCGGCCTGGACCCCACCATCATCAATGGCGGCATTATCAACTCGCTGGGCACCAATGCCAAGCTGGGCAGCGGCGACTGGATGGTCGTGGAGGCAGACGAAAGCGACGGCACCTTCACCAAGCTGCCCTCCACCATTGGCATCGTGACCAACATGGATCCGGAGCATCTGGACCATTACGTAACGTTCGAGGAGGAGCGGAAGGCCTTCGACCGGTTCGTGGAGAACATCCCCTTCTATGGTTTCGCGGCCCTGTGCATCGACCATCCGGAGGTGCAGGCCATGCTGGGCCGCGTCGACCGGCGCGTGGTCACCTATGGTTTCAGCCCGCAGGCCGATGTGCGGGCGGTGAATGTGCGCACCGATGCGTCGGGCAGCTATTACGATGTGGAACTGTCCGACCGGGCGACGGACACGCCGCGGACCGTGACGGGCCTGCAACTGCCCATGTATGGCGACCATAATGTCCAGAACTCGCTGGCCGCCATTGCCGTGGCCATCAATCTGGGCATCAGCGACGAGGCCATCCGCCAGTCCTTCGCCAGGTTCTCCGGCGTGAAGCGTCGCTTCACGAAGACGGGCGAAAGCAACGGCGTCACCGTCATTGACGATTACGGCCACCATCCGGTGGAAATCGCCGCCGTGCTGAAGGCCGCGCGCATGGCCGGCAAGGGCCGGACCATCGCCGTCGTGCAGCCGCACCGCTATTCCCGGCTGCAAAGCCTGTTCGGGGATTTCTGCACCTGCTTCAACGATGCCGACGCCGTCGTCGTGGCCGACATCTATGCCGCAGGGGAACAGCCGATCGAAGGGGCCGGCCGCGACGATCTGGTCGAGGGGCTGCGCGTGCGCGGCCACCGCAACGTCATGCCGCTGGCCAGCCCGGCGGCCCTGCCCAGCCTGATCCGCGAGATCGCGCGGCCGGGCGACATGGTCGTGTGCCTGGGTGCCGGCACCATCACCCAATGGGCCAACGCCCTGCCGGCGGAGTTGGACAAGCTGCACGGCCTGGAAAAGGCCGGAAGGGACGATTGATGACACCGCCGCGGATACTGGACGGAAAGGCGCTGGTCGAACGGTTGCGGGCCGCCGCACCGGACCTGCGCGGCCGGCTGGCCGCGGATGCCCCGCTGGGCCCCCTGACCTGGTTCCGGGTCGGTGGCCATGCCGAGGCGCTGTTCCGTCCCGCGGACGAGGATGATCTGGCCCATTTCCTGGCCCATTGCCCCACCGACGTGCCGGTGACCGTGATCGGCGTGGCCAGCAACCTGCTGGTCCGCGATGGGGGCGTGCCGGGCGTGGTCATCCGCCTGGGCGGTCCCTTCGCCGACATCGCGGTGACGGGGGATGTCATCACGGCGGGAGCCGGCGCACTGGACCTCAACGTGGCCTTGACGGCGCAGCAGGCCGGCCTGACCGGGCTGGAATTCCTGTCCGGCATTCCCGGCACCATCGGCGGGGCCGTGCGCATGAATGGCGGCGCCTATGGTGGGGAAACGGTGGATGTGATCGTGGCGGCCGACGGCATCGACCGCCAGGGGAACCGCCGCACATGGAATGGTGGGGAACTGGGCCTGACCTATCGCCATTGCAGCGTTTCAGAGGATGTGATCTTCACCCGTGCCCGGTTTCGCGGCCGGCCGGGCGATCCCGCCGCCATCAAGGAACGTATCGACGCCATCCAGCAGGCCCGCGCCGACAGCCAGCCTGTGCGCGCCCGTACCGGCGGGTCCACCTTCGCCAATCCCGACGGGCACAAGGCCTGGCAGTTGATCGACGCTGCCGGCTGCCGCGGCCTGACCATCGGCGGGGCGCAGATCAGCGAAAAACATTGCAACTTCCTGCTGAACCTGGGCGACGCCACGGCCCACGACATCGAATCGCTGGGGGAAGAGGTGCGGCGGCGCGTGAAGGCGGCCAGCGGCATCGACCTGCGCTGGGAAATCCGCCGCATCGGCTTACCCCGTTCGAATGGGGAGGCGTCATGAACATCACCCCCGATTTCAAATGTGAGTCCGCGCTGCAACAGATTGCCGGGTCCCGAGTCGCTTTTTCAAAAGGCGGTGATTTTGCCGCTTGCGGGGGTGAATCGCCTCCCTTACACCGAATCTTGTGGGATGGCCGGGGTCGGCCCACACCAAATCTTGCGTTACCGCAGAAGGTGCCGGGCAGGCCGGCAGGGGGGCTGGCGCGTGGCCGCGCGGCAGCCGAGGGGGAGTCTGGCGTGATGGATGGGAACCGTTCGAAGCATGTGGCCGTTCTGCTGGGCGGCTGGTCTGCCGAGCGGGAAGTGTCGCTGGTCAGCGGCGCGCGCATCGCAGAGGCGCTGGAGAGCAAGGGCTACACCGTCACCGCCGTCGATGTGCAACGCGACCTGGAAGGGCTGGTCGCCGCCCTGACGCCGCGCCCCGATGTCATCTTCAACGCCCTGCACGGCAAGGGCGGGGAAGATGGGCTGATCCAGGGCGTGCTGGAATATCTGGGCATCCCCTACACCCATTCCGGCGTCCTGGCATCGGCCGTCGCCATGGACAAGGCCATGACGAAGCGCCTTCTGTCCACGGTGGGCATGCCCGTGGCCGAGGGGGTGATCGCCACGAAGGAACAGGTGCTGGCCGGCCATGTCATGGCCCCGCCCTATGTCGTGAAGCCTGTGGACGAAGGGTCCAGTGTCGGCGTGCGCATCGTGCGCGAGAGCGACAATTTCACGGTGCTGGAGGAGGATAGCTGGGTCTATGGCCGGCGCGTGCTGGTGGAGAAGTTCGTTCCCGGCCGTGAATTGACCGTGGGCGTGGTCGGTGACCGCGCCCTGACGGTGACCGAGATCGTGCCCGCCCAGGCCTTCTACGACTACACGGCCAAATATGCCGATGGCGGGTCGGTCCATGTCTGCCCGGCGCAGATCCCCGAGCCTGTGGCGGGGGAGGCCATGCGTCTGGCCCTGCTGGCCCATCAGACGCTGGGTTGTTCCGGCGTATCGCGCACCGATTTCCGCTGGGATGACAGCCTGCCGGGCGCCACCGGCCTGTGCTTCCTGGAGACAAATACCCAGCCCGGTTTCACGCCGACCTCGCTGCTGCCCGAGCAGGCGGCCGCCCTGGGCATCAGCTACGCCGACCTTTGCGCCTGGATTGTGGAGCACGCCCGATGCCACGCATAGCCAGCAGTCACGCCACAGACAATCCCCGTGTCCGCTTCGCCGAAAAGTCGAAGCGCGCCACCCTGCGCGCCACGCAGGAGGCCAACCGTCGCCGCGCCCTGCCCCGCTGGGCCGGGCCGGCCATGAAGATCGGCCGCCGCATGGCGCCCGTGCTGGTGCTGGCGGCCGCCGGCTTCTGGGGCTGGGGTTCCGGCTTCCTGCCCATGGCCGGCGCCATGGTGACGGACCGGTTCATGACGGCCAGCGTGGATGCCGGCCTGTCGGTGCAGGAGGTGCTGGTCACGGGCCGCGACCGCACCGCGTCAGCCGACCTGCTGGCGGCGCTGGAAGTGCGGCGGGGCGCCCCCATCCTGGCCTTCGACCCGCATGCCGCGCGTGAAGCGCTCGAACAGATCCCCTGGGTCCGTCATGCGCGGGTGGAACGCCGCCTGCCCGACACGATCGCCATCACCATCGTGGAGCGCGAGCCCATGGCGTTGTGGCAGGAGGACCGGCAGATGCGGCTGATCGACGCCGACGGCGTCGTGCTGACCGACAATGACCTGTCGCGCTGGCCCAACCTGCCGCTGCTGGTCGGGCCCGAGGCGCCGCGCCACGGCCCCGGCCTGCTGCGCGTGCTGGCCAGGGAACCAAGCGTGGGGTCGCGGGTGGAGGCCGCGGTGCTGGTTGCCAACCGCCGCTGGGACCTGCGGCTGAAGAACGGCATCGATGTCCGCCTGCCCGAGCATGACATGGCCCAGGCGCTGAACCAGCTTGCCATGGTGCAGCAGACCAACGGCATCCTGGACCGCGACGTCGTCGCCATCGATCTGCGTATCCCGGACCGGCTGGCCGTGCAGACATCGGCCACGGCGGCCGATGCGCGCCGCAAGCCCCCCGAAAAGAAACAGCGAACCTGAGGAAGCTCGAGAACATGGCCTTTCCCGGCGCCCTCACCCCCCGTCCCAAATCGCGCAAGCCCGTCCGCGGCGGCACCATCGCCGCCCTGGATGTCGGCTCGGCCAAGATCGTCTGCTTCATCGCCAAGGTCGACGATCCGGGCAATATCCGCGTCATCGGCATCGGCCATCAGGTCAGCCGCGGCGTGCGGTCGGGCGGCATCGTGGATATGGACGCGGCTGAAACCGCGATCGGAACGACGGTGCATGCCGCGGAGACCATGGCCGGCGAGCAGATCCGCGAAGTACTCGTCAGCCTGTCGGGCGGCCAGCCCGAAAGCCAGACGCTGGTGGCCGAGGCGGCCGTTGCCGGTTCGGAGATCGGCGACACCGACGTGCGCCGCGCCCTGGCCGAGGCGCGCAAGCTGGACGTGTCGCCCGACGCGGAATTGATCCATTCCATTCCCGTCGGCTATGCCATCGACGGGGCCAAGGGCATCCGCGACCCCCGCGGCATGGTGGGCGAGCGGCTGGGCGTGCGCATGAATGTGGTGACGGCCGCCGCCGGGCCCGTGCGCAACCTGTCCACCTGCGTCGGCCGCTGCCATCTGGGGGTGGAGGGCTTCGTGATGAGCCCCTATGCCGCCGGGCTGTCCTGCCTGGTGGAAGACGAGATGGAACTGGGCGTCACCGTCATCGACATGGGCGGCGGCACGACCAGCATGGCCGTGTTCAACGATGGCAAGATGGTCTGGTGCGACAGCATCCCGCTGGGCGGGGTGCATGTCACCAATGATATCGCCCGCGGCCTGACCACGCCCGTGGCCCAGGCCGAACGGCTGAAGACCCTTTATGGCAGCGCCGTCTCCGCCGTGTCTGACGAGCGGGAGATGATCGACGTCCCCCAGGTGGGCGAGGAGGAGCGCGGCCAGGCCAACCACGTGCCCAAATCCCTGCTGGTCGGCATCATCCAGCCGCGCATGGAGGAGATTTTCGAACTGGTCCACGGCCGGCTGGAAAGCTCCGGCTTCGCCAAGGCCGCCGGCCGCCGCGTCGTGCTGACCGGCGGGGCCAGCCAATTGTCGGGCGTGCGCGAACTGGCCGCCAATGTGCTGGACAAGCAGGTCCGGCTGGGCCGGCCGCTGCGCATCGGGGGCCTGGCCACCAACGTGTCCGGTCCCGCCTTCGCCTCCGCCGCCGGTCTGCTGGCCTATGCCATGCAGCAGCACCATGAATTGCCGGTCCTGGCCCCGCTTGCCGAAAAGCAGGCGGGCTGGTGGGGCCGGTTCAACGGCTGGCTGCGGGAGAACCTATGATCCGAAGACCGCAGCCCGTGGCCAGCGCCCGCCCCTGACGGCAGCCGACAGCCCAGTCCCCCCAATCTTCCGCCGCCCTTGTTCCTGAATTTCCCTCCCCCGCCAGAGGAGTCCACCGCGATGAGCAGCATCAAGATCACCATCCCCAGCGTCGAAGTGCAGACCAAGCCCCGCATCACCGTCTTCGGTGTCGGTGGTGCCGGCGGCAATGCCGTCAACAACATGATCCGTTCCGCCCTGGAAGGGGTGGAGTTCGTCGTCGCCAACACCGACGCACAGGCCTTGCAGGGCAACCTGGCGGCCAAGCGGGTGCAGTTGGGCTCCACCATCACCCGCGGCCTGGGTGCGGGTTCCCGCCCCGACGTGGGTCGCGCCGCGGCGGAAGAACAGCTTGAGGAGATCCTGGGCCACCTGACGGGCACCAACATGTGCTTCATCACGGCCGGCATGGGCGGCGGCACCGGCACGGGTGCGGCCCCCGTTATCGCGCGCGCCGCGCGTGAGCAGGGCATCCTGACCGTGGGCGTGGTGACCAAGCCCTTCAATTTCGAAGGCGCGCACCGCATGCGCACGGCAGAAGCCGGGATCACCGAGCTGGCACAGTATGTCGATACGCTGCTGATCATCCCCAACCAGAACCTGTTCCGCATCGCCAACGAGAAGACGACATTTGCCGACGCCTTCAAGATGGCCGACGACGTGCTGCATGCCGGCGTGCGCGGCGTGACCGACCTGATGGTCATGCCCGGTCTGATCAACCTGGACTTCGCCGACATCCGCACCGTGATGAGCGAGATGGGCAAGGCCATGATGGGCACGGGCGAGTCCGACAGCGACCGCCGCGCCATTGATGCCGCCGAAGCCGCCATCAACAACCCTCTGCTGGACGATATCAGCATGAAGGGGGCGCGCGGCGTACTGATCAACATCACGGGCGGTCATGACATGACGCTGTTCGAGGTGGACGAGGCCGCCAACCGCATCCGCGACGAGGTCGATCCCGAGGCCAACATCATCTTCGGTTCCACCTTCGATGAGAGCATGTCGGGCAAGATGCGGGTTTCCGTCGTGGCCACCGGCATCGACAACGCCGTGCAGCAGCGCCCGCCCGTGGGGCAACCGCAGCTTCAGGTCGTTTCCGGTCGCCGCGTCGGCCCCGGCCCGGTTCCCGCCCCCGCGCAGCAGGCACCGGCCGCCGCCGTCAGCAGCCCGGCCCACAACATCCCGACCCGCCCGGCGCTGCAGCCGGCCCCGATCCCCGGTACGCCGGCCGCCGCCTTCGCACCGATGCAGCCGGCCCCGATGCCGGGCGCCCCGGCACCGGCACCGATGCAGGCAGCCGCCCCGGTGGAGGCACCGGGCGCCGAGCAGCCCGTTGCTGAGATGGCGGTTGCACCGTCCCATCCGCACCAGGAACTGCGGCCCATGGACATGCGGCCCACGGCACCGGTCCCGCCGGCCGCCGCCCGCCGCGAGGATGCCTTCATTCCGCCGCGTCCGGCCGAGGGCGCGCCGCGCGCCGCCCATACCGCACCGGCCGAGCGATTCGTGCCGCCGCAGACGGAGAAGCGCGGCCTGTTCGCCAAGCTTTTCGGTGGTGGCAGCAACCCGGCACCCGCACCGCGCCAGCCGGCACCTGTCCCCGCCGCGCCGCAATTCGCCGCCCAGGCGCCGCGGCCGGCCCCGACTGCGCCGCAGCAGTCCGCCGTGCAGGCCGATCCCGCACCGCGCCCGAAGGCCGCACAGAGCGAGGATGAAATGCTGGACATCCCGGCCTTCCTGCGCCGGCAGGCCAACTGACCTGCCCCGCCCGGCCGGGTGGAGATGGTGTCTGGCGGCCCGCCCCACCGGCCGAAAGGCCTGTGAACTTTGTTCAATATCAAGTGCTTGTCGCGTTGCAACAGAGGGGCCGGCCCGGCGGGGACCGGCCCCTTCTTCATTTTCCGTTCACCAATTTGGACAAAATTGTGACGTCAAATCAGAGGCTTGCGGCATGTGTTTCGTAACATTTGGTAATAAAGAGTGATTTGAGCCTGGACAGGGATGCTGGCATTGTCAGTCTGCGGAGATGACATCGGCACCGCATTGCAACGTAGGTGGGATAACGTTGCAACCCGCACGGGTCTGGTGGCCTTGTTGTTCCGTGTCAGGGGGCGCATACTGACGAAGTGAGAAAGGGACAAGCCCATGTCCTGGCAACAGACGCTGAATTCGAACATCCATTGCGCCGGCACCGGCCTTCATTCCGGGCGGCGTGTCCATCTGGCCCTTCGGCCGGCTCCGGCCGACCATGGCATCGTCTTCATCCGTACCGACGTGCCGCGTGACCGCGCCGTCATCCCGGCCCGTTGGGATCTGGTGACCGATACGCGGCTCTGCACCCTGCTGACCAATGCGCAGGGCACCCAGATCGGCACGGTGGAACATCTGATGGCCGCCCTGCGCGGCTGCGGCATCGACAATGCCGTGGTCGAGGTGAGCGGCCCCGAACTGCCCATCATGGATGGCAGCTCCGCCCCGTTCATTTTCCTGATCGAATGCGCCGGCATCAAGGTGCAGGACCAGCCGCGCCGGCTGATCCGCGTGCTGAAGGATGTGCGGGTGCAGGATGGCGACAAGATCGTCAGCCTGAGCCCGTCGCCGGTTTCCACCTTCCGGGCCGAGATCATCTATGACAACACGGCCCTGATCCGCCGGCAGGAAGGTTTCCTGCGGCTGACCGATGGCGCCTTCAAGGCGGAAGTGGCCGATTGCCGCACCTTCGGCTTCGCGCACGAGGTCGAGGCCATGCGCAAGGCCGGCCTGGGGCTGGGCGGGTCGCTGGACAATGCCATCGTGATCGAGGGTGACCGCGTGCTGAACCCCGGCGGGCTGCGCCATGCCGATGAGTTCATCCGCCACAAGATCCTGGACGCCGTGGGCGACCTGTATCTGGCCGGCCATCAGATTCTGGGGCATTTCCAGGGTACGCGGCCGGGCCATGCCATGAACAATGCCCTGCTGCGCGCCATGTTCGCCGACGAGCAGGCCTGGCGCCTGGAAGACGCGCCGGTCTGGGAAGACCGCGCCGCCGTGGCCTGATGGCAGTTGCAATGCATATGCAAGAGGGGGAGGTGCGGTCCGCACGGGGCCGCACCTCTTTTTCTTTGCGCATCCGGGCTGCCATGGTTCGGCCAGGATTGGCCCCTAGCTTCCACGAAAAGCGCCATTGCGCACCCGGACACGACGTTTGCCGCTTGGCGCACGCCGTCCCGTGCGTGCTATAAGGCATCCCGCGTTCTAGCTGCTGCCTGGTTGTTCCTGCCGATGCTTCGCACCGACCGTCCGCTCCGCCTTCGTTCCGTTGCCCGCGTTCTCGCGCCGGCGGCCTTCCTGCTTCTTGCGGCCTGTTCCGGCCAGAAGGAGGAGTTGCCCTATGTCGAGCGGCCCGTGGAACAGATCTACACCGAGGCCGCCAACGCCATCGACAACCGCAACTTCACCAAGGCAGCCCTGCTGTTCGACGAGGTGGAGCGCCAGCACCCCTACAGCCAGTGGGCCGTGCGGGCGCAGTTGATGTCGGCCTACGCCCATTACCAGGCGGTGCGCTATGATGATGCCATCACGACGCTGGACCGGTTCATCGCCCTGCATCCGGGCAACCGTAACGCGGCCTATGCCTTCTATCTGAAGGCCCTGTGCAATTATGAACGCATTTCCGACGTGCGCCGCGACCAGAGCACGACCTATGAGGCCCTGCAGAACCTGCAGGAGGTGGTCCGCCGCTTCCCGGCCAGCCCCTATGCCCGGGATGCCCGCCTGAAGATCGACCTGACAAATGATCATCTGGCCGGCAAGGACATGGAAGTGGGCCGCTTCTATCTCAACACTGGCGAGTATATGGGCGCCATCAAGCGCTTCCGCCGCGTCGTGGACGAATTCCAGGGCACCAGCCATGTGCCGGAAGCGCTGCACCGGCTGGTGGAGGCCTATCTGGCACTGGGCATCCGGGAAGAGGCGCAGGTGAACGCAGCACTGCTGGGGCACAACTACCCCGGCACCGTCTGGTATCAATATACCTATGCCCTGATGAACCGCGCCGAGCGGGGCGAGCGGCCGTCCCTGTTCCAGCGGGCCATCGACTGGGTTCTGTGATCCCCCTTCCCTCGCGTCAGGCGCCGGCATGCTCGTCACCCTCTCGATCCGCGACGTCGTCCTGATCGAACGCCTGACGCTGGCGTTCCAGTCCGGGCTTTGCGTGCTGACGGGGGAGACGGGGGCCGGCAAGTCGATCCTTCTGGATGCGCTGGGGCTTGCGCTGGGCGCACGCGGCGACAGTTCGCTTGTCCGCCATGGCAGCGAACAGGCCGGCGTCACCGCCGAGTTCGACCTGGGTGCCCGCCGCGACCATCCCGCCTTTACCATCCTGCGTGAGCAGGAACTGGAGGTGGAGGACACGCTGGTCATCCGCCGCACGCTGACGGCCGACGGACGGTCGCGCTGTTTCGTCAATGATCAGCCCGTGGGTGTCACGCTGCTGCGCCGCCTGGGGGAGACGCTGGTCGAGGTGCATGGGCAGTTCGATACCCATGGCCTGCTGGACCCGCGCACCCACCGTGACCTGCTGGATGATTACGCCCAGCTTTCGACGCAGGGACAGAAGGTCGCCGCCGCCTGGCGCGCCTGGCGGCAGGTGGAACAGGCCCGCCTGACCGCCGCCGAGGACGCGGCCCGCGCCCGCGCGGAGGAGGAATATCTCCGCCATGCGGTGGAGGAGCTGGACCAGCTTTCCCCGGAAGAAGGCGAGGAGAAGGGCCTGGCCGAACAGCGCGTCGTCCTTCAGCATCGCGAGAAGCTGATCGAAAGCATCACCCAGGCTTCCACCGAACTGTCGGGCGAGCGCGGGGCCGAACGGGCCCTGGCCGGTGCCCTGCGCACCCTGTCGCGCATTGCCGACAAGGCGGGCGGCAAGCTGGATGCCGTGATCGCCGTGCTGGACCAGGCCGCCGACGAGGTGGGGGAGGCATCGCGCGCCCTGCAGGGTTTCGCCGCCGACATGGACAGCGACGGCGGCAATCTGGACAAGATCGAGGAAAGGCTGTTCGCACTGCGGGCTGCGGCCCGCAAGCATGGCACGGACGTGGACGGTCTGGTCGCCCTGCGGGCCAGCATGGCCGCCAAGCTGAACCTGATCGAAGACCAGGGCGACCTTTTGCAGAAACTGGCCGACCAGGCCGCATCCGCCAAGGCGACCTATCTGGAGGCGGCCCGCACCCTGTCGGCGGCACGGGCCCGGGCCGCGTCGAAGCTGGATCAGGCCGTCGCGGCGGAGTTGAAGCCGCTGCGCCTGGAAAAGGCCCGCTTCGCCACCAAGGTGGAACCGGTGGGCGAGGAAGGATGGAGTGCGGCGGGCATCGACGACATCGCCTTCCAGGTGGCCACAAATCCCGGCACACCGCCGGGCCCGCTGGCCAAGATCGCATCGGGCGGCGAACTGGCCCGCTTCATGCTTGCGCTGAAGGTGGTGCTGGCCCAGGTGGGCACCGTGCCGACCCTGGTGTTTGACGAGGTGGATACCGGCGTGGGCGGGGCCGTGGCGGACGCCATCGGCGAGCGGCTGGCCCGGCTGGGACGGCACGACCTGCAGGTGCTGGTCGTCACGCACAGCCCCCAGGTGGCGGCCCGCGGTGCCCATCACTGGAATGTACGCAAGAAGGTGACGGCCGGCCGCACGGCGACCGAGGTCGTGCCCCTTTCCCCTGCCGAACGGCTGGAGGAGGTGGCCCGCATGCTGGCCGGCGCGGAAATCACGCCGGCCGCACGCGCAGCGGCGGAAAGCCTTCTGGCCGGACAGGGCTGAACCCCCGGGGCCGGCCAGCAGGCGGGCCGGGTTTACAGGCCCTTCAGCACATATTCGGCGCTGGACACCTCGAACGCCCCCGGCTTCTCAACTTCCAGCTTGGTGATCACCCCATCTTCGGCCACCAGGGCGAAGCGCTGGCCGCGATGACCGAGATTATAGGCCGTGCCATCCATTTCCAGCCCCAGCGCCTTGGTCAGGGACCCATTGCCATCGGGCAGCATCGTGACCTTGCCGGTCACATTGTTGGCCTTGCCCCAGGCCTGCATGACGAACGGGTCGTTCACGGCCAGGCAGACGATATCTTCCACGCCCTTGGCCTTGAAGGCCTCTGCATTTTCCACGAAGCCCGGCAGGTGCTTGGCAGAGCAGGTCGGGGTGAAGGCGCCGGGAACGGAGAACAGCACGACCTTCTTGCCCTTGAAGAGATCATCGGTGCTGACCTCCTGCATGCCGGACTCGGTCAGGTGCTTCAGGGTGACCGACGGAATGCGGTCGCCAACCTTAACGCTCATCTGGTTATCCTCCGATCGGGGGAAGTGGATGGAACTATGGCACCGTTTCTAGGCCAGCGCCGTGGCGCGGACAAGGAAAACGGCGCGTGCCCAAATTCCGCCATGCCCCGGCCGCACCCGGCTGCTATGATCAGTCACACCTGATCCGACAGCCATGCCGAAAGCCCATGCCGCAGTCCGACAAGAAGTCACTCACCTCCCTGACCGGGCAATTGCTGATCGCGATGCCGCAGATGCCCGACCCGCGGTTCGAGAAATCCGTGATCTACATCTGTGCGCACAATGCCGACGGGGCCATGGGGCTGGTGGTCAACAAGCTGTTCGACGGCATCGGCTTCACGCAACTTCTCCATCAGTTGGATATCGACGTGACCGAACCCGCCCGGGAATTGCGGGTGCATTTCGGCGGCCCTGTCGAATCGGGGCGGGGCTTCGTCCTGCACAGCGATGATTACAACCGCGAGGGCAGCATGCCCGTCAGCGACGGTGTCATGCTGACGGCGACCGTGGAAATCCTGCGCGCCGTGGCGGAGGGCCAGGGACCGGAACAGGCCATCCTGGCGCTCGGCTATGCCGGCTGGGGGCCGGGACAGTTGGATCAGGAAATGCAGGCGAATGGCTGGCTGCATGCCCCTGCCGACCGGTCCATCCTGTTCGACGCCGATCTGGACCGGAAATGGGAACGGGCCCTGGCCGGGCTGGGCATCAGCCTGTCCATGCTGTCCGCGGATATCGGCCACGCCTGATCAGCCCCCCTTCGCATCGGCCATCCATGCCATGGTGCGCGCGTGCCCTTGCGGCCGGTGCTTGCGGCCGGGGACGGATGCGCGTTTCCCGGTTCGTGGTTCCGTGTCATTGGCCATGCCCAAGACAGGCCCGGCTTTGGTCCAAGTGCCGCCGCAATCGCGCGCTTGGATGATGTGGGGACGTCGGCCCGGCCGGCAGAAAACTTCTGGGAATGAGAGATCAGCCATGAAACGCTTCAACCTTCTGCTGCTGGCGCCGACGATGCTGCTGGCGGCCTGCAGCTCCGTCAGCGACCGTGAACAGGCCGCGACCAGCGGCGGCGGCTATACCACCCCGTTTCCAGGCGCCGACACCGGCACCACGGCGGGGGCCGGCGGGGTCGATCGTTCCGACCTTTCCAACCTGTCACCGCAGCAGCAACTGGCGCAGATCGGCGACCGCATCTTCTTCGGCAGTGACCAGCATGAAGTGTCGCCCGAGGCGGCATCGACCCTGGACCAGCAGGCACAGTGGATGCGCACCTACCCGGCCGTGACCCTGACAATCGAGGGTCATTGCGACGAGCGCGGCACGCGCGAATATAATCTGGCCCTGGGCCAGCGCCGTGCCGATTCGGTCCGCCGCTATCTGATTGCGGCCGGCATCGACGCCAACAGGCTGGAAACCATCAGCTTCGGCAAGGAACGCCCCGCCGTCGTCGGCTCCACCGCCGATGTCTGGCAGCAGAACCGCCGCGCCGTCAGTGTCGTGAACTGACCGGCAGGGTCCAAGACCGTGTCCCGGTGATCGCCGCCGATCACCGGGCCTGGAGCGTATTTCCGCTCAGCGGAAACACGCTCTCGCCTTTCAGTTTCTCAAACGCCGGCACCGCATCCGCGGTTTGGCTTCACGGCGCATCAGCGCCGTGGCGGCCGTCCCCTTTTCATGCCGGCGCCACGGGGGCCCACAGCACATCATCGATGCTGTCGGCTCCCGCAATGATCATGGCCAGCCGGTCGAACCCCAGGGCGATGCCGGCGCTGTCCGGCATCAAAGCCAGGGCGGCCAGGAACTCCGAATCGATGGGGTATCGTTCCCCGTAAAGCCTTTCCTTCTCGGCCATGTCCGCCTCGAACCGGGCCCGCTGCAACACGGGATCGGTCAATTCCCCGAACGCATTGGCCAGTTCGACGCCGCAGCCATAAAGCTCGAACCGTTCGGCCACGCGGGGATCATCCGGTTTGGGCCGGGCCAGGGCTGCCATTGAAACCGGATAGTCGCAAAGGAAGGTGGGCACATCCATGCCCAGATGCGGTTCGACCCGGTCCAGGCTGACCCGAAAGAACAGATCCTCCCACGTATCGGTGTCGGCCACCCGGATGCCGATCCGCTTCACCTCGGCTGCCAGCCGGTCACGATCCGGGTGCAGCGGATCGGGTGCCGTGGCCAGCAGGTCGATCCCGGCATAGTGCAGAAAGGCATCCTGAACGCTCAGCACGCGCCATTCGGCAAACGGATCGCACCGGGTCCCCCGGAAGCGCAGCAGATCCCGCCCCGCCGCCGTGCAGGCCGCCCGCACCAGGGCGATGCAATCTGCCATCAGGTCGCGATAGCCGGCACCGGCCCTGTACCATTCCAGCATGGCGAATTCCGGATGGTGCGTGCCCGACCGCTCGCCATTGCGATAGACATGGGAGAGCTGGAACAGCTTCGGCACCCCCGCCGCCAACAGCTTCTTCATGGTGAATTCAGGGCTGGTGTGCAGGTAAAGCCGGCGGCGATCGTCGGGATGCGGCCCCACCAGTTCGGTGGCGAAGGCCATCAGATGCACCTCCAGCCCCGGTGAGACCTGCAGGGCCGGCGTCTCCACCTCGTCGAAGCCCTCATCCTCGAACCAGCGGCGCAGGCATCGCATCACCGTCTGGCGCACCGCCAGATGCGGGCGCCGTTTATGGAAATGGTCGGGATGCCACCAGGGCGGGGTCGGGGGGGCCTGACGCATGATCTCTCGACAGGGGGACGGGAAGACGGGCACTCTCGCCTTCCCCGCCGCAACTTGCAACCCGCGCGATGACCCAGCCCGAAAGCCCGCCCAACCTCCGCATCGTCTGGGACGTGGGCCGCCTGTCGGAATGGGCGGGACTGCTGGCCGAATGCGGACAAAGCAGCCTGACGCAGGCCTTCGGCTACAATCAGGCCATGCTGACGGTGGAAGGCTGGCGCCCCCGGCTGGGCATCATCGAGTTGGAGGACCGTGCCATCGGGCTGGTGGTGATGAGCGAACGCCGGCTGTTCCGGCTGGTGCGCATCGCACGGCTGCACCGGGGGCCCCTGCTAAGGCCGGAAGCGCGCCGGCCCGCCGTCTTCGCCATGGTGATGAAGCATATCCGCCAGGAATATCCCAGCGGGCCGCTGAACTGGACCGCCGTGGTGCCGGAATGGCCCGCGGGGGACGAAGGAGCGGCCATGATGCGCTGGGCCGGCTTCCGCCGCGACCGCGCCCCCGGCTACCGTACCATATGGCTGGACCTGCGGCGGACGGAGGCCGAATTGCGCGCCGGACTGGCCCAGAAATGGCGCAATGCCCTGAATCAGGCCGCGCGCGCCGGGCTGGTGGTGGAGGTCGATCGCGACGGCCGCCAGCAACTGCCCTGGCTGCTGGAACAATATCAGGCCGACAAGGCGGCCAAGGGCTATCACGGGCCATCGGCGAAGCTGGTCATCCGCATGCGAACGGGCATGTACAAGGATGGCGACATCCTGCTGATCCGCGCACTGAAGGACGGAGTGCCCGTCGCTGGCATCCTCGTGCTGGGCCATGGCCGGGCCGCCACCTACCAGATCGGGTGGAGCGATGCGCTGGGCCGGCAGACGCGGGCGCATAACCTGCTGCTCTGGCGGGCCGTGCAGGAACTGCGGGACCAGGGCCGGCACTGGTTCGACCTGGGTGGCCTGCTGCCCGACACCGCACCCGGCGTCACCGCCTTCAAGCGCGGGCTGGGCGGGGAAGAGGTGGAACTGATCGGGGCCTGGCGGTGAGACACCGCGTGAAGCCGGCCCCTTATGCTATTTTGCGGTGATCAGAACCTACTGGTTCTGATCACCGCCCTCGATCGCCGGCGCCAACATTCGTTGGCTTGGCTACGCCGCGCGAGCGGTGCTGTGGCCGTCGCCACCGTACCGGCTTGCGATGCGTTACACTTATCGCAAGCCGGTTTTATGGCGCGTCGCCAGCCAGCCGCCAGGTCCAGCGATAGCGGCGCACGCCGCCCTTGCCGTCCGGCCCCTCCATCGCCGCGACCACATTGCGGCCATAGCGGTTATAGACGATCCGCTGGGGATAATGATGGTCGGGGTTGGCGAACACGACCATGTTGTCCCCCGACTCCACCAGCGTGAAACCGACGATGTGCGGATTGCCCAGCGGTTGCGCATAATAGACGATGCGCCCATCGGGTTCCGCGACGATGCGGATGAACTCGGTATCGGCCGGGCGGCTGGTCGACAGGCTGCGCCGCATGCCCAGCATGACACCGCCGGCAGGCTTCATGAAATGTTCCTCGGCCCGGGCAACCCCGTCGCGGCCGATCCATTGGCCCGACAGCCAGGAAAGCGATTTCAGCGGATCTTCGCCACGGGCCTGGGCGGGTGCGGCCACGCACAGGGCAAGCAACAAGACGGCAAACAGGCGAGACATGGTGCGGCTCCTCCGTTTGGTATTGTTGGATCGAGCCTACGCCTTAATTTCCCCTCCGTCTCCGGCCGGAACCGAAATTGACGTAAATGCCGTACCGCGAATGGCGGGCCGGCCCGGTCAGGGCGCGGGACCGGCCCGGCGCCATGTCCAGCTTGCCCGCCGCATGCCGGCATCACCGTCCGGCCCCTCGATCGTGGCAGTCAGTTCATCCCCCATCAGGCGGTAAGTGATCCTTTGCGGGAAGTCATGGGCCGGGTTGGCGAACACGGCCAGTCCCGGCCCCTGCTCCACCAGGGGGAAGCCAGCCGGCGCCTGGCCCAGCGGATGGGCGTGATAGGTCAGACGCCCGTCCGCGCCCGGGGCGATGCGGATGAACTCCACCGAGGGCGGCCGGCCGGGCCGCACGCTACGGCTCATACCCACGATAACCCCGCCGGCCGGGCGCATGTAATGCTCTTCCCACCGCTTGTCGCCATCCACGCGCAGCCATTGGCCCGACAGCCAGGACAGCGTCTCAATATCCGCACCCGCCCCGCCCTGAACCGGCAGGGACAGGGCCAGCAAGGCCAGAGCGGCCACGAAACGGCGGACCATGCCTTTTGCCTTCCATACGTCTTTCGCAGCGCCTGCAGGATAGACGATCAGCGCGGGTCCGTCGCGCATAGCGAGGACCGGCCGATATTCTGCGCGAACCAGACGGCCAGCGCCGGACAATCCCCGCGCCAGTCCAGCCCGGCATGCCGGAAATCCAGATAGTCCAATGCCACGGCGACCGACAATCCCCCCAGGCCGAACCCGTCGGCCCGCAGGTCGGGCACGGCGGCCTCCAGCGCGGGCAGGCTGCGGGTGATGGCGGCCATCTGTCGGGCCACCCAGCCGGGAGACCGCTCCCCTTCCGGCCGGCGCCCTTCAATGACGGCGGCGAAGGCGGCATCCGTCATCCCCTGGGCCAGGGCGGACAGGCGCAGCCCGCGCCAGCGCCCCGCCCCCTCAGCCGGCAGCAGGCGGCGGCCCGGCAGCACCGCATCCAGGTAATCGGCGATGGCCCAGCTTTCACCCAGGCTCCAGCCATCCCCGGTGACCAGGGCCGGCACCTTGCCCGCCGGCACGGCCGCGTGCAGGGCGGCCGGATCGGTCCAGGGGTCCACGGGCAGCACCTGAACCAGGCCGGCCGCATCCTTTTCATGGATCAGCACCTGGATTTTGCGGGCATAGGGAGAGGTGCGGGCGACATACAGCTTCATGGCGGCATCCTTTTCATCAGCCAGAGGCCGGACAGGCCGGCCAGCATGCCCAGCGCCAGCACGATGGCACCGGCCAGGAACAACGGCGCATGCAGGCCCGTCGCCGCGAACAGGGCGGACAGGGCATAGCCGCCACCCGCCTGCATCGCGGCGAACAGGGCCGTCATCCGCCCCCAGGCCGCCGTATGGCCCGCCGGTCCGGCCAGCAGGCCGGCAACGCCCGAGGCCAGGGCCACACAGCCGGGCGTCAATGCCCCGACCAGGAAGGCCGACAGGCCCAGCGGCAGCAGGGTGGAGGATAGCAGCGGCAGGGCCACGGCCAGGGCCTTGACGCCCAGCGCCAGGGTCAGCGCGCGGGGAAAGCCGATGATCCCGGCCAGCCGCGATACCAGCAGCGGTCCCGCCAGGGCCCCCAGGCCGAAGACGAACCAGTAGGCGCCGCCGGCCGCCACGCCCTGGCCCAGACCGCGGGCCACATAGTCCGACAGGAACAGCGTGTGCGGCACGAACCCCATGCCGTCGGTGGCATAGGCCGCCATGAACAGCCAGAGCGGCCAGGAGGATCGCGGCGCGGCCATCGCCGCCGCCGGGGCAGGTGCCCCGGTGGGCCAGCGCCGCCAGGCCAGGGCCGTGACCAGCAGCGAAAGGAGCCCCAGCCCGGCCCAGGCGGTGGCGACACCGAACCCCGCCAGCCAGGGCAGCAGCGTGCCGCTGATCATCACGCCGACACCCAGACCGGAAAAGACGATGCCGGCCACCAGCGGCCGGTCACCGGCCGGCACATATGCCATCAGCGCCGGTGCAGCCAGGATCATCAGCACGGCACCCGCAACCCCGGCCACCAGACGCCAGAATCCCAGCCACGCCATGCCGCCATCCCAGGCGCAGGCCAGCAGCGACAGGGCGACCGCCAGCATGGCGGCCCGCAGCACGGGCACCGCCCCCCAGGCCCGGCCCAGCCGCGCCGCCGTGACGGCACCCAGCAGATAGCCGGTCAGGTTGGCTGCCCCCAGCAGGGCGCCGCCGGTGGCATCCACCCACCCCTCGCCCACCAGCGCCGGCAGCAGCGGGGTATAGGCGAAACGCCCCAGACCGACGCCCAGCAACGTCCCCGCCAGTCCCGCCAGGGCCAGCCTCCACGGTCCCGCCATTCCCAACCCCTTCGGCTGCCAAGATGCAGGGTTGGACGGTGACACGGGATTGACATCATGAAAAATGAAATGAAAGGATATTTGATATCGATATTGGTGATGGAAGCCTGATGAACAGCACCGATCTGGCCTTCTTCCTGGCCGTGGTGGAAGAAGGCGGCATAACCGCTGCCGCGCGCCGGCTGAATTGCGTGCAGTCCAACGTCACTGCCCGCATCCGCGCGCTGGAGGCGGGACTGGGCGTACCCCTGTTCCATCGCAACGGGCGCGGTGTGGTGCCGACACGCGCGGGAGAAAGGCTGCTGCCCCATGCGCGGCAGGTGACGGCGGCCCTGCGCGCAGCGCGTGCCAGCCTGCACGACCTGATGAACCCCGGCCGGCCCGCGGGCCGTCTGGCCATCGGCAGCATGGAAACGACGGCGGCCTGCCGGCTGCCGCCCGTGCTGGCCGCTTATCACGCGGCCTTCCCCGATGTGGAATTGAGCCTGCGCACAGGCGGCACGGGACCGCTGGTGGACGAGGTTCTGGCCTTCCGCCTGGATGCCGCCCTGGTGGGGGGCCCCATCGATCATCCGGACCTGGTGGCGGCCGATATCGGCACGGAACATATGGTGCTTGTCACGGCAGCCGGCGTGGCGTGGGAAGAGGCGCTGGCCCGGCCGGCGCCGGCCGCCCTGTGCTTCCGGCGCGGCTGCGCCTATCGCGAACGGCTGGAAAGCCTTCTGGCCGGTATGGGGGTCCGCCACGCCCGTTTGCAGGAATTCGGCACATTGGAAGGCATCATCGGCGGGGTCGCGGCTGGCATCGGCCTGTCACTGCTGCCCCTGGCCGCCGTGGACCGGTCACCGCTGCGGCCGGCCCTGGCCATCCACGAGGCTCCCGCCCCCTGGGCCGTGGCGCCGACCCAGTTGATCCACCGCCGCGATGGCGTGATGACGGCCGCCCTGGCCCGCTTTATCGAACATGCAAGACTTGGCTGGTCACGGCCATTGCATTTCGCAATGCACCTGCAAAACGCCTGACGTTATATACCGGGACTCTGTTGGAGTCCCGGTATATTACCAGACGATGGAGACAGCCGGCCGGTAAGGCGCCTGTTCAAACATGCCATTGACCAGCCCTTGCAACTGTATCCGCGCGCCTTCCGGTTCCAGGGACGGCACATCGGCCTTGGACAGGGCGGTGACGTGGAAACCGCTGCCCCGCAGCCGCTTCAGGGTAATGCGCGCATCCTCCGCCCGGGACGGATGGATGGCGGCAACCGTGGCCACCCCCTGCGGGGGACGAACGATGAACAGGCCGAATTCGGTCATGGCAGCTCCCTATACCAATGGATAGGGGCCCCCAAGCAAGGCGGGTGCCAGCGTGAGGGGACTACCTCTATTGGACAGCCCAGGCCCGCATCGGACCTTCCGCATGTTCCATGAATTCCGCCAGGGTGATGGCACCGTCATCGTTCCTGTCCATCATGGACAGGCGCCGCGCGGCTTCGGCCCGCAATTCCTCCCGCGTCACGCGGAAATCGGCATTGGTGTCGGCCGCCATGACGGGATCGATCCCCATACGATATTGCGGCCGGCCTTTGCCTTCGCGCGTCAGGCTGGCCGCTTCGTCCGGGGTCATGTCGATCCGGCCGGGGCGCAGGCGGCGCCCCGTGTCGGCCGGCAAGGCATGGAACGGGGTCGAAACGCGATAGCTGGTCAGTTCCGCCGAGGTGATCTGGCCATCCCCGTTCAGATCATAAAGCGGGAAGACACGGTCGGCCTCCGCCTGTATCTCGGCCAGGGACAGCTTGCCGTCCCCGTCCTTGTCGGTGCGAGCGAACCATTCGCGCATGGCCTGACGATAGGGGGCGGGATCGGCACCTGGCGGACCCAGTGGTTCCCCCAGCGGGCTGACGGGCACATAGCGGATGCCGGGCAATGGCCGGTCCGGCTTGCCCCCACCACCACCGCCGCAGGCCGAAAGGGTAAGGGCCATACCCAGAAATACCAAGCCGGCCATCGGCCACCGCACTGTCCGCATACCCTGTCCTCCCTGTGCCTGACACCGACTTGCGATGCGTAGAACTCATCGCAAGCTGGTCCGCCGGCGACTGCCGGCGCGCCGATCGTGCGGCGTCGCCAAGCCAACGAATGTTGGCGCCGGCGATTGCGGGCGATGATCAGAACCAATTGGTTCTGATCATCGCAAAATAGTATGACACCTTGATCCTGCTTAGCGGGGCCGGCCGGAAGGCGCCAGCCAAAACGGCAAAGGGGTGGCAAGGGTCCATCCCCCTGCCACCCCCTTTGCTCTAAGCAGATTTTCCGAACGCCGCCCACAGATGGGCGGGCTCGGAAAATCTGCAAACCATGGAGTCGGCAGGTTCCTCCGGGCCGGGCCATGTGTGGCCCGATCTGGAGGAACCTGCTTAGACGCCCCCGGCAATCAGGCTGCGCGCACCCCTTCGATGAAGCGCGCGACGCCGTCGCGCAGTTCGACCGACTTGTGCGCCAGTTCCCCGGCGGAGGACAGGACCTGGCTGGCCGCGGCCGCCGTGGTGCCGGCCGCCTCGCGCACACCGTTGATGGTGCCGGAAACCTCCTGCGTGCCACGCGCCGCTTCGGTTGCATTGCGCCCGATCTCGGCCGTGGCTGCCGCCTGCTGCTCGGCGGCGCTGGCCACGCTGGCCGCCACGCCGTTCAGCTTCTCCACGACGGCCGCGACATGGCCGATCTTGGCCGACGCAGCCTTGATGGACGCCCGCATGGCCTCCACCTCCGACCGGATGTCCTCGGTGGCGCGGGCCGTCTGGTTGGCGAGCTGCTTCACCTCGCTGGCTACGACGGCAAAGCCCTTGCCGGCCTCCCCGGCGCGGGCCGCCTCGATGGTGGCGTTCAGGGCCAGCAGGTTGGTCTGGCCTGCCACATCCTGGATCATGGCGATGACCCCGCCGATGCGCTCACCCGCCGTTTCCAGCAATTCCACTTCCGACCGGCTGCTGGCCGCCTCGCGCGCCGCATCGTCGGCGATGGCGCGGGCCTGATGCATCTGCCGCGTCACCTCCTGCACCGTGGCCGACAGTTCCTCCGTTGCCGATGCCATGGTCTGGACATTGGCCGTGGCCTGTTCAGAGGCCGCCGCCACGGCGCCGGACTGCTTCTCCGTCTCCTCCGCCGTGCTGGACATGGTGTTGGCCGTGGCTTCCAGTTCCGTCGTGGCCGATGCGATGACATCCACCACTTCCGCCATCTTGCCCTCGAACTCCTCCACCAGGCGCTGCACTTCCGCGGCGCGGGCCAGACGCTGCTGCTGTTCCTGCTCCTGCTCCTTCAACAGCTTCTGCCGCTGGACGGCGTTGTCCTGAAAGACCAGCATGGCATCCGCGATGTCGCCGATTTCATCACCACGGCCACGGCCGACGATCTCCAGCCCCAGTTCGCCATTGGCCAGACGCCGCAGGCACTGCACGGCCGCGGTCAGCGGCTTCACCACGCCGAAATTGGAGATGAACCACGCGCCGGCAGCACCGATCAGGATGCCCAGCGCCGCCACGATCAGCAGCGACCAGCCCACGACATTGCCCGTCCGCGTCGCATCGGCGGCGATGCGGTCCGACTTTTCGGTCGTGTATTCGACCAGTGACGTCATCTCCTGACGCAACCGGTCCGCGACGCCGCGGCTCTTGACCACTTCGTTATAGATGGTCTGCTGGGCCTGGGTCAGCGTCACGTCCCCCGCCGCCTTGGCCACATCGATGGTGCCGTTCAGTTCCCTCTCATAGGTGGCATAGGTCTGACGCACCCGCTCCAGAAGGCGGGCCTGCTGATCATCGACCAGGCCATCCAACTGGCTGAAATTGCGCATGGCGCCCTGGATGACCTCATCCAGATCGGCTTCGATCTGTGCCGCTTCGGCCGGATTGGCGGCGATGGCATATTCCGCCCGGTTCATCATCACCACGAAGCGGTTGAGCTGCGCGCTCAACAGCATGGCCCGTGCCGCCTGATTGGACTGGGTTGCCATCTCCTCCATACGGTTGGTGCCGTTGAGGCCGACGATCGCAATGATCACCGAAACCGCGCTGAGAAAACCGACGACCGCAAATATCTTGGCCGATATCCTGTACTTCGAAAGCATAGACCCCCTCCACCCCTCTAGAACTTTAGCATCAGTCCCATAGGACTTTGGGTAAGGAGGCTGCCCCACACACAAGTCTTCAGCAAGAAAGATTCTTGTTAATTTGGCATTAAAGCAAGCTATTTTATTTGATTTTCCGATATGGACATGGTTTATATTTATTAACGCACAATTAATACATAATATAAATAAAATCCAAATTGGAAATATTTCATATGAGCTTATTTATATTTCGAAATATTTACAGAATTACAAATACAATATTAGTTTAAAAATTATTTCCTGAGTATTAATTCAAATATATTTTCATAATTCTGGACCTTGCCAAGAAATTTTGACAGCCCACCATAGAATAGTATGACAGGCACCCCACCAGAACCATTATCCGGAATAGACAGAGAAAATTTCCAAAAGGAAACGAAAAGTCGTTTTCTGCATCCTTATATGGGGATTTTCCGGCAGACATCTCTCAAAGCGGGGCCTGCGCTTCATGTTCGCTCTTGGCGTACTAACGGCCAAAATCCAGGAACTTGGAACATGGACCGCTGCTATATTCTGCTGTTTTCTTGAAAATAAAGACGAATTTAACGAACTAGAATGCCTTTGGTGTGCGTCAAGAGCACCGAATGCGGAAAAATCAGGCCGATCCTTGCCGCAGATGCCGCGAATCCGAAAAATCGTTGCGTGCCGAAAAACCGAACGCCCGGCTCTCCCCGGCACCGGCAACCCGCCCACTCCTTGACAATAAAAAGGGGGCCACGGCTTTCGCCACGGCCCCCGATCTTCCCGAACCTGCCCTTACTGGCAGGCCAGGCATTCCTCGTACTTGTTGGTCTCCGTCACCTGGGTGACAGGCTTCGCCTTGCCGATCTCCTTGGTGGCGTTGCTCTCTGCGCGCTGCACCGACATGGAGCGCAGATAGTACAGGCTCTTCACACCCTTCTTCCAGGCCATCATGTGGATCTGGTGCAGGTCACGCTTATGCACGTCGGCCGGCAGGAAGACGTTGAGCGACTGGCTCTGGCAGACAAACGGTGTGCGGTCGGCGGCATGCTCGATCAGCCAGCGCTGGTCCAGTTCGAACGCCGTCTTGAACACGTCCTTCTCATCCTGGGTCAGGAAGTCCAGGTGCTGCACCGACCCGCTGTTCAGCGTGATCTCCGACCAGGTATCCTCGTCGTTGCGGCCCTTCTCCTCCAGCAGCTTGACCAGGTACGGGTTGCGCACCGAATGGCTGCCCGACAAGGTCTTGTGCGTATAGGCGTTGGCGGCCATCGGCTCGATCCCCGGCGAGGCGCCGCCGGTGATGATGGAGATGCTGGCCGTCGGCGCGATGGCGATCTTGTTGGAAAAGCGTTCCATGATCCCGTATTCGGCGGCGTCGGGGCAGGGCCCGCGCTCCTGCGCCAGCTTGACCGACGCGGCGTCAGCCTGGCGCTTGATCAGGGCGAACATGCGCTTGTTCCAGACCTTGGCCATCACACCTTCGATCGGGATCATCTGGCTTTGCAGGAAGCTGTGGAAGCCCATGACGCCCAGCCCCACCGACCGCTCGCGCATGGCCGAATATTTGGCGCGCTCCATGTCGTTGGGGGCCTTCTGGATGAAGTCCGTCATGACATTGTCCAGGAACCGCATCGTGTCTTCGATGAAGGTCGGATGGTCCTGCCATTCCAGGAAGTTTTCCAGGTTCAGCGATGACAGGCAGCAGACGGCGGTACGCTGCCTGCCCCAAGGGTCCATGCCGGTGGGCAGCGTGATCTCGCTGCACAGGTTCGACATCTTCACCGTCAGGCCGGCCAGCTTGTGATGTTCCGGGATGGCCCGGTTCACATGGTCGATGAACAGCATATAGGGTTCGCCCGTCTCCATGCGGGCGGTCAGGATGCGGATCCACAGGTCGCGCGCCTTCACGCGGCGCAGGACCTTGCCATCCTTCGGGCTGGTCAGCGCCCATTCCTCATCGGCTTCCACGGCGCGCATGAAGGCGTCGGGAATCGCGATGCCATGATGCAGGTTCAGCGCCTTGCGGTTCGGGTCGCCGCCGGTGGGGCGGCGCATCTCGATGAATTCCTCGATCTCGGGGTGCGAGACGGGCAGGTAGCAGGCGGCAGAGCCACGGCGCAGGCTGCCCTGGGAGATGGCCAGCGTCAGTGAGTCCATGACGCGGATGAAGGGAATGACGCCGCTGGTCTTGCCGCTGTCCTTCACCTGCTCGCCGATGGAGCGCAGGTTGCCCCAGTAGGACCCGATGCCGCCACCCTTGGCAGCCAGCCAGACATTCTCGTTCCACAGGCCGACAATGCCTTCCAGGCTGTCGCTGGCCTCGTTCAGGAAGCAGGAGATGGGCAGGCCGCGGGCCGTGCCGCCATTGGACAGGACGGGCGTGGCGGGCATGAACCACAGGCGGGAGATATAGTCGTACAGGCGCTGGGCGTGCGCCTGATCGTCGGCATAATAGCTGGCGACGCGGGCAAACAGGTCCTGATAGGTCTCACCGGGCATCAGGTAGCGGTCGTCCAGGGTCGCCTTGCCGAACGGTGTCAGCAATTCGTTGCGCGTGTGATCCACCGTGACCGCCGGATGCTTGCGCATCTGGATCTGCCCGAAGACATCGGCGCCCTGCGGCCCCCACTCGTTCACTTCGCCGTCGCGCATGACTTATCCCCGCTTTCCCCAGTGCCCGGCTGTGGATAACTGCCCACAGAACACTACATGTTGTTGGGTGAGGTCGGGATCGTACCAAATCCCGTGCCACTCACAAGGCAGAAATTTCCCGCCTGTCCATCATGAATAGGCTTGACGTCAGGCCTTCCAAGGGGTCCGGCCTATGCAGCCGGGCCATGCAAGACGGGGCGCTTGACGAAGGCCGGCGGGATGAGTAGCCGCCCCATCGCCACATAATCGCTTGATTTCTGCCGATGATGAACCGATTGCGGGCGCGCGGCAACAAAGACGCCGCCGGGGTTTTGGCTCCGAAGGCAGGATGTCACGCGGCATCTGCGGGGCCGGGCCCCGCTCCCTGTCGCCTTGCCCGATCATCCTCCCGATACCCCGTGACGGAGCGTGACATGCCGGACGATCCCGCCATCATCCACAGACGCCATCTGCTGCAAGACGGGGCGGCCTGCATCCTGGGTCTGGGCCTGGGGATGGGGATGGTCGCCACGGCCCGGCCGGCCCGCGCCAGCGGCCGCGCGCCGGCCCTGGCCGGCATCCTGGAGGCGGCGGGCCGGCTGGAGCCGCTGGAGACGGTCATCGTGGCGCGCAACGGCGCAGTTCTGGCCGAACGCGGCTATAATGGCCATTCCCCCGCCGCGCCCACCAATATCAAGTCCGCATCCAAGACCGTCATCACGGCCCTGGTCGGCATGGCCATCGACCGGGGCGCGCTGGCAGGCGTCGACCAGCCGATCGCCGGCATCCTGCGCGACCAGATACCCGATAAGGCCGATCCCCGTATCGAACAGGTGACCATCGGTCATCTTCTGTCCATGCAGGCCGGGCTGGGTCCGACATCGGGCCCCAATTACGGACGCTGGGTGGGTAGCCGCAACTGGGTGCGCGCCGCGCTGGACCAGCCCTTCGCCGACGATCCGGGCGGACGCATGCTGTATTCCACAGGCTCCAGCCACCTGCTGTCGGCCATCCTGACCCGTGTCACGGGCCGGTCCACGCGGGAGAATGCGCGACGCTGGTTCGCCGATGTCGACGGTTTCGCCATCGGCGGCTGGCAGCGCGACCCGCAGGGCATCTATATGGGCGGCAACGAGATGGCGATGAGCCCGCGTTCCCTGCTGGCCTTCGGCGAGATTTATCGCACCGGCGGGCGGACGGCGGACGGGCGGCGCGTCCTGTCGCGGGACTGGATCATACGCTCCTGGCAGCCGCGGACCCGCTCGGCCTATACAGGCGACGGGTACGGCTATGGCTGGTTTCTGCGCCGCATGGGCGGGGAGGACATGGCCTATGCCTGGGGCTATGGCGGGCAGATGCTGTATATCGTGCCGCGGCTGGGGCTGAGCGTGGTGATGACGTCGGACAACAGCCCGCGCCCCACCACCATCGCCGATCGCGACAACCTGCATACCCTGATGGGCCGTATCATCGCGGCCTTTCAACAGGCGGGGGAGGATTCCTGACCGGGGGGCATGACAGATACCCCCCGTCGATACCCCCAATGACCAGGGCGGGTGCGGGGCTGCCCCCCTTGCCCGCCCTGCCGGTCCGGGATATTGAGGATGATCCGTTCCGGTGCCGGGACGATGATATTTGCGTGGGGGGCGGATGTTCATCGAATGCTCCAACCTGATCGCCGGCAACCAGCCCGCCCTGCATTACGGCGTGGCCGTGGCCGATATCGACGGCGACGGTCAGGACGAGATCATCGTGGCGGGGTATGGCGGCCCCAACCGCGTCCTGAAATGGGACGGGCAGCGGATGGTCGATATCGCCGACCCGCTGATCGCCGATGACGGGCGCCGGGCCATCGGGCTTGCCTGCGGCGATGTGGACGGGGACGGGCGCGAGGAACTCTACATCCTGAACGGCGACGGGTTTTCCGGACCCAAACAGGTGATGGACAGGCTGCTGGCCTGTTTCGGCAGCCGGTGGGTCGATCTGTTCGCACTGTCGGAGAACATGGCCGCCGCCAACCGTTTCGCAGGCCGCAGCGTCGCGGTCATCGACCGGGCGGGCAGCGGCCGGTACAGCATCGCCGTCGCCAACCATGGCGGCCCCATGCGACTCTACGAAATGGGCGCACGCGGTCGCATCGTGGATGTGGCGGAGGAAGTGGGGCTGGACGCCATCGCGGGCGGGCGCTCCCTGCTGGCAGCCCCCATCCTGGGCGACCGGCCCGACATCTTCATGGGCAATGATGCCGGGCCCAACCTGCTGTTCCGCAACCGCGGCGACGGCACGTTCGAGGAAATGGCCGCCGCCCTTGGCCTGGATGATCCGGCCCGGCCGGCGCGCGGCGCCGCCCTGATGCAGGGGGAGATGCTGTTCGACATCATGCTGGGCAATTGGGAAGGGCCGCACCGGCTGTTCCAGCACCGGGCCGGCGGCGGCTTCACCGACATCGCCCCCCCGGCCCTGGCCCAGCCATCCCGCGCCCGCACCGTCATCGTCGCCGATTTCGACAATGACGGGTATGAGGAAATCTTCATCAACAATCTGGGGGAGCCGAACCGGCTGTTCGGCTGGCGCGACGAACGCTGGGTGTCCATCGACGCCGGCGACGCCACCCTTCCCCACGGGCTGGGCACGGGGGCGGCGGTGGCCGATCTGGACGGCGACGGGCAGTTGGAACTGCTGGTCGCCCATGGGGAACAGGCGCCCCAGCCGCTGTCGCTGTTCATCGCCGAACCGCGTGCCAACCATTGGCTGCGCGTCAGGCCGCTGACCCCGGCCGGCGCCCCGGCCCGCGGGGCCGTCATCCGGCTATGGGCGGGCGGGCGCATGCAGATGCGGGCCATCTGCGCCGGATCAGGCTATCTGTGCCAGATGGAACCCGTGGCCCATTTCGGCCTGGGCCGCCTGGAGGTGGTGGAGCGCATCGAAATCCGCTGGCCGGACGGCGCGGTTCAGCGCATCGACCGGCCTGAGCCCTGCCGGATGCTGGTCATTCCTCATCCCGGACGATGATACGGGGCTGATAGGGACCGATGGCGACGCCATAGATTCGGGCCCAGAGCAGGGCCGTCGTCGCCGTGACCAGCGGATGGGTGATCGACAGCAGGATATTGGCCAGGAAGACCACCAGCAGGCTGCCATCCTTGATGCCCCATATCAGCAGCAGGGCCGCCGGCGCCTGGATGGGCAGGTTGACCAGCACAAGCGCCAGCAGCGGCGGCAGGCCGAACAGATGCCCCGTCGCCTTCCAACTGGCCCCCATCACGAACCGTCCATCCTGCACGACGGAGCCCATGGCCGGCCCCAGCCGCGCCACGGGCAACAGCGTCAGGAAAATGATCACCAGATAGGTCACCAGTTGGAACCAGCCGGGCAGGATGGTCGCCAGGGTCGCAGGATCGGGCGGCGCCTCGCCGCTGCCCAGCCCGTGGCCCGTGACACCGGCCAGCAGGGTCATGAAGACCGATGCCGGCAGGATCGACACCAGCCCCGACAGCAGCAGCATGGACAAGAGCAGCCCGCCCGTGCGCCACATGCGCCGTTCAAATGGCATGTCCCAGAACTGCACATTGTCTTCCCCGAACAGCAGGAAACGGGACCAGCGGACCGTCCACACGCCCAGGCCCCAGATCATGCCCAGCACGGACAGGAACAGCAGCAGGCTGCCCCCGCCTTCCCCGGACCGGGTCATCTGCGCCACGCCCAGCACCGCCAGCACCAGGGCGGGCGCCCCCGCGAAGCGCAGAACGCGCCGCGGGTCCGACAGCAACAGCAGATAGATCGCCAGTGATTCGCGCCAGGCGTCCTTGAAATTCATTGTGCGTCCAGGTCCCGTGACAACAGGTGGCTTCGGGTGCCAACGGTCTACCACATGGGGTTTCGTGGCGCGACCGCAATGGTGTGTCGGGCGATCAGGGCGCAACCCCTTCCGATCACCCCGGCTTCCCGCTATAAAATCAAATACTTGCAGTCCTGTTCGGAGATGCCGATGTCCTCCTCCCGCCCTCCCGCCCTGGCCCTGACGGTCCGGCAGGAGCGTTTCCCCATCCGCGGCACCTTCCGGATCGCACGCGGCGCCAAGACGGAAGCCGTCGTGCTGGTGGCAGAGCTGCGCGACGCGGACGGGCGTATCGGACGGGGGGAATGCGTGCCCTATGCCCGATACGGGGAAAGCGTGGAGGGGGTGGCCGCGGCGATGCAGGGGCTAACGGCCCCGTTCGCGGCCGGCGGGATGGACCGCCGCCGCCTGTTGTCCGCTCTGCCGCCGGGTGCTGCACGCAATGCCCTGGATTGCGCCCTGTGGGATCTGGAGGCCAGGCGCACGGGCCGGCCGGTCTGGGAACTGGCGGGGCTGGCCGCACCGGAACCCCTGGTCACGGCCTTCACCCTGTCCATCGACGCGCCCGCCGCCATGGCGACAGCGGCCCGCACCGCGGCACGCCCGCTGTTGAAGCTGAAGCTTGCCGGCGATGGCGGCGACCTGGAGCGGGTGGCCGCGGTGCGGCAGGCATCCCCCGAAAGCCGGCTGATCGTCGATGCCAACGAGGGCTGGACCCCGCAGGACCTGTCCAGCCTGCCCGCCGCCTTCGCCCGGCTGGGGGTGGAGATGATCGAACAGCCGCTGCCGGCCGGCGCCGATAGCGCGCTGGAAGGGTTCCGGAGCCCCGTCCCCATCGGCGCCGATGAAAGTGTCCACGGGCTGGCAGGGCTGGAGGCGCTGGCCGGCCGCTATACCGTGGTGAATGTGAAACTGGACAAGGCCGGCGGCCTGACGGAGGCGCTGGCCGTCAAGGCGCGGGCCCAGGCGCTGGGGCTGGGGGTCATGGTCGGCTGCATGGTGGCCACCTCCCTGTCGATGGCCCCAGCCCTGCTGCTGGCACAGGGCGCCGACTATGTCGACCTTGACGGTCCCCTGCTGCTGGACCGGGATCGGGAACCGGGCCTGCGCTATGACGGTGCCACACTCTACCCGGCCGATACATCCATCTGGGGTTGAACAGTCCGGTGCGGTGATAGGTCACCGGCCTATACCGTTGGTGAAGGACTGAAAGCATATGTTGGCGGCTTACCCGCAGGCCCATGTATGGCATACTTGCGTTCCAAGGCCCGAAAGACACCGATCGCCCGATGAATAAGCCGCAAAGTGCCCACACGCTGCCATCCCATGACATGCAGGTCATGCTGGCCCAGCACACGCTTTTCGCCCGCGGTCATGCCGGCAAGCGGCTGGAGATGCGTCTGCAGAACCTGTCGGGTCTGAAGCTGCATAATTTCGACCTGTCGCAATGCCTGCTGCTGGCCTGCAATCTTTCCTATACAGACCTGGAAGGATGCAGTTTCCAGGCGTCGAACCTGTCCAACAGCCTGTTCATCGGCGCCAACCTGAAACATTGCGACTTTACGCGCGCCGACCTGCGCGGCACCCGCTTCTACAAGTCCGACCTGCAGCAGGCCAAGATGACCGGGTCGGACATGCGCGTCGGCTCCATCACGCTGAACAGCGGCGGGGTGGCAAAGCAGCGGGAATTCACCACCGACCTGTCCTTCTGCAACATGGAGGAGGCGACGCTGCAGGATGCCGTGCTGCACAATGTGCGGCTGCGCGGCGTCAATATGCGCAATGCCGACCTGTCGGGCGCCGATCTGTCCGGGGCAGACATGCAGGGCGTCGTCCTGCTGGGCGCCCATATGGACCGGGCCAAATTCACAGGCGCCAATATCAAGAACGCCGTGTTCACGGTGAATGACGAGACGCGGCGCCTGTTCGCCGGCAATCCCGCCTTCGAGGAACATCTGGCCAACCTGAAGGAGACGGATCGTATCGTCACCGCGCATGAGGAATGGGTCAATTCCGCCGGCCGGTCGGGCGCGCGGGCCGATTTCGCGGGTCTGGCCCTGCGTGGCGTGGATCTGCGCGGACGTGAATTGTCGGCCGTGTCCTTCCGCGGCGCCGACCTGACCGGGGCCAAGCTGGCCCACGCCCGTCTGGCCGCGGCCGATTTCAACAGCGCCACGCTGGCCTATGCCGAACTGTCCAATGCCGACCTGCGCGGGGCCGGGCTGGAAAACGCCCGCATGCTGCATACCATCGTCGACGGTGCCGATTTCGGCGACCTGGAACTGCGCGGCGGCGGCCGGCTGGCCGTGCGCTTCGCCGGCGCATCCGTGGAATGGACCAATTTCGCCGAATGCGCCATCACGCCCGAACAGTTGAAGGGCGCCGTCCTGCGCGAATGCCGCATGCCTGAAGAGACATGAAGCAAAAGCTGCACCAGAATTAACTTATTAATCATTTATTTCTGCAATCAATACGGTCATCATCCGATTCGCCGTTGGTGAAACGCCATCGTTCATGGCCTTGCCGGCGCGAATTCACGCATACGATCGAATGATTGATGACACAGCGCCCCATCGATACCGGGTCGGCGCGGACCGACCTGACGACGCACCTCGCCATGCATTCCCTTTTCTTGAAGAACAAGGGTGGCCGACGGCTGGAACTTCGCCTTGCCAACCTGGAGGGTACACGCCTTAGGGGATTTGACCTGTCGCAAGCCACCTTGCTGGCGTGCAACCTGTCGCAGACCGATCTGGAGGGCGGCAAGTTCCGGGAAACCGACCTGGCCAACAGCCTGTTCATCGGCGCCAACCTGAAACATTGCGACTTCACCCGGGCCAACCTGCGCGGCGCACGTTTCTACAAGACCGACCTTGCCCAGGCGCGGCTGGACGGCAGCGACCTGCGCGTCGGCAACATGACCCTTCACCGCAAGGGGGCCGGCGGGACGGAAGTGGTCAGTCGCGAGTTCGTGACCGACCTGTCCTTCTGCAATCTGGAGGAGGCGTCACTGGAGGACGCCGTGGTCCGCAAGGTGCGGCTGCGCGGCGTCAACATGCGCAATGCCAACCTGTCCGGCGCCGATTTCAGCGAGAGCGACCTGCAGGGCGTCGTGCTGCTGGGGGCCAGGATGCAGGGCGCCAATTTCCTGCATGCCGACATCAAGGATGCCACCTTCACGGTGAATGACACGACCCGCCGCCTGTTCCAGGGGCTGCCCGCCTTCACCGAACATCTCAACAACCTGGCGGAGATCGACCGGATCGTGGCCGCGCACGAGGAATGGGTGGAAAGCGGCGGCAAGGCCGGCACCCGTGCCGATTTCGCGGGCCGCAAAATGAAAGGCGTCGACCTGCGCGGGCGGGAGCTTTCCACCATCTCCTTCCGTGGGGCCGACCTGACGGGCGCGCAACTGGGCCATGCCAAGCTGGCGGCCAGCGATTTCGGCGGGGCCAACCTGGCCTATGCCGACCTGTCGGGCACCGACCTGCGCGGCGCGGGGTTCGAGGGGGCGACCCTGCGCCACACGGTCCTGGAGGCGGCCAACATGACCGACCTCCAGCTTCGCGGTGGCGGGGCCCTGCCCGTCCGCCTGCATGACGCGGCCGTCGAATGGGTCGATTTCAGCGGGGCGCAGATCCCGCCGGAAAGGCTGAAGGGCGTGAAGCTGCGCGACTGCACGCTGCCGGATCAGGTCACCCCCTGATCCGGGCGCGGGGCCTGTCAAAGCCGGGCCAGCCGCTCCACCAGCAGGTCGAAGAAACCCTCCGCATCCGCCTTCAGCATGTAGAGGACGTTCTTCGGCCGGCCCGTGGTGCCCCAGCGATCGACCACGGTCTGGCCGATGGTCAGCGTGCTCGCCGTCTCCACCTCCACATTCACCTGACGGCCCACGAACAGGTCGGGCCGCAGCAGCCAGGCGATGACGCAGGGATCGTGCAGCGGGCCGCCATCGGTGCCGTATTTGGCCTCGTCATACCGGCGGTAGAAATCCAGCATCTCGTATGTCACGCGCCCCACCGGGCCGGGGATGGCGCGCACCCGGTCCATCTGGTGCTGTGCGGTCAGGACCTGGTGCGTGACGTCCAGCGGGAACATCACGATTTCCACGCCGGATGTCAGCACGATCTGCGCCGCATGCGGATCGACGAAGATGTTGAATTCCGCCACGGGGCTGGAATTTCCCCCTTCCCATTGCGCGCCGCCCATCAGGACGATGCGCCGGATGCGCGCCGCAATGTCGGGCGCGCGGGTCAGGGCCGTGGCGATGTTGGTCAGCGGTCCCAGCGGGCACAGGGTCACACTGCCGGCCGGTTCGGTGCGCAAGGTATCGATGATGAAATCCACCGCGTGCCGTTCCTGCAACGGCATGGTGGGTTCCGGCAGGTCCGGCCCGTCCAGACCTGTGTCGCCATGCACTTCCGGCGCGGTATGCAGGTCCAGGAACAGCGGCCGGTCACAGCCCGCGAACACCTTGGCGTCTGGCCGGCCGGCCAGTTCGCAGATCTTGCGGGCGTTCAGTTCCGTCAGGTGCAGCGGCGCATTGCCGGCCACCGCCGTCACGCCCAGCACCTCGATCTCCCCCGGCGAAGCGAAGGCCAGCAGCATGGCCACGGCATCGTCCTGGCCGGGATCGGTGTCGATAATGATCTTCTCGCGCGCCATGGCGCCCCTCCATAACCGGTCTGGCCCTGCACATAGCGGGAAAACGGTTGCCGGAAAAGCATGCCGCCTGTTTTATGCGCGCATCATGACGCGACGCATCGCCATTTTTGATTTCGACGGCACCCTGGTGGGGGGCGACAGCCTGCTGCCCTTCCTGGGGCGGGTGGCGGGGCGCATGCGCTCCGGCCTGGTTTTCGCCCGGGCCATCCGTGCAGGGCTGATGCGGGCCGGCAGCAATCCCGACGATGATCTGCGCACCCGCATCAAGGCCGGCATGCTGGCCCGCGCCCTGACGGGCGTGCCGCTGGAACAGGCCCACGCGGCAGCCGACCAGATGCGCCGCTGGCCGCGCTGGCACCAGCCGACACTGACAGCCCTGAAGCGTCATGCCGATGCGGGAGACATGGTGGTGGTGGCCACGGGCGCGCTGTCACTCTACATACCAACCCTGCTGGATGGGTTGCCCGTCGACCGGCTTCTGGCAACCGAGATGGAGGTGGCGGACGGCGTGCTGACGGGGCGCATGCAGGGCGGCAATTGCGTGCGGGCGGAAAAGGCCCGGCGGGTATCGGCCCTGCTGGCCGAACTGGGGCCGTTCGACGAGACGCACGGCTATGGCAACCGCCCGTCCGATCTGCCCTTCCTGGCCCTGATGAGCCACCCGACCGTGATTCCCACCGTGCCCCGGCGATGATGTTGCGATAGAACTAACCCGATCATCGCCTTGCAGCCGGCTTTGGCCGGTTTATATGCAGGAGATGAGCCACCAGCAAGGTCCCGTACCAGAAAGCCGCCGCCCGTGCCGCCCGATGTCCGCCTCCCCCGCCGCCATATGCTGGCCCTGGCCGCCGCCGGGTCGCTGCTGGCCGCGCCCGGCGGCCGGGCTGCGGCCCAGGTCCCGCCGGGGCCGGCGCTGCTGGCCACGACGGGACAGGTGGCCGAACTGCTGCGCGCCGTTGCGGGAGACGCGGCCCGTATTTCCAGCCTGATGGGGGAAGGCATCGACCCGCACAGCTACAAGCTGACGCGGGCCGACACGGTGGCGCTGATGAAGGCCGACGCCGTGTTCCATAGCGGCCTGCTGCTGGAAGGCCGCATGGGCGAGATGCTGGCCCGGCTGGCCGATGCCGGCCATCCCGTGCATGAGGCGGCCGGCGCCCTTCCCGCCGACCGGCTGATCCACCCGGATGGGGCCGACGGGCATCCCGACCCGCATGTCTGGATGGACCCGACGCTGTGGCGGCTGGCCCTTCTGGGCGTCCGGGACCGCCTGTCCACCCTTTACCCCGCCCTGGCCGGCGGGTTCGCGGCACGGGCCGAACAGGCGGCGGGCGATTACGACCGTTTGCACGCCTATGCCGCGCGCGTGCTGGGCAGCGTGCCCGGACGGGGCCGCGTCCTGGTCACGGCGCATGACGCCTTCGCCTATCTGGGCCGCGCCTATGGGCTGGAGGTTGTGGGCATCCAGGGCATCAGCACCGAGTCGGAGGCGGGGCTGCAGCGCATCGAGGCCATGGTGTCGATGCTGGTGGAACGTCGCATCGCGGCGGTCTTCGTGGAAACGTCGGTCTCCGACCGCAATGTGCGGGCACTGGTCCAGGGCGCTGCGGCGCGCGGGCACAAGGTGGCGGTCGGTGGCGCACTCTATTCCGACGCGATGGGGCCGGCCGGCAGCTATGAAGGCACCTATGTCGGCATGATCGACCACAATGTCACCACCATCGCCCGCGCCCTGGGTGGAACCGTGCCGGATGGCGGGTTCCAGGGCCGGCTTGCCGCCGCGCGATAAGGGGGAGATGGCATGCTGCAGCGCCTTTCCACCGATAATTTCGTGCCGCCGGCCGATGCCGGCGTTGGGGCCCTGTCCGTCAAGGGCCTGTCGGTCGCCTATCATCAGCGGCTTGTCCTGCGCGATGTGACCTGGACGGCCCCGGCTCAGGGGCTGGTGGCCGTGGTCGGTCCGAACGGGGCGGGCAAGTCCACCTTCCTGAAGGCCGTGCTGGGCCTCACCCCCGCCCTGGCGGGGGAGGTGGAGATCTATGGCCGGCCGCTGAAGCGCCAGCGTGCCCTGGTGGGCTATGTGCCCCAGCGCGAATCGGTGGACTGGGACTTTCCCGTCAGCGCGCTGGACGTGGTGACCATGGGGCGGTATGGCCTGATCGGCTGGGGCCGCCGCATCACGCCCGGACACCGGGCGGCGGCGATGGCCGCCCTGGACCGTGTCGGACTGGCCGACATGGCGGGGCGCCAGATCGGCCAATTGTCGGGCGGGCAGCAGCAGCGCGTCTTCCTGGCGCGCGCGCTTGCCCAGGAAGCGCGCATCTATTTCATGGACGAGCCGCTGGCCGGCGTGGACGCCGCCACGGAACAGGCCATCCTGGCCGTGCTGCGCGAACTGGACGCCGAGGGACGGACCGTCATCTGCGTCCACCATGACCTGCAGACCGTGGCGGCCACCTTCGACCATGTGCTGATGCTGAATGGCGGGCTGGTCGCAGCCGGTCCCATGGCCGATACGCTGACAGAGGCCAACCTGCGCAGCACCTATGGCCATCAGGCCGGTGGCCTGTTGTATGGCCATCAGGCCGCCGGCCCGATGGCGGAACGACGCTGATGGGTGGTATCGGCCACAATACGCTGGTCGTGCTGGGCGGGGCGACGGCGCTGGGGCTGGCCGCGGGCATGGTCGGCTGTTTCATGGTGCTGCGCCGCCGCGCCCTGGTCAGCGACGCGCTGAGCCACGCCACCCTGCCCGGTCTGGTCGCTGCCTTCCTGGCCGGGCTGGCGCTGGGGGTGGAGGGGCGGTCGCTGCCCCTGCTGCTGGCCGGAGCAGCCGCCAGCGGCGCCCTGTCCGTGGCGGCCATCCAGGTCATCACCCGTTGGACCCGCCTGGCGGAGGATGCAGCCATCGGGGCCGTGCTGTCGGTCTTTTTCGGGGTCGGCGTCGTGCTGCTGTCGGTGGTGCAGGAACTGCCCGCGGCCAACGCCGCCGGTCTGAAGGGCTTCCTGTTCGGACAGACGGCGGCCATGCATCGGGGCGAGGCGCTGGGCCTGGCCGCACTGGCCCTGCTGGCGGCCGTGGCCGTCTGGATATTCTTCAAGGAATTCCGCCTGCTGGCCTTTGACGAGGGGTTCGCCCGCGCCGCGGGCTGGCCCACGGGCCGTTTCGACCTGGGCCTGATGGCGCTGGTCACGCTGGTCACCGTGGTGGGCCTGCAGACCGTGGGGCTGGTGCTGATCATCGCGCTGTTGATCACCCCAGCCGCCACGGCCCGGTTCTGGACCGACGATCTGGGCCATATGCTGGCCATCGCCGGGCTGTTCGGTGCGGCGTCAGGCGGCATCGGTGCCCTGCTGTCGGCCCGTTTCGCCGACCTGCCGGCCGGGGCCGTCATTGTGCTGGTCGCCACGGGCTTCTTCTTCGCCAGCCTGCTGGTGGCGCCGTCGCGCGGGCTGCTGGGCCGCAGTCTGCGCCGGGCGCGGCTGCGGCGCCGGCTCCTGGCGGGGGAACCGCTGTCGTGACCCTGCCCGACGCCCAGACCTTCCTTTCCATCGACCTGCCAGCCCTGCTGGCCGCCCTGTTCGCCTGCCTGTCCTGCGCGCTGGTGGGCAATTTCCTGGTGCTGCGGCGGCAAAGCCTGATGGGCGATGCCATCGCCCATGCCGTGCTGCCCGGCATCGTGGCCGGCTTCCTGGTCGCCGGCACGCGCGACACCTTTCCCATGCTGGCCGGTGCGCTGGTGGCCGCCCTGGTGGCCGGCGGCCTGATCGAACTGGTGCGACGCCTGGGCCGGGTAGAGGCAGGGGCCGCGATGGGCGTGGTCTTCACCGGCATGTTCGCCCTGGGTGTGGTGCTGATCGAACAGGGGGCCGCGCGGCAGGTGGACCTGGATGCCGATTGCGTGCTGTACGGCCAGTTGGAATCCATCCTGTGGCTGGCGCCGCGTGGCTGGGCGGACCTGGCCGACCCCGCCATCTGGGCGGCATTGCCGCGCCAGGTGGTGCAACTGGCCGTCGTCTTCGTTCTGTGTCTGGCGGTCATCCTGTTCTTCTTCAAGGAATTCACGCTGGTCAGCTTCGATGCCGCCCTGGCCGATACGCTGGGCCTGAAAAGCGGGCTGGTGCAGCATGCCATCGTGGCCCTGGCCGCCCTGGCCGCCATCGCCGCGTTCGAGGCGGTGGGATCGATCCTGGTCATTGCCATGCTGATCTGTCCCGCCGCCACGGCCCGGCTCTATACCGACCGCATGGGCGGGCAGGTGACGCTGTCGCTGCTGATCGGGGGTGCCACGGGGCTGGGCGGCTATGGGCTGGGTGCCTTCGGTCCTGCGCTGCTGGGCTATGACATGGCTGTCAATGCCGCGGGTGCCATCGCCACGCTGGCCGGCATCATCCTGGGCCTTTCCATCCTGCTGGCACCGCGCTATGGCGTCATCGCCCGGCAGCGGCGCCGGATGGTGGATGGGGTGATGGCGTGAACGCGACCGAACTGGCCTATGTGGTGCTGGGCGTGACGGCGGGCACGGCCGCCGCCTGCCGGGCGCTGGCCACCCATGGCGGCTGCTTCACCATCATGGACACCGACCAGGATCGGGGCCACCGCCTGACCCTGGCCCTGAACACGGGCAGCCGCGGGCGCGCCATCTTCATCCCCGGCAACCCGGAAAATGCCGGGGACCGGGCCGACGCGCTGGCCGAAACCGCCCGCTGCTGGCCTGATCAGGCCGCCATCATCCTGTCGCCCGCAGGGCCCTGACCCCGTCCAGGATTTGCCGCAGCATTTCCTGGCGTGACGACAATTGGGCAAAGCGGGCGCGGGCCGCCGCCACGGCCGCCGCGCGCGCGGCGGGATCGTCGGCCAGCCGCGCAGCGGCCACGGCGAAATCGCCGAAACCGGCCAGATGGAAGGCCGGGCCCACCACGGTGCCAACATCACCCGCGGCCAGGCTGTAGGCCGGCACGCCCGCCGACAGCGCATAGGCCGCCGAACTGCCGCCGCCGCCCCGCGGCGGGTTGAGATAAAGATCACAGACCGACAGGACCCCCATCACGTCCGTCTCATAGCCATGGGCCCGCGACCGCGCGGCCAGATGCGGACAGGGGGCCACGCGGTGGTCATATTCCTCCATGGGTCCCACGAACAGGAAGAACAGGCGCGGTTCCCGCCGCACCATGTCATCCAGCACCGCCGCAAAGGCCGGCGTCACCTCGCTGGCCAGCCGCAGACCGACGATCGCCGTCAGGATGGCATCCTCCGGCACGCCCAGCGCCGCCCGGCTGCGGGGGGCACCGGCCGGCGGCGGGGCATAGGTGTAGTTGATGGACAGCACGCGCCCGCGCGTCAGCCCGGCCGCAGCCAGCGCCGCGTCGTCGCCCGGGCCGACCACGCGCGGCAGGGCCAGATAGTCGGGTTCGGCCAGCGGCAGGTAACTGCCATAGGGAATGGCCACCACATCCACCAGCCCCCGGCACAGGTCGGCCACCGGGCTCATCGTGCCGAAGGACAGGACCATGTCGGGCTTCATGTCCAGGATCTCATCCACCATGGCGGCAGCCATGTCCGGGCTGGTGAAGCCGGGCGGCAGGTGGCGGAAAGGGATGGGCAGGCCATCGGCCGTCAGGCGCCGGATGGCCACCAGTTCGGCATCAGCCGAACTGGTAAAACCGCCCAGGCAGGGGAAATGGGCCGATACCGGACCATCCGCAGTATTGACCAGTACCACGCGCCGCCCCAGCCGAAGGATCAGCGTGCGGGCGAAATCGACGATATCCAGCGAAGGCTGGTGCATGCCGCGCACGAACTGGCCCGTCAGCAGCACGATCAGGTCCCGCTGCCTGTCCGCCCGCGCCACGGGCTGCCGCCCGGCCAGGGCGGGGCGGTAAGCCTGCAGGATGGCATGCCACAGCCGCCGCAGCGCCAGATCATGGGCATGAGGGTCATTTACCCGGATGCGGTTGGACCAGAGGGCGAAATTGACGCCGCGCAACACATAATCGGCCTGGGCCAGCATGGTCCGCGGCCGGTCGGCGGAAAGGTCGGCGGCCAGGCAATCCACCGCCGCCGTCGCACCATCGCCGTCCAGCAGCAGATGGGCACGCAGCAGATGCAGGATCGCCCGGGAACGCAGAGTGTCGGGTGGCGGTACCGCATCCAGCACCGCGCCCAGGGCCGCTTCCGTCACCCGCCCTTCCTGCCGGGCAGCAACCAGGGCCTCCATCCGCCCCTGCAGGCGGGCCCAGCGGTCGGCATCGTACAACATGCCGTCCAGCGGTGGGGCCAGGTCCCGGCCCAGGGCCGCCAGAAGCGCGGGAACATCGGCGGCGGGCTGTGGGATCATGGCGCGTCACGGCGGGCGGTGGTCGGGTCCGCCCGCACGGTAGAAGATGGCCGACACCTTGTCACGGCCCCTGTCACGCCGCCCGACGCAGCCGGGACCGCCGCCGCCCGACGCAAGCCCACCGGGGCCCGAAAACGAAAGCGCCCGGCATGGGGGTTCCCATGCCGGGCGCTGCCCGCGTCAACGGACCTGAGCCACGATCCTATTCGTTGCGCTGGCCCATCAGGGACAGCAGCATCTGGAACAGGTTGATGAAGTTCAGGTAGAGCGACAGGGCACCCATGACGGCAAGGCGGCTGTTCGCCTCCTCTCCCCAGGAAGAGGCATAGCTCTCCTTGATGTTCTGGGTATCCCACGCGGTCAGACCCGTGAAGACCACGACGCCGATCACAGAGATGGCGAATTGCAGGGCGCTGGACGCCAGGAAGATATTGACCAGGCTGGCGATGATGATGCCGATCAGGCCCATCACCATGAAGCTGCCCATCTTGGACAGGTTGGCCTTGGTCGTATAGCCGTAAAGGCTGGTGCCGGCGAACATGGCGGCCGTGATGAAGAACACGCGCGCAATGCTGGCACCGGTGAAGACCAGGAAGATGCTCATCATCGACAGGCCCATCAGGCCGCTGAAGATGATCAGGCTGGTTCGCAGGGCCGTCGCCGACATCCGGTCGGGCCGGAAGCCGAAGAAGATGAAGCCCAGCGGGGCCAGCATCACGACCCACTTCAGCGGGGTGCCGTAGATGAGGGCCACCAGGGCTTCGCTCTGGGCGCCGACGAACGCGACGACACCCGTGATTGCCAACGCCATGCACATGTAGTTGTAGACGCGCAGCATATGGGCACGCAGACCGGCGTCGAAAGTCGCCTGATCCATGGCCCGGCTGGACGCCGCATACGGATTATAGGGTCCGTTTACCATCGAAGTATCCTCGACAGGGGCTGTTGAGAGGTACGCACACGCGGGATATATTGGGGGATGGGGGGCCCGGATCAACGGAAAAAGCCCTGCATTACACGCATTTCATGCGGGCTGTGCCCTGCCCGCGCCGTCAATGCGCCCCACCGGGCGGCTTCAGATAGGTCGGCACGACCAGTTCCAGGGCCGTCGGGCGGACACCCAGCGCGGCCAGCCCCGGCAGGGCGCCGGACACCACATTGTCGCATTTCAGCAGTTCAACCTGATCGCGCGTCAGGGGCTTGCCGGGCAGCATTTCCATAAAGAATGCCTGTATCCGGGCCAGCGCGAAGGGAATCGGCAACAGCAGCCGGTGCGGCACGCCCGCCTGCCGGCAGGTATAGGCCAGCAGCGCGCGGAAACTGTAGACCTGCGGGCCGCCCAGTTCATGGATGCGCCCCCGCGCCGCGGGAACGACGAGAGCCGCCAGGACGGCATCCGCCACGTCCCCGACATGAACGGGCTGGAACCGCGTATGCCCGCCGCCGATCAGCGGCAGGAAGGGCAGCAGCCAGGCCATGCGGCCGAACCGCGCGAAGAACCCGTCACCCGGCCCGAACACGATGGAGGGGCGAAGAATGACGGCACCGGGAAAGGCCGCCGACACGGCCGCTTCCCCCGCAGCCTTGGACCGGGCATAGGCGGAAGGCGAGGCAGCATCCGCACCGATGGCCGAGATATGGACGAAATGACGGGCACCGGCCGCATGTGCGGCACGGGCGATGCGTTCCGCCGCACGGTGCTGCACGGCATCGAAACCCCCGCCCCGCCCCGGTGCCAGGATGCCGATCAGGTTGATGACGATATCGGCCCCGGCCACCGCGCGCGAAACGGAGGCATCGTCATGGATGTCGGCCGCCACCGGCACCACCTGCCCGACCTCACCCAGCGGGCGCAGGCCGGCCAGCAGGCCCGGCCGGCGGGACGGAATGACGACCATGGCACCGGCGCGCGTCAGCCGCTGCACGACATGGCGGCCGATGAACCCGCCCCCGCCGAACAGAACCGCCTTGCGCCCGTTCAGATCGCCCATGACCGCCTGCCTCCCGCCCTGTATGGTGCCGATGATAGCACAGACCGGCATATAGCCCGACCGGCATGCCGAAAAAGCCGGCCGACCATGAAAAACATCTGTTGACGACACCGAAGCGGGTCATTATAAGCCCCCTCCACGACGCACTGCCAGACGGCAACGACGGATGGATGCGGTTCGGAAAACGCCCAGATGGCGGAATTGGTAGACGCGCAGGTTTCAGGTACCTGTGCCGCAAGGCGTGGAAGTTCGAGTCTTCTTCTGGGCACCATTCCGATAGTAACGCTGTTCAGGCCGCCGGCATCCCCGGCGGCCTGAAGCGTTTTTGGGGCCCCGTGCCAGCCCGACACGGGCCGGAAATGCCGCCTTCCGATTTTCTGCAAAAGATGTGTTGACGCCTCCGGCGCGGGTCGCTATACACCCGCCCCACGACGCACCACCCGACGGCAACGACGGGCGGCGCGGTTCGGAAATGCCCAGGTGGCGGAATTGGTAGACGCGCAGGTTTCAGGTACCTGTGCCGCAAGGCGTGGAAGTTCGAGTCTTCTCCTGGGCACCATTCCGATAGTAACGCTGTTCAGGCCGCCGGCACCCCCGGCGGCCTGAAGCGTTTTGGGCCTTGCCCCTTCCCGGCATCGGACCCTTGCGGCATCGGCCCTTGCGACGGCGGGGCAGGCAACCGATAAGGAAGATGAGCCGGGGCCTGGAACACCTGGCGAAGACCACCCTGTCCCCTCCCCCTCCTGAATGCCTGCCAAGGAACCGCACCCATGTCGATCACGCTGTATGATGGTGACCTGCCCGATGGCCTCGACCTCGGTCCCGTGGTAGCCGTCGATACGGAAACGATGGGCCTGAACCCCATCCGCGACCGGCTGTGTCTGGTGCAGCTTTCCGGCGGGGACGGCAACGCGCATCTGGTGCAGATCCGCCGGGGCCAGAGGACGGCCCCGAACCTGGCCCGCCTTCTGTCCGACACGGGCACGCTGAAGCTGTTCCATTTCGCCCGGTTCGACGTGGCCGTTCTTCGCCATGCGCTGGGCATCGTCTGCCAGCCCATCTATTGCACGAAGATCGTGTCCAAGCTGGTCCGCACCTCCACCGACCGGCATGGCCTGAAGGACCTGTGCAAGGAACTGACGGGGATCGAACTGTCCAAGCAGCAGCAATCCAGCGACTGGGGCGCCGCCGAACTGAACGAGGAGCAGCTGAAGTACGCCGCGTCCGACGTGCTGTACCTGCACCAGATCAAGCAGAAGCTGGATGCCCTGCTGGAACGCGAGGGCCGGCACGAACTGGCACAGGCCTGCTTCGCCTTCCTGCCGGCGCGCGGCCAGCTCGACCTGCTGGGCTGGGACGAGCCGGATATTTTCTCGCACTGAGCCCCGCGCGCCCCGCATGGCGGGCCGGCCCTGTGCGGCGCGTCACAGAATTGCCGCCAACAAACACCATGCTGTCATCTGCCTGAACATTATCCAAAGGAACGTCCCGCCCTGATGGCCCTGCCTGAAACCCCGTCCAGCCGGCCGACCACGGCACGCCTGTCCGCAGGCGGCAGACGGGACCCCTATGCCCATACGCGGGCGGTGCGGGTGGCGCGGGTGGCCTTGCCGGCCCTGGCCGGCGCGGTGTTGCTGACCATCTTCATCTGGCCGCTGCTGGGCGGGTCGCCGGACAAGTCGCGCCCCGGCCCGGCGCAAGGGGACCTGGAACTGACCCAGGCCCGCTATCTGGGTACCGACACCAGCGACCAGCCGTTCGAGATCAGGGCGCAGCGCGCAGCACAACAGGGCGGGGAGGGTTCGGTCGTGGATCTGTCGGCCCCCCAGGCCGATATCACCTTGAAGCAGGGAACATGGCTGGCCATGGCCGCAGAGACCGGCATCTATGACCAGGACCGCCAGGTGCTGACCCTGGACGGGGCCGTATCCTTCTACCATGGATCGGGCTATGAACTGCGCACGCCGGCCGCCACATTGGATGTGAAGCAGGGCATCGCCTGGGGCAACCGCCCGGTGGAGGGCCAGGGACCGCTTGGAACGGTGGAGGCCGGCGGCTTCCGCGTGCTGAACGATGGCGACACCCTGGTCTTCACGGGCCATGCACGCCTTCGGACCTTCGGTGCCGCCGGCAAGACCACAAGTAACGAGAAGCCGGGGGAAACGGCGCCATGATGGCTGTATCGCGCGGACATAAGGTGTGGGCACGCCGGCTGGCGCCTTTGGCGCTGGGGCTGACGTTGGCCGCCGGCACCGGCCTGGCGCAGCAGGGACCCGATGCCCCCCAGGGCCCGGGGGCGCCCGAGGCCGCCGCTACCCCATCCCTGGATATCGGCGGGTCCCGTCCCATCGATATCGAGGCACCCGGCGGTTTCGAGTATCATGACAAGCAGCAGGTCGCCATCGCGCGCGGCGGGGCCACGGCCACGCAGGACGACATGGCCCTGACGGCCGACACACTGGCCGCCTATTTCCGCAAGGCGGAGAATGGCGGCAACGAGGTCTACCGTCTGCTGGCGGAAGGCAATGTGCGCATCACGAACAATGACCGCGTGGCCTACGGCTCGCGCGCCATCTACGATCTGGATCGGTCTGTGGCCGTGCTGACGGGCGAGGGCCTGCGCCTGACCACGCCGACGGAAACCGTCACGGCACGCGACAGCCTGGAATATTGGCGCGAGCAGGAACTGGCCGTGGCGCGGGGCGACGCCCTGGCGGCGCGCGACAAGGACCGCATCCGCGCCGACCGTCTGGTCGCCCTGCTGGCGCGTGACGACCAGGACAAGCTGGGCCTTTCGCGCGTCGATGGCGACGGCAATGTCGTCATCACCACCCAGTCCGAAACGGCGCGCGGCGAGAAGGGCACATACGATCTGGACAGCGAGATGGCGCTGCTGACCGGGAATGTCCGGGTCACGCGCGGCCAGAACCAGTTGAACGGCCCCGCCGCCGAGGTGGACCTGCGATCGGGTGTCAGCCGCATCCTGTCGCGCGTGCCCGGCGCACCGGCCCCGGCCGGCACGTCCGCCCCGCCCCGTGACGGGTCGGGCGAGCGTGTGCGCGGCCTGTTTATTCCCAACCGGCAAGGCGAAGGCGGCGTGCCGCAGCAGCCGGCGCCGGCCAACCCGCAGGGGAGTTCCACGCCATGACCCAACCGACCCAGGATCAGCCCGGCTCGACCGGTCCCCGTCTGGTGGCGGAAAATGCGGGGCTCGTCGCCTCGCGCATCGGCAAGGCCTACAAGGGCCGGCCCGTCCTGCGCGACATCAGCCTGTCGGTGAACCGGGGAGAGGCCGTCGGCCTGCTGGGGCCCAACGGCGCGGGCAAGACCACCTGCTTCTACATCATCACCGGCCTGATCCTGCCCGATCACGGGTCCATCACGCTGGACGGGATGGATGTGACGGACCTGCCCATGTATCGCCGTGCGCGGCTGGGCATCGGCTATCTGCCGCAGGAAGCCAGCATCTTCCGTGGCCTGTCCGTGGAGAACAATATCCGCGCCGTGCTGGAGGTGGTGGAGCCTGACCGCAACGTGCGCGAACAGCGGCTGGACGAACTGCTGGCCGAGTTTTCCATCACCCATCTGCGCCGCACGCCGGCCCTGGCCCTGTCGGGCGGCGAGCGGCGGCGCGCGGAAATTGCGCGCGCCCTGGCCAGCCAGCCGCACTTCATCCTGCTGGACGAACCATTCGCCGGCGTGGACCCCATCGCCGTGAACGAGATCCGCGAACTTGTCAGCCACCTGCGTGAACGCGGCATCGGCGTGCTGATCACCGACCACAATGTCCGCGAGACGCTGGATATCGTGGACCGCGCCTATATCCTGCATGACGGCGTCGTGCTGATGGAAGGCAAGCCGTCGGAGATTGTGGCCCACAAGGATGTGCGCCGCGTCTATCTGGGCGAACGCTTCAGCCTCTGACAATCCTGCGTCCCGTTTCTGTTCGGGCTGCCGCCATGGGTCCCCGGCCGGGCCGGTGACGCTGTGCATAGGCCATTGGCCCTAGCCCCGCGTTTCAGGAATTCCGCCTTTTGGCCGTAATTGTTGCGATATGGGGCCGAGATTCGTACTGTTGTGCCAATCAGGCGGATCGGTCCCGGGGTTTGACGCCCCGCAATCCGGCCGCACCCCTTAACCGGTGGTGTTTTCAGGGAAATGGCGCTCCAGCAACGGCTCGATATACGTCAGTCACAGTCGCTGGTGATGACGCCGCAATTGCAGCAGGCCATCAAGCTGCTGCAATTGTCCAACCTTGAACTGGCCGACTATGTGGACCAGGAACTGGAACGCAACCCCCTGCTGGAGCGCGACGACGGGGAGGGCTGGAACGATGCCCCCGCCAACGGCGTAGACCGGGAGGAAGCGGCCCCCGTTCCGGCAGAGGGTCGCGTGGCCGACACGGTGGAACTGGCCACCAGCGACCGGCTGGGCGCCTCCGGTGACGCACCGCTGGATACCGATTTCGAGAATGTCTATACCAACAGTTCCACGGCCGACATGGAAAGCGCCGGCTTGGGGTCCGGGGAACAGTTCGGCGACTGGTCGTCCCGCGGTGGCGGGTTCGACGATGACGAATCCGGTTTCGAAGCGACGCTGACCGAGCGGCCCAAGCTGCGCGACCATCTGGAGGAACAGATCACCATGGATCTGTCCGACCGGGCGGATCGCATGGTGGCCTTCGCCCTGATGGATCACCTGGACGAGGCCGGCTATTTCACGGGCAGCCTGGAAGAGGTGGCCGTGCAACTGGGCTGCGGGCTGGAACAGGTGGAAGCCGTGCTGAAGCGCCTGCAGCGCTTCGACCCGGCCGGCATCTTCGCCCGCACGCTGTCGGAATGCCTGGCCATCCAGTTGCGGGAGAAGAACCGGCTGGACCCCTGCATGCAGGCGCTGCTGGACAACCTGCCCCTTCTGGCGGCCCGCAATCTGCAACAGCTTCTGAAGGTCTGCGGCTGCGACGCCGAGGACCTGTCGGACATGGTGGCCGAGATCAAGGCCCTGAACCCCAAGCCGGCACTGGCCTTCGATTTCGAGCCGGTGCAGACGGTGGTGCCCGACATCCTGATGCGGGCCAGCCCCGGCGGCGGCTGGATCGTGGAACTGAATAACGACACGCTGCCGCGCGTGCTGGTCAACCAGCGCTATCATTCCCGCGTCAATGCCGGGGCCCGCAACAAGCAGGAAAAGGAATATATCGCCGAGCAGTTCCAGTCGGCGAGCTGGCTGGTGAAAAGCCTGCATCAGCGGGCCAACACCATCCTGAAGGTGGCGACCGAGATCGTGCGCCAGCAGGACGCCTTTTTCCTGCATGGGCTGCAATTCATGAAACCGCTGATCCTGCGCGACATCGCGGAGGCCATCGGCATGCATGAAAGCACCGTCAGCCGGGTTACCACCAATAAGTTCCTGTCCAGCCCCCGCGGGGTCTTCGAACTTAAGTACTTCTTCACTTCCGCCATCCAAGGTGCCGACGGTCAGGCGGCCCATTCGGCGGAAGCCGTGCGTTATCGTATCAAGGCCCTGATCGATGCGGAAAAGGCGGACGACACGCTGTCGGATGATAAAATCGTCGAAATCCTGCGGGCGGACGGGATCGACATTGCACGACGGACGGTCGCAAAGTATCGTGAGGGTATGAAGATACCCTCTTCAGTCCAGCGCCGTCGGGAGAAGGCCCTTGGGTTGTAGTCCCTGCGCTGGCCGTTGAAGGAAGACCTGTCCTGGGGCACTCCCGGTCTGGATGCCGGTCCCGGGTCGACGGTTCCTTCAATATGGCCATGCGCCCTTAAACGACAGGTCGAATATGCAAGTCACCGTCAAAGGCAAGCAACTGGATGTGGGAGATGCCCTGCGGACCCACGTGAAGGATCAGCTGGCATCCTTGGTCGGGAAATATTTCGGCAATCCGATAGAGGCGACGGTCATCCTTTCCAAGGATGCTCATCTGTACAAGGCGGATATCCAGGTCCATGTGGGCCGCGGCATCCTGCTGCAATCGAACGCCGAAGCGACGGAACCCTACCCCGCCTTCGACGAAGCCGCCGACAGGGTCGCCAAGCGCCTGCGCCGCTATAAGCGCCGGCTGAAGGACCATCACGAGCGAACGAACCTGAACCAGCTTCCCGTTCAGCCGGCCCGCAAGTACATCCTTGAAGCGGCCGCGGAAACAGACGATTATGAGGAGGATGAAAACACCCCGCCGGAGGCCAATGGCCATTACGGCACGGTCGTCGCCGAGATGGAAACCGCCATCGAAATGCTGACCGTCAGCGAGGCCGTGATGCGCATGGACCTTGCGGAATTGCCGGCCTTGATGTTCCGTAACCGGGCACATGGCGGCTTGAACATGATATACCGCCGCCCGGATGGCAATATCGGCTGGGTCGATCCCGCCGGTGCGAACGGTTCGTTGAAACAGTAAGGCGATGCGTACCCCATGGCTCTTTCCTTGCGCTCCGTATCCCCTTCATTGCAGGCGCCTTCGGCTACGATGAATGATCTTTTGACGCCGGAGGCGATCCTCCCGAACCTCAAGGCCGGCTCCAAGAAGCAGGCCTTGCAGGAACTGGCCAGGAAGGCGGCCGAGTTGACCGGCCAGCACGAGCGATCGATTTTCGACGTGCTGGTGGAACGTGAACGGCTGGGCACCACGGGCGTGGGGCGTGGCATCGGTATTCCCCATGGCAAGCTGCCGGGCCTGCCCGGCGTCATGGCCATTTTCGCCCGGCTGGAGAAGCCGGTCGATTTCGAGGCGATCGACGAGCAGCCGGTGGATCTGATCTGCCTGCTGCTGGCCCCGGAAGGGGCTGGTGCGGATCACCTGAAGGCGCTGGCGCGTGTGTCCCGCCTGCTGCGGGACCCGGCGCTGTGCGACAAGCTGCGCGGCGCGGAAACGGGTGATGCCCTTTACGCGCTGCTGGCCCAGACCGAAGAGGTCAGTGCCGCATAATAATCAGGCTTCACGTTCTATGGGTAAAACAGGCCGGCGCCCCACCAGGGGCGCCGGTTTGCATTGGAGGACCCAGATCATGGGCCGGCAGCCCTTGCCATATCCTGTTCCTTACAGACTCTCTTCACCTCATACCAAGTTGCGGTGATTTGAACTCATCGCACCTTGTTTGGCGCGCCCATACGCGCGCAAGCCCAGCCGCCGGATGGCGGCGCCCGGCGCATGAGAGCTGCATTGATCAGGACCGTCGGTTCTGATCAATGCAGATACGCATCACAGGTAAGGATAGAAGCGAAAGGCCCGGTCCGGCCTGCGACTCGTAACCCGCAGAAAGCCTGACATCCCGAGTCGCGCATGAAAAGGAAAAGGGGGCCTTACGGCCCCCTATCCTTACTTGTCCTCATCCGATCCCGGTGAGTGGAGCTCACCAGAACAGGGGATATCCTTACTCCGCGCTCAGTCGTTCCGCTGCCGTAACGGGGACCGGCAGCCGGCTCAGCATCTCCTTCGGCACGACCTGCCAGAATTTGCCCCGCACCAGTTCCCAATCATTCAGAAGCTGGGCTGCCCAGCGGCTGCCCGTCTCGTCGACATGCTCCTGGATCAGGGCTTTCAACTGGTCCTCGTAATGCGGCACTTCGAGGCGCTGCCAGATCACGCTTTCCGGGTTCACGAACAACGGGAAGCTGCCTTCCTCGTCATAGACATAGGCCATGCCCCCCGTCATGCCGGCGGCGAAATTGTCGCCGACCCTGCCCAGGATGGCCGCGAGGCCGCCCGTCATGTATTCGCAGCCGTTGGAGCCGCAGCCTTCGACCACCACGGTGGCACCGGAATTGCGGACCGCGAACCGTTCACCGGCCTGGCCCGCCGCAAACAGCTTGCCGGCCGTGGCGCCGTACAGCACCGTGTTGCCGATGATCGTGTTCTCGTTGGTCTTCAGCGGGCTGGCCGTCAGCGGACGGACCACGATGGTGCCGCCCGACAAGCCCTTGCCGACATAGTCGTTGGCGTCGCCGAACACTTCCAGCTTAAGACCCTGCACCGCAAACGCACCCAGCGACTGGCCGGCCGACCCGCGCAGACGGACGGTGGCGTGGCCGGGCTGCAGGCCCTTCATGCCGAACTTGCGGGTGATCATGCCCGACAGCGCCGTGCCGATGGCACGGTGCGTGTTCTGAGCGTGATACTGCATCTGGGTCTTCTCCCCGTCCTCGAACAGGGCGCGGGCGTCCTTGATCATCTGGGCGTCCAGCGTGTCCGGCACCTCGTTGCGGCCGACCAGCGTGCAGTACCGGGCATATTCGCCCGGATCGGCCACGGCCAGCAGCGGGTTCAGGTCCAGGTCGTCCAGGTGGGCGGCACCACGGCTGACCTGATGCAGCAGGTCGGCGCGGCCCACCACCTCGTTCAGGGTGCGGAAGCCCAGCCCGGCCAGGATCTCACGCACCTCTTCGGCGATGAAGCTGAACAGGTTGACCACCTTTTCCGGCGTGCCGGTGAACTTCTCGCGCAGCGCCTCATCCTGCACGCAGACCCCGACGGGACAGGTGTTGGAATGGCACTGGCGGACCATGATGCAGCCCATGGCGACCAGGGCCGCCGTGCCAATGCCGAACTCCTCCGCCCCCAGCATTGCCGCCATCACGATATCACGGCCGGTCTTCAGGCCGCCATCGGTGCGCAGCGTCACGCGGTGGCGCAGGCGGTTCAGCGTCAACACCTGCTGCACCTCCGACAAGCCCATTTCCCACGGCACGCCGGCATATTTGACCGACGTCTGGGGAGAGGCCCCCGTGCCGCCATTATGGCCGGCGACCAGGATGATATCGGCACCGGCCTTGGCCACGCCGGCCGCGATGGTGCCGATGCCCGAGCGCGACACCAGCTTCACGCAGACCTTGGCGATCGGGTTGATCTGCTTCAGGTCATAGATGAGCTGGGCGAGGTCTTCGATCGAGTAGATATCATGGTGCGGCGGCGGGCTGATCAGCATCACGCCCGGCGTGGAATGGCGCAGCTTGGCGATCAGTTCGGTAACCTTGAAGCCGGGCAACTGCCCGCCTTCACCGGGCTTGGCGCCCTGGGCCACCTTGATCTCGATCTCGCGGCACTGGTTCAGATATTCCGCCGTCACGCCGAACCGCCCGGACGCCACCTGCTTGATGGCGCTGTTCCAGTTGTCGCCATTGGCGTCCGGCTTGAAGCGTGCCGGGTCCTCACCACCCTCCCCGCTGACCGAGCGGGCGCCGATACGGTTCATGGCGACGTTCAGCGTGCCATGCGCTTCCGGCGACAGGGCGCCCAGCGACATGCCCGGCGTGATGAAGCGGCGGCGCAGGCTGGTGATGCTCTCCACCTCGTCCACCGGCACGGCCTTGGCGCCATGCTTGAAGTCCAGCAGGTCGCGCAGGTTGATGGGCGGCCGCTTGTGCAGGGCCTCGGAATATTTCTTGAAGGTGGAGAAGCTGTCGGTGCCGACGGCCGTCTGCATCAGATGGATCAGGCCCCCTTCCCAGGCATGGCGGTCGCCGCCCTTGCGGAAACGGTAGAAACCGCCGACCGGCAGGGCCACCACATCCTCGTCATAGGCCGTCTGGTGCTGGCCCAGCACCTCTTCCTGGATACCCAGCAGACCCAGGCCGGAGATACGGGACGGCAGACCGGGGAAATATTCCGCCGCCAGGGAGCGGGACAGGCCGATCGCCTCGAAATTAAGGCCGCCGCGATAGGAACTGATGATGGAGATGCCCATCTTGGACATGACCTTCAGCAGGCCGTCATTGATGGCCTTCTTGTAGCGCTTCAGGCAGTCTTCCAGGCTCATCTGCCCGAACAGGCCGCGGCGATGACGGTCGGCGATGGCTTCCTGGGCGATATAGGCGTTGACGGTGGTGGCACCGACGCCGATCAGCACCGCGAAATAATGCACGTCCAGACATTCGCCCGATCGCACATTCAGGCTGGTGAAGGTGCGAAGCTGCTGGCGGATCAGGTGGGTATGAACCGCACCGGTGGCCAGGATCATCGGCATGGGCGCACGGGTGCCGTCCATGGCCTCATCGGTCAGGATGACATGGGTGGCACCGCCGCGCACCGCGTCCTCCGCCTCCTGACGGATGCGGCGCAACCCGTCGCGCAGGGCATTGTCGCCGGCCGCCGGGTCGAAGGTGCAATCGATCTCCGCCGCCGTGGTTCCCATATATTTGCGCATGGCGCGGAATTCGGCACTGGTCAGCACCGGGCTTTCCAGTTGCAGCAGGCGGCACTGGGTCGAATCCTCGTCCAGGATATTGCCCAGGTTGCCCAGCCGCGTCTTCAGCGACATGACGCGGGTTTCGCGCAGGCTGTCGATGGGCGGATTGGTGACCTGGGCAAAATTCTGACGGAAATAATGGTGCAGACCGCGATACTTGTCGGACAGCACGGCGATGGGGCTGTCGTCGCCCATCGAGCCCACGGCCTCCTTGGCGTCGTCCACCATGGGCTGCAGGATCAGTTCCAGATCCTCCATGGTGATGCCATAGGCAAGCTGGCGGCGGCGCAACTCGTCCTTGGACAGTTCCGCCGGCTCCACCGGGGCCTTCTTCACCAGATCATCCAGAACCGTGATCTCGCCAATCCAGTTTCCGTAGGGCCGCTGGGCCGCCAGATTGTCCTTGATCTCCCGGTCATGGAACAGCCGGCCTTCCTTCAGGTCGACGGCGATCATCTGCCCCGGACCCAGGCGGCCCTTCTCCACCACGGCCTGCTCATTGATCTTGACCATGCCGGTTTCCGAACCGCCGATGATCAGACCGTCGCCCGTGATGACATAGCGCAGCGGGCGCAACCCGTTGCGGTCCACACCCCCCACGACCCAGCGGCCATCATAGATGGCCAGGGCGGCCGGGCCGTCCCACGGCTCCATCACGGCGTTGGAATAGGAATAGAGATCGCGGTGAGCCTTGGGCATCACCTCCTTGTTCGACCAGGCTTCCGGCACCAGCATGGTCTTGACCATGGGCGCCGAGCGGCCGGCCATCATCATCAGTTCGAACACGGCGTCCAGCGCGCCGCTGTCGGACGAGCCGACGGGGATGACGGGCTTCAGATCCTCCACCCAGGCGCCGAACAGCTCATGATCCATCCGGGTCTCATGCGCCTTCATCCAGTTCACGTTGCCGCGCAGCGTGTTGATCTCGCCATTATGGGCCAGCGTGCGGAACGGCTGGGCCAATTGCCAGGTCGGGAAGGTATTGGTGGAATAGCGCTGGTGATAGACGGCGAAATTGCTCTCGAACCGTTCATCCAGCAGATCGGGATAAAAGGCCGTCAACTGCTCGGCCAGGAACATGCCCTTGTAGATGATGGACCGCGCCGACAGGGTGCAGATATAGAAGCCGCCGATCTGCTCGCTCGCCACCGCCTTCTCGATGCGGCGGCGGATGATGTAGAGGTCGCGCTCGAACTGGTCTTCCGGCACATCCTTGGGGTTGCCGACCATGATCTGCTCGATCTCCGGCCTTGTGGCGTTGGCCTTCTCGCCGATGATGGAGATGTTGATCGGCACCTGGCGCCAGCCATAGATCGTATAGCCCCAGTTGAGAATCTCCGTCTCCACGATGGCGCGGCAACGCTCCTGCGCCGACAGGTCGGTGCGCGGCAGGAAGACCTGACCGACGGCGATCAGCCCCTGGGGCAGCGGATGGCCCGTGCGCACCACATGCTCGCGGAAGAAAGACTGGGGCAGTTGCACATGGATGCCCGCACCGTCGCCCGTCTTGCCGTCGGCATCGACGGCACCGCGATGCCAGAGCGCGCGCAGCGCCTCCACGGCCTTTTCCACCACCTCGCGCCGCGGCTTGCCGTCGATGGCCGCCACGAAGCCGACGCCGCAGGCATCATGCTGTTCGGTATCGACGAAGGCGGTGGTGTCCAGCAGGGCCTTGTTGGCAACGTATTCGGCCGCGAAAATCTCACCGGCGTGAATATTGGCGTCGGTCATGGTCAGGCCCCTTGGCGTTCGGAAGTCAGTGCATCGGCCACGGACACGGGCGTGCCCACGGCGTCGGTGATCTTGATGTGGTTGGGCTGGGCCGCGAACCGGTCCAGCCAGTCGCGGATGGCGGGATAGGGGGCAAGGTCGAAGCCCCCCTCCTCCGCCACATGGGTATAGGCATATAAGGCAATGTCGGCGATGGTGGCGTTCTGCCCGACGAACCAGTCACGGCCCGTCAGGTGGCGTTCCATCAGTTTCAGCGCCGCATGCCCGTTCTCGCGCTTGGCGATCAGGGCATGGATGCGCTCCGGGTCCATCGCCACCTTGTGCGTGATCCAGAACCGGGCCGTCGCGATGTTCGGCTCGTGGCTGTACTGTTCCCAGAACAGCCATTGCAGGACGGCCGCCTTGTCCCGGCGGTTATCCGGCCAGAAGGACGTATCCTCGGCCAGCCAGCGCAGGATGGCGTTGCTTTCGGCCAGAAAGTCGCCGGGCGCCAGCCGCAGCATGGGAATGCGGCCATTGGGGTTGAGCGCCAGGAATTCCGGCGTCCGCGTCTCACCCCTGTCGATATCCATTTCCACGCGCTGGAACGGATGCCCGAGCTGCGTCAGCAGCCAGCGGCACTTGTAGCCGTTCCCTGAGGAAAGATGATCGTAGAGGCGGAGCATGGACGCAATTCACCTGTCGACGGCGGATTGAAGGAAACGCGCGCTGGCAGGGCGGCTCACTCGGCGGCCACGGCCACCGGCGCGGTCGCGATCCTGGCCTGGATGTAGCGGTGGATGCCATCGGCGGCGTCGCGGCCATCCTTGATGCCCCACACGACCAAGCTGGCGCCGCGCACGATGTCACCGGCAGCGAAGACACCGTCCAGGTTGGTCATCATGGTGGCGTACTTCACCTGCACCGTGCCCCAGCGGCTGACCTTCAGCTCCGGCGCACCGAACAGGGTGGGGATATCCTCCGGATCGAAGCCCAGCGCCTTGATCACCAGGTCGGCATCCATGGTGAAGTTCGACCCCTCGATGGGCAGCGGCGTCTGGCGGCCCGTGGCGTCGGCCACGCCCATATGCATCTTGTGGGCCTTCACGCCCGTCACCTGGGCGTCACCGGTGAAGCCCTCGGGCGCCGTCTGCCAGACGAACTCCACGCCCTCTTCCTCGGCATTGGCGGTTTCGCGCTGGGAACCGGGCATGTTCTTGCGGTCGCGGCGATAGACGCACTTCACCGACATCGCCCCCTGGCGGATGGCGGTGCGCACGCAATCCATGGCCGTGTCACCGCCGCCGATGACGACGACATTCTTGCCCGCGGCGTTCAGCTTGCCCGTCTCGAAATCCAGGACCGTGTCGCCCAGGCTCTTGCGGTTGCTGGCCGTCAGATAGTCCAGCGCCGGCACGATGCCGTCCAGCCCGGAGCCCGGTCCGCCCAGATCGCGGGCCTTGTAGACGCCGGTGGCGATCAGCACGGCATCATGTTCGGCGCGCAGGGTCCGAAGATCGGTGCTGCGCCCGATCTCCACGCCCAGATGAAACGTGACGCCGCTTTCCTCCAGCAGCTTCCAGCGGCGGATGACCACATCCTTTTCCAGCTTGAAGCCCGGAATGCCGTACATCAGCAGCCCGCCCACCCGGTCGTACCGGTCATAGACATGGACCTGATAGCCCTTCTTGCGCAACTGGTCGGCCGCGGCCAGGCCGGCGGGACCGGCACCGATGATGGCGACGGACTGCGCCCGCTCCACGCGCGGCACGGTGGGCTTGACCCAGCCATTATCGAAGGCCGTGTCCGTGATGTATTTTTCCACCGCCCCGATGGTCACCGTGCCGTGGGTCGACTGCTCGATCGTGCAATTGCCCTCGCACAGGCGATCCTGCGGGCAGATGCGGCCGCAGATTTCCGGCAGGTTGTTGGTGGCCTGCGACAGTTCATAGGCCTCTTCCAACCGCCCCTCGGCCGTCAGCTTCAGCCAATCGGGAATGTTGTTGGACACGGGGCAATGCACCTGACAGAAGGGCACGCCGCATTGCGAGCAACGTCCCGCCTGCTCGGCCGCCCCCTTGTCGGAGAAACGGGCATAAATCTCGTTGAAATCCTGGCGCCGCGCCTCGGCCTCGCGCTTTTCGGGCATGCGCTGGTCGGTGTGGACAAAGCCGAGCATCTTCTGCGTCGCCATGGAACCGTTCCTTACAAATCTCGCCTCAATCACCGGCGGCGGGGGCCGCCATTTCCGACACGACCGGGGCCTGGGCCGGAAACGGCGCTTGCGGGCAGGTAATCCCCTTTCCCGAAAAGCGCCGTCCATGAGCATATAAAGCGGCGAAAGGCCGTTTACCAGCAGTTTTTTGATGTTAGGTCAGTATAGTTGACCTTTATTCGGCGCATGATGCCCTTGCGATTCCGTTATAGGCCATTGCGAACAGTTCGCAACTGCAAAAATAGGTCCGAACTGGTACCATCTGGGTCGCACGCATTCTTTTCTGCACATCACACAGAGTTGTAAGGGATTGAAGAAAAAGAAAAAGAAACGCCCGGCAAGCGGACTTGCCGGGCGGCTTATGTGCAGGAGGGGCTGATTGGCTGTCAGGCCAACTCCTCCACCTTTTCCTCACGCTTGGACGTCTTCGGCTCGGCATAGTCGAAATCCAGGCCGTCGCCTTCCTTGTTCAGGACGACGCGGACGGCCCCGCCCTTCGACAGCTTGCCGAACAGCAATTCCTCGGCCAGCGGCTTCTTCACATATTCCTGGATGGTGCGGGCCAGAGGGCGGGCACCCATGACGGGATCGTAGCCCTTTTTGGCCAGCCAGGCGCGGGCGCCGTCGGTCAGTTCGATGGTCACGCCGCGGTCCGTCAACTGGGCTTCCAGTTCCATCACGAACTTGTCCACCACACGGGCCACCACTTCCGCCCCCAGGTTCGCGAACGGGATGATCGCATCCAGGCGGTTGCGGAATTCCGGTGTGAAGGCCTTGTTGATGGCGTCCTGGTCCTCGCCCGTCCGCACGCCGCTGCCGAAGCCGATGGCGGGCTTCGCCATGTCGGCGGCACCGGCATTGGTGGTCATGATCAGGATGACGTTGCGGAAATCCACGATCTTGCCGTTATGGTCGGTCAGCTTGCCATGGTCCATCACCTGCAACAGGATGTTGTACAGGTCCGGATGCGCCTTCTCGATCTCGTCCAGCAGCAGCACGCAGTGCGGATGCTGGTCGATGGCGTCGGTCAGCATGCCGCCCTGGTCGAACCCGACATAGCCCGGCGGTGCGCCGATCAGGCGGCTGACCGTATGGCGCTCCATATATTCGGACATGTCGAACCGGACCAGTTCGATGCCCAGGGTACGGGAAAGCTGCTTGGCCACCTCCGTCTTGCCGACACCCGTGGGGCCGGAGAACAGGTAGTTGCCGATGGGCTTTTCCGGCTCACGCAGGCCGGCTCGCGCCAGCTTGATGGCCGACACCAGCGCCTCGATCGCCTGATTCTGACCGAAGACCATGGTCTTCAGGTCCCGTTCCAGGTTCAGCAGCACTTCCTTGTCGTCGCGGCTGACCGACTTGGGCGGGATACGGGCGATCTTGGCCACCACCGCCTCCACATCCTTCTGGGAGATGGTCTTCTTGCGCTTGGCCTCGGGCAGCAGGGCCTGGGCGGCCCCCACCTCGTCGATCACGTCGATGGCCTTGTCCGGCAGCTTGCGGTCGCCGATATAGCGCGCCGACAATTCAACGGCGGTGCGGATGGCATCCTTCGTGTAGCGGACCTTGTGGTGGCTCTCATAATAGGTCTTGATCCCTTCCAGGATCTTGACCGCATCCTCGATCGACGGCTCGTTGACATCAATCTTCTGGAACCGCCGGACCAGGGCACGATCCTTCTCGAAATAGGACCGGTATTCCTTGTAGGTCGTGCTGCCGATGCAGCGCAGGGCGCCCGAGGCCAGCGCCGGCTTCAGCAGGTTGGACGCATCCATGGCACCGCCGCTGGTGGCGCCCGCACCGATCACCGTATGGATCTCGTCGATGAACAGGATGGAGCCGTCCAGCGCCTCCAGTTCGGAGACCACGGCCTTCAGCCGCTCCTCGAAATCGCCGCGATAGCGCGTGCCGGCCAGCAGCGACCCCATGTCCAGCGAATAGATCGTGGCCTTCTTCAGGATCTCCGGCACCTCGCCATGGACGATACGGCGTGCCAGCCCCTCGGCGATGGCGGTCTTGCCGACGCCGGGATCACCGACATAAAGCGGGTTGTTCTTCGACCGGCGGCACAGAATCTGGATGGTGCGCTCCACCTCCTGTTCCCGCCCGATCAACGGATCGATCTTGCCCGACAGCGCCTTCTTGTTCAGGTTGACGCAGTAGGCCTCCAGCGCCTCGGTGCCTTTCTTCACGACCTTCTCCGCCTGGGCGTCATCGTCCGCACCGGACACGCGCTTGGGCTCGGCGCGGCCGGGGGCCTTGGCGATACCGTGGGAGATGTAGTTGACCGCATCGAAGCGCGTCATCTCCTGCTCCTGCAGGAAATAGACGGCGTGGCTCTCCCGTTCGGAGAACAGCGCGACCAGAACATTGGCGCCTGTCACCTCCTCCCGGCCAGAGCTTTGGACGTGGATGGCGGCGCGCTGCAAAACGCGCTGGAAGCCGGCCGTGGGCTTGGCATCGTCGGTCCGGGTGGTGACGAGGTTCGCCAGCTCACCGTCCAGATACTCGACCAGTTCCGTCTTCAGCTTGGCCACATCGACGCTACAGGCCCGCAGCACGGCCAGCGCGTCCTGATCCTCCGTCAGGGCCAGCAGCAGATGTTCCAGCGTCGCATATTCGTGACGCCGTTCATTGGCGTTGGCCAGGGCCCGGTGGAGCGTCTGTTCCAGATTACGCGACAGCATGATGCGCTAATCCTTTTCCAGGGTACACTGTAACGGGTGCTGATGCTGGCGGGCGAAATCCATCACCTGGGACACTTTCGTCTCCGCCACCTCATAGGTGAACACACCACAAACGCCGACGCCACGCCGGTGGACATGCAGCATGATACGGGTCGCTTCATCACGGTTCTTGTTGAAGAAGCGTTCCAGCACATGCACGACGAACTCCATGGGGGTGTAGTCGTCGTTCAGCATGAGCACCTTGTACATGGAGGGCTTCTTGGTCTTGGGCGCCGCCTTGACGACCACGCCCGTCACCGTCCCTCCGTTCCCGTGCTTCTCATCCTCAGACATGGCGGTTAACGATCAATTGATGGGTCCCCCTGACGCGCCCTTCGATCATATGAAATGAATCGGTCCCGTTGGAAGGGCGTATCTGCATTGCCACCCGCGCTACACCCAGAATTTTGGGCCCGCCTTGAAAAGCGGCAGGCGCAAACCCATGACGCCGGCTGCCGGTACCCGCATCCGCCATGTCGCCTTGAATTTCACCATCGCACCTCTCGCCCGGCCCGGCACCGGCTGCTATAAGGCCCGCTGCCCGCGACATGAACGGACCAGAGCCTTGACCGACACCATCCCGTACTTCGACGCCATCCTGCTGGGCCTGCTGGAAGGGCTGACGGAATTCATCCCCGTGTCGTCCACCGGGCACCTGATCCTGCTGGGCGAGATGCTGGGCTTCAAGGGACAGGCGGAGGATGTTTTCAAGGTCGTGATCCAGCTCGGCGCGATCCTGGCCATCCTGCTGGTCTATTTCAACAAGCTGTGGGACGTGCTGAAGGGGCTGTTCGAGCGGCGGACCGAAAGCTATCGCTTCACCGCCGCCATCCTGCTGGCCTTCCTGCCCGCAGCCGTCATCGGCGTGTTCGCCCATTCCTACATCAAGAGCGTGCTGTTCAACCCGACGGTCGTGTCGGTGGCACTGATCGTCGGCGGGGTCATCATCCTGCTGGCGGAAAAGCTGCGACCGCCGCCGCGCCACTTCACGGTGGAGGCTTTCCCGGCGCGCCTGTCGCTCTCCATCGGTTTCGTGCAATGCCTGGCCATGATCCCCGGCGTGTCACGGTCCGGTGCGACAATCATCGGCGCCCTGCTGATGGGTGTGGAGCGCAAGGCGGCGGCAGAGTTCAGCTTTTTCGTGGCCATCCCCACCATGCTGGGCGCCGCCGTCTACGACCTCTACAAGAACCGGGAGGTGCTGGAGGTCGGCAATGTCGGCATGATCGCCGTGGGCTTCGTGATGGCCTTCCTGTCGGCGCTGGTCGTCGTGCGCTGGCTGGTCGATTTCGTGGGTCGGCACGGTTTCACGCCGTTCGCCTGGTATCGCATCGTCATCGGTTCCATCATGCTGGGCTGGCTGACCCTGTTCGCGGGCTGATCCGATGCAAGACCGTTCCACCCTGTCCTTGAAGCCCAAGCCCGCCGCGGCGGCGGCCGGGTCCGGCAAGGCGCGGCGCAAGCCGTTCCGCATCGCCGGCCTGCCGGCGGTGGCCGCCCTGTTCGACCGTGATCCCGACAGGGCGGAAAAGCTCTATTTCGATGAGAGGCTGAAGGAGGCCGCCGGCCCTTTCTGCGCCCGGCTGGCCGCGGGCCGCAAGCCCTACCGGCTGGTTCCCGCAGCGGAACTGGAGAAGATCGCCGGATCGGCCATGCATGGCGGCATCGTGGCCGAGGCCGCACCCCGGCCGGTGCTGCCCTTCAGCCTGGACCTGGCGCGGGGCTGGGCGGCCACGGGCCTGCCGCTGCTGATCCTGGATGGGGTGTCCAATCCGCACAATCTGGGCGCCATCCTGCGCACGGCGGCCTTTTTCGGGATCGACCGGGTCCTGATCTCCGACCACCCGTCCCAGGCCCTGCCGTCGGAGGCCGCCTATCGCGTGGCGGAAGGCGGCTTCGAGCATGTGAATCTTCATCGGACCGCTGATTTCCCGGCCACGCTGAAGGCCCTGGGTGGTCTCTACCGCACCATCGGCACCGCGCTGGGGCCTTTCCCGTCCCTGTCGGACCTGACCCGCCGGGCAGAGGGAAAGCCCGTGGCCGTCGTGATGGGGAACGAGGAACATGGCATGCCGCCGGCCAGCCAGGCGGCCTGCACCGAACTGGTCACCATCGCCGGCAGCGGCCGGGTGCAATCGCTGAACGTGTCGGCGACCACGGCCATCCTGGCCTTTCTGATGACCCGGGGCGCATAGGGACGGGCCGGCGAGGAGGCAGCCGGCCCGCGTGGCCGGCGGCCGTCACGGCTGCGGGCCCAGCGGCAGGGAGATGTGGCAGCGCAGGCCGGTTTCCGACCAGTCCATGTCGATCTTGCCACCCAACTGGTGGCGCAGCACCTGACCCAGCAGGGTGGACCCGAAGCCCTGGCGGGTCGGGGGGGCCGTGACGGGGGGGCCGCCCTTTTCCTCCCAGTGAAGGTCCAGCGTGCTGCGACGGACCGACCAGTCAACGGTGACGGTGCCGCCCGGCATGGACAGCGCGCCATGCTTGGCCGCGTTGGTGGCCAGTTCGTGGAAGACCAGGCCCAGCGACTGGACCATGTCGGCCCCCAGCCGCACCCTGGGTCCCCGCAGGGCCAGGCGGGCCCTGTCGGTCAGGAAGGCCTGGACCTCGTCCTCCACCAGCTTTTCCAGGTCCGCCCCCGACCAGGCGGCCTGGGCCAGCAGGCTGTGCGAGCGGGCCAGGGAGGAGATGCGCCCCTCCACCGCGCTGGTGAAGGCCTCGATACTGTCGGCGCGGCTCAACCGCACGACGGCCTGGGCCACGGCCAGGGCATTCTTGGCCCGGTGATCGACCTCGCGCATCAACAGGCGCTGGCGGTCCTCCGCCTCGTACCGGCCCGTGACGTCCAGCACCGTGGCGGTGCAGCCGATGATGCGCGCGCCCTCGTCCCGGATGGGCACGGCGTTGACGGACAGGACCTGGCGCGCCCCGGTCTTGGGATCGCGCAGGGCATATTCGCAATCCCGCACCACCTCTCCCGCCAGGGCACGGGCCGTGGGATAATCCACGCTGGCCATGGGCCGGCCGTCCAGCGTCGTCGCATGCCACAGGGCCGCATCATGGCGCACGCCGATGATGGCGCTGCGCGACAGGCCCAGGATGCGCTCGGCCGCGGCGTTGCAATCGGTGTACCGGCCGTCGGCCCCCACCTCCATGATCGCCACGGGCGTGGCGTTGAACAGGCGGCTCAACCGCTCCTCGCTGCGGCGCAGATCCTCCAGCGCCATGTCCAGATGGGCCGTGCGTTCCCGCACGCGCGCTTCCAGTGCCGCATTAGAGGAGCGCAACAGCCCCTGGGCCTGTTCGGCCTGCCGGGTCTGGCGCAGCGCGACCAGGGCCAGCGGCAGCAGCAGCAGGGCTGCAACCAGCGCGAAGCTGAAATGCCCCAGCGCCGTCCAAAGCCAGTCCGATTCGAGCCCGGCGGTGGAGATGCCATAGACCACGCGGGCCGGCACCCGGTCGACATCGGCAACCGCATACAGCCTTTCCTTGCCGTCGAACGGCGAGATGGCCGTCATCAGCCCGGTGGCGGGGTCGCGCTTGCCCACCAGATCAGCGACATTGCCGATGCCCACCTCACCGGATGTCACCGACGGGTGGCGGGCCAGCACCTCGCCATCCTCACGCACCAGCATCACTTCCACATCGGGGCGAAAGGCGATGCTGGCATAGAACGCCTCGAAATAGGCCGGACGCAGCGACACCTGCGCAACACCCAGGAAATTGCCGTCACGCCCTTCCAGCCGGCTGGACAGGGCGAAGAACACCTCCGGATTCAGGCGGCCGGACAGGCGCGCGCTCAGATGGGGTTCCGAACGGCCGTCACGGTGCGGCAGGAAATAATCGCGGTCGGCGACATTCATGTCCGGAACGGGCCAGCGCATCGTCGTGATGCGCACCCGCCCCTCGGCATCGACCAGCCAGTAGGATTGCACCTCCGGCGCTTCCGACGCCAGGTCGCGCAGCCATTCATGCACGCGCGGCGTGGCCGCCACCTCATCCCAGCCCTCGTTCAGGACCAGCCATTCCGCATTGCGCAGGATGAGGGTGTGGGCGCCCATCATGCGGGCCGCATGTTCAGCCAACTGGTCGGCACTGGACCTGATGTCGGCCACGGCCTTGTCCATCAGCCGGGCGCGGCCCAGCACGATCTCCACCCCGAACAGGCCCAAGGCCACCAGCAGCGCCGTCAGCGCCAGCCAGACGACGGCGCGCGACGGGCTTGCCGGCCGCATCGACCCCTCCTCATGCGAACCGGCCGCTATATTGGCATTATCCTGCAAGCTGTAATTCCCGATGATCGTTGCAAAGCAGATAACGCTGTTATCGGGTCCAGTTGAAGATGTTTCATCGTCTAACAGGGGCGTAGACCGAATAGCATAGGAGGCCCTTTTCCGCCGGGCCCGCCCGCGCAAAGCGTCATTGTTTCAGAGGTGCCCACGGTCTATGGTGCGCCGCCTTTCTTCGCTGTCCGGAACCTTTGATCATGACCAGCGCCCCGATCCAGGTCGCCCCGGCCACCGGCCGCATCGACCGCCGCTTCGCCGCCCTGAAGGCAGCCGGCCGGGCCGGCCTCGTCACCTTCGTGACGGCCGGCGACCCCGATCATGAAACCGGCCTCGCCCTGCTGAAGGGCCTGCCGGCGGCCGGTGCCGACATCATCGAACTGGGCATGCCCTTCACCGATCCGATGGCCGACGGGCCGGCCATCGAGGCCGCGGGCCTGCGCGCCCTGGCTGCCGGCGCACGCATGACCCGCACGCTGGACATGGTGCGTGCCTTCCGCCAGGGCGACGACGACACGCCCATCGTGCTGATGGGCTATTACAATCCCATCTATTCCTATGGCGTGGACCGGTTCCTGACCGATGCGCGGGGCGCCGGGGTCGACGGGCTGATCGTGGTCGACCTGCCGCCGGAGGAAGATGCGGAACTGTGCGTTCCCGCCCTGCGCGCCGGGGTCAATTTCATCCGGCTGACGACGCCGACCACGGATGATGCCCGCCTGCCGGCCGTCCTGGCCAACACCTCGGGCTTCGTCTATTACGTGTCGGTCACCGGCATCACAGGGGCGGGCAGCGCCACAGCGACGGCCATCGACGAGGCCGTCACCCGCCTGCGCCGCCATACCGACCTGCCGCTGGCCGTCGGCTTCGGCATTTCCACGCCCGAACAGGCCGCGGCGGTGGCCCGTGTGGCCGATGCCGCGGTCGTGGGCAGCGCCATCGTGCGCCGGGTGGAAGCGGGCCTGGACGCCGATGGCAAGCCCACTGCCGGGCTGGTCCCCGACGTTCTGGACTTCGTGGCCACCCTGGCCAGCGGTGTGCGCGCGGCGCGTGGCTGATCCGGCTTGACCTTTGCCGGTTGCAGCGCCTTATTGACGGACATGGGTGGTTCGGATTACCGAAGCGTCCAGGAACTGTTTGAGGACCGCGAAGCCATCGCCACGGCAGGTTTGCCGCAACAAAGCCGACCATGCCCGCGACCATGGCCGAGTGCAGCGGGACCCCGTCCCCGCCTCGGCAGAGTATAGCGGGACCCCGTCCCGCCTTGAAGGTACCCCATGAACTGGCTGACCAATTTCGTCAAACCGAAGATCCAGGCCCTCGTTTCCAAGAAAGAGGTTCCGGACAATCTCTGGCACAAGTGCCCATCGTGCGAGGCGATGCTGTTCCACCGTGACCTGGAGGAACAGCTTCACGTCTGCCAGCATTGCGGCCACCACATGCGCCTGACCCCCGTGCGGCGGCTGAACATGCTGCTGGACCCCGGTTACCAGACGATCGAACTGCCCAAGGTCGTGGTCGACCCGCTGAAGTTCCGCGACCAGAAGCGCTATACCGACCGCCTGAAGGAAGCGCAGGCCAAGTCCGGCCGCCAGGACGCCATCGTCGTGGCCCATGGCAAGATCAACGGCCAGGGCGCCGTCGTCGCCGCCTTTGATTTCGGCTTCATGGGCGGATCGATGGGCATGGCCGTGGGCGAGGGGCTGTTGGCCGCGGCCCGTCTGGCCGTGCTTCAGCAGGTGCCCCTGATCGCCGTGCCGGCATCGGGCGGTGCGCGCATGCAGGAAGCCATCCTGTCGCTGATGCAGATGCCGCGCACCGTCATCGCGGTGGAAATGGTGAAGGAAGCCGGCCTGCCCTATATCGTCATCCTGACCGACCCGACCACGGGCGGCGTGACGGCCAGCTTCGCCATGCTGGGCGATATCCATATCGCCGAGCCCGGCGCCCAGATCGGCTTTGCCGGCGCGCGCGTCATCGAAAGCACGATCCGCGAGACGCTGCCGGAAGGGTTCCAGCGGTCTGAATACCTGCTGGATCACGGCATGGTCGACATGGTGGTGCATCGCAAGGAGTTGCGCGGCACCCTGGCCCGCATCATCGACCTGCTGCGCCGCACCGGCCCCGGCGCGGACATCGTCAAGATTTCGCGCGGCGGGCGCGACCGGTCGGGCTCACGCAAGGGTCCGTCGGTCAGTGCCATCCAGGGTGGCGCCGGCTTCCAATGATCAAGGCCGCGCCGCTGGTGCCGGCCTCCCCCCGTCTGGAGGCGGCACTGGACCGGATGCGGCAACTGCATCCGGTCGTGATCGATCTATCCCTGGGCCGGATCGAACGGCTGCTGCACCGGCTGGGCAATCCGGAGCGGCATCTGCCACCCACCGTCCATGTGGCCGGCACCAACGGCAAGGGCAGCACCGTCGCCTTCCTGCGCGCCATGGCGGAGGCGGCAGGCCATCGGGTGCATGTCTACACCTCCCCCCATCTGGTGCGCTTCAACGAGCGCATCCGCCTGGCCGGCGACCTGATCGGCGACGACGCGCTGGCCGATATCCTGGAAGAGGTGGAACGCGCCAATGACGGGGACGCCATCACCTTCTTCGAGGTGACGACGGCCGCGGCCTTCCTGGCCTTCGCCCGCCAGCCGGCCGACCTGCTGCTGCTGGAGGTGGGGCTGGGCGGACGGCTGGATGCCACCAATGTCATTGCCAGCCCGGCCGTCAGCCTGCTGACGCGCATCTCCCTGGACCATACCCAGTTCCTGGGCCCCACCCTGGCCGAGATCGCAGCGGAGAAGGCCGGCATCGTGAAGCCCGGCCGGCCGGTCGTGGCGGGCCCCCAGGCCGACCCGGTGGCCGCGCAGGTCTTCACCGACCGGGCGGCGGCCGTCGGCGCGCCGCTGTCGCTGCACGGGCGGGACTGGCATGTGACGGCCACGGCGGACGGTTTCCGCTTCACCGATGCCGCCCGGCGTCTCGACCTGCCCCCGCCGGGGCTGGCGGGGGCGCATCAGATCCACAATGCCGGACTGGCCATCGCCGCCACGGCCCATCTGCCGCTGGCCATCGGCGACGCGGCGATCCGCACGGGTCTGGCCCGCGTCGAATGGCCCGCCCGCCTGCAGCGCCTGCGGCGGGGTCCGTTGGTGGAACACCTGCCGGCCGGGTGGGAGCTTTACCTGGATGGCGGGCACAATGACAGCGCGGGCGAGGTGCTGGCGGCCCAGTTGGCCCGCTGGACGGCCGACGGCCGGCCGCTCGACCTCGTGTTCGGCATGCTGGGCAGCAAACGGCCGCTGGATTTCCTGGCTCCCCTGGCGGCGCATGTGCGCCGGCTGCGGGCCGTGTCCATCCCCGGCGAGCCCAATAGCGTCAGCGCCGGCGACGCCGCCGGCTTCGCCCGGCAGGCCGGGATGGAGGCGGGCGACGATGCCGATGTCACAGCCGCCCTGCGTGCGCTGGCACAGGCCGCGGCCGGCGCCCCCCCCGCCCGGGTGCTGATCTGCGGCTCGCTTTATCTGGCAGGCACGGTCCTGGCCACCAACGGCTGACACTATTTTTCGGTGATCAGAA